>CAVZNV010000001.1:0-138150 GCA_963776735.1 uncultured Actinomycetes bacterium
CAATGGGCATACCACATGCTCCTGCCGTGGATCACGTTCGGCGTCTTCTTCGCCGCCCTCTACGTGCGGATGATCCGGTCGCAGATGCTGGAGACGCTGGGTGAGGACTAC
This sequence comes from uncultured Actinomycetes bacterium, assembly GCA_963776735.1. Taxonomy (GTDB): domain Bacteria; phylum Actinomycetota; class Thermoleophilia; order Gaiellales; family Gaiellaceae; genus PALSA-612. Next base: position 112 of record CAVZNV010000001.1, read on the forward strand.
GTTCGCACGGCCCGTGCAAAGGGCGCCTCGGAGCGGCGCGTCGTGCTCTCACACGCGGCGCGGAACGGCATGCTCCCGATCGTCACGATCCTGGGCATGGACATCGGGCACGCGTTCGGGATCGCGGTCTTCATCGAGACGGTGTTCAACCTGCCGGGCGTCGGGAGGACGCTGCTGATCGCGAACAACCAGTTCGACCTGCCGATGATCTGCGGCATCGTGGTGTTCATCTCGCTGATCGTGATCACGCTGAATACGCTCGTCGACATCGCCTACGGGTTCCTCGACCCGAGGATCAGGCTCGCCGACCCGGTCCGGCTGGGTTAGCTACCGAACCGCTGGACCCACTCGGCGAGGAACGGCTCGGCGATCCGGTAGGCACCTCGCGACTCCTTGGCCACGACCTCGTCGTCGACCAGCGCCTCGAGCGCGCGCTGGACACTCGAGCTCGTGGGCAGACCGTGCCGGCGCCGGAAGCCCGAACTCGTGATCGGCGCGAGGGGCTCGAGCGCCAGCGCCTGGAGGACGAGCTTCTGCGCGGTCGGGGCTTCGTCCCAGATCCGCGTGAAGTGGGCGTTCTCGGAGCGCAGCACGTGGTCGAGCGCCCGGGACAGGTCGTCGAGCGCGGCCGTCGAGCCTGTGTCGGTCACCTCCCAGAGTGCATACGCGAGCTCCTGCGTCCCGTACGGATGGCCTTGCGTGATGTCGAGCAGGGATGCGACGACCTCCGGGTCGACGTCCTTTCCGGTCGATCGGAACCGTTCGCCGACGAAGACGGCAAACGGCTCGTCCGCAATGGGGCCGAGCTCCATCTGCTTCGCGCTGCGCCAGAAGGGCTCGTTCGCGTCGTTGAACAGGCGGTGCATCATCGCCCGCTTGCTGCCGAGGTACACGTGCGCGATCTCGGGCTGTGTCTGGAAGGCCGCGCGCATGATGTTCGGGAGGTGCGGGTCGATCGCGAGCACCTCCTGGAACTCGTCGAAGACGATCGCCACCCTCCGGTCGCGCCCGGCCGCCAGCTCAGCCGGCAGGTCGAGGAGCTTCTCGATCGTGGCGTCGACGTCTTCCCTGGCGTGACCAGTGGTGAAGCTGAATCCGAGCGTGCCGTCGCTCGGATCGACCGTCATCACCGGCAGGACGCGGAGCCCGCCGAAGATCTGCGCCGCGCGTTCCCGCACGCGGAGCAGCGGGCTCGCGATCTGTTCGTAGATCGCTTGGGCGAGCCGCGCGGCGAACTGCTCCTTGGTCGGGGTTCGCATGAGGTCGACCTGTGCGACGAGGACGCCCTCGCGGCTGACGAGCTCCTGGGTCGCGCGCCAGACGAGCGATGTCTTGCCGTAGCGGCGCGGCGCGAAGAGGACGACGTTCTGGCCGTTGAGGATGTCGGACTCGAGCTCGGACAGTTCGCGCTCGCGGTCGGTGAAGGTGTCGTCGAGCGCGAGGTCGCCGTAGCTGAACGGGTTCTGCTCGGCCACTTCCGAGCAAATGTAGCAGATTGCGAGCTATTTATACGCAAAGTTGCGACTCGCAACTTTGCGTATAGCTACTGCTCGTAGTTCTCGACGACGTTCGGGCTGCGCGGAGCCGCGGCGTCGGGATCCATGCCGTACTGCTCGAGCGCGCGGCGCTGGCGGAGGAGATCCCAGCACTGGTCGAGCCCGACCTTGAGCTCGGCCAGGCGCGCCTTGTCGTCGGGGCTCGCGTTGCCGGACGACTCGGCGTCCCAGAGGCGGTGCTCCTCGGCGACGAGCTCCTCGATACGGGCCTGAACCTGTGCGTCGTCCATGGCCAGACCTTAGCGCGGGACCGGCACCAGGCGGCGGAGCCTGCGCAGCTCGGCGGGAAGGTAGAAGCCGAGCGGGATCAGCGCGAGCGGGTAGACGAGCACGAGCAGGATCGCGATCGCGAGCGGCACGTGCAGCGCCGAGCCGACGACGTTCAGCCCGACCGCCACGGCCGCCGCCGTGAAGACGCGCCGCCACTGGTACGGCACGTAGTAGACCTCCTGCGAGTAGATGATCATCCCGAGGAAGAGCGCCAAGTAAGCGGCCGCGGTCGCGATCGCGGCGCCCTCCATGCCGTAGGGCGGGATCAGGATCACGTTCAGGACGATGTTCACCGCCGCGGCGAAGCCGGCGATGACCCAGTTCCACTGCGTTTTGCGTGCGCGTCCCGAGCCGATCGCCATGACCGTGTAGGCGATGTAGGCGGCGCCGCCGAACGAGAGCAGCGCGACGGCTTCCGAGGCACGGTGGAAGCTCGGGTTTCGGGCGAGCACGTGAACGATCCACGGCGCGAGCAGACCGAAGCCGAGCGAGACCCAGCAGCTCACGTAGACGACGTACGTGAGCACGTACGAGTAGGTCCGGCGCGCCTCGCGGTCGTCCTGGATCGAGTAGGCGAACGCGGGCCAGGCCGTCCGGAACGCGATCATCAGGAACACGATCGCCGAGGACACGCGGACGGCCACGGAGTAGACGCCGACCTCGCCCTGGCCCTTGAACAGCGCGATGAACAGCCGGTCGATGAAGTTGACCGCCCAGAGCGCGAGCGCGGCCGGGACGAGCGGCATCCCGAACTTGTTCATCGCGCGGAACAGCTTCCGGTCGAACACGAGCCCGAGCTGGTACCGCCGGTAGCCGAGCAGCACGAAGTAGACGAGGAGCGTGCCGATGAAGTTGCCGACGAGCACGCCCAGCGGGCCCTCCTTGAACGTGACGACGAGCAGGACCGTGGCGCCGACGGTGATGATCACGTTCGCGAGGCTCGCGGTCACGTAGCCGACCGCACGGTCCTCGGCGCGGAAGACCGCCGTCAGCTGCGCGTAATTCATCCCCGCCCACATCCCGATCGCCGCCGCGACGACGAGTCCTTTCTGGTCCCCGATCTGCAGCTCGCTCGCGATCGGGCCGGCGAGGGCAGACAGAGGACGAGCCCGAACGTCGCGCTGACCATCGTGAACCAGAAGCTCGTCCGAACCACGCGTATGCGGCCTTCCTGGTCGTGCGCGTCGAAGTAGAAGCGGAAGAACGCGCTCGTGATGCCGAGCTGGAGCACGATCATCAGCACCGACGAGGCGGCGACGAGCGTCTCGATCTTGCCGTAGTCGTCCGTGGACAGGTAGCTCGTGTAGAGCGGCAGGAGGACGACGGCGAGGATCCGGGAGACGAGACCGCCGAGGCCGTAGATCGCGGACTGCTTGCCGAGCTTCGTGATCTGCCCGAAGATCGGCAGGCCTCCCGGCTCGGTCTTCCCGTCGACGGACTGGAGCGACTTCTGCTCGGTGGAGACCTCGTGGTAGATCTCGACGAGCCGCTCGGCGTTGCGGTCGCCGTCGTGCACCTTCTCGACGTACGCGCGGCTCTCGGCGCCGATGCGCGCTCGCTCCTCCGGCGACTCGACGAGCGGCCGCAGCGCCTCGACGAGCGTCTCCTTCGTCGCGTGGACGAGCGGCATCGTCACGCCGAACGCGCTCTCTGTCCGCGCGACCGCGTCCTCGTGGAGCGACGTCACGACCGGCTTGCCGAGCGCCATCGCCTCGATCGCGAACAGTCCGTACCAGCCGGCGTTGAGCTGGTCGACGACGATGTCGGCACGCTCGTAGCGGCGGCGCGCCTCGGCGTGGTGGAGGCCTTCGACGATCTCGAGGTCGACGTCCAGCTCCTTGCACGCGGCGATCACGTGCTCGGTGCCCTTGCGGGCCCGGTTCGACGGCGCGTGGACGACGAGCGGGCGCTCGCGGGCAGACGGCTCGACGGGACAGAAGACGCTCAGGTCGATGCCCGGCGGCACGACATGGGCGTCAGGGACCCAGCGGATCGCGTCGTACGAGCCGACGATCTGGGCGTCGGCCGAGCCGCTGTAGGAGAGCTCCTCGGGCGAGCGGCCGCGGATGTCGGAGCCGAGGAAGTGCAGCACCGACTTCTTCCGCAAGAGCCGGAGGATCGGGAACTGGAACGACTTCGGGATCAGCGTCAGCCCGAAGTAGAAGTGGAAGACATCCGTCTTCGGCAGGAGCTTGAGGAAGGCCTTCCACTGCGCCAGCTGGCGACGGATGAAGCCGCCCGAACGGTCGAGCGACCAGTCGGCCTCGGGGTGGAGCCGGTAGCGCTCGAAGACGACGAGCTTCGCGTCGACGCCCTGGCGGCGCAGCGCCTCGACGTTCTGCCAGGGCACGCCGGCCGTGTTCACCGGGCAGTGGACGACCCTGAGCGGGCGCCCGTTCTTGCCGGCGCGGCTCACGCGTCCCACTCGACCTGGTCGAAGTAGCGGAGCGCCCGGCGGGTGGGGCGGATGCGGGCCGCGAGGGCCGCGAGCTCGTCGGGCGCGATCTCGCCGAGTGCGTGCTTGACGCCGAGCCAGGGCAGGTTCAGGTCCTCCTGGTAGACGATCGTCGAGATCCTGGGATTGATCTCGATCACATGCTCGCCCACGAGCTGGATGTTGAAGAAGTGGTCGAGCTCGAGCTCGGCGACGATCTTCGCGGCCGTGTCCATCAGGGCCGGGTCGTCGAGTGTCTCGAAGTACATTGCCAGGCCGGCGCGCATGGCCTCGCGAGTCTTCGGATGGCCGAGCAGGAGCTCGCCCTTCGCGGCAATGCCGTCGATCGTCCGCTCCTTGCCGCGCGCGAGCTCCATGACGAGCAGCTCGGTGTCGTCGTCGCCGAGCACGTCGAGGAGATCCTCGAGCCGCATCGCCTCGGCGACACCCGGTCGGTTCGTGAGCAGCTGCTCTCGGCGGTCGGCCGAGGCGGACAGGATGCGGAAGCCGCGCGAGCCAGAGGAGAAGACCGGCTTCAGCGCGAGCTCCTCGTCCGGGTAGCCGAGCTCGCGGGCAGCTGCGGCGACGGCGTCGGCGCCTTTCACGCGCCGCCACGCTGGACCGCGCACGCCGATCGCGTCGAGCAGCGCGTAGCTCTCGGCCTTGTCGTTCGCGCGGTGTACGGCTTCGGAGGAGGCGACCAGCACGGCCACGCCCTCGGCGGCAAAGGCCTCGCGGGACGCGGCCAGGCCGGGCAGGTCGAACGAGGACTGGGGCAGGACGGCCGAGGCGCCCTCGCGCTTCGCGACGTCGAGCACCGTGTCGGAGAAGGCCGGATCGGAGCCACGCGGGACGACGTGGAAGGCGTCGCAAAGGTGGCGGCCGACAGCCTGTTCGGACATGTCTGTCCCGACGAGGCGAACGTCTCGCTCGCCGTTCTCGCGCAGCGCGCGCAGGAGGGCCGCCGTGCCGGGCGCGCCGGACGCCGTCACGACGACGGTGAGCGTCACTTGACGATCAGGGCGAGCTTCGGGCCGATCTCGATCGGCTCGCGGCCGTGCCCCGCGGCGAAGGTCGCGAACGCGTCGTTGACGGTCACGTCGTCGGCCGCGAGGACGCCCCCGTCGCGGAGCGCCGCCCACGCGGTGTCGAACTCGAAGCGCATGCAGGCTTCGGAGTGCTCGCTGTCGTGCATGAAGAAGTCGATCGGGCCGAGCCGGCCGAGCAGTGGCGGCAGGACGTCCTGGCTGCGGCCGAGCTCGAGGTGCCAGCGGTCGCGGAGGTTCGGCGGCACCATCCAACCTGGCTCCTCACCGGCTGGGACGACCGCGCCGCCCTTCCCGTCGAAGAACGTGCCGGGTGCGTAGTCCTCGCCCGCGATCTCCGGCAGGTCGACGGAGTGGAGCTCGCCGTCGCCGTTCTCGGCGAGCGCGAGCAGGAGGAACGCGGTCGAGACGCCGTTGCAGACCCCGGTCTCGACGGCCACGCGCGGCCCGAGCTTGCGCAGCACGGCGTAGAGGCGCAGGCCCTCGCCGTAGCCGTCGCGCCCGGTCGCCCGGCCGGTGTTGTAGCGGTGCCCGCGAGTCTCGCCCTGAACCGTGGCCCAGAAGCGCGCCGCCTGCTCCTCGAGGTGCTCGACGAGCCCGCTCGAGACGATCTCGCGCTCCGCACGGGCGAGCGCGTCGGGGTCGCGCAGGAAGCGCTCGGTGAGCTCCCGGTCGAGCCTCTGGTCGAGCGGCTTCTCCGACGTGAGCACGCGGCCCATCGTAGCCCTGTCCCTGGCGCCGAGTCGCCGCCAGCGGAGCAACCGGTGTCAGACACCGCCCGTCGTGTCGGTCGGAGACGGCGAGGGTACGGGGCGTGTTTCGCACGGTCGGGACGCGCGCCGAATACCGCATGGAAAGCCGACTCTCCCTGTGGAGAAAAAGTCACACTTTCGTCACACAATCCGCTTGACAAATTCGGTGTCTGACACCGCAGTTCGGCCGTGGCCGGAACGGCCGCGGGCGGCAGGGTCAGGAAAGGTCGATCCGGTCGGCTTCGAGCTGGTCGAGGCGGAGGTCGCGCTCGGCCGCCAGCATCGACGCCATCGTCTCGCGCATCGTGTCGCCCGGGTAGACCCAGATCTCCGGGTGGACGAGCAGCTGCAGCCACTCGAACTCGCCCCGCGCGAGCGCCTCGTGCGGGCAACCGTGGCGCCAGCGCTGGTTCGAGTCCGAGCGGTAGTGCTCGGGGTCGAAGAAGCCGGGCTGCATGACGTTGACGAATCCTTCGACGGGCGCCGTCAGGTAGTCCGGGTCGGGGTTGTGCCATGCGAGCACCGGATCGAACCGCGCGTCGTGTTCGGCGTCCGGGTACACCGCGTGCAGCCCGACCCGGTGACCCAGCCGGCGCAGCCGCTCGATTGCGGCCTCGCCCGACGGCGCGGCGAGGTTGTAGAACTCGCTCCGCGTCATCAGGAGGTATGTCGCCGGCGTCCCGAGCTCGGCCTCCAGTTCCGCCAGCGCCAGCGCAGCCTCCAGCGACAGGTCGACGTCATGGCGCAGCAGCAGGTCGCCGGGCTGCGGATCGGTGTCGAAGAACGCGAACCGGTAACCGCCCTGGCGCGCAGCGGCCAGCAGCTCGCCGTAGTGCTCGAGGTCGAACGCACAGGTCATTTGCGCGCCAGGATCCACTGGAATCTTTCCGCGGTGCCCTCGGGCGCGAGGTAGGACACGACTTCGTCCCGCAGGATCTCCAGGCCGGCCGCCTCGACCAGCCGGCTGTTCTCAGGCGGCTCGAAGCCGGAGAAGAACATCTCGGCGCCGAGCCACTCGCCCGTCCAGCCCCGGTTGTCGGAGGCGCCGAACGCGTTCATGGCAAGCCCGCCGGGCTTCAGCCAGCCGACGATCCGGTGGAGCAACGCGCCGAGAAGCTCGCGCGGCACGTGGTTGAAGACGTAGAAGGAGCACACGGCGTCGAATGACGCGGCGGGAAGCACAGCCTGGAGGATGTCCGCGTGCACGAACTCGGCTCCCGGGACATGCTCCCTGGCCCGCCGGATCCGCTCGCCCGAGACGTCGACGCCGGTGAGGTGGAACCGCTCGGCGAACATCACGGTCTCCGCCGAGGCCGCACCGCAACCGAGCTCGAGCACGCGCGCGCGCGGCGCCAGGCGCGACGCGAGATCCTTTGCCCACTCGCGCCGTGGGTCGCCCTCGACGTCTTGGCACCAGTCGGCGAAGCGGTCTGCGATGGAGTCATAGGCTCGGCCGACCAGCTCCACGCGCGGGTCGCTCACTCGACCTCCACCTCAACGAGGCTCGCGGCCGCGTCAGCCCGCGCGACGGCCTCCTCGCGCGTCTCGCCGAGCGCAATCACGTAGCCGCGTCGGTCGCCGTCGACGCGCGCGGGCCGGATCGTCTCGCCGACCGCGAGGTACGACTCGCCGGCGACGACGCCCGGAGCAGCGAGCGCGTGCTCGATGCCGTTCACAGAGCGCACGACGCCTGTCGGCAGCGGTCCCGGCTCGGCCGTCCAGAAGCGGATTGCCAGCGGCTGCCGCACGCTAGGCCGCAGCAGTTCGTCGGGCACGTCCTCGCCGAGCGCCTGGCGCAGCGCGATCTCGACCAGGTCGACGCCGATGCCGAGCCGCGAGACCTCGTCCATCAGCCCGGCCGGCACGCGTGCGGCGATTTCGACCAGCCTGACGCCATCAGCCGAGACGAGGAGCTGCGGGTAGGCGACCGCGTCGACGATGCCTGCCGCGCGCACCGCCGCCGCGGCGACCCGCTCGGTTTCCGCCGCCGCGTCCGAGTCGAGGTCTGCCGGATAGACGTGCGCGAGGCAGACACCGAAGCCGTCCCCGCCGGGGCGCCGCCGGTCGGAGAGCGTGAGCACGGAGACCTCGCCGCTGCGCGCGACCGCGAGGCAGTTCACCTCGGCGCCCTCGTGGAAGCGCTCCAGGATCGCGTCGCCGGTTCGCGACTCGGCGAGCGCGTTCGCAAGCGCCTGCCCGAGCTCCTCGTCGGCCCGTACGAGCGTGATCCCGCGCTGGCCGGCCGAGTCGGCCGGCTTGAGCACGGCCGGCAGCCCGATCTCCGTCAGCGCCGCCTGGCCGTCCTCGAGCGTGCGCACGGCCGCGAACCGCGGCTGGGGGACGCCCGCCTCGGCGAGCCGCAGCCGCATCGCCACCTTGTTCGTGACGACCCGCGCCGTGTCCGAGCCGATGCCGGGCAGGCTCAGCTCCTCGGCGATCCGCGCGGCCACCGGTACGGCGCGGTCGGAGGCGACCGTGAGCACACCGTCCGGCCCGATCCGCCGCGCGGCCGCTACGGCGTCGTCCACGTCGGCGAAGTCCACCGTCTCGGTCACGTCGGCATCCGCGAAGCCGGGCGCGTTCGCGTTCCGGTCGATCGCGGCCACGCGCAGGCCGAGCTCGCGGGCGCGCCGCAGCGCGCGGCGCTGGTGCCGCCCCGCACCGACGAAGAGCACGGTTTTCACGACCCGCAGGCTACTTCCGCGGTGCGATCGCGTCCCGGATCAGGCCGAACACCGGCTCGACCTCGACCGGGAAGCCGGCGCTCGTCTGCAGCGCGATGCCGTCGACGAGTATCCCGAGAAAGCTTCCGATCGCCTCGGGCGGCACGTCGTCGCGGATCTCCCCTCGAGCCTGGAGCGCGAGCATGTGCTCGAGGGCGGTCCGGTCCTCGTCGGGAGTGCGGTTCTTCCACCGCTCGCGGAGCGCGGGGTCCGTTCGCAGGTGGCGCACGTGCTCGAGGTAGACGCCGAGCCAGTCCGGGTTCTCCTCTGCGATCACGCGCAGCAGGGCCTCGAAGCCGCGTTCCATCCAAATCTCCAGCGCCTCGGCCTGTTGCTCCGACGCGAGCGCGTAGAAGATCTCGTACTTGCTCGGGTAGTAGTTGAAGATCGCGCCGCGCGAAAGGCCGATCTCCTGCTCGAGCTTCGTCACCGTCGCACCCTCGTAGCCGTAGCGGGAGAACGCCGCGCGGGCGCCGTCGAGGATCTGGCGGCGGCGTGCTTCGAGATGCTCCTCTGACCGCTTCGGCACGGGCAAATTTTTACAAAACCGTACGGACGTTTTATTATTCTCGCGCGATGCTGAGAAACCGGACGACCCTGGCGCTGCTCGCCTCGTCGCTGATCTCCGTGACGGGCACGCAGATGACGTTCGTCGCGCTGCCGTGGTTCGTGCTCGTGACGACGGGGTCGGTGGCGAAGATGAGTCTCGTTCTTGCGGTCGAGATCGCGCCGATGGCGCTCTTCGGCATTCCGAGCGGAACCGTCGTCGCGCGCCTCGGTGCCCGGCGGACGATGCTGATCTCGGACGCGTTCAGGGCGCCCCTGATGATGCTCGTGCCGCTCCTGCACTGGACCGGCGGACTGTCGTTCCCCGTGCTGCTCGTCATCGTGTTCGTGCTCGGCGTGTTCACGGCGCCGTACTTCGCGGCGCAGCGGACGATCATCCCGGAGATCTACGGCGACGACGAGACGGTCGTGTCCAAGGTCTCCGCGGCGTTCGGTGGTGCCCAGCAGGTGACGCTGATCCTCGGGCCGGCGCTCGGCGGGATCCTCGTCGCGGCGATCGGCGCGCCCGCAGTGCTGATCGTCGATGCCGCGACCTACCTCGCTGCGTTTTTGCTCATCCTCGCCTTCGTCCACGGCGGGAAGCCCGTGGCGGCCGACGAGAGCTCGCGCGGCGTTCTTGCCGGAGTCCGCTTCCTCGCCCGCGACCGCGTGCTCGGGCCGATGACACTGACGCTCGTCATCCTCGATGCGGCCGCGTCGGCGATCTTCACCTCCCTGCCGGCGCTCGCCTACCTGCGCTTCGACCAGGATCCGAAGGTCGTCGGCTGGCTGTTCAGCGCCTTCGGGATCGGCGCGCTCTGCGGCAGCATCCTGGCGATGAAGGCACTCGATCGCTTCTCGCCGCTGCGTCTGGCCGGCGGCGCGATGGTGCTCGTCGTGCTACCGCTGTGGGCGCTCGTGGCCGACCTGCCCTGGGAGGCCGTCGGCGTCTTCCTCCTCCTCTGCGGCGTGTTCGTCCCGCTCGTGAACGCCCCGATCATGGGTCTGCTCTCGACACGGCCGCCCGAAGCGCTGCGCGCGAAGGTGATGACGGCCGTGATGACCTCGAGCGCGCTTGGCGGCCCTGCGGGACGCCTCGTCGTCGGACCGATGTTCCAGCACTGGGGCATCTCGGCCACGTACGCGGCGCTCGCCGGGGCGCTGTCCTTCGGAGCCCTGCTGTTCGTCGCCGCCGTGCTGCGCGCCGACGACGACGCGCCGGCGTCGGCTCCGATGCACGATCTCGCAGTTTGAAGCGACCACTTCGATTCTGTCGGCGTAGACGACGTCGCGGCCTGTCCCGCACGTAGGTCGACGGCGACTCGCTCTAAGGCGGGCCCGGGACCCGCGTCATCGGACGAACCTACGTGCCCGGCGCGAGCGCCCGTACCCGTTCGAGGTGGGCGGTCACGCCTCGTCGACGTCCTGCGGGTACTCGAATCCGAGCGCACCGGCGACCTCACGCGCCGCCCGCCGGAAGAGCGCCGTCGTGCGGAAGAGCGCCTCCCAGTTCTCCTCGATCCCGGCGCCGACGTATGTGGCCTCGAGCTCGGCCCGCAGGTCCTCCGGCAGCGCGCGTTCGAGGCCGCGGCCGTATGCACCCGGCTTCCAGTTCCAGTCACGGCCGAGCTCGACGAGCCACTCCAGCATCGGCCGCAGGGCGCCGAGCTTCGCGTCGGTGTCGAGCGCGAACTTGGCGTGGACGACCTCGCCGCGCCACAGCGACTTGGCGACGTACGTCGTCGACCACCAGAACTCCTCGACCACCGCGCGGTACTCGTCCGCACTCGGTGGGCGCGGGATGTGTGCGCGGTACGTCGCCGGCCGCCAGCCTGCCGTGCGGCCGTCCTTGTCGAGCAGCACGCGGTAACCGACGTCGAGCTGGTGGGGCAGCGCGGGCGCGCCGGCCATCAGCTCCAGGAACGCCTCCGGCCAGAGCTACCAGTCGATCTTCGTGCCGTCCGCGTAGACGACGCCGCGGAAGACGGTCCGCTCCCCGAGCTGCTCGTTCTCGTCGCCCCAGCGGGCGAGCGCGCCCGGCCGTGCTTCGAGCCAGGCCTCGCGCGCGACGAACGCGTCCACGTCGTCCACGAGGACGATCACGTCGTAGTCGGAGAGCGCGTCGCCGGGCCTATCCGGCAGCGCGCGGGTGCTGGTGAGGATCATCGCCCGGACAGCCGGCTCGGCTTCGGCCCAGGCAACGAGCGAGGCCAGCACGTCCACGGGCCGAGCATAGACGGGCCTACCTCACCGTCTTGCGGTAGACGAGCTCGCAGTCCTTCGCCACGACGTCGTACTGGTCGGCGTAGACCCGGTCACGGCGGTTGTACGCGTTCGGCCCGCACGTGATCCAGTCGCGCTCGCCGTCTCGCGCGTAGATCGTGTCGCCGCCCTTGCCGCCGTCGATGCGGTCATGGCCCGGCCCGCCGATCAGGACGTCGTCGTTCAGGCCGCCCTCGAGCGTGTCGTTCCCGGGGCCGCCGTCGAGGATGTCCTGACCGTTCCCCCCGACGAGCGTGTCGTCGCCCGGGCCGCCGTAGAGCGTGTTCCCCTCGAAGAAGTAGCGCGTGTCGTCGGCGTACAGCGTGTCGTCTCCGCCCAGGCCGAGGACCACCCGCGACCAGTCGGCGTGGAGGACGTTCGGTCCCTCCGTGCCGACGATACGGCAGCTGTACGTGAGCCTGCGCCGATCGGAGCCGTCGGCGTTCGCCACGTAGATGCCCAGGCGGTCCCGGCACTCACCGCCTGCGGAGTACGCGAGCAGATGCCAGTCCGGCGAGACCACCGGGTCGTCGATGCCGACCAACGTGCGTCGCGTTCGGGTCGCGAGGTCGATCACCTGGGTGCCGTTGCGAGCGGGGACGAAGAGCTCTTTCCCGTCGTGGCTCCAGGCGATCGGCCCGGTCGAGTACGTGTCCCCGAAGCGCGCCACGACCGAGTAGGCGACGAAGCTGAAGACAGTCAGCAACGCCTTCTCCGGCGTGCCGCTCCAGTAGGCGATCCGCGAGCCGTCGGGCGACCAAGAATCGGTACCCGGGTCGAGCGGATGCGGCTCGACGACGATGTCGCGCCGGGCGCTCAGATCGATCGCATGCAGGCTCGCGGCCGGCCCGTTGAGATAGGCGACGTGCTGCCCGTCAGGAGACCAGGCGGGGGAGCTCGCGAGTCCCGAGGTCGGGACGACCGATCGACCCGACCCGTCGAGTCCGACTTCGATGAGGCCGTCGGACGTGCCGACGACGAGCCGCGTGGAGTCGATCCAGTCGAAGCCGAACGGATTGTCGGCGAGCAGATGCTCGTCGGAGCCGTCGACCTTCGAGACGGCGAGCCAGTCGTCGGAGCCGACCTCTTTGAGATAGGCGACGTGAGTCCAGTCCGGCGAGCGCGCTCCGATCGGGATGCCGGGGATGAGTTGCTCGCCGCCTCCGTGCGCGCCGACGGCGCCGACGCCGGGCGGCTGGATCCGGATCGTCGTGAACACGATCTGCGTTCCGTGCGGCGACCACTGCGGGCAGCAGTCTCCCTGTGGGCCGCCGTAGTTGCCGGCCGCTCCGGTCCCGGCCAGCCCGCCGGCTACGACGATCGTGACGATTGCGAACATCCAGGCGCTGCGCATTTGCGGATCTTCGTGGCCTGACCTCACGTGACGCTCACACGCGGCGCACACGTGGGAACCGGTCAGGTGACAGGGCTAGACTCGCCGCATGTCTCTGGCGGGCAAGCGGATCCTGATCACGGGCGGCGCCGGCTTCATCGGCACGACCCTGGCGGCGCGGCTCGTCGACGCCAACGAGATCGTCGCGCTCGACAATCTCCACCGCGACGCGCTCTCCGGCTCCGAGCTCGCCGAGCATCCGAACTTCACCTTCCACGAGCTGGACGTGCTCGATCCAGCCGCGCTCGCGGCGCTTCTGCCCGGTTCGACGCACGTCGTCCACTGCGCGGCGATCGCCGGGGTCGAGACCGTGATCGAGAGCCCGGTGCGCACGATGCGCGTGAACGTCATCGGCACCTACAACGTGCTCGAGGCGGCTGCCGCGGTGGGCGCGACGCTCGAGCGCTTCGTCGACTTCTCGACCAGCGAGGTGTTCGGCCGGCAGGCGATCAACGTCGAGGAAGGTCACGTCACGACGACGGGATCGGTCGGCGAGGCCCGCTGGACCTATGCGGTCTCGAAGCTCGCCGGCGAGCACATGACGCACGCGTACCACGACGAGCTCGGCCTGCCGACGGTGACGGTGCGGCCGTTCAACGTCTACGGGCCCGGGCAGATCGGCGGCGGCGCGATCCGCGCGTTCATCGAGGCGGCCCTGGACGGACATGACCTGACCATTCACGGCGACGGCTCGCAGATCCGCGCGTGGTGCTACGTCGACGACATGGTCGAGGCGTTGCTCGCATGTCTCGAGCGGCCGGAGGCGGTTGGTCAGACGTTCAACATCGGCAACGTGCGCTCGACCGTGACCATCCTCGACCTGGCCGAGCGGATCAAGCGGCTGACCGCCTGTCCGGGCGAGATCGTCTTCCGGCCGCTGCACTACTCGGACGTCGAGGTGCGGATTCCGAACGTGAACAAGGCGCGCGAGTTGCTCGGCTTCGAGGCGAAGGTCGACCTCGACGAGGGGCTCTCGCGGACGATCGCTTGGTACAGGGAACGCCAACCGGCGACGACGTAGTGCGGCTCGCCTGGCCCGACGTCGGGCCGGAGGAAGCCGCGGCGGTCGCGGAGGTGCTCGCGACCGGACAGCTGACGATGGGCCCGAAGGTGACGGAGTTCGAAGGGCTGCTCGCGGCCGCCTGCGCGGTCGAGCATGCGGTGGCCGTGTCATCCGGAACGGCTGCGTTGCACCTGGCTGTTCTGGCGCTCGGGCTCGAGCCGGGCGACGAGGTGATCGTCCCCGCGTACACGTTCCCGGCCACGGCGAACGTCGTCGCCCTCGCAGGCCTGAGGCCCGTGCTCGTCGACGTCGACCCGGTGACGATGAACATCGATCCCGAGCGGATCGAGCTGACGCGGCGAACGAAGGCGATCGTCCCCGTGCACCTGTTCGGTCGCCCGGCCCGGATCGAGGAACTGCCGGCGGTCACGCTCGTCGAGGACGCTGCAGGAGCGCTCGGCGCTCGGCGACGGGGGGGTGCATGCGGTGGGCTCGGTCGGCTCGGGTGCCTGTCGTTCCATCCGCGGAAGATCGTCACGACCGGCGAGGGCGGCGCGGTGACGACCAACGACGCCGGCTTCGCGGACGCGGTGCGCCAGCTTCGCAACCACGGCTGGAAACCGCCGGCGCCCGCGGACATGCCCGTTGCCGGGCTCAACTACCGCTTGTCGGACGTCCTCTGTGCGGTCGGCATCCCGCAGCTGCGGCGGCTGGAGGAGCTGCTGGCCGCCCGCGAGCGGATCGCGAGGGGCTATGCGGAGCGGCTACGCGAGCTCCCGGTCGTGCTCCCGACGGCGGACGAGGGCGACCGCCACGGCTGGCAGGCGTACGTGATCCAGGTCGAGGGCCGCGACGAGGCGCTCGCATCGCTTCGCGCGCGCGGAATCGAGGCGCAGATCGGCACCTACGCGCTGCACCGGCTGTCGGCGTACTCCGACAAGGGCCCGTTCCCGGGCGCCGATCACGCGTTCGAGCGCGCGCTGGCGCTGCCGTTCCACACTCGGCTGACGGACTCCGATCTCGACCGCGTGGCCGAGGCGCTGAAAGCAGCGCTCGGCGCCTAACGTCACGACCCGACCGGACTCGTCCGCGAACGACGTCCTGTCCGTCGGTGTCTGACACCGTCTGCGGCGGCTCGACGAGAAACCACCGTCTGAGCAGGCAGTTCTCAGGCGCGGTCGGGCGAAGGCCCGAATCGGTGCCAGACACCGAATCTGTCAAGAGGCTGTTCGAGACCTGGCTCTGCTTGTGCCGAGAGCTAGCCCGTCAGGGCACGTCCCAGCGGGGTGGGAGCGTCGGGGCGGCCCAGGCCGGGTCCGGGCGCCAGTCTTCCCAGCCGGTCGGGAGCAACTCGGGCAGCGCCGAAACCACGCGCTCGCCTTCGGCGCGGATCTCCGCGGCCTCGGCCGGGCTGAAGATCCCGAGCTCGACGCAGCGCTCGAGATCGTCCTCGTCCTTCCACTGCCAGGCACCGTCGGGCTCGATCCAGACGTCGAGCGCGTGATCGAGGCAGTCGAACCCGAGCGCCGACCGTTGCAGCGGCGTCTGCAGGTTGACGTACCCGCCGAGGAAGTCGCCGGACGCGTCGTCCCAGAAGAGATCGAGCGAGTGCGACTCCCCGAAGCGCATCAGCCTCAGCACGCGGTTCTGCGCCCAGACGTGCGGTTCTGGGTCCACCCCCGCCTCGAAACGCTCGAGGTAGTCCGCCTCGTCGCGTGGAATCAATCGCCCCTCGATACCCGGCCGAATGAACAGCACCACGCGTTCTGCAGTGTCCTCGACGACGGTGTGCGGGAAGGCCCAGCGCACGGAGCCGTCCAGCACGCCCCGCAGCAGCACCGAATCGCCAGGCTGCCACATTGGGCGCGAACTTACCGCCGTCTCACGAAGCTTCTGTAAGTTCACCGTTCAGAAATGGCGCAGGCGCCACTAACTCCGGTCCCGGAGCCCGAGGCGGCGCCGGCCCTCTCCGTCGTCGTCACGCTCTACAACGAGGCGGCGTCGCTGGACGAGCTGTACCGGCGGACGGTTGCGACCCTCGACCCGCTCGACCGGCCGTACGAGCTGATCTTCGTCGACGACGGCTCGACAGACGGCACGTTCGCGGAGCTCGAGCGCCTGCACTCTGCCGACTCTCGCGTCCGCGCCGTCCGCTTCAAGCGCAACTTCGGCCAGCACCCCGCGATGCACGCCGGCCTTGCCCGCGCGCGAGGCGAGATCGTCGTGACGATGGACGGTGACCTCCAGAACATGCCCGAGGACATCCCGAAGCTGCTCGCAGCCGTCGCCAGCGGCTACGACGTGGCCAGCGGCCGCCGCGCCGCCCGTCGCGACTCGTGGGGCCGCACGCTGCCGTCGCGACTGATCAACGGGATGCTCCGCCGCTTCACCGGCGTCCAGATCTCCGACTTCGGCTGCGCGTTCAACGCGTACCGTCGCGAGGTCGTGACACCGATGCTCGGCGCGATCGGCAAGCAGAAGTTCACGAAGGCGCTCGTCCTCTCGGGCGGTGCCAGCGTGGTCGAGGTGGACGTCGACCACGCAGCCCGCGCCGGCTCGTCGCGCTACTCGCCGCTGCGTCTGACGCGTCTCGCGCTCCATGTCCTCGCCGGCTTCTGGCCGCAGCCGATCCAGCTCATCGGCATCGGGGTCGGGATCGTCTGCACGGTCGGCGCGACCGCGCTCGGCGCGTACGGCATCTACTACTGGATCGACCGCGCCAACTTTCCCGGACCGCTCTTCGGCGGCGTGGCCGTGCTGGCCGTGCTCGGCATCCAGGGATTCATCCTCGCCCTGATCGGGGAATATCTGGGCAGAATCCAGCGGGACGTCGAGGGCAGGCCCCTCTACCTGATCGACAAGGAGCTTTGAGCGTGACACGACGCAAGCGAGTGCTGGTCACCGGCGGTGCCGGGTTCATCTCGTCCAACGTGATCCGCCACCTGCTCGAGGCGACCGAGTACGACGTCGTCTCGCTGGACGCGCTGACCTACGCCGGCAACCTCGAGAACCTCGCCGACGTCATGTCGCACGAGCGGCTCGCGTTCGTCCACGGCGACATCCGCAATGCCGAGCTCGTTGCCGAGATCGTGGCCGAGGTCGACGTGATCGTGAACGCCGCCGCCGAGTCGCACGTCGAGAAGTCGATCCTCGAAGGCGCGTCCGAGTTCGTGACAACGAACGTCGAGGGGACGCAGGTGCTGCTCGACGCGATCCGCTCGGCGCCGGTCGAGCGCTTCGTTCTCATCTCGTCCAGCGAGGTGTACGGGACGGCCGAGTCCGACCCGATGGACGAGGAGCATCCGCTCAACCCTCGCAGTCCCTATGCCGCGACCAAGGCGGGCGCGGACCGGCTCGCCTACTCCTACTTCGTCACCTACGGCCTGCCCATCGTGACCCTGCGCCCGTTCAACAACTACGGGCCGCGCCAGCACTGGGAGAAGGTCGTGCCGCGTTTCATCACGAGCGCGCTCGCCGGCGAGCCGCTGACCGTCCACGGCGACGGCCACGCGAGCCGCGACTGGCTGTACGTCGAGGACGACGCCGAGGCGATCGTCGCCGCGATCGAGGCCGACCTGGATGCCGTCGCCGGCGAGGTGATCAACGTCGCGACCGGCGTGGACGTGTCCGTCTCCGACATCGCCGACCTCGTCCTCGACATGCTCGGCAAGCCTGCGTCGCTCAAGTCCAATGTGGACGAGCGGCCGGGCCAGGTCGACCGCCACATCGGGTCGACGGAAAAGGCCGAACGGCTGCTCGGCTGGCGGGCGAACACCTCCTTCGCCGAGGGTCTGGAGCGCACCGTCGCGTGGTATCGCGACAATGAGGCGTGGTGGAGGGGGGCGCAACGCCAGGTGACAAGCGGCTTCTCGTCCTAGGGGCGGGGCCGGCGCAGCTCGGGCTGCTCGAAGCGGCACACGACAGAGGGCTCCACGTGATCGCGGTCGACCGCGATCCGCTCGCGCCGGGGTTCCGCTTCGCCGACCGCCGAGCGATCGTGTCGGTCGAGGACGAGCCGGCGATCGACCGGCTTGCAGCGGCCGAGCGAGTCGACGGGATCGTCGCGCCTGGGATCGACTTCCCGGTCGCGATCGCGGCGCGCATCGCCGGTCGGCTAGGCCTGCCGCATCCGATCGACCCGCCGACGGCGCAGGCTGCGACGTCGAAGTCCCGGCAGCGCGAGCGCTTCGCCGAAGCGGGCGTGCCGCACGCGCGCCACGTGATCTGCTCGAGCCTGGCCGAGGCGAGCGCTGCGGCTGCCGACCTCGGCTTCCCGTGCGTCGTCAAGGCGCCGGACCTGCAGGGCCAGAAGGGGCTCGCGCTGGTTCGGTCCGAGGACGGGCTCGAAGAGGCATTCGACCAGGCTCGCGGACTCGCACGCTCGAGCGTCGTGATGGTCGAGGAGCTCGTGGACGGGCCGGAGCTGACCGTGAACGCGTTCTCGGTCGACGGCCGCTTCCACCCGCTCACAGTCACCGACCGCGTCGTCGCCGAACCGCCCGCTTTCGGCGTCGCGCTCGCGCACGTCTGGCCGAGCGAGCTGCCGCCGGACACGGTCGAGGCGGTCGTCCGCGTGGCCGAACAGGCAGCGCAGGCCGTGGGCATCCAGGACGGGCCGACCTACACGCAGGTGCTCGTCGGCGCCGACGGGCCGCGGGTCGGCGAGCTGGCCGCGCGGCTCGGCGGCGGTCACGACGCGGAGCTCTGCGACGCCGCGCTCGGCGTCGACCTGAACCGGCTCGCGATCGCGGCCGCGCTCGGCGAGCGGATCTACGAGGGCGGGCTCGTCGCGGACGAGCTGGCCGGAGGCGCATGCGTGCGCTTCCTCGTCCCGGAGCCGGGCGTGCTCGAGTCGGTCGAAGGGCTCGAGGCGGCAGAGAAGTCGAGCGGCGTCGTCTGGGCGCGCAGCTACCGCCAGCCGGGACACGAGTTCGCCGCCCTGCGCCGCGGCGCCGACCGGGCGGGAGCGGTGCTGGCCGTCGGCGACTCACGCAAGCAGGCCGTCACGAGGGCGACGCGCGCCGCGGAGCGAATACGCTTTCTCACCAGCAATGCCGAAGCTCTCGTCTGACCTAGCCGCGGCCGTAAAAGCCTCGGGCCAATCCGGCTCAGCGGCTCACGGCCGGGATCGAGCGAGAACGCGGCCGCACTGCGGCCGCTTCGATCTGCTGCGTCGAATCCAATCCTGAGCTCCGCCGCACGCCGTTACGCTTGCGCCGTGCTCCGGAGTCGCCGGACGACGATGCTCTCCTTCCAGCCGCCCGCGATCGGCGACGAGGAGATCGAGGCTGTCACCGAGACGCTGCGCTCGGGCTGGCTGACGACCGGGCCGCGCACCGCCGAGCTCGAGCGGCGCTTCGCGGACTACGTCGAGGCGGAACACGCGCTCGCGGTCACGTCCGGCACGGCCGCGCTCCATCTCGCCCTCGTCGCGCTCGGCGTGGGGCCCGGCGACGAAGTGATCACGACGCCGGTCACGTGGCCCGCGACGGCGAACGTGATCGTGCACACAGGCGCGACGCCGGTCTTCGCCGACGTGCGCGCGAGCGACCTGAACATCGACCCGGACGCGGTCGCCGCCCTCGTCACGCCGCGGACAAAGGCGATCCTGCCCGTGCACCTGGCCGGGCAGCCGGCCGATCTCGACCCGCTCTGGGCGCTCGGCCTGCCGGTAATCGAGGACGCTGCGCACGCGGCCGAGAGCGCCTATCGCGGACGCAAGATCGGCGGCCTCTCGGCGGCCACGTGCTTCTCGCTCTACGCCACGAAGAACATCGCTGCCGGCGAGGGCGGGTTCATCACGACGAACGACGAGGCGGTCGCGCGGACGGTCGACGACCACCGGATCATGCGTCGCGGCCACGGCTCGCTCTACGACATCGCGGTGCCGGGCTACAAGGCGAACCTCTCCGACGTGCTCGCCTCGATCGCGCTCTGCCAGCTCGACAAGGTCGACCGGCACCGCGAGATCCGCCTCCGCCACTTCGCCGCCTACGACGCGGCCGTGGCCGAGCTGGACGGGATCGATCCGCTCGCCCGCGACCCGCGCGACACGCACGCGCTGCACCTGTACGTCGTGCGCATCGACGCCGAGCGTGCGGGCGCGACGCGCGACGAGTACCAGCGCGCGCTCACAAACGAGCTGATCGGGACGAGCATCCACTTCCTGCCCGTCCACCGGCTCAGCGCCTACCGCGAGCTCTACCCCGACCAGCCGTCGCTGCCGGTGGCCGAGAAAGCGGGCGACGAGATCCTGTCCCTGCCGCTCTCCGCGGCGCACTCGGACGAGGACGTCGAGGACGCGATCGCCGCGCTGCAGCGCGTGCACGGGAGCTTCACGGCGTGAGCTCCGAGGTCTCACGGCTCCGCCGCCTGCGCCGCTTCGAATGGGCCCGCGCGCGCAGCCGGCCGGTCAAGGCGCTCGCCGGGATCGCGGTCACCGCGCTCTGCGCCGGATACATCCTCTGGCAGATCGACGTCTCGAAGACGATCGACATCCTGCGCAGCGCGAGCTGGGGCTACTTCCTCGGGGCGATCGCAATCATGGGGTTGTCCGTCTGGCCGATGGCGTGGCGATGGCAGCGGCTTCTGGCTGCGCGCGGCATCCCGGACAAGCTCAACTGGCTCGTCCGGACGTACTTCGTCTCGTACACGGCCGGGCAGGTGCTGCCGACCTCGATCGGCGGGGACGCGGCCCGGATCTACGAGACCTCCAAGCGCCATCCCGGCCAGGGCGCGCCGGTCGCGGGCTCGGTGCTGCTCGAGCGCGCGCTCGGCGGCGCGGCGACGCTCATGCTCGCCGCGATCGGCTTCGTGCTCGCCATCGGCCACTACAACCTCGGCGGCTACATCTGGGTCGAGCTGGCGTTCGTGATCGGGTCGGCAGTCGCCGGCTTCGCGCTCTTCTCGCGGCGGGCTCGCGGGCCGCTCGGGAAGACGCGTCCGCTGCTGGCGAAGCTGAAGCTCGAGCGACCGCTCCGCGCCGCATACGAGGGCATCCACGGCTACCGCGACCACGTCGGGCTGATGATCGGCGTGATGTTCCTGACCCTCGGAGTGCAAGCGGTGCGCGTCCTCGCGATCTGGATGGCCGGCAAGGCGGTCGGAGTCGACCTCTCGCCTCGTCCGTATTACGTCATGGGTCCGCTGCTCTTCCTCGTCATGCTGGTGCCGTTCACGATCAACGGCCTGGCCGTGCGGGAGGCGTTCTTCGTCAGCTTCCTCACGCAGCTCGGCGTCAGCGCCGACCGCGCGTTCGCGACCGGCTTCCTCTTCTTCGTCGTGACGATCGCGCTCGCGCTGCCGGGTGCCGCGATCCTCGCCTGGCAGTCGCTTCGGCCTGCAAGCTCGACAGTCTCGGATGGCTGAGCTCGCGTTCCTGGCGTCAGGCGGTCGCGGAGGCTGGCCCTGCCAGCCGTGAGCGACCGCCGGCCAGGGGCGCGAGGCGATCTCGCCGTCGTCGTGGTCACGTACAACGCGCTGCCGTACATCGAGCAGTGCCTGCAGAGCGTGGCCGGGTGGCCTACGGTCGTCGTCGACCACGGCTCGAAGGACGGCACCCTCGGGCTCGTCGAGGAGAAGTTCCCCGATGTCCGCGTCGTGCGCCAGGAGAACCTGGGCCTGGCGGCCGGCTGGAATCGCGGCATCCAGGAGACGTCGAGCCGGTTCGTCCTCATCCTCAACGCGGACGCGTGGGCGGTCGGTGACGGCGTGCGCAAGCTGCTCGCGTTCGCGCAGAGCGAGCCGCAGGCCGCGCTGGTCGGACCGAAGCTCTTGAACACGGACGGCTCGCTGCAGCGCTCGGTGCGCGGGTTCCCGACGCTCTGGCGCCTGGCGACGGAGTACTTCTTCCTGCGCAAGCTGGCGCCGCACTCGCAGGCGCTGAACGCGTTCTACGCCGGCGGGTTCGAGCACGACCGTGTGACCGAAGCCGAGTTCGTGATGGGCGCGGTCATGCTCGTTCGGCGCGACGCGATCGAACAGACAGGCCCGCTGGACGAGGACTTCTTCCTCTTCTCCGAGGAGACCGACTGGTGCTTCCGGTTCCGCGAGGCGGGCTGGAAGGTGCTGTTCTACCCGGGCGCAGAGTTCGTCCACGTCGGCGGCGCCTCCCACGGCGGGCGGATGTTCACGGAGAACCTGCGCGGCCACCTCCGGTTCCTGGCCAAGCACCGCGGGCCGAAGGAGGCCGAGCGTGCGCGGAGGCTCCTGCTCGCGGCGCTGCGGCTCCGCGGCGCGCTCTTCCCGGGCGAGCGCGGGCAGATGTACCGCGACGCTGCGGGCTGGCTCGCCTCCGGCTCGGCGCAGGCGCTGCTGGCCGCACCGCGCGCGTGAGCCGCCGCTTCCACCTCGATCGGCTGCCGCGGGAGCTCGTCGCGGTCGTCGCGCTGCTCTTGACGCGCGTGCTGCCGGACTCCGGGCTCGGGCTCTACCTGAAGCTCGCGGCGGCGACGCTCGTCCTGCTCCTGCCGGGCTCGCTGATCGCGCGGCTGCTCGGTCGCCCGAGCGCCTCGGCGACCGTTGCCTGGTCGCTCGCGGGGATCTTCGGTACGGGTGCGATCATGTTCGCCGTCCACGGGTCGCTCGACCTCGCGCTCGGGCTCTATGCGGCGCTCGGCGTGGGTGCGCTGGTCGTGCTCCTCGGGCGACCCGTGGTCGTCGCGCGGAGCCGGCCGGTGCTCGTGATCGTGCTGGGGATCGTCGGCGGGCTGTTGCTGTGGCACGTCTCGGGCGTGCTCGGCGGCGATGCGCTCTTCCACCTCGCGCGCGTGCGCAAGCTGCTCGCCTTCGGGGACCTGCACCTGAAGACGGTGGACGAGTTCAAGGACGGCAGCCTGCATCCCGGGTACGCATTTCCGCTCTGGCACCTGTTCCTCGCGTTCGTAGCGCGGCTGTCGGGCGTCGACGCGGGCCGCGTGGTGCTGCACGAGGCGAGCGTGCTCTGTCCGCTCGCGTTCGCGGTCGTCTTCGAGTCGGGCCGGGCCGTGTTCCGGAGCCGGGGCGCGGCATTCGCCGTCCTCGTCGCGACGGTGGGGCTGTTCGGGCTCGCGGGCGGTCACGGCGGCAGCTACGTCTACCTCGCCCTCCCGGCGACGGCGGCGCGTCAGCTGCTCGTCCCGGTCGTGATTGCTCTGTTCTTCTGGAACGTCAGACGTCCGTCTCGCGCGGGTGTGGCGACGCTCGTGGCCGCCGGGCTCGGGCTCGCGCTCGTGCATCCGACCTACGCCGTGTTCGTGCTCGTGCCGCTCGCGGGATACGTGGCTGCACGCTGGCTGCTGGTGCGCGTCGAGCTGCGACAGGGGATCCTCGCGCTCGTCGCACTGCTCGTCCCGGCCGCCGCAGTGTCGCTCTGGCTGCTCCCGCTCGTCCGCGAGACGGCGTCGCACAACCCGTCGGACGCGGAGCTGGCGCAGAACCTCAAGCACTACGGAGACCAGCTGGTCGTCTACTCGCTGCACAGCTACCGGGTTGCGGCGCCACTCTTTGCGCGGGTAGGCGCGGTCGCGGTCGCGGCGCTCGTGTGCGTCCCGCTCGCGTACTGCGGCCGGCGGCGGCGCTGGGCGGCGCTGGTGCTGGGCGGGACGGTCGTCGTTGCTGCGCTGACCCTCGTGCCGCCGTTCTTCACGACCTTCTCGGACGTCGTCTCGCTCTCGCAGGCTCGGCGGGTCGTCGGGTTCGTCCCGTTCGCGTTCGCGTTTGCCGGCGGGTGCGCCGTGCTGTCGCGACGGTTCGGCCGATGGGTTTTGCCGCTCGCGCTCGGCGCCGGGATCGCGCTCGAGCTGGCATGGCCGGGTGACTTCGCAAACGCTCCGGGAGACGGCGGGCCGGCCGCGGCCGCCTGGATCGCCGCCGTGGGCGGGACGGCGGCTCTCGTCCTCGGCGCGATCACGTGGCGCCGCACGCACGGTCACGAGCGGCCGGGGAGGTTGACCGCGCTTGCCGCCGTCACGTTCGTCCTCCCGGTCGCCGTGTCGGGGTTCTCGCACTGGAGCCCGCCGCCGGCCGTGCCGGGCCTCTCAGCGGGGCTCGTGCGGGCGCTGCACCGGTACGTCCCGAAGGGCGCGGTCGTCTTCTCCGACGACTCCACGGCGTATCTCGTCGCCGCCGCAGTGCCCGTCTACATCAACGCAGCGCCGCCCGGTCACGTCGCCGACACGAAGGCGAACCGTCCGTTCGCGCGGCGGAAGGACGCTGACACGTTCCTCGCGACCGGCAATCTGGCGATTCCGCGCCGGTACGGAGCGCAGTTCGTCGTGCTCGACCTCAGTCGGCGCGCTCCGAAGCTAGGCCTACCACGGCTCTACCGCGACGAGGGGTACGCCCTCTATCGCCTGCCACGCACGCAGAGCCGGTAGCGGAGCGACTCGAAGCTGCCCCCGCCGCGGCGCTCGACGAAGCTGAGCCCGCGGATGAAGCTCGAGCGCCACTCGCTGCGGTCGACCTCGAAGCCCTCCTCGCGCATCATCGTCTCCAGCGTGGCTGCGTCGCGGAGGCCGATGTGCGTCGGATTCTGCGCCAGGATCAGGTCGCGGGCCTTCAGGCGCTCGATCGGGTGGAGCGGGTTCGGCGTGTAGAGCGAGAGCGTGCCGCCCCGCCGGAGCACGCGGTGCGTCTCACGGAGCATGGCCCGGAAGGTTTCGTCGTCGAGGTGCTCGACGAGGTCGGCGGCGACGGCCTTGTCGAACGAGGCGTCCTCGAAAGGCAGTCGTGCGACGTTTGCGAGCTGGAACTCGAGTCCGGGGAAGAGCTCGCGCGCTTTCTCGACCGCGAGCGGCTCGGCGTCGACCCCGACCGTCGCACAGCCGAGCGTCGAGAGGTAGTGCGAGATCGCGCCGGCGGCGCAGCCGAGGTCGAGCACGCGGTCTCCCGCCTGCGGCTCGACGAGTGACTGCACGGCCTCGAGCCGCAGCTCGGTCCATGCCGTTCGCTCCAGGTACGCGGAAGCCATGGTGTCCATGAACGCCTCGTCGTACTCGGACGGGGCCCGTCGGAACGCCGGCAGCTGCATCGGCCCAGTCTGCCTCAGAGCCTGGCTCTGAGCGTGCCTCTGCGACTTGCTCTGCGACTGCCTCTGCGACTTGCTCTGAGACCGGGACATGTCTGATAGGGACACTGTCCGTTCGCCGGGGAGCGGGGTAGGCTGCCCGTCTGTGAGGTTCCGAGACCGGGTTGGCCCGCTGGCCGAGCGGGACTTCCGGCTCCTCTTCTCGGCCACGATGGTCACGACCGCCGGCGACCGGCTGGCGTCGATCGCGCTTGCCTTCGCCGTGCTCGACCTGCACCACGGCGGCGTGGTGCAGCTCGGAATCGTGCTCGCGGCGCGCATGGCCACGCAGGCGGGGGTCGCGCTCTTCGGCGGCGTCCTCTCCGACCGGTTACCGCGGAACCTCGTGATCGTCGGCGCCTCGCTCGTCCAGGCGGGCGCGCAGATCGCGACCGCGGCGCTCGTCCTCGCGGACACGTCCTCGATCGCAGCGATCGTCGTGGCCCAGGCGATCTACGGTGCCGGCGACGGCCTCGTCGAGCCGGCCGAGCGCGGGTTGATCTTCCAGATCGTGAGCCCGGCTCGGCTACAGGAGGCGAACGCGCTCAACGGGCTCTCCCGGAGCCTCGTCGGTGTCCTCGGCTACGCGGTCGGCGGCGCGATCGTCGTCGCCGGCAGCCCCGGCGTCGCGCTCGCGGTCGACGCCGCCTCGTTCGTGATCTGCGCAGGGCTCCTCGCCGCGATCCACGTCCCACCGCGACCGGCCCGGGAGCACGAATCGACCTTCTTCGCCGACCTGCGCGAGGGCTGGCAGGAGTTCTCGTCCCGGGACTGGCTCTGGAGCTGCGTTGTCCTGTACGGGCTCGGCAACCTGTCCTTCTCGGGCGTCTGGCTCGTCCTCGGGCCCTCGATCGCGAAGGCGCATCTCGGCGGCGCGGGCGCGTGGGCCGTCGTGCTGACCGCGATGGGGATCGGCTCTGTCGTCGGCGGCCTCGCCGGCATCCGCTACCGGCCCGAACGGCCGCTGCTCGCCTGCTGCATCGCACCCTTGCCCGTGGTCGCCCAGATGGCCGCGCTCGCGCTCCACGTCCCGACCGCCGGCCTCGCCGCGATCACCTTCGTGGGCGGTGCCGGCCTCGCCGTCCATCTCACGCTCTGGGCGACCGTGTTCCAGCAGAACGTTCCCGAGCGGGCCCAGTCGCGCGTGACGGCCTACGACTACCTCGGCTCGTTCGTGCTGCTCCCGGTCGGCACCGCGATCGCCGGCCCGGTCGCCGACGCGCTGGGTGTGACGACGGCCGTGTGGGCCGGTACGGCATTCTCGGCTGCCTGCATGATCTCGATCCTCTTCCTCCGATCCGTTCGCGAGCTGCGCCGAGCCGAGCCCACCGCCGTCGCCGCGGCCTGACCATGCGGATCGAGACCGAGCGGCTCGTCCTCAGGCCCGTGCACGCGGACGACCTCGTCGGCTACCGCAGGCTCGGAATCCGGCTCGATGCGGCGCAACGCGAGGTCGAGTACGCCGTCCGGCACTGGTCCGAGCACGGCTTCGGGCCGTGGGCCGTGCTCGAGCGGGGAGAGAGCCGCCTGGCCGGCGTCCTCGAGGTGCACTGCGCGGGTGAGGGGATCGGCGGCATCGAGCCCGACGAAGTGGAGATCGGCTGGACGGTCGCACCCGAGCTTCGTCGGCGCGGCATCGCGCTCGAGGCCGCTCGCGCAGCTGTCGCCGACGCCTTCGACCGCATACGGCCGCCGCACCTGGTCGCCTACATCCGTCCGGAAAACGAGGCGTCGCTCCGCATCGCGGCGGCCCTCGGCATGCGCGACGACGGAGACGGCACGACGAGATCGGGCGAACGCATGCGCATCTTCCGCCTGCCGCGCCCGACTACCATCGACGAGGCTTGAAGGTCCTGCTCGTAACGCTCTACTTCCCGCCCGCCGGGGGCGGCGGCGTCCAGCGCCCGCTCAAGCTCGCCACGCACCTGCCCGCCTACGGGATCGAGACGCACGTGCTCGCGCCGGACGACCCGAAGTGGGTGCACCGCGACGACGAGCTCAAGCCGCCCACGCAGGCGTGGGTGCACCGGGCGCAGTACCTCGGGCCGAGCGGCAAGCGGCCCGGCGACGAGCTCCACGGCACCGAGGGCTTCGAGCGCTTCGCGACGCAGGTGCGGCTGTTCGGTCGCCGCCTGCTCGTGCCGGACGAGAACGTGAGCTGGAACCTGACCGCGATCCCGGCGGCGGTCCGCATCGTCAGGAACGAGGGCATCGACGCCGTGATCACGACGTCGCCGCCGAACTCGATCCACCTGATCGGCGCCGCGGTCAAGCGAATGACCGGCGCGCGGTGGGTCGCCGACCTGCGCGACTCGATCGCCGCGCATCCGCACCGGCGCACGGACAGCCTCGCCGTTCAGATGAAGGAGAAGACCTCGGAGGGGATCGCGAAGCTCGTCGCGCACTCTGCAGATGCGATCGTCGCAGCGGCCGACGCGATCGCCGACGAGGCGCGCTCGCTCGAGCCGCACGCCGAGGTGACGACGATCCCGAACGGCTGCGATTTCGACGACTTCGACGGGATCGAGTACCGGCGCGGCGATCGGTTCACGCTCACGCACGCGGGGAGCTTCTTCGGGCGGCGCGACCCGAAGCCGTTCCTCCAGGCGCTCGCCGACTCGCAGCTCGACGCGGTCGTCCGCTTCGTTGGCGACTTCCGCCCGGCCGACCGCGAGTTCGCCGACGCGCTCGGACTCGGCGACCGGGTCGAGCTCGTTCCGTACACCTCCCACCGGCACGCGCTCGAGCTGCAGCGCTCGTCCGACGCGCTCTTGCTGCTGATCCCGGAGGCCGACGGGCGCGGCAAGGGCGTGCTCTCCGGGAAAGTGTTCGAGTACCTGGCCGCCGAGCGGCCGATCCTCGCGGTCGTTCCGCCCGACGGCGCCGCCGCCGGCCTGATCCGCGACGTGGGGAACGGCGTCGTCGCGCCGCCGGAGGACGTGACGGCGATTCGCGACGCGCTGACGGGTCTCTACGAGCGCTGGCGGACGGGCGCGCTGAACGGCGCGCCGCTTCCCGACGACGTTCGGCAGCGGCTCGACCGCCGCTCGCGCGTCCGCGAGTATGCCGACCTGCTGCTGAACCTGGAGGCGCCGCGGTGAAGTTCCGGCCGGTGCGCTTCTTCTTCCTCGCGACCGTCTTCTGCGCGACCTGGGAGAAGCTCTCCTGGAACGTCGCCGGCAGCATCGGGATTGCGGACGTCTTCGCGATCGGGTTCATCGTCACGTTCGGCGTGGCCGAGATCCAGCACCGCGACCGCCGCTTCGTCAGGACAGCGTTCGTCGTGGCGTTCTTCGCGCTCCTGTTCCTGCTCGTCTACCTCGCCGGCTACTTCACGCTCGAGTCCGGCCAGGCGGTGCAGCAGTACTGGAAGGGCTTCATCAAGTGGGGCATCCACATCCTCTTCGTGCTCCTCGGCGTGATCTATCTCTCGCGCCGTACGAAGCGCTTCTACCTCCAGACGATCGGGTTCTTCACCGCCGGCATGGTGCTGAACGCGATCTACGCGGTCCTGCAGTTGCTCGCGGCGCGCGGGGGGACGAACCTCGACAACCTCTTCATCAACAAGATCACCGGCGGCTCGTACTCGATCAACGTCTACGGGATCTTCCAGCAGACCGGCAACATCTACCGCCCGAACGCGCTTACGGGCGACCCGAACCACCTCGGCATCATGCTCGTGCTGCCGCTGCTGATGCTCCTGCCGGTCTACCTGCGGATGGACAAGGGCAACCCATGGAAGGTGAAGCTCGGGCTGACGCTGGCGTTCCTGCTCGTCGTCGAGATCCTGACGCTGTCGCGGAGCGGGCTCGGCGGTCTGATCCTCGGCCTGATCCTGATCGCGATCCCGTACCGGCACCGCATCTTCTCGCGGCAGGTGCTGATCCCGGTCGGGGTCGTCGCGCTCGGCTTCGTCGTCCTGGTCGCGAGCAGCCCGGCGTACTTCATCAAGATCATCCAGTCGCGCGTGCAGACGGGCGGGAACTCGACCTCGGCGCACTTCAGCGTCTACGACTTCATCCCAGCGATCCTCCACTCGCACCCGGCGTTCGGTCTCGGCCTGAACAACTTCGCCGTCTACTACCAGGAGGTCACCGGCCAGGCGAACTGGGGACCGCACTCGTACTACGTGGCGCTGATCGTCGAGACCGGGCTCGTCGGAACGGTCGTCTTCGCGATCTTCCTCGTATACCTGTTCGCCCGCATGGTCTTCGCCCGCCGGCTCGGGATCTCGCTGACGGAGGCGGGCGACCCGGACGGCGATCGCATCGTGACGCCGTTCGCGTGGGGCATCGCCGCCGGCCTCGTCGGGACGCTGTTCGCGAACGTCTTCTACCTGACGATGTCCTTCTACTACTTCTACGTCTTCGTCACGCTGCTTCTCGCGCTGCCGATCGTGTACGGCGTCCGCGCAGCCGCGTCCGAACGGCGGCGCACGGCTCCGGCTGTCGCGGCTACGCCCGCCGTCGGTACAGCGTGAAGCCGTCGTCCTGGCTCGACCTCCAGACGACGGCCCACCGGGCGGGGCTGATCAGCGCCGGGCAGAGATGGGCGTCGGCGAGCGCGTACCGGAAGGAGTCCGGCGGCGGCGTCCCTTTCGCGGTCGCCCACGGCACGCCCGCCTGCGGGCGCACGACGAGCGTGGCGCCGGTCTCGCGGCTCACGTAGTACGCGATCGCGCTCGAGCCCTCCTGGCACGAGATGTAGACCGGCCTGCCGCGGGTGGCGGCGACGGCGGTGCCGGAGCGCGCGAACTCGCCGATCGACGCGAGCGGGCCGAACAGCTCGTTTGACCGCACCGACACCCAGGCCAGCGCCCAGACGAAGACGGCGCCGAGGGCGACGGCACGGAGCGCGACGTTCGGAAGCCGCGAGGCGACGAGCGCGGGAGCAGCGGCCGCCATCGGCGCCACGATCCCGAAGACGAAGCCCGTCCACTGGACGAAGACGACCGCGAACGCGCAGAAGACGACGAGTGGGATCAGGTCGACGAGCAGCGTGTCCGTTCCGCGGTGCCGCCGCCAGAGCACGTATGCCGACCAGACGACCGCGAAGGCGGCGATCAGCCAGAAGTAGTGCGAGCGGATCTGCGTCGGGACGTTCGAGAGCCGGAACTGCGAGGTGTAGGTGCCGTGCGCCGCGAGCACGCGTACCGCGAGCGCGACGACGATCCCGACGCCGAGCACGAACCAGATGCGGGCGCGCGGCACGCTGTGGCGGCGGTGCGCGTCGATCACGAGCAGGAGGTAGGCAGGGAGGAAGACGAGGAACTGGGCCTTCGTCAGCGCGCCGAGGACGATCAGCCCGGCGCTGACCGCGTACCAGACCGCCGGCCGCGTCCGGGCGCGCGGCTCGGCGAACCAGAGCAGCCCGAGCGCGGCGGCGACGATCACCCACTTCTCCTGCAGGCTCGGGAAGGCGAACAGGTCGAGCGTCCACGGGAAGGCGATCGCCGCGGCGCCGTAGACGCCGTAGAAGACGAGCCGGCGCTCGGCCGGGACGCGGAGCGCTCGCGCCAGCGCGTAGCCTGCGAGGCCGAGCGCGAGCCCTGTCGCCGCCCAGTTGAGCACGAACAGCGCCGTGGGGCTCGAGTAGCCGATCCGGTACTCGACGTAGGCGAGCGCCCAGTAGAACGGCCGCACCATCCCCCAGGTGTCGAAGTCGGCCGAGACATGGCTCCACCAGACGTGCCAGAAGCCTTCATGGCCGACCTGGGCGACCATCCCGAGCAGCGACGCGTCGTCCTCGATCCCGTAGAACGGCCCGAAGACGAGGATCGCGACGAGCACCGCGACGAGCGGCAGGACGGCGACCGCCACCGGGAAAGCGTGCCGCGGCCCTTTCCGCGCCCTGACGGACGGGAGAGCGACCACCGTCGCATTGTGCCGACCGCACGCGCTAACGGCCTGCTAACAGGCCCTCGCTATACCATCGGCGGGCATGCGTGAGCTCGTAGTCGACGGCAGGAAGATCACCGAGGACGGCGCCCCCTACGTCATCGCCGAGGTCGGTCACAACCATCAGGGCTCGCTGATGAAGGCCGTCGACCTCCTGCAGGCGGCGAAGGAGTCCGGGGCAGATGCGGTCAAGCTCCAGAAGCGCGACAACGCGACGCTCTACACGCGCGCGATGTACGACCAGCCGTACGACCACGAGAACAGCTTCGGTCGCACCTACGGCGAGCATCGCGAGGCGCTCGAGCTCTCCGACAAGGACTGGTTCGAGCTCATGCACCGGTCTCGCGAGATCGGCATCACGCTGTTCGGCACGGCATTCGACCAGCGGAGCGCGGACTTCCTGGCCGAGATCGGCTCGCCGGCGTTCAAGGTCGCGTCCGCCGACCTCGTCAACACGCCGCTCCTGCGGCGGGTCGCCTCATACGGGAAGCCGGTGTTCCTGTCCACGGGCGGCGGGACGCTCGAGGACGTCGAGCGCGCGGTCGAGACGATCCTCCCCATCAACGAGCAGCTCTGCCTGATGCAGTGCACGGCCGCCTATCCCGCCGAGGCCGAGGACCTGAACCTGCGCGTGATCGCCACCTACCGCGAGCGCTTCCCCGACCTCGTCATCGGTCTCTCCGACCACCAGAACGGCTACACGATGTCGCTGCTCGGCTACATGCTCGGTGCGCGCGTGATCGAGAAGCACTTCACCTTGAACCACGCCTGGAAGGGCACCGACCACGCGTTCTCGCTGATGCCGGACGGGATGCGGCGGCTCGTGCGCGACCTGCAGCGCGCCCCGCTCGCGCTCGGCGACGGCGTCAAACGGCCGCTGCCGTGCGAGGAAAGCGCGATTCGCAAGATGGGCAAGCAGCTCGTCGCCGCGCGCGACCTGCCGTCCGGGCACGTGCTCGCGGCCGGTGATCTCGACTCGAAGTCGCCGGCGGAAGGCGGGCTGCCGCCGTTCGAGCTGGGCTCGCTGCTCGGACGGCGCCTGCGCAGGCGGCTCGCGTTCGAGCAGGCCGTGACCCTCGAGGACCTCGAGCCCGTCGAGGAGCCTCTCGCCGCCCAGCGCGGCAGCGCCGAGCATTGAGCGGCATCGAGACGCTGCTCCAGACGCTGCGGCTCGCCGTCTTCGACTTCGACGGCGTGTTTACGGACAACTCGGTCTGGGTCGACCAGGACGGCCGCGAGTCGGTGCTGTGCTCTCGCGCGGACGGGTTCGGGCTCGCGCGGCTTCGCGAGGTCGGCGTTGACGCGGTCGTGCTGACGACGGAGACGGTGCCGATCGCGGTTGCGCGCGCGAAGAAGCTCGAGATCGACTGCCGCCACGGGCTCGGCGACAAGCTCGCCGCGCTGCGCGAGGAGGCGGCGGCGCGCGAGGTCTCGCTCGAGGAGACCGCCTACGTCGGCAACGACGTGAACGACGCGGACTGCCTGCGCGCGGTCGGGCTGGCGGTGTGCCCTGCCGACGCGTGGCCCGAGGTGGCGAGCCTCGCACGCTGGCGGCTCGAGCGGCGCGGCGGCGAGGGCTGCGTGCGGGAGTTCTGCGACGCCGTCTGGACGGCGCGGCGATGACGGACAAGCTCTTCGACCTGGCGGGGCGCGTCGCCGTCGTCACGGGCGGTCTCGGCCAGCTCGGCTCGGTCTACGTCGAAGGGCTGCGTGAGCGTGGGATGACGGTGGCCGTCTGGGACGTGGACGGGGACGATCCGGTCGACGTCACCGAGCGCGCGTCGATCGAGGCCGCGACGGACAGGCTCGTCGCCGAGTCGGGCGTCCCGCACCTGCTCGTCAACAACGCTGCGATCGACGCGCCGCCCGACGCGCCCGCGGAAGAGGTCGGGCCGTTCGAGACCTATCCGGAAGAGTCGTTCGACCGCGTCATGGACGTGAACGTGAAGGGCACGCTGCTCTGCTGCCAGGTGGTCGGTGCGGCCATGGCCAGGGAGGGCAGGGGCTCGATCGTGAACATCTCGTCGATCTACGGGCTTCTGTCGCCGCAGCAGGCTGTCTACGACTTCCGTCGGCAGACAGGTGAGACGTTCGTGAAGCCGGTCGCCTATTCGGTGTCGAAGTCGGCGGTGCTCAACCTGACGCGCTACCTGGCGACGTACTGGGCGAAGGACCGCGTGCGCGTGAACACGCTCACGCTGGCCGGGATCGCCAACGAGCAGCCGGCAGAGTTCGTCGAGGCGTACACGGCGCGCGTGCCGCTCGGGCGCATGGCCCGGGCCGACGAGGCGCTGGGCGCGATCGTGTTCCTCGCCTCGGACGCGTCGTCGTATATGACCGGCGCCAACCTGGTCGTCGACGGCGGCTGGACGGCCTGGTGATCCCGGACCAGGTCCCGAACCACGTCGACGGAAAGGACGCCCCGGCTGCGTCGGGCGAGTGGCTCGACAAGCACCGTCCGGCGGACGGGTCGCTGCTCTGCCGCGTCGCGCGGTCGGGCGCCGAGGACGTCGCTGCCGCGGTAGCCGCGGCTCGCCGAGCACAGCCGGGGTGGGCGGCGCGGACGGTGGTGTCGCGCGGCGAGCTCTGCCGGGAGATCGCGCTGGCTCTGCGCGAGCAGCGGGAAGAGGTCTCGCA
Source organism: uncultured Actinomycetes bacterium (assembly GCA_963776735.1). Classification (GTDB taxonomy): domain Bacteria; phylum Actinomycetota; class Thermoleophilia; order Gaiellales; family Gaiellaceae; genus PALSA-612. Next base: position 33,675 of record CAVZNV010000001.1, read on the forward strand.
GATCGTCGCCGAGGAGACGGGCAAGTCGCTCGACGCCGCCCGCGGCGAGACGGACGCGGCGGTCGAGATGGGCCTGTTCGTCGCGGGCGAAGGCCGCCGCTTCTACGGGCGCACGACGACCGCGACGATGGAGCACCGAACGGTCATGTCCGTGCGGTCCCCGATCGGGGTCGCCGGCCTGCTGATCTCCTTCAACACGCCGCTGCCGAACGTGGCCTGGAAGGTCTTCCCGGCGATCCTGTGCGGCAACGCGTGCGTGCTGAAGCCGTCCGAGCACACGCCCGCCTCCGCCCACTACTTCGCAACACTGTGTTGCAAAGTCGGGCTGCCGGACGGCGTCCTGAACGTCGTCCAGGGGCTCGGACCCGAGGCCGGGGCGGCGCTCGTCGAGCATTCGGACGTCGACCTCGTCTCGTTCACGGGCTCGGCGGCGACCGGCCGCTGGGTGAACGAGACCGCCGCGCGGCGCCTGGCGAAGGTCTGCCTCGAACTCGGCGGCAAGAACGCGCTTGTCGTCTGCGACGACGCGGATCTCGCGGGCGCGGTGAAGTGGGCGCTCGCGTCGGCGTTCTCCAACGCCGGCCAACGGTGCGCCGCGGCGAGCCGGATCGTCGTCTTCGACTCCGTCTACGACGAGTTCCGCCAGCGGTTCCTCGCCGAGGCAGCCGAGTGCGACCCTGGGCCGGTGATCAGCGAGGAGGCCGCCCGGCGGCTCGTCGCCGCCGGTGCGAAGCGGCTCGACCGCCCCGGCTTCTGGATCGCGCCGACGGTGCTCGAAGGCGTCATGCCCGACGCGGACATCTCCTGCGAGGAGCTGTTCGGCCCGGTGACGATCCTGTACCGGGTCGCCGGGTTCGACGAGGCGGTGGAACTCGTCAACGACTCGCCGTACGGCCTCACCGCGGCGATCCACACGCAGAGTCTCCACCGGGCGATGACCTTCGCAGAGCGGGCGCAGGCGGGCGTGGTCGTGGTCAACGGCGGCACGCACGGCTCCGAGCCGCACATGGGCTTCGGCGGCGTCAAGCAGTCCGGCACCGGCTGGCGCGAGGCCGGTGTCGAGGCGCTCGACGTCTACTCGGAGTGGAAGTACGTCAACCTGATCGCCGACCCGGCGAAGGCGTGATCGCTCGGCTGGTCCCTGGGCGCGTCGGGATCCTCGGCCCCGGCGGGGTCGGCGGCGCGCTCGCGGTGCACCTCGCACAGGCCGGTTTCGTGGTCGTCGTCGTCACGCATCGCGACGCATCGGTGTACGACCGCGGCGTGCTCACGCTCGACTGGCAGGGACGGACGCTGACCGCCGAGCCGTACGGGACGACGCTGCTGGACGGGCCGGTCGACCTGCTGCTCGTCACCGTCAAGGCTCCCGCGCTCGACGATGCGCTCGGCCGAGTCGAGCCGCAGGCGGTGGAGCGAGCCGTCATCCTCCCGCTGATGAATGGTCTCGAGCACGTGGCGACGATCCGCGAACGGTTCCCCGGACGCGTCGCAGCCGGGAGCATCGGCTGGATCGAGGCGTACAAGACTGCGCCGCTGCACGTCGTCCAGACGACGCCGCAGCCGACGGTGGCGATGGCTTCGAAGGACGTGGAACGACGCGAACTCGACGAGATCGCCGAGATGTTCGAACGGGGCGGCATCAACACACGGATCGAGGATGCCGAGCCCGTGGTCCTCTGGGACAAGGCGGCGAGACTCGCACCTCTCGCCGCGCTCACCTCGTTGACCGGCCGGACCGTCGGCGAGGTTCGCGTCGACTCACGGGAGCAGCTCGAGTCGTCCATTCACGAAGCTTGCGCTGTCGCCAACGCCGACGGTGCGCCGACGGATCCGGACGAGCAGCTCGCGATCGTGGATCGCATCCCGCCGACCGTCATGACGTCCACCGCGCGCGACGTCGCAGCCGGTCGGCCATCCGAGCTCGACGCGATCGTCGGGGGCGTGGTCCGGGCCGGTCGGCGGCTCGGCGTCCCGACGCCGACGCTCGAAGAACTGCTGGAGCAGTGCCGAGCCTAGTAGCGTTCGTCCCGGCCCGCGCAGGGTCGGTGCGCGTGCCGGGCAAGAACATCCGTCCGCTCGGCGGCCATCCGCTGCTCGCGTACGCGATCGCGACCGCGCTGCAGTCCGGCGTCGCCGACCGCGTCATCTGCTCGACCGACTCCGAGCAGATCGCCGAGATCGCGCGCTGGTACGGGGCGGACGTGCCGTTCCTGCGTCCGGCCGAGTACGCGACGGCGACGTCACCGGACAGCGACTGGCTCGTGCACATGCTCGGCGAACTGCCCGAGCGGTACGACCTCTGCGCGCTGGTTCGCGCGACGAACCCGTTCCGCGGGCCGGACGTCGTGCGGCGCGGGCTCGAGCAGCTGCTGCAGACGCCGCAGGCCGACTCGATCCGCGCGGTCGAGCTCGTCAAGCAGCACCCGGGGAAGATGTGGGTGGTCGAGGGCGAGACCATGCGTCCGCTGCTGGACCAGTCAGGCCTGGAGACGGCCTGGCACGCCATGCAGTACCCGGCCTTGCCTCAGGTGTACGTGCAGAACTCTGCGCTCGAGATCGCGCGGACGGCGGCAGTGCTCGAGACCGGCACGCGCGAAGGGCGGGTGCTGGCGCCGTACTTCACGGAGGGGTACGAAGGCTTCAACGTGGACGACGAGGAGGACTGGGCGCGTGCCGAGGTGCTGCTCGCGGCCGGGCGCGCGTCGCTGCCTGCCATCGACCGCGACCCCTGGCCCGGCGGCTGAGGTCTCGCCGTCCCGGCCGGCCGGCTGTGGACGAGAAGTCACACATTCGTCACGAATCGGGCACTGTTTCGTGCGTCTTTCGGCGGTACGCTGACCGCGGGTGGTGGGTGGTCTTTTCCCCACCCAGGGTGGGGATATGACCGCCGCTCGCGCCACTCCGGACTAGGCCGCGACTGACAGCGGCCGTATGCTCCCGCCCATGAAAGTCGCCGCCATCGAGACACTGTTCTGCGACGCGGGCTGGCGGCCGTGGATCTTCCTCAAGATCACGTCCGACGAAGGCCTGCACGGCTGGGCCGAGATCACCGACTCACACGGCTCGCCTCGCGGGCTCGCGGGCATCGTCGACGACCTCGCGCCGCTCGTGCTCGACCGCGACCCGCGCGCGACCGAGCGCATCTACTGGGATCTCTACCGCGCCACGCGCCAGAGCCCGGGCGGCGTCGTCGCGAAGGCGATCGCCGGCATCGAGAACGCGCTGCTCGACCTGAAGGCCCGCGCGCTCGGCGTCCCGGTCTACGAGCTCTTCGGCGGCCCGACGCGCGACTCGGTGCCCGTCTACTGGTCGCACTGCGGCACGACCCGCGCCCGCGCGTGGGAGGTCACCGGCACGCCCAAGCTTGCCGGCTACGAGCAGGTCGCCGCGCTCGGCCGCGAGGTCGTGGAGCGCGGCTTCCCCGCGTTCAAGACGAACGCCGTCGTGCCCGGGGACGACCCGCAGGTGCTCATGCCCGGCTTCGGCGGCGGCAGCGGCACGACCGACCAGAACGTCGGGCCGGAGGAGATCGACGCGCTCGTCGCGTTGTTCGAGGCATTCGCCGAGGGCACGGCCGGACAGGCCGAGGCGATCCTCGACCTGAACTTCAACGCCAAACCCGAAGGAGCCGTCCGCGTCGCCGACGCGCTCGAGCCGTTCGACCTGCTCTGGCTCGAGCTGGACCTGTTCGACCCCGGCGCGCTCGCCTCGGTGCACGCGCGCTCGCCGATGCCGATCTGCTCCGGCGAGAACCTCTACGGCGCGCGCGCCTTCAGGCCGTTCTTCGAAGCGGGGGCGATGGACGTGGCCTCCGTCGACGTGATCTGGAACGGCTTCGCGCAGTCGCGCAAGATCGCCGACCTGGCCGAGACGTTCGAGCTCAACTGCGCGCCCCACAACTACTACAGCCACCTCGCCACGTTCATCTCCGCCCAGTGGTGCGCGTCGATCCCGAACGTGCGCATCTGCGAGGTGGACGTGGACGACGTGCCGTGGAAGGATGAGCTCGTCACCGCCGTTCCGGCCGTCGAGAACGGCGTCCTGGCGATTCCCGTAGGCCCTGGCTGGGGGGTCGACGTGAACGAGGAGGTGCTGAGGGCGCATCCCTGGCCCGGATAGACAGTGGGGAGACACTTCGGCAGGCTGGCGCACCGCGCCGTAATCGCCGCTGCAGGGCGGCTCGGGTACGGGACGTATCGTCCGGTCGGCGACTACCGGGCGCACCTCGCGACCCTGACGACCTTCGACGACGATCCGCGCTCGATCCGCGACGGGCGACCGTCCACGATGCTCGACGGGCGCGACCTGACGCTCACGGCCGAAGGGCTCGAGGACGTGCTCGGCGACTTTCCGCGCGGCCGGCGCATACTCGAAGTCGGGCCGAAGTACGGCGTCCATGCGCGCTGGGTCGACCGAGTGCTCGAGCCGCAAGAGCTCGTGTTCTGCGACTTCGAGGCCGACCGACATCTCCACGAGGAATGGACGGGTGGGCTCTCGTGCCCGCACCGGTTCGTCTACGGCGACCTGGCGCAGGCCGACGAACTGCTCGAGCAGGAGCCGTTCGAGCTCGTCCTCTTCCTCGGCGTGTTCTACCACTCGATCCACCATCTCCGGCTCCTGTCGCGCCTGAACCGCGTCCTGCCCGACGGCGGGCTGATGCTGCTCGAGACGACCGTCGACCCTCGCCCCGACGCCTCGATCCGGTTGAGCTGGCAGGAGCGGAACCAGAAGGCCAAAGGCGTGCCTACGCTCGACGCCGTGCGGCTGCTGCTCGCCTGGACGGGCTTCCGGACGGTGACGGGCTTCGCCGACTACCGGCCGGGCTCGAGCGAGGTCCTCCTGCTTGCGGAGAAGACCGACGACGTGAGAGACGACGACGGCCTTGCGGAGGTCGTCATGCCCCACCGCGACGCTCCTCCCGTGGCCGCTAGCCTCGGGTCGTGGCCGACCTCGAGCTGATCCCGCGCAGCGAGTTCGAGCGCGTCCGGCTGGCGGAAGTGCCGCGCGACGACCGCTTGCTGCTGCTCGCGGACATGAACCGCGCGAACGCGCTCACGGCCGTGAAGCGGGCGGGCTCCGGTCATCTCGGCTCGAGCTTCAGCGCGATGGACATCGTCACATTCCTGTTCGAGGAGGAGCTGACGACCGCGCAACTCGGCTTCGACCACCCCGATCGCGACATCTACTTCTCGTCCAAAGGCCACGACGTACCCGGGCTGTACGCCATGCTCTACTCGCTCGGCGTCTTGCCGGCCGAACGGTTGATGCGGCTGCGGCGGCTCGGCGGTCTGGACGGGCACCCGGACGTCGGCGTACCCGGGATCGAGGCGAACTCGGGCTCGCTCGGGATGGGCATCTCGAAGGGCCGGGGCCTCGCGTGGGCGAAGCGGTTCCTCGGCCGCGGCGGGCGCGTCGTCGTGATGGTCGGCGACGGGGAGCTCCAGGAGGGCCAGAACTGGGAGGCGCTCCAGGCAGGCGCGCACGAGGAGGTCGGCAACCTGATCGTCATCGTCGACCGGAACGAGCTCCAGTCGGACAGGCGCACCGAGGAGATCCTCGCGCTGCGCGACCTGGAGGAGAAGGGTCGGCGCTTCGGCTGGTACGTCGACGCGTGCGACGGACACGATCCGACGCAGTTGCGCGAGGCGTTCGAGGACTTCCTGTCGGATGCCGAGCGGCCGAAGCTCCTCGTCGCACGGACGCTCAAGGGCAAAGGCGTGTCCTTCATGGAGCACCCGGCGGCGCTCAAGGAGGGCCGCGGCACCTACCGGTGGCACGCGGGCGCACCCGACGACGAGACGTTCGTGCGCGCGTTCGGGGAGCTGACCGGCCGCCTCCGGGAGCGCTTCGAGGGCTACGGGCTCGGCGAGCTCGTGCTGGAGGCGGTGCCGCCGCTCGAGGAGGAGCCGGCGACGAGCCTCGAGGGCGAGCCTGTCAGCGGTGCGGGAGCGCCGAAGCCCAAGGCGAAGCTGAAGGAGTCGGCGGAGTACGTCGCCGAGGCGTATGGGCAGGCGCTGCTCGATCTCGCCGACGCGCATCCGGAGCTGATCGTGCTCGACGCCGACCTCGCGTCCGACTGCCGCGTCCGCGCGTTCGAGCTGCGCTATCCCGAGCGGTTCGTCGAGGTCGGCATCGCCGAGCAGGACATGGTCTCGATGGCGGCCGGTCTCGCGCGGCAAGGATTGCTGCCGGTGGTCAACTCGTTCGCCTCGTTCCTCGCCTCGCGGGCGAACGAGCAGATCTACAACGCGGCCAGCGAGCGCGCACGGATCGTCTACGCGCTGCACTACGCAGGGCTGATCCCGGCCGGGCCGGGGAAGTCGCACCAGAGCCTGCGGGACGTGTCGCTGCTCGCTGCGCTGCCGAACGTCACGATCGTCCAGCCGGCGAACTCGGAGGAGACGCGCGCTCTCGTCGAGTGGGCACTGGAAGGGACCGTCGACAGCGTGGCGATCCGCCTCGCGATCGGGCCGTCGCCGCGGCGGATCGCGCTGCCCGACGGCTACCGCCTCGAGCCCGGGTGTGGCGCGGAGCTCGTCCAGGGTGCTGACGCGGTCGTGCTCGCCTACGGGCCGGTGATGCTGCACGAGGTGCTGACGGCGTCGGAGGCGCTGCGTGCCCGCGGCGTGCGCGTATCCGTTGTGAACATGCCCTGGCTGAACCGCTTCGACGCGGGCTGGCTCGAGGAGGCAGTGGCACCGCATGAGCACGTCTTCGTGGTCGAGGACCACTCGCCCGTCGGCGCGCTCGGCGACGCGCTGCGCCGTGAGCTGCAACGGCCGGTGACGGTCTACGGCGTCGAGGGCTGGCCCGCCTGCGGCACGCCGATCGAGGCGCTTCGCTTCCACGGCCTGGACGGCGCCTCGCTCGCCGATCGCATCGCCGCCTCGCTTCAGTGAAGGTCGCAGTCCTGACGACGTCCTACCCGCGGGACGCGTCCGACGTGGCCGGGGTGTTCCTGCGTGATGCGGTCGAGGACTTGCAGGCGCGCGGCGTCGAGATCGAGGTCGTGTCGCCGGCGACGTTCCGGCACTTCGGGATCGCCTACGGCGCGGGGATCGTGCCGAACGTGCGCCGGTCGCCGCGTAAGGCGCTGCTCCTGCCCGCGTTCATGGCCGAGTACACGCGGGCGGCGCGGAGAGCGGCCGGCGGCGCCGATCTCGTCCACGCCCACTGGCTGCCGTCCGGCCTCCCCGCCCGTGCGACCGGCAAGCCGTACCTCCTGACGATGCATGGCACCGACGCCGAGCTGTCGCGCCGCGCGCCGGCGCTGTTCCGTCCCCTCGTTCGTGCAGCGCGGATGGTGCTGAGCGTCTCGGACGCGCTGGCGATCGACGCACATCGACTCGGCGCGCGCGAGGTGCGCGTCGTTCCGGTCGGCGTCGACGTACCCGACGTGACCGTCGAGCCCGACGACCCGCCGCACGTACTCTTCGTTGGCCGACTGTCGGAGGAGAAGGGCGTGCTCGAGCTGGTCGAGGCGGCACGGGGCCTGCCGCTGGTCGTGGTCGGCGACGGGCCGCTCCGCGAACGCGTCCCGGACGCCGTCGGCTTCGTGCCGCGCGTCGAGCTCGGTGCCTACCTCGACCGCGCATCCGTCGTCGTCTGCCCGTCGCGGCGCGAGGGCTACGGCGTCGTCGCCCGCGAGGCGATGGCGCACTCCCGGCCGGTCGTCGCGACGAACGTCGGCGGGCTGCCCGAAGCGGTCGTCGACGGCGAGACCGGGCTGCTCGTGCCGCCCGGCGATCCCGCCGCGCTCCGCGCCGCGCTCGAACGGCTGCTCGGCGACGCCGAGCTTCGCGCCCGTCTCGGCGCCGCCGGCCGCGAGCGCGTCAGGGAGCGGTTCTCGCGTGAAGTCGCCGCGACGGCGACGCTGGCGGCCTACGAAGCCAGCCTGTAGAGCCGCCAGCCGTTCTCGTCCACGACAGGCCTGGCGCGCGGCGGTGCTGCTCCCGGGTACGGGATCAGTGAGAACCCCGGAGCAACGACGATCCAGTCGTAGCGATACCGATACGGGTTCGTGGGTAGGAACACGACTCGCCGGTCGAGGTCCCGGCCGAAGAACGGGTAGCTCACGTCGTTCCGTCGGATCAGGAGCCCGATCGTCTGTCCCTTCGCCGCCTGCTGGTCGAGCGCCGCGACGATCGTGTTCTCGCCACGGTGCAGGAACCGCGACATGACCTGCGCCCGCGACTGGTCCCACACCGACTGAGGCGCGGCGCCGCCGAGGATGTTCACGCCCGACGGCTTCTCGTCGTAGTGGACGAGAGCGAGCGCCATCGCGGTCACGGCCACTGCGCACGCAGCCCACGCCAGCGGCCGGATCGGCAGGAGCAGTCCCCACACGACGGCTGCGAGCGCCACGCCGAACACGACGTACCGCCCGTCGAAGAGGCTGTAGAAGGTCGTCAGCGCCTGCAACGCGAGCCACACGACCGGCGCCGCGGCAAGCACCCAGGCGACGCGCGGCACCTCGTTGCGCCGCCGCGCCCGCCAGACGAGCACGAAGCCGCCGATCACGAGCATGATCCCCGCCGGTCCGTACCAGGACTGGAACGGGCTCGCCTCGGTCAGGTGCTTGTCGTAGCCGAGGAAGGCGAGGTTGTGTCGGTGCACCTCGATGAGTGCCTTCTGGTAGCCGTGCAGGAGCTCGTGGTCGATCGCGCGGAACGCGACCGGCAGCGCAGCCAGCGCGACGGCGACCGCGATCGAGATCCACCCGAACCGCTTCCGCCCGCGGATGCCCAGCGCGAGCACGACGCCGGCGCCGATTAGGTACAGGAGCCGGTCGCGGCCGACGGCGCCCGACGGATCGACGGCGTCGATGACGAGCCGCACGAAGTGTGCGATCACGCCGGCGAACGAGTACGTGTTGCCGTGCTCGACCGTGGTCGAGTGCGCCGGCTGGCCGAGCTGGCCGCCCAGATGATGCGTCTTCGCCAGGTTGAAGAGGTACCAGTACGAGCCGAGCACGGTCCCGGCCACCCCGACGAGCACGAGCGTCGGCCACCGCTTGCGCGGGTAGTAGACGAACGCGAACAGGGCCAGCATTGGCAGGCCGAGCAGCGCCGTCACCTTCGTGCCGATCGCGAGCCCGAGCGCCAGCGTCGCGAGCGCCAGCGTCACGCGCGTCCACGTGAGCAGGAAGTACGCGCAGACGACGAGGAACGAGCCGAAGACGAGGTCGTTGAGCGCCGTCGCCGACTGCAGGATCACGACCGGCAACGTCGCGAACAGCAGTGCGCCGAACAGCGCCTGCCGCACGGACAGCCCGATCCGCCGCGCGATCCCCGCGATCGCCGTCATACCGGCGAGCAGCGACGTGAGCTGGACGAAGCCGACGAAGCGGTCGGTCCTGCTCAGGATCATCGTGAACGAGTCGGCGATCTCCGCGTTCGGCGGGAACCCGTTCAGCCGCGCGTCGTTGACGTTCGGGATGTAGCCGACCGCGTGCTGCTGCTTCCAGAACGCGGCGCGGGCGAGGTGATACCACAGGACGTCGTAGTCGTTCGGCGCCGTGCCGACGATCAGCGCCGCGACGTAGCAGAGCCCGCCGAGCACCGCGATCGCGAGTACGAGGTTCACACGGTCGCGCAGCGCCTCTCGCGCCGACACGAGCGGAAGCGGAGGCGGGGACCAGCCTGGGACGACCCGCGTGCAGATCGCCGCAACACCCGCGACGACCAGGAACACGATCCCGAGGTGGCCGGCGGTGAGCCAGTGCCCCGGGGACAGCAGCAGCATCACGAGGACGATCTCGGCGAACGCGATCAGGTACATCGCGAGCAGCACGTCCAAACCCGACCGGAGACGCAGGAAGCCGGCCACGTTGAACGCCGTGAGCACGACGAACAGGAGCGCAGCGATGAGGGCGAGCACGTCCACGACCAGGCGATTCTCTACGATGGGCGCCCGTCCGATGCAGACTCGCGAACATGCCGTCGACGGCAGCCCGACGACCGGCCAGGCTCCGGGCGGCTCCGAGCGCCGCGTCTGGCTGCTCCTCGTCGACCCGCTGCCGAACCGCATCTTCTTCGACTGCGGCATCGTCGACGCGCTCCGAGAGGCGCTGCCCGACCGGCTTACGGCGGTCTTCCTCGTCCACGAGAAGCACGTCCGGCCGTGGCGGGACCGGCTCGAAGGGCTGCCGACGATCCCCGCGGACGAGCTGCTCCCGGTGCGGGTGCCGTTCGGCGAGCGCGTCGGGCGCCGCGTCGACATCGAGCTCGACCGGCGCGTCGGCTTCTACCCGCTCGCGATCCGGCAGAGCATGCGGAACGGCTTCCACGAGGGCCGCTGGCAGTCCGGGCACCGCAACACGTTCCTCGACTCCGACCGTGTCGGCCCGCTGCCGCGCTGGGAGCCGCTCGACCGGCTGCTCACGAAAAGGCACTTCTCCTCGCACCGGCACGTGCCGAACGCGCTGCTCGAACGCATGCGCGCCGAATGCGCCGGGCTCGTCGTCACGAACCTCCAGGCACACGTCTCGATGCCGTTTCTCACCGCCGCGCGCCGGCTCGGGCTTCCTGTCGTCGGGTACGTCGCGAGCTGGGACCACACCGTCGGCAAGGGCGTCGTCTCGCCGCACCTGTCGCGCTACGTCGTCCAGTCGGCGGCGATGCGGGACGACCTCGAGCGCTACCACGGCATAGAGCCGTCGCGCGTCGTCGTCACCGGCTGGCCGCAGACCGACGTCTACCACCGGCGGCGCACGGACGCGGAGTACGCGGAGCTGCTCGGTCGCCTCAGGCTCGACCCCTCGAAGCCGGTCGTCCTCTACGCCGGGAACACGCCGACGAACCAGCCGTACGAGGGCAACACGGTCGAGCGGCTCGTCGCCTGGTGGGCGGAGGGCGACGGGCACGAGCGCTTCCAGCTCCTCTTCCGGCCGCACCCGCGCGACAACCAGGTGCGCGGGCGCTTCGCGGCTGCGTTCGACCGGCCGGGCTGCGCCGTGCAGGACGCGAGCTACACCGATCTCGGCGATCTCGCGACGCTGCTCCAGCACGTCGGCTGCGTGGTCGCGAACGGCGGCACGGTGCTCCTCGACGGGCTCGCCAACGACCGCCCGTCCGTGTGCATCACCTACGACGAGGGTGCGCCACCGGGCGAGCGCTGGGCCGACCTCAACCTCGGCGGCGCGCACTACCGCGAGCTGATCCGGTCCGACGCGATGTACCGCGCCGACGACTTCGACGGGTTGACCGCGGCGATCGAGCGGGCGCTCGCGCATCCCGAGGAGCAGTCGGCCGAGCGGCAGCGCGTCGTCGCCGAGGTGATGGGGGAGATCGACGGGCACGCGGTCGACCGGGTCGTCGCCGCGATCGTCGGCGGGCTCGGCGTCGCGGCGTCGTGACGAAGCTCGTTCTCTACAGCAAGCTCGCGTTCTATCCGATCCACTGGCTCGCGCTCGAGGAGATCGCGGCACGGTACGACGTGGAGGCGATAGTGCTCGCGGCGCCGTCGCCCGACCTGCCGAGCGTGCACGCGGCGCACGGCACGGCCGGGCCTGGCGACGCCTGGATCGAGGTCCGGCGCATGCCCGCCGGCTCCCGGCGCGAGCGGGTGGTCTGGCTGGCGCGTCAGCTGCGCGAGATCCGCCCGGATGCGATCTGGGTGCAGGAGGAGCCGATCGACCCGTTCCTGCTCGAGATCCTGGCGCTGTACCGGTTCTCGGGGCACCCGCGGATCGTGGCGTCGGTCTGCGAGAACATCTTCCCCCCGCCGGGTGCGGGTGCGCGTGCCGCCAGGCGCGCGCTGTGGCCGCGGCTCGACGAGCTGATCGCGGTCGCCCGGCCGTCGATCGACGGGATCCGCGCGGCCGGGATGCCCGCATCGGTGCCGGCCGTCTCGCTCGTCGCGGGCGGGCTCAGGCCACCCGAGCACGTCGAGCCGCTCGAGTTCCCGTTTCCGGGCGACTCGTTCGTCGTCGGCTTCTCGGGCCGGATCGTCGAGGAGAAAGGCTGGCGCGTCCTGGTCGAGGCGCTGGGGTCGCTGCCCGGCGAGTACGTGCTCGCAGTCGCCGGCGACGGGCCCGATCTCCGAGAGCTGGTCGCGGTGCTGCCCGGCCGCGTCCACTCCGTCGGCCTGCTGCCGAAGGACGACCTCTGGAGCTTCTACGCCGCGCTCGACTGCCTCGCGGTGCCGTCCCTGACGACGCCGCGGTGGAAGGAGCAGCTCGGCGGAACGCTGCTCGACGGTCTCGCGACGGGCGTGCCGGTCGTCGCGTCGGACAGCGGCGGCCTGCCGGACGCGATCGGCGACGCAGGTCTGCTCGTGCCCGAGGGCGACGCGGGTGCGCTCGCGGACGCGCTCCGGCGCCTGCGCGAGGACGGAGCGCTCCGGTCACGCCTGGCAGACGCGGGCCGCGAGCGCTTCCGCGACGAGTTCGCGATCCCCGCCTACGCAGGGAAAATCGCGAGTGCGCTCAGGCTCAGTCAGGCATGATGAGAGGGTGGAGGAGGCCGAGAAGCTGGGCTTCTTCGATCGGCTGAAGGTTCGCGATGCGGTGTGGCGCGGTCGTGCCGTGGACGATCTCCGGCTGGCCCCAGCCGTCCGGCGACTCGCCGAAGAAACCGAGGCCGACGCGGCCATCTGGTCGTGGCGGACGAGCGCCGGCCGACGGGCCTTCGTCCGGTCTTACCTCGCCGGGTCACAGGGCGTCTGGCTCGTCACGTTGCTCTTGGCGGCCGTGAACTTCTGGGGCTACGCCAGGAACGGCGACCTCCTGCTCCTCGTCAGTGCGGTCGCCTTCCTGTTCGTGACGGCGCACAGCGCGTTCGTCTACGCGAAGAGGGCGCCGAAGGCGGCAGCCAAGGCACGGCTCGCGAACCGCTCCCTGTTCGATAGCTAGAGCCGGCCGCCGCCGCTCGCACGTACACTGAGTTCGTGTTGCGATTGACCGCGGTTCTCGCCCTCGTGGCCGCAATCGTCTGGTCGTGTCTCCTGTTCGGCATCGGCCTCGACGACCTCACGAACGACCACACGCGGCCGGGCGTGATCTTCAGTGTCGTCGCGTTGCCGCTCGTGATCGTGGCTGCGGCCTACGCCGTGGCCCGTCTCGTCCGTGACCGCCGCTCGAAGGCGGCCGCCCGGTCCGGCCGCAGCTAGCTCCGAAGCGACCTTGCAACACTGTGTTGCAAGGAAGGACAGGTGTCGGGCTCGCGAGGGGCGCTCGAGACCGGACTGCGAGAGGAACGGGCTAGCGCCGGAGTCGGCCGTTTCCCGGCGCTAGAAGGCGTTGTAGGGCTTGTCGCCGAGCCACTCGGGCACGGCGGCGACGAGCGCGAAGACAAGCACCATCGCGCCCAGGGTGGCGGCGACGAGGCGCGGCTTGATCGACGCGAGTGCGTGCGTCCGGGCCGGCGGCTTCGTGAAGTGCGCGAGCGACCCGTACGGCGTGAACCAGTGGCGGCGCGGGATCCGCGGCGAGCACACGACCTCCAGCTCGGTGTCCCGGGCGAAGTCGAGCACCGCCCGCTGCACGGGGCTCTCCGCGTAGCAGTCGTGCAGCACGATCTGGCCTCCCGCGGCGAGCCTCGGCACGAGCTGCTCCAGGTCGGCGAGGCAGCCCTCGTAGCTGTGGTCGCCGTCGACGAAGAGCAGGTCGAAGCTGCCGATCTCGGGCAGCTCGTCCCGCTGCGAGTCGCCTACGAGCAGCTCCACGTTCCGGCCGACACGGTACTCGGCGAACAGCGAGCGCAGCAGCCCGTCGTCCTGCGGGTCGATGTCGACCGACCAGACCGGCACCGACGGGTTCGCGCAGGCGAAGAGGAACGTGCTGCCGCCGTGGAAGCGGCCGACCTCGACGATCCCGAGACTGGCCTCCTGCGCACAGCGGTACAGGTACTCGGCCTCCCAGGGGTCGAGCCGGATGAAGTCGCGCGGCAGCCGTGACGCGTCCGGAAGGGCGTAGGCGCGGCGCTCGTGCGGGTCGAAGCGGCCGAGGAGGAAGCGGGCGGCAAAGCCGAGACGGCCGGTGGGCGTCGCGGGCACGAGCAGGAGGTGCTTCGTCCGGAACGAGCCGCCGTACAGCGCGTCGAACTTCTCGAAGCTCATCCTGGAGGACGCCGACCCCATTCGCCCAGCGTAGCCCCCGGCCGTCTCCGCACGCCAATCCGTTAAGTCCGTGTTCGGCCCTGGTTTGCAGGCTGTTCGGGCGGACAGGCCCCTCCAGGCCTTCGACTAGCATCGACGCGTGAGCCTGGTCGAGAAGACGACGTCGGACGACGCCACGACGTACGGCTTCGAGGACGAGCTGCCGCTGCTCTCCGACCGGCTCACCGTCATCAAGCCGGCGTCGCGTGTCCCCAAGCTCGACTTCCGCGAGCTCTGGCAGTACCGCGAGCTGGCGCTGACCTTCGTCTGGCGCGACCTGAAGGTGCGCTACAAGCAGACGGCGATCGGCGTGTCGTGGGCGCTTCTGCAGCCGTTCATCACGATGGTCGTCCTGACGCTGATCTTCGGCAAGTTCGCGAAGTTCCCGTCGCAGAACCTGCCCTACCCCGTCTTCCTCTACTCGGCGCAGTTGCCGTGGACGTACTTCCAGTCGGCGTTCCAGTCGGGCGCGGCGAGCGTCTCGCTCAACTCGCAGCTCGTGACGAAGATCTACTTCCCGCGCGTGCTGCTGCCGCTCGCTGCGATCACGGTGCCGTTCGTCGACTTCCTGCTCGCGTCCACGATCCTCGCCGGGATGATGATCTACTACCACGTCGCCGTGACCACGGCGATCCTGCTCTCGCCGCTGTTCATCCTGCTCGCCGCCGTGACGGCGCTCGGCGCCGGGATGCTCTTCTGCGTCGCCAACGTGCGCTACCGCGACGTGCCGTACGTGATCCCGTTCCTCGTCCAGATGTGGTTCTACGGCTCCGGCATCGTCTACCCGGTCGCCTCTCTGAAGCCGAAGTGGCAGTGGATCCTGGCGCTGAACCCGATGACCGGCGTGATCACGGGCTTCCGCTGGGCGGTCGTCGGCACGCCGCCGCCGCACGCGGGCCAGTTCGCGCTCAGCGTCGCCATGGCCGGCCTGCTGTTCCTGTTCGGCCTGACAGTCTTCCGCCGCTACGAGCCGCGCTTCGCGGACACGATCTGATGACCACGATGACCGCAACACGCTCCGTGATCGAGGTCGACGGGATCTCGAAGCGCTACCGGCTCGGGGCGCTCCAGGCCGGCTACGACACGCTGCGCGACACGATCGCCCACGGCACGAACCGGTTGCTCGGACGCGAGCACGCGCCGAGGGCCGAGGAGATCTGGGCGCTCAAGGACGTGTCCTTCTCGGTCGAGCAGGGCGAGGTGCTGGGGGTGATCGGGCCGAACGGCGCCGGCAAGTCGACGCTGCTCAAGATCCTGACCCGGATCACCGTCCCCACCGAGGGAACGGCCACGATCCGCGGACGAGTCGGCAGCCTGCTCGAGGTCGGCACGGGCTTCCACGGCGAGCTGACCGGCCGCGAGAACATCTACCTCAACGGGTCGATCCTCGGCATGACGCGCAAGGAGATCACGCGCAAGCTCGATGAGATCGTCGAGTTCTCCGGTGTCAGCAAGTTCATCGACACGCCCGTGAAGCGCTATTCGAGCGGCATGTACGTTCGCCTCGCGTTCTCGGTCGCTGCGCACCTCGAGCCGGAGATCCTGCTCGTGGACGAGGTGCTCGCCGTCGGCGACGCGGAGTTCCAGCGCCGCTGCCTCGGTCGCATGGAGGAGTTGTCGCGCCACGGCCGCACGGTGCTGTTCGTCTCGCACCAGATGCCGGTGCTGGCGCGGCTCTGCGACCGCGCGATTCTCCTCCGCGACGGACAGGTCGAGATGGACGGGCCGAGCGAGGAGGTCGTCGCCCACTACCTCCAGGCCGAAGCAGGCTCCGGATCGCACCGCATCTGGACCGATCCGGCCACGGCTCCACAGGGCAAGCGCGCGCGGCTGCGCGAGGTCAAGGTCGTCGACGGGGCCGGCGACGCGCTCGACTCGGTCGACGTTCGTCGTCCGGTCGGGATCGAGATCGGCTTCACGCTGCTGCGCGACGACGTGCCCGTCTTCCCGAAGATCAAGGTCGTCGACAGCAGGGGCGATACGGCCTTCAACGCCATGGACACGGGCGCGGAGTGGGAGCACGCGTCGAAGGGCGACTACACGACGACGGCGTGGATCCCGGCCAACTTCCTCAACGAGGGGCTCTACTCCGTCGAGGTGAGCCTGTGCACGCTCGGCGCCGTCGGCACGACGAAGCTCGTCCACCACGGCGTCGCCCCTGACGCCGTTTCGTTCCACGTCCACGACCCCGCCCTGGGCGATTCGTCGAAAGGGCACTTCGGCGGTCAGCTCCGCGGCGCCGTGCGGCCGCTGCTCGACTGGTCGACCCGGCGGCCGTAGCCATCGACGTCTTCTGCTTCTTCCGCGACTCGCCGGAGCGGCGGGCGGCGCTTCGCCTTCCCGCCGGCTCGCCGGAGCGCTACTGCCTGTACGGGCTCGACCAGCTCGTCTCGCGCGGCCTCAGGGTCGCGCACAACCTCGAGAGGCCGGCTCCGCGCTGGGCGCGCGAGGCCGACCGGGTTGCGAACCGCGCGGTGTCGCGGGGTGGCGGCTACGGCGGCGACTTCGCCGGCGTGCTCGGGTCGCTCGGGCGCGCGAGCAAGGCCGACGTGATCCTCTCGACGGTCGACACGGTCGGGCTCCCGCTCGTCTTGCTCGGGCGCGCCGGGCTCGTTCGCCGGCCGGTCGTCTACACGTCGATCGGGCTGCCGGAACGGCTCGAGCGGCTGCGCGGCGAGCGGGCAACGCGCATCTACTGCGACGCGCTGCGGCGGACGAAGGCGATCGTCGCGTTCAGCGAGTTCGAGGTCGAGACGCTGCAAGAGTGGCTGGGCACGGGCGGGCCGCCGGTCGCGTTCGTGCCGTTCGGCGTCGACGGGGAGTGGTTCCGTCCCGAGCCGGGCCGCGAGCCGGACGTCGACGTCGTCTCGATCGGGGCCGACCCGCACCGGGACTTCCCGCTGCTCGTCACGATTGCCGAGCGTCGGCCCGACCTGCGCTTTCGCATCGTCACGACCGCCGATCGGGCGGCAGCGCTCGGCTCTGTCCCGGCCAACGTCGAGCTCGAGTGCGATCTCCCGTTCCGCGAGATGCGCGACCGGCTGCTGTCGGCGCGCGCCGTCGCGCTGCCCGTACGCGAAAACAGCTACTCGGGCGCCACGACCGTCCTCTTGCAGGCGCTCGCGTGCGGCAAGCCGGTCGTTGTCTCCCGGACGAACGCGATCGCGACCGGCTACCGGCTCGAGGACAGTGTCAACTGCCGGCTCGTCCCGCCGGGCGACGCAGATGCGTTCGAGCAGGCGCTCGGGGACGTGCTCGCGAGCGGAGCCGAGCTCGGCGCGCGCGCCCGCGAGACGGCCGAAGCGTTCACCTGGGAGCGCTACGCCGACGCGCTCGAGCAAGTCCTCCGGCAGGCGGGTGCGCAGGCCCGCCGCGTATCCTGACCGCGGCCATGCAGCTCGTCGCCGTCGTGCTCCTGCACAACGAGGACGTGTTCGCCGAGCGGGTGATCCGCAACGTCGCCGGGGTCTGCGACCGGGTCCACGTCGCCGACCATGCCTCCACGGACAGGACCTGGGAGATCGTGTCCGGGCTCGCCCGCGAGCTCGACCACGTCGACGCGCGCCGCATCTCGCACGCGGCGCGCTCCCACGACTTCGTGCAACCGTACGTCGGCACCGAGACGTGGGTGCTGAGCCCGGACGGGGACGAACTCTTCGACCCGGCCGGACTCGAGCGGATGCGCGCCGAGCTGGAGGAGGGCCGCTACGACGAGTGGTTTCGCCTGACGCCGTCGATGCTGCACTGCGTCGAGCTCGACGAGCAGGCGATGACGGCGACGGGCTATCTCTCCCCGCCCGCCCGCTCCGGCCCGAAGCTGTTCAACTTCGCTGCGCTCCGTTCCTGGGATCGCGTCTACCGCGAGCGGCTGCACGAGGGCGAGCCGGTCTTCCGCGACGGCTGGAGCTGGGACTCGGTGCTGAGCATCGGCGAGCGCGACGGGTGGGACGACAGCTCGTTCCGCTGCCTGCACGCGTGCTTCCTGCGCCGGTCGAGCCGCGACGCGCCCGTGGGCGACCATATCCGGCTGAACATCGGCGAGGCGAACACGTATCGCCGCGACCTCGTCGGGCGCGTCGCGCGCGCGCTCGGCCGAACGGAACAGCGCGCGACGTCGTGGAAGCTCGAGAAGTACCGGGTCGGGCCGCTGGTGACGAAGGACGCGGCGCCGTTCCTGGCGCCGGTGCCGGCGTGACGCTGTCGGTGATCGTGGCCACGTATGAGTGGCCGGAGGCGCTCTTCGCCGTCCTGCGCGGCCTCGCCGACCAGTCCGAGCCGGACTTCCAGGTGATCGTGGCCGACGACGGCTCGGGGCAGGAGACCGAGGCGGTCGTCGACACGTGCCGCTCGCACCTGCGC
The DNA here is from genome assembly GCA_963776735.1 of uncultured Actinomycetes bacterium. GTDB lineage: Bacteria > Actinomycetota > Thermoleophilia > Gaiellales > Gaiellaceae > PALSA-612. Next base: position 52,131 of record CAVZNV010000001.1, read on the forward strand.
CTCCGCCACGTGCGGCAGGACGACGAGGGGTACCGGCTCGCGCGCGTGCGCAACCTCGGCGCCGAGGCGTCGTTCGGCGACCTGCTCGTGTTCGTGGACGGCGACACGGTGCCGCGAACCACCTTCGTCCGGTCGATGCGCGAGGCGCTCCGGCCGGGCTGGTTCCTCGCCGGCAAGCGGCTGCTGCTCGACCGCGAGCTGACCGAGCGGACGCTTCGCGACAACCTGCCGATCCAGCGCTGGTCGCTGCCGCACTGGGCGCTGCACGCCGAGCACACGAAGCCGCTGAAGGCGCTGACCTGGCGCGACCGTCGCCGCCCCGGCCGCGACGGGCTGCCGGAGTTCGTCCCGCACGCGGACGGCTACGGCTTCCTGCTCGGCGTCTCGCGGGAAGACTTCGAGCGCGTGAACGGCTACGACGCCCGCTTCGCCGGCTGGGGTGGCGAGGACGTCGACATGGCCGTGCGTCTGCGCCGCGCCGGGCTGCGCTGCGGCTGGGCGGGGCCGCAGAGCACGCTGCTCCACCTCTGGCACGAGACGCGCAAGGCGCCGGTGCGGCCGAACGACGCGCTGCTGGCCGAGACGGAGGCGAGCGACCGCGTCGAGGCCGTCGACGGTCTGCGAGAGCTGCAGCCGGCTCGATGAGCGATCTCACCGTCGTCGTCAAGACCTTCCAGCGCCCTGACGCGCTGCGTCGGCTGCTCGCGTCGATCCGACGCTTCTCCCCGTCGCTGCCCGTCTACGTCGTCGACGACTCGGAACAGCCGCTCGAACCCGTGCCGGACGGCGTCACGCGCTACTGGCACCTGCCGTTCAACTCGCTGGGCGTCTCGGCCGGCCGCAACTTCGGTCTGCAGCAGGTCGAGACGGAGTACGTGCTGTTCTGCGACGACGACATGGTCTTCGAGCGCCGGACCGACGTCGACGGGATGCTGCGCACGGTGCGTGAGACGCCGTTCGACGTCGTCTCCTGCCGCTGGCTCGATCACGACCCGTGGCGGTCGATCCGCCGCGGCTACCGGCGGTACGAGGGAACGCTGGACGTCGTCGACGGCGTGCTCGTCCACCGGCTCGAGGCGACGAGGGGAACGATCGACGGCCTGCCGTTGTTCGACATCGTGCACCAGTTTTTCGTCGCGCCCGTCGCTGCGCTCGGCCCCGAGCCCTGGAACCCGCGCTTCCGCGTCGCCGGAGAGCACGTCGACTTCTTCCTCGGGCTGAAGGAGCGAGGCGTGCTCTGCACCAGGCTCCCGGGGGCCGTCGTCGACCACTATCCGGCGCTCCCGGCCGGCTACCACTCGTATCGCGCGGACACGTCCGCCGACGAGCAGCTCCTGCGCGAGCTGCGCGGCTTCGACCGCGGTGAGACGGTGGGCGCGCTCTTCCGGCCGAGCGACCGGCTCGTCTACGGGCTTCCCGGCGGGGCCGTATTCGCCGCCCGCAAGGCCGCTCGAGTCGCGAGGAGGGTCGTCACCGAGAGGCGCGTTCGCGCCTGATGCCGCGCTAGGGTTGCTGCGTGCACCGCTCGAAGACAGGCATGGTCACCGCCGTCCCCGGGCGCTTCCAGCCACAGGCGAGCGCCTGGCACCGCAAGGGCGTCGCGACCACCTACAAGCTCCACAACCGCTACCTGTCGAACCGCCGCGCGCGTTCGCTCTACACGTCCAACCGGCCTTCCCTCGACGGGACGCAGCGGCGGATCGTCAAGGAGCTGCACGAGTCGGGTTACTCGCTGCTGCCGTTCACCGAGCTCTTCCCCGAGGAGGCCTGGGACGCCGTCGCGGGCGAGGGCGCCGAGTTCATCGCGGCGACGCAGAAAGGCCTCGAGGGCGACGGTGCCGAGATCCGCAAGCGGGCCGGCAAGGACTTCCTCGTACGCAAGTACGACATGGGCGGAGTCGTCGCGCTCGACAACCCCTGGCTCGCGGTCTCCAGGTCGCGACTGCTGCTCGACATCGCCAACGAGTACCTCCAGCTCTGGACGAAGCTCGAGTACATCGATCTCTGGTACTCGCTGCCGGTCGGCCAGGACGCCGAGCGCAGGGCCTCCCAGATCTGGCATCGCGACTTCGACGACCGCTACCTGCTGAAGGCGTTCCTCTACCTCAGTGACGTCGACGAGCGGTCCGGGCCGTTCGAGTACATCCCGGGGAGCCATCCCGAGGGCCAGTACGCGGGCGTGCACCCGTGGGCGCCGATGGCGACGGGGCGGATCTCCGATCCCGAGCTGGCGAAGTACGTGCCCGCCGACGGCGTGCGCACGTTCACTGCGCCCCGCGGCACGCTGATCCTCTGCAACACGAGCGGCCTCCACCGCGGCGGTTTCGCCGAGACGACCCCGCGCGTGCTGGCGACGGCGACGTACTGCTCGCCGGCCTCGCTCGCGTCGTTGACGCAGAGGAGCTTCGCGCTCGCGCCGGGGTCGGACACGAGCGGGTTCGACCCGGTCGTCCGTTACGCGGTCAGCTAGCGCCGAGCAGCCGGTCGATCAGCTCGCGGTACGCGGCCGTCATCGCCGCGCCCGAGGGCGAGTCGGGGAGGACGCGTCGCCGTAGCTCCGGGTAGCGCTCGCGCGCTGCGCCGATCGCGCCGGCAACGTCGTCGCGGAAGCCGATCCCGTAGCGCGACGCGGCCTCGACGATCCCGCCGCCGTCCTCGTGGTAGAGCACCGGCAGCCCGCACTGCGCGCCCTCGACATGGTGCATGCCGCCGGGCTCCCAGCGCGAGGCGGTCACGTAGAGGTGACATTGCCGAAGGAGATCGGCGAGCTCGGTGCCCGTCGTGGGCGGGAACGTGCGGGCCGCGCGCCACTCGATTGCAGCCGGCCAGCGGCCGACCACCCACAGCTCGGTGTCGGGGAGCGCGCCGTCCGCGATCAGGCCGTCGATCTCGGCGTACACGTCGAAGCCCTTCATCGGGTTGTCCGACCAGTGATGCGTGACGAGGCGAAGTGGCTCACCCGGCTTCCATTCGGCTCCGCCGCGCGGGTTGAACACGTCGTCATCGGCCCCGTTCGGGATCACCGAGTGCGGCCTTGCGAGGTCGAACCAGCGCTCCGCGTGGTAATCGCGCAGCCATGCGGAGATGAAGACCGTGTGGTCGGCGACGCGGTTCGCGTCCGCCAGCAGCGCGTCGATCTCGTTCGTGCCCTTGCGCAGGTCGCACTCGTTGATCCGGTGAAGGACGCGCGCGTCGCCGTGAGCCTCGATCTGCGCGGCGCCGAACACGACGTTGCCGCCGACGCGCGGGTCGACGAGGACGATGCCGGCCGGCGCTCGGCGGAGGTCGAAGCGGACGTCGTAGCCGTGTCGACGCAGGTCCTGGCACGTCTGTGTCAGCCACCAGTTGCCGCCGCCCCAGGGCGAGTCGACGGGGCGCATGTTGAAGGCGATCCGCGGGCCTGCTGCCGATCGTCGAAGGCGCATCGCGGGCAGACTAGTGCGATGCGCGCGGCTCTCGTCCGGCTGACCGGCCACGTCTCGACGCTGCGCCGGCGCATCGAGGCGGCGGGCGTCGAGCGGAGCTTCTTCATCTGCTCGACCCCGCGGACTGGCTCGACCATGCTCGGCAACCTGCTCGGGGAGACGGGTCTCGTCGGCCGCGCGGGCGAGTACTTCGGCGAGCCGTTCCGTCGTGACGTCGTGCCCGGCCTGACGCGGCGCGGCTTCGACGACTACCTCGTCGGCTGCACGCGCCATGCGCGCGGCACGGGCGCGCTCGGGATCAAGCTGCAGTGGGACCAGATCGAGGTGTTCCTGCACCTGCTCCGGCTGCGGCGCGGGCTCGGCGAGGCGACCGACGCGGAGGTGCTCGCCGCCGTCTTTCCGGAGCCGCGCTACCTGTACGTGACCCGCGAGGACACGCTCGCGCAGGCCGTGTCCTGGTGGCGCGCGATGACGAGCGGCAAGTGGGTCGACGGGCGGCCCGTCACGGGTGAGCCGGTCTTCGACGCCGACGGGATCGGGACGCGCGTGCGCCGGATCGGCGAGCAGAACGCGGCCTGGCGCGGGTTCTTTGCCGCGAACGGCCTCGAGCCGCTCCCGGTCACGTACGAGGAGCTTGCCGCCGACCCGGCCGGTCAGGTGCGCCGGGTGCTCACGTACCTCGGTGTCGATCCACCGGCCGATCTCGCCGTCGAGCACGTCACGGAGCGCCAGGCCGATGGCGTGAACGACGACTGGCTTCGGCGCTACCGCGAACTGACCGACACGCCCTGACCGGCCGCGGCTCAGGCGGCCACGGCCAAACGGCGGTGTCAGACACCGAATTTGTCAAGCGAAATGTGTGTCAAAAGTGTGACTTTTCGCCCACAGGCTCCAGCGGCTTAACCATGCGGTTCCTCGCCTTGCCGGAACGCCTCCGAGCGGTTGCTGCCGGCCTCTCCGGCCGATGTCGTGCCGGGCCGAGCGTTCGGGCGGTGTCTGACACCGTGCGGGTTTCTTAACGGACGCGCGACACTATTCGGCCGTGTCCTCGACGATCTCGCTCCGCCGGCTGGGCGCTCCTTTGCGCGGGCTGGCGATCGGGCTGCGCACGCGGTCCTGGCCCGCCCATTCGCGGCTCTTCGTCGCCGGCGACGGGAACCGGTGGGCGATCGCCGACGACGCCGCCGAGGTAAGCCGGATCGCGGCGAAACTCGGCGTCGAGGTCGGTCCAGAGCCGTGGATCGCCCGCGTCCGCAACCAGTCCGTCTTCCACACGAGCCAGTTCACGCTGATCGGGCTCCCGTTCGAGCGCAACGGCAACCGTCTCGGCGTCGCGTACCTGCACGGGAAGCCGGGCACGCCGGGCCACCCCGAGTTCGACACCTGCTACGAGACGGTGTGCCGGCGGCACGAAGAGCTCGACCGGGTCCAGGTGTCGAACCGGGCCATGGAGGAGCTCGTGAACGGAACGGGCATTGCGCCTGAGAAGGTGTTCCGCATCCCGATCGGTGTCGACACGGACCGCTTCCGGGTCCGCGACGACGCGTCTCGGACGGAGGCGCGGCGCGCGCTCGGCCTGCCGGCCTCTGCCTTCGTCGCCGGCTCGTTCCAGAAGGACGGCGTCGGGTGGGGCGAGGGTCTCGAGCCGAAGCTGATCAAGGGCCCGGACGTCCTGCTGGACGTCGCCGAACGCGTCCGGCGGGAGGTTCCCGAGCTGCACGTGTTGCTGACCGGGCCTGCGCGCGGGTTCGTCGTTGCGGGCCTCACGCGGCTCGGCATCCCGTACACGCACGTGCAGCTGCTCGACCTCGACGCGGTTGCGCAGGCGTACCGCGCCGTCGACGTCTGCCTCGTCACGTCGCGTGACGAGGGCGGCCCGAAGGCAGTGCTCGAGTCGATGGCGAGCGGCGTCCCGCTCGTGACGACCGAGGTAGGCCAGGCGGCCGACCTCGTCCGGGACGGCGTGAACGGGTGGCTGCGCCCGGTCGAGGACGCGGAAGGGCTGACGGAGGCCGCGGCCCACGTCGGACGCGCACCCGCGGACGAGCTCGCGCGCGTGGCTACGGCGGCTCGAGCGACTGCCGAGGAGAACTCGTGGGACTCGCTCCGGCCGCGCTGGGAGGAGCTGCTTCGCGGCTTCGTCGCGATGGGGCGGGCGTGAGAGCGCTTCGGCGGGTGGCGATCGGGCTCTCCCGGCCGGCTCGCGGCGAGGTCGCCGTCTTCTACGGCCATCGCCGCCTTCCCGGTTCCGGTGAGCCCGTCGAGGGCGGGATGGTGAAGTTCCAGCGGCTGCAGGCGTTCTTCCCCAACAGGCCGCGCGACTTCAACCTGCTCTATCTCGGGTCGAGCTCGCTGCCGGCCGACGAGCAGCGGATGATCGCGCTTGCGAAGCGCCGCCGCGCGCCCGTGCTCCTCAACCAGAACGGCGTCGCCTATCCGGGCTGGGCGGGCGGGCAGACCGACGCGCTGAACGCGCGGCTGCGCGCGGTGCTGGCGAGCGCCGACCACGTGATCTTCCAGAGCCGGTTCTGCCGTGTCGCCGCCGGGCGCTTCCTCGGCACCTGCGACGCGCCGTCCGAGGTCCTGTACAACGCCGTCGACACGACCGCCTTCACACCCGGCGAGCGACCGACGGGAGGGCCGCTGATCCTGCTCGGCGGCGACCAGACCGCCACCTACCGGCTCGAGACCGCGCTCCGCACGCTCGCCGAGCTCCCCGATGCGCGATTGCTCGTCACGGGCACGGTGCTCGAGGACGGCCGTGGACTCGCCGAGGAGCTCGGCCTCGCCGACCGGATCATGTTCACCGGCCGTTACGCCCAGCGCGACGCGCTGGGGATCTACCGGCGCGCGCACCTGCTGCTGCACCCGAAGGTGAACGATCCCTGCCCCAACGTCGTACTCGAAGCGCTGGCGTGCGGGCTGCCGGTCGTGCACTCCGACAGCGGCGGGACGCCCGAGCTCGTGGGCGACGCCGGCATCGGCGTCCACTCGGAGACCACGTGGCAGCACGACGTACCGCCGAACCCGCGCCTGCTTGCGGCGGCCGTGCGGGGCGTGCTGGCCCGGCTCGACGACTACCGGACCGCTGCGCGCGACCGGGCGCTGCGCTTCGACTTCGCGCCGTGGGTCGAGCGCCATCGGGAACTGTTCGCGGAGCTGGTGCGGCCGTGAGAGTCAGCGTGGTCATGCCGGTTCGGGACGGCGAGCGGTTCCTCCGCGAGGCGCTCGAGAGCGTCCTCGGGCAGGCGCTCGCCGACTTCGAGCTGATCGTCGTGGACGACGGTTCGACGGACGGGACGGCTGCTCTGCTCGCCGGCGCGGCGCGGCGCGACGAGCGCGTGCGTGTGCTCACGCAGGCGGCGGGTGGGCTCACCGCCGCGCTGAACGCGGGCTGCGCGCTCGTACGGGCGCCCGTGATCGCGCGCATGGACGCGGACGACGTCGCGCTGCCCGACCGGCTCACGCGGCAGGTCGCGTTTCTGGAGGCGCATGCGGACGTCGCACTGGTCGGCGGCGGGATCGTCCTCGTCGACGAGGCGGGGCGCGAGTTCGATCGCGAGCCGGGACATGCGGAGCTGGCCGAGAGCAACGGACTCATCCATGGGGCCGTAGCCATGCGCACCGAGGCGTTTCGGGGGCTCGGCGGCTACCGGCTCGACCAGTCGGAGGATTACGACCTGTGGCTCCGGTTCGAGGAGCGCTTCGGTATCGCGGCGCTCGAGGAGCCGGTCATCCACTACCGCTTCCACCCGGGGCAGTTCTCGGTCACGAAGCTCGAGCGCCAGGCGCTGGGCGCACTGTGCGTGCGGGCGGCGGCGCAGGCGCGGCGCGCAGGGCAGCCCGATCCGCTCGACGGCTTGGCGCACCTGGACGACAAGGCCGCCGAGCGCCTTGGTGTGACGCGAGAGGAGATCGACGCGTCCGTCGTCGCCGACGCGGTCCAGTGGTCGGCGACCTTACGGCGCGTCGGTCGGGACGACGAGGCGGACGCGCTGCTCGACACCGCGGCGGCGGTCGCGGGGGCGCCGTCGCGGCGCACCCTCGCGAGACGCGCGCGGCTGCTCCTGCTCAGGCGCGCGGCCCGGCACGGGCGCATCCGCGAGTCCGCACGTCACCTCGCCGGCTGGGCGCGGCCGTGAGGATCCTCCAGATCTCGACGGCCGACCGGGGCGGCGGCGCCGAGGCGGTCGCGCTCTCGCTCCACCGCGCGCTGCGCGCACGCGGGCACGAGGCGTGGCTCGCCGTCGGCTACCGGCGGACGGACGAGGAGGGCGTGGTCGAGATCGGCGGCGCGGGGTCGCGCCGCGGCCGGGCGCTGCGGGATCCCGGCGTGCTCATCGACGCGGCGCGGGGTCAGGAGGACTTTCGCTTCCCGGCGTCGCGGCGCGTACTCGACCTGCTCCCCGCGGCGCCGGACGTCGTTCACGTCCACAACCTCCACGGCGGCTACTTCGACCTGCGGGGGCTGCCGGAGCTGGCTGGACGAGCTCCGCTCGTCGCGACGTTGCACGACGCCTGGCTCCTGACGGGCCACTGCGCGCACCCGATCGACTCGGACGGCTGGCTGCGCGGCTGCGGCGACTGCCCGCATCTCGACACGTATCCGGCGCTCAGGCGGGACGGTACCGCGTTCAACCTCGCCCGCAAACGCGAGATCTACGCGGCGCTCGAGCTGACGGTTGTGGCACCGTCGCGCTGGCTGATGGACATGGTCGAGCGGTCGATCCTCGCGCCGGCCGCCGTCCGGCGGAAGGTGATCCCGAACGGCGTCGACCTCGACCTCTTCCGGCCCGGCTCGGGAGAGCGATCCGGGCTCGTGTTCGCCGCGCAGGGTGGCCGGGCCAACGAGTTCAAGGATTTTCCGACGCTGGAAGCGGCGCTGGAGCGTCTCGACCGACAGGTCGAGCTGGTCGCGCTCGGCGATCCTCCGGTGCTCCCCGAGGCGGTCGCCCGCCGGCTGCAGGCGGCCGCTCTCTACGTCCACCCGGCCCGTGCGGACACGTTCCCGAGCGGCGTGCTGGAGGCGCTTGCGTGCGGGACGCCGGTGGTCGCGAGCAGGGTCGGCGGCATTCCGGAGCAGGTGACGGGCGAGACGGGCGTGCTGGTCGAGCCCGGCGACCCGGCAGCGCTCGCGGGCGCGATCGAGTCGTTGCTGGCCGACCCGGCTCGCCGCGAGCGCATGTCCACGGCGGCCGCGGCTGACGCACGGGCCAGGTTCTCCCTCGACCGTCAGGTCGACGCCTACGTGGCGCTGTACGAAGAAGTCGCCGCCGCAGGCGCCTGCTCGCCCGGCCCGCGGCGCGGACGTTCCTCGCCCCGGGTGGGTGGGGGCAAGGGATGGACCCTACCCCGCCAGGACGCATGCAACTGTGACGATTTCGTGCCGATTTGCAGGCAGCGAGCGGGCTACCCTGCCGGCGTGCTGACCGTCTTCTCCGTCCCGAAGCCGTTCGTCGGTCGCATCGGCGAAATCCAGCGCCGCGCGCTCGCGAGCTGGGTCGCGCTGGGCAGCGGCGTCCAGGTGCTCGTGCTCGGCGACGAGGATGGTGCCGCCGGGGCCGCCCGAGAAGTGGGCGCGCAGCACCTCCCCGACCTCGCCCGCACCGAGCACGGGACGCCGCGCCTCGACGCTGCGTTTGCGGCGGCCGATGACGTCGCGCGGCACCCGCTCCGCTGCTTCGTGAACGCCGACATCGTCCTCTACGACGACCTGCTCGTCGCGACGACCAGGGTCGCGCACGAGGCGGACCGCTTCCTGATCGTCGGCCAGAGCATCGACGTCGACGAGCCGCTCGGCCGCGACGAGGACAGGGCCTACGGCAAGCGCCGCGGCGCGGCCGCGCTCGACTGGTTCGTGTTCCCAGCCGCGCTCTACCCCGACGTGCCGCCGTTCGCGATCGGCCGCGCGTGCTTCGACAACTGGCTCGTCTGGCAGGCGCGGCAGGACGGCATCGTCGTCGACGCGACTGCGGACGTCGTCGCCGCGCACCAGCGGCACGACTACGGACACGTCGCCGGTGGGAAGTCCGAGGCCTACTACGGCAGCGAGGCGGCTCGCAACCTCGAGCTCGCCGGCGGCAAGAGCCACCTGTACACGCTGCACGACGCGAGCCACGTGCTGCGCGGCGGCAAGCTCCACCGCAATCTCGGCGCACCGCTTCGGTGGCGCGAGAACGTCCGCAAGGCCGCCTGGAAGCTGGGCGTCCGGTGATCCGGGTCACGTTCGTCTCGCCCGAGCCGACGCCGTACCGCGCACCGCTGCTCGACCGGATCGCCGCCGGGGGCGAGATCAAGCTGACCGTCGTCTACGCGGCCCGGACGGTCGCGGGCCGTACCTGGACGGTCGAGCCGAGCCACAGAGCGGTGTTCCTCGACGGCGTCACCGTCCCCGGCCTCCGCGGCGTGCTCCGCCACGACTACCCGGTGACGCCCGGCATCTGGCGCGTGCTCGGCGAAAGCAAGCCCGACTGCATCGTCGTCTCCGGCTGGAGCACCTTCGCCTCACAGGCCGCGCTCGCCTGGTGCCGCGTCCACCGAGTCCCGTACCTCCTGCTCGTCGAGAGCCACGACGACGGGCCGAAGCCGGGCTGGCGCCGGCGCGTCAAGGAGACGGTCGTGCCGACGGTGATCGGTGGAGCCGACAGCGTGCTCGTGACCGGCTCGCTCGCGCGCGACTCGGTCGTCTCGCTCGGCGCCGATCCTGCGCGCGTGCGCGTGTTCGCGAACACGGTCGACGTCGAGCGCTTCGGTGACGAGGCCGACCGGCTGTCGGCACGTCGAGACGAGCTGCGCGCCGGCTTCGGGCTCGGACCCGACGACGTGGCGGTCGTCACCGTCGCTCGTCTGGCGCCGGAGAAGGGGATCGACGTGCTGCTCCAGGCCGGGGGCGCGCTCCCCGTGCTCGTCGTCGGTGACGGGCCGGAGCGCGGACGTCTCGAGGCCCTTGCGCGCGACCTCGGCGTCCGCGCCACGTTCACGGGCGACCGGCCGCTCGAGGGCGTCCTCGAGGCCTACGTCGCCGCGGACGTGTTCGCGCTTCTCTCCTCGTACGAGCCCTGGGGTGTGGTCGTGAACGAGGCCGCCGCCTGCGGGCTGCCGCTCGTCCTCTCCGAACGCGTCGGCGCGGCCCGCGACCTGCTCGGAGACGGCGAGAGCGGCGTCCTCGTTCCCGTTGAGGACGTCGACGCCGCGGCGGACGCGCTTGCCCGCCTCGCGTCCGATCCGGTTCTGCGCGAGAGCATGGGCGCCCGCTCGCGCGAGCTCGTGCGCGGGTTCGGCTACGGGCCGTCGGTCGACAACCTGCTCGCCGCCGTCCGCGAGGCGACCGCGAGCCGGTAGAGCTCCTCCTGGCGGTCCGTCACTGACTCCCAGGACATCCGCTGCGCGGCGGCAACCCCACCTGCCGACAACTGCTCCCGCAGCGCCGGGTCGGCGAGCACGCTGCGGACGGCGTCGAGGATTGCCGGCCGCTCGTCCGGCACGACCAGCGCCTCGCCGGCCGCGAAGAAGTCGGCGATGCCGCAGCGGTCGGTCACGACGACCGGGGTCCCGCCCGCCGCCGCCTCGGCGGCGACCATGCCGAAGCTCTCCCCCGCGGACGGGAGCACGAAGACGTCCGCCAGCCGGTAGAGCGCCAGAGGCGGCCCGTCCGTCGGCCCGACGACGTGGATGCGCTCACCATCGAGGCCCGCAGCGACGCCGTGCCGGTCGTCCGGGCCGACGAGCACGAGGTGCGCTCCCGGCAGTTCCTGAAGCGCGGCGACGAGATGCTCGATCCCCTTCCCCGAGGCGATCCGCCCGACGTAGAGGACGACCGGCGCGCTGTCCGGGATGCCGAGCACGGCCCGGTCGGCCGGCGGCACGTCGAACGGCTCCGGGAAGCCGTTGCCGCGGACGTGGATTCGTTCCGCCGGCACGACTCCGGCGGCGAGCACGTCGTCGCGCTCGACGCTCGACGCGGTCACGACCGCCGCAGCGCCCGACGCCACGCCTCGGTAGAGCGTTGCGTCGAGTGCGCGCTTCAGCGCGACCTTCCGCAGCCGTGCGCGGAACATGCCGAGCGGCTCGAACACGTACGGGATGCCGCGCGCCCGCGCCCAGCCGGCGGCGACGGTCGTCACCGGATCGCGGAAGCCGAAGACGTGCACGACGTCCGGCCGGCCCGCGCGAGCGAGCTCGACCGGCAGCGTCGGCGTGATGCCCATCCAGCGGTAGCGCGCCGGCGTCGAGAGGTACGTCACGCGCACGCCGTCGTGCTCTCCCGTCCGTGTGCGCCGGTCGCCAGGCCGATCGAGCGACTCGATGCTCGTCGTCAGGACCTCGACCGAGTGCCCGCGTGCGACGAGCCGTGAGGTCAGCTCGCGCGCGACCGCGACCGGGCCGCCGAAAGCCGTCGCCGGCCACCAAACCGGAGCCGCGAAGAGGATGCGCAGACGGTCTGCCACGAGCGGAAGTTAGCCTTGGAGCCGTGTCCGCGTCCGCCGAGAAGCCGCGCCTGCTCGTTCTCAACCAGTACTACTGGCCCGGGATCGAGGCGACGGCACAGCTCCTCACCGATCTGTGCGAGGCGCTGGCGGACGAGTACGACATCCGCGTGCTGACCGGGATGCTGTACGGGCACGAGCTGCTGCCGCACCGCGTCGTGCGCAACGGGGTCGAGATCGTCCGCGTCCATTCGACCGCGTTCGAGCGCTCCAGCATCGGCCTGCGCGGGCTGAACTACGCCAGCTACCTGGGCAGCACGCTCGCGGCGGCCCTCACTGGCCCGCGGCCCGACCTCGTGCTCACGATGACCGACCCGCCGATGATCGGCGACATCGGTCTTGCCGTCTCGAAGCGCTTCGGCGTGCCGCTGCTCGTGATCAGCGAGGACGTCTTCCCCGAGATCGCCACCAAGCTGCGCCGGCTCGAGAACCCGGTTCTCGTCGGCGTTCTGCGGCAGCTCGTGCGCCTTTACCTCAAGCGCGCCGACCGGGTGGTCGCGATCGGCGAGACGATGCGGCAGCGGCTGGAGGCGAAGGGTGCGCCCGGCGACCGCCTGCGCGTGATCCCGAACTGGATCGACACCGCGTCGATCACCCCGCAGGAGCACGACAACGAGTGGAAGCGTGCGCAGAAGCTGGCCGGAAGGTTCGTCGTCATGCACTCCGGCAACGTCGGCCACGCGCAGGATCTCGACACGCTCGTCCGCGCGACGACCTTTCTCCGCGACCTCGACGACCTCGCCGTGGTGATCGTCGGCTTCGGAGCCCGGCACGCCGAGATCCAGTCGCTCGCCGCGCGGCTCGAGACCGACGGAGTGCGCTTCCTTCCCTACCAGCCGCGCGAGCTGCTGCCGCTCTCGCTCGCCGCCGCGAACCTGCACTTCGTCGGTCTCGCGCGCGGGCTGTCCGGCTACGTCGTGCCGAGCCGGCTGTACGGGATCCTCGCGGCCGGCCGTCCGGTAATCGTGTCCGCCGACCCGGACAGCGAGACGGCGCAGGTCGTGACCGAGGTCGGCTGCGGCGTCGTGCTCCCGCCCGGCCGGCCCGAGCTCGTGGCCCGCACGATCCGCGACGCATACGACGGAAAGCTCGATCTCGAGGAGATGGGCCGCCGCGGGCGCGAGTACGTGACGACCGAGGCGGACCGGGCCGTCGCCGTCGGGCGCTATCGCACGGTGCTCCGGGAGCTCGTGCCGTGAAGAGGAAGCTGTTCTGGACGTCGGCGGCCGCAATCGGCTGGACCCACGTCGGCTATCCGCTGGCCGCGGCGCTTGTCGCGCGCCTCCGCCCGGATCCGGTCGACGCGCGCGACGTCGAGCCGACGGTGACCGTGATCGTCGCGGCGTGGAACGAGGAGACCGTGATCGCGCGGCGGCTCGAGAACCTACTCGAGCTCGACTACCCGGCCGACAAGCTGCGCATCGTGGTCGCCTCGGACGAGTCCGACGACGGCACGGACGCGATCGTCGAGGCGTTCGCCGCCCGCGAGCCGCGCGTCGAACTGCTGCGCTGCCCGCGCGGCGGCAAGGTGGCGGCGCAGAACCTCGCCGTCGCCCGCGAGGAGTCGGAGATCGTCGCCTTCTCCGACGCCAACTGCACCTGGGCGCCCGACGCGCTTCGGCTGCTCGTGCGTGCCTTCGGCGACCCTGAGGTCGCCTACGCATGCGGCCGGCTCGTGATCCGGGAGGCCGACGGGACGAACGTGGAGGGCACGTACTGGCGTATGGAGACGTGGCTGCGCGAGCAGGAAGGCGCGACGGGCTCGATCACCGGCGGGAACGGCTCGATCTACGCCGTGCGCCGCTCCGACTACGTCGACGTCGACTCGCGCTTCGGCCACGACCTGTCCTTCCCGTACCTGATGGTGCAGCAGGGCCGCCGCGCCGCCTACCTGCCCGTCGCGCTCGCGTTCGAGAAGCCGTCGCGCGACATCGAGGACGAGTACGCGCGCAAGGTGCGCATGTTCGAGCACTGCTGGGCGATCGTCGTCGAGGGCGACATGCTCAGCGGCCTCCCGCCCGGCTACCTGGCGAAGATCGTGTCGCACCGCCACCTGCGCTACGGCAGCGGTGTCGCGCATCTCGTCCTGCTCGGGTCGAGCTCCGCCCTTGCGCGGCGCGGCGGCGTCTACCGCGCGGCGCTCTACGGCCAGATGGCGTTCCTCGGCGCTGCGGCCGCCAGGCCCGGGCTGCCGCGCTACTACACGCTCGTCACGTGGGCGACAGTGAAGGCGCTGCGGAACTACCTGCGCCAGGGCGTGCCAGCGGTCTGGGAGAAGTCCGAGGGCTCGCGGTGAACCGGGCGGCCGACCTCGCGGTCGCGGGCTTCGGCCTGCTGGTGACGGCGCCGGTGCTCGGCGTCGCGGCGGCCGCGGTCAAGCTGGCGGACGGCGGACCGGTGCTCTACCGGCAGCAGCGGGTCGGCAAGGACGGTGTCGAGTTCGAGCTGCTCAAGCTGCGGACGATGGTCGTCGGCGCCGAGCACCAGGGCGCCGGTGCGGCGGTGAACGAGGGCGACTCGCGCATCACGGGGCCCGGCGGCCTGCTGCGGCGCCTGTCGATCGACGAGCTGCCGCAGCTCTGGAACGTCATCCGCGGCGACATGAGCGTGATCGGCCCGCGGCCCACGCTCGCCTACCAGGTCGAGCGCTACACGGCGCGGCAGCGGCGGCGGCTCGAGATCAAGCCGGGCCTCACGGGCTGGGCACAGGTGCACGGCCGGGCGCGGCTGCCGTGGGACGAGCGGATCGAGCTCGACGTCTGGTACGTCGAGAACCGCTCGCTGCTCGTCGACCTGAAGATCCTCGCCAGGACCCCGCTCGCCCTCTTCGGCGGGACGTACAAGGGCGCGTCCGGCGGCTGGCGCGAGCCGAGCAAGCCCTCGTAGATCCTTAAGCCAAGCTCAGGCTGCTCTCACGGTCGGCTGCGACGCTCTCTGGGTGGGCGTCACGGCAGGCATCGGACGAAAGGAGACCGTGATGGAAGACCACACGAATCGCACCGACGGCGTGGAGCTCGTCCTCGACGGCGAGCTCGACCGGCTGATCATGCGTTTCGAGGGCCTGCTCGAGGTCTGCAAGCTGCTCGAACAGCGAGGCGCCAGCGAGGCCGAGCTCGACGAGCACCGGCGCGAGCTCGAACGCGTCAGCCGCCGGCTCGCTGCGCTCGCCGCGCGCAACGGCGCCTGGCGCGCGCCCAGCGTCGCCGCCTGACCGCGCCGACCGGCGGGCGTCCGGGCTACGCTCCGCGCGTGACGGCGGTGCTCTTCACCTGCGCCGGCCAGCGCGTCGACATCGTCACCGAGTTCGCGAAGGCCGGCGCGACGACGGTCGTGGCCGAGCTGGACAGGCTCGCGCCCGCCGTCTACCACGCAGACCACCATGCGTTCGTCCCGCGCGTCGACGACCCCGGCTACGTGGACGCGCTCGCCGCCGTCGTCCGCGAGCACGACGTCCGGCTGATCGTTCCCCTTACCGATCTCGACCACGTCACGCTGAGCGAGGCTCGCGACCGGCTCGCGCCGGCGCTCGTGCTCCTCCCCGCCACCGACGTGTGCCGGCAGGTCGGCGACAAGTACCTCGCGCACCAGTTCTTCCTGCGCATCGGCGTGCCGAGTCCACCGAGCTGGCTCCCCGACGAGCTGCCGGCCGACGTAGGCTACCCGCTGCTCGTGAAGGTGCGGGAGGGCTTCGGCTCCCGCCACATCTACCGCGCCGCCGATGCGGACGAGCTCGCGTTCTTCCTCCGCTACACGCCGGTCGACTCGTTCGTCCAGCAGTGCTGCCTGGGCGAGGAGTTCTCGATCGACGTCTTCTGCGACACCGACAGCCGCTGCCTGAACGCGATTCCGCGGACGATGATCCAGTCGAAGGGCGGCGAGTCGATCAAGGGCATGACGATCAAGGACGAAGAGCTGATCGAGCACGGCTGCCGCGTGGCAGAGGCGATCGGCATCGTCGGTCCGGCGAACATCCAGTGCTTCCGCGAGCCGGACGGGTCGTTGCCGGTCACCGACGTGAACCCGCGCTTCGGCGGGGGATTCCCGCTGCCGCGGGCCGCTGGAGGCCGTTACCCGGAGCTGGCGCTCGCCCTGGCGCGCGGCGAGCGGCCTGAGCCGCGCGTCGGTGACTTCCGCGAGGGCGTCTACATGACGCGCTTCTTCTCGCACCTGACGCTGACGGAGAACGGTGACGGCCCCTTCGTCCCGTTCGCCGAGGAGCTGCCGGACGCCGTGGTTGCGGATCGCGACGCCTGACCCGTTCCGCCGCGTCCGGCATGGCTCGCGTGGACATGTCCTCGCTCGCCCCTAACGAACGCGGCCCTCGCAGACACTCGTATGCCCGCACTGCAGGCAAAGTCCGAACCCCGGCCATGTCCCGAACAGCCATGTCTCAGTGACTGTCCCATGGGACAGTCACTGAGACCTGTCCGGCGGGGGCAGGGGGATGTCAGCTTCCGCGGCGCTCTTCGATCAGCAGTGCGAGGCGCGGGCACATCGAGACGGCCTGGCGGGCCTGCCGCTCGAGGTCGCGTGGGATCGGTTCGTCCGAGATGATCGGATAGCCCCACTCGTCGAGCTGGATCAGCTCCGGGAGGAGCTCGGCGCAGTGGCCGTGTGCGTCGCAGAGGATCGGGTTGACGCGAAGGTGGTCGCTCATTTCCAGTCCGTGGTCTCGTGGTGCGTGGGGAGGAGCGGCTCGCGGTGCGAGGCGCCGCAGCGTCCGCCCAGGTGCTGCTCGAGCTCCGGCGCGAAGACGCGGAGCGCGCTGTCGACGAGCCGCAGGACACCGTCGGGGTGCGCGCAGGCGCCGCGGCGCGCGATCTGACCGGCGAGTCGCGGCAGGCGCTGGTAGGCCGTGCGTGCTTCCGAGCTCGACGCAACGAGGGTCTCGAGCGAGTCCGCCAGAGCCGGCAGGCCGAAGACGCACGGCCCGCACTGGCCGGCGCTCTCGCCTGCGAGGTAGCGCGCGATTCTCGCCGTCTCGGCCAGCCCGCATCGGGACTGCGGCAGGACGACGAGCGTCCTGGCGCCGAGGCCGGCTCCGAGCGGCCGCAGCGCCGAGTCGGCGAGCGGCACGTCGAGGTTCGGGTCGCCGTCGATCCACGTGCCGAAGTAGCCGCCGACGAGCAGCGCGCGCGCAGGCTCCGTGAGCCCGCCGCAACGTTCGAGAATCCGTGCGATCGGCGTGCCGAGTTCGACCTCGACCACGCCCGGCCGTCCAACGGCGCCGCGGACGGTCGCGAGCGCCGTCCCCGGGTCGGTACGCGTGCCGCGCTCCCGGAACCAGTCGCCGCCGTAGCGGGCGATCAGGCCGACGTTTGCGAGCGTCTCGACGTTCTGGACGAGCGTGGGACGGCCACCCACGCCCTTCTCGAACGGCCGCGGCGGTGTGAAGGTCGGCTTTGCCTCGCCGCCGTTCACCCAGTTGACCAGCGCGCTCTCCTCACCGGCGACGAACCGGTCCGGAACCGCCGCCAGCCGGATCCCGCGGGCGTCGCGTCGTTCGGCGAGCGCCGCCGCGAGCGCAGCGTGCGCTGAACCTGCGCCCCGCGCGACGGCCACGTACGCCTCGTCGGCACCGACCGCGGCCGCCGAGGCCAGCACGCCGTCGATCACGAGGTGCGGGTTGAACGTCATCAGCACCGTGTCCTTGGCGCTCGCCGGCTCGCCCTCGGTGCCGTTCGCGACGACGACCGCTCGTCGCGCGGCCCCGACCGTCCGCAGCTTGACCGCGGTCGGGAAGCCGGCGCCGCCGCGGCCGGAAAGCCCGCTGCGGTCGACCTCATCGACGAGCACGGAGCCACGGCGGCCGCCCAGTTCGGGCAGCGGGCCGTAGCGATCGAGGTGCGCCGCGAACGACGCGCCCGCCGGGTCGCGCGGCAACAGCCGGTAGGGGGAGTTCATGGGCAGCTCGGGGAGCGGCTGGGCTCGGACGGTGGTGCTCATGCGCTCTGGGGTTCGAGGTGCTTGCCGGAGGCGACGCGCTGCCAGCGCCAGGCGACGGCGGCGGCGACCGATGCTGTGCAGGCGACCGCAACGGCGCGCAGCCAGACCGTCCCCGTGTCGCTGCCCATGCCGAGCGAGTGGAAGAGCGCGAGCGGCCACGAGAGGTAGGCGGCCCAGTGCACGGCCCGCCATACGCGCAGGCCGACCCTCGCCCGCAGCAGGCTGGTCACGATCAGCGCCAGCGTCAGGTCGAGCGACACGGCGCCGAGGCCGACCCAGAAGGCGCTCTTGCCAGCGACGAACGGGACGACCACCGCCGCCACGCCGACGGCCGCGTAGGGGTCGACGAGGGCGGTCACGATGTGCACGCCGAGGAAGACGACGGAGAGCAACGCGATGCTCCGGTGCAGGCTGACGACGGCGAACCCGGGCAGCGAGCGTCCGCGCCAGCGCTTGGTCGTCGCGATCCCGAGCACGAAGACGCCGGTCAGGAGCACGAGCGTGATCACTCCGCTCGCGCGCATCAGGTACCAGGCGGCGCCGCTCGTCGTGAGGCTCACGCCGTCTCCTCCGGCCACGCGCCCGTGTAGGCGACCGAGCCGTCGAGCGCGACGAGACGGGCCGGCAGCCCGGCCCGCTCGAGCCAGGCAGGCGCCTCGCGGCCGCGGACGATTGCCGCCGTGGACGCGGTGTTGGCGTCGACGCAGCTCGCGGCCGCGACGCTCACGGTTCGCCAGACCTCCTCGGCGGGGAGCCCGGTGCGCGGGTCGACGATGTGGTGGTGCTCCTTGTCGCCCGCGCGCCAGCGGCGCACGGTCGTGCTCGACGTGGCCAGGCCGCCGCTCTTGAGCGCGATCGTCTGACCGTCCCCGTCGAGCGGGCTGCGGTGGTCGTCGGTGACCAGCACGGGCCACCCGTCCGCCGGCGACTCGCCCGCGACGGCGAGATCGCCGCCGAGGTTGACGAGCACGCCTGCGCCGGGAGCCGCCGAAGAAGCCGCCTGCGCGCACCGGTCGGCGGCGAACGCCTTCGCGGTCGCACCGAGATCGATCTGGACGCCCGCCGGCACCTCGACGCGCCGGCGGGCGTAGTCGACGGCGATCGAGCGCCAGCCGGCGGCCGGGATCGCCGTGAAGCGGTCGCGCTCGTCGCGCGTGACGAGCACGGCGAAGTCGCAGTCCCACCCGAGCCCGGTCATCGCGCGGCCGACGGTCGGGTCGACGTCGCCGTCCGTCTGCTCGGCCGCGTGGAGCGCGACCTGGAGCGCGTCGACCAGCAGCCGGCTCGCCTCGAACGGCTGCCCTGCGGAACGGTTGAGCGCGGTCAGCTCGGAGTCGTCGCGGAAGCGGCTGCACGCGAGGTCGATCGCGGCCAGCTCGGCTTCGACGGCCTCCACGGCCGGAGCGAGCAGCTCCGCATCGGTGACGCTCACCTGCGCGCTGGTCCCGAGCGCCTCGAAGGTGCGGGTCGGGACGCTCACGAGCCTCCGGAAACCGTCGTCGCCTGCTGGGAGGTCGGGGCAACGGTCGTGTTAGTGGGCGAGGAAGAAGAGGTGCTCGAGCTCGACGTGGAGGGGGTCGTCGAGCTCGAGCTTGGGGAGGAAGTGCTCGAGCTCGACGCGGAAGGGGACGTCGAGCTCGAGCTGTGGGCGGAAGCGGAAGAGCTCTTGGAAGAGGTGGCCTTCGACACGGCGAGCGTGCGCTTCTTCGAGACGGTGGCGGTCTTCGCCTTCGTCGTCGAGGACGAGGTCGACTTGACCACGTTCGTGCGGCCGGTTGCGATCAGCGCGGTCAGCACCGCCAGGCCGGCCGTCGAGACCGCTGCGATCGTCCGCGTCAGGCGCTTGATCCGGCGCGTGGCCGCGGCGCGGGCGCGGCGCTGTCGTGTCTGCAACTCGTTCATGGAAAGCATGGAACCACCCCCGTCTGGCACCAGGCTTCCAGGCACTTGTGAGTCTTCTGTGAGAGCTCGTGGCGCCCCGGGGAACGGCTGGCTACCCTGTTTCGGCTCGGTATGCCCAGCCGTAGCGCATTCCTCGTCGCGGCGCTCGCCGCCGTTCTCGCCTTCGCCGGATCAGCCTTCCCGGCCACGAAGGCGGGTCCGCTCGACCAGGTCCGGCAGGGTCTGAAGAGCGCCGTCACGTCCGGGCAGCTCGACCAGACGACCGCGTCCGGCTACGCCGCGATCGCCGCGCGGGCCGTCACCGAGCAGCCCTCGCTGCCGCCGCTACGCGCGCAGACGCTGGCGCAGATGCTGAAGGACATCGCCGGACAGACCTCGTCCTTCACGCCGCAGTACGCGCTGACGCTGTTCTCGATGCTCGCGTTCAACGAGGACGAGGTGGCCACGCACGTGCTGCCGCCGTCCGGAACCGACGTGTACGACTCCGACGGTGTTCTCTACCGCTTCGTCACCGGACACGGGTATGAGTTCCACCCGCTGGGCGAGTTCGGTGCGCTGAACACGCTGATCCTCGCGGGCAAGACCGACCAGGCGCAGCAGCTCGCCCAGGCGCTCGTCGCCCGCGGCGTGCCGACGCCTGACGGCCGGCTCGTCTGGCAGTACCCGTTCCCGTTCGGGAGCGGAACGCCGCCGTGGCGCTCGGGGATGGCGCAGGCCGTCGCCGCGCAGGCGCTCGCGCGCACGGGGCAGGCGGCGAACGACCAGAGCCTGCTGACCGCCGCCGACGAGGCATATGCCGCGATCCCCGGCCGGCTCGACCGCTCGCTGCCGCAGGGCCCGTGGATCAAGCTCTACAGCTTCGACGCGTCGCCGGTGCTGAACGCCCAGCTCCAGACGATCATCTCGATCGGCGACTACGCGCAGATCTCCGGCAACACCGGCGCGGCGGGGCTCGCGGCGCAGCTCCAGTCGACCGCCGTGGCGCTGCTGCCGAAGTTCGACACCGGCTACTGGTCGCTCTACTCGCTCGGCGGGCACGAGTCGCCGCTCTCGTACCAGGACTTCGTCGTCACGCTGCTCGTCAAGCTCGCGAACCGCACGAACGAGACGACGTGGAGCGACTTCGCCACGAAGCTGAAGTCGTATGAGACGCAGGCGCCGGTCGTGAACCCCGACGGCCCGTCGGCGGCGAGCCCGGACGCCCAGCCGATCGTCATCTACCCCGACCCGCAGGACGGCTACATGGACGGCGCGACCTTCACGTTCTGGCTCTCGAAGCTGTCGACGGTGACGCTGCACGCGGGCGGGAAGTCGACCTCGCAGCTGCTCGGCCACGGAACGCAGACGGTGACCTGGTCGCCCGGCCTGCGCGCGCCCGGCACGTACTACCCGTACCTGACCGTCACTGACGCGGCCGGGAACTCGACTCGCGTGACGCTGCGCCAGGTGCAGATCAAGGCGCTCGCGCCGCCGGTCGTCGACGCGCATGTGGGTGGGAAGCGGACGCTCTTCTGGAGCGCGACCGACGAGGGCACGCCGTGGCTCCATCTCGTCGTCAAGCTGCAGAGCGGCTCGACGACGCGCTACCGCGACCTCGGGCACCAGCCGCTCTCCGGCCGAGCCGTGATCGCCGCCCCGAAGGGCACGTGGCAGGCGACGCTCGTCGCCGGGAACTCCGGCCACGGCGCGGTCACGATCCAGCTCGGTTCAGTGACAGGTACCTGATCTGAGCCGCAAGCGCATCCTGCTCCTCGTCGCGGCTGTGCTGCTCGCCCTCGCGGGCGCCGCCGCCGGCTACGTGCTCTACGTGCGCAGCAAGGGCGCCGACGTCCGCGGCTCCTCGACGCAGGAGTTCGTCCCGACCGAGACGGCGCCGCCTCCGCCCCCGCCGCCGCCTCCGAACAAGCAGCTGACGACGATCGAGTGGCCGAACTTCGGCTACGACGCGCAACGCCTGCACTTCCTGGCCGGCGCGCTCGCGCCGCCGTTCCGGCAGCTCTGGACGTTCCGCGCGCGCTCGCTGGTCGAGTTCCCGCCCGCGATCGGCTACGGACGCCTCTACTTCGCGAACAACACGGGAACGATGTTCGCCGTCCAGGCGAGCTCCGGGAAGCTCGCGTGGCACTACGTGTCCGGCCGCTGCGTGGCGGCGTCGCCGGCGCTCGCCGACGGCGTCGCCTACGAGGCGTTCCTGAACAGGCCGCCGTGCAACTCGTCCAGCTCGAACATCGACGGCGAGCTGATCGCCTTCGACGCGAAGACCGGGAAGATCCGCTGGCAGCGCACGATCGGGCCGAGCGAGACGTCGCCGCTCGTCGTGGGCGGACTCGTCTACGCGGGCGACTGGCGCGGAAGCGTCTACGCCTTCGACGCGCGCACCGGGAAGCAGCGCTGGAGCTTCGCGACCGGCGGCAAGGTGAAGGGCGGCGTCGCCGTCGACGGCCGTCGCCTCTACGTCGGCTCCTACGACGGGCACGTCTACGCGCTGAACGCGCTGACGGGGAAAGAGCTCTGGCGCGCGTCGTCGCAGGCGCGGCTCGGCAGCTCCGGCACGTTCTACTCGACGCCGGCGGTCGCCTACGGACGCGTCTACATCGGCTCGACGGACGGGAAGGTCTATTCGTTCGGCGCGCACACGGGCGACCTGCGCTGGTCGCACTCGACCGGCGGCTACGTCTACGGCTCGCCGGCGGTCTGGAAGCTGCGGGTCCTCGTCGGCTCCTACAGCGGCCGCTTCTACGCGTTCGACGCCGCGACGGGCGACGTGGGCTGGCAGTTCCAGGCGAACGGGCCGATCTCCGGCTCCGCCACCGTGCTCGGGCACGTCGTCTACTTCTCGACGCTGAAAGAGCGCACCTACGCGCTCGACGCGCGCACCGGCAAGCTGCTCTGGAGCTTCCCGGACGGCAAGTACTCGCCGGTCGTCTCCGACGGGCTGCGCGTCTACCTCGTCGGCTACGCGCGCATCTATGCGATGGTCCCGCGATGAGGTACGCCGTCACGGGAGCGGCGGGGTTCATCGGCTCGCACCTCGCCGAGGCGCTCGGCGCTTCGGGCCATGACGTCGTCGGCATCGACGCCTTCACGGACTCGTACGACCGCGAGCTGAAGGAGGAGAACGCGAGCGGCCTCGACATGCTCCGGCTCGACCTGGCCGAGGATGCGATCGACCTGTCCGGGTTCGACGGCGTCTTCCACCTCGCCGGCCAGCCGGGCGTGCGCAGCTTCGGCGACGTCTTCCCGCTCTACGTGCGGAACAACGTGCTCGCCTCGCAGCGGCTGTTCGAGGCGGCGGCAGCGAGCGGCGTCCGGGTCGTGTTCGCCTCGTCGTCATCGGTCTACGGCGCCGCGGAGCGCTTCCCGACGCCGGAGGACACGGTGCCCGAGCCGATCTCGCCGTACGCGATCACGAAGCTGGCGGCCGAGCACCTCGCGCGCGCGTACGAACGGAGCTTCGGGCTGGACGTCGTCGTGCTGCGCTATTTCAACGCGTTCGGCCCGCGGCAGCGCCCCGACATGGCCTTCACGCGCATGTGTTTCGCGCTCGCGGAAGGCAGGCCGTTCGACCTCTTCGGCGACGGCTCGCAGACCCGCGGCTGGACGTACGTCGGCGACGTCGTGGCGGCGACGATGCTGGCGATGGAGCGGGGCGAGGGCCTCTACAACGTCGGCGGTGGGGTGGAGGCGTCGATGCGCGAGGCGATCGCGATGCTCGAACGGATCGCGGGCCGGCAGCTCGAGGTGCGCGAGGAGCCGCCGGTTCCGGGAGACCAACGGCGGACGCGTGCGGACACGACGCGGATCCGGGAGGAGCTCGGATGGAAGCCGCTCGTCTCGCTCGAGAACGGGTTGTCCGAACAGTGGGCGTGGGCGGCGGCTAGAGTGGCCGCTCGATGAGCGCGGCTCCGTCGGAAAAGACCCCCGTGCGCGACGTCGAGCCCGAGCAGGAGATGGATCTCGGCCGGATCTGGCGCTCGGTGATCGCGCGCTGGTGGCTGCTGCTGGTCGGCTTCATCGTCGGCGCGATCGTCGGGCTGCTCGTCTCGCTCGGCGGCGGCAAGCAGTGGAAGGCGACCGCGGAGATCTACCTCGGCCAGCCGCTGTCGGCAGCCGGGGCGCAACTCTCGAGCCCGCCGACGAGCCTCGGCCTCGCGACCGCGTACATCAACCAGCTCGCCCAGCTCAAGCACGCGGCGAAGGCGTCCGGTCTGACGGTGGCGCAGCTGAACGGCGCGCTTTCCGTCAAGCCGATCCTCGGCCTGACGGGGACGAAGATCGGTCAGCCGGCGCCACTGATGCTGCTGTCCGTGACCGGTCCGAAGAGAATCGGGGTGCAGCTGGCCGCCGACGACCTCGCCAAGCAGGTGGTAGCCCAGTTCCAGCCCTATCCGTCGCAGAAGGTCAAGATCATCCAGGCGCGCCTGACGCAGGAGTCGGCACAGATCGCGGACATCAACCGCAGGCTGAAGGCGGCAGAGAACGCGCAGGCGGCGCTGGTGAATTCGGCGGCGAACGCGCCGATCGTTGCCAGCTACGCGACGGTCATCGCCACGCTCTCGAACGAGCGGTTCTCGGCCCAGGACGACATCGTCGCGGCGAAGCAGCAGATCGCGCAGGCGTTGGGCATCGAGTCGCCGCGGATCGTCTCGCACCCGGAGTCGGCGAGCCAGGGCGGCCCGAGCCGCCGCTCCGGCGTGATCATCGGCGCGATCATCGGCCTCGTGATCGGCCTCCTGGTCGCGATCTTCTGGGAGCCGGTCGGCACGCAGGTGCGCAAGCACCAGGCCGACGCGGCCTAAGCACTAACCTCCCCGCATGCTCGACGGCAAGCGCGTTGCCGTGGTCGTGCCGGCCTACAACGAGGCGGAGCTGCTGCCGCAGACGCTGGCGGGGATGCCTCCGATCGTCGACCGGGTGATCGTCGTCGACGACGCGTCGACGGACGGCACGGCCGCAGCCGCCCGAGCCGCAGCAGCAGCCGATCCGCGCGTCGTCGTCGTCACGCACGAGCGCAACCGCGGAGTCGGTGCGGCGATCGTGAGCGGCTACAAGCGCGCGATCGAGGAGCGGATCGACGTGACCTGTGTGATGGCGGCCGACAACCAGATGGACCCGGCCGAGCTCGAGGCGATCGCCGGCCCCGTCGCCCGCGGCGAGGTCGACTACGCCAAGGCGAACCGGCTGTTCACGGGCCAGGCGTGGGAGCTGATCCCGCACTCGCGCTACCTCGGCAACGCGGTGCTCTCACTGCTGACGAAGATCGCGTCCGGCTACTGGCACGTCGCCGACTCGCAGGCCGGCTACACGGCGATCGCGCTGCCGATGCTCGAGCAGGTCGACCTCGACCGCATCTACCCGCGCTACGGCTTCCCGAACGACATGCTCGTCCACCTGAACGTGTGGAACGCGAGCGTGCGCGATGTGCCGTCGCGGCCGATCTACAACGTGGGCGAGAAGTCGGGCATCCGCCTGCGTCACGTCGTCCCGAAGATCTCGTGGCTGCTGACGAAGGCGTTCTTCTGGCGGATGAAGGAGAAGTACGTGATCCGCGACTTCCACCCGCTCGTGTTCTTCTACGCCCTGGGCATCTCGCTGTTCCTCGCCGGCCTCGGGCTCGGCGTTTCGGAGATCATCCTGCGCATCCTCGGGAACCAGATCCCGACGGCGACCTCGGTGCTGATCGCGCTGCTGCTGATCTTCGGCGTGCAGTTCACGCTGTTCGCAATGTGGTTCGACATGGAGTCGAACAAGGAGCTGCGCTAGGGCGCTTCGGGCTGGAGCGTCACGATTCGTGCCAGCTCGGTGCGTGAGTGGATGTCGAGCTTGCGGAACGTCCTGGCGAGGTGGTACTCGATCGTCTTCGTGCTGAGGAAGAGCGCGGCGGCGATCTCCTTGTTGGCCTTCCCCTCGGCGACCAGGCGCGCGATGTTCAGCTCCTGCGGCGTCAGCTCGGGCAGCGGGCGCGCGGCCGCGGAGACCTTCTCGCCGGTTGCCTGAAGCTCGGCGGTCGCCCGATCGGCCCAGGGCGACGCGGCGACGGCCGCGAACGTCTCGTACGCAGACCGGAGCTGAATCCGGGCGTCTCTCCGCCGCCCCTGGCGACGAAGACGCTCGCCGTACGCCAGCTGGGTCCGTGCCCGTTCGAGCGCGAGGGGAGATCTCCCGTGAAGCTCGAGCGCCCTGCAGAAGGGGTCGTCGAACTCGTCGGGCGGCGCCAGTTGGCCTTCGCAGCGGGCGCAGGCTGCGAGCGCCCACGTCCGGTCGGCCGCTTCCGCAGCCACCGCGAAGCGTGTCAGCCACGCGCGTGCCTCTTCCGTGCCGCCGGTGACGGTCAGCGCTTCGACGAGGTCGGGCATGAACGGCACGAAGCCGGGCTCGACAACCGTGCTGTCTGCCCATCGCTGCGCCAGTGGCAGCAGCCGGACGATCGCATCGTCGGCGCTGCCCATGCCGAGTTCAAGGAGGGCGAGCGCCTGTCCTGCCACGCCCTCCTGGTAGGTGTCGCCGGCCTCTCGGGCCGCCGTCGAGGCGGCTTCGGCGAGCGACCTGCAGGCATCCGCCCGCCCGCGCCAAGCGTGGACGACCGCCAGGCCGCCCGAGGCGATGCCTGCGATCGCGGACGTTCCGATCGCCTCGGCGAGTGGAATCGCCTCCGCGGCGGCTGCCTCCGCATGGGCGAGCCGGCCGAGCCGCAGCTCGAGGTGCGTGGAGGCCGCGAGGGTGTATGCGACCAGCAACTGATTTCCATCGGCCCGCGCCTGGCGCGAGACCCCGGCCAGCGACTCGCTCAGCTCGTCGTACCACTCGAGCCACAGGTAGTCCCACGGCCCGAGCGCGGGCAGATCCGGGCGGCGTAGCAGGTCGCGGTAAAGGGTCGTGGCGCGCTCGTGCTCTCCGGCGAGCAGGTACGCGCTCGCGACATGCGAGAGCGCGAGGGGTAAGTCGGCCTCGCGTGCGGCCACCTCGGTTCTCGGCGCCAGTTCCAGTGCGCCTGCCGCGTCGAGCGCGTACAGCCGGGCGTCGATCGCCAAGGTCAGCAGGTTGGCGACGCGTCCCGGATCGAGTCCTTCGACGTCGGCTTCTCGCAAGAGGGCGAGCTCGGAGATTCCTGTGCCCTGCTTCTGAATCGCTGCGGCGAGATAGACGAGATCGGCGTGAAGCAGCCGATCCTCGGCCAGCGGCAGGGCGGCAGCCAGGAGCCCGAGCGCCCGCTCGGAGTCGCCGGCACGCCTCAGCGCCTTTGCCGCCGCGTACGACCGCCGCGCTCGATCCGCCGGCTCCGGGGACAGGTCGGCCGCGCGTTCGAGCGCGCGGGCCTGGGCGGCCAAGCCCCCGCGCGCCGCTGCGCGACCTGCGTTGTCTTCGAGCGCTGCGGCGACTGCTTCATCGGTGTCGTCGACCGTCGCCGCCTGGTGCCAGGCGCGACGGTCTCGGTCCTCGTCCCCGGACAGCGCATCGGCCAACGCCTGGTGTGCCGCTTTCCGGTCGGCGCGAGCTGCGCTCGAGTAGACGAGGGAGCGAAGGACGGGATGACGGAAGACGATCTCTCCGGCCTCGACGTGCACGAGGTGCGCCGCCTCAGCGGCTTCGAGCGGAGCCTCGAGCTGGAGGAGCTCCGCCGCTCGTCCGACGGCCCCCGCGTGAGGCTCTGCGGCGGCGAGCAGGAGCCCGAGCTGCGCGGCTCGAGGCAACGCCTCGACCTGGCGCGAGAACGTGCGTTGTAGCCGCTCCTGGGACGTGGTCGAGGTCGGCAGGTCCCGTGCGAGCTCGACCGGAAGCTCGAGCAGGACCAGCGGATTCCCCGCGGCGGCTGCGAGCACGCGGGGCTCGTCTGCCGGGAGAACCGGCTCGGCGCGCAAGCTCAGCACGCGCCGGGCGTTCTCCTCCGTCAGCGGCGCGAGGTCGAGACGGGGAAACGTTCCGAACGGCGTCGCCGGCTCTGGCCGCTGCGCGACGAGAAACGCCAGCTCCTCGCCGAGGAAGCGCCGCGCGGCGAACGCCAACGCATCGGCCGACGCCCGGTCGAGCCAGTGCGCGTCGTCGAGCACCACCAGCAGAGGCGCCTCCTCCGAGGCCTCGACGAGGAGCGACAGGGTCCCTGCGCCCACCGTGAACGCGTCGGGCGTTCCCTCCTCCAGCGCGAGCGCCGCCGCGAGCGCGCGCGCCTGCGAGACCGGAATGCGAGGCAGGAGATCGAGGACGGGCCGGAAGAGCTCGTGGAGGCTCGCGAAGGGAAGCTCCGACTCCGATTCGATCCCAGTCGCGGCCAGCACACGCATGTCGCGTGCCTGCGCGCGGGCCTCGACCAGCAGAGCGGTCTTGCCGAGGCCCGCATCCCCGGAGACGACCAGCGTGCCGCTGCGTCCGCGCCGCGCCTCTTCGAGCAGCGCCGCGATCCGCCGCAACTCCTCTCCCCGCCCCACCAGCACCTCGAGAACGTACCCGCGCGCGGACTAGGGAAATACCCGAGGCGCCCCGCATGGCCGCCCGAGCATGCTCGACGACGTGACCGAACAGGAGGAAGACATGACCCGTCTCACCAAGCTCTGCGTCTCGGCCGTGCTCCTGCTCGCCGTTTCCGCACTGACGATCCTGGTCGTCGGAAGCGCCGGCGGAGCCGCGGCCGCGCCGTCGGCGCATCCCTTGACCGCATCCGCAGCCGGCCCACGCGGTCCTCAAGGTCCTCGCGGCCCGCGGGGTCTCAAAGGGGCCAAGGGCCCGGCAGGCGCCGCCGGTCCTGCCGGTCCGGCCGGTGCCGCCGGTTCTCCCGGTCCCGCAGGCCCCGTCGGGCCGAGTGACGGCTTCGTCCAGCTCGCCAAAGGGCCGCTCAGCTTCGTCGCCGGAGGCGGGACGACGACCCCCGTGACGCTCTCCGTTCCCGCAGGCAGTTATGTCCTTACCGCGACCGCCGACGTCGAGGCGGCGCAAACCACCGGGGGTACGGTGCTGTGCGCCCTGAATGCCGAGGGAGACAGCGATGACGCCCTGATCACGCTCTTTCCGAAGAACTGGGGAGAGGTCACGCTCGCGGTCGGGCACACCTTCGGGCAGGCGGGGACAGTCACCTTTGCCTGCGACACCCTGGACTCGCAGGCTCCGATGAACCTCTTCGGAGCCAGGATCGTCGCGATCCGCGTCGGCAAGGTCACCATCTCGCAGTCATAGCCATGGCCGTCGCACTAGGGAAATACCCGAGGCCGTGGAGCGGCCGTCCGAGCACACTCGGAGTCGTGCAGCACCTGGCGTTCTCGATGCAGTTCCGCGGGCACTCGACTCGTTTGTCTCCCGGTGTGCTCACCGCGCGTGCGACCGCGCCGAGCTCTGCGCTCGTGACCCGGGTGTGCGCCGACGGCGTGCACAGCCGGCTCGAGACCCGCGAGGGCGACGAGGCTCACCTGGAGTGCCGGTTCACCTTCCTGGACGAGACACGCTTCGAGGAGGTCGGAACGATCAGCTTCGGGAACGGCAACGCCCTGCGCTTCCGCAGCACGACCACAGGGACGCTCGACGCCAGCCCCGAGCCCGGCCTTCGACACGGAACGGCGTCGTGGGAGGTCGACGGCGGCGCCGGGACGTTCGAGGGCGCGACGGGGCGCATCGTCTCGAACTTCCTGCTCTCCGACACCGGCGACCTGACCGACAACCAGCTCGGCGTGATCTTCCTGCCCGAGCTCCGAGAGGAGGACGCTCGATGAGAACGATGGTCGCGGCGCTCACCGCCGTTGCCGTGGCCGGCCTCTTCGCGGCCGGGTCGGCGAGCGGGAAGACGAGCTCGAAGCCGACGGTCGTGGACGGCCTGGCCGCCATGTACCTGCAGTACACGGCCTGGGCTGATCAGAACGACCTCGATCCGCTCGGAACGGTCTGCGTCGGGATCTCGGGCGCGAAGAAGGGCGTCGTCGACGTCGAGCACACCGCGTTCCGCTGCACGGTGGGCCGGGACGGCAAGCAAGCCGGCGTGGTGGTCGCAACCGCGCTCGGCCCGGAATGGCTCAGAGTCACCCGGATCGTCAGCGGCGCCCTCAAGCCTGATCGCGGCATCGGCGCTGTTCCGAAGGGGCCGGAGGCGATGGTCTACTCCGACGCCGAGACCGCCTTGACGCGCTCGTCCTGGGCAAGGGCGAACAAGGTCGGCAAGGTCTTCTGCACGGGCGTCGGCGCGTACAAGAAGGCGCTGCTCGGGCTCCAGTTCGGCGCCTTCAACTGTGCGATCTACGACCGGTCCGGACGGCGATCCGGAACCGTCCTCGTCCAGGTCGTCAGCAGCTCGTCTCTTCGCGTCGTCAGACGGTTGAGCTGAGAAACCCGTTTCACCACACCTAGGAGGGAACCATGCACCGCATCACTCGTTTTCGCCCATCGCCCGCTCTCGTCGTGGCATCGATCGCGCTCCTCGTCGCGCTCGGCGGCACCGGCTACGCCGCGACCGCGCTCCCGCCGAACAGCGTCGGCACGGCGCAGTTGAAGAACGCTGCAGTCACGGCCGCGAAGGTGAAGCCCGGCTCCCTGCTCAAGTCGAGCTTCGCCGCGAATCAGCTCCCGACCGGCGGCGCGCTCGCCTACGCGCACGTGAATCGTGACGGGACGCTCGACACGGCCCTTTCCAAGAACGTCGCCGTCGTCCCGGCCATCCGCCCGACGTCGGCGAACGAGGCCGACTACTGCCTCAAGGTCACCGGGAACCAGGCGCCGCACAGCGCCGTGGCGTCGCTCGACCTCTCGTCGTCCGGGGACAAGCACATCGCAGTGATCGTCGGACGCGACCTCAGCAGTAACTGTCAGGGCAACGCCGACGCCCTGGTCGCCACCAGCCTCGACGTCGTAGGCGCTCAGCAGACGAACGCGTTCTACATCGTCTTCAACTAGCTCGGCGCAACTGGTCGTCCGTCTACTTCCTGAACGGCGCCCTCGGTCGAGGGCGCCGTTTGGCGCGAGCTCATCGCCGCGCGCAGTTCCTCGCGCGAGTGGACGCCGAGCTTGCGGTAGGCGTTGCGCAGGTGGTACTCGATCGTCCTCGGGCTGAGGAACATGGCTGCTGCGGCTTCGCGCGTGGTCCGGCCGCCGGCGAGGAGGAGCGCGATCTGGAGCTCCTGCGGGGTCAGGTCGCCGAGCCGGCTCGGGTCGCGCGGTCGGATGCGCTCACCCGTCGCGGCGAGCTCGGTGCGGGCGGCCCCGGCCCACGGCGCGGCGCCGAGATCGTCGAAGACGTCGAGCGCGCCTCGCAGGTGCTCGCGCGCGCGGACGCGCTCGCCGGCGCGTCGCAGCCGGGCGCCGTAGGCGAGCTCTGTCCGCGCCGACTCGAACGTGTCCGGCGTGCCGGCGTGGACAGCGAGCGCTTCGCCGAAGGCACGGTCCGCGTCCTCGTCTCTGGCCAGCAGCGCGCGACACCGCGCCGCGCGGGCCAGCGCCCAGGGCTGGCCCTTCTTCCCGGCTGCATCCGCGAACGACACGAAGGCGTCGACGGCTTCTTCGGCGCGCCCCAGGCGCAGGAAGGCCTCGACTTCCTCGGGAGCGGGCGAGAGATCGGGGTCGGCGACCCCGCGTGCGAGCATCACGGCGCGCCGCTCGCCTGCGCGGGCCAGCACAGCTTCCGCATCGCCGAGCCCCAGCTCGAGGTCGCAGAGCGCAGCGAGCGCCCAGATCTCGGCCAGCCCGGCGCCCTGCTCGCGTGCGAGCTCGAGTGCCTCGACGGCGTGCTCGCGGCAGGCGTCGCTCCGGCCGACCCGCGCTTCGAGCCCCGCCAGACGCGCGAGCGCGCACGCGAGCACCACGGACTGCCCCGTCTCACGCGCGAGCCGGATCGCCTCGTCGAAGCCGGCCTGGGCGTCGACCCAGCGGTCGGTGCTCGAGTTCAGGATCGCGAGATGCGTGAGCAGGCTGGGGAGGGCGCCGACGGCCGAACGGGAGCGGGCGTTCGCGACGGCGCGGTCGACGAGCGCACGGCCGCCGTCGGCTTCGCGCAGCCGGAGCGGGCCGATCGACGCGAGCGCGAGCAGCCGCGTGTCGGCGCGTGGATGATCGTCGAGCCGAGGGCCGGCGACCGGGTCGAGGAGAACCTCAATCCGGTCGGCCGCGCGTACTACGGCTTCTCGACGCTGCTCTGCACGCCGTCCTCGCTCGCACAGGAGGTCGGCCTCGCGCTCGGCGCACAGGCCGGAGAGGCGCGGATCAAGGAGGTCGTGCTCGGCGCGGGCTTCTCGAGCTTCAAGCGGGTCGCCGAGACGCCGTTCAACATGGTGTTCGCGGCGAAGCCGTAGACGTTGACGGGGAGCGGGCGCCGAGCCGCGCGCCCGCTTCCGCCGGTTTAGACTCGCCGCGCAGTGCCAGAAGGCCAAGAGGACCCGCCGGCCGAGCCGAGTTCGGAGTCGACGATCCACGGGCTGCGAAGCTCGCGTCGGCGCTGGCGCTGGATTGCTGTCGTCGCGGTCGTCGTGGCGGTCGTCGCCGTCGTCCTCGCGCTCACGGGCGTGCTCTCGCGCAGCTCCGGAAGCGGCGGGTCGAACACGGCCGCGCTCGAGCGGGCGACCGTCTACATCACCGGCGAGGAGGCGGACGGGACCGTGGATTACTCCGGCTCGGGCTCGATCGTCCGCAAGGACGGGCTGATCCTGACGAATGCGCACGTGGGCGCGCCGAAGGCGCCCGGTCTCGACCTCGAGTACGGGCGCGGCACGACGGCCGACCCGGCGCCGGCTCGGCTCGTCGTCTGGCTCTTCCGCTCGGAGGACCAGGCGCCGAAGCGCATGTACGTGGCGAAGGCGATCGCCTCGGACGGGTACGCGGACGTCGCCGTCCTGAAGATCGTCAAGACCGTGAAGGGAAAGCCCGTCGACCCGAGGACCCTGCATCTGCCGACGGTGCCGATCGGGGACTCGAACAAGGTCTCCGGCGGGCAGCCGCTGACGATCCTCGGCTACCCCGGCACGGGCGGCGACACGATCAACATCTCCAAGGGCACCGTGTCCGGGTTCCTGCCCGACCCGCGGCTGCACACGGGGCGAGCCTGGATCAAGACGGACGCGCAGATCAACGCCGGCAACTCCGGTGGGGTCGCCGCCGACTCGGACGGCCGCATGGTCGGGATCACGTCTGCGTCCCAGTGCGGCGAGTCCGGTGACGCCTGCGAGGGCGAGTCGCTCTCGATCGATGCCGCGCTGCCGATCCTCCGGGCCGCCGAGGCGGGGAAGCCCTGGCACAGCCCGTATTTCGTCTGGGCGAACGGCCAGGAGCGGTTCGCCTTCGTCGGTTGGGCGGCGAAGGCGCCCGACGACTCGTGCGGCTTCCGCAAGGTGACGTCGTACGGCTCCGGCGCCGCGGAGATCTACGCCGTGTTCGACGCGACGCACGTGGCGCCGAAGGAGGACGTCGAATACGAGTGGAACGGTCCGGACGGCCCCGACACGTACGACTACCGCTGGGACGGCACCAGGAACGAGCCGTGCTACTGGTACCAGTACGAGCCGGACGGCGACGGGCGGTACTCGCTGAAGGTGTTCGCCGGGCCGACGCTGCAGCCGGTAGGCCGGGCGACTCCTGTCGTCGTCGGCGGCTAGGGCCGCCGGGCGAGTAGCAGATAGCCGAGGGCGCCGCGTTCGACTCCGACGAAGAGTCGGTCGACCTGGAGCGCAGCGCCGAGGATCGCGACCGCGGGTCGTTGGGTCCGGCTCGGGGCTGCAGGGCCCTGCGCCGTCAGCCGCGGTTCGTAGATGCGGCGGTGGTAGAGGCTCGAGACCGGAAAGCCCCAGGGGCGCAGCCGCACGACGCTGAGTCCTGCGCCTGCGCAAAGGTCGAGCAGCGCGGGCCGCGTATAGCGGCGGTGGTGCCCGGCCCACTCGTCGCTGGGACCGAACCAGGCGGGGTTCGCTGGCACCGACATCGCGACGACCCCCTCCGGACGCACGACGCGGGCGGTCTCGCGCAGGCCGGCCAGGTCGTCCTCGACGTGCTCCAGCACCTCGCCGAGGACGGCTCCGTCGAAGGCCGAGTCCTCGAACGGCAGCGCCTCGGCGGACGCCGCGACGACCGGGCCGTTCACGCGGGTGCGCAGCAGCTCGACGGCGCGCTGCGACGGCTCGACGCTCGTCACGCGGAACCCGCGCGCCTCGAGCGCCTGTGTGAACGTCCCCTGCCCGGCGCCGACGTTCAGGAGCGCGGGTCCGGGCCGCCCCGAAAGCAGCAGCTTCAGCAGCAGCGACTCGCGCAGGCGATGCCGCGGCCCGACGAAGTCGGGGTCGAATTCGGCGTCGGTAGGCATGCAGTGAAGATTGAGTAAACCTCCCCGTCACCCTGCGCGAGCGTGCGTACCGCCCGGCTAGCATGACCTTCGAGTGGCCACGGCGGTCGTCACCGGTGGAGCGGGGTTCCTGGGCTCGAATCTCTGCGACTACCTGCTCGCGAAGGGCGAGCGGGTCGTCTGCGTCGACAACCTCGAGACGAGCTCGCTCCGCAACATCGAGCACATCACGTCGGACGACTTCGTCTTCGTCTACCACGACATGGTCGAGCACCTGGCGATCGACGAGCCGGTCGACGTCGTCTACCACCTCGCGGCGCTCGCCAGCCCGATCGACTACCTGCGGCAGCCGCTGCACTCGCTGAAGGTCGGGTCGTACGGCACGCACCATGCGCTCGGGCTCGCGAAGCACAAACGGGCGCGGTTCGTGCTCGCGTCGACGAGCGAGGTCTACGGCGACCCGCTCGTCCATCCGCAGCCCGAGAGCTACTGGGGGAACGTGAACCCGATCGGCCCGCGCGGCGTCTACGACGAGGCGAAGCGCTACGCCGAGGCGCTGACCATGGCCTACCACGGGCAGCAGGGCGTCGACACGGCGATCGTCCGCATCTTCAACACCTACGGCCCGCGCATGCGGCCGCACGATGGGCGCGCGATCCCGAACTTCGTTCGCCAGGCGCTGGCCGGCGAGCCGCTGACGATCTACGGCGACGGCTCGCAGACGAGGAGCTTCTGCTACGTGGACGACCTGATCCGCGGGCTGCATCTGCTCGCGCAGAGCGAGGAGCACCTGCCCGTGAACCTCGGCAACCCGGGCGAGTTCACGATTCTCGAGCTGGCGCAGGCGGTCATCCGCGCGACGGACTCGTCGAGCGAGATCGTCCACGAGGCCCTGCCCGTCGACGATCCGAAGGTGCGCCAGCCGGACATCACGCGTGCCCAGCAGGTGCTCGGGTGGGAGCCCGAGGTGTCGCTGGAAGACGGGTTGCGCCGGCTCGTCGACTCGATCCAAGTCGGGGCCGAGATCCTTGGGGCGTAGGCTCGCCGCCGTGTCGGCGGCGGGTTTCGCGGCACTGTGCGTGGCCGCGGCGACGCTGTCCGCGTCGACCCAGTCGACGCACATGCAGATCGGGATCTACGACGAGGGCGTCACGCTCTACGGCACGCCTGCGCAGAGCTTCGCCGTTTTCCGCTCGCTGCACGTGCAGGTCGTCCGGATCAACCTGCACTGGGGCGGAACCCCGGCGGTGGCGACCCGCCGGCCGTTCAACGCCGCCGACCCGAACGACGCGGCGTACGACTGGGCGCCGTACGACCGCGTCGTGCAGAACGCGGCGAAATACGGCACGCAGATCCTCTTCTCGATCGTCGACACACCCGGCTGGGCGAACGGGGGCGCCGGCAAGAACCACGCGCCGCGGAACCCTGCCGACCTGCGCTCCTTCGCGCTTGCGGCCGCGACGCGGTACAGCGGGTCGTGGACGGCGAGCGACGGAACGCGGCTACCGGCGGTGAAGCTCTGGGCGGCCTGGAACGAGCCGAACAACCCCGTCTTCCTGACGCCGCAGTACAAGAAGGTCGGCGGAAAGTGGGTGGCGCAGAGCGCGCGCGACTACGCGAAGATCTGCGAGGCCGTCTACGCGGGCGTGCACGCGGCGCGGGTGAGCGGCGACAAGGTCGCGTGCGGGCTGACTGCGCCCCGCGGGTCGAACAACCCGAACGCCCGTCCGTCCGTCGCTCCGCTCACGTTCCTCCAGGCGGTGTACAACGCCGGGCTGCGCCATTTCGACGCCTGGGCGCACCACCCGTACTACGTCAGCCCGGCCGAGACGCCGACGAGCAGGCCGGCGGCGCGGACGACGGTCACGCTGGGCAACATCGACACGCTGATCGCCCTCCTGACGAAGCTGTACGGGAACAAGCCGCTCTGGATCACGGAGTACGGCTGGCAGACGAATCCACCGGACAAGTTCTTCGGCGTGTCGTGGGCGAAGCAGGCGAGCTACCTGACGGAGGCGTTCGCGATCGCGCGGAAGAACCCGCGTATCCAGCTGATGCTCTGGTTCCTGCTCCGCGACGAGCCGAACCTCGCCGGCTGGCAGTCAGGCCTCGAGACGACGACCGGCAAGAAGAAGCCGTCGTACTCGGCCTACCAGCACCTGCCCCACTAGCCAAGTAACAGACTGTTACTTGCACGTGAGGCGCGAGGCACCAGGCGCGGGCTGAGGCGAGTCGGCTAGTGACAGTCTGTTACTTGGTCGCGAGGAGCCTGCGGTACAGCCGGTCGACGTCGTCGAGGAGGCGCTCGACCGAGTAGCGCTCGTGGACGGAGGCGCGGCCGGCTTCGCCCATGCGGTGGCGGAGCGATGCGTCCGCGGCAAGCTGCGACAGGCGCTCGGCCATCCCGTCCACGTCGCCCGGCTCGACGAGGAAGCCGTCGACGCCGTCGCGCACCACGTCCGGCACGCCGCCCACGCGGGTCGCGACCACCGGCCTGCCGCCGGCCAGCGCCTCGATCGCGCTCACCGGCGTCCCCTCGTTCGCGGACGGAAGGATCAGCGCGTCGAACGCCGCGTAGTAGTCCGCCACGTCCTTCTGGTAGCCGAGGAAGAGACTGTCCCGCACGATGCCGAGCTCGTGCGCCCGCTGCTCCGTCGAGTCGCGGTCTGGCCCGTCGCCGACCATGCAGAGCACCGCGTCGACGCCCCGCTCGCGCAACCGCCGCACGGCCTGGAGCACGTCGCCGGTCCGCTTCACCGCGGTCATCCGGCCGATCCAGCCGACGACGAAGCGGTCGTCCGGAATCCCGAGCGCGCGCCGCGTCTCCGCGCGTGCAGCGTCGAAGCCGTTCTCTCCGACGCGCTGGTCGAGCTCGATCCCGAGCCGGACGACCTCGAACTTCTCCGCCGGCGCGACACCGAGCGAAACGAGGTCGTCGCGGACTTCGGGACTGACCGCGATCAGGGCGGTCGACTGCCGCGCGAGCCACCGTTCGAGGAGCCGGAACGCCGTCGACCGCGCCGGGTCGAAATAGCCGCGCAGAACGTGGCCGTGAAAGGTGTGGACGACGATCGGCGGGCCGGCGTCACCGAGCAGCCGCGCGGCGAGGCGTCCGATCGTGCCCGCCTTCGCCGTGTGCGTGTGGAGGATGTGCGGCCGCACCTCGCGGATCAGGTCGGCCAGGTGGTAGACGGCTCGCAGGTCGCGAAGCGGCGAGATCTCCCGGTGCAGCTCGGGAATCGTGACGATCGGGACGCCGAGCCCCTCGGCGACGCCGGCCATCGACTCCTCACCGAGCGCGAGCGAGCCGGCGACGAGCGTCGTGTCGTAGCCGCGATCGCGCAGTCCGGCCGAGAGGTAGGCGACGTGCAGCGCCGGCCCGCCCATGTTCAGCCGCGCAATCACGCGGAGAACGCGAATGCGCTCAGACAAGCAGCGTTTCCGCGGTCAGGCGCAGGCCGTCTTCGAACCCGACGCGAGGCTCCCAGCCGAGGGTCTCGCGCGCGGACGCGATGTCGGCGAACGAGTCGCGGATGTCGCCCGGCCGCGGTGCCGTGTGCACCCTGTCGACGGACGTCTCGAGCAGGCTCCCGATCGTGTCCAGCAGCTCGTTGACGCTGTGCGGCGCGCCGGCCGCGACGTTGAAGATGCGCCCGCTCGCCCCCAGCGCGTCGGCGGCGAGGAGGTTGGCGTCGATCACGTTCGCGACGTAGGTGAAGTCGCGCGCCTGGCCGCCGTCGCCGAACACCGTCACCTGCTCGCCGGCGGCGACCGCCGTCAGGAACTTCGGCACGGCCGCGGCGTACTCGGAGCTCGGGTTCTGGCGCGGCCCGAACACGTTGAAGTACCGCAGCACGACGGTCTCGAACGTCTCGTAGACGCGGCTGAACGAGACGCAGTAACGCTCCGCCGCGAGCTTTGCTACGCCGTACGGCGAGATCGGGTCGACCGGGCCGGACTCGCGCGCGGGCAGCTCCGCCGAGCTGCCGTAGACCGACGACGACGAGGCGAAGACGACGCGGCGTACGCCCTCGTCGCGCGCGGCGAGCAGCACGTTCAGCGTGCCCTCCACGTTGACGGCGCTCGTCGTCAGCGGATCCTGGACCGACCGTGGCACCGAGCCGAGCGCGCCGAGATGGAAGACGACCTCGCTCCCGCGCACGGCGTTGTGCACGCGCTCGTAGCTGCGCAGCTCGCCCTCGACCACCTGGATATCGAGCCCCTCGAGGTTGTCGCGGTTCCCGGTCGAGTAGTTGTCG
This sequence comes from uncultured Actinomycetes bacterium, assembly GCA_963776735.1. Lineage (GTDB taxonomy): Bacteria > Actinomycetota > Thermoleophilia > Gaiellales > Gaiellaceae > PALSA-612. The sequence goes on from CAVZNV010000001.1 coordinate 90,382, forward strand.
AGCACGCGCACCTCGTCACCGCGATCGAGCAGTGCGCGCACGAGATGCGACCCGATGAACCCGCCGCCGCCCGTGACCAGGACGCGACTCATCGCGGCCGCTCCGCGACGACGTGGTAGTTGAGGAAGATCGAGCCGGGTTTCGTGGCCCGCAGCGCAGGGATGCGCCGGTCGAATGCGGCGCCGGTCGTGTTCATCGTCCAGACGAATCCTTTCGCGACAGGGGTGAGATGCGCGCGACGGAAGAGGATGTCGGCGTAGATCGCGCTCATGGCGGCGAGGCAGGTCGCCGTGCCGCCCGCCGGCTCGACCGTGACCGAGTCCCATTCGCCGTTGCGCAGGAAGAGCAGCTCGAGCCCGCTGTGCGTCCAGCGCCAGTGATCCTCGGGAGCCGGATGGTAGACCTGGACGCCGTGGGTCGACGCGAGGACGCGTCCGCCCGGCGCGGTCACGCGGTGGAGCTCGCTGACCGCCTGGTCGGGGTCGCCCGCGTGCTCGAGCACCTGCGTGCAGAGGACGACGTCGAAGGACCCGTCCTCGACGGGCAAGTCCTCGACCGGCCCGAGCATGTCGGCGTACGGGTTGTCGATGTCGATGTCGATGCCCACGTACTCGGTTGCATGCTCGGCGAAGTAGGGGTAGTACGGCTTCTTGCCGCAGCCGATGTCGAGCACACGGAAGTTCCCGAAGTCGGCGACCGCCCGCGCCGCCTCGGCCTGGAGCCAGCGCGCGAGGTGGACCCGCGTCGGGTACGTGACAGAGCTCTTCTTCGGCTTCCGGTGCAGCTCGCCGGGCCAGTCCGCGACGGGCGGCTGCTCAGTCCCGAGCACGGACGAGCTCCTTTCCGCCGGCGGCGACGACCGCGAAGCCGAGCGCGAGCCAGAGCAGCGCGTCGGACGGGATCCCGGCTACCAGTCCGAGCGCGCTGAGCACGCCCATCACGAGCACGAGCCACATCATCGAGACGAGCGCGGTGACCGCGACTGCGGGCGGCGCGCGTAGGGCGGCACGGGCGGCGACGAAGAGGCCGGCCGCGAGCAGCCCGAGGAAGGTGAGCAGCCCGACGATCCCGAGGTCGGACATGGCCTGGACGAATGCGTTCTGGACGCCCCACGGGTGCTGCACCGAGGGGAACGCGAGCGCGGGCGTCCCGGGGAACTCGCGGTGGGCGGCGGGCAGGTACGGCGCGTAGACCCGATGCTCCGTGCTCGCCTGCCAGCCGGCGCCGCCGATCGGGTTGTCCTCGAAGATCCGCCAACCGATGTACACGAGCATCGTCCGCTGCACGTAGCTCTCGACGCCGTTCTGCCGCTGCGTCTGGCCGATGCCGACGAAGCGCAGGAACTGGTGGATCTCGCCGGCGCGCATGACGAAGACACCGCCGAGGACGACGAGCGTGATGCCGCCGATCGCGAGGCCGCGACGCAGGTCGAGCCAGTGCCGGAGCCAGGTGGCGAGCCCGAGCGCTGCTGCCGCGATCGCCAGTCCGGCGGCGTCCGCGACCGAGGCGGAGATGACGATCCCGATCACGCCGGAGAGGCCGGCGGCGACGAGCACGGCCGTGCGCGGACGCCACACCGGTCGCAGCCCGATGCCGACGAGGCAGATCACGAGCGCCGCGCCAGACAGCGCCGCGAAGTCGTGGTGTCCGAGGAAGGAGGGCTGTCTCCGGCCGGCGGCCCACGCCTCGAGGATGTCGGCTCCGAAGATCTGCGCGATCCCGACGATCGTCGCGACGACCGACCAGGCGACGAGCGCACCGACGACCCACTGCGCGTCGCGTCGCGTGCGCACGAGCAGCGGCACGGAGAGGGCCAGCAGCGCGTACTCGGCGAACTTCGCCGCCGTCACCGCGTGCGTCGCCGACTCGTAGCTCGAGGCCCACAGCTTCGGGTAGACGCTGGCCGCGAACACGTCCAGCAGGAAGATCCCGCCCGCGATCCAGATCGGCAGCCCGGGACGCAGCGGCGCAAAGCCGCGGCGGATCCCGGCGACGAGCGCGGTCACGCCGACGACGAGCAGGACGAAGTCGGAGAGCACGACGTGCTCGTGCGCGGAGCCCGTGTGCAGCGTGAAGCCGGGCTGGTAGTCGACGTGCAGGAAGAGGATCGGCAGCGCGGCCGCGAGCACGACCGAGGCCGGGAGGGTGAGGTGAAACGTCCGCCCAGCCGCCGCGGCGCCAGCCTGGTGCTGTCGGACGGCCATCGGCGGCCACTTTAACCGGCCGCCGTGATGAGAATCCGTTGGCTCCGGCGGAGGCTCGGCGTAGGCTGCGGAGGTGCCCGATTCAGGCCTGCTCGCGTTCGCGCTCGAATTGGCCGACCTGGCCGATTCCGTCAGCCTCCCGCGCTTCCGTGCAGCTGACCTGCGTATCGAGACGAAGCCCGATCTGACTCCGGTGACCGATGCCGACCGGGCGGTCGAGCGGGCGCTCCGCGAGCGGATCGAGGCCGCCCGGCCGGGCGACGCCGTCTTCGGCGAGGAGGAGGGCGGAGCCGCCGTGGCTTCGGGCTGGGTGATCGACCCGATCGACGGCACGCGGAACTTCTCGCGCGGAGTACCGGTCTGGGCGACGCTGATTGCGTTCGAACGCGAGGGCGTTCCGGAGTGCGGCGTCGTCTCCGCTCCGGCGCTGGGCCGCCGGTGGTGGGGCGCGCGCGCGGAGGGAGCCTTCCGCGACGGCGAGCGCATACGCGTTTCCGCGGTCGCCCGGATCCCCGACGCAGCGGTTGCGGCGTCCTACGCGCGCGACCTCACGGCGCTCGAGCCGGTGGTCTGGCACCTCCGCGGCTTCGGCGACTTCTGGCAGCACATGCTCGTCGCGGAGGGCGCGCTCGACGCCGCGGTCGATGCGCACCTCGCACGCTGGGACACGGCGGCGCTCGTGCCGATCGTCGAGGAAGCGGGCGGCCGGATCACAGGGCTCGACGGCGGGCCTCCACGTGACGGCGAGCAGGTCGTCAGCTCGAACGGCCTGATCCACGACGAGGTGCTGGCGGTTCTCGGCGCCTGAGAGGGCACACTGGTTGGTCGTGAGCAGCTTCCTCCGCTCGAACTTCCGCCGCTCGGCAGCCGCGGCAGGCATCTACATCTCGGTCGGCTTCGGGTTCCTCGCCACCGTCCTGACGAAGCGGCAGATGGACACCGTCGAGTTCGGGCTCCTCTCGACCGTGATCGTCAGCGCGGGCTTCTTCCAGACGCTGCTCGACTTCACCGCCGAGGAGGCGCTGGTCAAGTACGGCTTCGACTACACGACGGCCGGCGACTGGGGGCGGCTGCGCCGGCTGTTTCGCGCGGCGCTCGTCGTCAAGATGGCGGGTGGGCTGGCGGCGGCGGTCGTGCTGGTCGCGATGGCGCCGTTCGCCGACCGGATCTTCCACGGCCACGACCTCGAGGTGCCGTTCCTGATCGCGTCGCTGCTTCCGTTTCTCCAGAGCCCGGAGGGCGTGTCGAGCGCGGCGCTGATCCTGCACGGCCGCTACGACATCCGCGGCTGGATGCTCGCATCGTCGATGGCGCTGCGCCTTGCAGGTCTCGCGATCGGCGCGCACTACGGCGTGACCGATGCGGTGATCGGGCTCGTCATCTCCCAGGCCGCGGCGACGTTGATCCTCGGCGGAGCAGGCATCTACGCGTTCCGTAGGTTCCCGCACGCCGACCACATGCAGCTCGGGGCGCACCGCCGCGGGATCCTCGGCTTCGTCGTCCAGTCGAGCATCGCCACCGGCGTGGTGTCGTTGCGCGGGACGCTGTCGCCGATCCTGCTCGGCGTCGTCACGAACCCGACCGAGCTCGGCTACTTCCGCATCGCGCAGTCGCCGCAGAACGGGTTCGCATCGCTGTCGGCGCCCGTGCGGCTGATCATGCTCACCGAGCAGACGCGGGACTGGTCGCAGGGCGCATTCTCGGCCGTGTTCGCGGGACTGAAGCGATACATGATCGGCGCCACGCTGCTGATGGTCGTGGTCGTGCCGCCGCTGTTCGTGTTCATGCAGGACCTGATCCGGATCGTCTTCTACCCGGGCGGGAACGGTGCGCACGACGCGGCGAACATCGCACCGGCCGCGCGCTTCGTGCTCGTCGCCGGCGCGCTGCAGGTGATCTGGGGCTGGTCGAAGTCGTTCCCGGTCTCGATCGGCCGGCCGGGTCTGCGGGTGTTCGCGCACGGGATCGAGTCGGCGGTTCTGATCCCGCTCGTGGTCGTCTTCGGACTCGCGTGGGGCGCGACCGGAGCGGGAGCCGCGGTGCTCGTCTCGACGGTCGTCTTCTGCGCGCTCTGGACGGTGCTGCTCGTTCGCATCCATCGCGAGCCGCGCGCTGCGCCGACGGCGACTCCGGCGCCGAGCACGGTTGAGATCGAAGCGTCGGGCGGGCTGTGAGGATCCTCGTCGTCTCCGGGATCTGGCCGCCGGACGTCGGCGGCCCGGCCAGCCACGCGCCGGAGGTGGCGGCGTTCCTGCGCTCGCGCGGGCACGACGTCGAGGTCGTGACGACGGCCGACCGCGAGCCGGCGCGCGAGGACTATCCCGTGCACTGGGTTTCGCGCTCGCTGCCCGTGGGGGTGCGGCACGTCGCGGCGGCCGAGAAGATCCGCTCGCGCGCTGCGCGGGCCGACGTCGTCTACTCGACCGGGATGCTCGGGCGGACGGCCGCAGGCACCGCTGTGGCACGGAAGCCGTTCGTCGCCAAGCTGACGCAGGACCCGGCCTTCGAACGGGCCCTGCGGCGCGGGCAGTTCGCGGGCGACCCGGTCGAGTTCCAGTCGAGCGGATCGGCGAAGGCGCTGCGGGCAGCACGCGACCAGGAGCTGCGCAGGGCTGCTCACGTCGTCTGCCCCAGCTCGTTCCTGGCGGAGCTCGTGCGCGGCTGGGGCATTCCGGCCGAGCGGATCTCTGTGCTGCCGAATCCAACGCCGCCCTTGCCCGACCTGCCGCCGCGCGAGCCCGCCGAGCGGCCGCTGCTCGCGTTCGCCGGGCGCATGACCGCTCCGAAGGCGCTCGGAGTCGCGCTCGAGGCAGTGGCGCAGGTGCCCGACGTCGACCTCGCGCTGGCGGGCGACGGGGACGAGCGCGCCGCGCTCGAGGCGCAGGCGCGAGAGCTGGGGCTCGACGGACGCGCGCGCTTCCTGGGCTCCCTCCCGCGCGACGAGGTGCTCGCGCTCTTCCGCCGGGCCGACGCAGCGCTGCTCTCTTCCGCGTGGGAGAACTTCCCGCACACGCTCGTCGAGGCGCTCGCGGTCGGCACGCCGGCGATCGCGACCTCGGTCGGCGGTGTGCCCGAGATCGTGACGGACGGCGAGAACGGGCTGCTCGTCGAGCCAGGCGACCCGGCCGCGCTTGCGGACGCGATCCGCCGCTTCCTCGGAGATGCCGACCTCCGCGCGCGCCTGACCGCGGCCGCGGCGCCCTCGGCGGAGCGCTTCTCGCCCGGGCGCATCTACGGGCAGCTGGAAGAGATCCTCGTCCGCGCCGCCGAGTGAAACCGCGCATCCTGATCGTCGGGCGGTCGCGCTACCGGCTGCCGCTGGAGCCGAACCTGCAACGCAAGTTCGACGCGCTCGCGGCCGAGCTGGACCTGCGCGTGCTCGCAAGCGCGCGGGACGGCTCCCAGACCCGCGACGAGACGTTCAGGCTCGCACCGCGCCGCGAGCAACTCGACGGGCCGAGGTTCTGGGCCGAGCTGCCCTTCCGCGCCTGGCGCGAGATCGAGGCGTTCCAGCCCGACGCCGTGCTCGTGCAGAGCCCGTACGAGGCGGCCGCCGTACTCGCGGCGCGGCGCGGCGAGCCGGTGATCCTCGAGGTGCACGGCGACTGGCGGACGGCGACGCGGCTCTACGGCTCGGGCGCGCGGCAGCTCCTGGCGCCCGTTGCCGATCGTGTGGCGCTCGAGGCGGTTCGCCGCGTCGACGCCGTGCGCACGATCTCGAGCTACACGACCGGGCTCGTGCGGGCGGCGGGCGTCGAGCCGGCGGCGACCTTCCCGGCGTTCATGGATCTCGATCCGTTCCTCGGGCCTGTCGCGCCGCTGCCGGAGCAGCCGTCCGTGCTGTTCGTGGGCGTGCTCGAGCGCTATAAGGACGTCGACGGGCTCGCCGACGCGTGGCGCCTCGCGGCGCCGCGGCTGCCCGGAGTGACGCTGCGGATCGTCGGCGACGGCAGCCGCTCGCATGTCGTGGAGGAGCTGATCCGCGCGCTGCCCGGGCAGGTCGAGTGGACGCCTTCGGTGTCGAACGACGCCGTCGCCGGGCTACTCGACGCTGTCACCGTGCTCGTCCTGCCGTCCCGGTCGGAAGGACTCGGCCGCATCGTCGTCGAGGCGCTCTGCCGCGGCCGCCCGGTAGCGGCAACGCGCGTGGGCGGGATCACCGACCTCGTCCGCGACGGCGAGAACGGACTGCTCGTCGACGTCCGGAGTCCGGCTGCGCTCGCCGATGCGCTCGTCGCCGTGCTCTCCGATCGCGCGCTCGCCGAGCGCCTGGCCGCGGCTGCGGGGCCGAGCGTCGTCCCCTGGCTCGCGACGCCGGAGGACTACGCCCGCCGGACGCGCGAGCTGGTCGAGCAGGTGCGCCGGTGAGCCGGCCGCGCGTGCTCTTCGTCGGCCCGACGCGATACGAGCTGCCGCTCTCCCCGGGCCTCGAACGGAAGTGGTCGGCGATCGAACTCGAGCTCGAAGTCCGCATCCTCGCCCGCCAAGTAACACAGTGTTACAAGGTCGACCCGCGGTTCGAGCTCGTCGGCGGGTCGTTCTACGGCTCTCTGCCCGTTCGCGTGCGTCGCGCGGTGCGTGACTTCCGGCCACAGGCGATCGTCGCCGAGGATCCGCGGACGGCCGCGCTCGTCCTCGCCGGCCGCCCGGACGTGCCGGTGATCGCCGAGGTGCACGGCAACTGGCGGCACTCGACACGCCTCTACGGCTCGTCGGGCCGCCGCGCCCTGTCGCCGCTCGTCGACCGGTTCGACGAGTACGGCGTGCGGCACGCCGCCGCGGTGCGCGCGCTCTCCGGCTACACGGCCGGGCTCGTCGACGTTGCTCGCGGACGCCCGCCGGACGCGGTCTTCCCCACCTACAGCGACCTCGCGGTCTTCACCGAGAGCCCTGTCCGGCCGTTGCCGGCGGAGCCCGTCGCGCTCTTCGTGGGCGTGCTCGAGCCGTACAAGAACGTCGAGGGGCTGGCCGCGGCCTGGCAGCTCGTGGCGCCCCAGGTGCCGGGCGCAAAGCTCGTCGTCGTGGGCAAGGGCTCGCAGCGCGACGCGATCGAGCCCATCGCGGACGAGTACCACGAACGGGTCGCGCCCGACAAGATCGCGGCCAAGCTCGACGCCTCGACGGTGCTCGTGCTCCCGTCCCGCTACGAGGGCCTGGGCCGGGTCGTGATCGAGGCGTTCGCCCGCGGCCGTGGAGTCGTCGCCACGCGGGCCGGCGGCATCCTCGATCTGGTCGAGGACGGTTGCGAGGGTCTGCTCGTCGAGCCCGAGGACACGCAAGGACTGGCCGACGCCCTCGTCCGCGTGCTTTCCGACCGCGCGCTCGCGGAGCGGCTCGGCGCGGCAGCCCACGAGCGGTTCCCCGAGTGGAACCAGACGCCGGAGCAGTTCGCCGAGCGGCTGCGGGCGCTCGTGGACACCGTCATAAACTGACTCCGTGCGTGCGGACGAGCTCAAGCAGGCGCTGAAGAACGGCGTCTACCGGTCGCTCGGCGAGGCGGCGACAGGCGCCGGCGCAGTCGACCTCGACCGGACGCTCTGCGTGCTCATGTACCACAAGGTCAACGACGTCGACGGCAACACGGTCACCGTCCCGATCAGTCAGTTCGACGAGCAGATGTCGCAGCTCCGCGAGCTCGGCTACACGGTCGTCTCGCTCGACGACGTCCTCGCGCACTACCTCGAGCGGCGTCCGCTGCCCAGGCAATCCGTGCTGATCACCTTCGACGACGGCTACCTCGACAACCTCGAGAACGCGATGCCGATCCTCCGGCATCACGGCTATCCGGCGGTGCTCTTCGCGCCGATCGGGTATCTCGGCGGCAGCCGGCCGCTGCCGCACGACGAGCACCTCGCTGCCCGCGGCATCGTCAACCGGACGCTCGACTGGAGCCAGCTCGCCGAGCTCGAGGCAGGCGGGATCCGCGTCGAGTCGCACGGCATCGGCCACCGCCCGCTCGCCGACCTCGAGGTCGACGAGGCGGCGCGCGAGATCACGCTCTCGAAGCTGCGGCTCGAGGAGGCGCTCGGCCGGCCCGTGCGCGCGTTCGCCTACGTGAAAGGCTCGGAGGCGCACTACCGGCCCGTCCACCTGAGCCTGCTCCGGCAGGCGGGCTACGACGTGGCGTTCACGTCGATCTCGGGCGGCAACGGCTCGCGCTCCGATCCGCTGCAGCTCCATCGCTACAACGTCGAGCCCTATCCGCAACGCACCTTCGAGCTCGTTCTCGCCGGCGCGTGCGACCTGATCGCGCTCAAGGACACGATCGCGGGAACGCACGCGCGGCGCTGGTTCAACGCGGCGCTGGGCACGTCGACCAAGTGAGTTTCGAGCTCGCGACGTACGAGCCCGCCGACCGCGAGGCCTACCTCGGGCTGCTCCGCAAGGCCTGGGGCGTGCGGACGATGACGGGCGCCGAGTTCGACTGGTGGTTCGCCGGCAATCCGGCCGGGAGCCTGATGTCGGTCGCGCGGATCAAGGGCCGCGTCGTCGGGGTGGCGGCACACTCGCTCGCGCGGATGGTCCTCGCCGGCGACGAGCGGCTCGCCGCCTTCTCGGTGCACGCGACGACGCACGAGTCGGCGCGCGGGCAGGGGATCTTCGTCGAGCTCGAGCGCAAGCACGAGCGCGAGGCGCAGGAGCGAGGCGTCGCCGTCGTGCTGGCCTTCGCGAGCGCGCCGACGGCGCCGATCTTCCTCGGGCCGCTCGGCTGGACGGAGATCGCCCGGCTTCGCGTCTGGGGCCGGCCGCTGCTCTCCCAGGCCGCGGCGCCGGCGCCTTGCGAGCGGTTCGACGACCCGCTGGACTGCGCGGCGGCGTGGCCGAACCACGTTGTGCGCGACGCCGAGTACCTCAACTGGCGCTTCCTCGATTCGCCGCGCGGCTATCGCGTAGTCCGGGACGAGTCCGGCCACGCCGCGGTCGGCCGCACGAGCTACCGGGGGATCGAGACGGCGGTGCTGGCCGACTTCACGGGCGGCTCGCGCAACCTCCTGCGGCGTGCGCTCGCGCTCACGAAGGCGCGCGCGATGATCGCGCTGCCTGCGCCCGACCAGCGGCGGCTCTTCCTCTCCCTCGGCTTCGTCCCGGCTCCGCACACGCTCCATCTGATGGGGAAGCCGCTCGCGGACCGGCTCGACCTCGATCCCGCCGCGTGGCGCTTCACGCTCGGCGACACGGACTTCTTCTGATGCGGAAGCTGATCTTCATCACGCAGCAGGTCGACCCGGGCCATCCGGCGCTGGCCGCGACGGTGCCGATGATCGCCGCGCTCGCGACCCGGGTGGACGAGGTCGTGGTGCTCGCCGATCGCACCGTCGCCGGGACGCTGCCCGCGAACTGCCGCTCGCTCTCGTTCGCGTCGCGCACGCGCGCGGGCCGCGGTGTGCGCTTCCAGGCGGAGCTCGTCCGCGAGCTGAAGCCGCGCCCCGTCGCGGTCGTCGCGCACATGTGCCCGATCTACGCGGTGCTCGCGGCACCGTTCGTCCGGCCGCTGCGCGTGCCGCTGCTGCTCTGGTACACGCACTGGGCGCGGACGAGGACGCTGGAGGCTGCGGCTCGCGCCGCGACGGCGATCGTCACGGTCGACCGCCGCTCGTTCCCGATCGACTCCCCGAAGGTGTTCCCGATCGGCCACGGCATCGACCTGGACGAGTTCCCGTGCGTCGACCGGCCCGACGGCGGCGACTTCCGGCTGGTCACGCTCGGCCGCTACTCGAAGGCGAAGGGTCTCGAGACAATCCTGCGCGGGGTCGGCGTTGCGCTGGAGCGCGGCCTCGATGTGCGACTGGAGGTGTTCGGTCCTGCGCTCAACGCGGCCGAGCGCGAGCATCGCGCTGCGCTCGAGCGGCTCGTCGGCGAGCTCGGCCTCGAGAAGCGCGTCCGGCTCGGACACGCCGTTCTCCGTGCCGAGGTGCCCGACGTGCTCGCGCGTGCGCGGGCGCTCGTGAACAACATGGAGGCGGGCGCGCCGGACAAGGTCGTCTACGAGGCGGCGGCGAGCTGCCTGCCGGTGCTCGTGTCGAACCCCGTGTTCGACTCGTTCACGGCCGGGCTTGGCGTGCCGCTCGTGTTCGGGCGCGACGATCCGACCGAGCTCGCCGACCGCATCGCCGGCCTGGCTGCCCTGCCGGCCGACGCCCGCACCGCCCTCGGTCGCGAGCTCCACGACCGCGTCGCGAGAGACCACTCCGTCGACCACTGGGCGGACGCCGTCCTCGAGGTCGCACGCCGATGACCTTGCAACACAGTGTTGCAAGGAAGGACAGGGGTGTTCGCGTGCTGCACGTGCAGAAGGTGGCCGGGATCTCCGGCTCCGAGGCGCATCTCCTCTCGCTCCTCCCGCGACTGCGTGAGCGCGGCTGGGACACGCGCCTCTTGATGCTGCACGAGAACGAGCCGGGCGCCTGGGACTTCGCGCGGGCGCTCCGTGCGCGCGGCGTGCCGCTCGACGCGGTCGAGATCTCGCGGGACGTCGACGCGTCGGCCTTCCTCGGGCTCGTGAGGTACCTGAACGACGAGCGGCCGGAGATCCTGCACACGCACCTCGTGCACGCTGATGCGTACGGGCAGATCGCGGGCTCGCTGGCGCGCGTGCCGATCCGCATGTCGACGAAGCACGGGTTCAACGAGTTTCGCGAAGGGCGCGCCTTCGCACTGGCCGACCGGGCGGTCGCAAGCCTCGCGCACGTCCACATCGCGATCTCGCAGGGGCTCGCCCACTACCTGTCGGAGACGGAGGGGTTCGCCGAGGACAGCTTCGAGATCGTCCACTACGGGATCGCGCCGCGGGACGGGGCGGAGCCGTATGCAGGCACGGAGCCGCGGCTGCTCTGCGTCGGCCGGCTGATCCCGATCAAAGGGCACATCGTGCTCTTGCGGGCCTTCGCCGAGGCGCGGAAATCGGTGCCGGGGCTGCAGCTCGACATCGCAGGCCGCGGGCCACTCGAGCCGGCGTTGCGCGCGCTCGCGCGCGAGCTCGGCGTTGCGGACGGGGTTCGGTTCCTCGGGCATGTGGCGCCGATCCAGGGCGCGATCGAGGAGTCCGCGATCATCGTGGTGCCGTCCATGGGGGAGGGATTCGGGATGGTCGCGCTGGAGGCGATGGAGCGCGCGCGGCCGGTGGTCGCCGCGGCGATCGGCGGGCTCGGCGAGCTGGTCGTCGACGGCGAGACGGGGCTGCTCGTCGAGCCGGGCGTCGCCGAGCCGCTCGCGGGCGCGATCGTCGAGCTCGCGGGCAACCTCGACCGGGCGGCCGAGATGGGCCGCGCCGGCCGCGAGCGAGCGCTCGCGGAGTTCCTCGAGTCCCGCTGCGTCGAGCGGACGGAGCGGCTCTACGAGCGGGCGCTAAAGAAAACCGGCTCCGGCTGAATCTCATCCTCGTGTTGCCAGGCGCCAAACGAGGGGCCGGTGTCGAGGAGATCGAGGCGCTCTACCGAAGCGGGTATCCACGCTTCCTCCGGGTCGCGGTCGCGATCACGGGGAGCGAACCGGCCGGAGGCGACGCGGTGCAGGACGCGTTCGTCTTGGCGCTTCGGCGACGAGGTTCGTTCCGGCGCGACGGGTCGCTCGAATCGTGGTTGTGGACGATCCTCGTGAACGCAGCCCGTGCTTCGCTGCGCAAACGGTCAACCGACGGCCCGCTCGTGGACGAGCTTCGAGCCGACGCGAGCCAGGAGGTCGACCCATTCAGGCTCGTGAGGTCCGCGGTGGCTGCCCTCCCCGAGCGGCAGCGCCTGATCCTCTTTCTCCGCTATTACGCCGATCTCGACTACCAGACGATCGCAGACACGGTCGGCGTGGCGTCCGGGACGGTTGGCGCGACGCTCAACGCCGCCCACGAGGCTTTGCGCGGGCAACTGGAGGCGGTGACGATTTGAACGAGCCCCATGCGACCGTCGGGGCGGCCCTCGGTGCGCTTGTCCCGAGCTATGAGGATCGAAGCGGCGACTGGGAGTCGGTGCTGCGGTCGGCAGCCGTCGAAATTCGCCGAACCCGGTTGCGACGGGTTGTCGTGGCCGTGGTCGTTCTCGCCGCCGTCGCGCTGCTCGCGTCCCCCGCGTTCGGGCTCGGGAGCAGACTGTGGATGTTCCTCGGCTTCTCGGCTCCGCCCGCGGTGGCGAACGCGATCGTCGAGGCCGGAGCGCCCGACCCGGCGACCGTGAGCTGGATGCGCGGCAGTGGCTTCGGCATCGAGCCCGGGAAGATCCGGGGCGTCCTCGAGCTGCGAACCGCCGCGGGGGTGATCAGGCTGTGGGCGGCTCCTACGAAGCACGGGATCTGCCGCTTCGTGGAGATCCCGCAGCGTGGCTCTTCCCGGCCGAGCGGGCCGCTCGCCTGCACCGGTCCGGCGACCAGGTACACGCGGCTCGATGCCGCGCTCGAGAGCACGCGGGACTGGCCGTCGCTTGCACGCCCGATCCTTCACGGACATGCGTACCCGCCCATCGTGCGGGTGCGGCTCGACTTCACCGACGGGACGAGCGCGCAGATCCGTCCGATCGAGGGTTTCTTCCTCGTCGGGCTGCCGGCGGGAAAGGAAGCCCGCGATGTGGTCGGCGTCGACGCGACCGGTCGCACGGTCGTATCGCAGTCGCTCATCTACAAGCCTCCGCCGCAGCCCGTGTTCCACCGGCTCTTCTCGATCAGGACTCGCGCCGGCATCGTGACGCTCGAGGTGAACCCCGTCGGAGACAGGCCGCGCTGCTACGAGGTCGTCGCCGTCAACGGCAGCACCAGCTCGTGTGACGCCACGCCGATCTCGGGCCCGGTCGATGCACCCATGTTCCAGCAGGTCGGGCCTGGCGGGTCGGTTGGTCCCCACACGATGGTCGTGATGGCCGGGCACGCGTTCGCGGGTGTCCGATCGATCACGCTCGTGCTTGCGGGGGGAGCGAGGTTCCCTGTCCCGCTCCAGGAGTCGTTCTTCATGGTCGCGCTACTGCCGGACCAGCGCCCCAGCCGCCTACTCGTCGACACGGCCCACGGGCTTGTGACCATGCACCTTCCGTAGAGAGGCGAGTGCTACGAGTCTTCGGGCGGTCCCAGGCGCGCAGCCTCGTCCGGGCCGCTCATGCCGGCGATGCGCCCGGCCTCCTGGTCGAGCTTGATGGCGTCGACGTCGACGCGATCCTCGCTCTCCTTCTCCGGTTCGCCGCCTGCCTGCTCGTCCCCGCGGAGCTTCTTGAGCCATCTACCGAGTCCCATGCAGGCATTCTAGGTAGACGCCTGTCGTTCGCTCGGCCATCCGGGCCGCGGAGAACTCCGACCGGGCGCGCGAGAGCCCCGCTTGGCCCAGCGCCTCGGCCCGCGCGGGATCGGCGAGGATCGCGCGGACGGCATCCGCCAGGGCCGTCGCGTCGTCGACGGGCACGAGCGCGCCGGTCTCGCCGTCGACCACCAGTTCGGGCGCGGAGCCGGCCCTCGCCGCGACGACCGGCTTGCCGGCCAGCATCGCCTCGAGCATCGCGAGCCCGAAGCCTTCCCACCGCGCAGGGTGCACCACGACGGTCGCGCGGCGATACAACGCCGCGACGTCCCCGACCCGCCCGGGGAGCACGAGCCGGTTGCGCACGCCGAGCGAGTCCGCCAGGCCTTCGAGCGCAGCCCGATCAGGCCCGTCCCCGAGGACGAGCAGCGTTGCGTCCGGCAGCTCCGCGAGCGCGCGAACGGCGGTCTCGAGCCCCTTCTGCGGCGCCAACCGGCAGACGGCCAGAAGCAGCGGATCGCCGAGCTCCAACGGCGGATTCTCCGCCCACGCCTCGGGCAGCGCGTCGAGCCCGTAGTGCACGACCTTCACCTTGTCCGCCGGCAGGCCGACCTGCTCGACGGAGAACCGGCGCACGGCCTCGCTGATCGCGATGATCCGCGACGCTCGCCGTGCGAGCGCCCGCTCCACGTAGCGGAACGATCCGGCTCGGAACGGGTCCGGGTTGTGTTTCGTCGAGACGATGCGCACTCCCGGCGCCACCGCGCCGTACACGTCCGCGTGGACGAGGTGCGTGTGCACGAGATCCGGCCGCAACGGCCGCAGCGTCCGCGCGAGCCGCCAGGCGAGCACCGGGTCGAGGTCGCGCGGCGCCGAGACGCGTTCGAACGGCACCGAGAGCTCGGCGTAGAAGGGCTCGAGCACGCCGGCCGGGTCGTCGAGCCCGACGAACGACACGTCGACGCCGCGCTCGCGCAGCGCCGGCAGCAGCGTCAAGAGATGCCTCTCCGATCCACCGATTCCGCGGATCCGATGGACGTGCACGACCTTCACGGCGCGCGCGCCCCCCGCAGCCGTCCCCACAGGTGCAGCACGGCGACGCTGGCGACGAGGGCAAGGCAGAAGTCCCACGGCACGCGGTAGCGCGTGTCGCCCGCGAACCCCATTGCGACCACGGTCTGGTACCCGAGCATCAGCAGCACGAGCGCCGTCACGCGGCGGGGCGCGAGGAACAGTCCCCAGATCGCGAACAGGTAGAGCGGGATCTCGTACACCGGCTGCACCCACGTCCTCGCCACGTCGAGGAAGCCGCCCGCGCTCGGCCGGCCCTCCGTCTCCTGCGCGCGCGGGTCCCAGAACATCCGCAGTGCCTGCCCGGCGAGCTTCGTCTTCGCCACCGGATGGTTGACCATGAACGACAGCGCCTTCGAGCGGTAGAAGCTCTGCTGCGCGCACTCCTTCACCGGGATGACGACGTGGTGCGCGTCGTAGTAGGCGCCTGCGTACTCGGGCGTCTTCGGCGCGCCGGGCAGGTCGGGCACGTCGTCGATCCACTTCCCGGCGGCGAGCGTCGCATACGTGTTCGCGTTGTTCGCCTTCCAGAGCGCCTTCGTGTCGGTCGAGAGCGTGAAACAGCCGACGGAGACGTCGTTGCGCACCGCCCACGGTACGAGTGCGACCACGCAGGCGCCGATGCACAGCGCCGGCGCGAGCACGACCCGCCGGTGCCAGAGGACGAAGCCGGCACAGATCAGCGGCAGGAACAACAGCCGCGTGTTGCCGAGGATCCCGAGCGCGAGCACGATTCCGAGCGCCGCCGACGTCCAGCCGAGCCGGCGCGTCGCCTTGTCGGCCGCGGTCAGTGTCAGGTAGACGATGCCGGCCGCGAGCAACTGGTCGACGATCTCGCGGTTCACGTGGACGTCGTGCCAGACCAGGTACGGGTTCAGCGTGGCCACGACCGCCGCGATCAGCCCCGCGCGCGGCGACAGGAAGCGGCGTCCCGTCTCGTAGACGATCAGTGCCGTGGCCGCGGCGACCGCAATCTGCCAGAGGCCGACCGACTCCCAGTTCCGGCCGAAGATGTAGTAGATCGGGATCAGGAAGAACGAGTACGCGGGCTGCGTCCACGCAGACGGGTGGCCGGGGATGAAGCCGTAGGTGCCCGAATTGACGAACGTCGTCGCGAAGCTGTCCGACTTCTCGGTGTTCTGGGCCAGGATCGCGCCGCGCTCGTGGGCGAGAACGATCAGCCGCGGTACGACGCAGGCCGCGACGACGATCGCGTACGACTGCCGCCGCGTCACGAGACGGCTGCCGCCGCCACGGGTTGCGCGGACTCGACCCACGTTCGCTGCCAGAGCTCGAGCATGACCAGGCACCAGAGCCGGTGCCCGTGGTCGGCGCGACCGGAGACGTGCTCGTCGAGCAGGCGTTTCACGACTGCCGGACGGAGCTGCCCCCGTCGGCGTGCTTCCTCGCCGAGGAGCAGCTCGGCCGCGAGCGGGCGCAGCTCGTTCCGGAACCAGGCGGAGATCGGCACGCCGAAACCCGTCTTGCCGCGCGCCGCGATCTCGGCCGGGAGCTCGGAGGCGAACGCCTGCCGCAGAGCGGCCTTACCACGCCTCCCGGCGAGCTGGAGCCGCTCGGGGAGCGAGACGCCGAGCTCGAGCACCTCCCAGTCGAGGAGCGGCGAGCGGAGCTCGAGCGAGTGCGCCATCGAGGCGATGTCCGCCTTCAGCAGCAGGTCGCCGGGCAGATACGTGCGGACGTCGAGCCGCTGGAGGCCGGCGACCCCCGGGCGGTCCGGCGGACCGAGGAGCTCGGACGCCGTCCGCGCCTCGGCGACGAACTCCGGCTCCCACAGCTCGGCCCGGAGCGCGGCGGGGAAGATCTCCATCAGCCGCCCGTAGCGCTCGGCCGGAGGCGTCGCCACCGTCTCGAGGAAGCGCGCTGCGCGAGTCGCGGTCGAGCGCGGCTCGTTCGAGGCGCGTCGCAGGACGCTCGCCGCCGTGGACGCGCCGACGCTGGGCAGTCGTCCGGCGAGCCGCCAGGCCGCGTAGCGCTCGTACCCGGCGAACGACTCGTCGCCGCCGTCCCCCGTCAACGCCACTGTCACCTCGCGGCGCGCCGCCTCGCAGATCAGGAACAGGGGCAGCGCCGCCTCGTCGCCGTGCGGCTCGTCGTACGCCTCGGCCAGGCGCGGGAGCGTCGACTCGACGTCCGGCTCGAGCACGAGCTCGGTGTGCTCGGTCGCGAACCGCTCCGCCACTGCGCGCGCGTACGGCCGTTCGTCGTAACGCGGGTCGCCGAAGCCGACGGTGAACGTCCGCACGGGCTGTGACGACGCGCGGGCCATGGCCGCGACAACGACGGTCGAGTCGACCCCGCCCGAGAGCAGCGCGCCGAGCGGCACGTCCGCGACGAGGCGCCGCTCGACCGCGGCGCTGACCCGCTCGCGCACGAGGTCGAGCCACTCTGCGTCCGCGCGCGGCTCGAGCTCGCGCAGCTCGGCGTACGGCTCGATTCGCACGCTGCCGCCCTCGGCGACGAGGAGGTGGCCCGGAGGCAGCTTCTCGATCCCGCGCAAGCCGGTCCCGCCCGGCACGTACTGCAGCGCGAGATAGGCGTCGAGCTGCGCCGGGTCGGGCTCGACGCGCAACCCGGGCAGCCGCAGCAGCGCCTTCACCTCCGAGGCGAACGCGAGCGAACCGTCCGGCAGCTGCGCCCAGACGAGCGGCTTCTTGCCGACCCGGTCGCGCGCGAGGACGAGCCGTTCCCGCGCGGCGTCCCAGAGCGCGACCGCGAACATCCCCGAGAGCCGCTCGACGAACCCGAGCCCATGCTCCTCGTAGAGGTGGGGGATGACCGGCGTGTCGCCCGTGCCGCGCACCTGGTGGCCGGAGAGCTCCGCCCGCAGCGCTCCGAAGTTGTAGAGCTCGCCGTTGAAGACCGCGACGACGTCGCCGGACTCGTTCGTGACCGGCTGGCTGCCGGTCTCGAGGTCGACGACGCGCAGGCGGCGGTGGCCGAGAACACAGCGGCCGAACGCGTCGACCGAGCCTTCGTCCGGCCCGCGGTGGACGAGCGCTGCGTTCATGCGAGCGACGAGCGACGGATCGGCGGTTCCGGACGGTGCCAGCAGCCCGCAAATCCCGCACATGAGGCTTCACTGTATCCGCCCCATTCTCATGATCCTTTCGTAACGAGCTCGTTCTAGGCTCGGGACGATGCGCGCGACGCTCGTGATCGCCGCTCTCCTCGCCGCCGCCGCCGTGGCTCCCGCCGCCGGCGGCGGCACCTCCCTCGTACACCCCGCCTGGCTCGCGCCGCTCGAGCTGACTCCGCGTAGCGACTATTCGATCTTCGACCAGAGCGTCGCGGTCGACGTCCACGACAACGCGCTTGCCGTCTGGAGTGAGAACCGCCAGGGGGTCTTTGCGAGCTATCGCCCGGCAGGCAATTCATGGCAGGCCGCGACGATGTTCGACGCGTGCGGCATCGAGCCGCAGGCGGACTTCGACGGCGCCGGGAACGCGACCGTCGTCTGGCTCGAGTGCGCGCCGGCGTTCACCCGGCTTGCAGTTGCGGAGCGGCACGTCGACGGGAGCTGGACGCCTCCCACCCTGCTGTCGACGCCTGGACGGTCGATCGCCGACCCGCACCTCGAGGCCACAGGATCGGGAGCCGCCGTGATCTCGTGGATCGAGAACGACGGCCATTTCGCCGTCGTCGAGGCGTCGGCGCGGGAGCCGGTTCCACGGCCTGGGAGCCGGCTGAACAGGTCTCCTCGACCGGCGCGTCCGCGCAGGACTCGTCACCGGCCGTCGACGAGGCGGGTGACGCCGTCGTTGGTTTCACGCGCGAGGACGCGGGGGGCGCGATCGTCTGGGCGGCATTCAAGCCGGCGGGCGGTGACTGGCAGCGGGCGGTGAACCTCTCCCCGGCCGGCGAGACCGCCTTCGGCATTCTCGTCGCGATGCGCCCGAACGGATCGGCCGTCGCGCTCTGGACGCAGAGCGGGCAAGGTCGGCTGGCGACGCGCTCGCCCGCGACGGAAACGTGGATCGAGCAACCTGCGCCACTCGCGTCCTACGCGGTCCAGGACCTCATTGCCGACGCCGCCGGCGACGTCGCTGCGGCCTGGCAGTCGGACGAGGTCATGGTCGCGGAGCTGGCTGCAGGCTCGGAGACGTGGCAGGCGCCGATTGCGATCCCGTCGACCCCGCCGGGTCTCCAGACGTTCACGCTCGGCTTCGACGCCGAACATGGGCTCGTTGCCGTGTGGGGAACGGGGTTTTCGTACGACTCCGGCTCGCTCGCGGCCTCGCGGCTACCGGCAGGCGCGACCTCCTGGACGCAGCCGACGTCGACCGCAGTCCAGGGGCTCCTGTGGACGGGACACACGGCGATCGATCCGGACGGAGACGCGGTCGCGGTCTACGAGACTCCGAACGGCGCCTCGGTGGCGATCGCCATCCTCGACTCAGCGGCGTCGCGGGCCGTGTCCGCGACCGTTCCTCGGTCGGGCCGGGCCGGGCGGCGCCTCGCCTTCGTCGCGGCAGCCGCGGACATGTCGGCCGTGACCCTCCGCTGGCGTTTCGGCGACGGGAAGACTGCGACCGGCGCGAGCGTGAAGCACGCGTATCGCAGGGCAGGCCGGTATGTCGTGACCGTCGTCGCGACGGACGCCGCGGGGCACGCCGCCACCGTCGCGCGCGCGTCCGTGCGCGTCTCGGCGGCACGCTCGTAGTCCCGGTCTGGTCTGATTCGTCACGTGAAGCGGTACGCGGTCGTGTCCTGCCACGTCGAGCGGCCGCTCGACGACGATTGCTGGTCGCGGTTCGTGGCGCTGCAGGCGAGCGCGCCCGGGGGCTTCCGGATCGCTGCGCTGATGCGGCCGCCCGACCTCGACGCCGGCGAGAGCGAGGAGCGCTGGCTCGAGCGCGCCAGAGCCGCAGCCGGGCGCGCTCCGCTCGGTCACCACACGCATTTCGTCTCGGCCGAGCGCGCGCGTCCGCCGGAGCCCGGGCCGGAGCACGCCGACCGCGTCCGTCGCGAGGCCGACTGGATGGCGGCGAAGGGACTCGCCGCGACGCTCTTCTGCGGCGGCGGCTGGTACATGGACGCGGCAGTCGCCGAGGCGGTCGCCGAGGCCGGCTACGTCGACTGCACGGCCACCGCCTTCCGGCCGCGCTACCTCGTTGACGGGGCGCCCCGCGGATCGGCAGCGTCGCCGGTGCGCGTCGCCCTCGCCAACGGCACGCACCTGCTCGAGCTGCCGTCGACGCACTCGCTGGGCATGGCCTCGCGAGCCATGCTCAAGCCGTCGCTCGGCAGCCGCGTGATCCATGTCTACTTCCACGACACCGACCTGCTCTCGGGACGGCGCCGCCGTGCCCTCACGGCCACCCTCTCGCTGCTCGGACGTCGCCGCCGCCCGACCGACCTCGACCAGCTCGCCCACGTCTCGGCCGAGCTCGCCCCGGAAGTGCCGTTCGACCTGGTCTTTTCAGGCAGGACTGCGGGTTCCGGCCAGTAACATCAACGTTTCGGTGGCTACAAAGCCCCTTCCCTCGGAGCGACCTGCCGAGGCCGACCCGGAACAGCCGCTTCCACTAGGCGACATCCGGCAGGCGCACGCGCGGCTGCTCGTCGGCTCGCCTGTCCGCCAGCTCCTGATCCGCGTCGGCAGCCTGGCCGTGCTGATCGGGCTCGACCTGATGGGCGTCGGTCTCGCGCTCTACGCCGCGCTGCTCCTGCGCGAGTTCTACTACGGCACGTCGCCGATCTTCCCGGGGCTGCTCTGGGACCAGGAAACGGACTGGCTGCCGTTCCTCCTGCTCGTTACCGTGCTCGTCTTCTGGCAAGCGGGTCTGTATGCGCGCCGAGAGCAGCGGGCCGGCTTCGGGCGCGTCGTTTCCTCGCTGATCGTCGTCTCGCTGATCGTGTTCGCGTTCGGGCTCGGGACGGGGCACAAGTTCTCGACCTTCGGCCTGATCCCGACCACGCTCGTGATCAGCGCGCTCCTGATCGGCCTCTTCCGCGCGAGTTACGAGGTCGTCACGCGCGAGGTGCTGCACGCTCTCGGCGTGCGCCGCCGTGCGATCCTCGCCGGCGAGGGCGACCATCTCGTGCACCTCTACCGCACGCTCGGGCTCGGACGCAGCGGCATCGACTACGAGTTCGTCGGCGCGATCGCGGCGTCGCCGGGCGAGGTCGGGATCCCCGTCCTGGGCGAGCTCGACGATCTGCGCGCGATTCTCGCGGAACACGAGGTCGACGAGCTGATCGTCACCGACTCGGACTTCACGGACAGGCAGCTCCTCGACATGGTCGACCTCGCGCACCGCTCGGGTGTTCAGGTGCGGATCGCGCCGAAGACGACCGACCTGCTCGTCCAGCGAGGCGAGTACGTGCCGGGCCAGGGAACGCCCCTGTTCGTGCTGCGCCCGCCGGTGCTCGTCGGTGCGGATTGGGTCGTCAAGCGCACGTTCGACGTCGTCTTCGCCGCCGTGGTGATCGTGTTCGGGATGCCGTTCTGGCTGGCGATCGCGGTGGCGATCAAGGTCACCTCGCGCGGGCCGGTCTTCTACGCCGATCGCCGCGTGGGTCTCGGCGAGGGCGAGTTCGGGATGCTCAAGTTCCGCACGATG
The DNA here is from genome assembly GCA_963776735.1 of uncultured Actinomycetes bacterium. Classification (GTDB taxonomy): domain Bacteria; phylum Actinomycetota; class Thermoleophilia; order Gaiellales; family Gaiellaceae; genus PALSA-612. Next base: position 111,447 of record CAVZNV010000001.1, read on the forward strand.
TACGTCGACGCGGCCGAGAGGCAGGCCGAGCTGGAGTCGCAGAACGAGGCCGGCGGCGCGCTGTTCAAGATCCGCGACGACCCGCGCGTGACCTCGATCGGCCGCTTCCTGCGCCGCTACTCGCTGGATGAGGTTCCGAACACGGTCAACGTGCTCCGCGGCGAGATGAGCCTCGTCGGCCCGCGCCCCTTGCCCGTCCGGGACTACGCGCTGCTCGAGGAGTGGCACCGCAAGCGTTATCTCGTGCTGCCCGGGATGACGGGCCTGTGGCAGATCTCCGGCCGGTCGAACCTCAGCTTCGACGACCTGGTCCGCTACGACTTCTACTACCTCGACAACTGGTCGATCTGGCTCGACATCTCGATTCTGGCGAAGACGATCCCGGCGGTTCTGGCCCAGCGCGGCGCGTACTGAGTCGATCCTGAGGGTCCTCTTGGAGCGACTCCGAGTGGCGGCGAAGCCCGGGCTTGGCCCGGGCGTAGCTCGGGACGCCGTCCCGTCGCGACGAAGGGGAAGGGGGCACACGGGGGAAACCGGCCGTTTCCCCCGTGATGGACAACTGGTCGATCTGGCTCGACATCTCGATTCTGGCGAAGACGATCCCGGCGGTTCTGGCCCAGCGCGGCGCGTACTGAACCCCGTACGGATTCTGTTAGCGGCGCGGGTGCACGCAGGTTGCTCCGCAATACTGGCCAGGTGAGCAGGCGCGCTCCGAAGATCCTCGCCGTCGCCTCCGCCGTCGACCTCGACTTTCGCTACGGCTGCACTCCTGCCTGGTGGCAGCTGTGGAAGGGGATGCACGAGGCGGGTTGCGACCTGATCGTCACGCCGTATCGAGGACGGGCCGTCGAGGCGCCCTGGTGGCGCACGGAGCCGAACCCCTGCTATCGCGAGGGAGAGACCTACGCGCGCACACGAGACCTCCTCGCCAGGCTCAAGCGCGACTCGCACCTGCGGCGCCGCGAGGACAGCCCGCCTGACACGCGCTCCGACCGGTTGACGCGCGAGCTGATCTGGCGCTGGGTGACGCCGCGCTGGCAGAAGCACCTCGAGCGCATCCTCGAACGCGAGCGCGATGTCGACGCGGTCGTCGTCTTCACCGTCCCGATGAGTCACTTCCGCGGCATTCCGAGCGTGTTGCGCGGTCGCTTCTCGGTGCCGGTCGTCTTCTACGACGGCGACGTGCCCATGAGCCTGCCCGAGTTCGGCGGCATGGACACGGGCTTCAACTACTACCACGGTGCGGACCCGGCAGAGTACGACCTCGTCGTCTCCAACTCCGAGGGCGGGCTCGACCGGCTTCGCGAGCTCGGCGCGCGCCGCGCGGAGGCCGTGTTCTGGGGTGCCGACCCGGAGCTCTTCCAGCCGCTGCCGGTCGACAAGCTCGTCGACGTGTTCTTCTACGGCTACGGCGACAAGTTCCGGCGCGACTGGATGAAGGCGATGGTCGGCGATCCGAGCCGGCGCCTGCCGCACGTCGACTTCGCGCTCGGTGGGTGCGACTTCCGTGGCGACACCGGCACCGCACGCGAGCTCGGCGACGTGCCGTTCAACGTCTTCGGCCGCGCGATCTCGGAGGCTCGCATCAATCTCAACATCACGCGCAGCGCCCACGCAAGCGTGCGCGCGTCGTCGACGGCGCGCCCGTTCGAGCTGGCAATGGCCGGCGCCGCGATCGTCTCCAATCCGTACGAGGGCGTGGAGCGCTGGTTCGAGCCCGGACGCGAGCTGCTCGTCGTGTCGACGGCGGACGATGCGGCCGACGCGTACCGCGAGCTGCTCGACGACCCGGGCCGGGCCGAGGAGCTCGGCCGGGCCGCCCGCGAGCGCGCGCTCGACGAGCACACCTACGTCCACCGCGCGCGGCGGCTGCTCGAGCTGCTCGGCCTGCGTGCCCCGGCGATGGTGACGGCCCGTGGCTGAGGCGCTGCAGGAGGCGCAAGCCGGCATCGACCCGCGCCTGGCGGCGCTGAAGCGAGTTGCGATCGTCCCCGCATACAACGAGGAGGGCTCGATCGTCGGGGTGATCGACGAGATCCGTGCGGCCGACGCGGAGATCGAGATCGTCGTGATCGACGACGGCTCGCGCGACCGGACTGTGGAAGTGGCCGCGGCGAAGGGTGCGCGCGTGCTCGCGTTGCCGTTCAACCTCGGAATCGGCGGCTGTGTCCAGACCGGCTATCGCTATGCGTACGAGGGCGGGTTCGACCTCGCGCTGCGGGTCGACGGCGACGGCCAGCACGACCCGGCGCAGTTCCTCGTCCTCGCGGGCCCGGTCCTGTCGGGTCATGCCGACATCTCCGTCGGCTCTCGCTTCATCGGCAGCAAGGGCTACCGGTCGTCCGCGTCGCGCAGGTTCGCGATCCGCATCCTCTCCTGGACGGTCACGGTGCTCGTCGGAGGCCGCGTGACCGACCCGACTTCGGGCTTCCAGGTGACGAACCGCCGTGCGATCGCGCTGTTTGCCGAGTACTTCCCGCACGACTACCCGGAGGTGGAGGCGACGGTGCTGGCCGCGAAGGCCGGACTGCGGCGGGCCGAGGTGCCCGTGGAGATGCGAGAGCGTTCGGCCGGTCAGTCGTCGATCGGCGCCGTCCGCTCCGTCTACTACATGGTCAAGGTGATGCTGGCTGTGTTCGTCGCGGTGTTCCGGCGCCCGCCCGAGGTGCCTGCGTGATCCTCGCGGCCGGACAGACGCCGCTCTCCGTCGCGATCGCGGGCGCGGTTGCCTCTGTGCTGCTGGTGCTCGTCGTACTGGAGCTGATCCGCAAGCGACGCCTGCGCGAGCGCTACGCGCTGCTCTGGCTCGCGACCGGCGTGGTGCTGCTCGTGCTCTCGCTCTGGCGCAGCGGGCTGAACACGATCGCCGGGTGGCTCGGCGTCAAGGGTTACCCGCCGGCGGTGCTGTTCGCGGTCGCGACGCTGTTCATCCTGCTCGTGCTGCTCGACTACTCGACGGTGATCTCGAAGCTCGCCGACCAGAACACGATCCTCGCACAGCGACTGGCGCTGCTCGAGGAACGGCTCGCAGAGAAGCGTCGCTAGATCAGCGCACGGTCCAGAGGAGCGCCTTGAACCCGCCGCGGGTGGAAAAGCTCCCGTTGCGATAGAGCGTCCCGACTTCGCGGTACCCGATGATCGCCTTTCCCGTCTGGTCGATCGAGATCGCGGCTCCCATTCCGAGATCGACCATCCTTCCGCTCTTCCAGACGAACGCTTCCGAGAACGGGTCCGCCGCGGAGGCGCTGGAACCCACGATCTCGCCGCGGTCGTTGATGTCGGCCGCCGTGCTCCAGAATCCCGCCCAGTGTGCCGAGGTCGGTCATCTTCCCCTTCTCCCACAGGAATGCGTGCTCGTTGTCGCCGGCGCCGGCGCTGTAGCCGACGACCTGCCCGCGGTCGTTGATCGCCGTCGCGACCGTGTGTATCGACTCGCAGAGGACAGCCAGCTTGTGGTGACAGACGGGATGGGAAGGCAGTGGCCCGAGGTCGGTCATCTTGCCGTCCTGCCAGAGGAAGGCCTCGCCGAGAAGCGCATGCACGGTGCCTCCTCGCGTCGTGCTCTGCCCGACGATCTGGCCGTGGTCGTTGATCGCGACCGGGTCGCTCGTCCACCCGCCGAGCGTGCCCAGGTCGGTCATCCTTCCGTTCTGCCACAGGAAACCGTGATGGTGTCCGGTGGCCGCGGTGTCGCTCACCCCGATGACCTGGCCGTGGTCGTTGATCGCGATCGCTCTGCTGTTTGCGCCACCGAGCGTTCCCAGGTCGGTCATCTTCCCGTTCTGCCAGATGAACGCGTGCTGGTGGAGCGACCTGGGCGTACTCTCCCGCAAGTCGCTCGTCCCGATCACCTGGCCGTGGTCGTCGATCCTGGCTGCCTCGCTCGACCGACCGCCCAGCGTCCCGAGGTCGATTCGCTTGCCGTGCCGCCAGAGGAGCGCATGACCTGACGGCCACAGACCGCTGCCGACGATCTCGCCGCGGTCGTTGATGCCGTCCGAGCTCGCCTTCCCGAGATCGGTGATCTTTCCGCGCTGCCAGAGGAACACGCGCTCGGGGACGTTGACGACGCCGTTGACAGGGCCCGGGATCAGGGGGGTCGTACTGGAGCCGACGACTTCGCCCTGAGAGTTGATCGCGACCGGCCTGTTCGCAATCACCGGAAGGTGTCGATACCTCGGCACGGTCCCCAGATCGGTGAGCTTCCAGCCTGGCACGGCCGACTCGGAACCCGCACCGAGGACAAGCAACGCACATACGCCTGCGACCGCTGCGGTCGCGACTCCCCCGCCGCTCACGCGTGAATCGTCGCGCGGAGGCCGAACGAACGCAAGTCAGCGCACCGTCACCTTCACCGTCGCCGGATCGCTGACGAGGAAGACGTCGCCCATGCTCGGGTCGTCGACCCAGTTCGTCCCGACGCCGATCCGGTACGTGAACGTCCCACGGCCGGGCCGGTCGGTGGCCGTGGTCGCCGTCGTCGTCTTCACGCGCGCACCGGCGTAGGCGCAGTTCGTGACGCCGCTCTGCGACTGGCAGAGCACGTCGCCCGGCCCGCGCGAGCGCAGCACGCGGTAGAAGACGCGCGAGGAGCCCTCCGACGCGTCGTTCCAGTGCAGCAGCACGACGCCGCCGCGCACGGTCGCCCGGAGGCCCACCCCGCCGTCGACCGGCACGCCGATGTCGTGGAGGATGATCCAGCGGCCCGAGCCGCCCGTCCGGTGGAGCGCGCCGGCGGCGACGAGGGGGACGAGCCCGAACAGGACTGCCGTCACGATCAGCAGCCGGCGACCGGGGATCCGCGGCACGGAGGCCGGATAACGGGCGGCGAGCGCCGGACCGAACCGCGGCGTCAGCACCGGCAGGCACGCGACCATGATCAGGAGCGGCGGGATCGCCGGCAGCAGCAGCCGGAAGAACGATGCGCTGTCCACCGACGAGACCGAGTCCGATCCCTTGATCACGAAGTAGAGCCAGAACCACGTCGACAGAGCGACGGCGAGCGGCCACGAGCGCCGAGCAACCGCGATCGCGCCCGCGAAGGGCAGGAACTGGAGGACGCGCAGGCTGAAGAACACCTCGGCCAGCCCGTCCAGGTTGTTCTGGAGGTGCGACCAGTCGATGTTCGCGTAGCGGTGGTAGGGCGTCAGGATCGAGCCCGTCGTGCCGAACGCCTCACCCTGCCCGGCGGCGAGCTGGTGCGTCGTCCCGAGCCCGTTCCCGAACGCGGGCAGCGTCCCGTAGCCGCGGTACTTCCAGACCGCGAGTGTCGCCAGCGCCGGAATCAGCGCGAGTGCGAAGGTTCCCAGCTCGCGCCACCGCTTGCCGATCAGGAAGAGCACGAGCGGCGTGAACAGGAAGATCAGGTTCGACGCCTTCGTCAGGATCGCGAGCCCGGTCACGAGGCCTGCTGCGATCGCCAGCTCGGTGCGGCGCGCCTGGTAGGTGCGGACGATCAGGGCGCCCGCGGCGAGCAGGGCGACCATGCTCGGGAAGTCGCCCATCATCGTCAGGCCGAGCGGATGCGGTAAGAACTGGTCGACGTACTTCGAGTGGTAGCGCTGCTCGAACAGCGGGATCGCGACGTAGGGGCCGATCACCCACAGCGTCGCGGCGACGTAGCCGATCGCGCGCCCCGCGATCCGCGAGGCGATGTCGTAGACGCAGAAGAGCGCGATCGGCGCCAGCACGAGCGCTTCGAAGACGATCGCCGCCGGCAGCGCCGAGACGTAGCCGGGCCCGGCGATGAGGGCCACCGGCGCGAGTGCGAACGCCCAGGCCGGCGAGATCAGCGTCTTCGGGATGACGCCGTGACCGGCGAGCCAGCCGGTCGTGTAGTACCAGAATCTGGTCGCCGCCCTGGTAGAAGACGAAGCCGTTGTGGTGGACGCGGAGCGCGAAGACGATCTCCGCGATCCAGCCGACGAGGAGGAGCGGGACGAGCACGCTCCACGGCTCGCGCCTCGCCGCCAGGCGGCGAACCGCGCTCAGCGCGTCGCTAGCCCTCAACCCGCTCGAGCGTCTCGTCGCGCTGCGACGTCTCGCGGTACCACGCGATCGTCTTCTGGAGCCCCTCGCGGAGCGGCGTCGCCGCACGGAACCCGAACAGCTCTGCCGCGCGCGACGTGTCCAGCGACCGGCGCGGCTGGCCGTTCGGCATCGACGTATCCCAGCGGATCTCGCCCTCGAAGCCGGTCAGCTCGGCGATCGCCTCGGCCAGCTCGCGGATCGACGTCTCGACGCCGGTGCCCAGGTTGACCGGCTCCGGACCGTCGTACAGCTCGGCTGCGCGCAGCAGCCCCTCGGCGCAGTCCTCGACGTAGAGGAACTCGCGTGTCGGCGAGCCGTCGCCCCAGAGCACGACCTCGCCCTCGGCGTCGACCATCTTGCGGATCAGGTCGGGGATCACGTGCGCGTTCGTCTCGTGGAAGTTGTCGCGCGGCCCGTACAGGTTCGCGGGCAGGAGGAAGATCGAATCGAGGCCGTACTGCTCGCGGTACGCCTGGGCGCCGACGAGCACCGACTTCTTCGCCACGCCGTACGGCGCGTTGGTCTCCTCGGGATAGCCGTTCCAGAGGTCGTCCTCGCGAAACGGCACCGGCGTGTTCTTCGGGTACGCGCAGACGGTGCCGACGACGACGAGCTTCGAGACACCGTAGAGCCGCGCCTGCTCGAGCACGTTCGCGCCCATCATCAGGTTCGCGTACCAGTAGCGGCCGGGGTTGGCGCGGTTGGCGCCGATGCCGCCGACCTCGGCCGCGAGGTGGAAGACGAGCTCCGGCTCGGCCTCGAGGAAGAGCCGTGCGGTGTCGTCGGCACGGGTCAGGTCGACGTCGGCGCTGCGCGGGATGACGACATCCTCGCCGTCCGCCACGAGCCGCTCGACGAGGTGCGAGCCGAGGAACCCGCCGCCGCCCGTAACCAGGATCTTCATGGCGTCGGCAGCGTACTCTCGACGGCTGCGGGCGTCATCCAGTCGACCCGGCCGACCCAGCGGTCGCGGTTCTCCGCATACCACGCGATCGTGCGGGCGACACCTTCCTCCCAGCTCACGCGCGGCTTCCAACCTGTCTCGCGCTCGAGCTTCTCGTAGCCGACACGCAGGGCGATCACCTCGCTCGCTCCCGGCCGGTAGCGAGCGGCAGTCGAGACGAGCTCCCGCCCGGCTGGCCAGTAGCCCTGCTCCTCGCCGACCCGAAGGATCAGCTCGGCCCAGTCACGCATCGAGACGTTCTCCCCCTGGCCGTAGACGTAGACGTCGCCGGGGATGCCGTGCGCCGCGACGGTCAGATGCCCACGGACGCCGTCGGAGCAGAAGCAGAAGTCGCGCATCGGCTCGAGCTGCCCGAGCTCGATCCGCTCACGGACGAGCGCCTGCGTGATGATCGTGCCCGTGACGAAGCGCGGGTTCTGCCGCGGCCCGTAGTTGTTGAACATCCGCGTGACCACGCCCGGAACGCCGAACGCGTCGTGGTAGTTCATCGTCAGGAAGTCCGCGGCGACCTTCGACGTGGCGTAGATCGACTTCGGATTCAGCGGCGAGCGCTCGTGGAAGACGACGCCACCGGCGGGGTCGAAGTCGTGGTGGTGCGAGACGGCCTCGTGCACGTTGCCGTACTCCTCGGAGGTGCCGGCCGTGTCGAACTTCTCCAGCTCGAGCCCGTGGTCGACGATCGACTGCAGCAGGTTCAGCGTGCCGACGACGTTGGTGATCGTGGTTTCGTACGGCCGGTGCCACGACTCGCCGACGTGCGCCTGCGCACCGAGGTGGAAGACGTACGGCCGGTCGGCCGCCGTCTTGAGCTCGCGGACGAGGTAGTCGACCGACGTGCGGTCCGTCAGGTCGGCGAACTTCACCGACAGGCGATCCCGCAGGTGCCCGATGTTGTTGAGCGCGCCGCTCGACGTCGCCCGGACGAAGGCGACGACGCGGGCGTCGAGCTGGACGAGCGCCTCGGTCAGATGCGAGCCCATGAACCCGTCGGCGCCCGTGACGAGCACCGTTCGACCGCCGTACACGTCGCCGAAGTCGCGCCGCAGCTCGGCGACCGCGTCGTCGCTCCACACCGAGTCGATCGAGCCCGCCATGGTGCGGCGAAGGGTAGCCCGCCGGTGTTCGGAAATTGCTTGCTTGTGGCGCCTGCCACACCTAGAATCGCGCGAACCCGGGAAGGAGTCCCCGTGCCCAGCTGGCAGGCCGACATGTTCGAGCGTTTCGTGTCCGCAGGTGTCTCGCGAGCGCAGTTCCTCCGCAGGGGTGCGGTCGCCGCCGGGGCGGTTGCCGGGATCGGCCTGCTCCGTCCGCGTGGAGCGGCAGCCGCGAACCCGGCCGAGCCGCGTCCGATCCCGGGCGGCTTCGACGAGAACTTCAACATCGTCCCGAGCGACCCGTTCATCCACGTCCTGCCACCGGCCATCGGCTTCGAGATGGCGACGATCACCGACTTCGACGGCGTCATCGCAGCGGCCGAGATCCAGGGAACCGCGCAGGGCTCCGACGGCACCGAGTACCGTTCGACACTGACATGCGGTTCATGCGCGGGCGCTACGTCGGCACCGACGGTCAGATCCGCACCGCCTCGTTCGGGTTCGTCTGAATCGACCTCTACGCGGGCGCCGTGGGCGACCCGTCGGTGCAGGTTCACGACTTCGAGCCGGGGATCAAGCCGTCCGGCCTGTTCTGGACGATGCCCGTTCCGGCGAGTGCCGCCGTGGTCGACCCGAACACCGGGCGGGCCCGCTACCGCTTGCAAAATCAGGCGCTGCCCGACTTCCACGACTTCTTCAACGCCATCTCGCCGTTCCCGTCCACGATTCCGGGCCATGTCAGCTTCGACGTCCGCTGGACTGGCGGCGGCGACACGGCCGTTCTTCGTGACGACGTGTTCGGCTTCGAGGGCTCCTACGTCGGCGGAGAGGCCTCGATCCAGTTCCGCGTGTACGACGACAACCGCCGCGGGGTGATCTTCACCTCGAACCCCGGGGACCAGGTGACCGTCGGCGTCGGCGTCGGCCGCGAGCGCAACGGCGTCTTCTTCGCCTAGAGGCTTGATGTGAAATTGCGCTGACGTCGGGGGCGCTCCGGGCCAAGCCGGGTGGTGTGGCCGGCCGTGGCGCGTAGCGGCGCTACGTGTCGCGGCCGGACGCGCCGATCCGGCGCTGTGCCAGGGTCGTCATCCGGCCCGGCGGAATTTCACATCAAGCCTCTAGTAGCTCGGGGAGAGGAGCTTTCGCCAGACGGCGGTGAGCGAGCCTCCGCGGAACGTGCAGCGGGCGACGGGCGCGCCTTTCTCCTCGTTCGAGACCCCATGCGGCATCGTCACGTGCGCGACGATCTGGTACGAACGGCAGAACGTCGCGAGCTGGGCCGGGTCGTAGCCGAGGACGATGCCGCGCGACACGGTGAGCGGCGGGTGCCAGTAGCGGAACGACATGTGCCCGCTGACGACCGGCGGCAGGTCGTGGCCGAACAACTTGAGCGCGCCGGCCTCGCCGTAGTTCGCTGCGACGACGACGGGAGCACCGGCTGCGGCCCGCTCGACGGTCGCGACGAGCCCGGGCCAGCCGATCTCGTCCTGGTAGTCGCTTCGGTCCTTGATCACGCCGTGGTCGATGGCAGTGCGTAGCGGCAGGACCGGTACGACGACCGGCAGGGCGACGAGCGTGGCGACCGTGAACGCGATCGCCGTTCCGCGGAGCCGCGCGCGGCTGTGTTCGACCCAGCGCTCGAAGTCGAGCGAGCCGGCCGCGATCGCGAAGAATCCGACGGGCGCGGCGTAGTAGGCCTTGCCGTTCAGGGCGAAGTAGACGGCGATCGTCCCGACGACGGTCAGCGCGAGCGGCCGAAGCTGTCGGTCGCGCCAGAGCGAACGCACGCCGAGCGCGGCGAACGGAACGGCGACGAGGCCGGTGTTGAGCAGCAGGTTGAGCAGGAACTGCGGGCGGGTCTCGCTCGTCGCGCTCGGCCCGGGATGAACGAACCAGCGAAGGCTGATCCAGTCGTGCTGCGCCTCCCAGACGAGGTTCGGCACGGCGATCGCGACGGCGAGCGCGACGGCGCCGGCGAGCCCGCGGCGGTCGAAGACGTCTCGCCGGAAGATCGCGAAGGAGACGAAGAGGACGACCGCGAGCACGCCGATCGTGTACTTCGTCTCCACGCCGACACCGACCGTCAGGCCGATCGCGAGCCAGAGGCGCGGTGACGGGCGCCTCGCGAGCCGGAGGGCGAGGAACAGCAGCAGGAACGAGAGCAGCTCGTCGAACGAGACCGGCTGGAAGAGCCCGTTCGTCGCCAGCAGCACCGGCGAGAAGCCGACGCCGACTGCGGCCGCGATCTGGGCCGTCCGCCCGCCGCCGAGCTCCCGCGCGACCGCGGCTGCGAGCACGATCACGCCCGCTCCGGCGAGGACGGCGAAGAGCCGGAAGCCGGTCAGCGACGTTCCGAAGACGGCGCCGGCGAGGGCGGAGATGAGCCCGGTGACCGGCGGGAAGTCCACGTAGCCGGCCTGGAGATGCCGTCCCGCAACCCAGTAGTACAGCTCGTCGCGCTGCCAGCCGTAGCGGCTCGCAAACCCGAGCACGAGCGCGCTGCGCGCAGCGACGACGATCGCGAGTGGCCACATCGCGAGCCGGGTGCGCGGGCCCACCGGCCGATCCTACGTCCCGCGCACGTACATGGCCGCCGGTGCGCGCGGAGGCTGCGGCTCCTCCGGCACGCACCGGCTACCTCTCTCGACGCGCGCCGAAGCGCAAACCCGTCACGGTGGTCGCGGCCTAGCATCCAGTCGTGCGCGACTGGTGGCCGCTCTACCGGACGAGCGTCGAGCTCGGCGCGCGCTACCTCCTGACCCACGGCTACCTGCGGGAGGCCGTGATTCGCGTCGTCGTCCCGCTCGACCCGAGCCGTTACCTGGAGCTGCCCGAGACGCAGCGTGAGCTCGACCTCAGGCCGGGTCAGCGCGTCCTCGACCTGGCCAGCCCGAAGCTCCTCGCCGTCGTGCTCGCGCGGAGCGGCGCGTCGGTCGTGTCCGTCGACCAGCTCGAGTCCGAGGTCGACGCGTGGCGAAAGCTCACGGCGGGCGAGCCGCGACTCGAGCTCGAGGTCGGCGATGGGCGTTCGCTGCGCTTCGAGGACGCGAGCTTCGACGCCGCCTACAGCGTCTCGGTGCTCGAGCACATCCCCGAGCCGGGCGACGAGGAGGCGCTGCGGGAGCTCGCGCGGGTCACACGTCCGGGCGGACGCGTGGTCGTCACGCTCCCGTACGCGCGCACGTACCGCGAGGACTGGCGAGACGCGCCGGTGTATGCCGACCAGGGCAGCGCGGCCGGCCGCCACTTCTTCCAGCGCTGGTACGACGACGCGTGGGTCGAACGGTTCGTCGCCGCCGCGCCTGCGCTCGAGCTGGTCTCGTCGCAGGTCAGCCGCCTGGAGCCGAACCTGAACGACCTCTACACGCGCACGTTCCCGCTGCTCGTGCCGCTCGGGCCGCTGTTCGGGCTGCTGGCTCGTCGTCTCGACGGCCCGGCCGGCGACGTGATCCGGCTCACGTTTCGGCGCGGCTAGCTCCCTAGACTGGCCGCATGGACGGGCCGTCGCTCGCCGTGCTCGAATACCCGCCGATCGTCGAGCGGCTTGCCGAGGCAACCGTGACGCCGCAGGGTGAAGCGCTGGCGCGTGCGCTCGTTCCGTCGCCCGAGGTGCGCGAGGTCGCGACCCGGCAGGCGCGCACCGCGGAGGCGGTCGAGCTGCTCGAAACTGGCACTGCACCGTCGCTCCACGGCGTCCTGGACGTGCGCGCCGAGGCGGCGCGCGCCGAGCGCGGCGGCTCGCTGACCGCGGCCGAGCTGCGGGCGGTCGCGAACACCGTGTCGGGCGCGCTCGCCGCTCGCGGGACGCTCGCCGAGCAGCGCGAGTCGGCGCCGCTCCTCGCTGCCGTTGCGGACCGGGTCGAGCCGGGACTGGCAGCGATCGCCGGCGACGTAGACCGGCGCGTCGAGGACGACGGCTCCGGGCTCCGCGACACCGCCTCGCCGCTGCTCCGGCGGCTGCGGAACGAGTTGCGCGCCGGCCGGCAGCGCGTCGCCGACGAGCTGTCACGTCTCGCCCGCTCACCCGAGCTGCGCGACCACTTGCAGGAGACGTTCGTCACCGACCGCGGCGGCCGGCCGGTGCTTGCCGTCAAGGCGAGCGCCCGCTCGCAGGTGCGCGGGATCGTTCACGACGCCTCCAGCTCAGGACAAACGCTGTTCGTCGAGCCTCTCGCCGTCGTCGAGCTCGGCAATCGAATGGCCGAGACGGCGAGCGCCGAGCGCGAAGAGGTCGAGCGGATCCTCGCCGAGCTCTCCGGACTCGTCGGTGCGCGGGCGGGGGAGCTGGACGTGGCCGTCGAGGCGACTGCGGTGCTCGACCTGTCGCTCGCCTGCGGGCTGCTCTCCCGCCGCTGGCGCGGCGCTCCTGTCCACGTGGCCGACGAGGTGCGGCTGTTCGGCGCTCGGCACCCACTGCTCGCCGACGAAACGGCGGTCCCGATCGACCTCGACCTGGACGGCCTGCGCGCCCTCGTCGTCAGCGGCCCGAACACGGGCGGCAAGACCGTGGCCCTGAAGACGCTTGGGCTGGCTGCCGTGCTCCACCAGGCAGGGCTGCGCCCGCCCGCCGACACCGCCGTGCTGCCCGTCTTCGACGCGGTGCTCGCCGACATCGGCGACCAGCAGTCGATCCAGATGAGCCTCTCGACCTTCTCCGGACACCTGGGCAACATCGTCCGCATCCTGGCCGCGGCGAGCGACCGGTCGCTCGTGCTGCTCGACGAGCTCGCCGCGGGCACCGATCCCGCCGAAGGCGCGGCGCTGGCGCAGGCATTGCTGGCGCGGCTCGCTGAGCAGGCCCGCCTCACCGTCGTCACCACGCATTTCGCCGAGCTGAAGGAGTGGGCGAGCGCGACCGCCGCCGCCGCGAACGCTGCCACGGCGTACGACGTCGAGACCGACACGCCGCTCTACCGCGTCGCGCTCGGCCGGCCGGGCACGTCGCACGCGTTTCGGGTGGCCGCGCGGCTCGGGCTCGACCCGGCGGTGGTTGCCGACGCGCGCGAGCGTGTCGTTCCCGCGCTGCTGCGTGCAGCGGAGCTGCTGGCGGAAGCAGAGCGGGCAGAGCGGTCGGCAAGCGAAGAGCACGCCGCCTCGGAGCAGGCCCGGGCCGACGCGGAGCGCCTCGTGGCGCAGGCAGAAGAGCGGCGCGCCGACCTCGAAGCCGATATCGAGCGCGTCCGTGCGTCCGCGGACGCGGAGCGCGTGGCTGCCCGGGCGGAGGCGGAGCAGGAGTTGCGCGAGGCGCGCGCTGCCCTCGAGGCGCTGCGCGAGGACATCAGCGCCGCCCGCCGCCAGGAGCGCGCCCGCGGACGGGCGCAGACGGCCGCGGCACGCACGGCCGAGCGCCGGCGCGACCGCCGGCTCGGAGCCGCCGCCGAGGAGGCCGGCCGCGTCGACGAACTGCTGCGCGCACGGGACGAGCCGCTCCCCCTGCTGGCGCCGATCGCGCCCGGCGATCCGGTCGAGGCGCGCGAGATCGGCGTTCAGGGCGTCGTGGCGGCGATCGAGGGCGAGGAGGCGGAGGTGCTCGTCCAGGGCGGCGCGCGGGTCCGCCTCCCGGTTGCGCGGCTGCGGCCTTCCGGTCACGCCCCGGCCCCCGAGGAGCCGGAGGTCAAGGTCGTGGCTGCGGCCCGCGGCGACGTGTCCGACCAGCTCGACGTCCGCGGGATGCGGGCCGACGAGGCCAGGGAGGCAGTGCGCTCCTTCGTCGACGACGCGGCGCTGGCCGGACTGAAGGAGCTGGTCATCGTCCACGGAAAGGGCACGGGTGCGCTGAGAACCGCGGTGCGCGCGGAGCTCGACGGGCATCCGCTCGTCGAGCGTCACGAGCTCGGTTCGGCCGGCGGCTCGACCTCGGTCGTCCTCGGCTGAGGGGTACTTTGGACGCGATACGCCAACCCGGAGGGATCGCCATGAAGCTCAAGCTTGCACTCGTCCTCGCCGTCGCGGCGGCGCTCGCCGTCTCACTTGGCGTGACCCGGCCGTGGTCGAGCGCGGCGTCGGCCGCAACGACCCGCTCGTCCAACTTCCTGCTCCTGCCGCCGGCCGCTCCTGCCGGCCAGATGGTGCTCTACGGCCACATCAAGAAGCTGACGCCCACGGGCGGCCACTACCTGCTCGGCTTCGATCCTGCGTGGTTCACGAGCGGCATCACCGCGAGCCGCGCCCACAAGGAGGACACGGGCTCGAGCGAGGTCCCGAACGACAACTACGTGGTCGAGGAAGGCCACCGCGTCCTCTGGTACATCCTCCCGTCGACCGCGAAGATCACGGTGCTGACGAACCAGGGCACGAAGGGCATCTCGGCGACGCCGATCTCGGCAGCGGAACTGTCCCGGATCGTCAACGGCGGCCCGCACCGGAAGCTGTTCGAGCCGCTCGCGTCAGGCGTCTGGATCCGCGTCCGCATCGACACCGTCAAGGAGCTCGACCAGCAGTACCAGCCGTAGACGGTTCAGCGAGAGATAGTCGCGTTCGGGTGCTGCGCCCGAATGCTCGAGCATCCCGAGCGCACGCCACGCCTCGTCCTGGATCCGACCCTTGCGCAGCGACTCGCTCAGCTTGTGGCGTGCGATCGCGAACAGCCACGCACGCGCGGGTTCCGGCCCTGGTTCGAAGCGAGGCACCGCTGCAAGCGCGGCCGCGAAGGTCTCGGCGGTCAGGTCGAAGGCTTCCTCCGGACCGGGTGTCCGTCGGCGAAAGAAGGCCAGCACGGAGGCGAAGTGCCGCTCGTAGAAGACCCCGAACGGCTCGGCGCTCGTACGCGCTGTGAGCAGAAGGTCGGTGTCGGAGCGCTCCTCCTCGTCGTTCACGCCCTCTTGTATGGCAAACCCGGGCCGTTTGTAACGGCCGCGCCGGAGTTGGGCCTAGCGTGTCGCGCCGATCAGGGCGCCGCCCGCGACGATCAAGAGCCCCGAGATCACCGTCCGCCGGCCGATCAGCTCGGCGCGGCCGATGATGATCGCCGCGAAGACGACCGCGAAGATCGACTGCGTCGCGTTCAGCGGGGCGACGACGGTCACGCGCCCGTGCGCGAGCGCCTCGACGAGGAACGCGTAGGCGGCGCCGAGCGTCAGGCCGGCCGGGACGAACGGACGTAGCGATGGCCGTAGCCGCTCGCGCAGCTCGCGCCGACGTACGACGAGGAGGTAGACGAGCAGGGTCAGGCACGCGCCGAGCAACGCGGCGGCCGTGGCGAGCAGCGGCGGCGGGTGATGGTGCGTCTGGGCGTCGCGGACAAGGTTGTCGCGGACGCCGAACATGACGGCACACGTCAGCGCGACCGCCATGCCGACCGCCTGGAACTCCTTCGGGCGGCTCCGTTCCGCGACCAGGAAGGCGCCGCCGGCGACGATGATCACCGTCCCGATCACGAGCCCGACCTGCACCGGCTCACCGAGGAAGACGATCGCGAGCAGGGCCGAGACGAGCGGCGCGACGCCGATCATGATCGCGGCGCGCGAGGGTCCGGCGAGCCGCACGGACTGGATGAAGAGGATCTGCGAGGCCCCGGGCACGAGCGCCCCGATCAGGACGAACGGCCACAGGTCGGCGGGATGGACCTTGCCGAGGTCGCCGAACGCGGCGGCGAGCACGATGTCGACCGCCAGCGCGACCGTCCCCATGACGATCGCGCCGACCTCGGGGTCGCCTCCCCGTGCCAGTGCCGAACGAACGGTGACCGCGAGCAGGCCGAAGCCGATTCCGGCCAGCACTCCGAAGAGGACGGTGAGCACGTACTAGGCTCCCACGATGCCCGGCTTCCGTGCCGCGTGAACGTCCGGCTCGCGGTCGCGGGAGGGTGTGCCGCCGGGCTCGCGTCCGGCTGGAACATCGCCAACACGGGCGCGGTCGCGTCGCAACTCGGGAAGAGCTACGGCGTCAGCCTCGCTGTGGTCGGCGTCTTCACGACGTCGCTCTTCGTCACGCACCTGCTGCTGCAGGTGCCCGCGGGGCGGGCGAGCGATCGCCGCGGCGAGCGGCTGGTGTCCCTCCTCGGTCTCGTGCTCATCGTCGTCTTCAACGCGCTCGCGTTGATCGGGCCGTACGCGGCGCTGGCGATCGTCGCGCGGGCGCTCGTCGGCATCGGAACCGGCCTCGCCTTCGTATCCGGGAGCGCCTACGTGCGCGTGCAGGGAGGCTCGCCGTTCGCGCAGGGACTCTTCGGCGGCGTCGCGCTCGGCGGCGGCGGGCTGGCGCTGGCCATCGTCCCGCCGGTGGAGAGCGCGATCGGGTGGCGCGCGCCGTTCGTGACAGCGATCGTCGTCGGCGTCGCCGGGCTCGCGCTGCTCGCGGTCGCTCCGCGCGACGCGCCGCGCTCTCGCGTCGAACGGCCTGCGCATGCGCCTGCCGGCGTCTTCCGCGACCGGGGGCTCTACCGGCTGGCGGTGCTCTACGCCGCCTCGCTCGGACTGAGCATCGTGGTCGGCAACTGGGTCGTGACGCTGCTTCACCGGCACGGCGGCCTGTCGAAGAGCACGGCCGGGCTGGTCGGTGCGCTGACGCTCGTGCTCGGCGTCGTCACGCGGCCGCTCGGCGGCTGGATCCTTCGCGAGCGGCCGCGCTGGATGCGGACCGCAGTTGCCGCGAGCCTCGTCGGCGGCGCGCTCGGGACAGTCGCGCTCGCGGTGTCCCGGCCGGTCGGTCTGGCCGTCCTCGGCGCGGCGCTGATCGGCCTCGCCGCCGGGATCCCGTTCGCGCCGTCGTTCACCGGCGCTGCGCTCGCCCGGCCGGACGTGCCCGCGGCCGCGGTCGGGTTCGTCAACGGCGCTGCGGCGTTCGTCACGCTCATCGGGACGCCGCTGATCGGGCTCACGTTCTCGCTTCCCGGAAACGGCCGGCTCGGGTTCGCGGTCATCGCCGCGGCCTGGCTCATCGCCCTCGCCCTGCTCCCGAGCGCCCCGCAGATGGGCGTCAGACCAGCGAGCGGATCGCGTTCAGGATGATCTCGGCGGCGAGAGCGGCGTCCGCCGGCTTCGCGTCCTCCAGCGGCGAGTGGCTGATCCCGTCCTTGCAGGGGACGAAGACCATCGCGCTCGGGACGCGCTCGGCGACGCACATCGTGTCGTGCGCCGCACCGGAGGGCATGAGCAGGAACGGCTCGCCCGTCTCCTGCGCGGCCGCCTCCAGCGCGCCGACGATACGCGTGTCCATCGGCGTCGGCGCCAGCGTCTGACGCTGCGCGAAGCTCGCCGTCAGGCCGCGCCGGGCGGCGGCCTGCTCGGCGAACGCGGCGACGTCGCGGGCGACCCCGCGGAAGGTGTCCTCGTCGACGCCGCGCGTGTCGATCGAGAACCGCGCCCGGCCGGGGACGACGTTGATCAAGCCGGGCTCGAACTCGATCTCGCCAACGGTGCCGACCGTGCCGCTCCCCGCCGCGCGCGCGAGCCGCTCGAGCTCGAGGATGCACTCGGCCGCGACGACTCCGGCGTCGAGGCGGAAGTCCATCGGCGTCGCGCCGGCGTGGTCGGCTCGGCCCTCGACCGTGACGTCGGCGTGCACGTAGCCGGCGATCGCCGTGACCACGCCGATGCGATTGCCCGTGTCCTGGAGGACGCGCGCCTGCTCGATGTGCATCTCGATCCAGCCGGACAGGTCGTCGAGGACGTGGATCGACTCGCGCCAGCGCTCGGGCTCGTATCCCGCCTCGGCCGCGTGCTCCCAGAACGGCCGACCGTCGTCGACCGCCCGGAACGTGTCGCGCAGCTCCTCTTCGGTGACCCGTTGGAGCATGATCCGCGAGCCCAAGAGCATCTGGCCGAAGCCCGAGCCCTCTTCCTCGAGGAACGACAGGAGCTGAATGGGCAAATCGAGCCCGAGTTCGGCGTTCAGGCGGCAGACCTCGAGCGCGGTGACGACGCCCATCGTCCCGTCGTACTTGCCGCCGTTCCGGTTCGAGTCGCAGTGCGAGCCGACGCCGAACACGGGCTCGCCGGGCGGCCGGTTGCGCGCGACCAGCGTGCCCACTGGATCCTCGGTGACGGTGAAGCCGAGCGCCTGGAGTGCGTCGCCGAAATAGTCGAGCGTCGCGCGGTACTCAGGCGTGTAGGCGTAACGCCGGATCGCCTCGTCGGAGCGGGTGTACGCAGGCCCGGCGAGCGTCTCGATGTCCTGCTCGATACGCGCCGCGCTTCCATCGCGATCGACCATGGCCATGTCCTAGAGCAACTCCTCGAGCTGTTCGGCGAGCTTCGAGACGTCGTATCGCCACGACTGTCGACCGATGGTGACCGCCTGCCGCTCGCAGAGTTGGGCTAGGGAAGACGGGAGCTCGGCTGGTCTTGGCATGGACGCTCCGCCCACGAGAATCGGAATCAGCGGGACGTCGCGCTCGAGCGCGCGCTCGAGCTCTCGCCTGACATGATCGTCCGGTCTCCGAAGGCGCCGCTTCCAGTTCTCCTTCGCGTCAAGCCAGCCGGGGCCGATCACGGCGAGAACAGCGCCCGAGGCGGCAAGCCGTTCGTCGAGTCGTTGCGCCCAATTCTGGCCCGGAGCGATGGAGTCGACATCAAGGAAGACGGAGCCCGGTCCAAACCGCTCTGTCAGGCTCTCCGCGAGCCGATCAGCGGCGGCCCAGCTGTCGCTGCGGCGGTAGCTGAGGAACACGCCCGGGCCGAGTCTCGGCCATGCGATTGCATGTTCGATTGCTTCCCCGACGCTCTTCATTTCCGTGAACCACTCGCTGGTCGAGAGTGGGAGAGGATCGAGTTCTCGTAGAGTCCTCAGCTCGGCCGGCAAACCACTCAGGTCCGCCGCCGCATCCGGTGGCGAGGCGACTAGCACGATGGGCACGCGACGGTCGAGCGCCGCCTGGATCTCCATGTGCACGTGGTCGCGTGGGTCCTCGATTGCGATCGTTCCGGCGCTCGTCTTGATCGTCGCCCAGTCTCGTCCGAAGACTGCGACGAGCACGTCACAGGAAGAGAGCGCTGTGGCTTGCCTCACCACCCAGTTCGGAGCCCGATAGTCGATGCTCTCGAGGATCCGTGGTCCTCGAACTGGTGGCGCAACGCATCGAGCATTCGACCGACCACAGCGGCCGAGTCTCGACGCCGGTAGCTGACGAAGATTCGAGCCATGACTTGCCTCGGGCGGCCGGATTGTACGCGGCTCTCGTCTGTCGTAGAGTCGGCCGCGTGGCGGAGAGCTGGCGGCACCGCAAGACGCTGATCCTCGGCCGGAGCGACATGGTCGGTCTCCTCACCCCCGGGGAGTACGTCGACTGCGTCGAGCACGCGTTCCGCATGCACGGCGAGGGGCGCGTCTACATGGAGCCGAAGGGGCACATCGTCCTCGACCGCTACAAGGGCGAGTGGGAGGTCATGCCGTCCTGGATCGAGGAGCCCGAGGCGGCCGCTTGCAAGTGGGTCTCGATCCGTGAGGACAACTCGCGGTACGAGCTGCCCGCCGTCTTCTCGATCCTCGTCTACACGCACCCTGAGACCGGCTTCCCGCTCGCGATCTGCGACGGCTCGCACCACACGCTGATGCGCACGGGCGCGTCGGCCGCCGTCTCCGCGAAGTGGCTCGCACGCAAGGACTCGAAGGTTCTCGCGATCCTCGGCACCGGCAGCGTCGGCAAAGGCACGCTCGCAACCTGCGACGCGGTCTTCGACTGGGATGAGGTGCGGATCTGGAGCCGGACGCAGGAGTCGCTCGACCGCTTCGCCGCCGCCGAGCAGCCGTCCTACCCGCACGTCGAGCTGAAGACGACGACGGACGTCGAGCGGGCCGTTCGCGGTGCCGACGTGATCGTCACCGGCACCCACGCGCGTCGGTACCTCGTCGAAGACGACTGGGTCTCGCCGGGGACGCACATCGCCGCACTCGGCGCCGACCTCGCCGGGGAGCAGGAGCTCGATCCGAAGACGCTGCTGCGGGCGCGCGTCTTCGTCGACGACATCCGCCAGTGCCGCGAGGACGGCGAGATCAACGTCCCGCTCCGCGAAGGCGTCTTCACCGAGGATCACGTCGCCGGCGAGATCGGCAAGGTGATCTGCGGCGAGCTCGAAGGCCGTCAGTCGGACGACCAGGTCACGGTCTTCGATTCGACCGGGATCGCGCTGCAGGACTCGGCCACGGTGCCGCTCGAGTACGAACGCGCGGTCGCAGCGGGCGTCGGTGTCGAGAAGAAGATGATCTCGACCTGAACCTCGGCGCAATCGAAACGCAACCTGAGGTTCACGGGTTTCTGTGCGCGTTCTTACGTGCCGATCGTCTTTATCCGTAACGGCGCCGGCAGAGCGCCGAGGGCGGACAGGAGGTACCCGGTGGTCACGAACGTGCAGGCAATCGGTCGAGCGGACTCTCGCGAGCTCGCCCACCGCATCGCGAACACGATCGAGGTGATGCTGCTCTGGCGGCAGGCAGACAACATGGTCACGCTGCGGTTGGTCGAGCTTGCCACCGGCATCGAGTTCGAGTTCGGCGTCCGACCCGAGGACGCGCTCGATGCGTTCAACCATCCGTACGCCTACCTGCCCGGCCCGACTGTCGACTCGTTGGATCTCCTCGCCGCGTAACCCCAAAGCGGCTCTCCCGCGAGCAGACACCTCTCCTCGAAGCGGAGTGGGTTCCGGAAGGATCCAAGGCCAGTTCGAGTCTGGCGCCGGAACCCACTTCGCCCTCCTCGGTGACGCTTGAACCGCTAGGCGCCGTACGTCGCCGAGCAGACCGGCGAGTCCGACCCCAGGTACTGGCCGTCGCCGCCGAAGTGCGACTGCACGTGCCACGTCCCTTTCTCGCTCGCGCGGAACGAGTCCGAATAGGCGCCTGACGAGTCCGTCGTCGCCGTGTGCGTCGTCGTCGAGCCGGACGGCGACGTGTAGACGATCGTCACCGACGCCGACCCGATCGACGGGCCGAGCGTGCCGCTGTCCTTGAGGCCGGACACCGGGCTCAGCGCGCACGACAGCGAGAGCGTCGACGGCTGCTTCGGCGGCGGCGGCGGCGGTGGCGGCGGTGGCGGCGGAGGAGGCGGCGGTGGCGGCGGAGGCGGGGGATGCGGCGGGGGAGGCGGTGGTGGAGACGGCGGCGGAGGCGGCGAAGGCGAGGGGGGCGGAGGCGAAGCCGGCGGCGGTGACGCGGGAGGCGGAGGCGGGCTGGAGGCAGGAGGCGGAGCCGGCGAGGCCGACGGCGGCGGGGGCGGCGACGGCTCCTTCGGGTGCCCGTGCGGCGAGCCGGACGGATGTGAGGTCGTCCGCGGGTGCGTCGCGGTCGCCGTCGACGTGGACGCCGCCGTGCTCGATGTGCTGCTGGGGATCACGCTCACCGGCGGCGCCGTCGTGGCATGAGTGGTCGGTGTCACCGCGGTGACCGACACCGTGGTCGCACCCCTTCGCTGCTGCTGCCGCTGTCGTCGCGGCCGAGCGACGGGCGCGCTGCCGCGGAAGCCCGGCTCCGTCCCCGGCGGCACGGCGGAGGCAGCCGGTGGTGGGGGAGCCTGCAGGTCGATGTGACGCGTAGGGCCGGAGCCTGGCAACAGGTACGCAAGTCCGATCCCGGCGAGTGCGAGCGCGGCTGTGAGGGCGCCCAGCGCGGCAATGCGCCTGCGGCGCGAGCCGTCGGCGGCCGCCGGGCTCCAGAAGCCGGCCGCGCCGAGCGCGCGGTCGACCTCCTCGGCGAGCTCGTCCGCTGGCGCCGCAGGAATGAAGGTGCGATAGCGGCGGCTGATCTCCTGCAGATCGTCAAGCTCCGGCTGGCAGAACTCGCAGGCGTCGAGATGCTGCTCGACGCCCTCGAGCTCGTCGCCGGAGAGCTCTCCGTCCTCGTAGCGCGAGAGCAGCGCGACGACCGCATCGCATGCGGCCGGTCGCGGCACGCGCTTCGCCTCCGTCAGTCCCAGCTGGATCCGCAGTCGCCGGCGAGCGTCGGACAGCGTCTGCGCCACCTCGTCCTCGCTGAGCTCGGCCAGCGAGGCGATCTCCGAATAGCTCAGGTGCTCCAGCTCGCGCAGCGCGAGCGTGAGCCGCTGGCCGGGCGGAAGCGAAACCGCGGCCAGGCGCATGATCTCGTGCTGGCGGCGGGCAGTCGATCCCGACTCCGAGTCGTCCCAGAGCCAGCCCGCCTCGCGACTGCTCCGCGCTCGTCCGGCGGGCCGGCCGCCTTCGGCGCCTTCGAGGAAAAGGTTCTTCGCGGTTACGATCGCGTACGTTCCGAAGTCGAGCTGCTCGCGCGCGATCTCCTCTGCCGCTGCCACGGTCCGCGCGAACGCCTCTGTGGCGAACTCGACGGCGCGACCGTGGCTGCCCGTGAGCCTGTAACCGAGTGCGTAGAGCCGAGGGGTGTGACGAGCGCGAAGCTCGTCGACCGCGCTGCGGTCGCGCTGAACAGACCGGCGCGCGAGGCTGGCGTCGGAGTGGGCCGCAGGGGTCGCTGTCCCACGCTGCTGCATCCCCTTGTCACCCCTATCGGCAGAAACGGTCAACTCCTTGAGCGGGGAGGCCGATACCATCGCGATCGCACGTCCAGTGCGGCCAAAGCCGCGATTCACTCTTTGAGAGGAGCTCTGTTGAAGAAGGTTCTGCTCGCGTCGACCGTTGCCGTTGCGCTCGTCTTCTCGGCCACGGCCGTCGCGTCCACCAGCCCCGCCGCGTACAAGGCGAAGGTCAACGGCATCTGCGTCGCGGGCGTCGCCCGGCTGAATGCCATTGCGCAGCCGAAGACGCCTGCCGGCCTCTATTCGTACTTCAAGAAGGTGTCGGCGGCGAGCGACGCGCTCCTCGCCAAGGTCAAGGCCGTCGCGCCGCCTTCGAGCCTCAAGTCCAAGGTGGGAGTCGCCGTCTCGAAGCAGGGTGCGTTCGAGAGCGCGCTGCACTCGCTCGTCGCGAAGCTGAAGAACGCGTCGGATCCGAAGGACACCGTCACCGCGGCCGAGCCGCACCTGACGAGTCTGAACAACGCCGCGAACAAGGCCTGGATCGCCGCCGGCCTCGTCAAGTGCGGCTCCTGATCTAAGGAGCGTCGAGGGCGCCGCCGGTCCGCTTCGGCCGTCGGCGCCTTCCCTTTCCAGCAGCACGAGAGGCAAGCCGGGACGGCGATCCTGGACGGCGAGGGTTCCTCGACGGACCGCCGTCCCTGCACGAGTTCTTCGGTACGAGCGGCCGTTCGGATTGCCGAGCGTGACACACTTCTCGCGCAGGAGCGAAGTACAGATTGTGAGACGCACCTACGCCAGAGCGTCGGACGCCGAGCTCTTCCGGGCCGGCAACGCAGAGGCGTTCGCGGAGATCTACGACCGCTACGTCCGCCAGGTGTTCGGGTGGGCAAGGGCTCGGGTCGGCGAGCATGCCGCCGATCTCACCGCCGAGGTCTTCGCGCGCGCCTGGCTCAGCCGGGGCCGCTTCCGCTCCCGAGACGACGCGCCAGCGCTGCCCTGGTTGCTCGGAATCGCGCAGAACGTCCTTCGCGACTCGCTTCGCAAGCGGCGGGTGGAGGACGCGGCTCGCCGGCGACTCGGACTGCCTCGCACGGTCGGTACCGACAGCGACCTCGACGCCGTCGACGAGCGGCTGTCGCTCCGGCGGCCGCGCAGCGACGCGGTCTCGGCGCTTTCCCGAGCAAGACCGTGAGCTGCTCCGGCTGCGAGTGGTCGATGAGCGGCCGTACCGCGAGGTCGCCGCCCGGATGCGGTGCACGCCGCAGGCCGCGCGGCTTCGTGTCTCACGCCTACTCCGCCAACTGCACTACACGCTTGGAGGCGAACAGCCATGAGCCAGATTCCGGACGAGCTTCTCGTTTACCGATCCCAGTTGCGTGACGCTGTCGAACGCGACCTTCGCACGCATCGCAGGGCACGGATCGCGATCCCGACGATCGGCGTGCTCGCCGCGGCAACCGCAGCCGTCGTGCTCGGGCTTGCGCTCACCACCTCGGCGCCGAGCGCCGCCGCGGCGGCCAGGAAGGCCCTGGCCAGGACGGAGGCGGCGTCGTCCGGAACGATGACGCTCGGCGGTGGCTTCGGCGAGATCACGACGGAGTGGAGCGGCGGCAACATCGCGCTGACCGGCGGCAAGGTGCTCAGTCCGCTGCAGGGGTTCCGGATCGTCGACGGCGGCGTCTACGTGCAGCAGGAGGACGGCTCGTGGCTGCACTACGCCGACGCGGGCAACGTGCCCGCGGTGATCGCCACGAAGGTGCGAATGGCCCGGAACGACGTTGCGGGCAACTCTGCCGACCAGGTCCTCGCACTCGCGACCGGGATCGAGCAGACGACGCAACCGGACGGCACCACCGTCTACACCGGCACGATCCCGAACAGCAGCGTCGACCCGGACACCCTGCTCACGCAGTCCGACGACCTGCTCATGTGGGCGATCCTCAACCATCGCCTCGGTGACCCGGGCGATCCGGCGACGCAGTTCCGGATGGTCGCCGGCAGCGACGGGACCGTCCAGGAGGTCGACCTCACGAGAGGCGGCGACACTCTGAAGTTCGCCTACACCGCTCTCGGCAGCACACCGCCGATCGCTGCTCCCTCGAACGCCGGCGAGCTCGCGCCCGACGCGCTGCCGCCGGACTACACGAACGGCGGGCAGGTGTACGCCTACCCCGCCCAGCCGTAGGGAGAGCTACTCGCCCCGCCACTCGGGCGCGCGCTTGTCCAGGAAGGCACTCATGCCCTCCTGGGCATCGCGCGCCTCGGCGTTCGAGGCCATGACCCGGCGGGTCAGCTCGTACGCGCCGTGCTCGTCGAGGTCGACCTGGCGGTAGAACGCCTCCTTGCCGATTCCGACGGTCAACGGGCTGGAGCGCGCGATCTTCTCGACCAGCTCGCCGACGGCGGCGTCGAGCTCGTCCGCCGGGACGACGAGGTTGACGAGCCCCCAGTCCGCGGCCGTGCGCGCGTCGATCGGATCGCCGGTCAGCAGCAGCTGCAGCGCGCGTTTGCGGCCGACTGCGCGTGAGATCGGCACCATCGGCGTCGAGCAGAAAAGGCCGATCTTGACGCCGGGAGTCGCGAACCTCGCCTCCTCGGCCGCGACGACGAGGTCGCACGAGGCGACGAGCTGGCAGCCGGCCGCGGTCGCCATCGCGTGCACCCTGGCGATCACCGGCTGCGGCACGCGGTGGACGGTCTCCATCGTCACCGTGCAGACGTCGAAGAGCCGCTCGTAGAACGCAGCGTCGCGGTCGACCATCTCGCCGAGGTCGTGCCCGGCCGAGAACGCCGGCCCGGCTCCCTCGATCACGATCGCGCGCACGTCGCGGTTCCCGCCGACCTGCTCCAGCGCGGCGATTAGCTCCTCCATCAGCTCGAGCGAGAGCGCATTCCGCTTCTCGGGCCGGTTGAGCGTGATCGTCGCCGCCGGGCCGTCCCGCCGGACGAGCAGGTTCCGGAACGTGGTGTCGCTTGCCGTCTGTGCCACGGTCGTCCTAGGGTAAAGCATCGACTCCGCAGTGCACCTTTCGCCGCTGACGCCGCTCGCGTTCCTCGAGCGCTCGGCAGCCGTGTTCCCCGACGCGATCGCGGTCGTCGACGGTGAGCGGCGGCTCACCTGGGCCGAGTTGCGCGAGCGCTCGCGCCGGCTCGCGGTCGCGCTGCAGGAGGCTGGGATCGAGAAGGACGACCGCGTCGCGTTCCTGGCCCTGAACACGACCGAGCTGCTCGAGGCGCACACCGGCGTGCCGGCCGCGGGCGCCGTGCTGGTCGCGATCAATACCCGGCTCTCCGCCGAGGAGATCGCGTACATCCTCGGCCACTCGGGCGCGCGGATCCTCGTCGTCGACCCGTCGCTGGCGCATCTCGTCGAGGGAGCGGACGTGGAGCGGACGATCGTGATCGGCGACGAGTACGAGACGTTCCTGGCCGGCGCGAGCGACGGCGAGCCCGAAAACTGGCTCGTGACCGAGGACGACACGATCTCGATCAACTACACGAGCGGGACGACCGGCCGCCCGAAGGGCGTCATGTACACGCACCGCGGCGCGTACATGAATGCGCTCGCCGAGGCGCATCACGCGCGGCTCGACTCGCGCTCCGTGTACCTGTGGACGCTGCCGATGTTCCACTGCAACGGCTGGTGCTTCACCTGGGCAGTGACCGCCGTCGGCGGGCGGCACCTGTGCCTGCCGAAGGTCGACCCGCCCGTCGTCTGGAGCCTGATCGCCGACGAGGGCGTGACGCACCTGAACGGCGCACCGACCGTGCTGGTCATGCTCGGCGCCGACGAGGCGGCCCACCCGCTCGACCGACCGGTGCAGGTGACGACGGCAGGCGCGCCGCCTCCGCCGGCCGTGATCTCACGTACCGAGGCGCTCGGGTTCCGCATCAACCACGTCTACGGGCTGACCGAGACGTACGGCCCGATCACGGTCTGCGAGTGGCACGCCGAGTGGGACGAAGCGGACGTCGAGGAGCGCGCGCGCCTCAAGGCGCGGCAGGGCGTGGCGATGATCACCTCCGACCCGGTGCGCGTCGTCGACGCCGACATGCGCGACGTTCCGCGCGACGGCGAGGCGATGGGCGAGGTCGTGATGCGCGGCAACAACGTGATGAAGGGCTACTTCGCCGACGAGGCCGCGACGGCCGAGGCGTTCCGCGGCGGCTGGTTCCACTCCGGCGACCTCGCCGTCATGCACCCCGACGGCTACATCGAGGTCCGCGACCGCGCCA
>CAVZNV010000002.1:0-34588 GCA_963776735.1 uncultured Actinomycetes bacterium
ACGCTCGACACGCCCGACTTCCGCATGTTCGTGCTCAACACGGGAACTGCCACGTCGGTCCTGAACGTGAACATGACGTACACGGACAACAAGGGGAGGGCGCACACGGTCACGGTGGCGAAGCTGACCGGCAGTAAGACGTGGGCGCCCACGCTGCCGGTGCTCTTCCTCGCGAACATCTCCGCGATCTTGAACAGCAACGGCTGCACCTGGGTGACGTTCCAGTTCGCGCCCGCGGACAACAAGGGCCGGTGGCAGGTCGACGACTTCTACGTCGACCCGGTCAAGCACCACTAGCCCGACACGAGAGCGCACGACGGATCGGCCGGCGGGGCCTCGGGAGCCCGCCGGCAGAGCCGTGGTCCGGTGACGACCGTCACAACTCCATCGGGGGACGACGTTCACCCCTCTCAGGGAGTGCGATGCGCCCGAAAGCTCTCACAGTGAGAACATGGACGCGAACAACACCGACCGCACGCTCTCCCGCGGACGTTTCGTGGCCGGCAAGTTCGCCGTGTTGCTCGCTCTCGCTGCGCTGGTTGGCGCTGTCGGGGCAGGCGCAGGCATGGCAGGCCCGAATCCGCATCCCGCTTCCTGCACCGTCCAGAACACGACGGCGCAGCCGTTCCTCCCCTGGAACGACTCGCACGACTACTTCCTCGCTCCCGGCGGGTCGATGGAGACCGACCCGGCCACCGCAGGTTGGACGCTGTCGGACGGCGCCGGCCTCGTCTCCGGGAACGAGCCCTACGACGTCACCGGCAACGCGTCCGACGGCAACTCGCTCGGACTCCCGGACGGCAGCTCGGCGCAGACTCCCCCGATCTGCGTCACGATCCACGACCCGGAGCTCCGCTTCTTCGCCCTCAACCTGGGCAAGAAGGATGCGGTGCTGAAGGTCACGTCGCTGTTCTTCGGCAGCGACGGCAAGTGGCACACGCACGATCTGGGCGACGTTCACGCGAACGGCGGCTGGGCGCTGACGCCCCCGCTCAAGTTCCACGACAGCATCCAACCAGGCCCTGACGGCACCGGCCAGGTCAGCTTCGTGTTCACACCCGAGCACGGGCACTCCGACTGGCAGATCGACGACTTCTACGTCGATCCGCTGAAGAGTCAGTAGCGACCCCCACACAGCAAGACGACGACCCCCACGGGGCGGCGAGCCGAGAGCCCGCCGCCCCGCGTCGTTTCTAGGCGCCGACGAGGTCGGCGAACCGCGGATCCGAGCGGATCGGGTCGAGGTCCGAATCGCCCTTCGCGAACTCCCGGAAACGGTCTGAACGCTCGAGCGCCTGACGAAGGTGCTCGATGGCGTCGTCTGTCCGGCCGGCGAGGCTCTCGCAGCAGGCGAGGTTGTAGAGCGGGCCCGCGTACTGGGGATACGCCTCGACCACTTCGCGACCCTTGTCCGCCGCAGCCGCGTAGTCGCCGGCCTGGTAGAGGGCGTTGAGCGGCATCCAGACCTCCCAGCCGAATGCCTCGTAGGGCTTGCCGACCTCGCCGCCGACGACGAGGATCGTCGTCCCGGCCTCCTCGGCGAACGCCGTCCGCTTCACGCCCGGCTTCGCGAAGAGGAGCGTCCCTTCGGGCGCATCCTCCTTCTCGCCGTCGACTTCGAAGGTCGCCCGGCTGCGGAGCACGACATACAGCTCCTCCTGGTCGTCCTCCTCGGAGTGCTCGTTGATGATCCGGTCGCCGGCGGCTTTCGCCGTCCACGAGTTGACGCCGAACGCCTGGATGCCGAGGTGGTGGCGCACGCCTCGCCAGGGGCAGCGGCCGTCGCTCACCTCTTCGATGTCCTCGAGCTGCACAACCTTGTAGCTCATGCCGGCACCTCCTCGAGCAGCTCTTTGAACCGCGGTTCGTCACGGATCGGGTCGAAGTCCGGGTCGTCCCGCGCGAGCTTACGGGAGCGGTCCGACCGTTCGATCGATCGCCGGAGGTGGTCGATGGCGTCGGCCGTGCGCCCGGTCAGGCTCTCGAGGCAGGCGAGGTTGTAGAGCAGGGTCGGGTACTCCGGATGCTGCTCGGCCAGCGGCTCGAGCAGCTCGATCGCGCGGTCGTAGTCTCCGGCCTGGTAGTGCGGCGCCACCGGCGCCCAGAGCTCCATCCCGTCCGGCTCGTACGCTTCGCCGGCGACGGCGCCGATCGCGAGGATGGTCGTGCCGGCCTCCTCGGCAAAGGCCGTTCGCTGCTCGTCGGGCGTGACGAAGACGAGCGTCCCGGTCGGCGCGTCGACCTTCTCCTGTCCGATCACGAACGTCGCTCGTCCGCGAAGAACGACGTAGAGCTCCTCCTCGTCGTCCTGGGTGTGCTCGTTGATGATTCGGTCGCCGGCGCGCTCGGCCGTCCACGAGTTGACCCCGAAGGCCATGATGCCGAGGTGGTGGCGCACCGGCCGGAACGGACAACGGCCGTCGTCGACCTCCTCGATGTCGTCGAGCAGAGCAACCCTGGAGCTCACGGGGAAGCCTCCAGGAGCTCGCGGATCTTCGGATCGTCTTTCACGGGATCGAAGTCGGAGTCCGCACGGGCGAAGTCGCGAAAGCCGGCGTGCAGCTCGATCGCTCGGCCGAGATGCTGGGCGACCGTCGCAGCGTCGGTGCCGGCCTTGCTCTCGAAGCAGGCGAGGTTGTACTCGATCCCGGCCGAGTCGGGATACGTCTCGAGCGCCTTGCGGAGCACGGCGGCCGCCTCGTCGTACCGGCCCTCGCGGTAGTGGGCCATCGCCTCCTGGTTCTCCTGCCACTGCTCCTCCCACGGCGGCTGCTCGTACGCCTCGCCCGGCTTCGCGCCGACGACGAGAACGGTCGTGCCTGCCTCTTTCGCCACGGCGCCCCGGCGGCTGGCCGGATCGTCGACGAACACGAGCGTGCCCGCGGGCGCGTCGATCTCCTGGCCGTCGACCGTGAAGGTCGCGTGACCCTCGGTGACGACGTAGAGCTCCTCGTGCTTCCCCATCAGCTCCTGGTGCTCCGAGATCACCTGCTCGCCCTCGCCCGCCGTGTAGGCGTTGACGCCGAAGGCGCCGATCCCGAGCGTGTGGCGGACCGGGATCCAGGTGTCACCGCGCTTCGGGATCTCGTCGATGCGCGTGACGGTGTAGTTGCTCATCGGACCTCCTTCAGGTCGTCGTCCTTCTCGGCGAGCTCCTGCAAGTGCGGATCGAGCTCGAGCGCACGGGCGAGATGCTCGCGGGCGTCGTCGAGCCGGCCGGCACGTGCCTCGAGGCAGGCCAGGTGGTAGTAGAGAGGGCCGCGCTCGCCCAGGTCGGCTATGCCGCGCCGCATCGTCTCGATGCCCTCTTCGGTCGGCTGCTCGTAGGCCTGGAAGTACCACTCCCAGGCGGAAGGCGTGAACGCCTCGCCGGGCTTGCCGCCGACGGCGAGCACCGTCGTCTCCGGCTCGTCCGCCACGGCCTTGCGCTTCACGTTCGGGTCGGAGATGAAGACGATCGTGCCGGCGGGCGCCTCGACGGTGTCATCGTCGAGCGTGAAGGTCGCACGGCCCTTCACCACCATGTACAGCTCCTCGTGGCCGAGTTGCGACTCCGTGTGCTCCTCGACGATCCAGTCGCCGACCTTGGTCGCCGTGTAGGCGTTGACTCCGAAGGCGAAGATGCCGAAGCGCCGGCGAATGGGCCGCCATTCGAGCCCCTCCATCACGTCGATGCGCTCGAGCTCGTCGAGATGGGTGACCTGGTACGTCATGCGCTTCGCAGCGCCTCCAGGACCACCGGGTCGATGCGCTCGACGCCGTCCACGCGCTCCTCGAGGTTCGTGTTTCCCGCCCAGCGGGGGAGCGCCTCTGCGAGATCGTCGCTGAAGCCGAGGGCGACGAGACGCTCCGTCAGCTCGACGGCGAGCTCCGGCGTGACGTCGATCCACTCGCCGGTCGGCGTCTTCCCGAACAGCTCGTCGTGGAGCCGGTACAGGCGCCGCAGCTCTTCGAGCGGGCGCTCGTGGTCGTCGACGCGGAGGTCGACGAGCGTGTCCCATTGCCGTGCGTAGCCCCCGTCCTTCTCGACGACGATCACGCTGGCCGACTGCTGGCCGCGCCGGTCGCCACCGGCTGCCTGGGCTGCGTCGAGGCAGTCGAGCAGGCGGACGACGAGCGGCTTGCCGGCGGTGCGTTCGAAGGTCTCCGCGAGCGCGTCCACGGTCTCGCCCGAGACGAGGATGTTGCCCTGCGCCGCGTAGCCGTCACCGGTTCGCCCGCCGGCCCAGTCGTGGCACTCCTCGCCCGTGTACGTGGCAGCCCGGCTCTGCGCGTCAACGACGCCGAGCTGCCGCTGGGCGCGGCCCTCGTCGGCGTCCGTGAGCTGCTGGACGACCTCCCCGGCCGACAGCCCCTGGCGCAGCAGCGCGAGCCCGTCCGGGCCGTAGCGAGGGTTGACGTAGGACTGCGTCGCGATCGCGCCCACGAGCGGCTCTGCAAACGGGCACAGCGCGCCGACCGCGAGGAACTTCGACTCGACCGCGACGCCCCACTGGGCCGCGTCGAGATCGCACGCGGCGATCGAGTACGTCGCGAGAAGAGGACTAGCCATAGGTGAGGGAACGCAGGTCCAGCTCGACGAGTTCCCGGTGCTCGGGCGGGACGAGCACACACGCCACCTCCGGCCGGGCGAGCGCGGCCTTGACCTGCTCGGGCGTGCTCGCGCGGACGAGGACGGGCCGGCCGGCTCCGTGCGCGCGGGCCAGCGCGTCGACGTCGACCGTGTCGAGGACGAGCGCGTTCGCCGGCAACTCGAGCTCGCCCTCGACCGCGATCTCCGGCACCTTCCTGCCCGTGGCGCCGAGCCAGCGCTCTCTCACAGTTGGACTGTGCCCCCGGGCTCGACGTCGACGATCTCCACGCCCTGCGGTGCGAGCTCCTTCAGCTCCTCCGGCGTGCCGGTCAGCAGCCCGAACGTGCCGTAGTGGCAGGGCACGCACCGTGCCGAGCCGAGCAGCTCGAGCGCGACGGCTGCCTCCTTCGGGCCCATCGTGAAGTGGTCGCCGATCGGGAGGACCGCGACGGACGGGCTGTAGAGGCGCTTGATCAGTGCCATGTCGCCGAAGACGCACGTGTCGCCGGCGAAGTAGACCGCCGTCCCGTCCTCGAGCGTGACGACGATGCCGACCGGCTCGCCCATGTACTCGCCGTCGTTGTTCGAGCTGGAGTGGTGGGCGTTCGTGAGCGTGAACTTGACGCCGTCGACCTCGACGGTGCCGCCCTTGTTCGGGTTGAGAACCTTCTCGACGCCCTGCTTTGCCTGCAGCCAGCCGGCGAGCTCGACGGGAGCGATCACGGTCGAGCCGTGCGCCTTGGCGATGTCGACGGTGTCGCCGACGTGGTCACCGTGGCCGTGCGTGAGCGCGATCACGTCGGCGCGCTCGGGTGTCAGCTCGCTCTCCGGGCACTTGGGATTCCCGGTGAGCCACGGGTCGACGTAGATGCGTTTTCCGGCCGGGGAGTCGATCCTGAAGGACGCGTGCCCGAGCCAGGTAAGGGTTCCGTTGTCCATGCGCTGGAGCCTATCTACGGAGGAACGTCCTTCCGCCCGGCGAACGTGACGGCGTGCTTCGCCGACTCCTCGCTCCTGCACTCGCGGCTGTCGCCGTCCTCGCGGCGCTCGCCGGTGCGCGCGGCTTCTCGACCCTCGTGCTGCTCGTGGCTGTCGCCGCGTGCGCGTGGAGCCTGCTGGAGGCGGTCGGCGCGCGGTAGACGGTCGCGGCGACCGGTGGGCGGTCGACCGCAGCCGCTGGGCCTCGTGCTCGTGATCCTCGCGGCGGCGGCGCACGTGCCGCTGCTCGCGCTCGGGCTGCTCGCCTGCCTCGGCGTCGACCTGCTTGCCGAGCCCGAGCTCGACGCGGAGCTCGTCGAGCCGGCCGAGCTCGCCGACGCGCCTGCTTCTCGCGCTGCGTAGCCCTCCTAGCGCGGATCGTCGCGGTCGACGTTCCAGTGGCGACCCGCTGACACGTACCAGCCTTCCTCCCGGCCCGGGGTGAAGCATGTACCGGCTGATTACGCGCTGCCCGCCCTCGTTGTCGCCGTAGAGCAGGTCGACTCGACATCGGCTGCCTCGCCCTGATCGCCGCTGCGGCCTGGGCGAACTCCGGCTCCGAGGGATCGCGGAACGCCCCCTGCCAGAAGCCGACGTCGCCGACCGGCACGTAGAGGTCGCGGGTCAGCCTCGTGAAGCCGTCGACCGGTGTCGGCTGCATCTCCGCCCCGAGCTGGCGCTCCGGATAGAGGTGCCAGCCGTGCAGTACGGCGATGCCGTTGCCGGCGTTGCGGAGCGCCATGACCAGGTAGACGGCCTCGGGCGAGACCTCGGCGATGCCTTGACCGCCTCCGACCATGAACCACTTGTCGTCCGAGAAGCCGACCTTCTGCGGGGCGTCGTCGAGCTTCGACGGGAGGAGCAGCGGGCGAAGGTTGGCCATGAGCGACCGCTCGGCCACGCGGGCGGCGCGGTTCGCCGACTTGACCGAGGTGAACGTCGCCGCCGCGAGCACGAGCGTCCCGCCCGCGGTCGCGAGCGCGGAAATCGTCGTCCAGTCGGCCACGGCCCGAGTCTAAGCTGCGCGCGTGGCCGAGCTGACCTACGTGCGTGTCTATGCCGACTCGGCCGGCGAAACGCACTTCGAGGACGTCTATCTCGACCGGGTCCAGCGCTCGTCGCCGACCGGCACCGTCGACGCGCTGACCGAGCCGCTGCGCACGGACGGCGTTGTCTTCCGGCTCGTCGTCTCGGAGTCCTCCGACACGGAGCCGCACAACGCGCCGCGGCGGCTCCTGATCGTGCAGCTCGACGGAACGGTCGAGGTCGAGGTCTCGGACGGGGAGCGCCGGCAGTTCGGGCCGGGCAGCGCGCTCGTCGTCGAGGACACGACCGGCAAGGG
This sequence comes from uncultured Actinomycetes bacterium, assembly GCA_963776735.1. Lineage (GTDB taxonomy): Bacteria > Actinomycetota > Thermoleophilia > Gaiellales > Gaiellaceae > PALSA-612. The sequence continues at coordinate 6,894 of CAVZNV010000002.1, forward strand.
CCACGTGACGCGGAAGGTGTCGGACGGCCCGCGCGGGACGCTGGTCGCCGAGCTGATCTAGCAGCCGACCTTGTGGCCCACGAATGACGGGCACATCACCTGTCTGGGGGTAGCAAGACCGGTAACAACGGCTCTACCCTTCGGTTGTGAAGGGTCGGCTCCGCGTGTCACTCGCTCTCTGTGGCGCGACGGCCGCTTTGAATCGACGACGAACCGTCCCGCTCCTGGCCGGCTCAAGCGCAGGCGGGCTCGCCCGAGCGCCGCAAGTCGGGATCGACGGCCTACTGGACGCTCAGGCTGCGCGTTCGCCGATCCCAGCCGCCGTGGCGACCGGCAGTGCAACGGCGTTACTTGCAACAGACGCCGCGCTCCACGTAAAGCGCTGACCTTCGTCCAACCTGCTAGTGATGGCTAGAACGGGTAGCTCAGCGAGTTCGCAGCCATGCGGGCGAGCTTGATCAGCGGCTCGACGAAGAAGAAGCTGCCGACCACGAAGACCATGCAGCCGAAGACCGCCGACTGCAGCGCGAGCTCTCGCGGCGGCTGGCCGCCCGCAGGCGCGAGGCCGACCGGTTCCGGCGCGCGCATGTACATCGCCCGGACGAGCCCGAAGTAGTAGTAGAGGCTGACCGCGGTGGCGACGGCGCCGACGATCACGAGCCAGACCCAGCCGCGGTCATACGCGGCCGAGAAGGAGTAGAACTTCCCGACGAAGCCGCCGGTCAGCGGCAGGCCGGCGAAGCCGAGCATGCAGATCCACATCGCGACGCCGAGGAACGGCCGCTCCCAGCCCAGGCCGGCGATGTTGTCGAACGTGACCGCCTGGCCCAGCTCCCGCTCGCGCGCGGCGACGACTGCGAACGCGGCCACCGACATCGCGGAGTACGGGATCAGGTAGTAGAGCAGCGCCCGGCCGCCGAGCGCGTTCCCGGCCGCGATCGGGATCAGCATGAAGCCGGCGTGCGAGATCGACGAGTACGCCAGCATCCGCTTCACGTTCCGCTGCGTCAGCGCGCCCAGGTTCCCGATCGCCAGCGACGCGACGGCGATCACCGCGATCGCGATCGTCCACAGCTCCTTCTCCGCCGGGAAGGCGGTCGTCATCAGCCGCAGCGTCAGCGCGAGCGCGGCCGTCTTCGTCGCCGCGGACATGAACGCGGTGACCGGCGTCGGCGCGCCCTCGTAGACGTCCGGCGTCCACATGTGGAAGGGCGCCGCCGACGCCTTGAAGCCGAGCCCGGCGAGGATCATCGCCAGGCCGGTGACGAGCAGCGCGTCGTGCTGGTGGTTGCCGGCGGCGATCGAGTCGGCGATCTTCGTGAACACCGTCTGCCCGGTGACGCCGTAGACGAGCGCCGAGCCGAAGAGCAGGAACGCCGAGCCGAAGCCGCCGACGACGAGGTACTTCAGCCCGGCCTCGAGCGAGCTTTCGAGCTCGCCGTCGATCGCGCAGAGGATGTAGAGGCAGATCGAGAACCACTCGAGCGAGAGGAAGAGCGTGATCAGGCTCGTCGCCGTGACCAGGAAGACCATGCCGCCGGCGGCCGCGGCCAGCAGCGCGTAGTACTCGGCGCGGTGAGCCTGCAGGCGCATGCGCCACGAGACACCGACCGTCGCCAGGCCGGCGCCGCAGACGATCATCGCCGCGAGCGCGCCGTAGCGGTCGCGCACGATCGCGTCGCCGATCAGCAACTCCGGATGCGGTGTCCGGTCGTAGAGCAGCGCCGCGGCGACGAAGGCGCCGACGAACGCGCCCGCGGTCACCCAGGCGGTGAGCCAGTGCCGGTGCCGCTTCGGTACGAGCACCGCCGCCAGCAGGCAGACGGCGGAGGCGCCGAGCAGCACGAGCGACGGCGAGAGGGCGAACCAGTCGACGTGCGGGGTCTGGATGCTGGAGCCGAGCGTCATCGCCGCAGGTTCGCCAATCCGGGGAAGGTCGAGCTCTGGCCGAACGTGTGGTCGGTGACCGCGGCCGGCCAGGCGGAGAGGACGATCAGGATCACGACGAGCGGGACGAGCAGGCCGAGCTCGGGAAGCCGCAGGTCACGCTGCGTGTCGGAGACGGCCACGCCCTTCGAGCGGTGCAGCACGGCGGAGATCAGCCGCAGCATGTACATCGCGGCGAGCACGATCGCGACGGCGCCGACGACCGACCAGCCCCAGCCGCTCGTGAAGACGCCGGTCAGGATCAGGAACTCGCCGGCGAACGCGCTCGACCCCGGCACGGCAAGCGCGATGATCCCGAGCGTCATCAGCACGGTCGCCAGCGCGGGCCGCCCGCGCGCCATCCCGCCGAGCCGGTCGAAGCGGCCGGTGCCCGCGCGCAGCTCGATCAGCCCCGCGAGCATGAACATCGCCGCCGAGATCAGCCCGTGGTTGACCATCTGCAGCACTGCGCCGTTGAAGCCGGCGATGTTGGTCGCGAACAGGCCGATCGTGATCAGCCCCATCTGCGCCAGGCTCGAGTAGGCGATCACGCCGCGCACATCGGGGGCACGGAACGCGAGGAGCGAGCCGTAGATCAGTCCGATCGCGGCCAGGACGAGGATCGGCACACGGAAGTCGACGGTCGGCTTCGGGAAGTGGACGATCGCCACATAGAGGAAGCCGTACGCGGCCGCCTTCGAGACGACGCCGGAGAGGATCCCGGCCACTTCGGGTGGCGCCTCGCGGTACGCGTCCGGAAGCCAGCCGTGGAACGGGAACAGCGGCGCCTTGACGACGAACGCGGCGACGAAGCCGAGGAAGATCCAGTTCGAGTTGTCGATCCCGGACGCGGCGGTCATGTCGAACGAGCCGTGCGAGATCCCGAGCACGACGATCGACGCCAGCATCAGCAGCGAGCCGAGCATCGTGTAGATGAAGAACAGCAGGGTCGCCCGCTGCCGGCCGGGCCCGCCCCAGACGCCGACGAGCACGTACAGCGGGATCAGCATGGCCTCCCAGAACACGTAGAACAGGAGGTAGTCCTGCGCGGCGAAGACACCGACGAGCGCGCTCGTCAGCAGCAGCATCGAGGCGAAGTACGCCCGGGCGTGGTCGCGCTTCACCCAGACGGCGAACGCGATCGCAGCGGTCATCGCCACTGTCGCCAGGCCGACGAGCCAGATCGCGAAGCCGGCGAAGCCGACGTGGTACGAGATGCCGAGGTCGCCGAACCACGTCGTCCTGTCCTGGAGCTGTACGAACGACTTGCCGGGCGAGTAGTCGAAGGCCGAGAGCGCCCCGCCCCAGAAGGCGATCTCCACCAGGCTGACGGCGAGCGCCACGAGTCCGGCGGCAAGCCGCGGCAGCGGCGCCAGCGCGATGAAGATCGCCCCGCCGAGCGGCAGCAGGATCAGCGTGTCGGTGATCCAGCCGTTGGCCATGGCTCAGCGCACCACGATGAAGACGACGGCGAGGACAGCGAGGCTGGCCGCGAGCGCGAGCGCGTACAGGCGCACGAAGCCGGTCTGCAGGCGGCGCGACTCCGAGCCGAGGTTGCGGACGGCGTCGGCGATCCCGGTCATCGAGCCGCCCACGAGCGGACCCTCGACCAGGGCGTAGAGCAGCTTCGCGGACGCAACCGCCGGCCGGTAGAAGATCGCGTCGTACAGCTCGTCGAACCAGAACTTGTGCTCGAGCTCGGGCCACGGCTCGGGCGCGGGGCGACGCTTGGCGACGTAGATCCACCAGGCGACGGCGATCCCGACCAGCCCGACGGCGACCGAGACGACGCTGGCGATGGCCTCCTGCGTGTTCGACGCCTCGACGAGCGGTGTCACGACCGGGTTCAGCCAGCGGGACACGGCGTCCCAGCCGCCCGGCACCTGGAGCCAGCCGATGACGGTCGCGCCGACGGCGAGGACGGCGACCGGTGCGAGCATGACGAGTGGCCCCTCACCGTGGTGCGCGTCGAAGTGTTCGCCGACGAACGCGTCGGGCTCGCCGTGGAAGACGCGGAAGACGAGTCGGAACGTGTACAGCCCGGTGAGCAGCGCGCCGCCGACTGCGAGCACGAACATCACGTAGCCGAAGGAGCCGCCGCGGGCGAGGCAGGCCGCGACGATCGGGTCCTTCGAGAAGAAGCCCGAGAAGGGCGGGATGCCGACGAGCGACAGCGCGCCTGCCAGGAACATCCAGTACGTCTTCGGCATCAGCTTCTTCAGGCCGCCCATGCGGCGGATGTCCTGCTCGTCGGCGAGCGCGTGGATGATCACACCGGCGGCGAGGAAGAGCAGCGCCTTGAAGAACGCGTGCGTGAGCAGGTGGAACATGCCGCTCGCGTACGCGCCGAGGCCTACCCCGAGGAACATGTAGCCGATCTGCGACATCGTCGAGTAGGCGATCACGCGCTTGATGTCCGTCTGGACGAGCGCGATCAGCCCGGCGAAGACGAGCGTGAGCGCGCCGAGCACGGCAGCCGTGTCCTGGACGGACGGGGCGAGCTCGAACAGCGGCGACGTGCGGGCGATCAGGTAGACGCCGGCGGTGACCATCGTCGCCGCGTGGATCAGGGCGCTGACCGGCGTCGGGCCTTCCATCGCGTCCGGCAACCACGTGTGGAGCGGCAACTGGGCCGACTTGGCGACCGCGCCGCCGAGCAATCCGAGCGCGATCAGGATCTGCACCGTGCTCGAGAGTCCCTTCGCCTGGAAGAACGCCGCCGTGTAGTCCAGCGTCCCCGTCTTCGCGATCAGCAGGAACAGGGCAAGAGCGAAGGTGGCGTCGCCGACCGCGTTCATGACGAACGCCTTCTTCGCCGCCGCGACCGCCGCCGGCCGCTCGTGCCAGAAGCCGATCAGCAGGTAGGACGAGAGACCGACGAGCCCCCAGCCGGAGAGCAGCAGGATCAGGTTGCCGCCCTCGACCAGCAGCAGCATCGAGAAGACGAACATCGCCATGTACGCGAAGTAGCGCCGCTCCTCGTCGTCGCCGTGCATGTAGCCGATCGAGTAGAGGACGATCAGACCGCCGACCCCGGAGACGATCAACATCATGAAGACGCTGAGCGGGTCGACGAGGATCGACAGGCCGAAATGGATGTTCCCTGCCGAGAGCCAGGTCCACGCCGTCGACAGGTGCGACCGGTCCTTCGGCGACTCGGAGAGCATGGCCGCGAACGCGACAACCGCCGCGGCGAACGAGAGGGCTACCGAGCCGGTCGAGATCACGCCCGCGGCGCGTCGGGAGAGGAGGTTGCCGCCGAGCGCGATCACGGCCACGGCGAGGAGCGGCAGGAACAGGCAGAGCCAGCCGCAGGTGATGATCGCGTGGCTCACGCGGCGACTCCGGCGCCGACGAGCTGCCTGGCGATCGCGACCGCGGCGGCCGGGACGCGGCCTTCCGGGTCGTAGACAGGCTCGTAGGCGGTGATCGCGGCCGCGCGGATCGTGAACCGCTTCGCCGTCTCGGCCACGGCTGCGGCGACGGCATCCGCTGTCATCCCGTTCGGCGAGAGGTAGCGGTTCGCCTGGCCTTCGGACGGGTCGAGGACGTCGAGGTCGACATGGACGTAGACGTCGCGCGTCTGCGCTGCGAGCGCGTCGAGCGCAGGCGCGACCGGCTCGTCTGCGGCCACGCGCGTTACCGCAGACTGCTCGAGGCGAGCCTCCTCGGCCGGATCGAGGTCACGGGCGCCGACGAGCACGACGTTCGCCTCGTCAACCGGTGCGAGGCCGTCCACGCTCGCGCGAAGCGCCTCGTAGCCCGACCCCGTGAGCAGCGCGAGCGGCATGCCGTCGAAGAACCCGGTCGGCGTGGTCTCGGGCGTGTTGAAGTCGCCGTGCGCGTCGAACCAGACCACGCCCAGGCCGTCCGGCGAACCGAGGCCCGCGACCGCGCCGAGGCACGAGCTGCAGACGCCGCCGACGACGAGCGGGAAGTCGCCGGCCGCGACGACGTCGCGCACCGATGCGGCGAGCGCGCGGACGACGTCAAAGGATGCGCCGGCCTCGTTCCACGACAGCTCGGCGGGCTCGACGACGACGCTCTCGGCGCCGAGCTCGTCCGCCAGCGCCTCGGCCAGTACGGGCACGCCCTTCGCCAGCCCCTCGTCGCGGCGCCCGAGGGCATACGGCACCTGCACGAGCACGACCGCCATCAGCCGCGCAGCCTCGTCAGCTTGTCGACGTCGAGCGGCAGGTTGCGCCTCGCCATGGCGACGATCAGGCCCAGCCCGACGACGACCTCGGACGCGGCCACGGCCATCACCGACAGCGCGAAGATCTGCCCGGCCCCGTCGCCGTGCTGCCGCGAGAACCCGATCAGCGCCAGGTTCCCGGCGTTCAGCATCAGCTCGAGCGAGAGCAGCACGATCAGCGGACTGCGCCGCAGGAGCACACCGAGCGCGCCGGTCGTGAACATGAAGGCGGAAATCGCCAGGTACCAGGTGACGTCAGGCCCCTTCACGCCGGGCACCTGTCCTTCCTTGCAACACAGTGTTGCAAGGTGATGGTGAGGCGTTCGAACGTCATCGTGCTGCCGGGACCTCCACCGGCGACTCCTCGACGTGGGCGGGCGCGGGCGGCGCGACCTCGTCCGACTCGGCCTCCCGGCGCCGGGCGTGTGCGCCGAGGACGACGCCGCCGACGGCGGCGATCAGCAGGACGACGGACGTGATCTCGAACGCGAGCAGGTGATCCGTGAGAAACAGCCGCCCGATGTCCTCGGGCGTGCCGAAGCTGCCGCTGAGCGACGACGAGTGCGTCGTGTCGTGCGCGGCCGAGAGGCCGATCGCGACCAGCACCTCGACCAGGATCGCCCCGCAGGCCACGACCGCGGCCGCACGGTTCAGGCTCGGCCCGCCGGCCCAGGGCGCGTCGGCCCGGCCGCCGAGATACGCGATCACGAACAGGAACATCACCATCACTGCGCCCGCGTAGACGAGCACCTGCGCAGCGGCGACGAACTCGGCCGAGAGCAAGAGGTAGAGCACGGCGAGCGAGGCGAGGTTCCCGATCAGCGCCAGCGCCGAGTAGAACGGGTTCGAGAAGCTGACGACGGCGATCCCCGAGGCGACACACGCAGTCGCGGCTGCGAACCAGACGATCCAGACGAGCACGTTGCCCGCGTCCGCTGCGAGAACCAGGCTCACGAGTGGAGCTGGTAGTAGGGGATCGGGGTGTCGTACTCGTCCGGGTCCGCGACGGGCACGGTCTTGATCGGCGCGGCGAGCAGCATGTCCTTCGTGTAGATCAGGTCGTCGCGCGAGTACTCGGAGATCTCGAACTCGTTGCCGAGCGTGATGGCGTCGAACGGGCACGCGAGCTCGCAGTAGCCGCAGAAGATGCAGCGGCTCATGTTGATCTCGTAGATGCGTGCGTAGCGCTCGCCGGGCGAGACGCGGTTGTCGGCCGTGTTCTCGGCGGCCACGACCCGGATGCAGTCGGCCGGGCAGGCGGCGGCGCAGAGCGAGCAGCCGACGCACTTCTCAAGCCCGTTCTCGTGCCGGTGCAGCCGGTGGCGCCCGCGGAAGCGCGGGTACACCGGGCGTACGTACTCGGGGTACTGCACCGTGATCGGCTTGTTGAACAACTGCCGGAATGTGACGGCGAAGCCTTTCAGCGTGTCGACGGGCTGCGGCATCTCAGCTCGTCCAGGCCACGACGAGGGCGGTGATCAGGGCGTTCAGCGTCGCGATCGGCAGCAGCACCTTCCAGCCGAAGCGCATCAGCTGGTCGTAGCGCAGCCGCGGAACCGTTGCGCGGATCCAGATGAAGAGCCCGATCGCGATCGCGAGCTTGATGAAGAACCAGAGCGGCCCGAGCGGCGCCCACGGCCCTTCCCAGCCGCCGAAGTAGAGCGTCACTCCCAGCGCGGAGAGCGTGATCATGTTCACGTACTCCGCCATCTGGAACAGGCCCCAGCGCATGCCTGAGTACTCGGTGTGGTAGCCGGCGACGAGCTCGCTGTCCGCCTCGGGCAGGTCGAACGGGGCCCTGGCCGTCTCGGCCACGGCGGCGAGGAAGAAGACGAGGAAGCCGACGAACTGCGGCGCCACGTACCACTCGGAGTCGATCTGCTTGTGCACGATGTCCGAGAGGTTCAGCGACTGGCCGAGGAGAACCACGCCGAGGACCGAGAGGGAGAGCGACACCTCGTAGGACACGAGCTGGGCGCAGGTGCGCATCGAGCCCAGCAGCGAGTACTTCGAGTCGGACGCCCAGCCGCCGACGATGAACCCGTAGACGCCCACCGAGCCGATCGCGAAGAAGAGGATCAGCCCGATCGGCACGTCCGCGATCACGCCGTTGATCTGGTAGCCGTGGACGGTCCAGCCCTCGCCGAACGGGATCACGCCGAAGGTGAGGAGCGCGGCGAAGGCGGAGAACGCCGGTGCGACGATGTACGGGATCGCCTCGACCTTTCCGGGGAAGAACGCCTCCTTGCGGACGAGCTTGACCAGGTCGGCGATCGGCTGCAGGAGACCGAACGGGCCGGCGCGGTTCGGGCCGTAGCGGAGCTGCATGCGGCCGAGCAGCTTGCGCTCGATCAGCGTCGTGTACGCGAACGTGACCAGGACGAGGTTGATGACGACGATCGCCTCGATCAGCCCGATCCACCAGGTCTCGGCGAGGATCACAGCTTCGTCACCTCGACGCCCTGCTCGAGCGGCTGGACGTGCTCGGCGGCTGCGCGGACGGCGCCGCGGACGAGACGGCGGTTCACGCGCGCGCGCAACTCGACCGACGTGCCGTTCGAGCTGACGCGGACGACGTCGCCGTTCTCGATGCCGCGGACGGACGCGTCCTCGGCGGACAGCTCGACCGCGAGGTCCGGGCGCTGGAAGCTCGAGCTCGTGCACGCGCTCGACGGCAGGGCCCGAGAAGAGCGCGCGGTAGCGGAGCAGGCGGAGCGGTCCGCCTCCCGCGGGCGTGCGCTTCGGAGCCGCAGGCGCCTCGATCGGATCGGTCGGGCGCTCCGCCGAGGACGGCAGCGGCGCCTGCTCGCCGACCTGGACGAACGTGACGCCGCCGAACAGCTTCGGTGAGAGCTCCGCGAACACGCCCAGCGCGTCCGGCGCGAGCTTCACGCCGAACCGGCCGGCGAGCTTGGCAATCCAGGCCAGCTCGTCCGGGCAGGGTGGGATGACTGCGCGGCGCAGCCGCTGGACGCGGCCCTCGAGGTTGACCATCGTCCCGTCGCGCTCGAGGTAGCTCGTCGCCGGGAGGACGAGGTCAGCGAGCGCGCGCAGCTCGTCGGCGAACATGCCGATCCCGACCACGGCGTCGGCCCGCGCCGCGAGCTCGTGGATTCGCGGCTCGCGCGCGGCGTCGTCACCGGACACGAGCAGCAGCCCGATCCGTTCCAGCCTCGGCGGCTCGCCGTCGCCTGCCGCCGCCCACGCGTCGTCGACCGCCCGGCCGTTCGGCGTCGCGGGCAGGTAGTAGACGGCTTCCGCGGACAGCGCCTGGCCGAGCGCGGCGGCCTGCTCGGAGCCGCCGCCCGTCCAGACGAGTGCGATCCGGCCGGGCGTCGCCGAGGTCGAGCCTGGCCTGAACGTCCGAGTAGTCGCCGGGCGCGGTCTGAATCTGGCCCGTCGGGCCGACGGTGACGACCTTCGCGCCCTTGCGGCGCGCCGCGCGGATCCAGAGGTCGACGACGGGCGCGCGCTCGACGACCGGGTCGTCGCCGACGACGACGATCGTCTCGGCGTCGAGGAGCGCCGAGAGCGGCGCGCGGAACGGGTCGAGCGCTGCGGTCGAACGCTCCGGCAGCACGACGGTGTTCGAGCCGAAGCCCTGCCGGACGAGCTTCGAGAGCGAGTACGCGACCTCGACCGTCTCGTCGCCCGAGAACGCGAGCACGACGCGGTTACCGGCAGCCTTCGCGAGCCGCTCGAGCTCGTCCAGCACCTCGTCCCACGAGATCTCGGCGAAGCGCCGGCCGCCCGTCCGGCGAAGCGGCGACGAGACGCGGTCCTCGGCGCGAAGCGACGGGAAGGCGAAGCGGCCCTTGTCGCAGAGCCAGCCCTCGTCCACCTGCGGGTGGTTCCGCGACAGGATGCGCTTGACCTTGCCCTCGCGCGTCGTCGCCGAGATGTTGCAGCCGACCGGGCAGAGCCCGCAGACCGTCGGCACGTTCTGGATCTCCCACGGCCGGCCTTCGAACCGGTACGGCGTCGACGTCAGTGCGCCGACGGGGCAGAGCTCGATCACGTTGCCGGAGAACGGCGCCCGGTACGGCAGGTCCTCGAACGTCGCGATCACCGACGACGCGCCGCGGTTCCGCGCCACGAGCTGCCCGTCCTCGGACACGCTCTCGGAGAAGCGCGTGCAGCGGTAGCAGAGGATGCAGCGCTCGCGGTCGAGCGCGATCGTCGGTGAGATCGGGATCGGCTTGTCCATCGTCCGCTTGTCGAACGTCATCCGCGTCGAGCCGGGCCCGTAGCGGAACGTCAGGTCCTGGAGCGGGCACTCGCCGCCCTTGTCGCAGACCGGACAGTCGAGCGGGTGGTTGACGAGGATGAACTCGAGCGTCGCGTTCTGGCCTTCGGCCGCGATCTCCGACGTCGCCGCCGTCTTCACGACCATGCCCTCGGCGGCCGTCAGCGTGCAGGCGGCCTGCGGCTTCGGCGGCCCGGGCTGCACCTCACAAAGGCACATGCGGCAGGCGCCGACCGGCGGCCCGAGTCTCGGCTCGTAGCAGAAGACGGGAATCTCGATCCCGGCGATCGCCGCCGCCTCGACCAGCCCGGTGCCCTTCGGCACGGACACCTCGACGTCGTCGATCGTCAGCGTGACCAGCTCGACCGCAGCGCTCATCCGTGCGCCTTTCGGGCCTTGCAACACTGTGTTGCAAAGTCGGGCGAGGTGCCGGGAACCGAGCAAACGGCTCGAGCCCGAACTCCTCCGGCCAAGTAACACTGTGTTGCAAAGTCCTGGAACCGGCGGTTTGTCACGCGGGGACCTCGGCGACGGGGTGGTGCGTGTGCTGGTCGCTGGGCGCGAGGATGCCCTCGATCGACGAGGAGCCGCCGAACGGGCAGCTGCCGCGCTCGACATGGGCGCGGAACTCGTCCGGGAACTTCTTCATGTAGCTCGACACCGGGTAGACGGCGAAGTCGCCGAGCGCGCAGAGCGACTTGCCGAGGATCCGCGAGCCGACCGACGCGAGCAGCTCCAGGTCGCCGTCGGTCGCGTCGCCCGCCTCGATCTTCTCGAGCAGTTGCACCTGCCAGCGCGTGCCCTCGCGGCACGGCGTGCACTTGCCGCACGACTCGTGCATGTAGAACTTCGCGGCCCGCAGCGCGAGCTGCACCATGCAGCAGCGGTCGTCGACGATGATCAGCGAGGCCGACCCGAAGAACGACCCAGCGGCGCCGATCGAGTCGTAGTCGAGCGGCGTGTCGATCTGGTCGGGCGTCAGGATCGGCACCGACGAGCCGCCCGGGATGATCCCCTTCAGCTCGCGCCCGTCCGGGATGCCGCCGGCGACGTCGTAGATCAGCTCGCGCATCGTCGTCCCGAGCACGAGCTCGTAGTTGCCGGGGCGCTCGATGTTGCCCGAGATCGAGAAGATCGCCGTGCCCGGCGACGTCTCGGGACCGATCTTCGCCCACTCGGCCGCGCCCATCTCGATGATCGACGGGACGCTCGCGATCGTGCACACGTTGTTGATCTGCGTCGGCGCGCCGTAGAGGCCCTGTACCGGCGGGAACGGCGGCCTCGGCCGCGGCTGCCCGCGCCGGCCTTCGAGCGAGTCGAGCAGCGCTGTCTCCTCGCCGCAGATGTACGCACCGGCGCCGCGGTGCACCACGATGTCGACGTCGCCGAAGAGCCCGGCCGCGCGCGCCTCCTCGACCGCAGCGGCGAGGATCTCGTACTCCGTCAGGTACTCGCCGCGGATGTAGATGAAGACGTGCGTCGACTCGATCGCGTGTGCGGAGATCAGGCAGCCCTCGATCAGCCGGTGCGGCACCGTGGCCATCACCTGGCGGTCCTTGAAGGCGCCCGGTTCGGACTCGTCCGCGTTGACGACGAGGTACTTCGGCTTCGGGCTCTTGCGGTCGATCAGTGACGCCTTGCGGCCCATCGGGAAGCCGGCGCCGCCGCGGCCGCGCAAGTTCGACGCCATCAGCTCGTCGATCAGCGCCTCCGGGGTCATCGCGCGCGCCTTCGGCACCTGCGCGTAGCCGCCGATCGCCTCGTACTCGGAGAGCTTCGTCAGGTCACGGTCCTCCGTGCCCGCCAGGAGGACCTCAAGCGCCGGCACGGATCTCCTCCACGATCGCCTGGACGTCGTCGGGCTTCACGTCGTGGCGATATCGATGGTCTACTGCAACCACCGGCGCGTAGCCGCAGCCGCCCAGGCACTCGACGACGCGGAACGTGATCTCGCCGTCCTCCGTCGTCTCGCCGGCGCGACAGCCGAGCTCGGACTCGAACGCCTCGACGACGTCCTGCGCCTTCGCGAGCGCGCACGAGAGGTTGGTGCAGACCTCGACCAGGTGCTTTCCGACCGGGGCCAGGTGGTACATGTCGTAGAAGGACGCGACCGCCTCGCAGTACGCGGGCGTCAGCTCGAGCGCGTCGGCCACCTCGACGAACGCCTCCGGCGGCAGCCAGCCGTCGTGGCGCTCCTGCGCGATCCGTAGCGCCGGCAGCACGGCCGAGCGCGAGTCGGGGTAGCGCGCGGCGATCTCGCGAACCTCGTCGGCGAACGTGCTCACCTGTCGCACTCCCCCATCACGGTGTCGAGCGAACCGACCGCGGCGATCATGTCCGCGATCAGCGAGTGGTGCATCAGGGTTGCCGTTGCCTGCAGCGCGATGAAGCTCGGCGCCCGGAAGCGCACGCGCCACGGCTTCGACCCGCCGTCCGAGCAGAGGTAGCAGCCGAACTCGCCGCGCGGCGACTCGATGGCGAGGTACACCTCGCCCTCGGGCACGCGGAAGCCCTCGGTGACGAGCTTGAAGTGGTGGATCAGCGTCTCCATCGAGGTGTGCAGCTCCTCGCGCGGCGGCAGCACGACCTTGCGGTCGTCCGTGATCCACGCCCCGCCGGGCATGCCCTCGAGCGCCTGGTCGACGATGCGGGTGGACTCCCGCATCTCGTCCATGTGGACCTTGTAGCGATCCCAGACGTCGCCGTTGAACTTCACCGGGACGTCGAAGTCGACCTGGTCGTAGGCGAGGTACGGCTCCACTTTGCGCAGGTCCCAGTCGACGCCGGAGCCGCGCAGCACCGGGCCGGACTGGCCCAGCGCGATCGCGTCGGCGGCGGACAGGAGGCCGACCTTCTTCGTCCGCTTGAGCCAGATCTCGTTCTGGTCGAGCAGCTGCTCGTACTGGTCGACCGCGCCCGGCATGATCTCGACGAACTTGCGGCACTCGTCGAAGAAGCCGCGCGGGATGTCCTCGGCGAGGCCGCCGACCTGGAAGTACCGCGTGTGCATCCGCACGCCGCCGACCATCTCGAACAGGTCGAGGATCCGGTCGCGCTCGCGGAACGTGTACCAGAACGGCGAGATCGCCCCCAGCTCCAGCGCCGAGGTGCCGAGCCAGACGAGGTGCGAGTGCACACGGTTCAGCTCGGCGAGCAGCATCCGCATCCAGACGGCCTTCGGCGGCACCTCGATGCCGAGCAGCTTCTCGATCGCCATCACGAACGCGAGCTCGTTGGCCTGGAAGGAGAGGTAATCCATCCGCGGCGCGAACGGGATCGCCTTCCACCAGGTCTTCGACTCCATCGACTTCTCGAAACCGGTGTGCAGGTAGCCGACGACCGCGCGCAGCCCCACGACGGTCTCGCCGTCGAGCTCGACCACGAGCCGCAGCACACCGTGCGTGGAAGGGTGGTTCGGCCCGAAGTTGACCTCGAGGATGTCGTCGGTCTTCCGCAGCTCCTCGGGCACGAGCAGCACCGAGGGAATCGGCTGCGGGATGCGCGAGCCCTCGTAGATCTTCGGACGTTCGGGAGCGATCGCCATGCCTTATTCCTCGCCCGAGAACCGCACCGGCTCGCCGCCGATCGGATAGTCCTTGCGCAGCGGGTGCCCTTCCCAGTCGTCGTCCATGAGGATCCGCTGGTGGTTCGGGTGCCCGGAGAAGCGGATGCCCATCATGTCCCAGACCTCGCGCTCTTGCCAGTCGGCGGTCGGCCAGATCGGGACGACGGTCGGCACCGTCTCGTCCTCGTCGACCCACACTTGCACGCGGACCCGGAGCGCCTCTCGTGCGGCGGACTGCACGCAGAGCAGGTGGTAGTTGACGGCGAAGCGCTTGGGCTTCTTCGCGGGGACACGGCTGAGGCCCCAGGTTCCGGGCCGGTTCAGGTCACGGCCGGCTCCACTCCCGCCCGCGGAGGCGCCCCAGTAGCCGGCGACGGGCTCCTCGCCCCAGCCCAGGTAGTCCACGGAGGACAGGTCGGAAAGGAAGCAGAAACCTTCGGCGTCGCGCAGGTGCGTGCAGGCTTCGACGAGCCGCGCGGGATCGACGACCAGCGTCGTCTCGCCGCGGTCGACCTTCTCCTCGACCAGACCCGGGACGCCGGCGAAGCTCACTCCGCGACTCCGCGGATCTCGTACGCCGGCGGCACGCCCGCGAGCACCTTCTCGTGCAGGCGGATGATGCCTTCCATCAGCGCCTCGGGCCGCGGAGGGCAGCCGGGCACGTGGATGTCGACCGGGACGACCTTGTCCACGCCCTGGAGGGTCGTGTAGTTGTTGAACATGCCGCCGGAGGACGCGCATGCGCCCATGGCGATGACCCACTTCGGCTCGAGCATCTGGTCGTAGATCTGCCGCAGCGGTCCCGCCATCTTGTGGACGACGCGGCCGGAGACGATCAGCAGGTCGGCCTGTCGCGGCGAGGCGCGGAACGCCTCCATTCCGAAGCGGGCGATGTCGTAGCGCGACGAGACGATCGACATCATCTCGATCGCGCAGCACGCGAGCCCGAACGTGTCGGGCCACATCGACTTCGTCTGCGACCAGGCAACGGCGCGCTCGAGCGTCGTCAGGCCGACCCGCTGCTCGAGGTCGGCGATCTCCTGCTCGAACACGCCCGGCCCCTTGCCCTTCCAGAGCACGCGCTCCGAGCGCAGGCCGAGGTCGGCGAGCGGCTTCTCTACTGCCACTCCAGCGCTCCCTTCCGCCAGATGTAGACGTAGCCGAGCGCGAGGATCGCGACGAAGAACAGCAGTTCGACGAACCCGAACCACGCGAGCTCGTGGAGGATGACGGCGAGCGGGTAGAGGAAGACGATCTCGATGTCGAAGACGATGAAGAGCATCGCCGTCAGGTAGAAGCTGATCGTGAACCGCTGCTGCTTCGGCGGACCTTCCGACACGCCGGACTCGAAGGGGACGAGGCGGGCGCGCGTCTTTGCCTTCGGGCGCTGCGAGAACACGAAGGACATGACGACCATCGACGCGGGGATGGCTGCTGCCATGAGCCCGTAGATCAAGAACGGCAGCCACTTGTCGAGCATCTCTGGACCCTCTCCCCGTGTCTCCGACGTGCGGAACCTACCAGGACCCAAGCGCGTGTAACGAAGCTGGTAGAAAACCCTGCAACCGTGCGTGCAGCGGCTGTTACAAGTTGGCCCGATCGGGCAGGGCCGCGACCTCGGAGGCGGCTGGTACGATGCCCCCGTGGAGATCGCCGAGCGCACCGACGAGCTGATCGTGCTCACCGAGAGCGCGGCGGCGAAGATCAAGGGCCTCCTGGCCGAGGAGCCCGAAGGCGAGTCCGGCGTGCTCCGCGTCGCCGTCCAGGGCGGCGGTTGCTCGGGCTTCGAGTACGCGCTCGGCTTCGACCAGGGTGCGCAGGAGGGCGACTACGAGCTCGAGACCCACGGGGTCACCGTCGTCGTCGACCCGTTCAGCGCTCCCTACCTGCGGGGCGCCCAGATCGACTACCTCGAGACGATCCAGGAGTCGGGCTTCAAGATCTCGAACCCGAACGCCACCTCGGCGTGCGGCTGCGGCCACTCCTTCCAGGTGGCCGAGGGCGAGGCTCCGGAGGACGGCGCCGCCGGCTGCGGCTCCGGCTGCTCGCACTAGCGGCCGACGCTTGAAGTAGAGTCCCGCGCGCGGTGAACGCGCTCCGAGCGATCTACAAGTACCTGGCAGCGATCATCTTCGTAGGCGTGGTCGCTCAGATCGGTGCGGCAGGTTATGGCGCGTTCTACGCGGCAAACAAGCTGCAGGACAAGGGCGACAAGCTGCTGCACAAGCCCTGGGACGACGCCTGGACAGCGCACGGGCTCATCGGCACGGTCGTCATCGTCGCGATGATCCTCCTGCTCCTGGTCGGACTCGCCGCGCGGCTTGGCCGGCCCGCGATCTGGCTGCCGCTCGCCCTCGCGATCGCCGGTGTGGTCCAGATGTTCCTCGCCCTTCTCGGCACGTCCGTTCCGGGCCTCGGCTTCCTCCACCCGCTGAACGCTCTGTTGCTCTTCGGGCTCTCCGGGCTGATCGCACACCGCGCCTGGCGGAACCCGGACGTCGCGCCCGTCGCGGCCTGACCGGGACCTGAACGCGCCCGGCGCGCGTATCGCTCGCGTGGACCGACGCCAGTTCCTGCTCGGCGCGTCAGGGTTGCTGCTCGCGCCGCGGATGCGGCTCGCGTCTCCGCTCATGCACGTCGCGCTCGTCACGGCCGACCTCGAGTCGCGGCTCGTCGCGGTCGCGATCCCGAGCGGACGCGTGCTGCGGCACATCCCGACGCTCGCCTACCCGCGCAGCATCCAGCGCGTCGGGACGGCGGCCGTCGTCGCGCACTCCGACATCGGCGCCGTCACGGTCGTCGACGGACAGACGCTCCGGGTGGCGCACGTCCTGCGCGGGTTCGACGAGCCGCGGTACACGATCGGCCATCCCGACGGCCGGCACGCGTACGTCACCGACGCCGGTCGCGGCGACGTTGCCGTCCTCGACCTGCGGACCGGACGCGTGCTCGCGCGCGAGAGCGTGGGTCCGCGGGCGCGTCACATCACGATCGACGTTGCGGGTCGCACACTCTGGATCGCGCTCGGCAGCAAGGCCGAGGAGATCGCCGTCGTGGACGTGTCCGACCGCGTGCGGCCTCGGCTCGTGCGCCGCTTCCGGCCGCCGTTCCTCGCCCACGACGTGGGCTTCGCGCCCGACGGGCACCACGTCTGGGTCAGCGCCGGGGACACGTTCCAGCTCGCCGTCTACGACACGGCGGGTCACCTCCTTCGCCGGACGTACGGCGACTTCGCGCCGCAGCACGTCACGTTCGCGCGCGGGCTTGCGTTCGTCACCAGCGGCTGGAGCGGCACGCTGCGCGTCTACCGCGCCGACGGCCGCTCGCTCTCTCGCACGAGCGTGCCCGTGGGCTCGTACAACGTGCAGGCCGACTTCGGCTGGATCGTGACCGCCGCGCTCGGGCACGGCGACGTGACGATCGCGGACGAGCGCGGTCGCGTCGTGCGCTCGGTGAACGTCGCCCGCTCGTCGCACGACGCCTGCATCCTCACTGCTGCTTAGGATCGGAGTGTGAGCGTAGGCTCGACGGAGCTCACCAATGAGCGGAGGCGGCGGCTTTGCCGACGCCGGGAGCGGGTATGACCGATCGGCCTTTCCGGGTCGCCGTCGTCGGCTCGGGGCCGGCCGGGTTCTACGCAGCCGGTGCGCTGCTCGCCTCCGAGGATCCCCGCGTCGAGGTCGACCTGATCGAGCGTCTGCCCACGCCGTGGGGACTCGTACGGCTCGGCGTCGCACCCGACCATCCGAAGATAAAGGACGTCTCGCGGGCCTTCGAGAAGATTGCGGCCCGGCCCGGATTCCGCTTTCTCGGCAACGTCGAGCTCGGCCGCGACCTGACGCCTGACGACCTCGCGCGGCTCTACGACGCGGTCGTCTACGCCGTCGGTGCCCAGACCGACCGCCACCTCGGCATTCCGGGCGAGGATCTCCCCGGCTCGTGGCCGGCTACCGCTTTCGTCGCCTGGTACAACGCGCACCCCGACTTCCAGGACCTGCCGTTCGACCTCTCCGGCGAGCGAGCCGTCGTGATCGGAAACGGGAACGTCGCCGTCGATGTCGCCCGGATGCTTGCGCTGACCGCGGAGGAGCTGGCGCCGACGGACACGACCGACGAGGCGATCGCCGCCATCGCCGGCTCGGGCTTCCGCGAGATCCTCATGCTCGGTCGGCGCGGACCGGTTCAGGGCGCGTTCACGACGCCCGAGCTGATCGAGCTCGGCGAGCTGGCCGGCACCGACGTCGTCGTCGACCCGGCCGAGCTCGAGCTCGATCCCGCGAGCGAGGCGGAGCTCGAGGCCGGCACCCCGATCCGGCGCCGGAACATGGACGTGCTGCGGGAGTTCGCGACACGCGAACCGGCCGGCAAGCCGCGCACGCTCCGGCTCCGCTTCCGCGTCTCTCCGGTCGCGATCCTCGGCGACGACCGCGTCGAGGCGATCGAGGTCGTCCACAACGAGCTCGTCCCGGATGGACGTGGCAGCGTCAAGGCCGTTCCGACCGAGCACCGTGAGGTGATCCCGTGCAGCGTCGTCTTCCGCAGCGTCGGCTACCGCGGCGTGCCGCTCGCCGGGGTGCCGTTCGACGAGGGCCGGGCAACGATCGCGAACGAAAGCGGTCGCGTCACCGGCTGCACCGGCGTCTACTGCGCGGGGTGGATCAAGCGCGGCCCGACCGGCGTCATCGGCACGAACAAGAAGGACGCGGCCGAGACGGTCGAACTGCTGCTCGAGGACGCGCGCTCCGGGGCGCTGCCGCGCGCGCCCGAGGCGACGGCGGAAGCGGTCGACGCTCTACTCGCGGAGCGCGGCGTCGAGGTCGTCATGTACCCGGGCTGGGAGCTGATCGACAAGCTGGAGACGGAGCGCGGCGCCCCGCACGGCCGCCCGCGCGTGAAGCTGTCCCGCTGGAACGACCTGCTCGAAGCCGCACGCAGCACGTAGCCATCACCTGTCTTTCCTTGCAACACAGTGTTGCAAGGTCGGTCAGGCGCTCGATGCTGCCGCGGATTTCGCCTCGGAGAGCCGCCCTTGCACGAGGCGCTCGGCCTCGTCGCGTGCGCCGGCGTTGCCGGTCACTGCGGCGATGAACTCGTCACGTTCGATCGTCAGCAGCCGGCTGTCGGTGACGGCTCGGACGGTGGCCATGCGCGGCGCGGCGCGGAGGAGCGCGATCTCGCCGACGACGGCACCGGGACGGACACGGCCGATCTCGCGGCCGCCCTGTTCGGCGACGAGCTCGCCCGCCTCCAGCAGATAGGCGCGGTCGCCCGGATCGCCCTCGCGCAGGAGCGTCACGCCGGCCCCGAGCTCGAAGGGCTCGAGCCGGGACGCGAGCCGTGCAGCGGCGATCGGCGGGAGCCAGCCGAAGAGCGGATTGGCGCGGATCAGTTGCAGGTACTCGGGTCGCGGCTCGCGGGAGTGCTCGCGACCGCGGAGGAGCTCGCCGAGCGCGGCCGCCACGACGAGCCCGGCACCGGCGGCGACGAGCGCCTCTCTCGTTCCCGCCAGCTCGACGATCGCAGCCGTCGCCACAGAGCCGATGACGATCGCAACCGCGCGGACCGCCTCGTGCACGCTGTAGACCGCTCCGATCAGGTCGTCGCGCGCCGAACGGCCGATCAAGGCGTAGCCGGCGACGTCGGTGATCGTGTTGCCGGTGCCGAGGACGAGCAGACCGACGATCGCCGCTGCGAGGTACGGGAGCCCGCCGATCGCGATCAGGGGCAGTCCCCACAACGCCAGGCCGGCTGCCATTGCCGGGATCATCCGGCGCCGCCCCACGAGCGTCGTTGCTGCGAGACCGCCGAGCACACCTCCGACGCCGAGGACCGCCGTCAACCAGCCGACGCTCGCGCTTCCGAGGCCGAGCAGCGCGAGCGGGACGACCACGATCAGCACGTTCAACGCGCCTCGGCCGAGGTTCTTCGCCGCGAAGAGCTCGGTCACGAGGCGAAGCTCGGGGTCGGACCGGACGGCGCGGAAGCCTCGGGCGAGGATTCGCGCGGCCTCCTCGAGGACCCGCTGCCGCTCGCGCACCGGCCGGTGGGCGACGTCGCTCGTGTTCGGGAGCCGCGCCTCGGCAACGGCTGCGCCCGCGAAGCAGACGGCGGAGGCGATCAGCGCCGCAGTCGCGCCGGAGATGCTGAAGAGCACGGCCGCGAGCAGCGGTCCGGCGGTCTGGGCGACCGCCTGGACGAGCCCGATCACCACACCCGCCGCGGTCAACTCGCCGGGCTCGCGGACGAGCAGGGGAAGCAGCGCGCGGCGCGGTGGGTTCGAGACCGCCGTCGCGATCGTCAGCGCCGCCGCGAGCGCGAACAGCGCCTCCCGTGGTGCGCCGGCGGAGCTCAGCCCGGCCGCGACGGCGGCGATCAGGGCGCGCGCAGCGTCGACCACCAGCGCGAGCCGCTCCCGTCGCATGCGTGAGGCGAGCGCGACCAGCACCGGCGCCAGCACCGCGGTCGGCAGGAGCTGGACGGCGACGAGGAACGCGACGCCGGTCGCGCCCGCGGAGCGGTAGGCGAGCACTCCGAAGGCCACGGCCGCGATCGCCTCGCCCGCAAACGACCCCGCCCATGCCGTCTGGATTCGTCGCAGCGCCGGCCGTGAGTGCAGCGTCAGCAGCGCGCCGATGCGCGCCGGCGGAACGAGGCGGGCCATCTCCCAGGATTCAATACCGGCCGTCGGGCCGAGAACAGCCCTGGTGGTGACGGTCCGGTGGCGATCCGGTAACCGACCTGCGCGGGTTCGGCGCAGGGCTAGACTCAGCCCATGGCCACGACCGAGCCGCGCGAGGAGCTTTGGGGCGGCGAGACCCGGAAGGCGGTCGCCAACTTCCCGGTCTCCGGTGAGCCGATCCCCGCTCCCGTCGCCCGCTGGCTCGGCCGGATCAAGGCTGCCGCCGCACGCGCGAACGCCGATCTCGGATTGCTCGACGCCGACAAGGCGTCACGCATCGCGGCCGCGGGCGACCGCATCGCGGCCGGAGAGCTCGACGACCAGTTCCCGATCGACGTCTTCCAGACCGGCTCGGGCACGTCGTCGAACATGAACGCGAACGAGGTGATCGCGACGCTCGCCGGCGAGGACGTGCACGCGAACGACGACGTCAACCTCGGCCAGTCCTCGAACGACGTGTTCCCATCGGCCGTCCACCTCGCCGCGCTCGGGGAGATCACGAACGACCTCCTGCCCGCGCTCGAGCAGCTCGCCCTGGCGCTGGAGGCAAAGGCGAAGGAGTTCGACGACATCGTCAAGTCGGGGCGCACGCATCTGATGGACGCGGTGCCGGTCACGCTCGGCCAGGAGTTCGGCGGCTATGCGACGCAGGTGCGCCAGGGGATCGCTCGCGTGAAGGACGCACTGCCGCGGCTCGGCCAGGTCCCGCTCGGCGGCACCGCCGTCGGCAGCGGGCTGAACACGCATCCCGAGTTCGCCGCGCGCGTGCGAGCGCTGCTGCACGAGGAGACCGGGCTCGAGATCTCGCCGCCGGCCGACCCGTTCGAGGCCACCGCGGCGCGCGACGGCCTCGTCGAGGCGTCCGGCGCGCTCAAGGTCGTCGCCGTCTCGCTGACGAAGATCGCGAACGACCTGCGCCTGATGGGCTCGGGCCCGCGCGCCGGCCTCGCCGAATTGCGGCTGCCGGAGCTCCAGAAGGGCAGCTCGATCATGCCGGGCAAGGTCAACCCGGTCATCCCCGAGGTCGTCACGCAGGTCGCCGCACAGGTGATCGGGAACGACCAGGCGATCACGGTCGGCGGCCTCCAGGGCCATTTCGAGCTCAACGTCTTCATCCCGCTCATGGCGCGGAACCTGCTCGACTCGATCAAGCTGCTCGCGAGCGCCGCCCGGCTCTTCGCTGAGAAGTGCGTCGACGGGCTCGAGGCGAACCGTGAGCAGTGCGAGCACTACGCCGAGCTGACGCTCTCCGCCGCGACGGCGCTCAACCCGTATATCGGGTACGACAAGGCGACCGAGATCGTGAAGGAGGCTGCCGCGTCGGGCCGCTCGATCCGCGAGGTCGCCCGCGAGGTCGGCGTGGAGGAGAGCGTGCTCGACGAGTCGCTCGACTACCACGCCATGGCGAAGCCTCACAGCAAGTAGCGCCCAGGCTCGCACGCTAAGATCGCGAGCCGTGACGGACGGCGGGAAGACGGCTCGCCTCAGCCGCCGGCGGCTGCTTGCCGCGGGCGGAGCGGCTGCGCTGCTCGGTGTGACGCGGACCGCGACCGGAAAGGCCGCGACGGCGGTCCAGCAGACGGGCGCTGCGACGGTTCCGTTCTTCGGCGAGCACCAGGCCGGGATCACGACGCCGCAGCAGTCGAACCTGGTCTTCGCGTCGTTTCGGTCGCTCGCTCCGACGCGCAGCGAGCTCGCCGTACTGCTCAGCGCGTGGACGAATGCCTCCGGCGACCTGACTCGCGGCGTCGGACTGCCCGGCACTTCGGCGCCGGGCGTGATGTCCGACACCGGCGAGGCGGCCGGGATTCCGGCCTCGCGCCTCACGCTGACATTCGGCTTCGGCCCAACGCTGTTCGACGGCCGCTACGGGCTGGCCGACGAGTTGCCTGACCAGCTCGCGCCGCTTCCCGCGTTCCGTGGCGACGCGCTCGAGATCGGACGCACCGGCGGCGACCTTTCATCCAGGCCTGCGCGGACGACCCGCAGATCGCCCTCCACGCGGTGCGGAACCTGGCGCGAATCGCCGCCGGTCGAGCCGAGGTCGTCTGGTTGCAGCGCGGCTTCCTGCATCGCCCGCCCGCGGGTGGCACGTCGAGGAACCTCATGGGCTTCCACGACGGCACGGCCAATCTCGACACGCGCGACGCGGCCCGCATGGCGCGAAACGTATGGGCCGGGCCCGAGTCGCCCGCATGGATGCCGGGCGGCACCTATCTCGTGACGCGGCGCATCCGCATCCACATCGAGAAGTGGGACGCCGAGCAGCTCACGGAGCAGCAACGCGCAGTCGGGCGCGAGAAGCAGAGCGGGGCGCCGATCGGCGGGGTCCACGAGCGGGACACGGTCGTCGTGGCACGGCTCGACCCGCGCTCGCACATCCGGCTCGCGAACCCGAGAACCGGGACCGCGAGCGAGGACGAGCGCATCCTTCGCCGCGGCTACAACTACGCGGACGGCCTCGATACACAGGGGAATCTCGACGCCGGGCTGTTCTTCGTCGCGTTCCAGCGCGACCCGCGTCGGCAGTTCGTGACGATCCAGCGCCGCCTGTCCGCTCGCGACCGACTCGGCGAGTACCTCGTGCACACCGGGAGCGCTCTGTTTGCCTGCCCGCCGGGGATGACGCCCGGCGCGAGGATCGGCGCCTCGCTCGTGGAATAGGCACCTTGACACCGTCCGGCTAGACACGTAGAAAGCCTTCGAACCTCGACACCCGGTCCGCCGGAGGGCAAAGGAGATGGGATGAAACGACTTGGAATTGGTGTAACGCTGCTCGTCGCCCTGGCGGCGGCGGCGGTGTTCGCCACGGCATCGAGCGCGAGCTCGAAAGCGTCTAACGGCGTGCCGTACAACCAACGGCCGTTCGGCCTCAAGTGCACGACGCCCGGGCAGAGCTACCTCTGCACGGATGTCGCGGACATGACGGTCGACCCGGACAACCCGACGGGGCAGGTGAACATCGGCGGCGTTGGCTATCAGGGAGACGACAACGCCTACGTCGGCCACGACGAGCCGTCGCGAATCTTCTACTCGAACGCCGCAGGCTCGGGCAACAACGTCACCTGGCAGATGACCCTTCCGAAGCAGGCGCCCACCTTCCCGAGCCAGGCCGGTGCCGGCTCGCCGTCGTGGGACTTCGAGCTGCATCCGGCATTCTGGTTCGGCATGGCGGTGTGCGACACCACCTCGTATCCGAACTACAAGCAGACCTGCACGCCCGACTCGGACTCGAACATCGCGGACGGAAACAACCCGAGCTCACCTGACTTCATGGGTCACCACTCGGGCGGCGCGTACATGGAGATGCAGTTCTACCCGCCGGGCTGGGCTCCCTGGTTCGATGCGATCAGCTGTGACCCGACGCGCTGGTGCGCCTCGCTGAACATCGACAGCTTCATCGAGCAGGACAACCCGTTCCAGCTCAGCAACCCGGCGTGTGCTGGGATCGCCGGCGTCGAGCCGTTCAACTTCCAGTACCTCTCCCTGGGCACGAGCGGCAACAACGTCAACGGCCCCGCCAACCCGTGGGACGCGACGGTCGGCACCTACGTCCCGAACTCCAGCAACCTGTTCATGAACGGCGGTGACCGCCTGCAGGTGCACCTGTTCGACACGCCTGCCGGTTTCAAGGTCCAGGTCAACGACCTCACGACGGGCCAGGTCGGTGCGGCGGTCGCGAGCGGAGCGAACGGGTTCGCCCATGCTCCCTACGACCCGGCGGCCGCTACCTGCAACCCGGCGCCGTACAACTTCCACCCGATGTACGCGTCCTCGAGCGAGCACACGCGGCTCCAGTGGACCGCGCACAGTTACAACGTCGCCTACTCGGACGAGATCGGGCACTTCGAGCTCTGCAGCCCGGTCGCGAACGGCAGCTTCTTCAATCCGTACGCGCCGTGCACCGGCAACGAGGGCGGGTTCGACGGCGCTCCCGAGCCGACGGACGGGGACGACAACAACTGCGTCGGGGCGGGACTCTCGCTCCTGGTGCCGATCTCGGGCTGCATCGGCCAGAACACGGGCTTCGACGGGACGTCGTATGCCTCAGATGCCTGGCCGGGAACCGGGATGCCGCTGAACATGACGCCGTCGCCGATCAAGTTCAAGTCGCCGTACTTCGGGGCGAGCCCGATCACGGGCCAATACCAGCGGGTGGCATTCGAGACCGACCTGATCGCGCTCGAGAACAGCGCTCCTCCATACGGCGGCGCGCCGTTCACCTGCAGCACCTTGACTGCAGGCCCGCAGTGCCAGAAGCCGCCGTCGACGGACGACAGCACGGCGAGCAACGTCGTGCAGGCCTTCTACCCGATCTACTCCACCGTGCTATCGAGTGGCTGGACCGGGCAGTGCATGTGGGCCGAGGGCGGCGGCAACCAGTTCCAGTCGATCAACAACTTCGGCGGTACCTCGACGTCGGAGTACGGCCCGCGCCTGGGTTCTACTACCCGTTGAACGGCCCGTCGGCCGGGGTTCGCTTCCGGTAAGAGAACTACCGCAACATCGTGCAGAACCCCTGTAAGAACTAGCCCGCAAACGGGGGCTGGTTGAGCGAACGGGGGAGGGGAAACCCTCCCCCGTTCAATTCTTGATCCTGCAGGCGAACGCGCTCTTGCCCGTCGCGCAACCGATTCGGACGGAAGCCGCCTGCGGCAGCTTCACCACGGAGACGCGCTGTCCCGAGGCGTTCGTGCTGGTCCGCGAGGACACGCGGCAGGTCACGTCGACGCCGGTCGGCGTCTTGCAGGCCAGCGTCAGCGCCGAGTAGCGCTTCGGCAGCACGAGCTCGAGCTTGCGCGTGTCGGCGTCGGCATTACCCACGCTCGCGACCGTCTTGCAGGCGAACTGCGCCTTCGCTGTGGACGGGCACGAGATTGAACTGCGCTGCACCCGGCGATTGGGTGCGGATACGACCCGGGTTGGCACAAAGACGAGAGAGACGGGTTCACCGGCAGGACCGATCCTCGATCCGGCTGCGACCGCCGGGCGGCTTCGCCAGCGCACTGCCTGCGGTGGCCGCTGCGGCGGCGGCGAGAGCCAGCACGACGAATCGACGGCTCATGTGTGGAGGGTAGCGAGAGTCTGCCGCGTCGGACAACCGGGCTTTGCAGGCGGTTTACGTAGTCGCCGCGTCTTGGGCCGTCCGCGCGGTACGACGAGCGCACGAGCGGCCCCGCGAACACCGAGCCGAAGCCGAGTGCCTCGCCTTGCTCGGTGAGCCACTGGAACTCGTCCGGGCGCCACCAGCGGTCGATCTCCGCGTGCTTCGAGGACGGCTGCAGGTACTGGCCGATCGTGATCACGTCGACGCCGTTCTCCCGCAGGTCGCGCATCGTCTCGACGATCTCCTCGTTCGTCTCGCCGAGGCCGGCGATGATCCCCGATTTCGTCAGAACGGAGTAGTCGGCGATTTCCTTGGCCCGGCGGACAGCCAGAGCGCGCGGTCGTAGGAGGCCTTGGCGCCGCGCATGCTCGGGTGCAGGCGGCGGACGGTCTCGATGTTGTGGTTGAAGACGTCCGGCCGCTCGGCGAGCACGGTGGCGAGCGCCTGCTCCTCGCAGTCGAGGAAGTCGGGCGTCAGCACCTCGACGGACGCGTTCGGCACCTTCGCGCGCAGTGCGCGGATCGTCGCCGCGTAGTGCGCCGCGCCGCGGTCGGTCGAGATCGTCGCGGTCGACCGAGGTGACGACGACGTGTTCGAGGCCCATCTGCGCCGCGGTCTGGGCCAGGCGGAGCGGCTCGAGCGGGTCGGGCGGTCCGTCGGGGCGGCCGGAGTGGACGTAGCAGTACCGGCAGGCGCGCGTGCAGGTGTCGCCGAGGATCTGGAAGGTCGCGGTACCGCGACCCCAGCACTCGGCGATGTTCGGGCAGCGGGCCTCCTCGCAGATCGTGTGCAGCCCCGCGCCGTGGATCAGCTTGCGGACGTCGTAGTAGCGCGAGTCGGCGCTCGGCGCGCGCACCTTCATCCACTCGGGCCGGCGAGGTCGTTCGGCGACGGGAAGTGACCGCTCCACGCGGCTCAGTCTAGGTCAGCGAGCGCCGGCGGCGATTGCCGAGGCGGCGGCCCGCTCGAACGAGGCGAGCGCGTTCTTGGGGGCGTCCTTGAGCTGCCAGGCGTAGAGGACGCCCTTGTGCACGAACCAGAAACTCGCCGGGGCGCAGGACGCTCCGCAGGTGATCGGCTGGTAGGCGGCGGCATCGCCGTTCGAGAGACGCACGTGCTTGATGCCGGCGGGCAGCTTCCCGCTCCGTTGCCCCTGGAACGACGCGATGAAGACGCGTCGGCCCCGCCGCAGTTCTTCGCGCCCGCGAGCACGAGCGCCCAGCTCTTCGAGGTCCCGGCACCCGTTGCGTAGAGCTTCGGGGACTTTCCCGCTGTCGGCAACGTCGCCGGGAGCAGAATCGCCACCTTCGTCTCCTTCTTCACCGTCGGCAGCACGGTCTTGAACGCGACCAGCGGGTGGATCGCGTACGCGGACGAGGCCAGTGTGGCCGAGACGAGGACGGTGAGGAGCCTGCCCATGCGCGGGGAGTCTAGCGGCGCGACAGGCCGGACTACGTTCCTTCGTCGTCTTCGAGCGGGGCCGCGAGCAGCTCCTGCGCCCGCTCGAGGTCGGATGGTCAGAGGACCTCCGTCGGGCCGACCAGCCCGGTGCTCGCGGTGATCCCACTCGCCACCGAGGTCTGTCGGTACGTGCAGTCGATCCCGTTCACACGCAGGAGGCCGCAGAGCTCCTCGGCCTCGAGCCCGCTCGAGACGACCGTCAGCGTCGTCGGCGCCATCAGGCCGCCACCGTATCGACCGGGACCGGAGCGAGCGCGAGGTCGAAGACCGCTTCGAGCGCCGCGGCCGCCGCGGGCCGCAGCTCGTCGACCGGCAAGGGCCGGCCGAGCTCGCGCGCCATGGTCGTGAACGCCGCGTCCTCGAGGCCGCAGGCCGTGATCCAGCTCGTGAACGGCGCCGGGTCGAGGTCGACGTTGAGCGCGTAGCCGTGGGTCGTCACCCAGCGCGAGATGTGGACGCCGATCGACGCGATCTTCCTCGGCGGCGACGGGAGCCACACGCCGGTGAGCCCGTCGA
>CAVZNV010000003.1:0-15233 GCA_963776735.1 uncultured Actinomycetes bacterium
CCGGATCGACGGCAGCGTGATCCGCCGGAACGTCTGCCAGCCCGTCGCGCCGAGGGTGCGCGCGGCCTGCTCCTGCTCGTCGCCGATCTCGCGCAGCGTCGGGATCACCTCGCGCGCGACGAACGGGAGGGAGACGAAGATCGTCGCCAGCACCATCCCGGGCAGTGCGAACAGGATCTGGATGTCGTGCGCGGTGAACCAGTCGCCCAGCCAGCCGCCACGCCCGTAGAGCAGGAACAGCGACAGCCCGACGACAACCGGCGACAGCGCGAGCGGCAGGTCGATGAACGCGTTCAGCAGGCCTTTGAGCGGGAAGTCGCGCCGCACGATGGCGAGTCCGACGACGATCCCGAAGACCGTGTTCACCGGCACGGCGATCGCGGCGATCTCGACCGTGAGCACGAACGCGTGCACGACGTTGGGGTCGCTCAGCGTGTCCCAGACGTGCCCGATGCCGTTGTCGAACGTCCGCCAGACGACGATCACCACCGGCCCGACCAGCACCGCGGCTAGGTAGAACAGCGCGAACCCGCGGAGGGACAGGCGGCGAAGCGTCGCGCTAGGCACGCTCGTACCTCGTGGCGAAGTGGCGGATTGTGCCGACGACGAGTAGGACGGCGAAGGAGATGGCGAGCAGGACGACGGCGACCGCGGATGCTCCGGCGCGGTCGCCGCTTTCGATGTGCGTGAAGATGAACATCGACGCCACCTGGAGGTTGCCGGCGATGAGCACGAGGGCGCCGATTTCGCCGATTGCACGCGCGAAGCTGAGCGCGACGCCGGAGAGGATGCCCGGGAGGATGTTGGGCAGGACGATGCGCCGGAAGACGGTCGTCTCGCTGGCGCCGAGTGAGCGGGCCGCCTCTTCCATTTCGGTGTCGAGTTCGAGCAGCACGGGCTGCACGGTTCGGACGACGAAGGGCAGGGTGACGAAGAGCAGCGCCAGTCCGAGGGCGACGCGGGTGCCGAAGACGTCGATGTGGACCGGCGATCTGGGACCGTAGAGGGCGATCAGCGTGAGACCGGCGACGATCGTCGGCAGCGCGAAGGGCAGGTCGATGATCGCGTTGACGACGCTACGGCCGCGGAAGTCGTCGCGGACGAGCACCCAGGCGATCATCGTCCCGGTGACGGCGTTGATCCCGACCACCAGCAAGGCCAGGACGATGCTCAGCTCGAGCGCGGAGACGGCCCCTGGGCTCGAGACCACGGTCCAAAAGCTGGACAGCCCTCCGGCCCGGGACTGCCAAACGACCGCCGCGATCGGCAGCACCACGATCACCGACAGAAACGCCGTGACAAAGCCGAGCGAGAGGGCCGTCTGGGCCCTCTCGCTCTGGATTCGTCCGTGACGGGCGACTGAGGCGGTGCTAGCCAGTCGGGCCTCCCACGGCCTTCTCGATCCCGACCATCAGGCCCGTAGTGGGATCGAACCAGCGCTTGTCGACCTTGACCCAGCCCCCGAACCACGGGCTCGAGATCGTCGTCAGACCACGGGTCGGAAAGCTCGACCGGTACTGCTTCGCAATCCCCTTCAATACCGGCCGGTACCCGTTCTGGGCGAAGATCGACTGGCCGGTCGATCCTTTCGCAAATGCGATGAACGCGTTCACGGTCGGCAGGTTCGAGCTCGTCTTGATCGGCACCATCGGAAGCTCGATGAGCATCGACTTGCCCGGCACCAGGTAGGCGATGTTCTGACCCGCCTGCTTCGCGGCGATCGCCTCGCTCTCGTAGGTGAGCAGCACGTCGCCCTTACCGGCGAGGAACGTGTTGGTCGCGTTCCGGCCGGAGCTGTCCTGCGAGACGACGTTCTTGAACAGCTTCGTGACGAACGCGATCGCCTGCTTGTCGGTCTTGCCCTCATGACGCGCGGCCGCGTAGGCGGCGAGGACGTTCCACTTCGCCGAGCCCGACGCAAACGGGTCCGGCGTCACGATCTGCACACCAGGTTCGACGAGGTCGTCCCAGGTCCGGATGTGCTTCGGATTCCCGCCCCGGAACGCGAACGCCACCACCGAGTACGCGGCGTTGCCGTTGTACGTCTGCTGCTTCTTCCAGTTCGCCGCAACGAGGCCGGCCTTGACCAGCGTGTTCACGTCGTCGCCGGTGGAGAAGAAGACGAGGTCGGCCTTGAGGCCGGCGGCGACGGCCTTGGCCTGGTCGCCGGACGGCCCGTACGAGGTCGTGAACGAGACGCCCTTCCCTGCCGGGGTCTGCTGGAAGGCCGAGATGATCTTCGCCATCACCGTCTTCGGCGTCGAATACGTGACCAGCGAAAGGGTGACGTCTTTCCGCCCTGCGCCCGCCACGCTGGTCGCGATGCCGGCGGTGACGATCGCGGCAGCGGCAAGCAAGCTTATTCGTCCCATCCATACTCCTTATCTTCCTGCTTTGTCTACGAGATTAGTGGATATTGCTCCAGATGGGCGGGTGTCTCGTCAAATAGCTTCGATTAGCAGGAGGTTTTCGATCCGCTACGCTTGTGTTGATGAAGCGCCTCGAGAGCTTGCTGCAGGGAGCCTTCCCCGATGCGAACGATCTGCGGGTCGTCGACAGGACGGGGACGGGCGACCATTTCCACGTGCTCGTCAGGACGGCGCGGTTCGACGGGCTCTCGCTCGTCGAGCAGCACAAGCTGGTCTACGCGGCGCTGGCCGAGCCGCTCGCCGACGGCACCATCCACGAGCTGCGAATCACGACGAAAGGAAGCTGACGCGAATGTCCGACCTGAAGAACCGGATCAAGGACGTGATCGAGCACGAGCCGGTCGCACTGTTCATGAAGGGCACGCCCGACATGGCCATGTGCGGCAACTCGCAGCGGGCGCTGAACGCACTTCGCGCTGCCGGTGCGCCGGTCACGGCCGTGAACGTGCTTCCCGACCCGGCGATCCGGCAGGAGCTGCAGGCGATCTCCGGCTGGCCGACGATCCCGCAGGTGTTCGTGAAGGGCGAGCTGATCGGCGGCGCGGACATCACCGAGGAGCTGGCAGCGTCCGGCGAGCTTGAGGAAAAGCTGGCCGAGGCGCTCGGCGAGAACTATCGCGGCACCGCCGTTCAGAAGCTGGAATTCGTCAGCTAGCGGCCGACTCCGCCTGTTTCGCCCAGTAGCGCTGGAGGCCGAGGTAGGTCTGCCAGACCGGGCCGGCGCGTTCGTAGTACGACACGTCGCCTTCGTCCGACGCGACGATGTCCGCGCGGACGGCGGCCGTGAACTCGTCCTGGCTCATCCCGTCGCGGACGCGCTCCGCGGCGCGTGCGAGCTCCTCGCGCATGCGGTCGAGGTGCGCTTCGGTGTCCTCCGCGACCCCGAAGTGCGTGAGCGCGAAGCGCGCCGGGCGGCGGCGCTCGATCTCGTCGAACGTCTTCGCCCACCCCTCGAGATCGACGTCCGGTGGCGGTGCGGCGGGGAAGACGTAGCGGCCGGGCTGGATCCGCACGCCCACGGCATCGCCGGCGTGCAGGGTGCCGTCCCGGCCGAGGTACGAAACATGGTGCGACGCGTGGCCGGGCGTGGGGAAGACCTCGAAGCCGACCGCGCTGTCGCCGACGACGTCGACGTTCTCGGCCGGCACAGGCTCGAGCGCACCCCAGAGCGTGTCGAACGCGTCGCCGTAGAGCCTGCGTGCGCTGCGCTCGAGCCGTTCCGGGTCGACGACGTGGGGCGCGCCGATCGGCGACACGTGCACGCGCAGCCCCGGGTGCTCCCGCACGAGCGAGCCCGCAGCTCCCGCATGGTCGAGGTGGATGTGCGAGAGCAGCAGGTGGCGGATGTCGTTCAGCTCGAGCCCCTGCGCGGCGAGTCCGCCCTTGAGCGCGTCGATCGTCGATGACGGGCCGCAGTCGAAGAGGCCGAGGCCGTCGTCCGTCTCGACGACGTAGACGGCGATGATCCGGTCGAGACCCTGGTGATGGAGGTCGATCGCCTCGAGCGTCACGGCGCGTCCTTTTCGAGCACGAGCGCGTAGAAGCTGTCGCCCTCTTTCCGGACGAGGCGACGGACGTGCCAGCCGGTGCCTCGGACGAGTGCCTCGAGCTCCTTCGGCGACACGAACAGCCAGTCGAACCAGGGCGACTTCTTCAGCCGGTAGTGGAGGCGGAAGCGGACCTGGCCGGGCATGCGGCCGCGTGCGACATTGCGTTGCTGGTAGGCACGATGCTCGCGCTTGGCGCGGCTCGAGTCCATGGTCGTCGCGACGATCCGGCCGCGGTCGCTCGTCACGCCGTGCAACAGGCGGAGCAACCGCTTCGCCTTCGCCTCGCTCTCGAACAGGCCGAAGTTGTTCATGAACATCACGACGGTGTCGAACGTCCCGAGGCTGCCGTCCATCTCGTCGAGCGCGCGCAGCTTTGTCCGTTTCACGCCGCGCTTGCGCGCGACGCGGAGCGCGAGCGGCGACACCTCGATTCCGACGACCTCGTGGCCGCGCTGCTGGAGCTCGAGCGCGACGCGGCCGGCGCCGACGCCGACGTCGAGCACGCGCCCGCGGACGTGGCGGAGCACCCGACGCTCGGCGTCGAACCAGCTCCGGAACGGTGCGAAGTACGCGGCTGCCTTCTCCGCCTCGAAGAACCCGTCCTCGCGCTCGATCACGGTCGCCGCATGCTCCTTCCCGTTGTAGTAGTCGAGCAGCACGGCGCCGAACGCGTCCTGCTCGGGGGCGAGCCGCTTCACGCGCGCGCGGGAGCCGCGACGAGCGCCTGCGCGAGGTCGGCGACGAGGTCGTCGGCCGACTCGATGCCGACCGACAGCCGCACGAGGTTGCGCGGCGCCGCGAACGGCGCGTTCGCCGTCGATGCGTGCGTCATGCGGGCGGGCACCTCGATCAGGCTCTCGACTCCGCCGAGGCTTTCGGCAAGGAGCCAGAGCTTCGTGCGCGCGACGAGCTGCACGGCCTCCTCCTCGGTCTCCGTCAGGAACGAGACCATGCCGCCGAAGTCGCGCATCTGCCGGGCCGCGATCTCGTGGCCGGGATGGTCGGGAAGGCCGGGGTAGAGCACCTTCTCTACGCGCGGATTGCCCTCGAGGAACTCGACGACGGCGCGTGCGTTCTCGCAGTGCTGGCGCATGCGGACGGCGAGGGTCTTCAGGCCGCGCAGGACGAGCCAGCAGTCGAACGGGCCGGGCACGGCGCCCAGCGACTTCTGCAGGAAGAACAGGCGCTCGGCGATCGTCGGGTCGTTCGTCGCGGCGAAGCCTCCGATCAGGTCGGAGTGGCCACCGAGGTACTTGGTCAGCGAGTGGACGACGATGTCCGCGCCGAGCGAGAGCGGCTGCTGGAGGTACGGCGTGGCGAAGGTGTTGTCGACGACGACGATCGCGCCTGCGGCGTGGGCGGCCTCGGCGGCGGCTCGGATGTCGACGATGTTCAGCGTCGGGTTGGTCGGCGTCTCGATCCAGACCAGTCGCGTCCTCTCGTCGAGGTGGTCGGCGAGGCTCGCGCTCACCGCGGGCGCCGGGACGTAGTCGAAGACGTACCCCTTCGGCTCGTAGACCTGCGAGAACATCCGGTAGACGCCGCCGTAGACGTCGTTGACGCAGACGACGCGCTCGCCCGGGTTGACGAGGTGCATGATCGTCGTCGTCGCGCCGAGGCCGGACGAGAAGGCGATGCCGTGCTCGGCGCCCTCGAGCGAGGCCAGGCACTCCTGCAGCGCCGTCCGGGTCGGGTTCGCGACGCGCGAGTAGTCGTAACCCTTGTGGACGCCGACCTCCTCCTGCACGTACGTCGAGGTCTGGTAGATCGGCACCGTCACGGCGCCGGTGGCGGGATCCGGCTCCTGGCCGTCGTGGATCGCGCGGGTCTCGAAGTCCACGGTGCGATTCTAGGTGCGCACGGCCCCGAGCCAGGCGGCCAGGTCGTCGAGTGCCTCGTCGAGACGGGACGTGTCGCCCCACGCGCCGGCGACGCGGAGAGTGCCTTCCTTCCGATCGAAGACCGGCTCGGCGCGGCCGACGATACGGTCGCCGACGAGCAGCGGCAGGACGTAGTAGCCGTACTCGCGCTTGGCGGCCGGGACGTAGAATCTCGATCCGGTAGTGGAAGTCCCACAGCGCGTGGGTGCGGGCGCGGTCGTGGATCAGCCGGTCGAACGGCGTCAGCAGCCTGGCCCGGTCCGGCACCGGGCTGTCGTCCGCGTCGGGGTCGACGTGCCACTTTCCGCGGACGAGCCAGGCACCGAGTCGGCGCTGCTTCCTTGCCTCGAGGTGCCGCTTCGCTTCCGCAAGCGAGACTCGCTCGGTCTCCGGATACCAGCGCTCGGCGACGTCCCAGATCCGCTGCTTGCCCTGCCGGCCCACGACGGCGACCTCGCCGCGCATGGCCAGCATCTCGAGCAGGAGCCCCATCTTCCGCTCGCCCCACCACCGGTGCCCCTCCCGGATCGAGTTGGCGTGATCCTCGATCTCGCGCGACAGGAGCGGCCCGCGTGCTTCCAGCTCGCGCAGCACGTACCGGCGGTACGAGGCGTGCTCCTTCAGCCACGCGATCACCCTCAGGTCGAGCCCGCGGTCGCGGCGGCGCATCAGCGTCTTCAGGACGGGCAGATCCTCCGCCGGGTAGACGTACGCGTTCCACTCGACGAGCTTCCGCTCCTCCCAGAGCAGCCGGTCGAGCTCGGCCGGGTCGTAGCGCGCGCCGAAGCGGCTCCAGAGCACGGAGGTGCTGCGCAGGCGCGACGGTCGAGATCGGGTCGAGCTGGAGGAATCCGAGCCGTTGCACCGCGTCCAGCACCCCCGTCGAGCTGCCGTCGAGCAACGCGGCGTGCACCGCGATCCGGCGCAGCCGCTCCAGCTCCGCGGTGCTCATCGTTCGACCTGCTCGATCCGCAGCGAGCGCGCCAGCCGGCCGAGCGCCCGGTCGAACGCCTCGCGCAACGCGCGCGAGTCGCGCACGCCGGGCTCGAGATGGAACGCCTTGACGCGGAGCACGCCGTCCTTCCGGTCGGCCTTGAGGTCGGCCCGCCCGACCAGCCGGTCGCCGAAGAGGAACGGCAGCACGTAGTAGCCGTAGACGCGCTCGTGCTCGCGCTTGTAGACCTCGATCACGTGCCGGAAGCCGAAGACCCGCTCGACGAAGGCGCGGTCCCAGAGCATGTTCTCGAACGGTGACAGGAGCACGCCGCCGGCCGGTGCGCGTCCGTCGACCACCGCGCCTGCAGGGACGACCACGGGCGCGCCGCCGTCCGTCACCGCCACGCGGCGCACGAGTCCGGCCTCGACGAGAGCATCGACCACGGGCCGCATTCCGCCTCCGCCGCCCGGGAGGCGGCAGTGCTCGGCGATTCCCGCTTCCGTCAGCGCGCCACGACTCTCGACCGCGCGCAGCGCGTAGCCACGCCGGAATTCCTCCGCCGAAGGCGCCGGCGCGTCGAGATACCGCTTCGGGATCACGCGCTCCGGCAGGTCGTAGAGACGCTGGAAGCCGTCGCGGCCCGCGACGACGACCTCGCCCGCGGCGAACAGGTGCTCGAGCGCGCGCTTCGCGGGCTTCCAGTTCCACATCTCGCCCGGCATCGGCCCCGTGCCCTCGAACGCGCGTGACGGCAGCGCGCCGCGATCGCGGATCGCCTCGAGGACGTGCGCCTCGGTCTCGGGGTCCAGTCGCTCGCGGCCCCACCAGTGCCGGTCGCTGAGCTCGACCATGCGCCGCTTGAAGAGCGGGTAGTCCTCGATCGGGAGCAGGCACGCCTCGTGCGCCCA
Organism: uncultured Actinomycetes bacterium; assembly: GCA_963776735.1. Classification (GTDB taxonomy): domain Bacteria; phylum Actinomycetota; class Thermoleophilia; order Gaiellales; family Gaiellaceae; genus PALSA-612. Next base: position 7,705 of record CAVZNV010000003.1, read on the forward strand.
GTACTCGAAGATCCGGGCTTCCCCGAGGAGGCGCGTGACGGCGCCGACCGGATAGCGGCCGAGCCGCGAGCCGAGCGTCAGGCGGTGCGCGCGGTCGACGGTCGAGATCGAGTCGAGCTGGACGCAGCCGAGGCGCGCGATCGTCGCCGCGACGTCGGCGGCACGCGAGGTGCGGTCGCGCGTCGCGAACCGCTGGTGCGCGACGACGTAGCGGCGCAACTGCGTGACGGAGACGCTCTCCATGGGCGTCTCAACGCCGTTTCGGCGGCGGGCCTTCCGGGTGATGGGGAGGATGCGGCCGGCGCGGAGGCGGTGTTCCGCCGAGCGCGGCCTCGACATGCGGCAGCGCCCGGTCGAGCGCGTCCTGCTCGGGTGGAGGCAAGCTCGCGAGCAGCGGCCCGAGACCGATCTGCAGGTCGGAGGCGGCGGACTCCAGCACCGCCGCGCCCGCGTCGGAGAGGGCGAGTTGCTGGCGGCGCCTGTCGTCGTCGGCCCGGCTCCGGGCGACCCAGCCGGAGTCTTCGAGGCCCGCGACCAACTGCGACACCGCCGGTCCGGAGACGCCTGCGCGGCGTGCCAGCTCCGCCGCGGTCAGCGACTCCCGGGCGATCGACCGAAGCGCGAGGTACTGACCGAGCGTCAGCGGCGGGTCGTGGGTGGCGAGAAGCCGCTCCGCCCAGCGCGCTGTGAGCGCGGCGGTGCCGACGAGCTCGTCGACGGGTGGAGTGCGTGTGCGAGGCCGTGGCAAGAGGATAGATAAGTAGAATTAACTGTTAAGCATGGTTTGGCAATGGGTCATTGCAGTCGCGGCACTGGTGATCGTCGCAGTTCGGCCTCGTTCGTGGCCGGCGGTGGGAGCCGTCGGTTGCCTGGCCGTCTTCACCGGTGCCGACCGGATCGGGGAGGCGGTGCGGGCGGTCGCTCCCACGGCCGTGTTCCTGGCGATCGCCGTCGGGCTCGCCGCGCTCGCCGTGCGTCTCGGCGCTGCTCGCCGGATTGCCTGCGCGCTCGCGCGTCTCGCGGGATCGAGCGGGCGGCGGCTCTTCGTCCTCGTCTGCGTGCTCGCGGTCGCGCTCACGGGGCTCGTCTCGCTGGACGGCGCCGTCGTGCTGACGGTTCCGGTCGTGGTCGAGCTGCACCGGCGCTTCGATGCGCCCTTGCGGGCGCTCTTGCTCGGCGTCGTCGCGGTCGCGAATGCGTCGTCGCTCGCGCTGCCGGAGGGCAATCCGACCAACCTCGTCGTCATCGAGCGGCTCGGACTGCCGCTCGGTCACGCTGCGGCGACGACCGTCGCGCCGGGGCTCCTCGCCGCTCTGCTCTGCGCTGTCGCCGTTGCGTGGAGCGAGCGGGGCGAGCTCGCAGCTCCCCTGCGGCGCACTGCGGCTACCACCGCGGCGCCGTCCGCTCTCGCGCCCGGCCTGCTCGGCGTCGGCCGTGTCGTTCTCCAGATCGCGGCACTCCTCGTCGTGCTGCTGCCGCTCGGGCGGATCGACGTGCGGGGCGCCGGGCTCGTGTCGCTCCTCGGTGTGACGCTGGCGGTGTCGGCGCTCGCGGCGCTCGCCAACAACCTGCCGGCGAGCTCGATCGTCGCGGCCGGGCTCGTGCCCGGGCCGGCGGCCTACGCGGCGTTGGTCGGGCTCTCGGTGGGCGCGCTCGCGACGCCCCAGGGCTCGATCGCGACGCTGATCGCGGGCGACATCGCGGCGGAGCGGCCGCACGCGCGGGTGCTGGTGCCCGCCGCGCTGGCGGCCGCTCTCGCAGCGACGTTCGTGATCTGGCTCATCGCGCCGGGCTGACGACGCGGAGCTTCTGGGCGGCCGACTCAAACGGATCTTCGGCACCGTCCTCGGCAACTGTCTCGACCGCGTGCAGGACGCGCCGGGCGTGCAGCTCGACGATCGGGCCGAGCAGGGGCCACGCCTCGAGCATCCGGTCGCTCGCGACGTCGTCGCTGCCCGAGAAGCGCACGGCGAGCGTGACGAGGGTGGCGTCGTCCGTCTCGGGCTCCACCTGGAGCGACCAGGCGAGCCGGACGCGCCGGTAGCCGGAGCGGTCGAAGCGCCAGACGAGGCCGTTCGAGCACGGAGCGACCACGTGATCATCGACGCCGAGGGCGATCAGGCCGTCGACGAGCGGGCCGATCAGGTCGATGCCGGCGGCGGCGGCCTGGACGGCGGAGAGGGGTGCGTCGACGGTGCGGGCGAAGACCTCGCTGACCGCCGGTCTGGGTGAGAACGCTGTGGTTGCTTCGGTCTCGGTTGGGCTCAGCATGACCTTCCTCCTGACGTTCGACTGTTTGCCCATACAGTCGCCGCCCGAGGCCCGTCCGGCGATTCGGCCAGCATGTGAGTTGGGGTGTGGCTGACCGCACTCCTTTCGACCGTGCCCGAGACCGCGCTCACCCTCTACCGCATCCCGCATTCGACCAACGCGGAACGGGTCGCGCTCGCCCTCGCGCACAAGGGCCTCGTGGCCGAGTCGGTCTGGGTCGCCGAGGACGACCGTGCTCCGGTGCGCAAGATCAGCGGCCAGCCACTCGTCCCCGTGCTGGTGGACGGGGACGAGGTGGTCGCCGACTCGACGCGGATCCTCGAGCACCTCGAGACGCGCTTCCCGCAGCGGCCGCTCTATCCCGAGGACACGGCTCCGCGGGCGGAGATGGAGGTGTTCGTCGACTGGTTCAACCGCGTGTGGAAGGTGCCGCCGAACGCGATCGCGGCCGAGCTCGTCAAGGCGAAGCCGAACCAGAAGCGGATCGTCGAGTGGTCGGCGCAGATCGCAGGCTGGCTCGACCTCTTCGAGCGGTTGCTCGAGGATCGCGGCCACCTGCTCGGCGAGGACTTCTCCGCGGCGGACTGCATTGCCTTCCCGTTCCTGAAGTACGCCGCGCTGCCGCTGCAGGACGGCGACGACGACGTCTTCCATCAGGTGCTGCGCGACCACCAGCCGTTGGGGGCAACCCACCCGCGCCTCGAGCGCTGGATCCATCGCGTGGACGCACGGCCGCGCGCCTGATGCGCTTCTGCTCCGCGTGTGGCGCCGAGCTGCTCGCTCCGCCTCCCACGCAGTGCGAGCGGTGCGGTGCTCGACACTGGCGTAACGCGAAGCCGGCCGCCGCTGGGCTGGTCGTCCGAGACGGCAAGCTGCTCCTCGTGCGGCGGGCTCACGAGCCGTGGCACGGCGCATGGTGCGCGCCGGCGGGGTTCTGCGACGCCGACGAGCACCCGATCCTCGCGGCCGAGCGCGAGATCCGGGAGGAGGCGGGGATCGCGGCTCGCGTGACCGGCTACCTCGGCGTCTGGACGGGCGTCTACGGCGACTCGGGCGAGTGGATCAGCGTTGCCTACTACCACGCCGTGCCGGTCGACCGAGCCGAGCCGAGGCCGGACGGCGTCGAGACCGACGACGCGCGCTGGTTCTCACTCGACGAGCTGCCGGCGGACGACGAGCTCGCGCCGCCCGATCGCTTCCCGGACGTGCTCCGAGCGTGGCGGGCCGCCTACGAAGCGAACCGGACGCAGACCGAGCTCCTCGACCGGCCCACCTGACCCCGTCTCTCGCGGACACGTCCGACCTTGCAACACAGTGTTGCTTGGCCTGGTGGTGGTCGGGTCGGAGGTGCTGCCGGCCGACTAGCATCGCCGCGTGTTCACGGTCGAGCAGCGGGATGCGCTCCGGGACCGCGTCCTTCGGCTCGCGGACGAGGACGAGCGCGTCGTCGCCGGCGCCGTCGTCGGCTCGCTGGCGCTGGGCGGCGGCGACCGCCTCTCCGACCTCGACCTCACCTTCGCGGTCGCGGACGACGTGCCGGTGGCTGACGTGCTCGAGGACTGGACGCGCCTGCTCGTCGAGGAGCAGGAAGCAGTTCAACTCTTCGACCTCGAGCACGGCCCGACGACGTACCGGGTCTTCCTGCTGCCGGACCAGCTCCAGTTCGACCTCTCGCTGACCCCGGCGGGGCGTTTTCGTCCCACGAGCCCGCGCTTTCGGCTCCTGTTCGGCGAAACCGCCGGCGATGCTCAGACGCCGTCACCGCCCGCCGCACACGACCTGTTCGGATGGGGCGCGGTCTACGCGCTCCACGCGCGCGTCTGCATCGAGCGCGGGCGGCTCTGGGCGGCCGAGCACTACGTCGGCGCCGTGCGCGACCACGCGCTCACACTCGGCTGCGTCCGGCTCGGTGTGCCGGCCGTTCAGGCGCGTGGGTACGACGACCTGCCGGGCGAGCTCCTGGATCGGTTCGAGCGCACACACGTCGGGTCGACCGAGCCCGAGGCGCTTCGGCAGGCGCTGTCGGCATCCGTCCGCGAGCTGATGCGTGAAGGCGCCGAGGCCGGCCTGTCGCACGCGGCGATCGTGGCCGAACGTCTCGCCGAGATCTAACCCGTCCAGCCGCGCGTGTTCTTGTACGGCTGATCGCTCGCCTCGATCGCTGCGACGACCGCGGCCGGGTCGAACGGCGCACGGCGGAACTCGACCGACAACCGGTCGCCGTCGACGTCGACGACGGCCCAGGCGGCCCACGGGTCGAAGCGGATTTCGTTTTCGGGCTGCTCCGGGTCGAGCGAGAGCCCGACGCTGCCGGGGTTGAGGAAGAGCGAGGCGCCGAGCCGGCGGACGAACTGCTGGTGTACGTGGCCGCCCGCGAGGATGCGGGCATCTGAGCCCGCGAAGTGACTGCGCAGCTCGTCCTCCGGCGTGAGCGGCAGGATGACGTCGTCGAACGAGGCGGGCGAGCCGTGGAAGCCGAGCACGGGCGGCTCGTCGACCGTCGGCTGGAAGCTGCGCACGAACTCCCGGTCGGCCTCGGAGAGCTGCGCGAGCGTCCACATGCGGTTCGCCTCCTGCTGCTCGGTCACGGGCTCGGCCCCCGGCTCACCGGTGAGGACGAACCAGTCGGCGTTCCCCATCACCACCGGGCAGTCGAGCGCACGCAGCCGCTCGGCGCACTCGACCGGCTGCGGACCGCCCTGGATCATGTCCCCGAGGGCGACGACGCGGTCGACAGGGCAGCGCTCGAGGTCGGCGAGCAGGGCATCGAAGCCGACGGCGTTGCCGTGGACGTCCGAGAAGAGACCGATCCGCACGGCTACGCGTGCGCGAGGTACTCGAGCAGGTCGGAGCGCGTCAGCACGGCGAGCGGGACGCCGCTTCGCACCACGACGACCGCCGCGCCGCCGCCGGTCAGGTCCGCGAACACCTCGTCCAGCGAGTCTCCTGCGTCGACCGCGGGCAACGGCGGGCCCATCGTCGCCGCGACGTCCTCACCGAGCGAATCCGGATCCCGAAAGACCCGGTCGAGCAGGCCCCGCTCGTTCAGCGAGCCGATCACGTCCGCCAGCGACTCGACCGGGTCATGGCGCACCACCGGAAGCTGCGAAATCCCGTAGCGCTGCATCAGCTCGATCGCGGCGCCGACCTTCTCGTGCGAGTCGCAGACGACGAGATCGGGAAGGCCGCCGTTCCGCGCCTTGTACGAGAGCACCTCGGCGATCGTCGGCGCCGGGCCGCGGCGCTCGAGGAATCCGTGCTCGAGCATCCAGTTGTCGTCGAAGATCTTGGAGAGGTAGCCGCGGCCGCCGTCGGGGATCGTGGTCAGGATCGTCTTGCCGGGGCCGTGGCGCCGCGCCGTCTCCAGCATCGCGAAGACCGACGTCCCGCCCGAGCCACCGGCGAGGATGCCCTCCTCGCGTGCGAGCCTGCGTGCGACGAGGAACGAGTCGCGGTCGGAGACGCGCACGTACTCGTCCACGACCGACGGGTCGAACGTCTCGGGAAAGGTGTCCTTGCCGATGCCTTCGACGAGATAGGGATGGACGTCGGTGCCGGAATAGATCGAGCCTTCGGGGTCGGCGCCGACGAGCAGCAGTCCGGGGTTCTGCTCCTTCAGGTACCGGCCGGCGCCGGTCATCGAGCCGCCTGTCCCGACGGAGATCACGACGGCGTCGAGCTCGCCGCCGGTCTGCTCCCAGATCTCCGGGCCGGTCGTCTCGTAGTGGGCGGCGGGATTGTCCTGGTTCGAGTACTGGTCGGGCTTGTACGCACCGGGGATCTCCTCGGCGAGCCGGTCGGACACCGAGTAGTAGCTCTCGGGAGAGTCCGGGTCGACGGCGGTCGGGCAGATGACGACCTCCGCCCCGAACGCGCGGAGCAGCGAGATCTTCTCCGCGGCGACCTTGTCGGGCAACACCATGATCATCCGGTAGCCCTTGATCGCCGCCGCGAGCGCGAGCCCGACGCCGGTGTTGCCCGAGGTGGGCTCGACGATCGTGCCGCCCGGGCCGAGCTTCCCCTTGCGCTCGGCCGCCTCGACCATGCGGAGACCGATCCGGTCTTTGTTCGAGCCGCCGGGGTTGAGGTACTCGAGCTTGGCGAGCAGCGTGCACCCGAGCTCGGCGCCGATCTTCTGCAGGCGGACGATCGGCGTGTTCCCGATCAGGTCGAGAACGGTGGGGTACTCGCGCGGCACGGGCGCAAGCCTAACGCTGGAGTCCCTCAAGTTCGGGATGCGACCGTCCGATAAGACCAACCGTGGAAGCTGCATCGGTGCCCTGGCGCCCTCTGGGCGAGTTGTTCGTCAGTCGCGGGCTGATCAGCGAGGCCGAGCTCGAAACGGCGCTCGCCGAGCAGGCCGCGACCGGCAAGCGTCTCGGCGAGATCCTCGTCGAACGCGGCCTCGTCTCCGGACCCGACCTGACGAGCGCGCTGATGGACCAGCTGGGTGTCGAGATCTCGAAGGAAGAGGGGTTCGGCTCAGGACTCTGGGCCGAGATCAAGCGCCGGCATCGCCGTGGCGTCAAGTCCGACGAGGACGAGATGGCCCCGATCTCGACGCTGCGCCCTGTCGAGACCGAGCCGCAGCCCGAGGAGCCCGAGTACGACTTCGAGCCGGAGCCCGAGCCCGATCCCGAGCCGTACGCGCCGCCGCCTGCCGCCCGGATGGAGGAGCAGCCGGAGCCGGAAGCAGCGTTCGAGCCGCAGCCCGAGCTGGAGGAAGAGCTCCAGGAAGAGCTCGAGGAGATCCTGGCCGAGTACGAACCGCCGGCCCCGATCGAGCCGGAGCCCCTTGTCGCCGCCTTCGCGGCGCCTGAGCCCGAGTTTGCAGAACCCGAGTTTGCGGAGCCCGAGCCGCCCGTGCACGAGCTGGTTGTGCCCGAGCACGAAGCTGAGCCGGAGCCCGCCCCGGTCGTCGCGGTGGAGCCGGATCCGGAGCCGCAGCCTGATCCGGCCCCCGCGGCGGATGAGCCGATCGCCGCTCTCGGCGAGTCCCAGGACACGGCAGACCTTCGCTCCGAGCTCGACGACGCCCGCACCGACCTGGCGCAGCTGCAGGAGATGCTCGCCGACGCGATGGCGGCGCTCTCTGCGCTGACGTCCGACGCGCCGGTCGAGCCCTACTCCGACTAGCGCCTACTAGTGCCGGAAGTGCCGGCGGCCGGTGAAGACCATCGCCGCGCCGGCGTCGCGCGCGGCCGCGACGACCTCGTCGTCGCGCTTCGAACCGCCCGGCTGGACGATCGCCCGGACGC
>CAVZNV010000004.1:0-89670 GCA_963776735.1 uncultured Actinomycetes bacterium
TCGGCCGACGGGAACCTGAACTCGGGGTACGCCGCGCCCTCGGGACCGCCGAGGATCATGTCCATCGTCGTCCGGTAGCAGCCTGCGGCCGTGAAGACGCGCTCGGCCTCGGCCATCAGGTCGGCCTCGGTCTTGCCGAGCTCGTACGCGCGCAGCACCGCCTCGACGCCTGCCTCGTTGATCCGCATCCCCTCGCACACCGACTCGAGCTCGGCCTCGGACTTGACCGCGCGCGCGAGGTCGAACTGCTCGTCGAAGGGCACGAGCTCGGCCGGCCCGTCGGCGAGCGCGCGGTAGTCGCGCACGGCCATGACGTAGTCGAGGCCGTAGACGCCGATGCGCTTCCAGCCGTTCGCGCGGGCCTGGTCGGCGATCCACGCGCCCGGATGCTCGGCGAAGACCTGCTCCATCCACGCCTCGCCGTGGTCGCCGACCCAGCGCGCCTCGCGCGGGAAGACGACCGCCGGGTCGCCGTCGACCGGCACCACCACGTAGGCGTAGCGGTGGAGGATGCGGAAGCCCGACAGGTAGCGCACGGCGCCCTCGAAGCCCGTGTACTCGGAGCCCGAGACGACAACAGCGTCGACCCCGGCCGCCTGCGCGGCATCCCGAACGTTGGCGTAACGCTGCTCGATCTCGGCCTGGGTCGTGCTCATTCGCTGCGGCTCCTCTCCAGTCCCTTGACGAGTGCGGTCAGTGCCCGGTTGAGCGGCGCGTCGACGCCGTAGCGGTCGCCGAAGTCGACGATCGCCCCGTTCAGGAAGTCGATCTCTGTCGGTCGGCCGGCCTCGACGTCCTGCAGCATCGACGGCTTGTGGTCGTACGCGACTTCCTTGCGCGCCGCGAAGTCGAACAGCTCCTCCGGTGACATGTCCAGCGTGATCCCCTGCGCGTCGGCGACCGCGCGTCCCTCGGCCATGACCGCCCAGGCGAGGTCGCGCGTGGGCGGCTCGGCGATGCGTCCGTGCGTCAGTCCCGTCAGCGCGCCGATCGCGTTCGAGGCGGCGTTGAAGATCAGCTTGCGCCACTGCGCGCCGCGCGCGTCGGCGAGCGCGTGCGTGGGCATGCCGCCGCGCGTGCACGCATCCGCGAGCCGCTCGACCTTCTCCATCGGCGCCGGACTCGGCTCGAACGGCCCGATGTGCGTGTCGCCCTTCGTGTCCCAGCCGACGTGGCCGGGCTCGACGATGTGCCCGGCCGGGAACGTCGTGCCGCGGATGACCTCGCGCACGTGCTTCGCGACCAGCTCCTCGTTGCCGGCGCCGTTCTGGACGGAGCAGACCGCCCCGCCGTCTGCGAAGGCATGGGCCGTGTCCGCCATGGCCGCGTCGGTGAACATGCTCTTGACCGCGACGATCCCAAAGTCGCAGGGCGGAAGCTCGGCGGGGTCGGTGGTCGCGCGGACACGCCCGACGAGCTCGCCGGCGCCCGTGATTCGCAGCCCGTGCTCGTTGATCGCCGCGACGTGCTCCGCGTCGAGGTCGTAGGCCCAGACTTCGACGTCGTCGAGCTGCGCCAGAGCCGCCGCGAAGAGCGACCCGACGGCCCCGCAACCGACCACGCAGACCTTCATCGAGCCGCCTCCCCGACCTTGTAACACTGTGTTGCAAGGTCGGGCGGGTGCTCGAGTGCGTCGCGGTTGCGGGTGAGCCATTCGCGCTCGACCTCGAGCCGCTCGAGCTGGCGGTGCCAGCCCCGCACCGGCGGGTCGCCGATGTACGGGTGCATCCGGCTGCGGTCGGTGAACGTCTCGCCGTCGATCCAGGTGAGCACGTCCCGTCCCCGGTCGTCGACGCCGAGCCAGCGCGGGGCGGCGTCGAAGCCGGCCTGCTCCAGATGCCGGAGCACCTCGCGCATGAGCGGACTTCCCGGCCGGCGCACCGTGTCGCCGACCCGGAAGACGCCGTCGTTCGTCGCTCCACCCGCGAGCCGAGTCTCCCTCACGAGTACGCGGCCTCCCGGGCCTTGACCAGGCGGTAGACGGCCGTGTGGAACGGCACCGGAACGGACACGCGTTCCGCCTCGCGGACGAGTGCGCCGGTGATGAAGTCGACCTCGGTCGGCCGCCGCGAACGCACGTCGTCGAGCATCGACGGAACGTGCGCGTAGGCGCCTTCGGCCGCCTCGGTCTCCCCTCGCTGCACGGCGTGGACGTTCATCTCCCACGGATCCTCGTGCAGCTCGACGCCGGCTGCGGCTGCAACCCGTTTTCCCTCGTCCATCAGGTCGCGCACGAGCAGACCGAGATCGGTCGGTACGTCGACCCGGGCGAACGCCGACACGTGCGGAAGGTCCGTGAGCGCAGCGACCGTGTTCACCGTCGCGTTGAAGATCAGCTTCGACCATTGCGCCGGCCGCAGGTCGGGAAACGCCCGCGCCCGCAGGCCCGACTCGACGAGCAGCGCCTCGACCTCCTGCGCACGCTCGAACGTCGTCGTCCCGTCGAACGGCCCGAGCCACGTCTCGGTGTCGAGCTCGTACTCGACGTGGTCGTCCGCATGCCGCACGCCGCTCATGAACGTGACCGCGGAGAGCAGCGGCCGGTCGCCGTGCGCACGCACGATCTCCTCGGCGCCGAGTCCGTTCTGGATCGTCATCACGGTCGCCGACGGCACGCGCCCGGCCAGCCGCACGGCCGCGTCGGCGACGTCGGTCGCCTTCGTTGCGAGGATGACGAGCCCCGCGTCCGGCAGCTCTGACTCGTCGGCCGTGGCACGGAGCGTGGCTGTGAACTCGCTCTTGCCGGACACGCGCAGCCCGCTCGCCACGAGCGCCGCCGCATGCTCCGGCCGCCGGGTCAGCACCCACACCTCGCCGACACGCGCCAGGTGCGCGGCGTACAGGCTGCCGATCACGCCGCCGCCCACCACGATCACACGCTCGCCGGTCATCCGCCAAACCTAATAGGTTCGAGTGCCGTGGCGGCCGTCGTTCTCGCGCTCTGCTCCGCAGCCGCCTTCGGTTCCCTCGCGATCACCCTCACGTGGGCCCTCGCCCGCTACCCCGACGCGGAGCTCGGCGCGTTCGCGACCATCCTCGCCGCGCTGATCCCGGTCGGCATCGGCGCCCTCGTCCGCTTCGAGTGGAGCGGGAGTGTCTGGCCGTATCTGCTCGCCGGGCTCCTCGCTCCGGGCGCGTCGCAGATCCTCTACGTCGCGGCCGTGCGCGACGCCGGCGCTTCGCGGACGGCGCTCGTCGTCGGCGCCGCGCCGCTCGTGTCGGTGACGATCGCGCTCGTGGCGCTCCACGAACCGGTACGCGGCCCCCTGATCGCGGGAGCCGTGCTGATCGTGCTCGGCGGCGTCGCGCTGACCCGCGAGCCGGTTCGGCCGGACGCGTTCCGGTCGGTAGGGCTGCTGCTCGCGTTCGGCTCGGCCGCGTTCTTCGCGACTCGCGACAACGTCGTGCGTCACCTCGCGACGAACGAGCACGTGTCGCCGGAGCTGGCCGCGGCGGCGACGATCGTCGCCGGCGGGACGATGGTGGCCGCGTACCTCGCGGTCCGGCGTGGCCCCAGCCGGGCATTCCACGGCCTCGGCCCCGCGTTCAGGGCGTTCGCACCCTCGGGGGTGCTCTGGGGCCTCTCGTACATCTTCCTGTTCGAGGCGTTCTCGCGCGGACGCGTGTCGGTCGTCAGCCCGCTGGTAGCCGTCGAGTCGCTCGTGGGCGTCGTCCTGGCCGCGCTGATCCTCGGGCGGTCGGAGCTCGTCGGCCGCCACCTGTGGATCGGCGCCGGGCTGATCGTGGCCGGCGGCGCACTGATCGGCGCGTTCCGCTAGCGCGGGAGGACCGTGTCGACGGTGCGCCAGGGAAGCAGGTAGACGCGCGACGTCACGGAGTCGGAGTAGGCGTCCGGATCGAACACGCTCGTGCCGGCCACCAGACCCGATGTCCCGGAGGAGAGGTAAAGCGACGTGTCCGGTACGAGCCTGCGCGGCACGGCCGGCAGCAGCGCGAGCCCGCGTTGCGCGCCGTCGCGCAGCCGACGGACCCAGATCGTCCGGCCCGCGAGCCAGAAGAGGCGACCGTCAAAATACGTCGCCGCGTCGGCCTTGGCCTTGACCGACCAGCCTGAGCCGGCGAAGCCGTCGTTCGTCTCCACGACCAGCCCTCGGTTCGTCAGCCATACCAGCGGGTCGAAGACGTAGCCCGGTTCGACCGTCGCCGAGATGTCCGGAGAACCCGCTCCGAGCGGCGTCAGCTTGTCGCTCGTCAGGTCGAGCAGGGCGCCCTCTCCGGTCGTCGTGCCCGCCGTGTCGTCCAGCCGGGCGAGCACGACGCGCTTGCCGTCGGTGGCGACCACGGCCCACGAGTGCTGTAGGGTCAGCGTGGCCGGCGCGCCACGCCCTGACACGTGCAGGATCGTGCGCGCATGTGCAGCGCATCCCAGGCCGTTCAGCTCGCCGACGCCGTTCGGGCCCTGCGCGTAGACGATCGTGCCTCCGCCGGCTGCTGCACTCTCTCCACAGCCGTAGCGGGTCGTCGGGAAGTCGTACCAGCCCGAGTCGTCGCCCAGCGGCGTGAAGCGCGCGCCTGCGAGCGGCGCCTGCCAGAGCTGGTAGGAGTCGCCGTGGTCGACGAAGAGGCTGAGCACGACGAGCGTGCGATTGCTGCCGAGCAGCAGGGTGGCCGGATTGTCCTGGTCGTCGCACCATCCGCTCCCGGTCTGCGCCCGGAACGGCACAGCGTGCGAAAGATCGGCGTTGAGCACGCGACAGCCCACGCCGAGCGCGAGATGGGAGCCCTCGAGCGCCATGGCCGTGAGCTGGTCGTCGCTCCGGTTCGTGTAGATCGGCCGCGGCAACGGCACGGGACCCGCCTGGCCCGCGCCGCCTGCGGTGGCGACGAGCACGGCGAGCGCCGTCGTGGCGGCGACTGCCGCTGCCCTCGGCCACCTCATCGACCTCAGCGTGCCCGGTGCGGGCGAGATTGCGCTAGAGGGACGGCCCCTATCCTTCCGGCGTGATCGTCGCGCACCTCGACCTGGACGCGTTCTTCGCCGCGGTCGAGGAGCTCGAGGAGCCGTCGCTGCGCTCGCAGCCGCTGATCGTCGGCGGCGATCCGCACGGACGCGGCGTCGTCGCGACGGCGAACTACAACGCCCGCGGCTTCGGCATCCACTCGGCAATGAGCTGTGCGGAAGCGCTCCGCCGCTGTCCTCACGCGGTCTTCGTCCGGCCGCGGCACACGGTCTACCGCGAGTACTCGCGCGCGGTGTGGAGGGCGATCCGCGAGGTCGTGCCGACGGTCGAGCAGACCGGGATCGACGAGGGCTACCTCGACGTCGGCGAGGTAGCACCGGACTACTTGGCCGCGCGGCGGGTCGCGAACGCGGTGCAGGCGGCGGTTCGCGGCGCGACGCGCCTGACCTGCTCGCTGGGCATCTCGTCCTGCAAGGTCGTGGCCAAGGTGGCAAGCGACGTGCGCAAGCCCGGCGGAATCACCGTCGTCCCGGCCGGCCGCGAGGCGTCGTTCCTGGCGCCGTTCGCGGTGCGCAAGCTTCCCGGCGTCGGCCCGAAAGCCGAGGTGCGGCTCGCGCGGGCCGGCATCGAGACGGTCGGCGGCCTCGCCGCGCTCGACGACGAGACGATCGCCGGGCTCCTACCCGGCAAGGTCGGCCTGATGCTCCGCGACCGCGCGCGCGGCGTCGATCCGCGGCCGCTCGAGCTCGGAGTCGAGCGAATCTCGATCAGCCAGGAGGAGACGTTCGAGCGCGACATCGGCGAGCCCGAGCTCCTCCACGCCGAGCTGCGGCGCATGTCGGTCGCGGTCGCCCGGTATCTCGAGGGCCGCGGCGAGTGCGCCCGCACAGTGACGACCAAGGTGCGCTATCCGGACTTCGCGATCCGCAGCCGCTCGACCACCCTCGCCGCCGGAATCGACGACGCGGAGACGATCGGCGACCTCGCCTGCCGGCTGCTCGACCGGGCCCTTCGCGACCGCCCCGGCCCGCTGCGCCTCGTCGGCGTCGGCGTCTCGAACCTCGAGGCGCACCGGCAGCTCGCGATCTCGTAGATCTACGATTCGCCCCGTGTTGGGCTATCGCGCGTGGGGAACGCTGGCCTGGATCGCGCTCTTCAACGTCCCGGTCGGGATCTGGGCCGTCACCGCGGGCGCGTACGTCATCGGCGGCATCCTGCTCGGGCTGACGGCCTACGGTCTCGTCCGCATCGCCGTCGGCCTGGCCGCGCACCAGCGTCTCGTCAAGCGCCTCCCCGGACCCTCCTAGCAACACTGTGTTGCAAGGAAGGACATGCCTGGACGTGGGGGTTGGGATAACGTCCTGGTCCCGTTCCGGCCCCGGCAAGGAGGCTCCGATGAAGGCGATTCACTGTCCGTGCGGCGAGGTCGTCGAAGGCGAGACGGACGACGACGTGGTCGAGGCAGCCGAACAGCACATCCAGGAGAAGCACCCGGAGATGGTCGGCCAGTACTCCCGGGAGCAGATCCTCTCGATGGCCCACGAGCACTAGCCCGGTTCTCTCCTTGCAACACTGTGTTGCAAGGAATGACACGGCCCGAACTGCCGGTGCGTTCGGAGCGAAGTAGCATCGGCTCGTGGCAGACGACACCGTCAACGCGCTGCTCGTGATCGCCGACATCGGCGGTTACACGCGCTTCATGAACCTGCACCGCATGAGCCTCGCGCACGCGCAGGAGAACACCTTGCGGCTGCTCGACGCGGTCATCGACTCGGCGCCGGACCTCGAGCTCAGCGGGCTCGAAGGCGACGCGGCCTTCCTCTACGCGACCGACCCGACCGCGCAGGAGTTGACCCGCTCGCTCTCCGGCCTGGCCACCGCGATGCATGCCGCCTTCCACACGGAGCAGGGGAAGATGGAGTCGCTCAGCGTCTGCCGCTGCGACGCCTGCCACCAGACCGGCAAGCTCAACGTCAAAGTCGTCGCGCACTACGGCGAGGTCGTCGTCACACCGCGCCGCGGCGGCACGACCCTCGCCGGCGTCGACGTCATCCTCGTGCACCGCATGCTGAAGAACTCGGTGCCGATCGACGAGTACGTGCTGATGACGGACGCTGTGCACGCCCTGGCCGGCCCGCCGTTCTCCGCCCTTGCGACGCCGATCGAGGAGGAGCTCGAAGGCCTCGGCACCGAGCGCCTGTTCTACGTGGACATGGCCGCGGTGGCCGAGCCGATCGCGCCGCCGGAGCCCGCGAGCTGGCTCGAGCGGACCACGTACAACGCGGCCATGACCGCGCGGATCGTCCCCTACGTCGTCGGGCTCAAGCGGTCCGAGCTCGACACGGCCGACTGAGACGCGCCCAGGCGCCGTCCGCGCGAGTTCTCGAACACGTTGTCGAGCGCGGCACGGCGGCCGTGCTCGAGCGCCCCGGTCAGAACCGCCGCCTCGCCCAGGCTTGACACCTCCACCCGCGGCGGATACGGCAGCCACTCGGCGAGCAGCGCGCGCACCGGATCGAGCAGGAGGTCGGCGTTCGCGCCGACGCCGCCGCCAAGCACGACGAGACCGACGTCGGCCACCGCAGCCACCGGCGTGATGTGCAGCGCGATCCGCCGCGCTTCCTCGTCCACGATCTGCTGCGCCACCGCGTCCCCCCGGCGGGCCGCGGCGAAGACGGCCCGCGCGCCGTACGGCGGGGTGAGCGACGTCGCGCCGCCCCGCCCGGCGATCCCGGCGGCCACCGACGAAAGCGCGCTCGCGCACGGGTCGAAGTCCTCGTGCCCGGCGCGCGCATAGTCGAGCTCTCCCGCGGCGCCGTTGTGCCCGCGATGGACCTCGCCGCGGAGGACGATGCCCGAGCCGAGCCCGGTGCCGATCGAGATGAAGACGAAGTCGTCGACACCGCGGGCGATGCCCTGCCACTGCTCGCCGATGGCGGCGAGGTTGATGTCGTTCTCCAGCGTGACCGGACGGGACAGGCGGTCGGCGGCGGCCCGGCGGAAGTCGTGCCCTTCGAGGCCCGGCACGTTCGTCGCCAGCGTGACCCGGCCGGTCGCGGTCTCCACCACGCCCGGAACGCCGATGACGACGCTGTCGATCGGCCGGTCGCCGAGGCCGCTCGCGTCGACGAGTGTCGCGCGCAGCGACGCGATCGCGTCGAGGATCCTGTCGGCGTCCACGGCGACGACCTCCACGTCCTGCCGCGCTCGGACCTGCCCGCTCAGGTCGCAGAGCGCGCCGCGCAGGAAGCGCGCGCCGAGGTCGAGGCCGAGGACGAGCGCCGCCTCGGCGACCGGCTCGAAGAAGACGGCTCCGTAGCTCGGCCCGACCGGGTCGTGCTCGGCCTCGCGGACGAGGCCGGCGGTGAGCAGCGACTCGAGTGCGAGCGAGACGGTCGGCTTGGAGATCCCGGCGCGGCGGGAGATCTCGGCCCGCGAGATCGGCGCGCCGGCGCGGATCGCCTCCAGGATCGTGCGCTCGTTCAGGTCCTTGAGCAGCGGGGGCGTCGCACGAGGCGTTCTCGGCATCTCGTGAGAGAGATTAACCAAAGCAGCCGATGAATCCCACTTGACACGACGAGATCGTCCGTCGTAGAGTCCGGCTGGTTTTGGTTCCTAACCAGATGCACGCGCGATGAAGCTGACGGTCGTCGGGGGAGGATCGACCTACACGCCCGAGATCGTGTCCGGGCTTGCCCGCGAGCGCGACCGGCTCGACCTGCACGAGCTCTGGCTCCAGGACGTGGATCCCGAGCGGCGGGAGGTCGTCGGCGGCATGGCTCGCCGGATGCTCGACCGGCAGGGCTTCGACGGCCGCGTCGAGATCACGGACGACCTCGACCGAGCGCTCGACGGCGCCGACTTCGTCCTCGTCCAGATCCGCGTCGGCGGGCAGGCGGCGCGGCTGCAGGACGAGACGATCCCGCTCGCGTGCGGCTGCATCGGCCAGGAGACGACGGGCGCGGGCGGGTTCGCGAAGGCGCTCAGGACGGTGCCGGTCGTCCTCGAGATCGCCGATCGCGTTCGCGACCTTGCGAGCCGGGACGCCTGGATCGTCGACTTCACGAACCCGGTCGGCATCGTCACGCGGGCGCTACTCGACGCCGGCCACCGCGCGGTCGGCCTCTGCAACGTCGCGATCACGTTCCAGCGCTCGTTCGCCCGGATGCTCGGCGTCGAGCCGGAGCGCGTGCTCGTCGACCAGGTCGGCCTCAACCATCTGACCTGGGTGCGGGCAATCCGGCTCGATGGGCGCGACGTGCTGACCGACCTGCTGGCGGAGCACGGCGAGCAGATTGCAGGCGAGATCGGCTCCCCGCTCGCGCTGATCGAAGAGCTCGGCGCGATCCCGTCGTACTACCTGCGCTACTTCTACGCGCACGACGAGGTGCTCGCAGAGCAGCTCGACGGCGAGCCGCGCGCGGTGCAGGTCGCGCAGATCGAGCGCGAGCTGCTCGACCTCTACCGCGACCCGCAGCTCGCCGAGAAGCCGCCGCTGCTGGAGCAGCGCGGCGGCGCGTTCTACAGCGAAGCCGCGATCGGACTCGTGTCCGCGCTCGCGACCGGCAGGGGCGAGGTGCACGTCGTCGACACGCGCAACGGGTCGACGCTCGCAGGGCTGCAAGAGGACGACGTCGTCGAGGTGCCGGCGCGCATCGGCCGCAACGGTCCCGAGCCGATCCCGCAGGCGTCGCTCGCGCCCGAGCTCCTCGGCCTCGTTCAGCACGTCGCCGCCTACGAGCGGCTCACGGCCGAGGCCGCAGTCACGCGTGACGAGACGACCGCGCGAAAGGCGCTGCTCTCCCACCCGCTGATCGGCCAGTACGAGACGGTCGGCGCGCTCGCCGAGAGGCTTCTCGCCGAGACGAAGGCGGCGACGTGAGCGATGCGATCGTCCTGGCCGTCGACGGCGGCAACTACAAGACCGACCTCGCGCTCGTGCGGGCGAACGGCGACGTGCTCGCCCTCGTCCGCGGGCCGCAGTGCTCGCCGCACCATCTCGGCGTCGGCGGCTGCCTCGGCGTGCTGGAAGACCTCCTGGCTCAGGCGCTCGACGATGCGAGCCTCACCAACGGGCGCGGACCGGTCGCCGACGTCGGGCAGCTGCTGATCGCCGGTGTCGACTTCCCGGCCGAGGAGGACGAGCTGCAATCGGCCGCCGCGGAGCGCGGACTCGCCCACCGGCTCTCGGTCGCGAACGACACGTTCGCCGTCCTGCGCGCCGGCACGGAGGAAGGCTGGGGTGTCGCGATCGTCTGCGGCGCCGGGATCAACTGCCTCGGCGTCGGCCCGGACGGCCGGCACGCGCGCTTCCCGGCGCTCGGGCCGATCACAGGCGACTGGGGCGGCGGCTACGACGTCGGCCTCGCCGGACTCTCGGCCGCGGCGCGCAGCGAGGACGGGCGCGGGCCGAAGACGAGCCTCGAGCGGGAGATTCCCGCGCACTTCGAGCTCGAGACACCCGCGGCCGTCGGGGAGGCGATCCACCGCGGCGAGATCGACCGGTTCCGCCTGGTCGAGCTCGCGCCGGTCGTCCTGGCCGCGGCCGCCGACGACGCGATCGCGCGCTCGATCCTCGACCGCCTCGCCGACGAGGTCGTCGCCCTCGTCCGCGTCGCGCTCGAGCGGCTCGACCTGACGGCGACGCCGGTCGAGGTGCTGCTCGGCGGGGGACTCACGCGCGCCGCAGGCGGCCGTCTGATCGGAGCCGTACGAGAGCGGCTGAGGGAGATCGCCCCCGAGGCGAGGGTGCACGCGACGAGCTCGCCTCCGATCGTCGGCGCCGCGCTGCTCGGGCTCGACGCGTTAGGGGCAGGCAAAGAAGCGCAGGCAAGGCTGCGGCGGGAGCTGGACGGCCTCGTCGCCCGCCTCGAAGGCAGGAAGGAGGAGGCACGTTGGCAGAGCGCATGATGCACGGAGGCAAACGGCGAACCGGGAGGACGCGACCATGAGACGAGTACTGGCTTTCGCGCTGCTGATCGGGGTCGGCGTGACCGCCTGGACGACGGCGAGCTTCGGCAGCTCGCACCGCCAGGCGAGCTCGACGACCGTCACCATCTCCAACGAGCAGGGCACGACCTGGACGTGCGGGTTCAACCCGTTCAACGCCTCCGTCGTCCCGCTCTCCTTCGGCCCGGTGTACGAGCCGCTGACGTTCTCGGACCCGTTGAAGAGCGGCGCGACGACGAACTGGCTCGCCTCCGGGTACTCCTGGAGCGACCACAACAAGGTGCTCACGTTCACGATCCGGCCGGGCGTGAAGTGGAGCGACGGCACGCCGTTCTCGGCGGCCGACGTGGCCTTCACCTTCGACCTGATCAAGGCCCATCCCGCGCTCGACCTGAACGGCGTCTGGTCGGTGCTGAAGAGCGTGAACCGGAAGGGCGACAAGGTCTCGTTCACCTTCAAGACCTCGGCCGTGCCGTACTTCTACAGCATCGCGGACAAGACCCCGATCGTCGCCAAGCACGTCTGGTCGTCGATCAAGGATCCGGTCACCTACAAGGACACCTCTCCGGTCGGCACGGGCGGCTTCACCATGGCCTCCTGCAACCCGGAGGTGATCAAGTACCAGAAGAACCCGTCCTACTGGCAGAAAGGCCTGCCGAAGATCGACACGGTCTACTACCCCGCGTACACGTCGAACGACCCGGCGAACCAGGATCTGGCGAGCGGCAAGGCGCAGTGGGGCAGCCAGTTCATCCCCAACATCAAGGCGTTCTACCTCTCGAAGAGCCCGAACAACCACATCTGGTTCCCGCCGGTCGCAAACGTCTCGATCTTCATCAACCTCACGGATCCGATCCTGAAAAACGTCGCCGTCCGCAGGGCGATGGCGTACGCGATCGACAAGTCGAAGGTCTCGCAGATCGGCGAGTACGGCTACGAGCCGGCCGCGAACCAGACCGGCATCGTCACGCCGACGTTCTCGAGCTGGCTGAACAAGGGCATCGCCGGGAAGGTCACGTACAACCCGGCGAAGGCGATCTCGATCCTCAAGGCCGCGGGCTACAAGATGTCGGGCGGCGTCTTCCACACGCCGCAGGGCAAGCCGCTCTCCTTCACGATGATCAACATCGGCGGCTACTCGGACTGGGTGGCCTCCGCGCAGATCGTGGCGCAGCAGCTGAAGGCGGTCGGCATCCAGATCACGCCCGAGAACCTCGCCTCGACGACGTACGACAACGACACGTACACGGGCAAGTTCCAGCTCTCGTACGACGGCAACGAGGCTCCCGGGCCGGCCCCGTACTACGAGCTCCGCGAGATGCTGTACTCGAAGAACTCGGCCCCGATCGGCCAGATCGCCCCGTCGAACTGGGAGCGGTACTCGAACCCGGCCGTCGATAAGCTGTTCGACCAGTACGGGGCGACGACGAATGCCGCGAAGCAGCACGCGATCATCGACCAGGTCGCGGCCGCCATGGTCAGGGACGTGCCCGTGATCCCGATCACGGAGGGCGTCGACTGGTACCAGTACAACACCAAGGCGCTCGCGGGCTGGGTCACACCGCAGAACCCGTACGCGCGTCCGGCCGCGTACGAGAACCCCGACTGGGGCGTCGTCCTCCTGCACTTGAGGCCGAGGTAGCGAGCTGGCAGAGGGTTCCGGGACAATGAGGCGCGCGAGATGAGATTCGTCGTCCGCCGGCTGGGGTTCTTCGTCGTGACCCTGTGGGTGGCCGTCACGCTGAACTTCCTCATCCCGCGCCTCATGCCCGGGAACGCGGCCGTCGCGATGATGGCCCGCTACCGGGGGCGCGTCAGCCCGAACGCCCTGCACGCGCTCGAGATCGCGTTCGGCACCAACACGCACCACAGCCTGCTCAGCGACTACTTCACGTACCTCGGCAACATCGCTCGGCTGCGTCTGGGCATGTCGCTGACGTTCTTCCCGGACCAGGTCACGCACGAGGTCGGCCAGGCGCTGCCGTGGACGCTCGGCCTGATCGGCGTGACGACGATCCTCGCGTTCGTGCTCGGCACGTTCATCGGGCTGCTCTCCGCGTGGCGCCGCGGCGGGAAGCTCGACGGCGTGCTGCCGCCCCTCTTCGTGATCACGTCGGCGTTCCCGTACTTCTGGTTCGCGCTCCTCGCGATCTATCTGTTCTCGATCAAGCTCGGCTGGCTGCCGCAGAGCGGCGGCTACGACTACACGACGGACGTCGGCTGGTCGTGGACGTTCGCCGAGGACGTGGTTCGCCACTCGTTGCTGCCGGCCTTCACGATCCTCGTCACGTCGATCGGGATCTGGATCCTGACGATGCGCAACAACACGATCTCCGTGCTCGCCGAGGACTACGTGCGCATGGCGAGGGCGAAGGGGCTGAGCCCGTGGCGGATCATGTGGACGTACGCGGGGCGGAACGCGATCCTGCCCAGCCTGACCGGGTTCGCGATGTCGCTCGGCTTCGTGGTCGGCGGCGCGATCCTCGTCGAGTACGTCTTCAACTACCCGGGCGTCGGCTGGATGTTCCTGCAGTCCGTGGAGAACCAGGACTACGCGCTTATGCAGGGCCTGTTCCTGCTGATCACCGTCTGCGTCCTCGTCGCCATCCTCTTCGCTGACGGCGCGACGGCGATCCTCGACCCGCGGACCCGGGACCGCCGGTGACGGTTCATTCGGTCGGCGCCACCGATCCGCTGAACACGCCTGCGGTCGGGCCGGGCGCACCGGTCGCGGAGGCGCGGCGAGGCGCCGGCTGGGACGTCGTGCGCGCGCTCGGCCGGAACAAGAAGGCCCTCGTCGGCCTGTTGATCCTGCTCGTCTTCCTCGTCCTCACGATCTTCCCGGGCCAGATCGCGCCCGACGACCCGCAGGCGGAGATCTTCAAGCCCGGGCTCGGTCCGTCCGGCGCGCACTGGTTCGGGACGACCGCCTACGGCCAGGACATCCTCTCGCAGCTGATCTACGGCGCCCGGCAGTCGATGGTCATCGCGTTCGCCGTCGGCGGCCTGGCGACAGTGCTGGCCGTGATGATCGGCGTCTCGGCCGCCTACCTCGCCGGCTTCGCGGACGGCTTCCTGTCGCTCGTCACCGACGTGATCCTCGTCATCCCGATCTTCCCGCTCGTGATCGTGATCGCGGCCTACGAGAAGAACGCGGGCATGTTCACGCTGATCGTGGTGCTCGGCGCGCTCGGCTGGTCGTACGGGGCCCGGCAGTTCCGCTCCCAGACGCTCTCGCTGCGCCACCGCGACTTCCTCGAGGCCGCGCGCGTCCGCGGCGAACGGAAGCTCTACATCATCGTCTACGAGATCCTCCCGACGATGACCTCGCTGATCATGGCGAGCTTCCTCGGCGCCGCGCTGTACGCCGTCCTCTTCGCCGCCGGGCTCCAGTTCATCGGCCTCGGCGACCCGAACAGCCAGAGCTGGGGGACGATGCTCTACTGGGCCGAGAACAACGAGGCCCTCGGTGCGGGCATGGCGTACTGGGCGATCATGCCGGGCGTCTGCGTCGCGCTCCTCGGCGCGGCGCTCGCGCTGCTCAACTACGCGTTCGACGAGATCTCGAACCCGGCCCTGCGCATGCGGCGCCTCGACCGCCGCAACGACGTGTCCGTGCCGGACGTCT
This sequence comes from uncultured Actinomycetes bacterium, assembly GCA_963776735.1. Taxonomy (GTDB): domain Bacteria; phylum Actinomycetota; class Thermoleophilia; order Gaiellales; family Gaiellaceae; genus PALSA-612. Next base: position 14,500 of record CAVZNV010000004.1, read on the forward strand.
TTCCGGCCCCGCCGCCGCTCGAGTCGGACAGGATCCTCGAGGTCAGCGGCCTCTCGGTCGCCTATCCGTCCGACCGCGGGCCGGTCGTCGCCGTCGACCGCGTCAGCTTCGACCTTGCGCCCGGCGAGTTCCTCGGCATCGTCGGCGAGTCGGGCTGCGGCAAGTCGACGCTGCTGTACGCGATCGCGCGGCTCCTCGGGCCGCCGCTCTCCGGCGAGATCACGGGCGGCCAGGTGATCTTCCGCGGGCGCGACCTCGTGCCGCTCGACGACGCCCAGCTCCGCTCGATCCGCTGGAAGGAGATGTCGGTCGTCATGCAGAGCGCGATGAACGCGCTCAACCCGGTGCTGACGATCGCGGCGCAGATGGAGGACGCCTGCAAGGCCCACTCGGACATGACTGACAGGGAGATCGAGGCACGGTCGAAAGAGGTGCTGCGGCTCGTCTCGATCGACCCGGTCCACCTGCACAGCTATCCGCACCAGCTCTCGGGCGGCATGCGGCAGCGGGCGATGATCGCGATGGCGCTCCTGTTCACGCCGCAGCTCGTGATCATGGACGAGCCGACCTCGGCCCTCGACGTCGTCGCGCAGCGCTCGCTGATGGTGCAGATCAAGGAGCTGCAGAAGCAGCTCGGCTTCGCCGTGCTCTTCGTGACGCACGACATGTCGCTCGTGCGCCACTTCTCCGACCGGCTGCTCGTCATGTACGCCGGGCAGATCGCCGAGCTCGGCCCGACCGGGCAGATCTTCGAGCGGCCGCTCCACCCGTACGCGCGCGGCCTGCTCGACGCGTTCCCGTCGATCCACGGCGAGAAGGTGCCGCTGACCGGGATCCCCGGCGCGCCGCCCGACCTGGCTCGCCCTCCGGCGGGCTGCCGTTTCGCGCCGCGCTGCCCGAACGCGACCGCCGCCTGCCGCGCGGCCGAGCCGCGGCTGCTCGAGCTCGACGGCGAGCTGGTGCGCTGCGTGCTCTACGACAAGGAGGCCGAGCCCGCGCCGGCCGTGGCCTCGCCGGCATGAGCGAGCCGCTGCTCCGCACCCTCGTCGCTGACGCGCCACTTCCGCGTCGGCGGGCTGTTCTCGAGCAGGACGCTGCACGCGGTCGACGACGTCGACCTCACGATCGGCCGCGGGGAGATCGTCGCGCTGGTGGGCGAGAGCGGCAGCGGCAAGACGACGATCGCGCGGCTGCTCGCGCTGCTCTACAAGCCGACGAGCGGCGAGGTCTTCTTCGAGGGCAAGCCGCTGAGCCGGTTGCGGACGCGCAAGCAGCGGCTGGCGTACGCGAGCGACGTGCCGATGGTCTTCCAGGATCCGTTCAGCTCGATGAACCCGGCCTACCGTGTCTCGCACGGCATCCTGCGTGGGATCAAGCTGCACCGGCCAGGCCTGGGGCGGCGCGGCCGCGACCAGGAGGTCGAGCGCGTCCTCGACGAGGTCGGTCTCGTCCCGCCGCGCGACGTCGTGCAGAAGTTCCCGCACGAGCTGAGCGGCGGCCAGCGGCAGCGCGTCGGCTTCGCGCAGGCACTCGCGTTCCGGCCGAAGCTGATCATCGCCGACGAGCCGGTGTCGATGCTCGACGTCTCGATCCGGATCGGCGTGCTCAACCTGATGAGCGAGCTGCGGAAGCGCGAGGGCGTGTCGTTCCTCTACATCACGCACGACGTCGCGAGCGCTCGCTACATCGCCGACCGCGTGCTCGTGCTGTACGCCGGCCACCTCGTCGAGGAGGGCCCGACCGAGGAGATCATCCGTAACCCGAAGCACCCGTACACGCAACTGCTGCTCTCGGCCGTGCCGGACCCGCGTGCCGAGCTCGGGCTCGCGGACACGAGCGACGTCGGCGAGCCGCCGCGGGTGGTCGATCCCGGCGAGGGCTGCCGCTTCCGGTCGCGCTGCCCGTTCGCGGTCGCCCGCTGCGAGACGGAGACGCCGAAGCTACGCGCGCTGAGCCCGGGCCGGCTCGTCGCCTGCCACGTCGCCGCCGCGGACTAGCGCATCCCCCCGACCGCAAGCTGGGGCAGGGCGACCGCTACGGCCAGGTTCAGGCTGTCGGACACGGCCTAGTCCCGAGCCGTCTCCGACGGCCGCGTCCAGCGTCCATGCTCCTTCCCCAACTGCAGGGGAATCCCGGACACCGGCCATGCCCCCAGCAGCCACGTCTCAGTGACTGTCCCATGGGACAGTCACTCGGACATGTCCGGAGAGAGCAGGTGTTCGGCCTGCGGCCTAGCGCGTCCCGACCCGGAGCCCGAGGCGCCGAGGGAGCGTCGAGACGAAGCGCGCGCCGGGCGGCGGGCGGCGGCCCTGCTCCTCGGCCTCCTCGACGGCGAGGATCCCCCAGCGGACGAGTCCGCCGCCGAGGCGACGCACCGGCTCGGGCGGGAAGGACGGCACGCTTGCGGGTCGCGAGCGGGAGACGCGACCACTCGTCGTCGGCGCCGAGGACGAGCGAAGCGAGGATCTGCCCGCCGAGCCAGCTCGGCCCGACGCCGTTCCCCGAGTAGCCCGCGCCGTAGTGGATGCGCTTGCCGGGCACGGTGGAGAAGAACGGCAGGTGGTCGGACGAGACGTCGATCGGGCCGCCCCACGCCCGCTCGATCTTCGCGCCCGCGAGCCCGGGCAGCAGCTCGCGCAGGCCTGCCTCGGCACGCGCGACGGTCGGCGCGTCGTGCGTGAAGCGCCGGTCGACGCGCCCGCCGAAGCCGATCGGCCCCGACCCGGAGCCCATGAGCACCCGCCCGTCCTCGGTCGTCCGGAAGTAGTGGAGGAACATGCGCCCGTCGACGATCGCCTCGCCGCCCGTCCAGCCGATCTCGGCGAGCGCGTCCGGCGCCGGCTCGGTGAGGACGACGTAGCTGCCGAAGGTCGTCAGCCGCCGGCCGGCCGGGCGCCAGCCGGTCGTCCAGGCATTCGTTGCGACGACGATCTCCGGCGCTCGCACGCGTCCGCCCGCCGTCTCGACGAGCCCGTCCGCGATCCGCGTCGCGCGCGTGCCCTCGAACAGCCGCACGCCCCGCGCGAGCGCGGCCCGCCGGAGCGCGCGCACGAGCCGCGCCGGCTGCACCGTCCCGACCGACGGGAAGAGCACGCCGCCGCCGGAACCGCGGCGAGGCGCAACGGGCCGCGACCTGCTCCCGCGACAGCGCCACCGCCTCGTCCGGCGCGCCCAGCTCGGCTGCAGCCGCAACCGCGTGCTCGACGTCCGCGTCCTGCGAAGGCTGCGTCGAGACCTTGAGCATCCCCGCCTCCCGCAGCCAGACGTCCTCGCCGAGGGCGCGGACGGCCGCGAACACGCCCTCGGACGCACGCGCGACCGCGACCGCGCCCTCGTCGCCGACGCGCTCGCGCAGCCGGCCGAGCGGCGCCCAGAAGCTCTCGACGAAGCCGCCGTTTCGGCCGCTCGGCCCGAAGCCGCAGAACTCCTGCTCGACCACGCAGACGTCAAGCGCCTGCTTCCGCTCTTTCAGCGCCAGCGCCGTCCAGAGCCCGGTGTAGCCGCCTCCGATGATCGCGACGTCGACCTCCGTGTCGCCCGCGAGCGCCGGCGCGGCCTCGTCCGGCGGCGCCTCGTCCAGCCACCAGGCCTGCCGGTCGCCCGGCGCTACCGACGGTGCAGCTTGTCCCACGCCTCGGTGAGCACGTCTCCGAGGGTGCCCGCGATCTCGTCGAACTCCGGCTGGCGGGCGATGAGCGGCGGCGAGAGCTGGATCACCGGGTCGCCGCGATCGTCCTGCCTGCAGATCAGCCCGCGCTCGAGCAGTCGATGAGAGAGGAACCCGCGCAGCAGCCATTCGCACTCGTCCGCGTTGAACGACTCGCGCGTGTCCTTGTCCTTCACGAGCTCGAGCGAGTAGAAGAAGCCGGTGCCGCGGACGTCGCCGACGATCGGCAGGTCGAGCAGCTGCTCGAGCGTGCGGCGGAACGCGTCCTCGTGCTCGAGCACTCCCTCGACCAGCCGCTCGCGCTTCATGATCTCGATGTTCTTGAGCGAGACCGCGCACGCGACCGGGTGGCCGCCGAACGTGATCCCGTGCGAGAACATCGACGTGTCGGCAAGGAACGGCTCGAAGACGCGGTCGGTCGCGATCACGGCACCGATCGACGCGTAGGACGAGGACAGGCCCTTGGCACAGGTCATCATGTCGGGCCGGATGTCGTACCGCTCCGAGCCGAACCAGTGGCCGAGCCGGCCGAAGCCGCAGATCACCTCGTCGGCCGAGAGCAGGATGTCGTAGCGGTCGCAGAGCTCGCGGACGCCCTGGAAGTAGCCGGCCGGCGGCGTCAGGCAGCCGCCCGTCGACTGCACCGGCTCCATGTGCACGAGGCAGACCGTCTCCGGCCCCATCGCCTCGATCGTGTGCTCGAGCTCCTCGAGCAGGAAGGCGGTGAACTCGGCTTCGGTCTCTCCGGGCGGCCGGTGGTAGCGGTTCGTGTTGCGCACGTGGCGCACCTCGGGCACGAGCGGCTCGAACGGCTGGCGGATCGCCGGCACGCCGTTCAGCGAGAGCGCGCCCATCGTCGTGCCGTGGTACGCGAGCCGGCGCGCGATCGCCTTGTAGCGGCGCCCGGCGCCGTGGACTGCGGCGCGCGCTCGCCGGCGCGACGCTGCCGCCTTGCCGCGACTGCGACGTCACGCGCCTGGTAGTACTGCCGCGCGAGCTTCCACGCCGAATCGACCGCCTCCGAGCCGCCGGAGACGAAGAAGCTGCGGTTCAGGTCGCCGGGCGCGAGCTGCGCCAGCTCGGCGGCCAGCTCGACCGCGCGCGGGTGCGCATACGACCACGTCGTGTAGAACGGCAGCTCGATCATCTGCTCGAGCGCGACCTCGCCGATCTCGCGCCCGAAGCCGTAGCCGATGTTCACGGAGAAGAGCCCGGCAAGTGCGTCGAGGTAGCGGGTGCCGTGCGCGTCCTCGAGGTAGCAGCCGTCGCCGCGGACGATGACGGGCACGTCGGCGTCGGCGTAGCCGCCCATGCGCGTGAAGTGCATCCACAGGTGGTCCCGCGCGGCCTGCTGGAGATCGAGCCCGGTCATCGACGGCGCCCCGAGCTCATTCCTCGTGCGGCTCCGGGACGACGAGCACCGGGACCGGCGAGATGTGGAGGAGCTTGTGCGGCACGGAGCCGAGGATCGCGCCGGTGATCGGATGCTCACCGTGCGTGCCGACGACGATCATCGACGCACCGACCTTCTCGCGCGACGTGGACGAGTCCCTCTGCCGGCCGCTCGGGCACGAGCTCGACCTCGTACTCGACCCCGGCGTCCCGAAGCCGCTCGGTCGCGTGCTCGCCGGTCTGCTCGCCGAGCTCCTTGACCGCCCTGCCGGTAGTCGCCGGTCTCGCCGCCCCACGCCGCCGGGATCTCGTAGGCGAAGACGACGACGAGCTTCGGCCCGCCTTAGCTTCGCGAGCTCGACCGCCTTGTCGAGCGCCTTGCAGGCGTTGTCGGACGCGTCGTAGCCGAGGACGATCGGGGCTAGGCACTTCGCGGCCTCCTCGAGAATCCCGGGCGTCGCGGTCGACCGCTTCCAGCGGAAGAACGGGTCGGGAGCGAAGGTCCGCTGCAGGATCATGACCACGATCCCGATCGCGAGCCCGATGCCGGCGATCGCGACGGGTGCGCCGACGCCGAGCCAGGCCGAGCCGACGTTCGTGTTCGCCGGGTCGGTCTGCTGGTAGACGTCGTAGCCGAGCAGCGACGAACAGGATCAGCCCGCCGATCAGCGGCAAGAGGCCGACGTAGACGAGGTTCCGCAGGCTCTTCGTCAACTCGTGACGGAAGTACCAGAAGCACGCGAAGCCGGTGATTCCGTAGTAGAAGGCAATGCCGAAGCCGGTGGCAGTGACCGAGTCGCCGAGGATGTTGCTGGAGAGCGAGTTGAGGATCACGAAGCACGCGATCGAGACGATCGCCATCCAGATCGTCGACACGCTGGGCGTGAGGAAGCGCGGGTGGATCTTCGCGAACTGCTTCGGAATCGCGCCGTGCGCCGACATCGACAGCGTCGCCCGCGTCGTCGGCAAGATCGTCGTCTGCGTCGACGCGGACGCCGAGGTGAGTACGGCGATGATCAGCAGCTTGTCGAGGTGCCACGGAAGCACCTGGCCGCCGAGCGCGCTGAGGATGTCGTCGGCGTGGTTGTTGAGGAAGCCGATGCCGTGGTAGGCCTGGGCCGCGATCGAGACGACGAGGTAGATCCCGAGCAGCAGGAAGGTCGAGACGACGGCGGCCCGTCCGGGCGTCTTCGACGCGTCCTCGGTCTCCTCGTTGACCGAGACAGCGGTGTCCCAGCCCCAGTAGATGAAGATCGCGAGCAGGAGGCCGTCGGTGAGCGCGCCGAAGCCGCCGATGTCGAACGGGTTCAGCCAGCTCCACGATGGGGTCGACGCCGTGCGGGGCGTGGCCTGACCAGACCTTCGACGAGCGCGACGACGGAGAAGATCGCGAGGATGACGATCTCCGCGGCGAGCAGGAACCACTGCGTGCGAGCGGAGACCTCGATGCCGACGTAGCAGATCAGGCTCATCAGCAGGATCCAGATCACGCCGGCGATGCCGACCCAGAGTTTGCTGTTCGCAGCCCCGTCGGCGCCGAAGAGGAGGAACGTGTACGAGCCGGCGATCTGCGACAGGCTCGCCATCACGAGCACGTCGGCGTAGAGGATCCCCCAGCCGCCGAGCCAGCCCGTGTAGGGCCCGAACGCGCGCGTCGCCCAGGTGAACGTCGTCCCGCAGTCGGGATCGGCCTGGTTCAGGTACTTGTAGGCGAGCGCGATCAGGAGCATCGGGACGAACGCGAGCACCATCACGATCGGCGCCCGGTAGCCGATCCCGGCGATGATGGTCACGAACCCGAGCGTCGCTGCCAGGCTGTAGGCGGGCGCCGTCGACGCGACGCCGATGACAACGCTCGACATGAAGCCGAGCGCGTTCGCCTTCAGCCCCTTGTCGAGCGGCTCGGCGTGAAGCCCCGCCGGTGCCGGGTCGGTCAGCTCGTAGGTCGCCATCAGCCTCCCTTCGCGCCTGCTGTCGCAGGCGGATCGTCTTTGGCCTGCCGGGTTCCCCAGTCGTAGAGCTGCTTGTGGAGCTCGAGGTAGACGAAGGTCTCCGTGGAGGAGACGCCGTCGAGGGCGCGGATGCGGTTCGTCACGTCGAGCAGGTGCCGCCGGTCGACGCAGACGAGCTCGACGAGCAGGTCGAACTGGCCGGCGGCGACCACGACGTAGTCGGCCTCGTCGAGCTGCGCGACGAGGTCGGCGACCTCTTCGGGCGGACCGGCCGTCCGGACGCCGACGAGCGCCATCGCGTCGAAGCCGAGGCCGAGCGGGTTCGTGACCGCGGTGACCTGGACGACGCCGTCGTCGCAGAGGCGCTGGTAGCGCGAACGGATCGTCGCCTCGGAGACACCGAGCTCGGCGGCGATGCGGCGGAACGAGTCACGGCCGTTCTGCTGGAGCGCCTCGATCAGTGCCGTGTCGACCGCGTCGAGCTTGCGCGGCTGGCCCACCGGCCCGCGTGACGGCGGCTGCGCTTTGCTGTAGGTTCCTTGCCGGATGACGCGCAATGCGTGGGACTCGTACCACATTTCGACGCGTTTCGTCAACGGGCCCCTGATCAGGAGCAGGCGATGAACATCCTCGTGATCGGCTCAGGCGGCGTCGGCACGGCGTTCGCGCGAATCGCCCAGAGACGCGATTTCTTCGACCGGATCGTCCTCTCGGACGTCGACATCGCCCGGGCGACGGCATCCGTCGACTCGCTCGGCGAGCCGGACCGTTTCGCCGCAGCCCGCGTCGACGCGACCGACTCGGCCTCGCTCGCCGCGCTGATCCGAGCCCTGCGCGCCGACGCGGTGCTGAACGCGGTCGACCCCCGCTTCGTCCTCCCCGTCTTCGACGCCTGCCTCGCGGCCGGCGCGACCTATCTCGACATGGCCTGCACGCTCTCCGAGCCGCATCCCGAGTCGCCGTTCGAGCAGTGCGGCGTCAAGCTCGCCGACCGGCAGTTCGAACGCGACGAGGCGTGGCGCGACGCGGGGCTGCTCGCGGTCGCCGGCATCGGTGTCGAGCCCGGCTTCTCGGACGTCGCCGCCCGCTACGCCGCCGACCACCTGTTCTCGGAGCTCGACGAGGTCTCTGTGCGCGACGGCTCCGACCTCGTCGTCGAAGGCCACGAGTTCGCCCCGACCTTCTCGATCTGGACGACGATCGAGGAGTGCTTGAACCCGGCGCTCGTGTGGGAGAAGGAGCGCGGTTGGTTCACGACCGAGCCACTGTCGGACCCCGAGATGTTCGAGTTCCCGGAGGGCATCGGCCCGATGGAATGCGTGAACGTCGAGCACGAGGAGGTCGCGCTGATCCCGCGCGTGATCGACTGCCGCCGCGTCACGTTCAAGTACGGCCTGAGCCTCGAGTTCGTCGCCGTGCTCAAGTGGCTGAAGGAGCTCGGGCTCGCCTCGAAGGAGAAGATCCGCGTCGGCGGTGTCGAGGTCGCCCCACGGGACGTCGTCGCCGCGTGCCTGCCCGATCCGGGAACGCTCGGCGCGCGCATGACCGGCAAGACGTGCGGCGGGACGTTCGTGACCGGGAAGGGCAAGGACGGCGAACCGCGCGCCACCTACGTCTACCACGTGGTCGACAACGAGTGGTCGATGCGCGAGTACGGCTCGCAGGCGGTGGTCTGGCAGACGGCGGTGAACCCGGTCGTCGCGCTCGAACTGCTCGCCCGCGGCGACTGGAAAGGCACCGGCGTGCTCGGCCCCGAGTCGTTCGACCCGGTGCCGTTCCTCGACCTCCTGGCCGAGTACGGCGCCCCGCACGGCATCGTCGAACGCACGCCCGCAGCCGTCGCCTGACCGACTTTGCAACACAGTGTTACTTGGCCGGAGCCGGGTTCCCGCGCGCCAGGCCGGACTTTGCAACACAGTGTTACTTGGCACCGGGGAGCTAGCCTTGATCAGGTGCATGGGATCCGCTGGTTCCTGCGGGACTTCACGGCACGGGCGGTTCGGGAGCACCTGCGCTCGCAGGCCGAGGACCGCGACGGCCCGCCCGAGCTGACCCCGAGCGAGGTCGAGCTGGTGCGCTCGATTCGTCAGGGCTCGTTCGACCGGAACGCGTACCTGGCCGAACGCACCAAAACCAAGTAACAGGCTGTTACTTGGTCAGAGCTTTGCCACGACGTGCTTGATGCGCGTGTACTCCTCCATGGAGTAGATCGACATGTCCTTGCCGTAGCCCGACTGCTTGAAGCCGCCGTGCGGCATCTCCGACGTGAGCGGGAACAGGTGCTCGTTGATCCAGACCGTCCCGAACGCGAGCTTGCGGGCGGCGCCGAGGGCGCGGCCGACGTCGTTGGAGAACACCGACGCCGCCAGGCCGTAGCGGACGTCGTTCGCCATTGCGATCGCCTCCTCGTCGGACGAGAACCGCTGCACCGTCACGACCGGGCCAAACACTTCGTTCTGCACGATCTCGGCGTCCTGCGCCACGTCGGCGACGATCGTCGGTGCGACGAAGAAGCCGCGGTCGCCGACCGAGCCGCCGCCGGTGACCACGGTCGCCTTCGCGTCGAGCCGCTCGAGGAAGCCGAGCACGCGCTCCTGCTGCGCGGCGGAGATCACCGGGCCCATCTCGACGTCGTCGCCGTCGGCCGGGTCGCCGACCTTCAGCGAGGAAACGGCGTCGACCGTCTGCGACATGACGTCGTCGTACACGCCTTCGGCGACGAGGATGCGCGACGACGCAGTGCAGTCCTGCCCCGAGTTGAAGTAGCCGCCGACCTTGATCGCCGCGGCGACCGTCTCCGGGTCGGCGTCGTCGAGGACGACCATCGGCGCCTTGCCGCCGAGCTCGAGGTGGACGCGCTTGACCGTGTCGGCCGCGTTCCGCGCGATCAGCTTGCCGGTCTCGACGTCGCCCGTCAGCGAGACGAGCGCGATGTCCGGGTGACGGACGAGCCCGTCGCCGACCGGCATCCCGTCGCCCGTGATCACGTTGACGACGCCTGCCGGCAGCACCTCCTGCGCCAGCTCGACGAAGCGCAGCAGCGTCAGCGGCGTCTGCTCGGCCGGCTTCAGGATCTGCACGTTGCCCGCGGCGAGCGCGGGGCCGAGCTTCCAGACGACCATCATCAGCGGGTAGTTCCAGGGCGTGATCCCGGCGACGATCCCGAGCGGCTCGCGACGCAAGAACGACGTGTAGCCCTCGACGTACTCGGTCGACGCCTTGCCCTCGAGGTTGCGCGCCGCGCCGGCGAAGAAGCGGAGGTTGTCGGCCATGAAGGCGGGCTCGTCGGCGGCGACCGACATCGGCTTGCCGACGTTCTGCGACTCGAGCCGCGCCAGCTCGTCGGCGTTCTCGTCGATCAGGTCGGCGAGCTTGAGCAGCAGCTCCATGCGGTCCTTCGGCGTCTTGTCGAGCCAGTCGGGTAGCGCCTTCCTGGCCGCGTCGACCGCGCGCTCGACGTCCTGCTCGTTGCCGCGCGGCACCTCGGCGATCGCCTCGCCGGTCGCGGGGTTGAGCACCTCCATCGTCTCACCCGACAGCGCGTCCACCCACTCGCCGCCGACGAAGTTCTTGTAGCTCGTCACCGTCGTCGCCATCTCACACCTCCTGTTGTCACGGGCAATCTACGGCCTCACCACGACTCGCAACGCGTCGGTCGAGTACCAGGCCGTGCCGAGGAGGTGCCAGGCGAGCGTGTTCACGCCGACACGGGCGTTTCGCGGCACGTGGAGCCGCATCGCAAAGGCGATACCGCCTTTCTCGTTCGGCTGCAGCCAGCCGACGGACCGGCAATTCAGCACGTAGGTCTCTCGCGGACCCGGCGCCTCGAGCGCGTCCTGCGCGCCGATGAAATTTCGACCGGCCCGCAGCACCTCCTGGTAGATCGGGCAGCGGACAAACCGGAGGGGTGCCACGGCCGAGCCATCCGAGAGCCAGACGCTGTAGCCCAGCACGTCGCCCCTGCGGGCGTAGAGGGTCGTGAGGTTGTTGCCCGCGGTGTCCGTCCGGGTCCGGCCGACAGCGTCGCCGATCGTCACGTAGGCCGGGAGCGTCGTCGGCTCGAACCTCGTCGCGGAGACGTAGGTCGGCTCCGTCGGCGCGTCGCAGCGCGGGAGGCCGGGTGGATCGAGTGTCAGTGACCCGCCGCCGGCGAGCGTGACGACGAGGCGCGGAACGTTCTTGCCACACCAGTTGCCGAGGTCGAGGCCGAAGTCCGCTTCCTCGCCGGGCAGCACGGCGAAGCCGGCTCATTGGCGGGCTGTCCCGGCCGCGGCTCCGCCGGCTCGATGTGACGACGACTCGCTGCCGCGATCCCGCGAGCCGAACGTGAAACCCGCCGAGGAGCGAGCAGGGCGTCCGGCCGGCGTTCGCCACGGTCACGCCCCCGAGCATGGAACCGCCTGCGCCTTGCAGGAAGATCCAGGGCTTGAGCTCTCCCGCCCGGCAGGGCCCGGCGAGCAAGCGCACGTCGGGTCGGGGCTTCGCGGCCGTCCACGGAACGAGCGCGACCCGGCCCGCCGCGAGCGAGGCGGACGCGGGGATCGCCACCACCAGCAGGGCGGCCAAGAGGAGAAACCGCCGTCGCACGCCGCTCCTAGTCTCGCCGAGACAGGCCTGACGCGTGCGTCAGCCGCACCGACGCCCAGACCGGGATCACCGACAGCGCGATCACGAGGAACGCGACCACGTTGATCACCGGCAGCTGCGCGCCGCGGTTGATGTTGTTGAAGATGAAGATGGGCAGCGTGGTCTGTGCACCGGCAGTGAATGTCGTCACGATCACCTCGTCGAACGAGAGCGCGAACGCGAGCAGCGCACCGCCGACGAGCGCTGTCGAGATCGCCGGCCAGGTCACGAAGCGGAACGTCTGCCAGCCGTCGGCGCCGAGGTCCATCGACGCCTCGACCAGCGAGCCGCTCGTGCGGCGCAGCCGGGCGAGCACGTTGTTGTAGACGACGATCACGCAGAACGTCGCGTGCCCGATCACGATCGTCAGCATCGAGAACGGCAGCCCCGGCAGCCACGACGCCTGCTGGCTCGCGAACGTGAAGAACTGCGAGAGCGCGAGCCCGGTGATGATTCCCGGCAGCGCGAGCGGCAGGATCAGGAGCAGCGACACCGCCTCGCGGCCGAAGAACCGGAAGCGGTGGACGCCGAACGCTGCCATCGACCCGAGCACGATCGCGATCGCCGTCGCCAGCAGCCCTACCTGCACGGACAGCCAGAGCGACGAGCGCACGTCCGGGTTGTTCCACGCGACCCGGAACCAGTGGAACGTCCAACCGGAGATCGGCCAGCTCTGGATCGGCGAGCTGTTGAACGCGTAGATCGCGATCACGACCAGCGGCAGCCAGAGGAACGCCACGACCGCCACCGTCCAGACGCTCAGACCGGCCCTGACCGCGCGCGTTTCCATCAGAGGGCGTCGAAGGCGCCGAGCCGCTTGGCCGCCGCCAGGTAGAGGATCATGATCGCGACCGGCACCGCGGTCAGCGCCGCCGCCAGCGGCACATTCAGCCCCACGTTCGCCTCGACCGTCGAGCCGATCATCGACGTGCCCGGCCCGCCGCCGATCAGGGCCGGCGTGATGAAGTCGCCCAACGTCAAGGCGAACGTGAAGATCGAGCCCGCGATGACACCCGGCAGCGCGAGCGGCAGGAGGATGCTTCGAAACGTCCGTCCGCCGCGCGCGCCGAGGTCGCCGGACGCCTCGAGGTAGCTGTCAGGCACCCGCTCGATCGCCGCGAACACGGGCAGCACCATGAACGGCAGCCAGATGTACGAGAACACGAGCCACATCGCCCAGATCGTCCCGGACAGGTGCTGGTCGGAGATCCCGACGCCGTTCAGCACCCAGTTCAGCGCCCCGGTCGTCGACAGGATCGTCCGCCACGAGTAGATGCGGACGAGGTAGCTCGACCAGAGCGGCAGCAGCACGGCGAGGAAGAGCAGCGAGCGTTGCCGGGGCGTCGCGAGCCGCGCCATGAAGTAGGCGAGCGGGAACGCGAGCACCGCGTCGGTCACCGTCACGGCCGCCGCCATCGCGACCGTCCGGCCGATGATCCGCCAGTACGTCGTGTCGCTGAACGAGAAGATCTGGCGGAAGTTGTCGAGGTTCCAGCGGTGGACGGTCTCGCTCGTGAACGGGTCGACCGCCCAGAAGCCCGCGATCAGCAGAACGACGAGCGAGCCGACGTAGATGACCGTGTACGCCGAGACCGGCGGCCCGATCAGCGCGCCCAGCCGCAGGCGCGGGCGGCGCCAGAAGGTCGCCGAGACACGGAGGCGGGCTCCTCGTGAGGAGCCCGCCTCCCGTGCGGCGTCAACTGCCAAGTGCTACCCCGTGATCTGCGTCCACGCCTGCTGCCACGCCGTGAAGTCGACGCAGTCTTTCCGGCCGCCCCAGCCGCAGTCGGCGATCGGGGTCTTCCAGAAGTGGATCGACCGCAGGTACGACGCGGGCGCGTTCAGGTGGTACTGCGTGCACGAGCCCGCCTGCAGCTTGTTCATGTACGGACACGCCAGCGGGTTGACCGGCGTCTCGCCGAACACGATCGCCTGCTTCGCCTGCACCTGCGGCGTCGCGGCGTACCGCATCCACATGTACGCGCAGTTCGGATGCGGAGCCTTCGCGGCCAGCATCCACGTGTCGGCCCAGCCCGTCGCCCCTTCGCTCGGGATCTCGTCCTTGACCGGCACCTTCGCCTGCTGCAGCGTCAGCGTCTGGTACGGCCACGTCGCGCCGACGACCGCGTCCTTGTTCGTGAAGTCCTGGATCTGGTCGGACGCGTAGTTCCAGTACCGCTTGACCACCGACCGCTGAGCCTTGAGCAGGCTCACGGTCGCGTTGAACTGCGCCTTCGTCAGCTCGTACGGGTCCTTGATCCCGAGCGCCGGCTTCGTCTTCATCAGGTACAGCGCCGCGTCGGCGATCTGGATCGGGTTGTTCGGGATGCTGACCTTGCCTGCGTACTTCTTCCCGTAGATCACGCTCCAACTCTTCGGAGCCGGCTTCACGACCTTCGTGTTGTAGAGCAGCGTGTTCGGACCCCACTGCAGCGAGATGCCGTAGTGCATGCCGTTCACGGTGTTGTGGGCCGGCGACTTGAAGTAGGGCAGGAAGTTCTTCCACTGCGGGATCAGGTTGACGTTGACGGGCACGACGTCGTGGCCGTAGATCAGCCGCAGGCTGGCATCGCCCGACGCGGAGACGAGGTCGTACTGGCCGCCACCACCGCCGCCACCGGCCCGCATGAGCGCCACCATCTGGTTCGACGAGCCCGCGTCCTTGCGGTGGATCTTGCACCCGGTCTGCTGCTCGAACTTCGTTGCGAAGCTCTTGTCCGTGTAGGCGGGCCACTCGATCACGTTCAGCGCGCCCTCTCCCTTGCCGATCTTCGTCGGCAGCGAGAACGCCTTCTTGCCGGAGCCGATACCGGTCGCCGGCAGGACGAGCGCGACGACGAGCCCGGCTGCGGCCAGGGCGAGAGCCGCCCGGCGCCTCGAGAACAGCTTCATTCTGTTACCTCCTCCTCTGCCTGCTGCTTGTCCGTGCCGATCGTAAACGTGCTTTCCGGCCGCCATGCCAACACCACGCGGCGCCCCTTCTCGTCGGCAGGCCGGGCCGACTCCGTGTTCTGGCTGACGACGGTGAGCGCGCCGCCCGCGTCGAGCCGCACGACGCACCGCGTGACGGCGCCGACGTAGACGACCTCCTCGATCACGCCCGGCTCGGTGTCGAAGCCGTCCGTGGGCGCGCCGGGCTCGAGCATCGTGATCTTCTCCGGCCGTACGGTGAACTTGGGACCGCCGCGCTCGAGGACGTTCGAGACGCCGACGAACCCGGCCACGAACTCGGTCGCCGGGTGCTCGTAGACGTCGACCGGCGTGCCGATCTGCTCGATCCGGCCGTGGTTGAAGACCGCGATCCGGTCGCTCATCGTCAGCGCCTCTTCCTGGTCGTGCGTGACGTAGACGAAGGTGATGCCGACGTTGCGCTGGATCGACTTCAGCTCGGTCTGCATCTGCACGCGGAGCTTGAGGTCGAGCGCGCCGAGCGGCTCGTCGAGCAGCAGCACGCGCGGGTTGTTGACGATCGCCCGCGCGAGCGCGACACGCTGGCGCTGACCGCCGGAGAGCTGGGACGGCTTGCGCTTCTCGAGGTCGCCGAGCCGGACGATCTCGAGCACCTTGCGCGTCCGCTCGGCGCGCTGCTTGCGGTCGACACCCTTCACCTTCAGCCCGTACTCGACGTTCTCGCCGACGGTCATGTGCGGGAAGAGCGCGTAGTCCTGGAAGACCGTGTTCACGTCGCGCCCGTACGGCGGCTTGCGCGCAACGTCCTCGCCGCCGAGCACGATCCGGCCCGAGTCGGGCTGCTCGAATCCGGCGATCAGGCGGAGCGTCGTCGTCTTGCCCGAGCCGGACGGGCCGAGCATCGTGAAGAACTCGCCCCGCAGCACCTCCAGGTCGATGCCGTCGACCGCGACGACATCGCCGTACGTCTTCCGCAGCGACTCGAGGCCGATGTCGACCGCGGGAGCGGACTGCCGCTCGACCCGCTCACGTGCCTCGACCGTCACCCCGGCGATTGTACGGGGGCGAGAATCCAGGTCAGGCCGCCGTCGTGCGAGCTCCAGTCGACGGTGGCCGCAGCCGACGCGTCACCCGAGAGGTAGGTGCCGCGGACGACGAGCTGCGATCCGACCACGCGGATCGACCGGACGACCGAGGTCATCGGGCCCATCGGCAGCGTCACCACGCGCGGCGTCGACCCCGTGGCGACGATCACCTGCGGTGGCCGCCCGTAGCGGTCGACGAGTGCCGCCGCGCCGCCGTCGACGAGCGCGGCCGAGACGATCCGCCCGTCCGTCGTCGCAAGCCTGGTCGACGAGCGCAGGCCGGGAGCCGCCTGGTAGAGGCCGGTGTCCGTCCACCAGTAGAGGACGCCGACCCTACCGACGAAGTGGTCGCCGATCACGGCCTGGCGCCACGTGCGGCCGCCGTTCTGCGTCCACAGCTGGCGCGTCGCACACTGGCACGCAGGGCCAGGCGAGCCGACGCTGATCACCCCCGTCGTCGCCGACAGGCGCAGCACCCGCGACGCGTACCGCGGGTAGATGCGGCGCCAGTGCTTGCCTCCGTCGTCGGTCGAGTAGACGCCGTCCTCCCGGCTCTGCCACTCGTGCTTCACGTCGACCGCACTCGTGTACCGGCTCAGCGCCGCCGCCGGCCGGCCGTGGTCGACCGGGAAGGCGCGGGAGCCGACTCCGTGCATCGACGCCACGAACAGCATCCGCGGCAGCGCGGTCGGAGGCGCGAACGAGATGCCCTGCATCGGCTCGCGTACCTGGACTCGGCCGGTGCGGGCGTCGATGCCGAGCAGCGCTTCGTTCACGCCGGACAGGTCCTTCACCGGCAGCGGCACCCAGACGGTGCGGCCGGCGACCGTCGGAGACGGGTAGAGCGTCGCGTCGCCGAGCGCGGTCCGCCAGGCGATCGTCGGGCGGCAGGTCGAGTCGAGCTGGATTCGCACGAGCTTCGACGCGGTGACGACGAAGAACGAGTGGTACGCGGCCGACCACGTCGGCTGGGTCAGGAGCGGCGCGCCCGGGTCGGCGTTCTGCAGCTTCAGCGACCAGACCGGGCCGCTCGAGACCGAGTCGGCGTTCCAGGCGAAGAACATGCCGTTCTTCGCCTGCGCCGCGACGAGCTCGCCGCAACCGGGCATGTCCGCCACGACCGGGGAGCCGACGAAGTCGAGGTCGGCGAAGCCCGTCAGGACGGGCGCGTCGGCGGCCTCGACGTCGAGGCCAGGCGACAGCTCGACGATGTGCTCGCCGTAACCCGCCGCCTCGCTGAACGAGGAGCCCGTGTTCGAACCGCCCTCGAACGCGTTGCCGGTGACGACGAAGATCGCCTGGCGCGAGGCGCTGTACGCGACGCCGCCCCAGCCCCAGATGCCACCGCCGCCGCCCTGCGCGTCAGGCACGCTCGTCCAGCTCGACACGGAGCGGTCGGCAAGCGAGACGCGGAAGAGCTTTCCCTCCATCGGCTGGTCGCAGTACGAGCCAGTGCCGGCGTAGATCGACCCGTCCGCGTCGAGCAGCGCACCCCAGACGAGCTCGCGCTTGTAGTCCTTGTAGAGCACGACCGGCCAGCCCTGCTTCTCGGCGCCGGTGGCGAGGTCGAGCGCGTGCAGGCGGCCGAACGCGTCCGCGACGTAGATCGCCCTCGTTGCGGGGTCGATCACCGGCGTCCCGGTGAGGCCGAAGCCGTCCGGGATCTGCGGGCAGGACGGGAGCGTGAACCGCCCGAGATCGACGCGCCAGCGAACGTACCCGTTCGCCGCCAGGGCATAGAGGAATCCGTCCGCCGTGCCGACGTAGACCGTCGTGTCGCCGGCGCGCGGCACGTTGTGCGCCACGAGCGGCTGGCCCGTGATCGTGCCGGGCAGCGGCGCGAACCAGCTCGTGTTCAGCTTCCCGACGGATGCCGTGGTCGCACCCGGCCGACCGGGTCCGCCACCGAAGGTCAGCCAGCCGGTCACCGCGGCCGCCGCCGGCGCAGCGCCAGATCCGGACCTGTCCGACCTTGCAACACTGTGTTGCAAGGCAGCGGTGCCGGCCGACGTGCCGGTGAGAGCGAGCGCGAGAGCGCCGAGAGCTAGGACGCGGCCGCGGTGCGGAATGTCGGGACGATCTCCTCGCCGTACGCGGAGAGCGTCTCTTCCTGGCCCTCCGTCATCAGATAGATGTTCCACTGGTCGACGCCTGCCGCCTCGAGGCGGCGCAGCTTCTCGGCGTGCTGCTCGGGCGTGCCGAGGACGCAGAAGCGCTCGCACGTCTCGTCGCTGACCTGCTCGCCGTGCTCCGCACCCATGCGGCTGTGCTCGGAGTAGTCGTAGTTGTCGCGCTTCATCCGTTCGACGTAGTCCGTGAGCGACGCGGGCAGATCGGCCTTGTCGTACTTGGACAGGAGGTCGAAGACGTGGTTCGAGACCATCGCCGGGAACCAGCGCACCTGCTCGCACGCCGCGGCGATGTCCTCGGACACGTGCGCCGGCGCGCAGCACATGACCTTCAGCTCGGACGGGTCGCGTCCCGCTTCCTCGGCCGCCCGGCGCACCTGGCCGACGATCCACTCGACGATCTCCGGATCGGCGAGCTGGATGATGACGCCGTCCGCGCAGCGGCCCGCGATCGCGAGCACCTTCGGCCCGTAACCCGCGACGTAGACCGGTACCGGCGGCGGCTTTTCGGCGAGGCCGTTCATCCACGCGAGCTCGATGTCCGTGTCGTTCCAGTGCACCGACTCGCCGCGCATCAGTGCCCGAATCGCCGTCACCGAGCGCTCGAACTCGGCGACCTTCACCGGCTGGAGGCCGATCGTCCGCCGCGCGGAGTCGCCGCGACCGATGCCCATGATCATCCGCCCGCCCGAGATGTCCTGCAGCGTCGCGAAGCCGCTCGCGGTCACGGTCGGCTCGCGCGTCCCCGGGTTGGTCACGTTCAGGCCGAGGTGCAGCGTCGACGTCTCGAGCGCCGCCATGGTCAGCAGCGGGTACGGCTCCTGCCAGAGGATGTGCGAGTCGTACGTCCAGCCGTACTGGAAGCCGCTCTGCTCGGCCAGCTTGAGCAGCTCGACGAGCCGGCTCGCGGGCGGATCGGGCAGGACGGTGACGCCGAAGCTGAGCACGAGGGCCGGAGGATAACCCCGGCCGCGCCTACCGGGCGAACGTGACCTTGCTCAGCCCGCTCGGGCGGTCCGGGTCGAGGCGCTTCGCGCGCGCGAGCGCCCACGCGAAGAGCTGGCCCGGGACGACCGAGAGCAGCGGCGACAAGAGCGGCGACGGCGGCTTCGGCACGGGCAAGAGGTAGTCCGGATCGGCGATCCAGTCGGCGGCCGCGCCGCTCGCGAGCAGCGTCGCGCCGGTCTCGCGAACCCGCGCCGCCGCCTCGAGCAACGCAGGCAGCGTCTCGTCGTGCGACGCGATCGCCCAGACCGGGAAGAACGGGTCGAGCGCCGCGACCGGGCCGTGCGCGAGGTCGGTGGCCGTGAGCGGCTCGGCCGCGACCCGGCAGGTCTCGAGCAGCTTGAGCGCGATCTCGCGCGCGGTCGAGAGCTCGACGCCGCGGCCGATCACGAACATCCGGCCGACGAACGCGAACGGCAGCGCCACCGACGGGATCTTCTCCTCCAGCTCGGGAATCGTCCGGTCGAGAGCCTCGATCGTCGTGCGCAGCTCGTCGGCGCAGCGCTTGCCCTCGCCGGCCATGTGCCCGGCGAGCAGCAGCAGCGCGGCCAGGGTGTTCACGTACGTCTTCGTCGCCGCGACCGCGCGCTCGGGACCGGCGCCGAGGGGCAGGAGCGCCTCGGCGGCGCGCGCCAGGTCGGAATGCTCGTCGTTCGTGATCGCGATCGTGAACGCGCCGGCCCGCCGCGCTCGCGCAACGTACTCGACGACGTCCGGCGTTCGGCCTGACTGCGACAGCCCGATCACGATCGACCCGGCCATGTCCAGCTCGGTGCCGTAGTAGACGGTGAGCGAGATCGAGTCGCGGAGCGCCGTCAGCCGCGGGAGCAGCCCGAAGGCGTAGACGCCGTACGAGGCGGCGTTGTCGGACGACCCGTGGCCGACCATGCGGACGAGGCTGCCGCCGTGCTCTCGCGCCGCCGCGGCGATGCGCGCGATCTCGTCGTCGTGCGCGAGCAGACCCTCGAGCGCGCGCGGCTGCTCGCGGATCTCCGCCAGGAACTGGGTGCCGAGCTCGGCCACCGGTTCCGCCCCGTCCGTCCTAGCCTCGAGCGACGACACGCGCCTCTCCACCGACGAACACGGACTCGATCTCCACGTTGTCGTTGAGCACGACGATGTCCGCCGGGAAATCGGGCTCGAGCCGGCCGAGCGTCGGCAGGCCGAGCACGGCGGCCGGAACGGACGTGGCCGCGGCGACCGCATCCGGCAGCGCGACGCCGAGCGAGTGCAGGTTGCGGACGGCGTCGATCATCGTCAGGACGCTGCCGGCGAGGACGCCGTTCGGACCGCGCACCTCGCCGTCACGGACGACGACCTCGAGGCTGCCGAGGCTGTACGCACCGTCGGGAACGCCGGCGCCGGCGGTCGCGTCGGTGACGAGCGCGACGCGCCCCTTCGCCGCGTGCCAGACGAGCGCCACCGTGTCGTGGGCCAGGTGGACGCCGTCGTTGATGATCTGGACGATCACGTCGTCACGCGCCAGCGCCGCGCCGGCGATCCCCGGCTCGCGGTGCTCGAACGGACGCATCGCGTTGAAGAGGTGCGTGACCGTGTGCACGCCGCGGTCGAAGGCGGCATTCGCGACCTCGGCGGTCGCGTCCGTGTGACCGCACGAGACGGTGACGCCGCGCTGCTGCAGCTCGTCGATCAGCGCCGGTGCGCCGGGCAGCTCGGGCGCGATCGTCATGATCCGCACCGGCCCCGCCGCGAGCAGACGCGCGAGCAGCTCCGGCTCGGGATCGCGCCGCGCCGCCGGCGGATGCGTGCCCAGCCGGCGAGGCGAGAGGAACGGACCCTCGAGGTGGATGCCGAGGATGCGCGGCCCTTCGGCCACGATCGGCACCTCGCGCATCGCGGCGACGAGCTCGTCCTCGGGCGTCGTGATCAGCGTCGGGAGGTAGCCGGTGACGCCCGTCTCGAGCAGCGCCTCGCCGGCACGCGCGTATCCGGCCGCGTCCGCCTCGAGGAAGTCGACGCCGCCGAAGCCGTTGACCTGCAGGTCGATGAAGCCGGGCGCCGCGATGCCGCGGCCGTTTCCCGACTCGATCCCGATGCGAGCGATCCGGCCGTCGACGACCTCGACGTCGCCCGGGATCAGCACGCCGCCGGTGACGGCCGCTTCGACCCCGAGCTTCACGGGGCGATCGCCCCGCGGATGTTGCCGCCTGCGGCCGCGAGTCGAGCCCTTGCCTCTGCGACGTCGACGCCGGCGAGCAGCACGACGATCGCGACCTTGGCGCTGCCGTCGGCGGCCGCCAGCGCCTCGTCGGCCTGGTCCGTCGGCGCGCCGGTGGCGGTCATCACGATCCGCCGCACCCGGGCGCGCAGCTTCTCGTTCGTCGCCACGACGTCGACCATGAGGTTGTCGAAGGTCTTGCCGAGCCTGACCATTGCCACCGTCGAGATCGTGTTCAGGACGAGCTTCTGCGCCGTGCCGGCCTTCAGGCGCGTCGAGCCGGCGAGAAGCTCCGGGCCGACGACGACCGCGATCTCCTGCTCGGCGACCGCTGCCAGCGGCGAATCGGGGACGCACACGAGGCACGCAGTCGCCGCGCCGGCCGAGCCGGCCGCCTCCATCGCGCCGAGCACGTACGGGGTCCGGCCGCTCGCGCTGATCCCGATCACGGCGTCCGTCGCACCGACGCCGACGGAGTGCACGTCTCGCCGGCCTGCGTCTGCGTCGTCCTCCGCCGCCTCCTGCTCCAGCGACGAGGGCGCGTCGGCGCCCGCGAGCAGCGCGACGACCTGCCCCGGCGCCGCCGAGAAGGTCGCCTCGCACTCCGAGGCGTCGACCGCGGCAAGGCGGCCCGACGACCCGGCGCCGACGTAGACGAGGCGTCCGCCGGCCTGCAGCCGGTCGACCACCGTGTCGATGACGGCGGCGATGTCTGCAGCCGAGGAGGCTACGGCTGCAGGCACCGCCGCGTCCTGGTGGTTCATCAGCGCCACGAGCTCCTGCGTGGACCGCAGGTCGAGGTCGCGGGTCTCGGCGCTCCGCGCCTCGGTGATCAGATCGTCGAGCCCCATGGGTGCCGTGAGTCTACGCCTCTCCCCGGAAGTGGTCAATACCATTTCACCAGATTGCCCACTTTGGTCTTGTCATCCGGGCCATCGGGGTTGTACGATCGCAGCCGATGGCGGAGATCCGTCTCGAGAACGTCACCAAGCTGTTCGCCGGCGGCGTCGCCGCGGTCGACGGTGTCTCGCTCGACATCGCGAACGGCGAGTTCCTCGTGCTGGTCGGCCCCTCGGGCTGTGGCAAGACGACGCTGCTCCGCATGATCGCGGGGCTCGAGGAGGTCACCGGCGGCGCGATCTCGATCGACGGGAACGACGTGACCGACCTCGCGCCGCGGCGCCGCGACATCGCCATGGTCTTCCAGAGCTACGCGCTCTACCCGCACATGAGCGTCCGCCAGAACCTCGCCTACGGGCTTAAGGTCAGGCGGACGCCGAAGGACCAGATCGCAACCAGGGTCGATGCGGTGGCGAAGCTCCTGGGCCTCGAGGACCTGCTCGACCGACGGCCGGCGCAGCTCTCGGGCGGCCAGCGGCAGCGGGTCGCGATGGGCCGCGCGATTGCGCGCGAACCGAAGGCGTTCCTGATGGACGAGCCGCTCTCGAACCTCGACGCGAAGCTCCGCGTCGGCATGCGCGCGTCGCTGCAGCAGCTCCACCACCGGCTCGGGATCACGACCGTGTACGTCACGCACGACCAGATCGAGGCCATGACGCTCGGGCAGCGCGTCGCGGTGATGCGGGACGGGCACATCCTCCAGGTCGACGAGCCGCAGCGCCTTTACCAGCAGCCGTGCGACCTATTCGTCGCCGCCTTCATCGGCTCCCCGGCGATGAACCTCGTCGAGGCGACGACCGACGGCGACGACGTCGTGTTCGGCCAGTTCCGCGTGCGCATGGCGCCCGGGCGGCAGCCGAAGACGGCGTCCGGCAGCCGTGTCGTGCTCGGCATCCGGCCGGAGAGCTTCGAGGATGACGCCTTCGCGTCTCCGGGCCTGCCGCGGATCGAGGCCGACATCGAGGTGCTGGAGGAGCTCGGCTCGGACGCGCACGTCTTCTTCAGCGTCGACGCCCCGCGGATCACCGCCGAGACGCTGGAGGCCGGCGAGGAGGCGACCCTGCTGGCCGAGCAGAGGGCGCTCTTCACCGCCCGCGTCGACCCGCGCACGCGCGCCCACGTGCACGAGACACTGCGGCTCGCGGTCGACCCCGAGCGCTTCCACTTCTTCGACCACGCGAGCGGCGCGAGCCTTCTCGAGCGGCCACCGGCACCGGAATCCGCACCGCAGCCCGAGCAGGCCGGGACGGCGGTGCCCGCGTGACGAAGCAGGCGGAGACGCGCGAGCGCGTCCGTGACCTGATCGAACAGCTCGTCGTCGGCGATGCGATTCCGTCCGAGCGCCAGCTCAGCCAGGACCTCGGCGTCTCGCGGCTGACGATCCGCGCCGCGCTCGACGAGCTGGCCCGCGAAGGGCATCTCGTGCGCCGGCGCGGCTCCGGCACGTTCGTCAGCGAGCCCAAGATCGCACAGGAGCTGACGATGAGCTCCTTCACCGACGACATCCAGGCCCGCGGCATGACGCCGGGCAGCCGGACGCTCGAGCTTGGCGTCGTCCCGGCCGGCGCGCGTCTCGGCCGCGTCCTGCACGTCTCGCCGTCCGAGCCGGTCGTCGTCGCCAAGCGCCTTCGGCTCGCCGACCGCGACTCGATGGCGATCGAGACGCTGCACGTCCGCGAGTCCCTGATCCCCGGGCTCGCGAAGGACGACCTCGAGAACGGCTCCTTCTACGCCTTGCTGCGCAACCGGTACGGGATCGAGATCGTTGGCGGCCAGCAGACGATCGAGCCCACGGTCACGAACGAGGAGGAGTCCTCCGCGCTCGGCGTGCCGCTGCACTCGCCCGCCTTCCTGTTCGAGCGCGTCACCCGCTCCGAGACCGAGATCGTCGAGTTCGTCAGCTCGATCTACCGCGGCGACCGCTACCGGCTCGTCACCGAGCTCAGCGTCCGGCCGACCCCGCGCCGCTCCGGAACGCCGATCGCGCTGTACGACGACGGGTTGGGTCTCTGAATCTGCGAGTTGGTCAGTACCATCTGGCCCGCTGTTGCTCCGTACTTGCACAAACACCGCTCGGCAAGGGCGAAAAAGTGGTCTTGACATACACGGACTTGTGTGAGAGCCTTCGCCGCGGGATGGCGAGTGGTATTAACCAATCCGCCGAGCCGAGGCCAGCGCCTGCGGGGCGCAGCTCGAGTTCGGCCAGAGCAATGGAGGGCTCCTCAATGAAGAGACGGAAGACAATCGCCGTCGGCTTCGTCGCTCTCGCCGCGCTCGTATTTGCGATCGCCGCGGGCGGCGTCTCCGGCGCAACCAAGGCCAAGAGCATCACCGTCTGGCTCCAGACGGACGCTCAGGCAACGAACTGGCAGCCGATCGTGGCGGCGGCCAACGCGCAGTTCCAGAAGGACACGGGAGCCACGGCCAACGTCCAGTACCAGTCGTGGGGCACGCACCTGCAGAAGTTCGACGCCACGCTCGCCGGCGGCAACACGCCGGACGTCATCGAGATGGGGAACACCGAGACGACGAAGTACATGGCGGCAGGCGCGTTCCAGGATCTGAGCGCCGACAAGGCGTCGTTCCCGAACTCGAGCACGTGGCTCGCCGGTCTCGCGGCCTCCGGTCGCTACAACGGCAAGCTCTACGCAATCCCCTACTACGCCGGCTCGCGTGTCGTCACCTATCGCACCGACCTCTGGAAGAAGGCCGGGCTGAAGGTGCCGACGAGCCTCGCGCAGCTCGCGGCCGACGGCGCGAAGCTGATCAAGATGAACCCGAAGAAGGGCTTCTCGGGTTTCTACATCGCCGGTACCGACTGGTACTCCGCGATGGGCTTCGTGTTCGACTACGGCGGGAACATCGCCGTTCGCGTGAGCGGCAAGTGGAGGGGCGCGCTCGACTCGCCGAAGTCCCTCGCCGGCCTGACCGCGTACAAGAACTTCTTCAACGCGGCCTCCCGCGCCAGCAAGACGACGGACGAGGCGCACCCGAACCCGTACGACCAGTACGCCGCAGGCCTCGCGGGCTCGATGGTCGGGCCTGCCTGGTACACCTGCTGCGTCAAGCCCTACACCGGCGTGACCGGCCAGTTCGTCATGCCGAGCCACGTCAAGGGCCAGGTCATGCCGGGCTTCCTCGGCGGCTCCGACCTCGCGGTGCCCGTGGGCGCCGACAAGTCGCTCGGTGAGAAGTGGATCCAGGACTACACCTCGACGGCTTCCGAGAAGGCGCTCGAGGGAATCGGCAACATCCCGAACACGACCAGCCTGTTCAACCCGGCGAAGATCAACGAGAAGGCGGCGGCGCGCAGCTGGTTCGTGCCGACCGCGAAGAACTGGGTCAACGTCGAGAACCAGAACATCCTCCGCAACATGCTGGCCGAGATCCTCACCAACAGGCTGTCCGTCAAGCAGGCCGCGACGGCAGCGAGTGACGACGTCGCGTCGATCCTGAACGCGCCGTAGAGGACAATCGAGTCGGGTGACCTCCCTCCCGGCCGATACGCAAAACGCCGCCGAGCAGGGCCTCCTCCCTGCTCGGCGGCGTTTCACCTGGGCGCGCGCCGGGCGCGCGGCGGTCCCCTACCTGCTGCTCCTGCCCGTGCTGGCCGCGATCGGGGCCGTCCTCGGCTACCCGGTCGGCTACCTGATCAACCTCTCGTTCCAGAAGTACGGGCTGCCCGAGCTGATCCAGCACTCGGGCGAGTACATCGGCTTCCACAACTACTACCTCGTCCTCCACGACCCGGTCTTCTGGAACACGCTCGAGCGGACGATCGTCTTCACGGCGGCGAACGTGGGCCTGACGATGGGGCTCGGGACGCTGTTCGCGCTGCTGCTCGTGCGCGTCTCGACCTGGGTGCGGATCCCGCTCACGGCCGGGCTCGTGCTCGTGTGGTCGATGCCGGTCGTCGTCGCCGTCCAGCTCTGGTACTGGATGACGAACTTCGAGAACGGTGTGTTGAACCAGATCCTCGGACTCGGCCAGCACGACTGGTACGCGTCGACGACGTCCTCCCTCGGCGTCGTCACCGCGCTGATCGTCTGGGGCGCCCTTCCGTTCGTCGTGATCACGCTCTACGCCGGCCTGGCGCAGGTGCCGCACGAGCTCGTCGAGGCTGCCGAGATCGACGGCGCTCGAGCGTGGCGTGTGTTCAAGGACGTGACCTTCCCGATCCTGAAGCCGATCTTCCTCGTGCTCACGAGCCTGTCGATCATCTGGGACTTCGGCGTCTTCACGCAGCCGTACCTGCTGATCGGCCGCGAGCACCAGTACCCGTCGAACTACGTCATGGGCGTCTATGTCTACATCAAGGCGTACGCGGACAACGACTACGGACAGGGTGCGGCGATCTCGATCCTGATGCTGCTGATCGTGGCCGTGCTCAGCGTCTTTTACGTTCGCAAGATGGTCCGGATGGGGACCGAGGCATGAGCGCCGCGGCTCCGAGCACGTCGACCGCGCGCGCCGAGCGCAAGCGCCGCTCGAAGCGCCGCCGGCTCGCCGGCCAGACGGGCTGGAATCTCGTCGGCATCGTCGTCACCGTCGTGATGGTCTTCCCCGTCTACTGGATGATCTCGACGGCGTTCAAGCCGGACAGCGAGATCCTGAGCGGCTCCTGGTTCCCGCTCCACCCGACGCTCGACCACTTCCGCTCGGCGATCTCGGGCACCGACCACCCCTACTTCTGGAACTCCGTGCTGAACTCGCTGATCGTCGTCGGCGTCACCGTGGCGCTGTCGATGGTGCTCGCGTTCCTGGCCGCGATCGCGCTCGCGAAGTACCGCTTCACCGGGGCGAAGGCCTTCATCGTGCTGATGATCGGCATCCAGATGCTGCCGCAGGCGGGCCTGATCATCCCGCTCTACCTCGTTCTGCGGGACTACGGCCTGGTCGGGTCGCTGACCGGCGTGATCGTCACGTACATGACCTTCGTGCTGCCGTTCGCGGTCTGGACGCTGCGCGGCTTCATCATCGGCGTGCCGAAGGACCTGGAGGAGGCGGCGATGGTCGACGGCTCGAGCCGCCTCGGCGCGTTCTTCCGCATCCTGCTTCCGCTCGTCGCGCCCGGGCTCGTGGCGACGTCCGTGTTCGTCTTCATCACGAGCTGGAACGAGTTCATCTTCGCCAACGTGCTGCTGAACGACAACGCGAAGCAGACGGTGACGGTCTGGCTCTCGTACTTCACGGGCACGTCGCGGCACACGGACTGGGGCGCGCTGATGGCGGCCTCGACGCTGACCGCGATCCCGGTCGTCGCGTTCTTCCTGCTGATCCAGCGCAAGATCGCGTTCGGACTGACCGCGGGCGCCGTCAAGGGCTAATGACCGACCTCCGCCGGCTCGCGCTCGCCTGCGTCTGGCCCGGGTTCCCGGGCTACGAGGCGCCGGAGTGGCTGCGGCGGCGGCTCGCGGACGGGCTCGGCGGCGTCTGCCTGTTCGGCTGGAACGTCCGCGACGTGGAGCAGGTCGCCGCGCTGACCGCGTCGCTGCGGGCAGAGAACCCGGCCGTGCTCGTCTCGACGGACGAGGAGGGCGGAGACGTCACACGGCTCGAGGTCGGGAGCGGCAGCTCGTACCCCGGGAACTGGGCTCTCGGAGTCGTCGACGACGTCGACGTGACGGCCGATGTGGCCGCCGGGATCGGCTCGCTGTGCGCCCGTGCCGGGATCAACCTCGACCTCGCGCCGGTCGCCGACGTGAACTCGAACCCGGCCAACCCCGTGATCGGCATTCGCTCGTTCGGCTCCGATCCGGAGCTCGTCGCGCGGCACGTGGCCGCGTTCGTCGACGGCCTGCAGCGCTGCGGCGTCGCGGCGTGCGCCAAGCACTTCCCCGGCCACGGCGACACGGCGCAGGACTCGCACGTCGAGCTGCCGCGTGCCGAGGGCGATCTCGACGCCGCGCTCGTGCCGTTCCGCGCCGCGATCGCAGCGGGCGTGCAGGCGATCATGACGGCGCACATCGTCGTGCCGGCGTTTGGCGAGCTCCCGGCGACGGTCAACCCGCACGTGCTCGGGGGCCTGCTCCGCGGCGAGCTCGGCTTCAACGGACTCGTGGTCACGGACGCGCTGGAGATGCGCGGCCTCGCCGACTCCGTCGGCGTCGAGGACGGAGCCGTGCTGGCTCTCGCCGCCGGAGCCGACGCGCTCTGTCTCGGCCACGACCTGCACGACGACGCCGTCGAGAGCGTGTCGAGCGCGATCGTGGTGGCGGTCGAGGCCGGCCGGCTGCCGGTCGAGCGGCTCGAGGAAGCCTCCGAACGGATCGCCCGCGTCGCCGACTGGGCGCAGCCGCGTGCGGTCGCGGTCGATGCCGGGCTCGGGCTCGAGGCCGCCCGGCGCGCGCTCCGGGTCGAGGGCGACGCCCGGCTCGACGGGCCGGCTCTGGTCGTCGAGCTCCTGCCGGAGCCGAACATCGCCGCCGGCGTCGCCGAGCACTCGCTCGCGGAGCTCCTCGGCGGAAGCGACCCGGACGGACGACCCGTCGTCGTCCTCCGTGACGCGCACCGCCACCAGTGGGCGCGGGCCGAGACCGAGCGGATCCTCACGGAGCACCCGGACGCGATCGTGGTCGAGACGGGCCTCCCGCTCTGGCGCCCGCCCTCGGCGCGCACGTACGTCGCGACGAACGGCGCCGGCTGCGCGAACCTCCCGGCCGCGAGCGAACGGCTGCGGGCCGCCGCGCGTGACACAGCCGACCGGCCACGCAGGCCGGCTGTGGACGAGAAGTTCAGATTCGTCACGCCCGTGTGACGCCCGCGTCCCAGCTTCGCGGGCACCGTCTGAGGCGGGTGGCGAGTCTCTCCCCACCCGGGTGGGGAGGCGTGTGCGGTTCCGCGCGCGTGTCCTTCCGCCGCCCGTCAGGGGCGGGTCAGGGAACCCAGCGGTCGAGACGCGGGGTGATCTGGAGCTCGTGCGTCCAGGCGCGCGGCGACTGGGACTCGAGGTAGGTGATGGCCGCGACGACGTCGGCCTCCGACGTCGATCCCTCTTTCGGCCCGTCCAGCCGGTCGCGCGTCTTGTCGCTCTCGATCGTCGCGTCGACGATCAGCAGCGCGACGTGGACGCCGCGCTCGCGCCCTTCGAGCGCCGCGGCCTGCGCCAGTGCGCGCGTCGCGAACGCTGCCGACGCCCACGGGCCACGGCCGGGCATCGCACGCCTCGTCGAGCCGCCCGTGACCTGGACGATCGTCCCGTGTCCCTGCTCGCCGAGGACGCGCGAGGCGACGCGCAGGACGTTGAAGATCCCCGGCAACAGCTCGTCGACGTACGGCTCCATCGCGTCGGGCGAAGCCTCGGCTAGCGAGCCGCCGCCGAACGTTCCCCGCGACCGCGGCGTGATCGCGTTGACGACGAGATCGACTCCGCCGAAGCGCGCGGCCGTCTCGGCGAACGCCCGCTCGACGTCCTCCGCGCTGCCCGCGTCGCCGGCGAACCCGGCCGCCTCCGGCACCTCGGCCCGGAGCGCCGCGATCGTCTCCTCGCTCCGCGCGAACGCCGCCACGTTCCAGCCGTCACCGGCGAGCGTGCGCGCGAGCGTCCTCCCGAGGTTGCGCGCGCCGAAGACGAGGAGCGTCTTGCCCGCCACTACGGCCGTCCGGCCGCGACCCAGGCCAGCGCCTCGGTCGTCAGCCTGTCGAGCGCCTCGACCGAGAGCTCGATGTGCTCGGGCAAGCGTGTCCTCGAGCTTCGTGTGCGAGAGGCCGCGCAGGCTCTGGACGAACATCATCACGGTCGGGATGCCGGCGCGGGCGACCTCGGCCGCATCGTGCAGCGGCCCGCTCGGCAACCGGTGCGAGACGCCGGCCACGTCCTCGATCGCCGCGTCGCACATGTCCACGAGCTCGGAGTCGAACAGGATCGGCTCGATCGACCAGATCTTCTCCCACCCGACCCCGACGTTCTCTTCCGCGGCGAAGCGCCGCGACGCGGCCTCGGCCTGGGAGAGCAGCTCGGCGAGCTTGTCGGCGTCGAGGTGGCGCTGGTCGAGGAGCTGCTCGGCCGTCTCGACGACGGAGGTGACGATCCCCGGCTTGCAGACGACGCCGCCGGAGGTGCAGACGGCTCCGTCGCCGACGCGCGCGGCGATGTCGCGGATCTCGAGCGCGAGCTTGGCCGCGCCGGCGAGCGCGTCGCGGCGGCGGTCCATCGGCGTCGAACCTGCGTGCGCAGCCTGGCCCGTCCACGTGACGCGGTGCCGCTCGACGCCGTAGGTGCCGAGGACCGCGCCGAGCGGGATGCCCATCCCCTCCAGCACCGGCCCCTGCTCGATGTGCAGCTCGAGGTACGCGGCCGCGCTCTCGAGCTGGCTGCGGGCGTCGGTGGCCCGGTCGAGGTCGACGCCGTGCTCCGCGAGCGCGTCCGGGAGCGGGATACCGTCGCGGTCGACGAGCTGCCGCAGCTCGTCCTGGTCGGTCATCGAGCCCGCCGCGGCGCTCGACCCGAACAGGCTGCGACCGAAGCGCGCGCCCTCCTCGTCGGCCCAGTTGACGAGCCGGACGGTGACCGTGGGAGTCCCTTCGCCCGCGATGCGGCGCAGCACCTCCGCGCCGGCGACCACGTTCAGGCAGCCGTCGAGCCACCCGCCGTTCGGGACCGAGTCGATGTGACCGCCGATCAGGAGCGCGGGGTCGGACGCGCCCGGGAGCGTGAACCACTGGTTGCCTGCCTCGTCGATCTCCTCCTCGACCGGAAGCCCGGCGACCTTGCCGCGCAGCCACTCGCGAGCGCGCTCCCACGTGTCCGTCCAGGCGACGCGCTGAGCGCCGTCCTCGTCGCCGGTCAGCTCGCGCAGCTCGCGGAGCTCGGCGACGGTTCGCTCGGTTTGCAATGCCACGCGCAAAGCCTAAACGGCGCCGGCGGCACCGTGGCATCCTCCGAGGCGATGAGACGCAGGAAGCAGGCGCTCGCCTCGGCAGGCGCGATCGTGCTCGCCGGCGGACTGGCTGCCGGAATCGTCCTGGCGTTCAGCGGCAACTCCCGGGCGGCGCCCACGAAAGCGGCGTACTTCGCCCGCGTGGCCGGAATCTGCCAGGTCTACGGCCCGAAGCTCGACGCGATCGCGCCGCCGCCGGACGTGTCGATTCCGGGCGAGGTGGTGACGCCGCTCAAGAAGGTGATCCCGCTGCTCAGGGCCGAAAACACCGAGATGCGGGCGCTGCAGCCGCCGGACGTGCTGGCCGCGCAGGTCCGGCAGTGGCTGGCGCTGAAGGACCGCGTGGTCGCGAAGCTCGAACAGACACTCCATGCGGCCGAGCTTCCGGACATCTCCAAGACGGCGTACAGGTACCTCGAGTTCCTCGCGCTCGCCCGCCGGACCGCGTCGGCCGGGCACGAGATCGGCTTCCCGAACATCTGCTCGTCCGCGAGCTGACCGCGAACCCCCTGTGACATCCTCCCCGGGTGGAGCACGAGGTCGTGGTCGTCGGCGGCGGCGCGATCGGCGTCTGCTGCGCGCTCGAGCTGGCGCGGCGCGGCGCCGGGGTGACGCTCCTCGAGCGCGGCGGCGAGCTCGCCTCGGGCGCATCCTCGGGAAACGCCGGGCTGCTCTGCCCGAGCCACTCGGCCCCGATCGCGAATCCCGACTCCCTGCGGAAAGGCCTGCGGTGGATGCTCTCGCCGGACAGCCCGTTCTTCCTCCGGCCCCGGCCGTCGGTTGCGCCGTGGCTGGCACGGTTCGTCAGGGCGTCGACGGCGGCGCGCGCGGCCGAAGGGACGCGGATCATCCGGGAGCTGTCGCTCGCCGGGCTCGAATTGCACGCCGCCTGGGCCGCGGACGGGCTCGCGACCGGGTTCGAGCGCCGCGGAATCCTGAACGTCTACGAGACGGAGACCGGGTTCGCGCACGCGCGGGCGCACGCGGACGGCGTGGGTGTGCCGGCCGAGGTACTCGGTCCGGTCGAGGCGCAGGCGCTCGAGCCGGCCGTCGGCGAGCGGATCGCCGGCGGCGTCTACTACCCGGACGAGGCACACTGCGACCCGCTCGCGTTCGTGTACGCGGCCGGCCGCGCGGCGAAGGAGGCCGGCGCGGCGATCGAGACGGACGTCGAGGTGCGCGGGCTGCGCCGCTCCGGTGCGGGGCTCGCGGTCGACACGACCCGCGGGACGATGCGGGCGAGGACGGTCGTGCTCGCCGCCGGCGCGTGGACGACGAAGCTCGCAGCGCCGCTCGGCGTCCAGCTCCCGCAGGAGGGCGGCAAGGGCTACCACGTCGACCTCGTCACCGCTCCGGACGACCCGAAGATCCCGCTCTCGCTCGACGAGGCGCACGTGATCGCGACGCCGCTGCCCGGTTGCCTGCGTTTGTCCGGCACGCTCGAGCTGGCCGGACTGGACACGTCGATCAGCCGGACGCGGGTGGACGCGATCCGGACCGCGGCGGCACGCGTGCTCGCCCTCGACCCCGAGCGCGAGGAGCTCGAGGTCTGGGCCGGACTGCGGCCGTGCACGCCGGACGGGCTGCCCGTGATCGGCCGGCCGGCGCACGTCGAGCCGCTGATCCTGGCGACCGGGCACGCCCGCAAGGGCCTGTCGCTCTCGCCGATCACCGGCAAGCTCGTCGCCGAGCTCTACGCCGGCGAGCCCACGAGCGTCGACCTGCGGCCGCTCAGTCCCGACCGGTTCCGGCCGCTGCTCCCGTCTCTGCGGCGCTGAACTGCTCGATCCCGTCCAGGTAGTCGAGCACCGTCTCGAGCGGCTCGACGTCTCCGAACTTCGCGTCGATGTCGAAGAGGTTCCACTCCACGACGCCGGCGACGCGGTCGCCGACGCACTCCCGCACGACGATCGGCCGGAAGCCGTAGCCGATCGCGTCCTCGACCGTGTGACGCACGCAGCCTGCCATGGTCACGCCGGTGACGATGACCGTGTCGACGCCTGCGGCGCGGAGCATGTTCGCGAGCGGCGTGCCGAAGAAGGCGCTCGCGTGCTTCTTGACGATCACGTGCTCGCCCGGCTCGGGCGCGATCCGCTCGTCGATCGCGACCGCGTCCGTTCCGAGCTGCAGCACTTCGACCGGGATCTTGTGGTGCCAGAGTCCCATGTCCGACGCGGGACCTTCCGTCACGGCATACGCCGTGGTCGTGTAGACGATCGGGATCCCCTTCGCCCGCCCCGCGGCGAGCAGCTGCTGGACGCCCGGGATGATCGTGTCCATCCCGTCGCAGGTGAACGGGTTGCCCGGCCTCGTCCACGCGTTCGCGAGGTCGATGTGGATCTGTGCCGGCCGCTCGCCGAAGCCGATCCGCCGCTGAAAGCCGCGCTGCCGGTACACGCCGGAGTCGGCCGAGAAGACCTTCTCGAGCGCCTCGCGGATCTCGTCGTTCTGACTCATCGCATGCTCCTCTCCTGAATCGTCTCCCGCGCCCCGGCGAGCCAGGCAGTCGTCCGCCTGCGCAGGACGTCCTCGTCCGTCACCGCCCACTCGCGCTCCCGCGCGTAGAGGGCCTGGGCGGCGAGATCGGGTCGCCCCGCGACGAGCGGC
Source organism: uncultured Actinomycetes bacterium (assembly GCA_963776735.1). Classification (GTDB taxonomy): domain Bacteria; phylum Actinomycetota; class Thermoleophilia; order Gaiellales; family Gaiellaceae; genus PALSA-612. The sequence goes on from CAVZNV010000004.1 coordinate 47,831, forward strand.
TCGAGCAGCGACGGGTCGTCGCGCGCGGGCGCGAGCACCTCGGCCGCGAGCGAGCCGTAGAGGCCGAGCAGATGGGACCGCGTCGACGGCGGCAGCTCGTCGGGGAACGGGACGTAGCTGAGCCCGGCGGCGCCCGGCAGCGGCCGTGGCGTGGCGTCGATCCGCCGCAGGCCGAGGTCGGAGCGCAGGTGCTCGAGCGCGTCGAGCGCGATCCGCCGGTACGTCGTCAGCTTGCCGCCGGCGATGCTGACCATGCCGCTCGGGCCGCGCGAGTACACGGTCTCGCGCTTCGCCGTGGCCGTCTCGCCGCTCCCGACGGGCAGGACGCGCAGGCCGGCGAAGCTCGCGCGCACGTCGCCGCGCTCGAGCCCTTCCACCGCCGCGGACGCCTCCTCGATCACCTGCGCCACGTCCTCCTCGGTCACGCTCACGTCGCCGGGACCGCCGTCGTGGAGCGTGTCGGTCGTGCCGAGGAGGAGCATGCCCGCCCACGGGACGGCGAAGGTCACGCGCACCTTGTCGTGCGGGATCGTCAGCGCCGCGTCCCAGTCGCCGCCGCCGTCGACGAGGACATGGACGCCCTTGCTCAGCCGCACGGACGAGGCCGCCTGCGGATCCTCGAGCCGCCGCACGTGGTCGACCCACGGGCCGCTCGCGTTCACGATCGCTCGAGCCGCGATCCGGATCGTCTCGCCGTCGGCGCGAACCTCGGCGCCCTCGCCGCCGCGGATGGCGACGACCTCGCCGTAGTTGAGCACCGTCGCGCCCGCATCGGCTGCCGCGCGCACGTTCGCGAGCGTGAGCCGCCCGTCGTTCGTGACCGCGTCGGCGTAGAGCGCGCAGGACTGCAGCCCGTCCGCGCGCAGCCGCGGCACGAGCCGGCGCGCCCGCTCGACCTTCACGGGGCCGTTCAGCTTCGCGCGAGCGAGCGTCGAGTAGACCAGGATCCCGCTCTGCACGAACCAGGGCCGGTACGGGCCGCCCGCGTAGAGCGGGAACAGGAACGGCTGCCGGCGGACGAGGTGCGGCGCGACGACGCGCATCAGCAGCCGCCGCTCCTGGTGGGCCTCGCGGACGAGGCGAACGTCACCGAGCCGCAGGTAGCGAAGGCCGCCGTGGATCAGCTTCGACGAGGCGGTGGACGTGCCACCGCCGAAATCGCCCTTGTCGACGAGCGCGACCGCGAGGCCGTGCGCCGACGCCGCCTCGGCGATGCCGGCGCCCACGATCCCGCCGCCGATCACGAGCAGGTCGAACGTCCGCTCGCCGAGCTCGGCGAGAGCCCGCGCGCGGCGCTCTACGCCCAGAGCGCGTTCGTCCACGCCTTCCTCCCCTGCGCGTCAGCGAGCTCGACCCGGCCGTAGGCCCCGTTCCACGGCCGCTCCAGGCGCACCGCCGTGAGGCCGCCGTCCTCCCGGTCGAGAATCTCGGAGCGGTGCTGGTACGGCCCGTCGTTCGCGCGCGACCCGATCTGCCGGCCGGAGAAGAGCGTCGCGCTCGCGACCGGGCTGCAGCGCACCCAGACCGAATTGTCGTCGACCTCGACCGAGTGGATCTGCGGCCCGCACGAGCCGTAGAAGCTTCCCGCCCGCAGCGCGTCGAGCACGGCTTCCTGCGTTCGCTCGGGGCACCGCACCCACGTCCACGCGAGCCCGCTGTCGCGCCGCGGATGGTGCGAGTCGTCGGCGGCGAGCCCGTGGAGCCGGCGGCCTCGCGCGAGCGCTTCGTCCCACTGCAGCCCGGAGTCGCCACGGCCGAGCTCGAGGTCGCAGCCGGCGTTGTAGACCTCGATCCCGAGCAGGCCGTCGCAGTCCTCCCACTGCTCGGTGCGCAGTCCGCTCCAGTAGGTGTGCGCGAGGTACGGCAGGCCGCCGCTCGCCGCGATCCAGCCGACGACCTCGTCCAGCGGTGCGAACGTGTACTCGGGCGGCTCGGGGTCGACGTCGATCCCGAGCGCGAGCACGTGTGCGTCCTCGTCGGGTCCGCCCGCGGTCGCGTTCAGCTCGGCGCCCGGGATGACGAGCAGCGAGTCGGTCGACGGCTCGACCGTCCGCACCCAGTGATCCGTGATCGCCAGCACGTCGAAGCCGAGCCCCTCGTAGAGCACGACCAGCTCGGCCGGGGAGGCCTCACCGTCGGAGTTCGTCGTGTGGGCGTGGAGCGCACAGCGCAGCCACTCACCCTCCGCCTGGAACGGGTTCATCTGCCGAGCATACGAATCCGGCCGCGATCACGACTGGTGACGAGAAGGTGACAAACCGGAGAACAGGGGTTTAGGGTACGCGTGGGCGCCGTACGATCGGCCCCACTCGTCACCGCCGGCCAAGGAGGAGGGCACGTGGAGGATTACGAGCACCAGGAAGTCGAGTTCTGGCGCAAGCTCTGGGAGTCGGATATCAGCCGTTCCCAGATGCTGAAGCGAAGCGCCGCGGCCGCCGCCGGACTGACCGTGCTGGCAGGCCCGTCGGCCGCGATCGCGTCACGCCTGAAGAGCGTCGCTGCGCCGCCGCTCAAGGGCCACGGCTTCAACATGAAGACGATGGTCGCGAACGCGAAGAAGGAAGGCCACGTCAACCTGATCGCCCTGCCGCCGGACTGGGCGAACTACGGCGAGATGCTGAAGACCTTCCAGAAGAAGTACGGCATCGGCTACACGGACGACAACCCGGACGGCTCGTCCGCCCAGGAGAACCAGGCGATCACGTCGCTCAAGGGCGATCCGCGCGCCCCGGACTGCGTCGACGTCGGCCCCTCGTTCGCGGTGGCCGGCTCGAACACCGGCCTCTACTCGAAGTACTACGTCTCGACGTGGGGAACGATCCCGCGCGCGATGAAGGACGGCCGCGGCTACTGGGCCGGCGACTACTGGGGTGCGATCTCGATCGGCACGAACCAGAACCTCGTCTCGCCCGTGCCGAAGTCGTTCGCCGACCTGCTCAAGCCGGCCTACAAGAACAAGGTCGCGCTCAACGGCAGCCCGCTGACGTCGAACTCGGCGGTCGCCGGCGTCCTCGCCGCGTCGATCGCCAACGGCGGCTCGCTCAACGACGTCGGCCCCGGGATCGACTACTTCGCGAAGCTGAAGTCGGTCGGCAACTTCATCCCGGTTCAGGGCACGCCGCAGACGGTGGCGTCGGGCCAGACCCCGATCGTCATCGACTGGGACTACCTGAACCTCGCGTACGGGCCGGAGTTCCCCGCCGCGAAGTGGGTCACGAACATCCCGGCCGACGGGATCTACGGCGGCTACTACTGCCAGGCGATCAACTCGGCACCGCCGCACGCGTGGGCGGCCCGGCTGTGGCAGGAGTTCATCTACTCCGACCAGGGTCAGATCATCTGGCTCAAGGGCTTCACCCACCCGGCGCGGTTCAACGACCTCGCCAAGCGGAAGGTGATCCCGGCCTCGCTGCTCAAGGCACTGCCGTCCCCGGCGGCCTACGCGAAGGTGAAGTTCGCGAGCCTCGGACAGCTGAGCAAGGCGGCAGCGACGATCAAGGCGGACTGGCCCGGGAAGGTCGGGGCCTAGCACGCTGGCGACGAACGCCGCTTCTGCAGAATCCCTCCGGCCGGGCGTCGTGTCCGGCCGGAGGCGTTTTTCGCTCGCCTGGGTGGTCGTCGTACCGTTCTTCGCGTACGCGGCCATGTTCCTGTTCCTGCCCGCCGGGCAGGTCCTGGTCGGCGCGTTCAAGGACCAGGCCGGCGACTGGACCTTTTCGAACATCTCGCAGCTGGTCCACGACCCGACCATCCGGCAGGGGTACGAGAACAGCATCCAGCTGAGCCTCGAGACGGCGTTCTTCGGCGCGCTGTTCGGCTTCCTGCTCGCCTACTCGGTGGCGCGCGACCGGATCCCGCGTTTCCTCCGGCCGTTCTTCACGACGTTCTCCGGCGTCGCCGCCAACTTCGGCGGCATCCCGCTCGCGTTCGCCTTCATCGCCACCATCGGGACGATCGGGATCGTGACGCAGTTCCTGCAGAACCAGCTCGGCTTCAACCTCTACGAGTGGACACCGCCGGGCTCGAGCTCGACCTTCTCGCTGTTCAGCTCCTTCGGGGTCGCCGTGGTCTACCTCTACTTCCAGATCCCCCTGATGCTGCTCGTGATCCTGCCGGCGATCGACGGGCTCAGGCGCGAGTGGAGAGAGGCGTCCTCGAACCTGGGTGCGAGCTCGTCGCAGTTCTGGCGCTACGTCGGGATTCCCGTCCTGTTCCCGTCCGTGATCGGCGTCTTCATCCTCCTGTTCGGGAACGCGTTCGCCGCCTACGCCACCGCGTATTCGCTGACGAGCGGCGGCCTCAACCTCGTGCCGATCCTGATCGGCAACGACCTCACGGGCAACGTCTACACGAACACGCACGAGGGGCAGGCGCTCGCGTTCGGGATGTTCGTCGTGCTCGCCGCGATGATGGTGATCTACATCCCGCTCCAGCGACGCGCGTCGAGGTGGGCGAAGTGAAGCGCGTTCCGTGGTCGGCGTGGATTTGGATCGTCCTCGCGGCGGGCTACTTCTTCATCCCGCTCTTCGCCACGTTCCTGTTCTCGATCAAGAACCCGAAGACCGGCAACTGCTGCAGCCTCTCGAACTACGGGAAGATCATCCACGACTCGACCTTCTGGTCGTCGTTCAAGGTCTCGCTCATCATCGCCCTGCTGACGATCGTGCTCAGCCTCGTGCTGTTCGTCCCGACGGTCTACTGGGTGCACCTGAAGCTGCCGAAGCTGCGGCCCGTGCTCGCGTTCATGGCGCTCGTGCCGTTCGTCGTGCCGCCGATCATCCTCGTCGTCGGGTTGCTCAAGTTCTACAAGGACACGCTCGGCGCGCCGTTCTGGTACCTGGACAACCCGTACTGGTTCCTGACCACGGCCTATGTGATCCTGGCCTTTCCGTACGTGTACTTCTCGGTCGACGCCGGCTTCCGCTCGATCGACGTGCACACGCTGACCGAGGCGTCCCTGAACCTCGGCGCCGGCTGGCGCACGACGCTCACGAACGTGATCCTGCCGAACATCCGAGTCGCGGCGCTCAGCGGCGCCCTGCTCACGCTCGCGGTGGTCATGGGCGAGTTCACGATCGCGAGCCTGTCGGCGTTCCACACGTTCCCGACCTACATCCAGTACATCAACGAGTCGGAGGGCTACCCCGCGGGCGCGCTGACGCTGCTCAGCTTCGCGATCACGTGGGGAGCGATGGCGACGATCCTGCTCCTCGGCCGCAAGCGCGGGCCGGGCCGGGCTGCCGCGGAGGTGGCGCACTGATGCCGCACGTCGAGCTCCAGCAACTGCGACGGTCCTTCGGCGACTTCGAGGCGCTGAAGGGCATCGACCTGACCCTCGACAAGGGCGAGTTCGTCTCGCTGCTCGGGCCGAGCGGCTGCGGCAAGACGACGGCGCTCAGGCTCGTGGCCGGCTTCGACCGGCCGACCTCGGGTCAGGTCGTCGTCGACGGCAAGGACGTGTCCAGGGTGCCGCCCAACCGCCGCAACATGGGCATGGTCTTCCAGGCCTACAGCCTGTTCCCGAACATGACCGCCGAGAAGAACGTCGAGTACGGCCTCCGGGTGCGCAAGCAGGGGAAGGACCAGCGCCGGAAGCGGGTCGCCGAGCTGATGGAGCTGGTCGGGCTCTCGCAGGCGACGAAGCGCTATCCGCACCAGCTGTCGGGCGGCATGCAGCAGCGCGTCGCACTCGCCCGGTCGCTCGCGATCGAGCCGAGCGTGCTGCTCCTCGACGAGCCGCTCTCCGCGCTCGACGCGAAGGTCCGTGTCCAGCTCCGCGAGGAGATCCGCCGCATCCAACTCGAGCTCGGAATCACGACGATCTACGTCACGCACGACCAGGAGGAGGCGCTTTCCATCTCCGACCGCGTGGCGGTGATGTACGGCGGCAAGATCGAGCAGGTCGGGCCGCCGAGCGAGATGTACGGCTCGCCCGACACGCCGTTCGTCGCCGAGTTCATCGGCACGATGAACCGGCTGGAGGCGACGGTGGTGGACGGAAACGGCAGTGTGGACCACGGCGGCACGCGGCTGACCATCGACTCGGCCCGCGGTCGCAGGACCGGTGAGAAGGTGCTCGTCCTCGTCCGGCCCGAGTCGCTCGCCGTCACCGCGCTCGACGGCCGCACGCCGGCCGACAACGACATCGCGGGCGAGGTGATCTCGCACACGTTCCTCGGGCCGGTGACGCGGCTGAAGGTCCTCGGTTCCGAGGCCGACCTGATCGCCGACATGTCGACCGCGACCGCCGGCACCCTGCCCGTGGGGATGAAGGTCACCGCCCACGTTCCGGCCGGCGACACGCGGCTGCTCAGCCTGGAAGGCTCGGGCGAGGAGCCGATTCCGGACGAGCTCGGCCCGGCCGAGCCAGGCTTCGACGCGCCACCGCCAGATCTGGGCGATCTGTGAAGATCCCCGTCACGCCGAGCGCGTAGAGCTCGTCCATCCGCGCCGCGTCGTTGACCGTGTAGACGGCGGTCTCGAGGCCGAGCCGTCTGGCGGCGGCGAGCCCGCGCGACGTGACGCGATCGTCCCGGAAGCCGGCGGCCCAGGCGCCTGCGGCTCCCCGGATCGAGACGCCCTCGCCGACGTGCTGCATCGTGCGCATCGTCGGCCGGAGCCGGCGCACTTCGTCGAGCGGCGGGCGCTGGAAGCACAGCACCACGGCGTCGTCGTCGAGCAGGTCGAGCGTGCGGCGGACGACGTCGAAGCGCCGGTAGCGGGCGGGCGTCTTCAGCTCGACCATCGTCCCGATCCGCCCGCGGCAGAGGGCGAGCACCTCCTCGAGCCGCGGCAAGCCAAGTAACACAGTGTTACTTGGCGGGTCGTGCGTGACGACGAGGCGGCCGTCGCCGTCGGCGTGCACGTCGAACTCGACGTAGTCGGCGCCGAGCTCGATCGCGAGCTCGAACGCGGGCAGCGTGTTCTCGGGCAGGTCGAAGGACGCGCCGCGGTGGGCGATCACGAGAGGCAGCGCCAATCCGCCGGCGAGCCTACCCTGTCGCCGTGCCGGCCACGGCTTTCTTCCTCGCGCTGACGGCGGCGTTCGTCCACGCGCTCTGGAACGTCCTGCTCGCGCGGGCGCGCGACCCGCAGGCAGCGACGGCGGTCGCGCTGGTCGTCGCGGTGGTGGTGTTCGCGCCGGTCGCCGCGCTGACGTGGGACGTCCACCCGGGCGTTTGGCCGTTCATCGTCGTCTCGAGCTGCCTGCAGCTCGTCTACTTCGTGCTGCTCGCGGCCGCGTACAGGCGCGCGCCGCTGTCGGTCGTCTACCCGCTCGCCCGCGGCGCGGCTCCGGTGCTGGTGCTGCTGATCGGTGTCGTCGTTCTCGGCAAGTCGAGCTCCTGGGGCCAGGCGTGCGGAGTGGTTCTCGTCGGAGCCGGGATCCTGCTCGTGCGCGGCTTCCGAAGCGGCGACAGGGGTGCGTTCGCGTTCGGCCTTTCGATCGCGACCGTGATCGCGGCGTACACGCTCGTCGACAAGCACGGGATCACCCACGCGGGGCCGATCCCGTACCTCGAGCTGACGATGGTGCTGCCGGCGATCGCGTACGCGACGGCGATGTGGCGGGCGAAAGGAGCGCCGGCGCTGAGAGCCGAGTTCGGCATCGCGACGATCGCCGCCGGCATCGCGACCTTCACGGCCTACGCGCTCGTCCTCGCCGCCCTCGAGCGTGCGTCGGCCGCGTCGGTCGCCGCGGTGCGCGAGACGAGCGTCGTGATCGCGGCGCTGCTCGCGGGCAGGGTCCTCAAGGAGCGCGTCGGGCCGGTGCGGCTCGCCGGCGCCGTGCTCGTAGCCGCCGGCGTCGCGCTCGTCAGCCTGGCGTGACGGATACGCTCGCGCGCGTGGTTCGCGCGGTCTGCTTCGACTTCAACGGCACGCTCTCGCACGACGAGCCGATCCTGTGCGAGATCTTCGTCGAGCTCTTCGCAGAGCACGGCAAGCCGCTCTCGGCACAGGAGTACTTCGACCGCCTCGCGGGTCTCTCCGACCCGGAGATCGTCCGCACCTGGCTCGGGGGCGACCATCCGGACGTCGACGCCGTGATCGGCGAACGGGTCGCGCGCTATCGCGCCGCGTGCGCCGACGGTTCGACCGTGCCGGAGAGCGTCCGGGCTGCTGTGCGACTGGCCGCTTCGCGGGTGCCGGTCGCGGTCGTGACGGGTGCCGCGCGGGCCGAGGTCGAGCCGGTACTCGACGCGGCGGGGTTGACGGAGTGCGTGAAGGCGATCGTGTCCTCCGACGACGTCGCCGAGGGCAAGCCGCATCCGGAGGGCTACATGCGCGCTCTCGAGCTTCTCGGCGTCGACGGCGAGGCCGTGGCGTTCGAGGACACGGAGGCGGGCGTCGCGTCGGCGAAGGCAGCAGGCTGCCGCGTGTTCGCCGTGCTCGGGACGCTCGACCCGCACCGGCTCGCGGCGGCGGACGAGGTCGTGCCGGCGATCGACAGCGCGCTGGTCGAGCGGGTGCTCGCGTGAGGATCACTGCGGTCGACGTCCACGGGTACGGGTTGACGTATGCGCACGGCAGCTACGTGATGTCCGGCGGCCGGGCAGTCGACGTGCTCCCGAGCACCGTCGTTCGCATCCGCACGGACGAGGGGTTCGACGGCTTCGGCGAGACGTGTCCACTCGGGCCGGCGTATCTGCCCGCGTTCGGCGAGGGTGCGCGGGCTGCGCTGCGCGAGCTCGCACCGGCGCTCGTCGGGCTCGATCCGACCAACCTGGCCGCCGTCAACGAGGCGATGGACCGCTCGCTCCGCGGGCACGGCTACGCCAAGAGCGCCGTCGACGCCGCCTGCTGGGACGTCCTCGGCAAGGCGACCGGGCAACCGGTGGCGGCGCTGCTCGGCGGCGTCCGGCAGGAGAGCTTCCCGCTCTACGTCGCGATCCCGCTCGGAACGGCCGGGGAGATGGTCGGCCACGTCCGCGCCCACGTCGCCGAGGGAATCCACCGCTTCCAGCTCAAGCTCGGCGCCGACCCTCGCGAGGACGCGGCCCGCGTCGCAGCAGTGGTCGAGGCGACCGGCGACGACGAGATTGTCGTCGCCGACGCAAACGGCGGCTACCGGCTCCAGGACGCGGTCGTCGCCGCGCGCCTGCTCGAGGACATGCCCCGCACCTACTACGAGCAGCCGTGCGCGAGCCTGGAGGAGTGCCTCTACGTCCGCCGCCTGACGTCGCTGCCGATGATCCTCGACGAGTCGATCGTGGACGCCCACTCGCTCCTGCGCGCCTGGTCGGCGCAGGGCATGGAGGCGATCAACCTCAAGGTGAGCAAGGTGGGCGGACTCACGAAGGCGAAGCTGGTCCGCGACCTGGCCGAGGAGCTCGGTCTGCGGCTGACCATCGAGGACACGTGGGGCGGCGACCTCGTCACCGCCGCGGTCGCGCACCTGGCGGCGAGCACGAGCCCGGGCGCGCTGTTCACCTGCTCGTTCATGAACGACTGGACACTCGAGCACATCGCCGGCTACGAGCCGCGCTCGGCAAACGGCGTCGGTCGCGCACCGACCGGCCCGGGCCTCGGCGTCGACGTCGACCTGGAGCTGCTCGGCGAGCCGCTCTTCTCGGTGCCGTGAGCCGCTTCGCCGACCTCCTCGCCGCGAAGCGCGTGATCGTCGCCGACGGCGCGACCGGCACGAACTACCAGGAGCGCGGGCTCGAGATCGGCACCGCGCCCGAGGAGTGGCTGTTCGAGTCGCCGGAACGCGTGGTCGAGGTGCACAGGGCGTTCGTGGACGCAGGCTCCGAGCTCATTCTCACCAACACCTTCGGCGCGACACCGCTCCGGCTCCAGCACACCCCGCTCGCCGGCCGCGTGCACGACGTGAACGTCCGCGCCGTCGAGCTGGCGCGGGAAGCCGCCGGCGACCGGGCGCTCGTCGCGGGCTCACTCGGTCCGACCGGGCACCTGTTCGAGCCGCTGGGGCCGCTCACGCGGGCCGAGTGCGTCGACAACTACGAGGCGCAGGCCGGAGCGCTCGCAGACGGCGGTGCCGACCTGCTCGTGCTCGAGACCTTCTTTGCGCTCGACGAGGCGCTCGCCGCCGTGGAAGGCGTGCGCCGCGCGAGCGATCTGCCGCTCGTCGCCTCGTTCAGCTTCGACCAGGGAACGCGCACGATGATGGGCCTGTCTCCGACCGAGGCGGCCGAAGCCGTGCTCCCGCTCGGCGTCGCCGCGATCGGCGCCAACTGCGGCAAGTCGCTCGCCGAGGCCGACGTCGTCGTCACGGAGCTGCTCGCCGCCGCGGGCGGCGTGCCCGTCTGGGCAAAGCCGAACGCTGGCGTGCCGAAGATCGTCGGCGACCAGATCGTCTACGAGGCAGGCCCGGACGACCTCGCCGCCCACGCCCGCGCGTACGCGGACCAGGGCGCGCGCGTCGTCGGCGGCTGCTGCGGCTCGACCCCCGAGCACGTCGCCGCGATCGCGAGAGCGGTCGCAACGCTCTGACGGCGGTCACATGCGCTGGAAGATCGCCTCGAGCTCGTACCCGTTCTCGAGCATCAGCGGGGCGCGTTCGAGCAGCGCGTCCCAGCTCGGGATGTCCCAGCCGAACGAGTCGGCGAGGCGGACGATCATGTTGAACATGGCGCAGACGGTCGCAGCGTCGCGGAGTGCGGCGTCCGAAACACCCGCCGCCCGGACGAGGTCGGCATCAGCCGAGGTGAGCCCGTCAGGAGCGAGCGTCTGCTTTTCGAGGAAGGCGAGCGTCGCCTTCAGCTCGGGGCGCAGCGGCGCCGAGCGCCAGTCCGCCTCGACCGCCCTCCAGACCTCCTCGCCCAGCGCGTACGACGCAACTGCGCCGTGGGAGCGCATTCAGAAGTGGCACTGGTTGAGCAGCGACGCGAAGCCCGCGAACAGCTCGCGCTCGCCGGGAGACCAGTCGGACGGCCCACGCATGGCCTGTTGCAGCCCTGACGAGAAGGGGCGACCGAAGAGCTCGGGCCGGTAGAGGAGCGTCTTGGTCACGCCCGACGGCTCACGTCCCTGCTCCCTGGACGCCTGGACGAACGCCGCTTCCCGCGGGGCATGGCCGTGATCGATGACGGAGAGACGGGTCAACCGATCGCCCGATCCGCCGCGTCGAGCCGGCGCAGCCCTTCCCGGATCGCGGTGGCGACGGTCTGCTCGAAGATCTCGTCCTCCGAGAACCCCTCCGCCTCGAGCCCTTCGACGTCCGCGTCGGTGACGGTGTACGCGCGGTCGCGGACCTTCGCCAGGTAGGCGTCCATCCCCGGCGGCGCCGGCTCGACGGCGGCGGCGATCCTCCGCAGCTCGTGGATCTGCTCGCTCACCCGCACGATTCTAGGAACACGGGATCGGGGACGGACCGAAGCCCGTCCCCGATGTCGTCGTCAGGTCAGCTGAGCCAGCTCTTGACGGTCTTCTGGTTGGCCTTCACCCAGGTCGCAGCGGCCTTGTCCGGGTCCATGTGCTTCCCGGCAATCAAGCCGGCAACCACGTTCTGGTCCTGGTTCGTCCACTTCCATTTCTTCAGGAACTTGACGGCGGGCGAGCCGCTCGTCGCGAACTTCTTGCTGAAGAACTTCTGCAGGATGTAGGTCGGGTACGCGCACGCGTACTGCTTCGGGTTGCCGCCCTTCGACTCGTCGTCCTGGCAGCCCGGGAAGCGCGGCGGGAGCTTGACCATGTCGAGCTTGTAGGTCGCGTTCAGGTACTGCGGGTCGTACCAGTAGAACAGCACCGGTTTGTGCTGCTTGTAGAGCTGCGTCCAGCGGGCGACCTGGGCCGCCTCGGCGCCGACGCTGACGAACTTCAGGTTGAGCCCGAGCGCCTTGATCAGCGTGCGGTCCTTCTGCTGGTAGGACGGATCGCCGCCGAGGAACATGCCCTGCGAGCCGGACTCGGGGCTCTTGAAGATCGTCTCCTTGCCCTTCAGCCCCTTCCACGTCCTGAACTGCGGGTACTGCTTCATCAGGTAGTCGGGGATGTACCAGCCGATCACGCCGATGACGCCGTTCGGCCCTTCGGCGATCACCGTCTTCTGCTGCTGCACGTACTGCTTCTGCTGCGTGACGTGCCCCCAGTCCTCGAGCACGGCGTCGGTCTTGCCGTCCGCGAGCGCCTGGTAGACGGGCACCTCGGCGATCTGCGTGATGTTGACCTTGCAGCCGAGGCTGTGCTCGAGCACGTACTTGGCCACGTACGTGTTGGCGGTCGAGCCCGACCAGGCCTGCTCGTTGAGCGTGACCGTGCCGCACGACTTGCCGCCGGCCATGGCGCTCGAGACGCCGGCGATCGCGATCGCCCCGAGCGTCAGCGCCAGGAGCGGCAGGAGCAACCGGCTCCGCCGCGTCAGGTGCCTCTTCATACGCCCTCCTCCGTTTGGTTCCTCAACGACTTCCCTCCAACCTTGCCTTCCTGTTCCCCCGGGTGACGCGGTCGAGTGCGATGCCCAGCGCGAGGATCGCGATCGAGGCGACGACACCCGGCCCGAACTGGCCCTGCTGCAGACCGTACGCGACCTCGTAGCCGAGGCCTCCCGAACCGACGAGGCCGCCGATCACGACGACGGCGAGCACCATGATGATCCCCTGGTTGACGCCGAGCATGATCGCGTCGCGCGCCAACGGGATCTTCACCTTCAAGAGCACCTGCCGCTGCGTCGCGCCGAACGACTCGGCCGCCTCGACCGTGTTCGACGGCACGTCCTTGATCCCGGCCGAGACCAGCCGGATCACGACCGGCGACGCATAGAGCACTGCGGCGACGATCCCCGGCACGAGCGAGACCGGGAACAGGTAGATGAACGGGATCAGGTAGACGAGCTGCGGCAACGTCTGCAGCACGTCGAGCACAGGCCTGAAGGCGGCGGCCGCCCGTTTGCTCTCGGCCACCCAGACGCCGATCGGGAAGCCGACCAGCATCGTCAGGACGAGCGCGACGACGACCTGCGAGGCGGTGTTCATCCCGTTGTCCCACTCGCCGATGACGCCGATCACGCTCAGCATCACGAAGGTCACGATCGCCGGCCGCAGACCGGAGAGCAGAAAGGCGATCAGCGTCAGCCCGCCGAGCATGATCGGCGACGGCGTCTGCGTGAAGAAGTTCAGCAGCGGCTCCAGGCCGTACTGGACGAGGTGGTTCCCGATCCAACTCGTGATCGTGAAGATGAACGTCGACGGGTCCTCGACGTAGTTGAGTGCCGACTGGATCTGCTGCTGGAGCCAGGTCGGGAGGTTCCCGGCGTTCACGTACGCGGAGCCGGCGTCGAGCACGTAGGCGATGCCGACCGAGATGCCGATCGCGAGCACCGTGGCTCCCGTGTAGATCCGCAGCCGGCGGCGCTTCTCGTCCGTGAGGTGCACGCGCGTCGGGTCGGTGCGCTCGGCCATGGCTTCCGTCGAGCGGTCGATCGAGATGGCCATGATCACGATCGCGATCCCGGCGAGAACGGCCAGGGCCGGGTTCGTGTTCAGGCCGTTCGTGACCAGGCCGCCGAGCCCGGGGTCGGTGTTGATCAGCGCCGCGATCACGACCATCGAGAGCGCGAACAGGATCGTCTGGTTGACCGCGAGCAGCAGCATCTTGCGGGCGAGCGGGACCTGCACCTTCGAGAGCAGCTGCCAGCGTGTCGAGCCCATCGCCTCGGCGGCCTCGACCGTGTTCGCCGGAACACCGCGGATGCCGAGCGCCGTGATCCGCACCGCGACCGGCACCGAGTAGATCATCGTCGTCACCACTGCAGCGCCCGGGCCGACCGAGAACAGGATCACGATCGGCATCAGGTAGGCGAACGCCGGGACGATCTGCATCGCGTCCAGCACCGGCGTGATCACAGCCAGGAAGCGGTCGGAGCGGCCGGCGGCGATGCCGACGGGAACGCCGACCGCGAGCGAGAGCAGCACGGAGGCGGCGACGAGCGCGAAGGTCTGCACCGCGTCCGCCCAGAGGCCCATGCCCGCGAAGGACACGAACGCGAAGACGACCCAGAGCCCGGCCCGCACGCCGCCGAACCGCCAGGCAAGTAGCACGCCGGCGACGAACGTGCCGGCCCAGGTCAGGTCGTGGCAGAGCGAGGCGATCCACGAGACGAGGTCGCCGAGCCCGGTCGAGATCCCGTTCAAGATCGTGAAGATCACGCTCGGGTGGGCCGAGCCCTGCTGGTTCGAGAGCCAGCTCTGGAAGTCGTTCAGGTGCTGCGGCAGCGAGTTCCACGTCAGCGCCGCCGGCCAGGGAACTCCGCCGGGCCAGGCCTCGTACGCGATCACCATCCCGACGACGACGAGGCCGGCGAGGAGGAAGCGGTTGCGCCACCACGGGCGAGCGGCGGGGACGGCGATCGGCCCGACCCGTTCGGCCGCAACGACCATCACTCGTGCTCTCCCGCGATCGCTTCCAGCACCGCGTCGCGGTCGACGACGCCGACCAGCCTGTCGCCGTCCACGCAGCAGACCGGCCGCTCGCTGTTCGCGATCACCGGCACCGCCCGGCGGACGGTCGTGCCGACGTCGAGCTTCGGCCCGTCCTCCTCGCCCGGCTTCGCGTCGCGCATGATCCAGCGGAGCGTGAGGACGTGGCTGCGCGGGATGTCGCGGACGAAGTTGGTCACGTAGTCGTCCGCCGGCGAGCCCACCACGTCCTCGGGCGTGCCGACCTGGACGAAGCGGCCGTCGCGCATGATCGCGATGCGGTCGCCGAGTCGCAGCGCCTCGGGCAGGTCGTGCGTGATGAAGACCATCGTCTTGCCGGTCTCGTGCTGCAGGCGGATGACCTCGTCCTGCATGTCGCGGCGGATCAGCGGGTCGAGGGCGCTGAACGGCTCGTCGTAGAGCATCACCTTCGGGTCGACGGCGAAGGCGCGCGCGACGCCGACGCGCTGCTGCATGCCGCCCGAGAGCTGGTCCGGGAACTGGTTGGCCGCGTCCTCGAGACCGACGAGCCGGAGCATCTCGGCAGCGCGCTCGAGCCGCTTCGCCTTCGTCACGCCCTGCACCTCGAGCCCGAACGCGACGTTGTCGATCACGCGCCGGTGTGCAAGCAGGCCGAAGTGCTGGAAGACCATCGAGACCTGATGACGGCGCAGGTCGCGAAGCTCGGCCGGCGTCGCAGCCATGACGTCCCGCCCGGTGATCTCGATCGAGCCCGCGGTCGGCTCGATCAGCCGGATCAGCGTGCGCACGAGCGTCGACTTGCCCGAGCCGGACAGGCCCATGACGACGAACACCTCGCCGGGGAAGACCTCGAGCGAGATGTCCCGCACCGCCGCGACACAGCCGGTCTTCTCGCGCAGCTCGCCGCGCGGAAGGTCGGCGTCCGGGCTGCCGATGATCTGCTCCGCCTTCGGCCCGAACACTTTCCAGACGCCGGCCGCACGGATCAGAGGATTCCCGCGCTGGGCGCCTGCCGGCTGCGCCACGCCGGCGCTCGCCGCGGTGGCCGTCATGCCGAGTACCTGTTCAGACGGGCACCGTATCCAGGCGTGGAAGGGATGACAAGCGCGGTAGGCTCTCGATCCCGTGGGCGACCTTCCCGAGACGTCAGGCAGCCTCCCCGCCTCTGCGCGCGCCGTCGTGATCGGTGCGGGCATCGTCGGCAACTGCCTCGTCGGCTGGCTCGCCGAGCTCGGCTGGCGCGACCTGATCCTGCTCGACAAGGGCCCACTGCCGAATCCGGGCGGCTCGACCGGCCACGCCTCGAACTTCATCTTCCCGGTCGACCACTCGAAGGAGATGACGCAGCTGACGCTCGAGAGCGTCCGCCAGTACGAGGAGCTCGGCGTCTTCACGGGGAGCGGCGGCATCGAGGTCGCACGCACGGAAGAGCGCATGCAGGAGCTGCACCGGCGCGTCACGTCCGCGAAGGCCTGGGGCATCGAGCCCGTCTCGATCGTCACGCCGGCCGAGGTGAAGGAGCTCGTGCCCTTCCTCGACGAGTCGGTGATCGTCGGCGGCTTCTACTCGCCGACAGTCGGCGTCGTCGACTCGCTGCGCGCCGGCACGCTGATGCGCGAGCGAGCGCAGGCGTCCGGAGCGCTCACCGTGGCGGCGAACACCGAGGTGGTCGGGATCGACGTCGAGCACGGCCGCGTACGCCGCGTGCGCACGACGCGCGGCGACGTCGAGGCCGAGTACGTGGTCGTCGCCTGCGGCTGCTGGAGCCCGCGGCTGGCGCGGATGGCCGGCGCGTCGATCCCGCTCACGCCCGCCGTCCACCAGATGATCGACGTCGGCCCCGTGCCGAGGTTCGAGGGCGCGACCGGGATGATCGAGTTCCCGATCGTCCGCGACATGGACACGAACATGTACGAGCGCCAGGACGGGACGGGCCTCGAGATCGGCTCCTACGCCCATCGCCCGATCCTCCACGACCCGGACGAGATCCCCTCCGTCGAGGAGGCCGCGCTGTCGCCGACCGAGTTCCCGTTCACACAGGCCGACTTCACGCTCCAGATGGAGCAGGCGCTCGAATTGATGCCGGAAATCGTCGGCGACGAGCGCGTCGGCGTGAAGTACGCGATCAACGGCATCCTCTCGCTCACGCCCGACGGGCTGCCGCTCCTCGGCGAGACGCCGGAGGTGAAGGGCCTCTGGTCGGCCGCCGCCGTCTGGGTCAAGGAAGGCCCCGGCGTCGGCAAGTCGGTAGCCGAGTGGATGGTGCACGGCCAGTCCGAGATCGACCTGCAGACGTCCGACATCGCACGCTTCTACGAGCACCAGAAGACGTCCGCGCACGTGAAGGCGCGCGCCGCCGAAGGCTTCAACAAGACGTACGGGATCGTCCACCCGTCGGAGCAGTGGGAGTCGAACCGGCGCGTGCGGCTGTCGCCGTTCTACGAGCGCGAGTGCCAGCTGGGCGCCGTGTTCTTCGAGGTCGCCGGCTGGGAGCGGCCGCACTGGTACGAGTCGAACGAGCCGCTGCTCGAGGAGTACGGCGACCGCGTCACGCGCCGCGAGGCCGAGTGGGACTCGCGCTGGTGGTCGCCGATCATCAACGCCGAGCACCTGGCGATGCGCGACCGCGCGGCGATGTTCGACCTGACTGCGTTCGTCGTCTTCGACGTCACCGGGCCGGGCGCGCTCGCAGCCGTGCAGCAGGTGGCGATGCGCCAGATGGACGTCGCGCTCGGCCGCGTCGTCTATACGCCCGTCCTCTCGGCGTCCGGCGGCTTCAAGTCCGACCTGACGATCATGCGGCTCGGCGACGAGCAGTTCCGCGTCGTCACGGGCGGGGCGCACGGGACGGCCGACATGAAGTGGTTTGCCGACCACCTGCCGGACGACGGCTCGGCGCAGGTCACCGACCTGACCTCGGCCTGGTGCACGCTCGGGCTCTGGGGACCGCGCGCCCGCGACGTCCTCGCGAGCGTCACGTCCGACGACGTCTCGCACGAGGGCTTCCCGTTCGCGACGTGCAGGACCGTCGAGGTCGACACGCTGCGCGTGCTGGCGTCGCGGATCTCGTACGTCGGCGACCTTGGCTGGGAGCTGTACGTGCCGATCGAGCAGGGCGCGAAGCTG
The DNA here is from genome assembly GCA_963776735.1 of uncultured Actinomycetes bacterium. GTDB lineage: Bacteria > Actinomycetota > Thermoleophilia > Gaiellales > Gaiellaceae > PALSA-612. The sequence goes on from CAVZNV010000004.1 coordinate 65,314, forward strand.
TGGGACGTCATCGCCGAGGCCGGCGCGCCGCACGGGATCGTCCCGGCCGGGATCGGCGTGTACGGGACGACCGGCCGGCTCGAGAAGTGCTACCGCGCCTTCGGCTTCGAGCTCGACGACGACTACGACGTCGTCGAGGCCGGCATGGCCTGGGGCTCGGTCAAGGAGCAGGACTTCGTCGGCAAGGAGGCGCACGTCGCGCAGCGCGAAGCCGAGCCGGCCGCAACCCTCTGCACGCTGACCGTCGACGACCACACGTCGAGCACTGGCGTGAAGCGCTACATGCTCGGACGCGAGCCGATCCTGACGCGCGACGGCAAGCCGATCACCGACGCCAAGGGCCGCCGCTCGCACGCGACCTCGGCCGGCGCCGGCCCGTCGATCGGCAAGCACATCCTCATGTCGTATCTGCCCCCCGAACACGCGAACGAGGGCGAGCAGCTGCTGGTCGAGTACCTCGGCGAGCAGTACCCGGTCACCGTCGACATCGTCGGCTCGGCGTCGATCTTCGACCCCGAGAACGCGAGGATCCGGTCGTGAAGATCCTCGTATGCGTGAAACGTGTGCCGATCACAGGCGGGAAGATCGTGCTCACGGACGACGCACAGGCGATCCGCACGCTGCACCTCGGCTTCACGATCAGCCCGCACGAGGAGTGCGGCGTCGAGGAGGCGGTGCGCATCGTCGAGGCGCACGGCGGCGAGTCGGTCGTCCTCACGCTCGGGCCGCCGGAGGCCGAGGAGCAGCTGCGCGAGTGCCTGGCGATCGGCGCCGACCGGGCGATCCACCTCGTCACGGACGGGCAGGAGTGGGACGGCCAGGCGACGGCGGCGGCGATCGTCGAGGCGATCCGCGCCGAGGAGCCGTTCGACATGATCGTGTTCGGGAACGAGTCGGCCGACGCGGGCGGCTATCAGGTCGGGATCCGCGTTGCGTACGCGCTCGGCCTACCGGTCGTGACCGGGCTGAAGGGCCTGACTGTCGAGAACGGCCGCGTCCGCTGCGAACAGGAGGCCTCGGGCGGGCGCGACGTGTACGACGTGCCACTGCCGGCGGTCGTGACCGTGCTCGAGGGACTCAACCTGCCGCGCTACCCGTCGGTGCCGGCCAAGCTGCGCGCCGGCCGCAAGCCGGTCGAGCAGCGGACGCCGTCGCGGCCCGAGCCGAAGCTCGAGAAGCTGCGCCTCGTCGTCCCGGAGGGCCAGGGCAAGCAGGCGGAGATCCTCGGCACCGGCGCGGACGCCGCGCCGAAGGTGGTCGAGGTCATGCAACAGCTCGGAGTCGCATGACCCGCCATCGCCCGTCTCGTCCGGCCACGTCCTTCCTAGCAACACTGTGTTGCAAGGTCATGGAGGTGCTCGCGTGACCGCGCTGGTGTTCGTCGAGCCGGGCGACGAGCTGTCGCTCCAGGCGCTCGGGTTCGCGCTGTCGCTCGGGGACGCTCGCGCCGTGTCGGTCGAGGGCGTGTACCGGCCGGCCGCGTGGGCCGGAGCGCTCGTCGAGGCCGCCGGCGACGCGGACACGATCGTCGCCGCCGGCTCGGAGCACGGCAACGAGGTGCTCGCGCACGTCGCCGCGCGGCTCGACCAGCCGTTCGCCGCCAACGTGATGCGGATCGAGGGCGACGTCGTCACGCGCCAGCGCTGGGGCGGCAGCCTGCTCGAAGAGGCACGGCTGAACGGCTCGCCGCGGATCCTCACCGTCGCGCCGCACGTGCACGCACCGGCCGAAGCCGGCGAGGTCGAGACGCTGACTGCGGCGGACGACGGCTCGCCGCGTCGTCGTCGACCGCGTCGAGGCGGCCAGCGGCGGCGTCTCGCTCGCCGACGCGAAGGTGGTCGTCTCGCGGCGGCCGCGGCGTCGGCTCGGCAGAGGGCTTCGCGATCATCGAGGAGCTCGCCGGCCTGCTCGGCGGTGCGGTCGGCTGCTCGCGCGTAGTCACGAGCGCAGGCTGGCTCCCGCACACGAACCAGGTCGGCCAGACGGGCACGAAGGTCTCACCCGACCTCTACGTCGCCTGCGGGATCAGCGGCGCGACCCAGCACATCGCCGGCTGCAAGGGCGCGAAGAAGATCCTGGCGATCAACAGCGACGCCGAGGCGCCGATCCTGGCCAGCGCCGACTACGCCGTGATCGGCGACCTCCACGAGATCGTGCCGGCCATCTCCGCCGAACTGCGAAAGGCGCGAGGGTCATAGACACGCTGGCGGGCGCGCTCGGACTCGCGGCGCTGCTCGCGATCGCGGGCGGGCTGTTCGTCCGGCGCGCTCTCTTCCTCGTCCGGCTCGCGCTCGCGGGCAAGCCGGTCGACCGCTCCGGCGACGTGCCCGAACGGACGCTGAACGAAGCAACGATCGTCCTCGGTCAGCGCAAGCTGCTGCAACGGCTCGTGCCCGGCCTGATGCACGCCTTCGTCTTCTGGGGCTTCCTCGTCCTCTTCCCGACGATCGTGATGGCGATGATCTCGGCCGTCGACCAGGACCAGACGCTGCCCTGGCTCGGGCATCAGGGCTGGTATTTCGCGCTCTCGGACGTGTTCGTGATCCTCGTGCTTGTCGGGGTCGTCGCCGCCGCCGTCAACCGCAAGGTGATCCGTCCGGAGCGCTTCGAGGGCTCGCACCTCGGCGAGGCGGACTTCATCCTGGCGATGATCGCCGCCGTCGTCCTCACGCTCCTCTGCTGGCACGCGGCGCGGATCGCGGCCGGGCTGAACGAGTGGCCGGCGCGAGCCTCGTTCCTGTCGAATGCGCTCTCCGGCGCCTTCCCGACCGGCGCCGACACGTCCGAGCGCGTCTTCGTCTGGGCGCACCTGTGCGTGATCCTCGCTTTCCTCGCCTACCTCCCGCGCTCGAAGCACCTGCACATCGCGACGGCGGCGATCAACGTCTGGTTCGCGCGCACGCGGCGACGCGGCCGGCTCGAACCGCTGCGCTTCGACGTGCCCGACGAGGAGATGCGCTTCGGCGCCGGCAAGGCCGCAGACCTGACGTGGAAGCAGATCCTCGACGGCTACTCGTGCACCGAATGCGGCCGCTGCCAGGACGCCTGCCCGGCCTATGCGACCGGGAAGATCCTCTCGCCGAAGCTCGCTGATCATGGGCATCCGCGACCAGGTTCTCGCTGGCAGCGAGGAGCCGATCGCGGGCAACGGCGTGCCGGTGGACTCGATCTGGGACTGCGTCACCTGCGGCGCCTGCGTCGAGGTGTGCCCGGTGTCGATCGAGCACGTCGACCACATCGTCGACCTGCGCCGGCACCTCGTCATGGTCGAGTCGAGCTTCCCGGCCGAGGCCGAGCCGATGCTGCGCGACGTCGAGCGCTCCTCGAACCCGTGGGGCAAGCCGCAGACCGAGCGCGCCGCGTGGGCAGAAGGGCTCGGCGTGCGGGTGCTCGAGCCCGGCGACCCGGCGCCCGAGTACCTGTACTGGGTCGGCTGCGCAGCGTCGTTCGACGAGCGCGCACGCGTCGCCGCGGAGTCGACCGCGAAGCTCCTGCAGGCGGCCGGCGTCGACTTCGCCATCCTCGGCCCGCGCGAGTCGTGCACCGGCGACCCGGCCCGGCGGATGGGGAACGAGTACGTCTTCCAGGCGTTCGCCGAGCAGAACGTGGCGACGCTGGACGAGGCCGGCGTGACGAAGATCGTCGCCAGCTGCCCGCACTGCTTGAACACGCTCGGCAACGAGTACCCGGACTTCGGCGGCCGCTACGAGGTCGTCCATCACACGGAGCTGCTCGCCGAGCTCGTGCGCGACGGGCGGCTCGCACCGGCCGCGGACGGCGCGCTCGATCACGTACCACGACTCGTGCTACCTGGCCCGGCACAACGACGTGCGCGACGGCACCGCGCGAGCTCGTCGCCGCGGTCGGTCAGCCGGTCGAGATGAGCCGCAGCGGCAAGCAGACCTTCTGCTGCGGCGCCGGCGGCGCGCACATGTGGATGGAGGAGCGCGGCAGCGGGATCAACGAGGAGCGCGTCCGCGAGGCGGCCGAGACCGGCGCCGACACGCTCGCGGTCGCCTGCCCGTTCTGCACGGTGATGCTGGACGACGGCGTCCGCGCGAGCGGCAAGGAGCTGCGCGTCGTGGACGTGTCGACGCTGCTGGCCGAGTCGCTCGAGTAGCTACCTCGGCTCGCGACCCCACTTCAGCCGGGGCGTGCCCGGCGACGTGCCCCTCTCATGCTCGTCGCATTGCGTAAACGCCGAGCGCCGTCAGCCGCTTCGCGGAAGCCGCGGCAGGCCGTGGTCCGGGAGCTCGTAGTAGTCCGACGCCTGGGAGACGTACCAGTGGCCGGCGAGCTTCAGGCCGGTGGGCGGCTCGAGCGTGCCCGCCGCGATCGCGACCGCGCTCCCATCCGCCGGCTGCCAGAACAGGCTCGAGCCGCACTCGCGGCAGAAGCCACGCCGGGCGTGCGCGTCGCTGTCCGGGCTGTCGATCCAGGCGAGGCCGCGCTCGTCGACGAAGGTCAGCTGCTCGCGTTGCACGGACGTCATCGCCGAGACGTGTCCGTGCCAGCGCCGGCACTCGACGCAGTGGCAGACGAGCACGTCGCGCAGCGGCGGCTCCACCCGGAAGCGCACCGCTCCGCAGAGACACTGTCCCTCGACGGACACGGCTCATTCTCTCCTTTAGGCGCCTCTTGGCGTTTTCTTGGCCGGTTCTTAGTTCTGTCTGCTCCGATACCTTGAACCCCCACGCCGGAAGCAGGCTCGGGCCGGCCGACACGGAAGGAACAGGCATGCAGGTGAGTACCGCTCGGCCGGTCGTCAGAGGTGCGCTCGTTCTCGCGGGCCTTGCCGCGCTTGCGGCCTCTCTCGCCTCAGTCGCCTCGGCGGCATCGACGACTCCGGAAGGACACGATCCGCATCTCGACGATCCGCCACGACTCGATCTCGAGCGCGAACTGGGCCGGCTACGGCGTCACCGCGCTCCCGTTCGGTACGGCCAAGTCGTTCACGAACGTCGCCGGGACGTGGGTTCAGCCGGCAGTGACCTGCGCCGCCAATACTGCCCCCTCCTACTCGGCCTTCTGGGTCGGGCTCGGCGGCCTCACCGAGAACTCGACGGCGCTCGAGCAGACCGGTACGGAGGCGAACTGTGCGGCCGACGGCACGGCGACCTATCGACGCGTGGTACGAGATCATCCCGGCGCCGCCCGTGCCGGTGAAGCTCACCGTTCGGCCCGGCGACACGATCGCCGCAGTCGTGACCATCAGCGGCAAGACGGTGAGGTTCCGCCTCCAGAACCTGACGCTGCACACGGTCGTGAACAGGAAAGTGAAGATGAAGCGCGCCGGACCTGTCCTCGGCCGAGTGGATCGCCGAAGCGCCGTCCGCGTGCACCGACTCGAACCACTGCACGACGCTCCCGCTCGCGAACTTCGGCACCGTCGACTTCCTCGGCGCCGCGGCCACGGCCTCGAAGCACACCGGCCTGATCGCCGACTCGGCCTGGAACCAGGACACGATCGAACTGGATGCAAGGCAGGGCAGCGGGCCGCTCGGCAACTTCGCCGGCGGCAACACGTCGGCGAGCGCGATCCCCTCGCCGCTGAGCAGCTTCGGCGGCTTCTCGGTCGCCTGGACGGCGACGCCGCCGACCCAGCCGCCGGACCCAGCCGCCGCCGCAGTAGGTCGTCACCAAGCAGTAGTCGTCACCAAACTGCGCTCGACCGAGTCCGCTTGACGCGCGTGGAACGGATGTTCCACAATATGGGCTCATGGCGACCGAGGCGGGAACACAGGCGATCGACCGCGCGGCGCAGCTGCTCGTCCGCGTGGTCGAATCGCCTCAGCCGGTCGGCGTGAACGAGCTGGCGGAGCGCTCCGGCCTCCCGCGCAGCACCACCTCCCGGCTCGTCGGCGCGCTCGAGCGGCAGGGCCTGGTCCAGCGCCTCGGCGACCGCGGCCGCATCCGGCCCGGGCCCGTCCTGCTCCGCTTCGCGTCGCGCGACAGCGCAGCCACGCTCGTCGAGCTCGCCCAGCCGAGCCTTCACCGGCTCGCGGACGTGTCCGGCGAGACGATCAACCTCGCCGTCCCCGGGCCTGCAGGCGTCGAGCACCTGGCCCAGGAGGACACGGCGCACTTCGTCGGCGTCACCGACTGGGTCGGCCGCAGCGTCTCGTTCGAGCAGGCCGCGAACGGCAAGTGCTTCCTCGCCTTCGGCGGCGTCGCGCAGCTCACGCCCGAGCTGCGGCAGGTGCGCGCCCGCGGCTACGCGACGAGCATCGACGAGCTCGAGGTCGGCCTCACCGCGGTGGCCGCACCGGTGCTCGCGACCGACCGGACGGCCATCGCCGCGCTCTCCATCTCCGGGCCGACGGCCCGCCTGACCTCCGAGCGCATCGCGCAGCTCGCACCGCTCCTCGTCGAGGAAGCCGGGGCCCTCGCCGCGCGGCTCGGCTACGCCAACGACGCAAGAGGAGCGGCATGACGCACGAAGAGATTCTCCAGGGGCTCTACGACAACACGCTGATCGGGAACGCGCCGGAGGTCCGCGACCTCGTCAACGACGGGCTCGCCGACGGCATGGATCCCGAGAACATGCTCTACGACGCGCTGATCCCGTCGCTGGAGGAGGTCGGCGCCCGCTTCGAGCGCGGCGACTTCTTCGTCCCCGAGATGCTGATCGCCGCCCGCGCGATGCAGGGCGCGCTCGACATCCTGCGCCCGCTCCTCGCCGAGACCGGCGCAGCCCAGATCGGCACCTTCGTCATGGGCACCGTCAAGGGCGACGTCCACGACATCGGCAAGAACCTCGTCAACATCATGCTCGAGGGCGCGGGCTTCCAGGTCTACGACCTCGGCGTCAACGTCGCGCCGGAGACCTTCGTCGAGCAGGTGCAGGAGCACAAGCCGGAGATCGTCGGCTTCTCGGCGTTCCTGACGACGACGATGCCGATGTTCAAGGCCAACATCAACGCCCTGGAGAAGGCCGGAATCCGCGACGACGTGATCGTGATGGTCGGCGGCGCGCCCGTGACGCAGGAGTACGCGGACGCTGTCGGCGCCGACGGCTACGCGGCCGACGCCTCCACCGCCGTGCGCCTCGCGAAGGACCTGATCGCGCGCAGGCGGGCAGCCGTCACCGCGTGATGGGCCCGCTCACGCTCGTCGAGGCCGCGGTCAAGAAGCCTGTCTTCGGCTGCAAGCTCTGCGGCCAGTGCGTCCTGCACTCGACCGGGATGACCTGCCCGATGACGTGCCCGAAGCAGCTCCGCAACGGTCCCTGCGGCGGCGTGCGGCCGGACGGCCACTGCGAGGTCGTCCCCGAGATGCCGTGCGTCTGGGCGAAGGCGTACGACCGCTCGCTGCGGCTGCCATGGAAGGAAGAGCTGAACGAGCTGCGCCCGCCGGTCGACAACCGGCTTTGGCAGACGTCGTCCTGGCGCAACCTGGCGAGCGGCCGCGACAAGCAGACGCCGGCGGGGTGGCGTGTCTAGGTTCGAAGACCGGATCCGGGCGGGCGAGTTCGTCGTCACCGCCGAGCTCCTGACCGTCGACTCCGGCGGGTTCGACGCCGTCCACGAGCGGTTCGCGCCCTACGAGGACTACGTCGACGCCGTCAACGCGACCGACAACACCGCCGCCCACGCGCACGCCTCGCCGCTCGCGGTCGCGATCGCGCTCAAGCAGCTCGGCATGGAGCCGGTGATGCAGCTCGTCTGCCGCGATCGCAACCGGCTCGCGCTCGAGGCCGACATCGTCGGCGCCGCGCTGCACGGGATCGAGAACATCTGCTGCCTGACGGGCGACGACGTGACCGCCGGAGACGAGCCCGAGTCGCGCCGAGTGTTCGACCTCGACAGCCCGCAGCTCCTCGCCGTCGCGCGCGGGCTGGCCGAGGGCCGCTACCTGTCCGGCCGCGCGCTCGATCCGGCTCCGCACCTCTTCCTCGGCGCGGTCGAGAACCCCGCCGCGCCACCGCAGGAGTACCGGGTCGAGCGCGCCTGGAAGAAGGTCACCGCCGGCGCGCGGTTCCTGCAGCTGCAGATCGGCTTCGAGACCGCGCCGCTCGGGGAGTTCATGGGTCGCGCGGTGTCGACCGGGCTCGCCGCGGAAGCTGCGCTGATCCCGTCGATCTGCCTCGTCCGCACGCCGTCCGCACTTCGCTTCATCGACGAGAAAGTGCCCGGGATCACGGTGCCGCCCGGGCTGATCGGCCGCGTCGAGAGCGCCGCAGATCCGGAGGAGGAGTGCTTCCAGGTCGGGCTCGGGTTGGCCCGCGAGGCCATGTCCCTGCCGGGCGTGGCCGGGCTCCACCTGATCAGCTTCCGCCGCGAGGCGGGCATCGCGAGGCTCTGTCGCGAGCTGGGAATCCCGACGCGAGCCGAGAGGGAGGCGAGTGGATACCGTCATCCGGTCGCGGTCTAGGGAGCTCGTCATCGGACCCGGGCAGCCGTTCTGCGTCATCGGCGAGCGGATCAACCCGACCGGCCGCAAGGCGTTCCAGGCCCAGCTCCAGGCGGGTGACCTCTCGCAGCTCGAGATCGACGTGGCCGAGCAGGTCGCGGGCGGCGCCGACGCGCTCGACGTCAACGTCGGCGATCCGCTGGCGGACGAGGTCGGCCTGATGCGCGAGGCAGTGCAGCGCGTGCAGGAGCTGACCGACCTGCCGATCGTGATCGACTCGTCGATCATCGAGGCACTCGAAGCCGGGCTCTCGGTCTACGAGGGCAAGGCGCTCGTCAACTCGGTCACCGGCGAGGACGAGCGGCTGGAGGCGATCCTGCCGATCGTCGCGCGGCACGGCGCGGCGGTGATCGCGCTCGCGAACGACGACGAGATCCCGATGGAGCCGCAGCGGCGCCTCGAGGTGGCGAGGAAGATCGTCTCCGCCGCAGGCGACCACGGCATCCCGCCCGAGGACGTCGTCATCGACCCGCTGGCCATGCCCGTCGGAGCCGAGCCGCGTGCGGTCACGCTCTTCCTCGAGACGGTGCGGCTCCTCCGGGACGAGCTCGGCGTCAACACGACCTGCGGCGCCTCGAACACGTCCTTCGGGCTCCCCGGCCGGCACACGCTCGGCGCCGCCTTCCTCGCCGTCGCTCAGAGCCACGGCCTGACGAGCGCGATCATGGACGCGCGCAACGAGCAGACCGTCGAAGCCGTGCGCGCGACCGACTTCCTGCTCGGCCGCGACGAGTGGGGCGCGCGCTGGATCGCGAACTACCGCGCCAAACTGGCGGCGGCGGAGGCCGCGGGATGACCGTGACCGAGCCCGTGGTCGAGCTGCACCCGGATCGCGTCCGCCTGACGTTCGAGCAGGCCGACGGCCAGGTGAAGGAGACGCGCGTCCCGGCCGGGACGACGCTCTTCGACGCCGGGAGCTGGAACGGCGTCGCGATCGACTCGACCTGCGGCGGGCACGGCACCTGCAAGAAGTGCAAGGTGCGCGTCGCCTCGGGCTCCGTGCCGGTCTCGTCGGTCGATCCGCGGGCGTTCTCGGCCGAGGAGTTGAAAGCCGGCTGGCGGCTCGCGTGCCGCGCCGAGGCACGCTCGGACACGGTCGTCGAGGTGCCGCCGCTGCAGACGCGGCCGAAGGCGGCGCTCGCGGGCGTCGGTCGGCACGTGATCCTCCGGCCGGCCGTCCAGAAGCGCTACCTCGAGCTGTCCGAGCCGACGATGGAGGACCAGACGCCCGACCTCGAGCGCGTGTTCGCGGCGATGGACGACGTCGAGCTGACCGCTCCGCTCGGCCTGCTGCGCGACCTCGGCCGCACGCTGCGCGACGCCGACTGGAAGGTGACCGCCGTCCTCTGCGACGACGTGCTGATCGACGTCGAGCCCGGCGACACGACCGCGCGCCGTTTCGCGCTCGCCTTCGACCTCGGCACGACGACTGTCGTCGCGAACCTGCTCGACCTCGAGACCGGCCAGCCCGCGGCCGTGCGCTCGATGCTGAACAAGCAGCAGCCGTTCGGCGCCGACGTGATCACGCGGATCTCGACGATCATGATGGACCCCGAGGCGCTCGGTCGCCTCCGCGCGCACGCGCACGACACGCTCACCGAGCTGACCGCCGAGGTGTGCGAGGAGGCCGGTGTCGAGCCGCGCGAGATCTACGAGGTGGTCGTCACCGGCAACGTGACGATGATCCAGATCGCGCTCGCGATCGACCCGGAGCCGCTGTCGATGGCGCCGTTCACGATCGTCGCGCAGACGATGCCGGCCGCGACCGCCGCCGATTTCGGGCTCGACGTCCACCCGCGCGCGCCGGCCGTCCTCTTCCCTGCGCTCGGCGCCTACGTCGGCCCGGACATCGTCGCCGGCGTGCTCGCGACCGGGCTGACGCTCGACCGGCGGCTGCGGCTGTTCATCGACGTGGGCACAAACTCGGAGATCGTGCTCGGCTCCTCCGAGCGGGCCCTCGCGACGGCCGCACCGGCCGGGCCTGCGTTCGAGGCGGCTCAGATCCGTTGCGGCATGCGCGCCGCCGACGGCGCGATCGAGGGCGTGAAGATCCGAGGCGGCGAGGTCGGGCTGACGGTGATCGGCGACGTCGAGCCGGTCGGCATCTGCGGCTCGGGGCTCGTGGACGCGGTCGCCGAGCTCGTCGCCGCCGGCCTGCTCGACAGGAGCGGCAAGTTCGTCCCGGTCGACGGGCCCCTCGCGGAGCGGATGGGCAAGATCGGCGAGGAGAACGTCTTCTACCTCCACGGCGACGTCTTCCTGTCGCAGCGCGACGTGCGCGAGTTGCAGTTCGCGAAGGCGTCGATCGCGACCGGCTGGACGATTCTCTGCCGCGACTTCGGGATCGAGCCGTCCGAGATCCAGCAGGTGCTGCTCGCCGGCTCGTTCGGCTCCTACCTGTCTGCCGCGAGCGCCGTCCGCATCGGCCTCGTCCCCAAGCTGGCGCTGCCGCGGATCGTCTCGGCCGGGAACGTCGCGGGCGAAGGCGCGAAGATCGTCGCGCTGTCCGTGACCGAGCGGCACGCGGCCCGCGCCGTGCTGGACGAGGTCGACTACGTCGAGCTCTCCGGGCGCGCCGACTTCAACGACCTGTTCATCGACCAGCTCGCGTTTCCGGCATGACGAGGACCGTCGTCGCCTGCGGGGCGCTCGCGCTCCAGATCGGCCGGATCGCCAAGCGGCGCGGCTGGGATCTCGACGTCCGTCCCGTCCCGCCGGAGCTGCACAACCGGCCCGAGCGGATCCGCGCTGCCGTCGAGGACGCCGCCGGCGGAGACGACGTGATCGTCGCCTACGCGCACTGCGGTGCCGACCTCGACGGCTTCCGCCGCTTCGAGGGCGCCGACTGCTACGAGGTCTACGGCGCACGCCACGAGCCCGGCGTCTTCTTCCTCACCGACTTCCTCGTCCGCTCGTTCGACCGCGTCGTCGTCCGCTCGCTCGGCCTCGACCGGCACCCCGAACTGCGCGACGACTATTTCCGCCACTACACCCGCGTCTGCTGGCTCGCCCAGCGCCCGACCCCCGACCTGCGAGCCCGTGCCGAGGCGGCCGCCGCCACGCTCGGCCTTCCGCTCGAAGTGCGCGAGGTCGGCGACTCCGGGCTCGAGCAGGCCCTCGAACGGCTCCTGGAGGAGGCCCCGTGCTGATCAACCGCATGCCCCGGTACGAGATCCTGTCCGAGGAGGCCGTGGCCGTCCTGGACAAGGGCTGGCGCCGCATCGTGTCCGAGCTCGGGATCGAGTTCCTCCACGACGACGCGCTCGACGCGTTCCGCAAGGCGGGCATGGCCGTCGAGGACAACAACGTGAAGCTCGACCCCGACTTCGTGCTCGAGCAGGTCGCAAAGGCGCCGCGCGAGTTCGACCTCCAGGCTCGCAACCCCGATCGGAGCGTCCACATCGGCGGCGACCACATGGTCTTCTCGCCGGTCTACGGCTGTCCGTTCATCCGCGACGGCCTCGAACGACGCGACGCGACGCTGGCCGACTTCCAGAACCTGGCCCGGCTGGCGCAGGCGTTCCCGCAGCTCGACTCCGTCGGCGGGACGATCTGCGAGCCGAACGACGTGCCGCTCGACTCGCGCCATCTGGACATGGTCTTCAACCTCATGACCCTCTCGGACAAGCCGTTCATGGGCTCGGTCACGTCGGGCCCGAACGCGGCGGACACGATCGCGATGGCCGAGATGGTCTTCGGCCGCGAGTCGATGGAGGAGACGCCGGTCGTGATCTCGCTGATCAACGTCAACTCGCCGCTCCGCTACGACGACCGCATGCTCGCCGCGCTGCTCGAGTACGCGCGGGCGAACCAGCCGACGATCGTGACGCCGTTCCTGCTCATGGGAGCCATGTCCCCGGTGAGCGTGCCTTCGGCGCTCACGCAACAGCTCGCCGAGGCGCTCGCCGGCATCGCGCTCGTCCAGCTGATCCGGCCGGGCTGCCCGGTCGTCTTCGGCTCCTTCCTGTCCAACACGGACATGCAGTCGGGCTCGCCGAGCTTCGGCACGCCCGAGTCGGCGATCGGACTGCTCTGCACAGGCCAGATGGCGCGGCACTTCGGCTTGCCGTGGCGCTCCGGTGGCGGTCTGACGTCGAGCCAGGCCGTGGACGCCCAGGCGTCCTACGAGGCGATGATGACGATGCTGCCGACGATGCTCGCCGGGGCGAACTACGTCATGCACGCCGCCGGCTGGCTCGAATCCGGGCTCGTGTCGTGCTTCGAGAAGTTCATCGTGGACATCGAGATCCTGCGCATGCTCGAGGTCGAGTTCACGCCGCTCGAGATCGACGAGGACGCGCTCGCGTTCTCGGCACACGAGGAGGTCGGCGCAGGCGGGCATTTCCTCGGCGCCGTCCACACACTGGAGCGCTTCCGCGAGTGCTTCTACCGGCCGCTGCTCTCGTCGACCGCGAACTACGAGCGCTGGCAGCGCGACGGCGGCAAGGACGCGGCCGCGCGGGCGACGGACATCTACAAGCGGACGCTCGAGGAGTACGAGGAGCCGACAATGGACGCTGACCTGCGCGGCGAACTAAAGGCGTACGTCGACCGGCGCCGCAAGGAGCTCGGAGACTGACCGCGACGCGGCAGATGTTCGTCGACGGCGCCTGGGCCGACGCGGCGTCGGGCGCGACGTTCACGGCCGAGAGCCCGGCCACGGGCGAGCCGATCGCCGAGGTCGCCGAGGGCGGTCGCGAGGACGCGCAGCGCGCGATCGAGGCGGCGAACCGCGCAGCCGACGGCTGGGCGCGGCTGACGGCGTTCGATCGCGCGGAGAAGATGCATGCCGTCGCCGACGCGATCGAGCATCGGCGGGACGAGCTCGCGCACACGCTCACGCTCGACCAGGGCAAGCCGATCTCCGAGTCGCGCGACGAGGTCGAGGAACTGCTCGTCTACTGGCGGATGGCCGCCGAGGACGCCAAGCGGCTGGAGGGACGGCTGCCGAACTCGTTCTCGCCGGGGAAGCGCGTGCTGCTCGTGCGGCGCCCGCGCGGCGTCGTGGGCGTGATCACGCCGTGGAACTGGCCGTACACCATGCCGGCCGAGCTGATCGCGCCCGCGCTCGCGTGCGGGAACACGGTCGTCTGGACGCCGGCGGCGACGACCTCGGTCGCCGGGGTCGCGCTGGCGGAGTGCATCGTCGAGGCCGACCTGCCGGCGGGAGTGTTCAACCTCGTCACCGGCCCGGGACGGGTCCTCGGCGACGAGATCGCGCGGAACCCGGGCACGCACGGGATCGGCTTCATCGGCTCGACCGAGACCGGGCGCAAGGTCGCCGAGGCGGGAGCCGGCAAGGCGCTCGTGCTCGAGCTCGGCGGCAACGGGCCGGTGGTCGTGATGGAGGATGCCGACCTGGACGCGGCCGCCGAGGCCGCCGTCACCGCGTGCTTCCTCTGCGCCGGCCAGAGCTGTACCGCCGGCGAGCGGCTGCTCGTCCACCGCGACGTGCGCGAGGAGTTCGTCGCCAGGCTGGCGCGGCTCGTCACCGAGCGCGTGGTGCTCGGCGACCCGTTCGCGGAGTCGACGACGATGGGGCCGCTGAACAACGAGCCGACCGCCGAGAAGATGGACGAGCACGTCGCCGACGCGCTCGACCGCGGCGCGTCTCTCGTCGCCGGCGGATCGCGCGCCAGCGGCTTCCCGACCGGGCTCTACTGGCAGCCGACGATCCTCGACGGCGTGCCGGCCGGCGCCCTCGTCGCCACCGAGGAGACGTTCGGGCCCGTCGCGCCGGTGGTCGAGATCGGCTCGCTGGACGAGGCGGTCGAGCTCGCGAACGCCTCGCCGTACGGCCTGCTGGCCGCGATCTTCACTGGCGATCTCCGGCGCGGGCTCGAGTTCGCCGACCGCGTCAAGACCGGCTGGGTGAACGTCAACGAGTCGTCGAACTACTGGGAGAGCCATCTCCCGTTCGGCGGCCGGTCGGGCACGGCAAGCGGCATCGGCCGCGTCGGCGGCACGGCGCCGATGGAGGCCTTCACCGAACTGCAGACCGTCGTCGTCTCGTGAGCGAGACCTGGGACTTCGTCATCGTCGGCGGTGGCTCCGCCGGCTGCGCGCTCGCGAACCGGCTCTCGGCCGACCCGTCCACGCGCGTGCTCGTGCTCGAGGCCGGCCGCCCGGACTATCCGTGGGACCTCTACATCCACATGCCGGCCGCCCTCTCGTTCCCGATCGGCAACCGGTTCTACGACTGGCGCTACGAGTCGGAGCCCGAGCCGCACATGGGCGGTCGCCGCGTCTACCACGCGCGCGGCAAGGTGCTGGGCGGGTCGAGCTCGATCAACGGGATGATCTTCCAGCGCGGCAACCCGCTCGACTACGAGCGCTGGGCGGCCGATCCGGGCATGGCCGCGTGGGACTTCGCGCACTGCCTGCCGTACTTCAAGCGCGTGGAGACATGCCTTGCCGGCGCGGACGAGTGGCGCGGCGGCGACGGGCCGATCGTGCTCGAACGCGGCGAGGCGGCGAACCCGCTCTTCGGTGCGTTCTTCGAGGCGGTGCAGCAGGCGGGCTACTCGCTGACGCCCGACGTGAACGGCGAGCGGCAGGAGGGCTTCGCAGCCTTCGACCGGACGATCCGCTCGGGTCGTCGCGTGAGCGCGGCGCGCGCGTACCTCGCGCCGGTGCGCGACCGCCGCAATCTCCGTGTCGAGACAAGGCGCTTCGTCACGCGTGTGGTCTTCGACGGGACGCGCGCCGTCGGTGTCGAGGTCGCGGGCCGCGGCGTCTTGCGCGCGAACGAGGTGATCCTCTGCGGCGGCGCGTTCAACTCGCCTCAGCTCCTCCAGCTCTCCGGGGTCGGAAACGCCCGCGAGCTGGAAGCGGTCGGCGTGAACGTCGTCCACGACCTGCCCGGCGTCGGCGAGCACCTGCAGGACCACCTGGAGGTGTACGTCCAGCACTCGTCACGGCAGCCTGTTTCGCTCGCGCCTGCGTACAAGTGGCGGAACCGGCCGCGCGTCGGGCTCCAGTGGCTCCTGTTCAAGAGCGGGCCGGGGGCGACGAACCACTTCGAGGCGGGCGGCTTCATCCGCTCGAACGACGACGTCGCCTACCCGAACGTGATGTTCCACTTCCTGCCGATCGCGGTGCGCTATGACGGCACGGCCGCGCAGGGCCACGGCTACCAACTCCATGCCGGGCCGATGTACTCGGACACGCGTGGCTCCGTGAAGATCGTCTCGGCCGACCCGACCGTGCACCCGGCGCTGCGCTTCAACTACCTGTCGACCGAGCAGGACCGGCGCGAGTGGGTCGAGACGGTGGCAGCGGCGCGGGCGATCCTCGCGCAGCCGGCGTTCGCGGAGTACTCGGGCGGCGAGCTCTCGCCGGGCGAGGCGGTGCGGACGGACGAGGAGGTGCTCGACTGGGTCGCGCGCGACGCCGAGACCGCGTTGCACCCGTCGTGCACGTGTCGCATGGGCATCGACGAGCTCTCGGTGGTCGACCCGACGGCGATGCGTGTGCACGGCGTGGAGGGGCTGCGGGTCGTCGACGCGTCCGTCTTCCCGTACGTGCCGAACGGGAACATCTATGCGCCGGTGATGATGGTCGCGGAGAAGGCGGCCGACCTGATCCTCGGCTCGACGCCGCTCGAACCGCTCGAACTGCCGTTCTACCGGCACACCGCGAGCGCGCCGAAAGGCCGTCTCTGAGCCGGCCTCTGAGACCTCAGGTGTCGGTTTCGGCCAGGTAGACGGCCGAGTAGTCGAGGCGGCCGAGCTCCAGTTGCTGGGCTTTTCGGTACGCGGCCAGGGCTGCTTCGGCCACGCCTGGATCGATCCCGTGCTCGGCCGCGAGGTCGCACGCAAGGGCCAGGTCCTTGACGATCAGGTCGACCATGAACATCGGCTCGAACTCGCGGTTGACCGGATGCGCCTCGTCTGCGCCGGCGAGCGGAAAGCGCGTGCGGAGGACGCGCGAGTCGCCGGTCGAGTGCGTCACGAGCTCGTAGAAGGTCGCCGGGTCGATCCCGGCGCGCGCGGCGACCGCGCACGCCTCGGCCACTCCGACCATGTTCACGCCGGCCATGAGGTTGTTGCAGAGCTTCACGACCTGGCCCGTTCCCGGCCCGCCGACGTGCACGACGACCGAGCCGAGCGCGCGGAGCAGCGGCTCTACGCGCGCGAACGCGTCCGTCGAGCCGCCCACGAAGATGCTCAGCGTCGCCGCCTCGGCTCCGATCGGGCCGCCGCTGACCGGCGCATCCAGCGCATCGATGCTCGCGGAGCCGAGCTCGTCCGCGAGCCTGCGGGCGAGCGCGGGCGGACCGGTGGACATGTCCACGAAGGTCGTCACACCGGAGCGAGCGAGGCCTCGCGCAACCGACTCCACGGCCTCCGGCGACGGCAGGGAGGCGATCGCGACATCGACCGGCCCGCTCGCCGGAGAGCCGCCGAGCGCCTCGATCCGGGCCGGATCCAGGTCGTGCCCCACGACTTCGTGACCGGCCGCGACGAGGTTTCGCGCCATCGGCAAGCCCATCGTTCCCAGTCCGTGGAACGCGACGCGCGTCATCGCGTCGATAATCCCTCGCGAGTCGGATGACCGAGATCGACACGATCCTCGAGGACTTGCGCGCGAAGATCGGCGCGGGCCGCGTGACCCTGCGCCAGGACATGCCGGACGACGTCTTCCCGGTCACGCACGAAGCGCTCGTCGACGGCGTGCCGCCGATCAGGGGCGTGGCCACGCCGGACATGGCCCGCCAGCCGGTGGTGCTCCAGGTGCAGCAGGGCGAGCAGGTCGTCCAGGACGACTGTCGCGCCGCCTCCGCCGAGCCTCACTTCCGGGCGATGCTCGAGCTCTATGGCGACCTGCGCGCGCAGATCGTCACGCCGGTCGTCCGTGACGGCCGCGTCGTCGCGATCGTCTCCGTCCACCAGCTCGAGCGGACGCGCCACTGGACGGACGACGAGATCGCCGCTGCCCGCAGCGCGGTCGAGCGGGTCGAGGCGCTCCTGTGAGGATCCCGGCATCGAGCTCGCACAACCGTTGGCATCCGGGACTGCCGCCGGCGGCCACGGTCGCACCGGGCGACGAGGTGACCTTCGAGTGCGCCGACGGCGTCTCCGGCCAGCTCACGCGCGCGAGCACGCACGCGGACGTCGCCGCCCTCGACCTCGGGCTTGCGCACCCGCTCACGGGGCCGGTCTACGTCGAAGGCGCCGAACCCGGCCGGACGCTGGAGGTCGAGTTCGTCGCCTACGAGCCCGACGACTTCGGGACGACCGCTGTCGTCCCCGGCTTCGGCTTCCTCGCCGACCTCTTCCCCGAGCCGTATCTCGTCAAGTGGGAGATCGCCGACGGCATCGCGCGCTCTGATGAGCTGCCCGACGTCGCCGTGCCGCAGGACATGTTCGCCGGAGTCGTCGGCGTCGCTCCGTCGCCGGAACGGCTGGCCGGCTACCACGCGCGGGAGGCCGAACTGGCGGCCCGAGGACAGCCCGTCGCCCTCTCGATGCCGGAGGGCGCGGTGCCGCCCGAGGCCGCCGACGGCGCGCGCACGATTCCGCCCCGCGAGACGGGCGGCAACCTGGATATCCGCCACCTCGTCGCCGGCTCGAAGCTCTGGTTGCCGGTCGACGTGCCCGGCGCGCTGTTCTCGGTCGGCGACCTCCACTTCACCCAGGGCGACGGCGAGGTCTGCGGGACGGCGATCGAGATCGCGGGCTCCGTAACGGTGCGCTTCGCGGTTCACGACGTCCCCGCGCCGGCGTTCCCCGCGTACGAGACGCCCGGCGAGAGGCGGCCGCGCCGCTCCTTCGCGACCATCGGGATCCCGGTCGACGTCGGCATGGATCTGAACGCCGCTGCGCGGGCCGCCCTGCTCGAGATGATCGCCCACCTCGAGCGCCGCTACGGCTTCGAGCGCCTGGCCGCCTACGCGCTCTGCTCGGCCTGCGTCGACCTCCGGATCTCGGAGACCGTCGATGTGCCGTATCCGATCGTGTCAGCGCTGCTGCCCCTCGATGTTTTCGCGGGGTGAGCACTTAGGCAGGTCTGTAGGCTTCCAAACGAACCTAGGGCGACCAACCTCAACAAGGAGGACATAGATGAAAGCGAGACTCGCCGCACTAGGCGTGCTTGTCACGTTCGCCGTGCTCGCCGTGGTGCTCTCGAGCGGAAGCGCGGCGGCCTCGCACCCTGCTGTGGCTGCCCGTGCACTGGGCGGCTCCGGCAAGGGAAACGCGCCACAAAAGTTCGCTCCGCCCACCGCCTGCAGTCCGTGCCTGTACTACAGCGGTGACTTCGATCCCAACGACGCGAACGCGAACGGCCTCGCCAACGAGGACGACGCGATCGTGAACGACGCACACGTCTACACCCCGGTCACGCCCGACGGGACCTGGCACGCCACCGGCCTGTTCATCAACACGCTCTCGGGGTTGACCCCGACCAGCGCAACCTGGGAGATCCGGACCGGCGTCAGCGAAGGGAACGGCGGCAGCGTCGTCGCGTCGGGCTCGGGGGCCGTGACGCAAACTGCGACCGGACGGAGCGACTTCGGCTTCACCGAATACACCGACTCCGTCTCGGTCTCGGTCACGCTCAACGCCGGCACGACCTACTGGATCAACGTCACGCCGGTGTGCGTCGCTTGCTCAAACCGGGCCTTCGAGTCGGACGTTCCCCCGGGGACGGCCGCCAACCACGTCG
Source organism: uncultured Actinomycetes bacterium (assembly GCA_963776735.1). Classification (GTDB taxonomy): domain Bacteria; phylum Actinomycetota; class Thermoleophilia; order Gaiellales; family Gaiellaceae; genus PALSA-612. The sequence goes on from CAVZNV010000004.1 coordinate 84,394, forward strand.
GCCCCGCGAACATCGTCGATGACTCGTTCTTCAACTCCACCTTCTTCGGCGCGAACTTCACCAGCACGGAGAACGAGGGCACCTTCCAGCTGTTCTCGTTCGGCGTTGTGGGAACGAGCAATCCCACGATCACGGTCACGAAGCACCTGATCAGCAACGCGAACGATCCGGCGAAGTTCAACCTGCGGATCGACGGCACCACGTACGCAGCCAACGTCGGTGACGGCGGCACGACCGGTGCGGTCACGGTGACCCCCGGCACGCACACCGTGTCGGAAACCGCCGGCCTCAACGCGAACATGAACAACTACCAGGCACGGATCGCCTGTTCTGACGGCTCGGCCGCGTATGCCACCAGCCTGCAGGTCACCGTCAGCCAGGGTGAGCAGTTGACCTGCACGATCACGAACACGCGCAAGCTGTTCAAGGTCTGACCGAGTTCGACCCAGCCATGGCCGAGGGACTGTCCCTCGGCCATGGCTGGAGTTGACTAGTCCCGCAGCGGCACGGCGTATGAGGGCATCGGCGCCCCCGTCGCGCCGCGGAGCTTCAGCGGGAAGCCGAGGAAAGCGAACTCGTACTGCTTCTCGGCGGCGATCTCCTCCATGTTCACGACCTCGATGATCTGCGCACCGGCCGTCGCGAACATGTACGCGTGGACGGGGAGGAACGCGTCCGGCTCGTCCCACGGCATCACCTCGAGGCCGATCGAGTCGCCGGCGATGCACATCGCGCCCGCCTCCTCGCACAGCCACTTCGCCGACGGCAGGTTGATCCCCGGGGGCTTGACGAGGTACTCGTCGAAGCCCGGCCACTGGCGCATCCGGCCGGTCCGCACGAGCACGACGTCGCCCTTCCGCAGCTCGACGCCCTGCTTCGCGACGGTGTCCTGGAGATCCTGAGGCGTGATCCCGTAGCCCGCTTCGAGCTCGTCGACGCCGTGCATTCCGGCCACGTCGAGAAGGACCCCGCGCGCGATGATCGGCGGGTACTTGTCGAGGCCGCCCTTGTTCCAGATACGGCTGCCGAGATCCTTGTCGGCTGTCCAGCCGTTCCAGAACGTGCCGTGATGGCCGAGGTGGTTGAGCGTGTCGACGTGCGTCCCGCAGTGCGTGTAGAGGTGGATGGAGTCGCCGCAGTACGAGTACTTCTCGTGTACTTCCGCGCCGACGCCCGACAGGTTGTCGTTGACCGAGCCCTGCGGCGTGTGAGTCATCCAGATGCCGTACGGCGGATCGCCGGCCGCGACCCATGACGGCATCCCGATGAAGTACTCGACGTTCATGTCGAACACGTGCGCGCCGCTCAGGTGCTCGAGGATCGCGCGGTTCGTCTCGGGTGTGATCCAGTTGAGCCGCCCGATCTCGTCGTCCGGCCCCCAGGGGCTCTTCGAGACCTTGAGACCGTCCTTGTCGATGATCGGCTCGGGGACGAGCTCGTGGTCCTTCACGGTCATGCTCACGCGAACCTCCTTCTAGGTCGTGACGCTCTGGGTCTCCTCGACGAGGGCGCCGTAGAGCTCGGGCCGGCGGTGGTCGAACAGGTGCATCTCGTACTCGCCCGGCGCGGGGACGATCGACTTCTCGCGTGCCCGGGCAACGTCGATCTCGGCGACGAGCAGCGCCTCGCTCGTCGCGTCGGTCTCGGCAAGGCGGGTGCCGTCCGGAGCGACGATCTGGCTGCGGCCGCAGAACTCGGCCGTTCGCTCGCGCCCGATTCGGTTGGCGACGAGCAGGAAGATGCGGTTCTCGAACGCGCGTGCCGGGGCCAGCAGCTCGGCGTTCGCCGCCGCGGCCATGGGCCAGTTCGTCGGCAGGCAGACGATCTCCGCGCCCGCGAGGGCAAGCGAGCGCGTGACCTCCGGGAAGCGAAGGTCGTAGCAGATCTCCAGCCCGATGCGGCCGATCGGCGTGTCGAAGACGGGCAGTTCGTCACCCGGCCGCACGTAGCGGTCGACGCCGAGGAAGGGCAGGTGGCTCTTGCGGTAGGAGCCGACAAGGCCGTCCGGGCCGACGAGGACCGCGGCGTTGTGGAGCGCGTCGCCGTCACGCTCGAGCAGGCCGCAGACGACGTGGGCGTCGAGCCGGCGACAGGCGTCTTCGAGAGCGGCTGTGGACGGGCCGGGGATCTCCTCGGCGTACGGCAGCGCCTCGTCGGCGCTCTCGTACACGTAGCCCGGAATCGCGCACTCGGGCAGGACGAGCAGCTCGGCGCCCTGGGCTGCTGCTTCTTCGAGCCGCGCGAGGCAGAGGTCGAGATTGCGCTCCTTTTCGGCCAGCTTCGGCTCGATCTGGGCTACCGCTACCCGCATCGGCGCCCCGAGTCTAATGTCTGACATCGCCATGCGGAAGATCCGCTTCTACTACGACATCGTCTGTCCGTACTCGTACATGGAGTCGCGCGCGGTCGAGGCGGCGGAGGATGCCGGCGAGGTCGAGGTCGAGTGGCTGCCGTTCGAGCTGCGGCCTGCGCCGAAGGCGCTGCTGGAGCCTCGCGGCGACCACCTGCGAGTCGACTGGACGCAGCACGTGTACCGCCGCGCGCTCGAGCGCGGGATCGAAATCCATCTGCCCCGGTATCAGCCACGGTCGACGCTCGTGCTGGCGGCGTGCCTGTGGGCCGGCGACGAGGGCGCGCTGCGGCCGTTCAAGCACGCGCTGTACGAGGCGTTCTTCTGCGAGGGCGAGGACATCGCGACCGACCGTGAGATCCGGCGGGCCGCTTCTCGGGTCGACCTCGATCCAGACGCGGCCGTCGCGGCCGCGTACTCGCCGGAGCGGATCGCGCAGATCGCCGCGGTCCGGAGCGAGGCCGAGGCGGCGGGCATCCGCGGCGTGCCTTCGCTCCTGGCCGAAGACGGCGAGTCCCACTGGGGCATGGGCGGCGTCGAACGCCTGCTCGAGGGCGAGCCGCTGGTTCCGCGGGCGTAGCTCGCTCCACTCCCCCTGGGTGGGAAGTCGCCGTCTCAGCCCGGGCACATCGCGCTAGCCTGCATGAAATGCCATTCGCCGGCCTTGTGGCGTGGATCTACGGAAAGCTCGATCCAACCTTGTCGCCGTCGGGTCGAGCGGGCCGGGCGATCATGATCGCGATCGGTGTCTCCGTCGTGATCGCTCTGATCGGCGCTTTGGTGCGACTGGCCGTTGTCGGCAACCTCAACTAGGGCCTCTGCACGGCGGACCCAATAACGCACTCTGCTCCCCACCCTGGGTGGGGAGGCCGACAACCACCCGCCACCCACCTCGATCTTCGCCGAAAAGTGCGCGCCGCTGTGTGCCGATTTCGTGCCGATTTGGCGGCACGGACGGCGCGTAGAGGCCCGGCTAGGCCGTCTTGATCGCGGCTGCCTCGGCCAGGCCGAGCTCGTCGATCGCCGCCTCGCGCATCTTGTACTTCTGGATCTTCCCGGTCACGGTCATCGGGAACTCGTCAACGAGCTTCCAGTAGCGCGGAATCTTGAACGTCGCGATCTCGCCGCGACAGGCATCGGCCAGCGTGTAGCCGTCGGCGGAAGAGCCCTCGCGCATCTTCACCCACGCCATGAGCTCCTCGCCGTACCGCGCGCTCGGCACGCCAATCACGTACGCCTCGACCACGTCCGGAACGGTCAGCAGGAACTCCTCCAGCTCACGCGGGTAGATGTTCTCGCCGCCGCGGATGATCACGTCCTTGATCCGCCCGACGATCGAGACGTAGCCCTCGTCGTCCATCACGGCCAGGTCGCCAGTGTGCATCCACCCGGCCCGGTCGATCGCGGCACGCGTCGCCTCGTCGTCGTCCCAGTAGCCGAGCATCACCGAGTAACCACGCGTGCACTGCTCGCCCGGCGTCCCGCGCGGCACGATCCGCCCGGTCGCGGGGTCGACGACCTTGATCTCCAGGTGCGGGTGAACGCGACCGACCGTCGTCACACGCTTGTCGACCGGGTCGTCGACCGAGCTCTGCGTCGAGACCGGCGACGTCTCGGTCATCCCGTAGCAGATCGTCACCTCGTCCATGTGCATCGCCGTCCGGACGCTCTTCATCGTCTCGATCGGACACGGCGACCCCGCCATCACACCGGTCCGCAGCGATGAGAGGTCGAACTCGGCGAAGCGTGGATGCTCGAGCTCCGCGACGAACATCGTCGGCACGCCGTAGAGCGAAGTGCAACGCTCCTCCTCGACCGCCTCCAGCACGGCCAGCGGCTCGAACGACTCGCCCGGCACGACGACGCACGCGCCGCGCGTCATGCACGCGAGGTTCCCGATCACCATGCCGAAGCAGTGGTAGAACGGGACGGGGACGCAGACGCGGTCGGCCTCCGTGTAGCGCAGCGTGCCGGCGATGAAGTGGCCGTTGTTGAGGATGTTGTGGTGCGAGAGCGTCGCGCCTTTCGGGAACCCGGTCGTCCCGGACGTGTACTGGATGTTGATCGGGTCGTCGAACTGGAGCTCGGCCTCGCGCACCTCCAGCACCGACTCGGGCACGCCGTCGCCGTCCGCCAGCAGCGACTCCCACCCGTCCTCGAGGACGATCGCGTCCTCCAACTCGGGACAGCGCCCGCGCACGTCGCCGAGCAACTCCGCGTAGTCCGTGTCCCGGAACCCGCGTGAGAGCAGGAGCAGCCGGATCCCCGAGCGCGTGAGCGCGTACTCGAGCTCCGAGCGCTTGTACGCCGGGTTGACGTTGACGAGGATCGCGCCGATGCGTGCTGTCGCGTACTGCGTCACGACCCACTCGGAGCGGTTCGGCGCCCAGATGCCGACGCGGTCGCCTTTCTCGATCCCGCGCGCGAGCAGCCCGCGCGCCGCGCGGCTCGACTCCTCCCACAGCTCGCGATAGGTCGCGCGATAGCCCTGATGGCGCACGACGAGCGCCTCGCGGTCGCCGAACTGCTCCACCGTCCGCCGCAGGCGCTCGCCGATCGTGTCGCCGAGCAGCGGCACGTCGCTCGCGCCGTGCGCGTACGAGGGCGCGCTCACGTCTTCGTCTGCGCGCGGGCGCGCTCGCGGAGCTCGAACTTCTTCACCTTGCCGGTCGACGTCTTCGGCAGCTCGCCGAACTCGATCTCGCTCGGTGCCTTGAAGCCGGGCAGCGTCTCGCGCGAGAACGCGATCAGCTGATCGGCGGTCATCTGCGCGCCCGGCCGCAGCGTCACGAAACCCATCGGCCGCTCGCCCCACTTCTCGTCCGGCATCGCCACGACGGCCGCCTCGAGCACGTCGGGGTGCCGGACGAGCGCACGCTCGACCTCGATGGTCGAGATGTTCTCGCCGCCCGAGATGATGATGTCCT
>CAVZNV010000005.1:0-73999 GCA_963776735.1 uncultured Actinomycetes bacterium
TGAAGCCGAACTCGCTCTTGAGGAGTCGTCAGCAGCGTCGGCTTGCTCCGCACGAGTAGATCGAGTTCACCTCGTTGTAGGCGCACATCACCGAGCCGACCTGGCCCTGCTTCACCGCCGTCTCGAACGGCTGCAGCTCGAGCTCGTGCAGGGTGCGCTCGTCGACGTCCTCGGAGATCGTCTGGCGGTTCGTCTCCTGGCTGTTCTCCGCGTAGTGCTTGACCGTGGCGATCACGTGCTCGCCCTGGATGCCCTGGATCACGGCCGCGCCGACCTGGCCGGAGAGGTACGGGTCCTCGCCGAACGCCTCGAAGTTGCGGCCGTTCATCGGGACGCGGGCGAGGTTGACGTCCGGCGCCAGCATCACGTCGATGCCTTTGTGCCACGACTCCCAGCCGATCGCGTCGCCGAGGCGGCGGTCGAGCGACGGATCCCAGCTCGATGCCTGCGCGATCGGCGCGGGGAAGGCCGTGGTGTCCGTCTGGCCGTCCCCCACTCCCTGCCCGGCGTCGTTCAGATAGAGGTCGGGGATGCAGAGCGTGGCGTTGCCGGGCACGCGGCCGGCCACGCCGTACTCGGTGAGGATTTGGCCGTCGCCGTGGACCATCGCGATCTTGTCGTCGAGCGTCATCGCGGCGAGCAGCATCTGCGCGCGCTGGTCCGGCGTTTTCGACGTGTCCATCCACGGGCAGGCGGCCGATGCTCGCGCAGTCGCGGAAGCACCGAGTGCGGCAGCGATCCCGCAGACGGCGAGGAGGACGAGGGCTGACGTGACGAGGGTGCGGCGGTGCATGAGAGCTCCTTGGTCGGGTGTACCGGCTCACCGTTGAAGACCGCGAAGCGTGCGTTTTCTTGCAGAGCGAACTACGATGCGCGCCGTGGACGCGGTGATCAGCGCCCGTGGTCTGCACAAGAGCTACGGCGCGGTGGAAGCTGTGGCAGGCATCGATCTCCAGGTCGAGAAGGCCGAGATCTTCGCGTTCCTCGGGCCGAACGGGGCCGGCAAGACCACGACCGTCGAGATCCTCGAGGGTTTCCGCGGCCGCACGAGCGGCGAGGTCACCGTGCTCGGCGAGGATCCCGCGAAGGCCGGCGCCGCGTGGCGCGACCGGATCGGGGTCGTGCTTCAGGAGTCGGCGGCCGAGCCTGGTCTGACCGTCCGCGAATGCCTCGACCTCTACGCGGGCTACTACTCGAAGCCGCGCGGGATCATGGAGACGCTGGCGCTGACCGGGCTCGAGGACAGGGCCGACGTCCGCGGCGAGCAGCTCTCTGGCGGTCAACGGCGGCGCCTCGACGTCGCGCTCGCCCTGATCGGCGATCCGGAGCTGATCTTCCTCGACGAGCCGACGACCGGCTTCGACCCGTCCGCACGCCGGCAGGCGTGGGACGTCGTCCACGGGCTGCGCGACCTGGGCAAGACGGTCTTCCTGACGACCCACTACATGGACGAGGCGGAGAACCTCGCCGACCGGATCGCCGTCATCGCGCAGGGGAGGATCGTCGCGGAGGGCACGCCGGGCTCGCTCGGCGGCCGCGACCGCATGGCCGCGACGATCCGCTTCACGCTCCCGGAGGGCACAGCGCTTGGCGAGCTCCCCGACGGCCTGGCGAGGCTCGCCGACCCGGCGTCCGACGGGCGCGTGACGCTCCGTACCCAGGCGCCGCTCGTCGCGCTCCGCGACCTGGCCGACTGGGGGCTCGCCCGCGGCCTCGAGCTACCGGACATCGAGGTACGGCGGCCGACGCTCGAGGACGTCTACCTCGAGCTGACGGCGGCGCAAGAGGTGCCGACGTGACCCACGGCGTCCGGCTCGTCTTGCACCAGGCGCGCTACGACCTGCTCAGCTTCCTGCGCAACCGGCAGGCGCGCTTCTTCACGCTGATCCTGCCGCTGCTCTTCCTCGTCATCTTCGTCAGCGTCTTCGGCAACCACCGCGTCGGCCCGCAGCACGTGAAGGCGTCGACGTACTACGTGCCGGGCCTGTCGGCGCTCGCGATCATCGCCGCCTCGTTCGTGAACCTCGTCATCTCGCTGACGGCGGCGCGCGAGGCGGGCGTGCTCAAGCGCCGCCGTGCGACGCCGATGCCGGCCTGGGCGCTGATCGCTGCGCGGACGCTGACGGCGATGGCGATCTCGCTCGTCGTCATGACGGTGCTGCTGCTGGTCGGCCGCTTCGCCTACGGAGTGCGGCTGCCCAGCTCGACGATCCCCGGCGTGCTGCTGACGGCGGTGGTCGGCTCGGCGACGTTCTGCGTCCTCGGGTATGCGATCACGACCGTGATCGGCTCGGAGGACGCGGCCCAGCCGATGGTGCAGGCGATCATGCTGCCGCTCTACTTCATCTCCGGCGTCTTCATCCCGAACGTGAACCTGCCGGCGTGGCTCCAGGACGTGGCCAAGGTCTTCCCGGTGCAGCACCTCTCGGACGGGCTCCACAAGGCGTTCGACCCGGCGACGCACGGGACGGGCATCGTCTGGAGCGACCTCGGCGTGCTCGCGCTCTGGGCCGCCGCCGGGCTGCTGATCGCGCTCACCCGCTTCGCCTGGACACCCCACGCATCGCGGGCCTAGCTCTTGTACGGATAGAAGCCTTTCTTGTCACCGGCGTCCCAGGCCTCTCGCAGGCCGGGCGTCGCCAGCTCCCAGTCGGGCCGGATGGCCTGCGTGACCTCGCGCAGGTCGCGGCGCAGGTCCTCGGCCGACGGCCGGCCCCAGAACCAGTAGCCGTTGTAGACGCTGTGGATCACCAGCCCCGGCCTGAGAACGAACGTGTGCGGGATCATGGGGTCGTGGTGCGGGTCGGTGTACTCCTGGATGTCGAGGTCCTTCTGGATCTTCCGACCGGCGTCCGAGAGGAACGTCCACTGCGCCCCGACCGAGGCCCGGAACTCGTTGACCTCCAGGATGTTGTCGGTCGAGATGGTGACGATCTGCGTGTACGCCACGGCGATCTTCGGGTACAGGGCCGCGAGTTCGAGGTGCTGCTGATGGTCCTTGGGGCAGAACTGCCCGCGCGAGAGCACGAGGATCATCGGGTCGCGTCCCTGCAGCTCGCTGAGCGTGCGCCGCGTCTTCGTGTGGTCGGTCAGCTCGTAGTCGGGGAAGACGGCGCCGGGAACGATGTCTGCGCGCATGCGTGCTCCTTCGTCGGGGTCGGATCGTGAGCTCCGATCCACTCTACGACCGGATCGGCCGCGGCTATTCCCCGATCCGGCGGGCCGACCCTCGCTTCGCGGCTGCGATCCGGCGGGCGCTCGGCGACGCGCGCAGCGTCGTCAACGTCGGCGCCGGGGCAGGCTCGTACGAGCCGCCCGACCTGGACGTGACCGCGGTCGAGCCGTCGACGGTGATGATCGCGCAGCGACCGCCGGGCTCGGCGCCGGTCGTCCAGGCCTTTGCCGAGCAGCTGCCGTTCCCGGACGACTCGTTCGACGCGGCGATGGCGATCGTCACCATCCACCACTGGCGCGACGTCGACGCAGGGCTCGCCGAGATGCGGCGCGTCGCCCGGCGCCGGGTCGTCGTGCTCGCGTTCGACTACCGCGTCGGCGCGCAGAGGTGGATCGTCCGCGACTACCTGCCCGAGATGGTGGCCGTGCACAACGCCTCGTACCCGGCGATCGCCCGTGTTTGCGCCGCGCTGCCCGGAGCGACGGTGGACGTCCTGCCCGCTCCGAACGACTGTACGGATCGCATGTTCGCGACGCTCTGGGCGCGGCCCGAGCAGCACCTCGATCCGGATGTGCGCGCAGGGACGTCCGCCTGGGACGCCGTGGGGCCTCAGGTGGCCGAGCGCGCCGTCGCCGAGCTGCGCCGTGACCTCGAGTCCGGCGCGTGGGACGCGCGGCACGGGCGCCTGCGCACGCTCTCGCAACTGGACGTGGGCCTCCGCCTGATCCGCGCCGAACTCGAGTCATGGCCAGGCTGATCTACTCGACGATCACATCGCTCGACGGCCAGGTCGCCGACGCGCTGGGCCGCTTCGACTGGGCGATGCCGGACGAGCAGGTGCATTCCTTCGTCAACGAGCTCGAGCGCCCGCTCGGGACGTACCTCTACGGACGGCATATGTACGAGGTGATGCGCGCCTGGGAGTCGTGGCCGGTCGAGCGCGAGTCGTCAGTCACGCGCGACTTTGCCGCGATCTGGCGCGCTGCCGACAAGATCGTCTACTCGCGGACGCTCGACTCGGTCTCGACATCGCGCACGCGGCTGGAGCGCGAGTTCGACCCCGCCGCGGTACGGGAACTCGTGGAATCGGCGGAGCGAGACGTCAGCGTCGGCGGGCCTTCCCTCGCCGCCCACGCGCTGCGGGCGGGACTGGTGACCGAGCTCCACCAGATCGTCGCGCCCGTGGTCGTCGGAGGCGGGACGCACTGGCTGCCTGCAGACGTGCGCCTCGACCTCGACTTGCTCGAAGAGCGCCGGTTCGCCAACGGGATGGTCTCGCTCCGCTACCGGGTCGGTTGACTTGTCCCGGCTCGTCTCCAGCGTCAGACTGAGGACGTCCCGGCAGGCAGCTCGAGAGGAGGTGCCGTGCCGAAGGAAGTCCAGACGAAGGCGGGGAGCTGCCCCGACCACGGAGCCGTGCAGGCGACGCGGGAGATCCCCGGCGCCGGCTTTCCCTTCATCGTCAACGCCGTGCGCCGCTGGCTCGCGAAGCGGCGGCCGTTCCGGTGCCCCGAGTGCGGGACACCGGTGACGACCACAGGGAGCTAGCGACCGGCGGCGTACAGGGACTTCTTCGACGCGTGGTCGGCGCCGTCGAGGTCCCAGGTCAGGCTCGACTCGACCGAGACGACGCCCGGAACCCGCCGCGCGAGCGATGCCGCGAGCTCGCCGTCCGACCTCGAGCCGACGTGGCCGGCCAGCCGGACGACTCCGTGCTCCACGCCGACGGTCACCTGCTCGGGCGCGATCCAGAGCGTGCGCAGGACGACCTCCTCGCGGATCTCGCGCGCGATCTCCTCGTCCGGTCGCACGAACGCGCGCACGAGGTCGGCGCGCGTGACGATCCCGAGCAGCACGCCCTCCTCGTCGACGACCGGCAGCCGGTTCACGTGCGCGTCGATCATCTTCCCAGCAGCCTCCGAGACCGGGCGGCCCGGCGCGATCGTGATCGCGGGCGACGTCATCGCCTCCCCGGCCGTCACCGCGCGGAGCTTGTCGCCGACTTCAACGCCTTCGGAGAACAGGAGCCCGACGAGCCCGTGATGCGGCGGCTGGACCCCGCGTTCCTTGACGAGGATGTCGGCTTCCGAGACGACGCCGACGACGGCGCCCCCCTCGACGACGGGGACACCCGAGACGCCGAGGTTCGTGAGCACCAGCGCGACGTCCTTGAGCGATGTGTCGGGCGCGACCGTGGTCACGTCTCTGGTCATCACGTCTTGCACCTTCATGGCTCAGTCCTCCGTGTTCGCGTGCGGCCAGTGTCCGCCTCACACCGGCCGCACGCATCCGTGGCGGAGCCACGCCCGACTGCGGGTTTTCCGCAGGTAGGGAGGCTCCGATGAAACGTGGCTGAGGTCGCCCGGCCGCGACGGACGTCGAGCTGACTGCGTCCTCAGTCGCGCCCGTACCCTCCGGGTACGAACGCTCCCTGCGTCCTTCCATCAGGACGCCCATCGCACCCGATCGACGTGCAACGTCCCACCGGAGCCTCCTCAGTCCTTGTACGGATCGACGACGTCGCGGCCGGCCATGGCCACGCCGAGCGGGCGCAGCGTGTGCTTGACGCGGATCGAGCCGGCGTGTGCCTCGAGCACCTCCGGCAGGCGCTTGTAGGCCTCCGGCGCCTCGTCCGCGCCGCCGCCGATCAGCACGATCCCCTGCTCGCGCAGTCGCTCCTGCACCGCCGGCCAGTCGACGAGCCCCGGCTTGACCTGCACCGGCACGCGCGCCTGGCGCAGCTTCGAGCCGTGGATCAGGCACGTGCCCGGCCCTTCAGCCGTGTACGCGCAGTCGCGGTGCCCGCACGCCCAGCGCTTGACGCGGCGCACGCGCCCGGCCGCCTGCGAGCGGCTCATCACGCGGCCGGCGCCGTGGACGGTGGAGTAGAGCGACTCGGCGGCCTTCGGCCCGTCGACGCCTTCCAGGATCACGGACTCGTCGCCCATCGAGCCGCCGACGAAGCCCTCCTGACCCGGGCGTGCGGGCGTGCAGCCCTTGCGGATCACCCAGTAGTCGCGGCCGAAGTGCTCCTCGCGCCAGGCGAAGTTGTGGTGGTTGTGCACCTCGTGGGTCGCGTCGGCTCCGAGGATCTCGAGCACCTTCGCGACGACGACGTCGCGTCCGGCGTACGCGTACTCGCCGGCGAGCTCCATCGCCGCGACGTAGGACTGACCGAGCTCGGAGTCGATCTCGAACAGCACCGGCGACGAGTCCATCTCGCCGTCGCGCGCCTTCGCCCCGAACGAGAGCCCCTGCGCGAGCGCGAGGAACCCGGACGCCGTCTTGTGCCCGAAGCCGCGCGATCCGAAGTGGACGCCGACCCAGATCAGGCCCTCCTCGTCCTCCATCAGGTTCACGTAGTGGTTGCCGGCGCCGACGGTGCCGAGCTGCGCCGCCGCCAGGTCGGCAAGCCCCCGCTGCGGCGCGAACTCCGCCGCGCGGATCTGCTCCAGCACCGGGTGGTCCGCGCGCTCCGCCGCCGGCACGCCCATGCCGAACGACACGCGCCTCGTGATCTCCCGCATGAGGCGCTGGACGCCGCCGAGCGCGTCGAGGTCGGCGCGGGTCAGCTCCGTGCGCGCGGCCTTGTTGCCGCAGCCGATGTCGTAGCCGACCCCGGACGGGGAGACGTAGCCCTCGTAGGCGATGCCGCCGCCGATCGGCTGCGAGTAGCCGGGGTGATGGTCGGCGCAGAGCACGCCGAACTCGGCGTCGCCCGCCGTCATGCAGCGCTCGAGCTGCTCGAGGCTGCGCTGGTCGATGGTTCCGAACGTGGTGATCTTCATCTCGATCCTCCTCCCGGATTGTGGCGCCCGGGAAACGCGTCGGCGCCCCCGCCTGGACCGCTCGGCGGGGGCGCGTCCGTCATCACGCGGCCTGTTGCGGCCGCTCCGGGCCCGTGCGCGGGGCCCGAGCTTCGTCGCGTGCCTCTCGCCTGCTCCGCAGCGCGACCACCTTGGCCGAACGCTCCTGCGCCGGCTGGGGGACGAGCCTGAGCGGGCGAAGACGATGCACGTACAACATCGCTCCTCCTTTCCGAAAATGTACAGGCAAAAGCAGATGCAATTCTCGGCATCGATTTTCAGGCGCCGAAGCGCCCGCTGCTCTTCTCGGGGCTCTAGCTGGGCTCGGTTGTGGACTGCATCAAACTGGTCATCACCTCTGGTTTTCGGCCCGTTCGCCGCGGGCCAGCACTGTCGCGGGCAACAAAAAAGCGACCCGTCGGGTCGCCCTCGATCGGTCGCTATGCGGCTAGAGACCTAGCGCGCACGCCTCCCGGGGAGGGCAACGGTCACGTCGAACCGGCGCACGGCGATTCGCCTGCTCGCGCAGGGCATCGCCGTTGCGGCCTGGGCTGTTGCGAGCAGGGCCGCTTTCGGCTCGAGCGTGTTGGTGGGCAAATGCATCGACATCTCCGGCCCCGGAGAATAGACGACGGACACCGATTTGGCAAGCAATCCGTCGACCGATTCACGAGATCGACGCAAGAATGACGCGAACAATCGGCCGCGGTATGTTGCGGCTTTCCCACACCGGCCGGTGCCGAAGATCCGCCGATGACGTGTCGCCTGCACGGACTTAGCGTGGAGGCGAACCCCGAGAGAAGGAGCTCCCATGCCCGTCCGAGTGGCAGTCAACGGCTTCGGCCGCATCGGCCGCGCCACCCTCAGGTCCGCCTTCGAGCGCGAGGCGGACGTCGAGTTGGTCGCGATCAACGACCTCTTCGAGACACCCGTGATGGCCCACCTGCTCCGGCACGACAGCGTCTACGGTCGCTTCAGCCGGCCGGTCGAGACAACCGACCGCGGGCTCGTCGTCGACGGTCACGAAGTGGCCGTCTTCCAGGAGAAGGATCCGGCCGCGCTGCCCTGGCGCGAGCTCGAGGTCGACGTCGTGATCGAGTCGACCGGCGTCTTCCGCACCGGTGCCGCGGCCTCCGCGCACCTCGAAGCCGGCGCGCGCAAGGTGATCCTCTCGGCGCCGGCGAAGGACGCCGTGCCGATGTTCGTGCTCGGCGTCAACTTCGACAGGTACGACCCCGAGACCGACGACGTGATCTCGAACGCCTCGTGCACGACGAACTGCCTGGCGCCCGTCGCCAGGGTGCTGCACGATACGCTCGGCATCCGCCACGGACTGATGACCACCGTTCACGCCTACACAGCCGACCAGCGCCTGGTCGACCTGCCGCACAAGGACCTGCGGCGGGCTCGGGCTGCGGCGCTCAACCTCATCCCGACCACGACCGGGGCCGCGAAGGCCATCGGCCTCGTCATCCCGGAACTGGACGGGAAGCTGAACGGCTACTCGGTGCGCGTTCCCGTGCCGACCGGGTCGCTCGTCGACCTCGCAGTCGAGGTCGAGCGGCCGACGACGGTCGAGGAAGTCAACGCGGCCTTCGCCGAGCGTGCCGACACGGGCGAACTCGAGGGCATCCTCGCGTACAGCGAGGAGCCGCTCGTGTCCTCCGACGTCATCGGCTCGCCGTACTCGTCCGTCTTCGACGCCGGCTTGACGAGCGTCGTCGACGGAACGCAGGTGAAGGTCGTCGCGTGGTACGACAACGAGTGGGGCTATGCGACGAGGCTCGTCGACCTGGCCGAGCGCGTGCTCGCGCCCGTGACCGCAGGAGTCGCCGCCTAGTGGCCGGCTTCGTGGTCGTCGGAGTCGACGGCTCCGAGAGCAGTCTCGCCGCGCTTCGCGTCGCCGCCGAGGAGGCGGCGGCGCGAAACGCGAAGCTGCACATCGTCGTCGCGTGGCACGTTCCGCTCGCCGTCTACACGGACGGGCTCCCGCCGCCGCCCGAGGTCGCGACCGACATGCAGGAAGCGGCCGAGGAGATCGCCGGGGAGGCCGAGGCGAAGGTGCCGGCCGGGATCGAATACGAGATCAGGCTTCGCGAGGGCCAGCCGCAGGACGTGCTGGTCGAGGAGTCCGAGGGCGCCGAGGTGCTCGTGGTCGGCTCGCGTGGGCTCGGCGCGTTCTCACGGCTCGTGCTCGGCTCGGTCAGCGAGCACGTCTCGCACCACGCCACGTGTCCGGTCGTCGTCGTGCCGCCGAGCGACACGGACGACCGCGAGCCGGCGAGCTAGAGCTCCGGCTACCAGGTCTTGGCGCGGGCCGGCGGGTCGGGCGGGCGAACGCGGATGCGCGCGTCCACCGCGACGCAGCCGTCCGAGAGCCCGATCACGGGGTTCAGGTCGAGCTCGGCGATCTCCGGATGCCGCTCGGCGAGCCGGGAGAGGCGGAGCAGGACGTCGGCGAGCGCGTCCGCATCGGCCGCGGGCTTATCGCGGTAGCCGGCGACGAGACGGCCGGCCTTGCCGGTGGTGACGAGCTCCGCCGCGTCGACGTCGGTCAGCGGCGCGAGCCTGAACTGGGCGTCGCCGATCAGCTCGGCGAAGACGCCGCCGGGCCCGCAGGCGACGAGCGGCCCGAAGACGGGATCCTGGACGACGCCGGCGAGCAGTTCGACGCCGCCCTCGACCATCGGCTGGACGACGACCGGCAGTCCGATCCGCGCCACCTCGGCCCGTACCGACGCCTCGTCTGCGAGGTCGAGAGCGAGCAGCTTGCGGTCCGACTTGTGCGCGCCCGCCTCGGCCGTCTTGACCGCGACCGGGTAGCCGAGCTCCTCTGCTGCCGCGACGGCCTCCTCGGCCGTGGTCGCGACCCGCTCGCCGACGAAGGCGATCCCGTAGGCGCCGAGCAGCGCGCGCACGCGGGCCGGGTCGAGCCAGGCGTCGCTCGAGCCGTCGAGCGCCGCGCGGACGATCGCGGTGGCGGTCTCCTCGTCGATCCCGTCCAGCTCCGGCACGACCCCGGCCGGACGGCGGAGCCAAGCGGCCCGTTCCGCCGCCCGGCCGAGGGCACGTGCGGCCGACTCGGGATACGCGAATGCCGCGACGCGGCGCGGTTCGTGAAGAAGCGCGGACGGCGTCCCTCCCGCCGACACGAAGGCGGCGAGCACCGGCTTGTCCGTCACGTTCGCGCTCTCGACGGCGACCACGACGGCCTCGGCCACGTCCTCGGCGGACGCGACGACCGGCGGTACGAAGAGCACGATCACCGCGTCGACCTCCGGGTCGGCGAGAACGTGCGGGAGAACCGACTCGTAGGTCGCCGCGGTTGCCGAGCCGAGCATGTCGATCGGATTCGCAAGGCTCGCCTCGCGCGGCAGCTTCAGCGCCAGCGCCTCCCGCGTCGCCGCCGTGAGCGTCGGTAGCTCGAGCCCGGCGGCCTCGCACGCGTCGGCGCAGAGGATCCCGAGTCCGCCCGCATTCGTGAGCACGGCGACGCGGTTCCCGAGCGGGAGCGGCTGCGAGGCGAGGAGCCCGGCGGTGTCGACGAGCTCCTCCAGCGTCTCGGCGCGGATGACGCCGGCCTGGAGAAAGAGCGCGTCCACGGCCTGCTCGGAGCCGGCCAGCGCGGCGGTGTGCGAGCCGGCGGCCTTGGCGCCCGCGCGTGAGCGGCCGCCCTTCATGGCCAGGATCGGCTTGCGGCGCGCGACGCGGCGGGCGAGCCGGCCGAACTTGCGCGGGTTCCCGAACGACTCGAGGTAGAGCAGGATCACGTCGGTTCCGGCGTCGTCCTCCCAGTACTCGAGCAGGTCGTTCGAGGACACGTCCGCCTTGTTGCCGACGGAGATGAAGGCCGAGAACCCGAGTCCGCGCGACTCGGCCTTCTCCAGCAGTGCCAGCCCGAGCGCGCCGCTTTGCGACGAGAAAGCCACGTTGCCGGGCGGCAGTGCGCGCGGCCCGAAGGTCGCGTTCAGTCGCGCGCTCGAGACGGCGAGCCCGAGGCAGTTCGGCCCGATCAGGCGTGCGCCGTGCGCGCGGACGAGGGCGAGCAGCTCCTCCTGGCGCTCGCGGCCCTCGGCCCCGGTCTCGGTGAAGCCGGCGGAGATGACGCAGATCGCCTTCGTGCCGGTGCGCAGCGCCTCGTCGGCCGCTTCGAGCACGTGCGCGGCGGGTACGCAGATCACGGCGAGGTCGATCTCGTCCGGGATCTGCTCCGCGGAGATGTAGGCTCGGACGCCCGCGACCGGCGTCCCCGTGCGGTTGACGGGATACGCCGCGCCGACGAACTCTCCCGCGAGGATGTTGCGGAAGAGCTCGCCACCGATGGTTCCCCTCCTCGGCGAAGCGCCGAAGACCGCCACCGTGCGCGGTGCAAAAAAGGTCTGGAGCGAGGCGGCGACGGCGACGTGGTCGCGCTCGTCGACGCGGTCGCGATAGACGTCGGTCGGCGCGATCCGGAAGCGCAGCTCGACCTCTCCGTGCGACAGGCGGCGCGCGACGTCGAAGCCGGCGTCCTCGAAGACGCGCAGCATCGGCCTGTTGCCGGAAAGCACCTCGGCGACGAAGCTCTCGATCCCGTGTGCGGCCGCCTCGGCGGCGAGCTGCTCGAGCAGGCGCGTCCCGATGCCCCGTCCCTGGAGCTCGTCGGCGACTGCGAAGGCCACCTCGGCGCTACCGGGGTCGCGCAACCTGACGTACTCGGCGAGCGCGACGATGCGGCCGTCGTCGCCGAGCGTGCCGACGAGCGAGCCGAGCTCGTCCCAGTCCGGGTCGACGAACGACTCGACGAGCTGCGGCGTGACTCGGAGCGCGCCGTGGAAGCGCTGGTACACGCTGTCCGGCGACAGGCAGGCGAAGAAGTCGAGCAATGCGGTGATGTCCTCGCGCGTCGGCGGCCTCAGGCGGAGCGTTCCTCCGTCCCGGAGGATCACGTCGCGTTCTGATCCGGCTTGCGTGGCCACGGAACCAGTATCGCCAGCCCGCTCGTCCAGCCACGTCCGGCTCGGCCCCGAACGGGACTGCGGGAAACCCGCAGTCGTGAAGAGGCCGGTCACGCCCGTCTTGCGACGCCGTCGCGCGTCGCCGCGCGGGCAACCGCCTCGGCGACGGCCGGCGCGACACGGCGGTCGAAGACGCTCGGGATCACGTAGTCGGGCGAGAGCTCGTCCGGCTGCACGACCTCGGCGATGGCGTGCGCGGCGGCCAGCGTCATCGCCTCGGTGATGTCGGACGCGCGCACGTCGAGCGCTCCGCGGAAGATGCCGGGGAACGCGAGGACGTTGTTGATCTGGTTCGGATAGTCGGAACGGCCCGTGCCGACGACTGCGGCGAGCCCCTCGATCTCCTCGGGCGAGACCTCGGGCGTCGGGTTCGCCATCGCGAACACGATCGCGTCGGGAGCCATGGAGGAGACGCCGTCGACGGTGACCGCGCCCGGGCCGGAGAGCCCGACGTAGACGTCGGCGCCCGTGAGCGCTTCGTCCGCCGAGCCGCGCAGGCCGCGTGGATTGGTCGACTCCGCGTACTCGAGCTTCGCGCCGGAGAGCCCGGGGCGGCCGCGGTGGATCGCGCCCTGGCGATCGCAGCCGACGATGTCGCGGACGCCGGCGGCCTGGAGCATCTTCGTCGTTGCGACGCCGGCCGCGCCGACGCCGGTGACGACGACGCGGCAGTCGTCGAGCGGCTTGCCGACGACCCGCAAGGCGTTCAGGAGTGCGGCGAGCACGACGACGGCGGTTCCGTGCTGGTCGTCGTGGAAAACGGGGATGTCGAGCTTCGCGCGCAGCCGCTCCTCGATCTCGAAGCAGCGCGGCGCGGAGATGTCCTCGAGGTTGATGCCGCCGAAAACCGGGGCGATCGCGGTGACGACGGCGACGATCTCGTCCGGGTCGGTGGTCGCGAGGCAGACGGGCCACGCGTCGACGCCGCCGAACTCCTTGAACAGCGCCGCCTTGCCCTCCATCACGGGCAGCGCCGCCTCCGGGCCGATGTCGCCGAGGCCGAGGACCGCGGTTCCGTCGGTGACGACGGCGACCGCGTTCTGCTTGACGGTCAGGTTCCAGACCTTGGTCGGGTCGTCTGCGATGGCGCGGCAAATCCTGGCAACGCCGGGCGTGTAGGCCATGGACAGGTCGTCCCGCGTCTTGATCGGGATCTTCGGCTCGACACGCAGCTTGCCGCCCAGGTGCAGCAGGAAGGTGCGGTCGGAGACCTGTTCGACCTCGACGCCGTCGACGGCGCGGACAGCTTCGACGATTCGCTCGATGTGAGCGGCGTCGGTCGCCTCGACGGTGACGTCGCGCACCTTCGCTGCACCCTCGACACGCACGAGGTCGATGGCGCCGAGCGATCCGCCGGCCTCGCCGATCGCGGTCGCCAGCCGTCCGAACGACCCGGGCCGGTCCTCGAGACGGACACGGATCGTCGCGCTGAACGACGCGGAGGGATGGCTGGCGGTCGCGACCATGCGTCCAGTCTGCGGCGACGATCGCGGCCCAGCCTCGGTGGCGACGCGGAACCCCTCCACGGCTTTTCCGCAGCCGCGTTACCCTCCAGTCGTGCCGACCGAGGCGCTCAGCGAAAGCCGTCTGCGGGCGCTGCTCGAAGCCGGGATCGCACTCACCTCCGAGCTGACGCTCGACACGCTCCTGCAGCGGATCATGGAGATCGCCGCCGAGCTGACCAGCGCGCGCTACGCGGCACTGGGCGTCATCGACCCGTCCGGGTCACAGCTCGAGCGGTTCCTGACGACCGGCGTCGACCGGGAGACGCACGCGGCGATCGGCGAGCTCCCACGGGGGCGCGGCATCCTCGGCGCGCTGATCCACGAGGCGCGGCCGCTGCGTCTGCACG
This sequence comes from uncultured Actinomycetes bacterium, assembly GCA_963776735.1. GTDB lineage: Bacteria > Actinomycetota > Thermoleophilia > Gaiellales > Gaiellaceae > PALSA-612. The sequence continues at coordinate 13,831 of CAVZNV010000005.1, forward strand.
ACCTCGCGCAGGATCCGCGCTCGGTCGGCTTCCCGCCCGGCCATCCCGCGATGCACACGTTCCTCGGGGTGCCGATCATGCTCCGCGGCGTCGCCTACGGGAACCTGTACCTCACCGAGAAAGCCGGCGACGAGCCGTTCGGCGAGGAGGACCAGGAGCTCGTCACGCTGCTCGCCGGGCAGGCTGCCGTCGCGATCGAGAACGCCCGCCTGTACGAGGCGGCGACGCGCTGGTCGCGCCAGCTCGAGTCGCTGAACGAGATTGGCAACGCGCTCGCGACCGAGACCGACCTCGACCGCCTGCTCGACCTGATCTGCCGCCGGTTGCGCGAGCTGCTCGGCGCGAAGCTCGTCACCGTCGCGCTGCCGAGGGGCACCGACGAGCTGCGGTTCGTCGCCGCCTCCGGCGAGGGAGCTGCGGATCTCACCGGATCCACGACGACACGGCAGGGCTCGAAGAGCGGCCGCGTGCTCGAACGGCGCCGGAGCGAGCGCAGCGACTCGGTTCTCGACGACCCCGAGGTGGACCACTTCGTCACGCGGCGGATCGGCGCCCGCACGGGGCTCTGGGTGCCGATGATCGCCCGCGACCAGGCGATCGGCGTCATCGCCGTGCACGACAAGGAGGGCCGCGACCCGCGCTTCTCGGACGACGACCTGCGGCTCGCCGAGTCGTTCGCGACCCGGGCCTCGGTCGCGGTCGACCTCTCGGAGCGGGTCGCGCGTGACGCGCTGCGCGGCGTCGTGGCGGCGCAGGAGCGCGAGCGGGAACGGCTCGCGCGCGAGCTCCACGACGAGACCGGCCAGGCGCTGACCTCGATCCTGCTCGGCCTGAAGGGACTCGAGGAAACGGTCTCGGGAGACGAGGCACGGGCGGCGGTCGGCGATCTCCGCGACCGGGTCGTCGAGACGCTCCAGGGCGTCAGGCGGCTCGCGGTCGAGCTGCGCCCGAAGGCGCTCGACGACTTCGGGCTCGTCTCCGCGCTCGAGCGACTGGTCGAGGGCTTCTCCGAGCAGACCGCGATCGAGGTCGACTTCGAGGCGGCCGGGGTCGGCGGCCGGTTGCCACCCGAGGTCGAGACGGCTCTCTACAGAATCGTGCAGGAGGCGCTCACCAACGTCGTCAAGCACTCGCATGCGAGGTCGGTCAGCATCGTCCTCACGCGCCAGGGCCCCGCGCTGACGGCGGTGATCGAGGACGACGGCCGCGGCTTCGACCCGGACGCGGTCGGTCCCGACCACTTCGGCCTGCAGGGCATGCGCGAACGGCTGGCGCTGCTCGACGGCGAACTGCGTGTCGAGTCGCGATCCGGTGCGGGCACTACTCTGGTCGTCCAGGTGCCCTCGTGAGTGTGCGCGTTCTCATCGTCGACGACCACGCCGTCGTGCGGGCGGGCCTGAAGCTGCTCGTCGACGCGGAGGACGACTTCGAGGTCGTCGGTGAGGCCGGCAACGCTCGAGACGCGGTCTTCGAGGTGCGCTCGCTGAAGCCGGACGTGATCCTCCTCGACATTGTCATGCCCGACCGGAGCGGCCTCGAGGCGCTGCCGGACCTGCTGAACGAGCACGCGGAGGCGAGGGTGCTCGTCCTGTCGATGCAGGACGACCCGCGCTACGTTCGCGAGGCGTTCTCGGTCGGAGCCAGCGGCTACGTGCTCAAGGAAGCCGCCGACGCGGAGCTCGTGGCGGCGATCCGCGAGGTGGCGAAGGGCGGCCGGTACGTCCACCCCGAGCTCGGCGCACGCCTCGTGGCGGCGGCGGCCGAGGCGGAGCGCCGCGCCGACGAGGATCCGCTCTCGGAGCGCGAGCGCGAGGTGCTGCGGCTGCTGGCACTCGGGCACACGAACCAGGAGATCGCCCAGATGCTCTTCATCTCGGTCCGGACGGCCGAGACGCACCGGGCGCACATCATGCAGAAGCTGCGCCTGTCGAGCCGGGCCGAGCTGGTGCGCTACGCGCTCGCCCACGGCTTGCTCGAGGAATAGACACATCGAGGCCGCCCGGAGGCGGCCTCGATGCTGGACGGGTGGAGCGGAAATCTACGCGGCGGGTGCCGGCGACTCTCCGGTCTCCTTCTTGTGCGTCCACTTCTTGGCGAACCCGAGCGAAGTCTCCGGATTCCGGAGCGCCCCGCCGATCGCGAGGATCGCGAAGCCGAAGCCGGTCAGGAGCAACGCGACCCCGACGACGATTCCGAACATCGCGATCTGCGACGCCATGTAGCTGGAGTTCAGCGCGGTGGTCAGCGCCGTGTAGGTCACCCAGAGGTCGCGGCGGCCGTTGTCGACCGGCTGCTTCGTCTGCGCGTCGGTGGCGGCGTACTGGGGCTCGTTCGTCCCGCCGATGCCGTCGGTGGCCTTGAAGGGCGCGCTGGGCAGAGCCTGGTAGCGGCCCATCTGCGAGTACGTCAGACCATTCGTGGCGCCCATGGTGTGGATCCACATGTACTCCGCGAAGCAGCGTGCCTTGTCGCCGCTGTTCACGAACTCACCTGCGACCGAGCAACTCGGCGCCTTGATCGCCGACGGGGTGGCCTTGATGCCGTTCGCCTTGTACTTGGCGAACAGCGCCGTCTGCTGGGCCAGCGCCGACGTCACCTCGGGCTTGATCGTCGTCGGCGTCATGTCCGGCGTGCCGTAGAATCTGCTGCGCCTCGAGGCTCGAGTTGACCGTGCTCGTGCCGTTGTTGGCGATCACGATCGACGCGATTCCGAAGGCGATCAGGATCGCCGCTGCGACGATCCCTCCGATTTCGAAGATCTTGCGCATTGTTCCGCTCCTTCCGCTCCGGCCGGGCCGTCCAAGACCCGGTGTTGTTTCGCGGAGTGTCGGGCGCGGCCGTCCGAGCGGAATCCGCGGCGGCGCGGAACATCGCTGCGGAGATCGCTCGCCGCTACTGCGGGAAACCCGTAGGTCAGGCGGCGGCCGGCAGCGCGCGGTGGGCGAGCGCGAACCTGGCCCACGTCGCCATCGCGAGCAGCGTGACGACGACGTCGCTGGCCACGCAGTACTGGCAGATCGCGTGGATCAGGAAGAGCTGAGCAACGAGCAGGTAGGCGCTGAAGGCCACGCCCGCGGCCGCCAGGCCGAAGCCGACGGCGGCCGCGGACGGCCCGCGGGCAACAGCCGTCCCCAGGATCGCCAGATAGGCGGCGAGCCCGAGAACGGCCACCGGGATGCCCGCGATCACGGCGTAGCTCGAGTGCTGGACGGTCTCGCAACCGCCCGTCGCGCAGTAGAGCTGCGTCCCCGCGTAGCGGGAGTAGGTCAGGTACGACGCGACGGCGGCGCCCGCGACGGCGAGCGCGCCGATCGCCACCCGCAGGTGGTTCTCGCTCATCGCGCCAGGAGCTGGTCGAGCGCCGGCGTGAACGCGCTCGCGTCGAGGCTCTGGATCTGCAGGTAGCGCAGCGGCTGCCCACGCCTCGCGACCTCGAACGTCGGAGTCTGGATCTGCGAGCCCATCAGGGCGAGGGCCTGGGCGTGCATCGACTGGATCTGCTCCTGCGTGGCCTTGCTGCCACGGCTGCTCTGCCAGTCCGCAATCGCCAGTCCCGGGGTCGCCGCGGCGGCCGCGCGCAGCTTCGCGTCGGTCACCCAGCCGGTGTTCTCCTCGCCCTGGTTGCGGTAGAGGAGGTCGATCATGTTCCACGCCTTGTTCTGTGCCGCCGCTGCGGTCACCGACTCGAGCGCCTTCTCGGAATCGGGGCCGAGGAAGGCGATGCCGCGGAACTCGAGCTGCACCTTCCCGGTCCGCACGTACTCGCGGACGATCGTGGGCAGCGTCGCGACCGCGTACTCACGGCAGATCGGACACTGGAGGTCGCCGTACTCGACCATGCGCACGGGCGCCGTCGGGCTGCCGAGCGTGAAGCCACTCTGCGGGATGCCGCCGATGAGGGCGTTCGTCGCCTGCGCTCCCGTGACCGTGCTCGAAGACCCGCTGCCGGACCCCGCCACGCTGACGCCGATGAGGACGCCGGCGAGAACGACCGCGCCGACGGCCGCGAGCACGAGCAGCCGGCGGGGAGTGAGCCACTGGGCGGAACCAGGGGTCGGCTTCCGTGCCGTGCCGTTCGGGCGGCGTTTCGGGGCCCGGACTGCGGGATTGTGCGCCATCGCCGCGCACCGTAGGCATCTGACCGTTGCGGCTCATCCGAGCGCCCCCTGAGCGCGGCTCCGTAGCTTCTACCGAGCGCAGCTACCGAGCGGGGACGCCGTGCAGCGAGCCGCCGATCGAGCCACCGTCGCCGATCGTCAGGTCGAACCCGACCCGGTACGACCGGCCCGACGGGTCATGGACGTCGGCGACGACGTGGGAGCCCTCGAGCCCGATCACCGTGCCCGACGACCACGCCGGCGCACCGGCCGGCAGCAGCCCGACGACGCTGTCCGTCATCTGCACGCCCCCGCCGTCGACCGGGAACCCGCGCAGGGCGAGGTGGATGCGCCCGTGGAAGTCGCCGTTCGCCCTGCCGTCGATCGTGACGACGACGAGGCCGCGGCCGGTCTGGGTTTCACCGATCCGGCCCGTCAGCCTGGAGGTGAAGCGCCCCGGTGGGAGCGAGGCCGACGGGGTCGTCGTCGACGTGCGCGCAGGCTTGCGGAGCGAGACCGGCGTCCCGGCCGCCGCCTGCACGTGGCCGAGCAGGCTCGCCGGCGTGCCGGCCCGTGCTGCCCAGCCCGCGGCGAGCGGGCCGTTGTTCGCCCAGACGAGCAGCCCGACCGCGACCCCGATCGTCCCGAGCGTCGCGCCGGCCCGGATCGCCGGGTCCGCGTCCCGCGACTCGAGCAGCCGCCACAGCACCGCGGCGACCACCGCGACGCCGCAGACGACGCCGAGGAAGAGCATCCAGCCGGACTTCGCGTCGCTGCCCGTGCCGAGCGAGTGCATCATCGCCACGGGCCAGGAGGCGTACGCGAGCCAGTGCACGGCCTTCCACGCACGCGTGCCGATCCGGCGGCGGAGGAAGCTGGTCACGATCAGCGCCAGCAGGAAGTCGAACGCGACCGTGCCCATCCCGAGCCAGAACGGCCGGTACGGCGAGAGGAAGGGGATGAACGTGTCGACGAGGCCGATCGGCGCGAACGAGTCGGCGATCGTCGTGATCACGTGGACGATCGTGAACACGAGCGCGAGCAGCGTCACGTTCCGGTGCAGGCCGTAGACGAGGAAACGCGGCCAGCGGTCGGTCTTCCAGCGCGTCGTGTTCGCGACGCCGAGCACGACCGAGGCGGTCAGCAGGAGCAGCGCGACGGCGCCGGAGGCTCGGGTCAGGTACCACAGCTCCTTGCCGTTGTTCGACGCTGCGAGGACGAGGGTCACGATCCTCCGGAGGACGTGACCGGCGGCGCGTAGGACTGGACGGGCGGCGCGGGCGGCGGCTGCGGTGCCGGCTGCGGGCTCGGCTGCGGTGCCGGCGCCGGCTGCGGGCTCGGCTGCGGCGAGGAAGCAGGCGGCGAGGAGTTCTGGTCGCTCTGGGCCGGGAGCGGCGGAAGCGACGGCGGCGGCGGGACCTTCTTCACCTTCTTCGCCGGCACGGCGGGCCGGCGCGGAGTGACTACTCGGCGCAGAACGCGCTTGTGATGCCCGGAGTTGCTCGCCGCGGCGAGCCCGGCGAAGACGGCGGTGAGCACGGCCGTCAGCAGGCCGATGCGCCGCGTGACACGGTGCAACCGCTGGAGGCCTGCGTTGCGGGCGTGCATCCTGGCCCGTCGCTCACGCGCAGTCGGCACGGCTCCAGTGGAGCAACGCTGTATGAGCGAAGAATGAGACTTACGGCATCAGCGTCGCGCTGAAGACGATCACGCGACTGAAGCGCAACTACAGGCGGACGGCCGTCGTCTCCGGGCGCGGTGCCTCACGCGACGGAGTCGCGCGCTCGAGCGCGATCCACACGTCTGCGCCGCCGCCCGGGCGCTCGGACACGCCCGCCTCGCCCCCGTGCGCACGGGCGATCACGTCGACGATCGCGAGACCGAGACCCGTTCCGCTACGGCCGCGCGACTCGTCCGAGCGGCTGAAGCGGTCGAACGCGAGCACCGCGAATCCGGGCGGGAAGCCGGGCCCGTCGTCGAGCACGTGGAGCTCGACGAGCGCCCCTCGCTCTCGAGCCGAGAGCTCGACCGGCCCGGCGCCGTGGCGGAGCGCGTTCTCGACCAGATTCCCGAGCGCCTGCTCGATGCGTGCCGGATCGGCCAGCACGGCCAGGCTCCCCGGCGCACCGGCCACGCGCACCTCGCGTCCCTCCTCGGCAGCCCGGGCCGTAAACCTGTCCGCTGTCGACCCGAGGAGCTCGTCGACCTCGAGCCGCTCGGGCCGGACCGGCAGGCCGCTCTGGTCCGAGTGGGCGATCAGGAGCAGATCCTCGGCGAGCCGGGTCAGCCGCTCGGTTTCCTCGGCCGCCGAACGGAGCGCCTCCTCGAGCTCGGCGTGCGAGCGAGGGCGCCGCAGCGCCAACTCGAGCTCGGTCCTGAGCAGCGCGAGCGGCGTGCGCAGCTCGTGGCTCGCATCGGCGACGAAGCGCCGTTCGTGCTCGATGGACGCCTCGAGCCGTCCGAGCATCTGGTTCAGCGTGTACGCAAGGCGGCTGATCTCGTCGTGGCTCGGCGGCACGGGCAGACGCAGGCCGGGCGTCGCCGCCGAGATCGCCGAGGCGCGCCGACGCATCGACTCGACCGGCCGCAACGCCGCCGCGGTCACGGCGTAGCCGGCGAGCGAGGCGAGCAGGAGCGCGATCGCCCCGCCGAGCGCGAGCTCGACGAGCAGCCGGTTGAGCGTGTCCTCGCGCGCGGAGAGCGAGCTCGCCTGGACGAGCACGAGCGACCGGCCACCGTTCGTGACCGGGATCGCCAGCACGCGCCAGTCGGAGGTTCGGCCCTTGAGGTCGGTCGTCTCGAGAAGGTGCTTTCCGGCCAGGACTTGCGCGACCGTCGAACGGCCGACGAGCGGCCCGATCCCGGTCGGCGACGAGCGGACGACGTTTCCGCTCGGGTCGAGGAGCTGGCCGAGCGTCTCGCCCCTGGCGCTGTCCGGGTCGACGAGCTCGAAGTCCAGGTCGTGCTCGAGATCGGCCCGCTTCAGATGGCCCGCGGTCTCGGCGGTCCCCCCGCGGAGCGCCGTGTCCACCGACGACAGCAGCGTGTTGCCGACGCGCACATACACGAAGAAGCCGACCGCCGCGAGCACGACGGCCATGACCGTCGCGAACGCGAGCGTCAGCCGCAGCCGGAGCGAGAGCCTGGTCATCTACCCTGCATCTTCGCGAAGCCGGTACCCGGCGCCGCGGACGGTCTCGAGCGCATTGCGGCCGAACGGGCGGTCGATCTTCTCCCGCAGGTAGCGGACGTAGACGTCGACGAGGTTCGACCGCCGCTCGTAGCCCATGTCCCAGGCGGCATCCAGGAGCTGCGTGCGCGAGAGGATCTGCCCGCGGCGCCGCATGAACTCCTCCAGCAGCGCGAACTCCTTCGTCGAGAGCTGGAGCTCGACGTCGCCGCGCCACGCTCGGCGCTCCGCGGGGTCGAGCCGCAGGTCGCCGACCTCGATGACCGCGGGCCGCTCGACCGGCGTGCGCCGCCGCAGCGCGCGCAGCCGGGCGAGCAGCTCGGAGAACGCGAACGGCTTGACGAGGTAGTCGTCGGCGCCCGCGTCGAGCCCGACCACGCGGTCGTCGACGGCGTCGCGGGCGGTCAGGAGCAGGATCGGCGTCCAGACCTCCTGGCGCCGCAGTTCGCGGCAGACCGAGAAGCCGTCGCCACCCGGAAGCATGACGTCGAGCAGGATCGCGTCATACGGCGCGGCGCGGGCCATCCAGAGGGCGTCCTCGCCGCGTCCGGTCACGTCGACGGCGTGCCCCTCCTCACGCAGGCCGCGCTGGAGCAGCCGCGCCATCTTCTCCTCGTCCTCGACCACGAGCACGCGCATGTACGTATTGTCCCTCGCAGACGATGAGCCGCCGATGAAGGGGCTCCCTCCGGCTACGTCAGCCGGTCTTCAGCGTCTTGATGTAGGCGACGAGAGCGTCGAGCCGGTCGGGTGGGATGATGCCGCCCCAGTGCGGCATGCTGACGATCGGCGCGCGGCCGATCACGCTGCCAGACACGATCACGTCCTTGATCTTCGCGTCCGTGTCGAACTGCTTGAAGAAGTCGGCGCCGGACAGCGGCGGGATCGACTTGTCGGGCGACTGCGGATTGGGCACGCCGCCGAGGCCGTTCGGGCCGTGGCAGTTGATGCAGCCGTAGAGCGAGTAGAGCGCCTGGCCCTCGACGGCCTGTCCTTGCCCCTGGGGGACGACGACCGGCGTCGCCGTCGGCACCTTCGGCAGGCCGGCATGGATGTAGGCGACGAGATCATCGACCTGGCGTGTCGAGATCACCTGGCCCCAGACCGGCATGTACGGATGGGTCGGGTTCGCCGACTCGCCGAGCCCGTGGTTGATGATCTGCGTCAGCTCCGCCGCCGTCAGGTTCGTGTTCTTGAGCGCCGGCACGTACGGCGAGACGCCGCCGCGGCCGTCCAGCCCGTGGCACTGCGCGCACGCGAAGTTGACGAAGTCGTGGGCCCCGGCCGCGACCTGCGCACTGACCGTCGTCGCTGTCGGGATCGTCGGCGTGGAGACCGAAGCGGTGGTCGAGTTCTTCGTCGACCGGCCTAGGAAGAAGCCTCCGAGCAGCGCCGCCGCGATGCACGCCAGCGCGAAGAGGACGAAGGCTGCGGCAGCATTCTCGGGGTCCCGGAAGCGCCGACGCATCGCGGGATGGTCTCATGCCTCGCTCGGGCTCGCTTCCGTACTTTTCCGCACGGCTCCCGGCTTGCGCGGCATGAGGATCCGGAACAGCGTCAGCCAGATCACCGGCCCGGCTGCGAGCGCGATAAGAATCGGCCCGCCGCCGCCCTTCAGGTCGGTACCGCTCGCAAGCGCGTGCCCGAGTGCGAGGACGAACGCGGCGAAGCTGGCGTAGTGCAGCCGCCGCCAGCCTTTCTGGCCGATCCGCTTCCGCAGACGGAAGGACGCGGCGAGCATCAGCGTCAGCCAGCCGGCGACCACGCCGGCCGCGACGGCTCCGGGCCGCCACGGCGACGCGAACGGCACGAGTACCGAGGCGACGCGGAAGTGCAGCGTCGGGTCGAAGAGCAAGGCGCCCGCGTGCAGGGCGAGCATCGAGAGTCCCGTCCACGCGAGCGTCTGGTGCCAGCCGAAGAGCAGCTTCTGGCGGGCCGGCTTGAGCAGTCTCGTGCTCATCGCCAGGCCGAGCCACACCGACAGCGTCAGCAGGCCGAAGGCGACGAGACCGGCGGCACGGGCGACGTACCACGCGACGGGCGCATGTGCGAGGAAGGCGTTCATGCCGCCGCCTTCGCGAGCAGCGGCAGCGTGCCGAGTGCGACCGGCTCGCCGATCTCCGGGACGTAGAGCGCGCCCAGGTGCGGGAAGCGGGAGAGGTGGGCTTCGGCTGCTCCGGGCGTGGAGACGGCGAGCGCGGTCGCGTGCGCCTCGGCTTCGGCGGGGTCGGGCGCCACGACGGTGACGGACAGCGGCCCGGCGACGGCGGGGGCGCCGGTCGCGGGATCGATCAGGTGGTGAAGGCTGCGCCCGGGGCCGAACCGCCGCCGGTCGCGGCCGGACGTTGCAACGCCGCCGGCGTCGAGCGCGAGCGTGCCCAGCGTCTCGCCGGGACGGCGAGGGTCGGCGATCGCGACGCGCCAGGGGCCGCTGTCGGGCGTGCGCCCGGCGAGCGCGACGTCGCCGCCGAGATCGACGAGCGCGCCGGGGAGCCCAGGCCACGCCCAGTGCATGGCGAAGAGTGCGCGACCCGCGGAGAACCCCTTGCCGATACCGCCCAGATCGACCGCGGCCCCCTTCTCGACGCGTGCGCGGCCGCGGTCGACGTCCAGCTCGACCTCGGCGCCTGCACGCCAGCCGGCGGCCGTCCGGGCGGGGCGCTCGTCCAGCTCGTCGAAGGTCCGGTCGTAGCCGGCCGCGACGAGGGCGGGCAGGATCGTCGGGTCGTAGCGCCCACCGGTGTCCTCACGTGCGCGCAGCGCCGCCGAGAGCGCGTCGACGAGCCGTGCGTCGACCTCCACCCACTCGCCCTCCCCGGCGTTCAGCCGCGAGAGGTCGCTCGCCGGGCGGAAACGGGAGAGCGCCTGCTCGCACGCCTCGACCTCGTCTCGCCCGGCGGCGAGCGCCTGGTCGGCCTCGCGTCCGTCGAGCGTTCGGACAGTGACCGCGAGCGCGCAGGTCGTCCCCATGGCCCGGAAGGGCCGCTCGATCAGCCGGCCGATCATACCGGCGGCGCCGGGGAGGTCTGGGTGGTCGCATGCGGAGCGGCCGCCTGGACGACGACCAGCTGCTGCTTGCCGTTCTTGCCCTTGACGACCATGACCGTCGGAGCCGCGCCGGTCACGGGCGCAGGCGCCTGTGCGCGCGTCCAGGCGAGGACGCCGACGATCGCGATCGTCGCCCAGACGCTGACCACGGTGGCCCATACGCGGCGCATCAGTCGTCACCTCTCTCGTGATACGCGGGCGCGGGCGCAACCTGAGCGGCGACGACCGGGGAGGCGGACCGGGGAGACACCCCGCGCGACATGCCGGCGACCGCCCCGACCGCGGTGACGACGGTCAGGGCGAGTGCGCCCGCGAGCGCGAGGGCCTGGCGGCGGGACTTCATGGGAGTTCCTTTCTCGAGATTCATGACGCTTCAGTTCTAGGCGGCCCCGGGTTAAGGCCGGGCCAAGTCCCGGTCACGAATCCGGAACGGCAAGTAAAGGACGTCAGTCGTCGTGCTGCTCGTGCTCGCCTCTCGCGGGCGGCAGCACCACCGGCCGTAGCGGAGCGATCGCCGGCGTGGTTGCGATCACGGTGGCCCGCGGGCTCAGATGGCCCGGGCCGCCGGAGCCCGTCGCCACGCCGAGCAGCACGACGTTCGCGACGACCGTCGCAGCCACGGCGAGGGCGAGCACGAGGCCGACACGAAGCAGGGTCACGCCGCGAGCTCCCGGCGCAAGGCCGCCGCCTCCCGAGGCCGGTTTGCGAGCAGCCCGGCCACGAGCTCGCCCTCCGCGTCGAGGTAGCGGACGCGGAACGAGCCCGAGTCGCCGTCGAGTTCGGCCCGCGTCCATCCCTCGCCATGTCCGACGTACTGCAGGCGAAGACCGAGCTGGTCGGACCAGAAGAACGGTGGATCGTCGTGCGGCTCGTCGCGGCCCACGATCGCGTGGGCGACCGCAGCGCCCTGACCGGCCGCGCTCGTCCAGTGCTCGACGCGGATCCGCCGTCCGAGGGCAGGCCGCCAGGTCGAGGCGGCGTCGCCGCAGGCGTAGACGCCGGGAAGCGACGTGCGCCCGCACGCGTCGGTCGGAATGCCGCCGGCGCCCGTGGGCGTTCCGACGGGCGCGATCGGCGCCGCACCGATGCCGAGCACGGCCGTGTCGCAGTCGAGCTCGCACCCGTCCGTGAGCAGGACGCCGCGAACGCGATCGCCGGGTCCGCGTCGAAAGGAGGCGAGCCCCGCGCCGAGCCGCAGCTCGACGCCCTGTTCGCGGTAGCGGTCGGCGATGAGCCCGCCGGCCTGGCGGCCGAGCACGCGCTCCAGCGGCACCTCGGCCGCCTCGATCACGGCCACGTCGACGCCGAGCGACGCCGCCGACGTCGCCACCTCGCCGCCGATGAATCCCGCGCCGACGATGACGAGACGACGGCCGGGCCGCAGCTCGCGGCGGAGGGCGAGCGCGTCGGCGAGTGTGCGGAGCACGTGCACGCCTCGAGGCAGATCGGGCAACGTGCGCGCCCGCGCGCCGGTCGCGAGCACGAGGCTCGTCCAGGGCAGGATCCGGCTGTCCGCGGTGACGGCGGTTCGGGCACGCGAGTCGATGCGGTCGACGCGCGTGCCCGTGAGCAGCTCGATCTCCAGCTCGGCCCAGAATCCGTCCGGCCTGAGCGCGAGGTCGGTCGGCTCCTTCATGCCGGCGAGCAGCTCCTTCGAGAGCGCCGGACGTTCGTAGGGTGGAGCGGGTTCCTCGCCGACCAGGAGCACGCGTCCGTTGAAGCCCTGCGCTCGGAGCGTCTCCGCGCAGCGTGCTCCGGCCAGGCCGGCGCCGACGATGACGACGGTGTCGCGCATCGTCAGGCCGCCTGCTCTTCGATCTCGATCACGGTGATCGCGCCCATCGGGCACGCGTCCGCGGCGTCGAGCACGCGAGGGTCGGTGCTGGTCGCGACGGCGACAGCGACTCCGTTCTCGAGCCGGAACACATCCTCCGCCTCGTCCACGCAGGCGCCGAAGCCCGAGCAGAGGGAGCGGTCGATCTCGATGCGGTACAGGGTCATGCCGTCCTCCTTTGCGGTGTGAGTGGTCTGGCGACTGCGCGCCAGGCGCTCGCGGCGGCGACGGAGCCGATCGCCCCGAGGTAGAGCGCGAACGCCCACGGTTGCGACGAGTCCGTGCCGGCAGCGAGCCCGTGCACGGTCGCGGCGCCGAAGATCAGATACGTGGCCCAGTGCAGCCGCCGCCAGTTCCTTGTCCCGATCGCGCGGCGAAGCGCGAACGAGACGTACACGAGGAGCATCAGCTCGGCGGAGAGCACTCCGATCCCGACCGGCAACGGCCGGTACGGCGACGCGCCGGGCACGAGCAGCGCGACGGGCGTGAGGTGCACGGTCTTGTCGAGCAGGAGCGCGCCGCCGTGGAGCGCGATCGCGCCGAGCCCGAGCAGGGCGAGGAAGCGGTGCGTGTCGGTCACGGCCGCGGGCTTGAGCCCGCGGAACGGCCGCGACTTGAGGACGAGCCCGGCGAGGACGGACGCGGTCAGGAGCACGTACGCGGTCAGGCCGCTCGCCCGGGCGAGGAGCCAGAAGGTCGGATCGCCCTTCACGACGTCCTCGTGATCACGAGCGGTGGCAGCGAGACGTAGCGGACGCCGCCGCCGGACGGCGCGGCTGCCGGAGCCGCTGCGGGCGCCGCCGACTGGACGGACGCGAGCTGCGCCGCCTGCTGCGCCGCGGCCTGCTGCGCCGCCGCGATCTGAGCCTGCCGGCGGGCGAGCGCGGCTTTGTACGCGGCGAATTGCCTCCGGTAGTCGGCGTAGCGCCGGGCGACGACCTGCTGAACGAGGCCGGCTTCCCTGCGGAGCCGATGCTCACGCTGCGCGAGCGCAACGAGCTGAGGGTCGCGACTGGTCGCCTTCGTGCTCGCCCACGGGTGCGCTGCGACCACCGCCCAGGCGACGAAGAAGAGGAGAATCGACGCGCCGAGTGCGTAGAGACGGCCGTGGTGGTTAGTCATTGCCGCCGCCTCCACTGCCGGCACCGCCGTTGTCGCCGCCGCCGTTGTCACCGTGGTCGGAGCCTTCGGACTCGCCTCCGCCCGGACGGTGCTTGTGCACGATGATCGGCGCCGGGCGAACGTAGACGACCCGCTGCGAGGCCGCTGCCGGTGTGGGTGCCGCTGCCGGGGCTGCCGGTGCGGCCTGGGAGGCCGACGCGGTGGGAGTCGCGATCGGCGTCTTGGGCACCTTCGGCACCGCGGGCGGCTTCTTCCGGAGTTCGGCGCGGAGCGAGGCCTCGAACCGGTTGAGCTGCGCCGTCCGCCTTGCGATCAGCGACTTCGCAACCGGCTTGACCGCTGCGGCCTGACCGAGATGAACGGTCTTGTTCAGGGCGATCACGCCGAAGACGACTGCGAGACCGAGCGAGACTGCGACGATGAGGCTTTGGGTGCGAGGCACGGTGTCCTCCTTGCCGTGGGAACTGGATCGTTCCGACGGTAGGAGCGCCCTGGTTAAGCGCGGGCCAGGCGAGGGTTAGGGTTCGGGACGCGTGCGGTTCTGAGCCGGATCGCGGCGTCGAGTCCGCCGGCGGGCGCCTCGCGGAGCTCGATCGTGCCGCCGTCGGCCGTCACGAGGCGGTGCACGACGGCGAGACCGAGGCCGGTGCCGGTTCCCGGCGGGCCGGCGCGCCAGAAACGGTCGAACGCACGCTCCCGCTGCTCCGGGGTCATGCCCGGCCCCTCGTCGACGACGTGGAGGGCGATCCGACCGTCGTCCTCGTGGGCGCGGATCGCGACCGTGGAGCCCGGCGGCGAGGCGGCGAGCGCGTTCGAGACCAGGTTGTCGAGCACCTGCTCGAGCGCGCCCGGAGTTGCGAGCGCGCGGAGCGCCGAAGGGACATCCGTCTCGAGCCTGACGTCACGCGCCTCGGCCTGCGGCGCCCAGTGCTCGACCCGCGCCACGACCACGGTGGCCAGGTCGACCGGCTCGGCGGCGGGCGCCGCCGCGTCGGCGCGGGCGAGCGCGAGCAGCCCGTCGACGAGCCTGGCGAGTCGCTCGACCTCGGCGAGCGCGGCGTCGAGGTCCCCCCGGCCGGCCGGCTCGACGTCGCGCTCGAGATTCTCGAGGCGCAGACGCAGAGCGGCCAGCGGCGTGCGCAACTGGTGCGACGCGTCGGCCACGAACGCCTGCTGCGAGTCGAGCAGCGAGTCGAGACGGGCCACGGTCTCGTTGAAGCGCGCCGCGAGCGCCTTGATCTCGGGCGGGCCTTCCTGGGGCGCGCGAACGGACAGGTCGCCCTCCCCCACCTCGGCCGCCGCACGCTCGAGGGCGGCCAGCGGCTTCGTCAGCGTCCGCGCGAAGCGGATGCCGATCGCCGTCGCCGCGGCCAGCACGACGCCGCCGATCGCGGCCAGCAGCAGCCAGTAACGGTTGACGCGCGTGTCGAGCTCGGATGTCGGATACGTGATGCGCACTGCGCCGCGCACGATCCCGCTCGATGCGATCGGGACGGCGACGTAGATCAGGTCGGTTCCGAGCTGGTTCGAGTGCCGGGTACCGGTGGCGACGTTGCCGCGGAGCGCGCGGGCGATCTCCGGCCGGCCCGGCGTGCGCATGTTCTGCCCGATCGGGTCGCGAGTGTCGACGATCGAGACTCCCCGGCCGTTCACGATCACGACGCGGCCGCCCGGGTCCCGCTGGTACTTGCGCGCGACTTGCACGAGTTGCGGCGGCGCGGTTGCCACGCCTCGCTCGAGCGGATCCTCGGCGAACGTGGACATGATCAGCGCGTCCTGCACGATCTGGTTCGTCAGGTTGCGCTGCTCGCTGCGGCCGTACTGGATCCCGAGCGGGATCTCGAGCGCCGCGAGGACGACGATCGTCAGCGTGATGTAGCTGGCCAGTAGCCGCCGGCTCATCGAGCCCTAGCCGTCGGGCACGTGGAGGCGCAGGCCGACCCCCCTGACCGTTTGAATCCACGAAGGGTCGCCGAGCTTCTTGCGCAGCGCGGCGACGTGGACGTCGATCGTCTTCGCGCTCCCGTACCAGGTCGTCTGCCAGACCTCCTGCAGGATCTGCGAGCGCGAGACGACGGCGCCCGGCTCCCGCGCCAGCAGGGCGAGCAGGTCGAACTCCTTCGGCGTCAGGTCGAGCTCCCTGCCGTCGAGCCGCGCACGCCGGCCGCGCACGTCGAGCTCGAGCGCACCGATGTGCGCGCTGCGCGGCGCCTGCCGCTCATGCGTGCGACGCGTGACCGCACGAATCCGCGCGACCAACTCGCGGAAGCCGAACGGCTTGACGATGTAGTCGTCCGCGCCGAGCTCGAGGCCCACGACCCTGTCGATCTCCTCGCCTTTCGCGGTCACGACGATGATCGGCACGGCCGAACGCCTGCGAAGCTCGCGCGCGACCGTGAACCCGTCGGTGTCCGGCAGGCCCACGTCGAGCAGGACGAGATCCGGCTCCGGCGCGGCCAGGGCCGCTTCGCCGGTGGCCACGCGTTCGACCTCGAACCCCTCGCGGCGGAGTCCCTCCGCGAGCGGCTCGGCGATCGCGTCCTCGTCCTCGACGATGAGGAGCTTCACGCGGTCCACGCTAGGCCCCGGCTCGCCCGGCGGCCACCGTAGTCGCCCGCGGTGCGACATCCGTGAAGGCACCGATGTAGTCTCGAGCCCCAGAATCCAGGCTCTTCCGGGAGGCCCTTGACCCAGTCCGTTCCCGAGACACGCGTGATCCGCCTCGAAGCACTCGAGGCCCTCGTCGACGCGTTGCGGAAACGGGGTTTCCGTGTCCTCGGGCCGACGGTCCGTGACGGCGCGATCGTCTACGACGACCTGGAGTCGGCCGGCGACCTGCCCTCCGGATGGACGGACGAGCAGGAGCCGGGTCGCTACCGCCTCTCCCGCCGCGACGACGAGGCGCGCTTCGGGTACGCCGTCGGCCCGCACTCCTGGAAGCAGTTCCTCTTTCCGGCGCACGTCCGCCTCTGGCGCGCCCGGCGCGGAGAGGATGGGATCGAGATCGAGGACGAGCCGTCGCCCGACGCGCCGCTCGCGCTGATCGGCGTGCGCGGCTGCGAGCTACACGCGATCGCGATTCAGGATCGCGTGTTCCTCGGCGGACGCTTCGCGGACCGCGACTACGCCGCTCGCCGCGAGGATCTCTTCATCGTCGCGGTCGACTGCTTCGAGCCGGGCGGGACCTGCTTCTGCACCTCGATGGGCACGGGCCCGAAGGCCGAGGGCGACTACGACCTGGCGCTGACCGAACTGCTCGACGGCGAGCACCGCTTCCTGGCGCGCGCCGGTTCCGAGCGCGGCGCCGAGCTGCTCGCGGCGCTGGCCGGCCGCGACGCCGACGCAGCGGACATGGCCGCCGCCGAGCAGTCCGTCGCGGGCGCGGCCGAGCGGATGGGTCGCAGCCTCGACCCGACCGACCTCCGCGGCCTGCTCGCACGCAACCTCGAGCACCCGCGCTGGGACGACGTCGCGGAGCGCTGCCTGACGTGCGGAAACTGCACCATGGTCTGCCCCACCTGCTTCTGCTCTTCGGTCGAGGACACGACCGACCTGGCCGGCGCCGAGGCCGAGCGCCACCGCAGCTGGGACACGTGCTTCTCCGTCGACCACGCCTACCTGCACGGCGGCTCGATCCGACCGTCGGGCCACTCGCGCTACCGGCAGTGGCTCACGCACAAGTTCGGCACCTGGCACGACCAGTTCGGGACGTCCGGCTGCGTCGGCTGCGGCCGTTGCATCACGTGGTGTCCGGTCGGGATCGACGTGACCGAGGAGCTGTCCGCGATCAGGTCGACCGAGGAGGTTCCCGATGCGAACGATTGACACGCTGCTCCAGGACGTGCCCATCTTCCAGGGCATGTCGACGGAGGCAATCGAGTTGCTCTCCGGCTGCGCGAGCAACGTCCGCTTCGCCGACGGCGAGGTGCTGTTCCGCGAGGGCGACGACGCCGACGTGTTCTACGTCGTCCGCCACGGCCGGATTGCGCTCGAGACCTTCGTCCCCACGCGCGGGGCGGTCACGATCGAGACGATCGACCCCGGCGAGGTGATCGGCTGGTCCTGGCTGTTCGCGCCCTACCGCTGGCACTTCGACGCGACGTCCCTCGGGCTCGTGCGCGCGACGCGGTTCGACGCCGGCTGCCTGCGCGAGAAGTGCGAGCGCGATCCCGCGTTCGGCTACGACCTGATCCTGCGCTTCACGCAGGTGCTGATCGAACGACTGCAATGGACGCGGCTCCGGCTGCTGGATCTCTATGGCGACGGCCGCTGAACTGTCACCCATGGCTCCGCGGCCGTTTCGCGTCGCGAAGCGGCGGCGCGAGACGGCCGACACCTGGACGCTCGAGCTCGAGTCCGTGTCAGGGTCGCCGCTCGAGTTCGCCCCCGGCCAGTTCACGATGCTGTACGCGTTCGGGATCGGCGAGGTGCCGATCTCGATCTGCGGGCCTGTCGAGGGCGAGCGGCTCGTCCACACAGTGCGCGCGGTCGGCGCGGTGACCGAGGCGATCTGCGCGGCGAAGCCAGGCACGGTACTCGGCGTGCGCGGCCCGTTCGGCCGCGGCTGGCCCGTCGAGGAGGCCGCCGGGCTCGACGTCGTGTTCGTCGCGGGCGGAATCGGCCTGCCGCCGCTGCGGCCGGCGCTCTACGAGTGCCTGCGCCGCCGCTCCGAGTTCGGTGACCTCGTTCTGCTCTACGGCGCCCGGACGCCGGGCGATCTCGTCTACCCGCGCGAGGTCGAGAGCTGGCGCGGCCGCTTCGACGTGGAAGTGGACGTCACCGTCGACCGAGGCGAAGACGGCTGGCGCGGCAACGTCGGCGTCGTCCCGAAGCTGATCGGCTCGGCGCGGTTCGACCCCGACGCGGCGATCGCGATGATCTGCGGACCGGAGATCATGATGCGCTTCGCCGCCGAAGCGCTTCTGCAACGCGGAATGCCCGTGGAGCGCATCTGGGTCTCGATGGAGCGGAACATGAAGTGCGGGCTCGGTTTCTGCGGCCATTGCCAGCTCGGCCCGACGCTGATCTGCCGCGACGGTCCCGTCTACCGCTGGGACGAGGTGGTTCCCCTGATGGCGGTGAGAGAGCTGTGAGCCGCAAGCCGAAACTTGCGGTCTGGAAGTTCGCGTCCTGCGACGGCTGCCAGCTCTCGCTGCTCGACTGCGAGGACGAGCTCCTCGCGCTCGCCGGCGAGGTCGAGATCGCGCACTTCCTCGAGGCCACGCGCGCAACGGTCAAAGGCCCGTACGACCTCTCGCTCGTCGAGGGCTCGATCACGACGCCGCACGACGCCGAGCGCATCCTGGAGGTGCGCCGCGCGTCCAAGCACCTGGTCACGATCGGCGCCTGCGCGACTGCCGGCGGCATCCAGGCGCTGCGCAACTTCGGCGACGTCGGCGACTTCCTGCGGATCGTCTACGCCTCGCCCGAGTACGTCTCGACGCTCGCGACCTCGACGCCGATCTCCGCGCACGTTCCCGTCGACTACGAGCTGCACGGCTGCCCGATCGACAAACGTCAGCTGCTCGAGGTGCTGAACGCCTTCCTGCACGGCCGGCGACCGAACATCCCCTCCACGAGCGTCTGCATGGAGTGCAAGCGCCGCGAAACCGTTTGTGTGATGGTCGCCCACGGCACGGCCTGTCTCGGCCCGGTCACGCACGCCGGCTGCGGTGCGCTCTGCCCGTCGTACGACCGCGGCTGCTACGGGTGCTTCGGCCCGATGGAGACACCGAACACCGTCTCCCTGACGCGGCAGCTGCACGTGCTCGGCGCCGACGACCGAACGGTCGACCGCGTCTTCCGCACGTTCAACGTCACCGAGTTCGAGAAGGTACGGAGCGATGGCTAGGCGGACGAAGACGCTGCGCACCGACTTCCTCGCCCGCGTCGAGGGCGAGGGCGGGATGCTCGTCAAGATCGACGGCGACCGCGTCACCGACGTGCAGCTGAGGATCTACGAGCCGCCGCGGTTCTTCGAGGCCTTCCTGCGCGGGCGCGCGTTCACGGAGGCGCCGGACATCACCGCGCGCATCTGCGGCATCTGCCCGGTCGCGTACCAGATGAGCGCGTGCCGGGCGATGGAGCAGATTCTGCGGCGTCGAGGTCGACGGCCAGCTGCGCGCGCTGCGGCGGCTCCTCTACTGCGGCGAGTGGATCGAGAGCCACGCGCTGCACGTCTTCATGCTCCACGCGCCCGACTTCCTCGGCTACGCGGGCGCCGTCGAGATGGCGCGCGACCATCCCGAGCTGGTCGCGAGCGCGCTCGAGCTGAAGAAGACCGGCAACCAGGTGATGGCCGTTGTCGGCGGCCGCGAGGTGCACCCGATCAACGTGCGCGTCGGCGGCTGGTACCGGGCGCCGCGCAAGCGCGAGCTGGAGCCGCTCGTCGAGAAGCTCGAGCGGGCGCGCGAGATCGCGCTCGAGGCCGTCCGAGTGACCGCCGGGCTCGACTTCCCCGACTTCACGCAGGACTACGAGCTCGTCGCGCTCTCCGAGCCGGACGAGTACGCGATCGACCGCGGCCGCATCGTCTCGAACCGCGGGCTGGACATCGACGTCACCGAGTACCCGGAGCACTTCGTCGAGGAGCACGTGCCGTGGTCGAATGCGCTCCACTCGCAGATCCGCGAGCGCGGCTCCTACCTGTGCGGGCCGCTCGCGCGCTTCGCGCTCGGCCACGACCGCCTGTCTCCGCTCTCGCGCGAGGCTGCGGCGGAGGCCGGGCTCGTCCCGTCCGAGCGCAACCCGTTCCGGAGCATCGTCGTGCGCTCGGTCGAGCTGGTAGAGGCGACCGACGAGGCGCTGCGACTGATCCGCGAGTACGAGGAGCCGGACGCGCCGGCGATTCCGTGCGAGCCACGTGCTGGCGTCGGCCACGGCTGCACCGAGGCGCCGCGCGGGATCCTCTACCACCGCTACGAGCTCGACGAGGAGGGCACGATTCTCGACGCGCAGATCGTGCCGCCGACGTCGCAGAACCAGCGGACGATCGAGGAAGACCTGCGCGGCGTGGTCGAGCGCTCCCTTCACCTCTCCGACGACGAGCTGACGCTCCGCTGCGAGCAGGCGATCCGCAACTACGACCCGTGCATCTCCTGCGCCACGCACTTCCTCACGCTCGAGATCGAGCGGAGCCAGGGCGCTCCGTAGAACCGGGCAGCAGCGTCAGTACGGCCACGGATGCCGCACGCGGGTGCCGACGGCGAGACTGAAGGCTCACCGGAGGAGGTGATGATCCGTGTCCAGGCGGATTCGGTGGATCGTGGCCTTGACGGCCGGAGCGATCGCGATCGCCGCGACCAGTGCGGCGGTGCTCGCCCGGTCGTCGGGGACGTACACGAACCACGTGATCCAGCCGACCGGCTTCGTGTCGAACGGCAACCACGCCGCGCCGGCGCAGTCGGCCTCCGACTGGCTCGCCTACGGCAAGACGGCGACGTGGACGTTCTCGGAGCTGTCCCAGCTCGGGCAGGCGATGAAGGGCCAGGTCTACCTCAACGTGACCGCGCTGTCGGCCGGGGCGAACTGGGGTGCCGGCTTCGGCACCGACGTGAAGGTGGTCGTCAAGGGCATCGGCACAGCCACGCTGACCTCGCACCTGACGAACCCCTGGCGCCCGCACATGGCGTACAACGACGAGGCGGGCATCGGCTGGACGTCGTACGCGACGATCCAGGTTCCCAACTCGGTCTGGGTCGGGGCGAGCTCACTGACCGTCAGCCTGACGCCGCTGGCGTCGGGCAACCATGTCGGCGTCGACCAGGGGTCGATGTCGATCGGCTACGGCACGACGCCGTAGCCACGCGCCGCTCGCCGTGAGGCTCGTCCGCTCCGGCCTCACGGCGAGAATGGCGCTCAGGCCGTACCGGCGAACAGTGCGCGCAGGTCGAGCGAGGTCGCGTGCGTGTCCGACGCGAGCGACACGTATCTCCGCGCCAGCGCGTCCTTCCCGGCCCCGAGCACCGTGCTGATCAGGCCGAGCGCTTCGGCGAACTCCGACGGATCGACGCCTTCGAGGACGCGCGACCAGGTCGCTTCCTCGAGGGCGTTGAAGGCCGTCTGGACCTCCGACAGGTCGTAGCCTGCCGCGAACCGCTCCTCGGCGACCCGTCGCGCATAGTCGACGATCGGGACCAGGTTCTTCGTCGCGATCCCGTCCACCAGTTGGTCGAAGAGGATGCTCAGTCGTTCCTGTACTTCGCCCGAGCCGGCCGAGTCGTAGTGGCGGGCGTGCATCCGCGCCAGCGACGTCTCGGCCGCCTCGAGGATCGGTTCACGTTCGCCTGCGAGAAACGCCGCCGTATCGGCCATCTCAACTGCCTCCTCGTCGCGCCGGCAAGGACCGAAGAATCGTAGTCTGGTCGCCTTGGGCATGCTCGTGATCGGGATCGGGAACGCCTGGCGGAGCGACGACGCCGCCGGGCTCGCGGTCGCGCGCGTGCTGGAGGAGTCACCTCCGCCGGGAGTCGAGGTGCTCGCGCGCGAGGGCGAGCCGACCGAGCTGATCGACGTCTGGGCCGACGCAGAAGCGGTCTGGCTCGTCGACGCGGTCTCCTCCGGCGCACCGCCGGGCACCGTCCACCGCCTGGATGCGAGCGCCGAGCCCTTGCCGGCGGCGCTGTTCCGCGTCTCGAGCCACCTGGTCGGACTCGCCGAGGCGGTCGAGCTGGCCCGCGCGCTCGGCCGGCTGCCCGGGCGGGTAATCGTCTTCGGGATCGAGGGTGCGCGTTTTGAGGCGGGCGAAGGCGTGAGCCCGGAGGTGGTCGACGCGGTCGACCGCGTCGCCGCAGCGATTCGCGAAGAGGCTCAGGAGGCGCAGTAGAGCCGGTTCAGCGCCGTCTGCGTCGCCGTGTCGCTGCGCCCGTCGGCGGTGTGGCCGTTCAGCAGGAGCACGGCCACGCGTCGGCCGTCTCCCGACACGAACACGCTCGTCGAGAATCCGGCGCCGGCGCCCTCGTGCCCGTAGGCGACACCCGCGCAGCCGCTCCCGTCGACCCCGATGCCGAGGCCGTAGTTTCCGCTGGCACTCGACGGCGTCTCGAGCGCCTGCAGCTCGGCCGGCGGCAGCAGCTTCCCTTGCATCAGCCCGACGAGGAACCGCGCCTCGTCCCGGGCGTCGGACACGATGCCGCCGTTGGCGCCGAGACCGCCCGTCCAGCGCGTGGTGTCGGTGAGCGCTCCATTCGCGGCGACGCCGTATCCGTGGACGTGCGGCCCGGCGATCGAGGCGTGCGGGTCGTACGCAGCCGTCGTCAGGTGGAGCCGGTCGACGATCCGGCGACGGACGAGCGTGGCCAGGCTCGCACCGCCCACCTTCTCCTCGACGAGGCCGGCGACGATGTAGCCGATGTTCGAGTAGTGGTACGCGGTTCCGGGTGTGGACAGAAGCGGCAGGGCGGCGGCGAAGTCGACCCAGAGCCGGGGCGAGAACTCGTAGGCGGGATCGCGCTTCACGTGCTCGTAAAGCGCCGTCAGCCGCGCGCGAAGCGCGGGGTTCTTCACCTTCGCGATGTACCGCGCCGGATCCCGAGCGATGTCGTTCGTGTCGATCATCCCGCTCGTGTGGTCGAGAAGCTCGCGGAGGGTGATCCGGTTGCCGTAGGGGAGGAGGCCTGGCAGCCGCCGCGCAACCGTGTCGGCAAGACCGAGCCTGTGCTCGGCCACGAGCTGGAGCATCAGTACCGCGGTCCACGCCTTGCTGACGCTCTCGAGCCGCATCCGCGCGTCGGGCTTCATCCGTTCGCCGGTCTTCACGTTCGCAAGGCCGGCCGCGCCGACCCAGACGCCGTGTGGGCCGGCGACGTACGCCGTCCCGCCGGGCGCGATCCGGCCCGTGCCGATCACGAGTCCGTCGAGGATCCGCTGCAGATCGGGGCGGGCAGGCGCCGCGGGCTGGGCAAGGCCGGCCACGGCGGCCAGTGCGACGACGACGGCGAGCCCGAGCCGCCGCATCGCCTCAGGACGCCGTGGCGAGCGACTCGCGCTCGATCCCCGCAAGCGAGGCGATCGGCGCAAGTACGTCGACGAGATTCGGACGTCCGATCTCGTCCAGCTCGTAGCGCACATGACGGATCGGATGCCGCGACTCGATCAGGCGCCCGAGGTCGACAGGGGTCCCGCTGACGACGACGTCGCAGTCCGTCGCGTTGATCGTCGCCTCGAGCTCCGCGAGCTGTTCGTCGCCGTAGCCCATCGCCGGCAGCACCGCGCCGATGTGCGGATAGTCCACGAACACGCGCGCGATCGAGCCGACCGCGGTCGCCCGCGGGTCGACGCGCAGCGCTGCGCCTTCGCGCTCGGCCGCGACGGTCGCCGCGCCGAACGGCATGCCGCCGTGCGTGATCGTCGGTCCGTCCTCGACGCAGAGGACGCAGCGGCCGGCGAGCGGCGGGCCGTCCTCGAGCGTGACCGGCGAGGCCGCCCGCACGATCGTCGCCTCCGGGTTCACGAGCGCCACGTCGCGCTCGACCCGCTCGATCGCCTCGATGCCGGCGCTGTCGACCTTGTTCACGACAACCACGTCC
This sequence comes from uncultured Actinomycetes bacterium, assembly GCA_963776735.1. Lineage (GTDB taxonomy): Bacteria > Actinomycetota > Thermoleophilia > Gaiellales > Gaiellaceae > PALSA-612. The sequence continues at coordinate 37,648 of CAVZNV010000005.1, forward strand.
GCGAGGCGCAGGTTGGTCTCGCCCGGGTGGTAGTGCAGCTCCTGCCCGGCGCGAAGAGGATCGACGACGACCACCAGCAGGTCGGGCCGGAAGAAGGGGAAGTCGTTGTTGCCGCCGTCCCAGAGGATCACGTCGGCCTCGGACTCGGCGAGGGCCAGGATCGCCGCGTAGTCGACACCCGCGTAGACGGTCATGCCGAGCTCGACCGGGCCTTCGTACTCCTCGCGCTCCTCGATCGTCGGGTGCGCGGCGTCGATGTCGGCCAGGCTCGCGAACCGCTGCACGCGCATCGCCTCGAGGTCGCCGTACGGCATCGGATGCCGGACGAGGGCGACCCGCAGACCGGCGTCGAGCAGGATGCTGCCCATCCGCCGGCTCGTCTGGCTCTTGCCCGACCCCGTGCGGACCGCGCAGACCGCGACGACGGGCTTCGTCGATTCGAGCATCGTCGTCCTCGGTCCGAGCAGCCGGAAGTCGGCGCCCGCCGCGAGCGCGGTCGACGCCTTGTGCATGACCTCGTCGTGCGAGAGGTCGGAGTACGCGAGCACGACCTCGTCGACGTCCTCGTCGGCGATGAGCTGCGTGAGGTCCGGCTCGGGTACGACCGGGATTCCGTCCGGATAGAGCGGCCCGGCGAGTGGGGCGGGGTAGCAGCGGTGGTCGATGCCGGGGATCTGCGCCGCCGTGAACGCGACGACACGCGACTCGGGGTCGTCCCGGAAGAGGACGTTGAAATCGTGGAAGTCGCGCCCGCCGGCGCCCATGATCACGACGTTCGTCATCGACCCACCGCAAGCTCCGGGTGCAGGGCCTCGGCGCCCAGATCGGGATAGGCCTCAACGGGCTCGAAGCGGCCGAGGAAGAAGCGCAGGTGCTCCGGTTCGTAGGTAAACGCGAGCCCGGGGATCTCGTCCGCCCGCGCGCACACGCCGGCGACCACGTCGGCCACGTAGGCGAGGTGCTCCTGCGTGTAGACGCGGCGCGGAAGCGTGAGGCGCACGAGCTCGAGCCCGTCGTACGGCGCGCTGCCGTGCTGTCCGGAGACGATGCCGCGCTCCATCGAGCGGACGCCGCCCGCGAGGTAGAGCGCCGCCGCCAGTGACTGGGCCGGGAACTCCTCCTGCGGCACGCGACGGAGGATCCGCTTCGCATCGAGGAAGACCGCGTGGGCGCCGACGGGGACGACGGTGGGCACACCGTGCTCGGCGAGCAAGCCGCCGAGGTACACGGCCTGTGCGATCACGTGCCGCACCATCGCCTCGTCGGCGGCCTCGCGGATCCCCTGAGCCAGCGCTTCCATGTCGTGACCGGCCATGCCGCCGTAGTGCGCGAAGCCCTCGTAGAGCACGAGCTCCTCGCGCGCCCGCTCGGCAAGCAGGTCGTCGTTGAGGGCCAGGAAGCCGCCGATGGGGACGAAATGGTCCTTCTTGGACGAGAAGACGGCGCCGTCGGAGAGGCTCGCGAGCTCGCGGATCAGCTCGCCGAAGTCGCGTCCGGCCTGTCCCGGCTCGCGGTCCTGGATGAAGACGGCGTTCTCGGACATCCGTGTCGCGTCGAGGATCAGCGGGACGCCGTACTCGGCGGTCAGCGCCCGGACGGCCCGGAGGTTGTCGAGCGAGAACGGCTGGCCGCCGGCCATGTTCAGGCAGGCCTCCTGTCGGACGAAGGCGATCCGCTCCCGCCCCAGCTCGTGCAGCACGCGCTCGAGCGCCACCAGGTCGATGTTCCCCTTGAACGGAGAGAAGGCCTCGGGATCGCTCGCCTCGGGCACCGAGACGTCGCGCCAGAGCCCGCCGGCGAGCTCGACGTGAGCGCGCGAGGTCGTGAAGTAGAGGTTCGACGGCACGACCAGGCCCGGGTGGACGAGGATCTTCGCCAGCAGATGCTCGGCGCCGCGGCCCTGGTGCGTCGGGATCAGGTGGCGATACCCGTAGACCTCGTGCATCGCCGCCTCGAGCCGGAAGTAACTGCGCGACCCAGCGTAGGCCTCGTCTCCGAGCTCCATCGCGGCGCGCTGCTCCTGCGACATGGCGGACGTACCGCTGTCCGTGAGCAGGTCGACGAAGACGTCGTCGGAGCGGAGCAGGAACGTGTTCCAGCCCGCCTCCTCGATCGCCTCCCGCCGCCGCACCGGGTCAGCCAGCGAGATCGGCTCGACGACCTTGATCTTCCAGGGCGGAGGATTCACGGCTCCATCGTCGGCCGCGGCCGCGCCCGGAACATCCGAGGCACCGCCGACCACCCGTGCGGGGAACTACGCAGCTTCGTGAAGCGCCACGAGCCGCGGCTCGCGCGCGAGCCGCTGCAGCGCCTGCCGCTCGAGCCGGGCCGCCTCGTTGCGGGCCAGGCCGAGCCGGCGGCGCGCCTCCTCGGCGCACACGGGCTCCTGGTCGACGAGGCCGAAGCGGACCTCGATCAGTTGCCGCTCTCGCTCGGGCAGGTCGGCCACGGCCTCGCGCACCGTCGCCGCGGTGAGCCGGTCGGCGACTTCCTCGTAGGGGTCCGGCTCGCCGTCGGCGAGCGCCAGTCCCGGCGCGGCATCGTCGCCGGAGCCGCCGTCGAGGCTCGCGACCACCCGCGCCGCGTTCCGCACCTCGCGCATCTGCCGGACCGAAAGGCCTGCGCCGCGGGCGATCACGTCGTCGTCGGGCCGCTCACCCTGCTGCACCGACGTCTGTTCGGCGCGCGCGACCTTCTGCACACGCTGCGTCATGTGGGTCGGGAGCCGGATCAGGCGCGCCCGGTTGTCGATCCCGCGCCGGATCGCCTGCCGGATCCACCACGTGGCGTAGGTGGAGAACTTGTAGCCCCTGCGCCAGTCGAATTTCTCGACGGCGCGGATCAGCCCGAGCGTCCCGTCCTGGATCAGGTCGAGGAGGGGGACGTCGTAGCCCTGGTAGTGCTTGGCGATCGAGACGACGAGCCGCAGGTTCGCGTTCACGACCCGGTCGCGAGCCTCTCGGTCGCCTCGTTCCACCCGGCGCATCAGCTCGACCTCCTGACGGCGCGTCAGCAACGGGTAGCGGGAGATCTCCGAGAGGTAGCGGCGGAGCGAGTCGATGTCGTCGACGGTCGCCATGCGATCAGGATCCGCCGACCGACGCGCCTGAGCATCCGGGAAACCACCGACAGACGGGAGAGGGAATCTCCCCGATGCGATCGGCCGACCCCGGAGCCATGCTCGAGGCATGAACACGCGCCAGGTGGACGACGCGGCCGGCCGGCTCCACGAGCTCGGCGTCGAGAGCGTCGAGGATCTCGTCCTCGCCGTCGTCGCCACGGGGCTCGCGCTCGCCGCGACGCAGGTCCGGCCCGTCCTGGCGATGCCCTTCCTCCTCGGCGCGGTCGGTGTCGGCTTCCTCGGCGTCCGTGCGTACGTGCGGCGGACGTTCCTCGTCGAGGACCTCGCCGCCGAGCCCGACGCGTACGGGATTCCCGCCGTGCGCCACTTCGGGCTGCGCGTGACCGCTCTCGACCACCGGCGCGGGCTCGCGCGCACGATCCGGGCGGAAGCCTGCCAACCGCGGTTCGTCCCCGTCCGGACCGAGCTCGGTCGCCTTGCGAGCCTGCTCGAGGACGGACGTCGTCGGGTCGATCCGTGTGCGCTCGTGACGTTCGAGCAGTGGCTGCGGGACCCGGGCGGCTCGTTCCGCAACCCGGAGGTTCCGGCAGCCGAGCTCGGTGCCCGCCTGCGGAGCCTGTTCGCGGCGCTCGAGGTCGAGCCCGCTGCGGAGCGCCCGCAACCGGATCAGCGTCTTCCCTGAGGCTCGCCGGCCCTTCGGCCCGGGAGACTCGCCCCATGCGGACGAGGGTCCAACGCCCGCCGGCGGCGACGCGCGTGATGCGCACCGGCAAGACGAAGCGCGACCGAGCCTCGGGCGCGTGGGAAAACCACAGGCAGAACAAGGAATGGCGTCGATTCGAGGGCAAGCAGATACCGGAGGTGCCGAGATGACCATGACCGTGTCGTCAGCGAAGGAAGCCGATCTCGCCGGCCCCGGCATCGGCGACTACGCCCAGCTCGAGCGCGTCCTGCCTTCCGACTATCGCGCGCTGCTCGGCCCGAAGGACACGATGCGCGCGCTGTACGAGGCGAAGCGGCTGATCGAGGAAGGCCTCTGCCGCCGGCTGAACCTCCTGCAGGTGCAAGTGCCGCTGATCGTCGACCATTCGAGCGGTGTCAACGACTACCTCGACCGCGACGGCTCGCGAACACCCGTGTCGTTCCACATCTCGAACGACCGCGACCTCCACCCGATCGACGCCGAGGTCGTGCAGGCCGCGACGAAGTGGAAGCGCATGGCACTCCGCCAGTTCGGCATGGAGCCGGACGAAGGCCTGCTCACGGACATGCGGGCGGTACGCAAGGACTACTTCCTCGACCACGACCATTCCGCCTACGTCGACCAGTGGGACTGGGAGAAGGCGATCACGGCCGACCAGCGCACGCTCGCCTTCCTGACCGAGACGGTCCGGGCGATCTGGGCCACGCTCAAGGACGCCGAGACCTACCTCCGCGAGACCTATCCCGCGCTCGCCGACGACCGCTACCCACCGCTGCCGGACGAGCTCCAGTTCGTGCACGCGGAGGACCTCCTCGCCGCCTACCCGAACCTGCCCCGCAAGCAGCGGGAGACGGCGATCCTCGAGGAGGCGCCCGCGCTCTTCATCTACGGGATCGGCTGGCCGCTCGCCGACGGGTACCCCCACGAGCTCCGCGCCGCCGACTACGACGACTGGTCGACCGAGACGGTCTCCGAGGACGGGCGGCCGATGCACGGCCTGAACGGCGACATCCTCGTCTGGAACCCGGTCACGCACCGGCGGCACGAGCTGATGTCAGGCGGTATCCGCGTCACGAAGGAGTCGCTCCGCCGCCAGCTCGAGCTGTCGGGACAGCTCGAGTTCCTCGAGCTCCCGTACCACCAGGCCATCCTCCGGGACGAGATCCCGCTCTCGATCGGCGCCGGCATCGGCCAGTCGCGGACGATGATGCTCCTGCTCCGGAAAGCGCACCTCGGCGAGGTGAGCGTCTCCGTCTGGCCGCAGGTGCTCAGGGACATCTGCGCCGACAAGGGCATCCCCGTCCTGGCCTGATCAGGCCGCGCAGAAGAGCCTGCCGACCGCCGCGTACGCGGCGTTGCTGGACCGCGTCCCGGGCGACATGCCGGAGGAGGTGTTGCCGTCGAGCAGGAGGACGGCGACGCGCCTTCCGTCGGGCGAGACGAGCGTCCAGCTCGTGCTCGAGAAGCTCGCTCCGCCGTGTCCGAACGCGTCGCCCCCGCACGTCGGGACGATCGCGATGCCGAGGCCGTAGTACGGATTGGCGGACGAGGGCGTCTCCATTGCGTCCAGCTGGGCTCGCCCGAGAATCCTGCCCTGCATCAGGGCGACGAGGAACCGTGCCTCGTCGCGCGCGCTCGCGATCATCGCGCCGCTCGCACCCTCGTCGACGCGGTACCAGCCGGTCGCGTCGACCGGCGAGCCGTCCCGCGCGACGCTGTAGCCGCGCGGATGCCGTACTCCGACTTCGCCGCCCGGGACGTAGGCGGCGCTCGACAGCCCCAGCGGCTTGGCGATCCTCGCCTGGATCAGCTGTCCGAGCGGCGCGCCTCCCGCTCGAGCCGCGATCAGGCCGGCGACCTCGTAGCCGATGTTCGAATAGTGGTACTCGGCACCCGGCGTCGAGAGCAGAGGCAGCGTCGCGGTGAATCGCTGGGCGACGGCCGGCGCGACCTTCGCCCGCGGATTCTGTCGCGAGCCGATGCAAGAGGCCGAGCATCTCCGCCTTGAGGCGGGGATCCCGGACCCGTTCGACGTAGAGCTGCACGTTCCGGTCGAACGCGTCCTGGCCGACCATCCCGCTCGTGTGGTTCAACAGCTCGCGCACCGTGATCTGCCCGCCGTAAGGGAACATGCCGGGCAGCCAGCGCTCGATCGTGTCGTCGAGCCGCAGCTTTCCCTCGGCGGCCAGCTGCAGGATCACGACCGCGGCCCAGGTCTTGGTATTGCTGTCCAGGTGCATCGGCGCGCCGGCCCACATCGGCTCGCCCGTCTTCACATTCGCGAGCCCGGCCGTCCCGATCCAGGTGCCGTGCGGCCCGGAGACGAAGGCGACTCCTCCCGGCGCGACTCGTCCCGGGCCCGAGACGAGCCCGTCGAGTACAGGCTGAAGCCCGGGCCGCGCCGGCGCCCCTCCGCCTGCGAGCTCGAGCCCGGCCACGGTCCCGCCGGCAGCGAGGAGCGCGAGTGCGACGAGCAGGCCTAGCAGCAGGATGCGTCGATGCATCGACCTCCTCAGGTCACCGGCAGCCTCGCACACTCGCCCCGGGCATCCATCGGCGTCGGCCACTGTCCGTGGTTGCGTACTTGTCCGCACGGGGTTCGGTGGGGACGCTGATTCGATCGGCGAGGGGCCGGGACGATCATCGAGCCATGCAGGGAACGATCCGACGGCAGGGCTCCGACCAGGTCTCGCTCGCCGACGCATGCGTCGCGGACGTGATGACCGAGGGGCTGATCAGCTGCGCGCCGTCGACGCCGCTCCGCAGCGTCGCGCGGCTGATGGCGACGCACCGCGTGCACTCCGTCTTCGTCTTCGACTACGGCCTAGAGGACGACGAGAACACCGAGCTCTGGGGCATCGTCTCCGACCTCGACCTCGTCGCCGCCGCCTGGGCCGACGTCGACCAGCAGACCGCCGGCGAGAGCGCGGTCACGCCGCTCGTGTACGTCTCCAGGCACGACGACCTACGGCACGCGGCCCAGCTGATGGCCGAGAGCGGCGTCTCGCACCTTGCAGTCGTCGACCCCGCCACCGAGCGGCCGGTCGGCGTGGTCTCGACCCTCGACATCGCCCGCGCGGTCGCGGGCTGACGCCGTGGCCGCCGCGGCCTGCTTCGAGGAGCTCCACCCGCCGCTGACGCGGGACCAGGTGCTCGCCGAAGCCGACCGTTGTCTCGAATGCGGCAGGGCGCACGCCCCCGCGCCCTGCCTCGTCTCCTGTCCTGCCGGTGTCGACGTCCCGCGCTTCGTCGCGGAGCTTGCCGACGACGACCCGGGCGCCGCCGCGCGCACGATCTTCGCCGAGAACGTCCTCGGCGGCACCTGCGCGCGCGTGTGCCCGACGGAGGTTCTGTGCCAGCGCGACTGCGTGCTCGTCCACGACGGACGGCCGCCGATCGACATCGCCGCGCTGCAGCGCTACGCGACCGAGTGGGCGTTCGCGAACGGCGTTCCGCTGCGCGAGCCGGCCCCCGCGAACGGCCGCTCCGTCGCCGTCGTCGGCGCCGGGCCGGCCGGGCTCGCCGCCGCCGGCGAGCTCGCCGCGCGCGGCTACGCCGTCACCGTCTACGACGAGCGCGAGGAGATCGGCGGACTGGTCCGTTACGCGATCGCGCCCTACCGCCAGTCGAACGAGCCGCTGCCGAACGAACGGCTGTCACTCGAACGCCTCGGCGTCGTCTTCCGGCTCGGAACGCGAGTCGATGGCGCGACGCTGAACACGATCCGGGACGAGGCCGACGCGGTCGTGCTCGCCGTCGGGATGGGCGCCGACGTCGACGTCGCGTACGACGGCGACGATCTCGACGGCGTCTGGGAGTCGCTGCCCTTCATCGAGCGCCTGAAGGACGGCGACCCCGCGCAGGTGGGCGAGCGCGTAGCGGTGATCGGCGGCGGCAACACGGCGATCGACGTCGCGGTCGAGGCCAAGCGCCTCGGCGCCGACGTGTCGCTCCTCCTCTACCGGCGCACCGAGCACGAGATGCCCGCCTACGAGCACGAGGTCGAGCTGGCGCGGCAGGAAGGCGTCGAGATCAAGTTCCTCGTCAGCCCGATCGGGTTCGTCGGCAACGGCCACGTGGAAGGTGTCCGCTGCGCGGAGATGCGGCTCGGCGAGCCTGACGCCAGCGGCCGCCGCCGGCCCGAAGCGGTGCCGGGCAGCGAGTTCGTCATCCCCGTCGACACGGTGGTCAAGGCGATCGGCCAGCGGCCGCGCGACGAGTTCCGCGCGCTGCTCGAGTCGGTCGGCGAGGACGGCCGCACCTCCGATCCGAGAGTCTTCGCCGCCGGTGACGCGATCAACGGCGGCGCAAGCGTCGTCCAGGCGGTTGGCGAGTCCAAGCGCGCAGTCACTGCACTCGAAGAGGCGCTGCGATGAGCGCCGCGCTGACCGAGATCCGCTGGCACGCGCGCGCCGGCCAGGGCGCGAAGACGGCGTCGCAGCTGCTCGCGCTCTCGTTGCTGCGCGCAGGCAAGAGCGTGCAGGCGTTCCCCGAGTACGGGCCCGAGCGCCGCGGAGCGCCGCTGCGCGCGTTCACGCGCGTGTCAGACCGCCCGATCCGCCGCCACGACACGATCGAGGAGCCCGACCTCGTCGTCGTCCTCGAACCGACCCTCGTCCACGAGATCGACGTCGCCGAGGGCCTCGACCCGGACGGGCTCGTGCTCGTCAACGCCGAGGAGGCTCCGCCCGAGCTCGCCGGTGTGCCGGTTCGCTGCGTGCCCGCGACGCGACTCGCGGGCGAGCAAGGCTCGGGCTTCGTCAATCTCGTGATGGTCGGCGCCGCAGGTGCCGCGCTCGGCGAGCCGGCGCTGGACGAGCTCCAGGACGCCGCCGTCGACCTGCTCGGCCGCAAGGCCGGCGCGGAGGCCGTCCGCAACGCGGTCGCGGAGGGATACCGATGGCACGCCTGAGCACGTGGCAGGAGCTGCCTGCAGGCGGTGCCGTCGTCGCCGCCGAGGTCGAGCAGCCGCGCACCGGCGGCTGGCGCACCGGGCTCCGGCCGGAGGTCGAGTTCGCGAAGTGCGTCGACTGCCTGCTCTGCTGGCTCTACTGCCCGGACTCGGCCATCGCGCTCGACGGCGAGGCGTTCGCCGGCTTCGACTACGACCACTGCAAGGGCTGCGAGATCTGCGCCGAGGTCTGCCCCACCGGCGCCATCGAGATGGTGACGGAGTCATGACTTCAGCATCGAGTCGCAGCGAATCGCCGCCGGAGCCGGGCTTTGCCCGGCGGGAGGCTCACGCACGGGAGGCGACGCCGGAACATGCGTCCGCATTCGCCGGCTCCGCTTCGACCGGAACGACCAGCGACGCTCGGAAGGAGGGGGCTCGTGGGGGAACCAGGGGTTTCCCCACGCTTCTCACAGGGGGAGAAGCCGTCGCGCACGCGATGCGGCAGATCGACCCGGACGTCTTCCCGGTCTACCCGATCACGCCGCAGACGCCGATCATCCAGACCTTCGCGAAGTTCGTCGCGGACGGCCGCGCGCACGCCGAGCTCGTCAACGTCGAGTCCGAACACTCGGCGATGAGCGCCGCGATCGGGTCCGCGCTCGCGGGCGCGCGCACGATGACGGCCACGTCCTCGCAAGGCCTGGCGCTGATGGCCGAGGTCGTCTACATCGCGGCCTCGATGCGCGCGCCGATCGTGATGGCGCTCGGCAACCGGGCGCTCTCCGGGCCGATCAACATCCACTGCGACCACTCCGATTCGATGCTGATCCGCGACTCCGGCGTGATCCAGCTCTTCGCCGAGAACGCGCAGGAAGCCTACGACCTGACCGTCCTCGCGCCGCGCCTGGCGGAGCACCTGGACGTGCTCCTACCCGTGCTGGTCTGCCTGGACGGCTTCACGATCACCCATTCGGCCGAGCCCGTCGAGCTGCTCGCGGACGCCGACGTCGCCGCATTCGTCGGGGACTACTCCCTCCCGCACCCTGTCCTCGACGTCGCACACCCGACGACGCAGGGGCCGTTCGCGATGCCGGACTACTACTACGAGTTCCGGCGCCAGCAGGCGGCTGCGATCGAAGCCGCCCTGCCGGTGCTCGACGGGCTGGCCGAGGAGTTCGCGCTCCTGTCCGGCCGCTCCTACGGGTCGGTCGAGGCGTACCGCGTCGAGGACGCGGAGCGCGTCGTCGTCGCGCTCGGCTCGACCGCCGGCAACGTGAAGGACGTCGTCGACGAGCTGCGCGACGAGGGCGAGGCGGTCGGCGTCCTGAAGATCGTCTCCTATCGGCCCTTCCCTGCGCCGCTCGTGCGCGAGCTGCTCGCCGACGCGCGCTCCGTGATCGTGCTCGACCGGGCCGACTCGCCGGGCGGCGCGCCGCCGCTCCACGCCGAGCTCGCCGCTGCGCTGTACGGCAGCGGCGCGGAACTCCACGGCCACGTCTACGGACTCGGCGGCCGCGACCTGCATCCCGGGGACGTCCGCGCGATCTTCGGCGGCGCCTCTCCTGCCCACGTCGGAGTGCGAGGTGAGCCGTGTCCCGTCTGAAGACCATCGTCCGCAACCAGAAGGGCGTCCCTCCCCTGCGCGGCGGCCACTCGCTCTGCCAGGGCTGCGGGATCCCGACCGTCGTCCGCACCGTGCTCGGCACGATCGAGCAACCGACGGTCGTCGTGAACGCGACCGGCTGCCTCGAGGTCGCGACGACCCGCTACCCGACGACCGCCTGGAACGTCCCCTGGCTCCACGTCGCGTTCGAGAACGCGGCCGCGGTCGCGAGCGGCGTCGAGAGCGCGCAGCGGGCGCTCCGCCGCCGGCATGCACTGCCGGCAGGCGAGGAGGTCGCCGTCGTGGTGTTCGCGGGCGACGGCGGCACGTACGACATCGGCCTGCAGGCGCTCTCCGGCGCGCTCGAGCGCGGCCACCGCTTCCTCTTCTGCTGCTACGACAACGAGGCGTACATGAACACGGGCATCCAGCGCTCCGGCGCGACGCCGTTCGGCGCCTCGACCACGACCAGCCCGGCCGGGCTCGACAGCTTCGGCAAGGCGCAGCGGCGGAAGGACATGACCGCGATCGCCGTGGCCCATCACGTCCCCTACGTCGCGCAGGCGACCGCAGGCCACTGGTACGACCTGAGCCGAAAGGTCGAGCTCGCCGTCACCGCAGACGGGCCTGCGTTCCTGAACGTGCTCACCGACTGCCCGCTCGGCTGGGGCCACGAGCCACGGCTCACGCAGCAGGTGCTGCGCACGGCGGTCGACACGAACTTCTGGCCGCTCTACGAGGTGGCCGACGGGAGCTATCACCTGAGCCACGCGCCCGAGCGGAAGCTGCCGATCGAGGACTGGCTCGGCATGCAGCAGCGCTTCGCGCATCTGCTCAAGCCGGAGAACGCCGGGCTCGTCGAGCGCATCCAGCAGCAGGTCGACGAGGACTGGGACGCGCTCGCCGAGCTCTGCGGGCTCGACGAGCGCGTCGCCGTCTAGGAGGGAAGGCGCCTACGCGGCAGACGCCGTAGGGGCTTCCGCTGCCTTGACCTGCTCCTCGGCCTCCGCCTGCGTCAGCAGGCCGATGGCGACGAGGTCGAACGGGCTGATGAAGCCGTCCGCGATCCGGAAGCCGTTCGCCCGCGCGACCGCGTCGCGGAGCCCCACGGCCCAGTGGTGCTCGATCAGCAGCAGCGCCGCGGCGGAGTCGTTCGGGATCTCCCCGATGACGTCCCAGGCGTTCTCCTCGTCGAAGACCTGGACGCCCTGGTCGGCGGCGACCTCCGCGCCGGCGGCTGCGCCGAGCTCCGCGCCTTCCTCGCCGTCCATGCCCAGGCCGACGAGCGCGCCGACCTTGCTGCCGAGCTCGATCGCCTCGTCCTGCGTCAGGTTGCTCAGGTGCGCGACCTCGATCTCGCCGTTCGCGTCCTTGTGCACAGCGAGCGCGTCGATCACGCGAACCATGTCGCTCTGCCGCAGCTTCTCGAGCTCCGCGATGACCTCGCCGTGGAACTCGGGGTGCGCGAAGCCGAGCACGATGAGCTGAACCGGTCCGATTGCCATTCGTCTCTCCTTCGTCGAGTTGTAGCCCCGACGATGCCGCGCGCGCGCGGCCGGGGCATCGCCCGAATCGGATGAAGGGACCGGGCTACGGATCGAAGACGACGACCGTGCCGGCCATGAAGTCCTGCAGCCCGCGCTTGCGGCTGTCGAACACGACCGGGACGAACCCTGCGAAGCACGGGATGATCGCGAGCACGAGACCGACGAGCCGGATCAGCGAGCGCCACACGGGCGGCGGCTCCGCGCCGTGCAGGACGCGCAGCCTGAAGATCCGCATGCCCGGCGTCTGGCCCGCCGTGCTCCAGAAGAGGACGAAGTAGGCGACGAGCACGATCAGCCAGCCGAAGCCGGCGATCAGCCCGACCACCCACTGCGGCCGCAGCGTGCCGATCATCCCGGAGACGAGGCCGATCATCGCGCCCGTGAGCAGGAAGACGAGGTGCGCGAGCAGGACGTCCGTGACGAGCGCGATGCCGCGCGTGGCGAGCCCGCCGTATTTCCCTTCCTGGCCGTGCCGGACGGCGAGCGCGTCGTCGAACCGCTGTGCCCGCGTCCTGAGCGCCGCAGCGATCTCGCCGCCGAACGACGTGGTCTGGTGCATGAGTGCCTGGCGAACCTCGTCGCTCGACAGGACGCTCTTCAGCGAGTTCCGGAACGCCTCGCTGTGGACGAGCTGGTCGGCGAGCTGCTTCGTCTGCTCGCTCTCGATCGCGCCCGAGATCGCCTGCTGGAGCGCCGGGTTGGGGAGCGCGCGCCGGACCGCCTCCTGCAATTCGGCCGAGTCGAGCGACGGCCCGGCTTCCTCTGCCTTCGCGTGCAGCGCCTCGGAGACGACGCGCTCGACGACGCGGTGCTCGACGATCGAGCGGCCGACCGCCTCCGGCAGCGGTCCCGCCATGACGCCGTCGATCGCGCGCTCGGCCTCGTCGGCCAGCGCGTCCCGTCCCTGCCGTGCGACCGCGCGAGCCGGCCGCAGCGCGAACCGCTCCGTGGCGGCCCCGGCGCGGCCGAGGATCCCTCCCAGCCGGCCCGACTCGTCGTCAGGCTCGTCGCTCGCCGGGGTCTGCGGCTCGTCCGTCATGCGTGCCGGAGCCTAGACGGACTGCGGGCTCGGCGCCGTCGTCCCGATCGGACGACGCGGCCACGGCCCATCCGCGAGATCATCGAGACATGAGCAATCCCAAGGAGTTCACCGAGTCCGACGCGCGGCGGTACGGCGAGGAGATCGGCATCGACTGGAACACCTCGCCTTTCGACGTCGACCAGCTCCGCCGGGGCATGAACGTCGAGCTCGAACACGGTTTGCACGACCTGCGGACGAACGTCACGGACGACGACCCGCACGTCACTGCGAAGATCGCCCTCGCCCACCTGGACGAGTTCCCGGACTACTACACCCGGCTCGAGCGGATGGAGCGAGAGGCGGAAGCCGAAGCCCGGCCCTAGTCGGTCGGCGTGGGCGCCTGCGCCTCGAGCACGGCTTTCATGCGGGCGAACTCGGCCTTGGCCGCGTCGTCGAACGTCGGCCACTGCGGGTCGATGTCCATCAGCTCGCGCACGATCACGGAGGCGGCCGCGATCCGCGCGAGCCACTTGTGGTCGCCCGGGATCACGTACCACGGCGCCCAGTCCGTACTCGTGTGTGAGAGCATCTCCGAGAAGGCCCGCTGGTACTCGTCCCAGTGGTCGCGCTCGGCGACGTCGCCCGGCTGGAATTTCCAGTTCTTCGCCGGGTCTTCCAGCCGCTCGAGGAAGCGGACGCGCTGCTCCTCCTTCGAGATGTTGAGGAAGAGCTTGACGACACGGAAGCCGCTCTCGACGAGGTGCCGCTCCCAGTCGTTGATCGACCGGTAGCGGCTCTGCCAGAGGTGGTCGCCGGCCGCGTCGGGCGGCAGCTTCTGCTTCGCGAGGAACTCCGGGTGCACGCGGACGACGAGCACTTCCTCGTAGTGCGAGCGGTTGAAGATCCCGATCTCGCCTCGTGCCGGGAGCCGCTGCTCGCAGCGCCAGAGGAAGTCGTGGGAGAGCTCCTCGTCGGACGGTGCCTTGAAGCTGTGCACCGTCACGCCCTGCGGGTTCACGCCCCTCGTCACGTGGGCGATCGTCCCGTCCTTCCCACCGGCGTCGATCGCCTGCAGGACGACGAGCAAGCCGTGAGTGCCCTGCGCCGCGAGCCGCGCCTGGTACTCGGCGAGCAGCTCGACGCCGCGCTCGAGCACCTCCGTCGCGTCTTGCTTGTGCACGAACCCGGCCTTGCCGCCCGGGTCGAAGTCCCTCGCCAGCTCGACCTTCCGCCCGGGCTCGACCCGCAAGGGCCGCACGAGCTCCTCGATCTGCTTCCGCTCGTCGATCAACCGCGCGGCTTCCGCTCCCGCCGCTGACCCATTCGCGTCACGAGCACGGCGACGACGGTGACCAGGTAGATCTGTCCGAGGAGAGCCTCGGTGACGGCCAGCGTGTGTCCGAGGTTGCCCCTGGGCGTGTAATCGCCGTAGCCCAGCGTCGCCAGCGTGACGTAGCTGAAGTAGAGCCGCAGCGATCTCGTCCCGTCCATGCCCTGCGCGAAGAACGGCCCGGAGCCGGCAGCCGCGACGACGCCGTACAGGAACAGGAAGATCATCCCGAGCAGGACGTAGATGCAGATCGCGCCGATGATGGACTGGGCGTTCACCTCGTCCTGGTCGATCACGCTGAGCGCGATCACGAACGCGATCACGAACGTCAGGAGGCCGGAGATCCCGGCGACCGTGGCCGTCAGCGTCGTTCCCGTCCAGACGAGGTTGAGCGCCGCGGCGAGGACTGCGATCACGAGAAACGCCACGCTCATTCGCGAGGTGGCCGCGGCGACGCCGGAGGTCCAGAAGGCGGAGACCAGCGTCACGCTCTGGAGCAGGACGAGGACGCTCGCGGTCCAGCGCGCATCGGGGGCCGTTGCGATGAAGACGAACGAGACGACGATCAGCGCAAGCACGACGCCGTGGCTGTGGCTCGCGCGGCGGCGAAGCATCCTCGTGCGCAGCGGACCAAGAGGCTTCTCGACCTCGATCGTTCCTTCCGGCTGACGCACGTCTCCCGCCATCGTGCGAGAGTCTGACGTATGGGAAGAACCCTGTTCGTGGTGGTCGGCTTGGCGGCCGTGCTCGGTCTCGCCGCCGGGTGCGGTTCGAGCGGCAGCTCCGAAGGGACTCTGCAGACGACGACGATCACGCCGGCAGCGGCTTTCGCCGAGGGTCTCTGCTCGGCGGCGTCGACCTACAAGCACTCGGTGAAGACAGCCACCTCCTCGCTCAAGGGCGGCAAGCCGACCAAGGGCGACGTCAAGGGAGCGGTCGACGACCTCACCGCCGCGACGCAGAAGCTCGTCACGGACCTGAAGGCGCTCGACGCGCCGACCACCTCCGATGGCCAGAAGGCGAAGCAGGCGGTCTCGGGACTCGCGACGGAGCTCCAGAACGACCTCCAGGCGATCAAGGCGTCGCTCCAGGCGATCTCCTCGGTCGCCGACATCCCGAGCGTCGCAACCACGGTCTCGGCGACGCTCCAGGCCGCCCAGAGCGAGATCACAGCGGCGGTCGCCCAGCTGCAGGCGCTCGACCCGAAGAGCGAGCTGCAGCAGGCGTTTCAGAGCTCCGGCGCCTGCAAGTCTCTGTCATCCTCGTCGGGCTGAGCCGCACGACCGAACCCGCGAACCTCTCCGTGGCCGAGCGAACGGCGCTCGGCAAGGCCGCGCGCGGCCGGGCACCCCGCTCGGGCCAGTCGGCCTTCGAGCCGGCGCACGACCGCGACCCGCTCGCCCTGCTGGAGCAGCAGGACGGGAACCGCGTGCCGGAACTGGTGCCGATCCGCTACGGACGGATGGCGACGTCGCCGTTCGCGTTCTTCCGCGGCGCGGCCGTGGTGATGGCGCACGACCTCACCGGAACCCCGGGAGCCGGCCTCGCCGTCCAGCTGTGCGGCGACGCGCACCTGTCGAACTTCGGCGGCTTCGCGTCGCCCGAGCGGGCGCTCGTCTTCGACGTCAACGACTTCGACGAGACGCATCCGGGGCCGTTCGAGTGGGATTTGAAACGGCTGGCCGCGAGCTTCGAGATCGCGGGACGGGACCGCGGGTTCTCACCGGCCAATCGCCGCGTCGCGGTGCTCACCGCGGTCGGCTCGTACCGCGAGGCGATTGCGGGCTTCGCAGCCGAACGGAACCTCGACGTCTGGTACGCGCGGCTCGACGCGACGGCGATCGAGGCCCGGCTTGCGGACTCGCGCGACCGGGCAGGCGCGAAGGCGGTGTCGCGGCAGGTCGAGCAGGCGCACACGCGTGACAGCCTGAAGGCGTTCGCGCAACTGACCGAGGTCGTCCGGGGCGAGCCGAGGATCGTCTCCAACCCGCCGCTCGTCGTGCCGCTCCGGGACCTCGGCGGTGAAGGCGCGCAGAACTCCTACGAGCTGCACGCGCTCTATCGCGCCTACCGGCGATCGCTCGCACCCGACCGGCGAACGGTGCTCGACGGCTTCCGGGTCTGCGACGTCGCCCGCAAGATCGTCGGTGTCGGCAGCGTCGGCACGCGCTGCTGGATCGTCCTGCTCCTCGGACGCGACGACGCCGACCCGCTCTTCCTGCAGATCAAGGAGGCGAACCGGTCGGTGTTCGAGTTCGCGCTCGGCAAGAGCCGGTTCCGCAACCAGGGGCAGCGAGTGGTCGAGGGGCAGCGGCTGCTCCAGGGGGCGACGGACATCTTCCTCGGCTGGATGCGTGCCGGAACGGCCGGCGACGAGCCCGCCCGCGACTACTACGTCCGGCAGCTCTGGGACTGGAAGACGTCCGTGAAGCTGGACTCGGTCACGGCGGCCGGGCTCGCCGAGTACGCCCAGATGTGCGGGTGGACGCTCGCGCACGCGCACGCGCGCTCCGGGGACCGCGTCGCCGTCGCCGGGTATCTCGGCAAGAGCGACTCGTTCGACCGGGCGCTGGCGGCGTTCGCAGACGCCTACGCAGACCGGAACGAGCGGGACTACGAGGCCCTTCGGAAGGCTGTCGGTTCGGGTCGGATCGTGGCTGAGACAGGCATCTAGATGATTGATGCCACGATCTCACGCGCTCGGCTACGCGGTCTGGCGTGTCTGGGCCGCTCCCGCCCGGCAGAGCCCGGCGAAGCCGGCCTCCGCCAGACGTGTGCTTCACGCCGCCGCGTCGTCACCGATACGCCCGCGTATCGGCGACGCCACGTCGCCGCGCCCCAGAGCAGCCAGCCCACGCCCCGAGGAGCACGATCTCGTGGCATCAACCATCTAGCCCGACCGGCGTCACCCGAAAGAGGTGAGGAGCCGGAAAGCCTCGATATGCTGCAAACGGCACGTCTCGAGCTTCGCGCTCCAGGCCCCCCGAGAGACGAGGAGTTGGGTTGAGCTCGATCTTCGCCGCGGACCGGATCTCCGTCATTCGCGAACCGTCGCTGACTCCTGCCCGGGCTGCAGCGATGCTCGGCGCGGGCGCCGTCGCAGCCGGGTTGACCGCCTGGTCGGCTGCAGAGAGCACCGTTCTCGTCGCCCCCGACGCAGCGGCGACGCTGCGGACGGCTGTTGTCGTCGCCTATACCGTCGGCGGCGTCTTCACGCTCTGGCGCGGGCAGACCGGCCGGTTCGGCTACCTGCTCGTCCTGCTCGGGCTGTTCTACGCGTTGACGAGCCTCGTCGCGTCTGCCGACGCCGACGTGCACTCCGCCGGCAGGCTCCTCAATGCGGCGTTCGTCGGCCTCTACGTGTTCGTCTTCCTCGCCTTCCCCTCGGGGCGGCTCGGCTCGAGGTTCGAGCGCGTGATCGTCGGCGTCTACGTCGCCGGTGCGGCGTTGCTCTGGCCCGTCGTCGCCCTGACCGCGGCCAGGCTTCCGGCCGGCGGCGTGTTAACCGACTGCGGGAGCAACTGTCCCGGCAACGGTTTCCAGGTCTGGGACGTCTCGCCGCGTGCTCCGGAGGCGGCCGTCGCCGTCATGACCGCCGGGGTCGCGTTCGCAGCCGTCTACGTTCTCGCGCGGCGAGCCTGGTCGCCGATCGGCCTCGAGCGCCGTACCGTCGCGCCGATCCTCCTGGCGGGAATCGTGGTGATCCTTTCCTACGTCGTGTTCAGCGCTCATCCGGTCTCCGGACACTGGCGAGACGTGAATCTCGTCGTCGCCGGCACCGCGGCGCTCTTCGCGCCCATCGCGTTCGTCCTCGCCCCGCTCAACGGGGAGCTGTACGTCTCGCGGGGCATGTGGCGAGGCCTTTCCAGGATCGACTACGCGCAGCTCGAGCCGGGCCAGGTCGAGAGCGTCTGCCGATCCGCGCTCGGCGACAGATCGCTGCGGCTGGCTGTCGCGGTTCCGGGCGGCGCGCTCCGCGACGTCCACGACCAGCCGATCGAGCTTCCGTTCGGCCCCGACTCCGTGACGGAGATCTCCCGCCCGGAGGGTTCCTGTGCGGTCGTCCACGATCTCACGCTCGGCCGCGCCTACCGCCCCGTGGTGGAGCGTGTCGGAGCGCTCGCCTTCACGCTCGTCGACTACACCCGCGCCGTCCGGGAGCTCGTGCTCTCGCGGCGGCGCATCGCCGAGCGCGACAGCGAGGAGCGGCGCAGCCTCGAACGCGACCTCCACGACGGCGCGCAGCAGCGGTTGCTTGCGATCCAGATGAAGCTGGCCGGGCTCGGCGGCAGCCTTCGCGGGACGGATCTCGAGGCCGCCGTCGCGGACGTGTCGGGCGACGCGGCGTCCGCGGTCGAGGAGCTTCGGCGCCTGGCGCACGGCATCTACCCGCCGCTTCTGCTCGAACGCGGACTCGGCGACGCGCTGCGGGAGCAGTCGGTGCCGCCCTCCATCCTCGTACGAGTCGCAGACAACGGTGTCGGCCGCGCGGCTCCGGCGGTCGAACGGGCGCTCTACTTCGCCACGCTCGAGGCGATGCAGAACGCCACCAAACATGCCGGCGCCTCGACGCTGACGGTCACGCTAGAACCCCTCGGCGACCTCGTCGAGGTGACGGTCGCCGACGACGGAGCCGGCTTCGACGCCCAGGCGTCGCACAACGGGACGGGGCTGACCGGCATCCGCGACCGGATCGGCTCGGTCGGCGGCGAGGTCGAGATCGCATCCGGCCCGGGTGGAGGCACCGTCGTCCGCTACCTCGTGCCGCGGCAACCGGACGGCGAGCCGTGATCAGGGTCGTTCTCGGCGAGGACAGCTTCCTCGTCCGCAAGGGAGTCGAGCGCATCCTCTCCGTCGACGGCGACATCGAGGTCGTCGCCTCCTGTGAGAGCTTCGACGATGTCCTCGCCGCGGTCGACCGCTTCCGTCCCGACGCCGTCGTTACGGACATTCGCATGCCCCCGACCTGCACGGACGAGGGGATCCGGCTCGCGAACGAGCTCCGCGCGTCCCATCCGGGCACGGGAGTCGTCGTGCTCAGCCAGCACGCGAGCGCCCTCTACGCACACGCGTTGCTCGCGGACGGCGCGGGAGGCCGCGCCTACATGCTCAAGGACAGGATCGTCGACGGAGCCGCGCTGACGGGGGTGATCCGCGAAGTGGCCGCGGGAGGCATGCACGTCGACCCCGCCGTCGTCGACGCTGTCGTGACGCGCGCCGACCACAAGACCGCCGACCCCTGGAAACGGCTGACGCCGCGCGAGACCGAGGTGCTCGCGCTGCTTGCGGGCGGAGACACGAACGCCCTCATCGCCGAGAAGCTTTCGATCAGCAAGCGCGCCGTCGAGCGCCACGTCAACGCGATCTTCACCAAGCTCGAGCTGCAGGACTCCGAGCACGTCAGCCGCCGCGTCAAGGCGGCCTTGCTGTTCCTCCAACCGCACTGACCGGGGTCAGATTCCTGCGAGGGTTCGTTGACGGATGCCCGGCCACGACCTCGCGCGCCCGATCCGCTCGCGTCATCCCGAGCGGATGAGTCTCATCGTGGGTGGTGCGGACAGCCACCGCGACTCAGTAGAAACACGCAAAGCGCGGTGGTGGACACCTTCATCCAGATCGGGTGAGGCCCTGACGAAAACCCCGGCGGTTCCTGGGAGAGATACGTGGGACGGCGCGGGGAGAGCGCGTCGTCGGGAGTGCAACCAACCAGGAAGGTGGCTCGATGCCCTCTCGAGCTTCCGCACAGCCCGTTCGACGACTGACGTACCCGCCCCTGGTCGGAAACGGGCGCGGATCGATTCGCGCGCCGCGGGCAGCGACGGACGAAGTCTCGCGCACCGCCCTTGTCAACCGGCTGCGCGCCGCTGCCTCGCTTCCCGTCGCCGCGATCGTCGCGCCGGACGGCTACGGCAAGACGACGCTGCTCGCGCAGTGGGCGGCGCGCGATCCTCGTCAGTTCTCCTTCGTCGAGCTCGAGACGACAGGCGCCGAGTTGCAGGCCGAACGGATCGCAGATGTGGCCGCGGCCGCGCTCGACGGCGGAGCACCCTTCGTCCTCGCCGTGGACGACGCCGACCTGCTCGACGAGGACGCGGCCGACATGGTCGCCGCCGTCATCCGCCGTCTGCCCCCCGGCTCGACCCTGGCGCTCGCCGGGCGGACGCTGCCGATTCCCTCGGTCCCGCGGCTGCGGGCGAACGGCGCCTTGATCGAGCTCGGCCCAGCCGATCTCGCCTTCACACGGCGCGAGGCGCGTGCACTGCTCCGGTCGCGCGGCCTCGAACAGACGGACGGCGAGCTCGCGGCGCTGCTGCGGGCGACGGAGGGCTGGCCCGTGGCGATCGCCGACGACGCGCACGCCTTGCTGCTCCTGGACGGCCTCCCCCGCGCGCAGCGCGAGTTCCTGCGGCGCACCTCGATCCTCGATCGCCTCGACGGGCCGCTCTGCGACGCAGTTCTGGGACGACGCGACTCGTCGCGCGCGATCGCGGCCCTCGCCCCGGCGACCCCGTTCCTCGTGCCGCTCGATCGTGCCGGCGAGGCGTTCCGCCATCACCGGACGATGCGCATGCAGCTCCGCAGCGAGCTGGAAGAGCTCGAGCCGGACCTCGTCCCGCTCCTGGAGCGGCGGGCGGCCGACTGGTTCGAAGCGGCGGGTGACGCGGAGAGCGCGATGCGCTGCGCGCTCGAGGTCGGCGACGCCGGGCGAGCGGCCAGGATCATCGAAGACGAGCTGGCGCTGCCACTCCACAACGCCGGCCGCGACGCCGAGCTCTCGGGCTGGCTCGACGTGCTCGAGGGAACGGGAGAGCTGGAGCGCCGGCCGCGCCTCGCCGCCTTCGCCGCACGCATGCACGCTCAGAGGGGCAACGGGCGAACGGCCGAGCAGCGGCTCGCACTGACCGGCGACGATCCCAGCGGGAGGCTCGTGCGGGCCGCCCGCTGCCGGGACGGTGTGGCAACGATGCTGTCAACCTCCGAGACGTCGCTGACGGAGCTCGACGACGACGACCCGTGGCTGGCGTATGCGTTGCTGCTCGAGGGCACCGGCCACGCCCTCCTCGGCCGGAAGGAGCAAGGTGACGCCGTCCTCGCCCGCGCAGTCGATACGGCCGAGCAGCTCGGCGTGACCGAGACGCGCGTTCTCGCGCTCACCCAGCGCGCGCTGCTCTGCGCCGGCGAAGGCGATCGCACGGGCGCCGACGCCCTGCTCGCCGAGGCGCTCGGGTGCGTCGACCACCACGGGCTCGCCGCCTATCCGGTCTGCGCGCTCACCTTCGCAGCCGCCGCGCGTTCGCACCTGCTTCGCGGTGCGTCGGGGCACGCCGGGACGATGCTGGCCCGGGCTCGCCGGCTTGCCGAAAGCCTGAGCGGCGAGCTCCCGTGGCTCGCGGCGCAGACCCGCCTCGAGCTGGCGTGGGGGTACGCGGCACTGCGCAGTTCGGTAGCGAACGAGATGCTTGCGAAGCTCGACGAGCTCCTCGCCTCGACCGACCTCGGCGTCCTCGCGGACGAGCGCGGCCGGCTCGCGGCCGAGCTCCGCGTCGAACCAGCGAACGGAAGCACGAGAACGGCCGGCCTCACGCAGGCGGAGCTTCGCCTCCTGCCGTTGCTCGCGACCCACCTGTCGTTCCGGGAGATCGGCCTGCGCTTCTACCTGTCGCGCAACACGGTGAAGACACAGGCGATCTCCGTCTACCGCAAGCTCGGCGCGTCGAGCCGGAGCGAGGCCGTCGAGCGCGCGATCAGGCTCGGTCTCGTCGAGCCGGACGTCGATGCCGAGAACCTCATCCCCACCGGATGATGCAGCCCGGCCCCTGAGGGAGTCGAATCGCGGCGCGGCCCGGTCCCGTTGTCCGGGAGCCGCGGCGAGAAAAGAGGAGCATTTGCGGCGACGAAGGTTTTCCGGCTGATGGCGTTCTCGGGCTCCGCTCTGGCCGCGCACGATCCGCTGGCCACTGCAGATTCCAGGCTCGGCCCGCCCCGTCTCCGCGGGGGGACGATCGCGCGCGGCGCGCTGCTCGAACGGCTTCGGCCCACCCCTCCCGCGGGCGTCGCGCTCGTGGTCGCGCCGGCCGGCTACGGGAAGACGACACTGCTTGCGGGACCTGTTCTGGCACCCCTCGCCGGAGCCGGTCGCCTGGCTCAGCGTCGACGAGCGCGACAACGATCCGATCGCGCTGCTGAGCGCGCTCGCGTTCGCGCTCAACCGCATCGGCGCCTGCGACCGGCAGCTCGTCCAGGCGCTCGCCAAGCCGCGGAGCTCGCTGTCGGCGGTGCTCGGCCGGCTCGGCCGGTCGCTCGAGGCCGCGGGGCCGTTCGTCCTGATCGTCGACGACCTGCACCTGCTCGAGTCCAGGGAGAGCCTCGGCGTCGTCCGCCGCCTCGTCGAGAAGCTTCCGCCGACCGCGCGGCTGGTGCTCGCGAGCCGCACGCAGCCACCCGTGCCGCTGGCACCGTACCGGTCGAAGGGCCGGCTGATCGAGCTCGGGATCGAGGATCTGAGGCTGACCGAGGAGGAGACCGGCCTGCTCCTCCGGAGCACCGGCATCTCGGTCACGGACGCCGACGTGGCCGAGATCGCCGCTCGCACGGAGGGCTGGCCCGCCGGTGTCTATCTCGCGGCGCTGGCCGCGCAGACGACGCGCGAGCCGGGCAGCCTGACCGCCTTCCACGGCTCGGACCGCTTCGTCAGCGAGTACGTCCGGGCCGAGCACCTCGCCTACCTGCCGGACGAGGACGTCGACTTCATGCTGCGCGCCTCGGTGCTCGACCGGCTGTCCGGCCCGATCTGCGACGCCGTGCTGCGCCGCCTCGGCTCGGCCGAGGCGCTCGAGCGATTGGCACGAACGAACCTCTTCCTGATCCCGCTGTCGAGCACGAAGCCTCGTTCGTACCGGTTCCAGCGGCTCTTTCGCGAGGCGCTGCGGGCCGAGCTCGACCGCAGCCGCCCCGAGCTCGCGTGGACGCTCGCCGCGCGCGCGTCGGCGTGGTGCGAGGCGAACGGCGACATCCAGAGCGCCGTCGAGTACGCGCGCGCCGCGGGCGAACGCGACCGGTTCGCGGCGCTGCTCGAGCGCTGCGCCCTGCCGCTCTACTACGGCGGACGGCTCGCGACCGTCGAGCGTTGGCTCGACGAGCTCGACGTCGCCGAGCTCGAGCGGCATCCGGCTCTCGCGGCGGTCGGCGCGCTCGTCTACGGGCTGGAGGGCCGCCGGGCGCGTGCCGAGCAGTGGGCCGCCGTCGCCGAGCGCGCTCCGGCCGACACGACGATGCCGGACGGCAGCCCGCTCGAGGCCTGGTCGGCGATGTTGCGCGCCGCGATGTGCGCCTCGGGCATCGAGCAGATGCGCCGCGACGCCGAGCTCTCGTTCGCCACGCTCGCTCCGAAGAGCCTCTGGCACCCGGCCGCACTGCTGCTGCTCGCCGTCGCGCACGCCCTCGGGGGCGAGACGCGCTCGGCGGACGCGCTGCTCGTGCAGGCACACGCGAGCGCGACGGCGCGCGACGCGACCGAGACCGCCGCCTGCGCCCTCGCCGAGCGATCGCTCCTCGCCGGCGCCGACGGGCGCTGGGACGACGCCGAGACGCTGGTCGTCGAGGCGCGCGACGCGCTGCGCGAAGCCCATCTCGACGACTACTCGACGAGCGCGATCGTCTACGCCGCGAGCGCGCACGCCGCCGTGCAGCACGGAAACTGGGTTCGCGCCCGGGCCGATCTCGACCGCGTCGAGCGGCTGCTGCCGAGCCTGACCGACGCGTTTCCGTGGCTGAACGCGCAGGTCCGAGTCCAGGCGGCGCGCGCACGGCTCGGGCTCTCCGACCTCGACGGAGCCACGGCACTCGTCACCGAGTTCCTCACCTCGGGGCGCGACCTCGGGAAACTGACGACGGAGGCAGACGCGCTCGCCGAGGAGCTCGAGGCGCGCGCGCGGCCCGCGGGCGGCGGCTGCGAGCAGCTAACCCCGGCCGAGCGCCGCCTGCTGCCGCTCCTGACCACGCACCTCACCTTCCGCGAGATCGCCGAGCACCTCAACGTCTCGCGTAACACGGTCAAGACGCAGGCGATCTGCACCTACCGGAAGCTCGGCGCCTCCTCGCGCAGCGAGGCGATCCAGCGGGCGGTCGAGCTCGGACTCGTCACGCGCTCGAGCGTGCTCGAGCCGGCGCCAACCCCGTAGCGCGATCGATTCATGCGATCGGGACGACGCAGCGGACGCTGCGGCGGTGGATCCTGCACGGACAGGCGGGCGTTTCCGAGAGAGGGCCCGGAAGCGCCCGCCGCTCCTTTTCGTCCACCCTGGGTGATGCCTTCGTGACGGGGCGCGCAAACACTGGCAGCGCCCAGTCCATTTTCGGAGGAGGTGGAGCATGCTTCGCAGGCCAAGAGCGGCGCTGGCGGGCACAGCTGTCGTCCTCGGTGCCGTCATCGCTCTGGTCGCCGCAACGACCGCGACGGGCCGAGGACAGGCCGTCCCGAAGAACACCGTCGAACCGTCGATCCTGTACGTGCACCCGATCAAGGTGGGAACGATCCTGAACGCCGACCACGGATCCTGGACGGGCGCACCGCCGCAGATCTCGTTCACGCTCCAGTGGCTCCGCTGCAACGACAACGGCGAGGGCTGCGGCAAGATCACGAACGCCACGGGGAAGACGTACACCGTCGTCAACGCCGACGAGCACCGCACGCTCCGCCTCGACGTCACGGCGACCAACACGGACGGGAAGACAACGGCGCGCGCGAACGCGACCGCGGTCGTCCCGGCCAAGCCGGGCGTTCCGGTCGAGGTCATGGCTCCGACGATCACGGGCCAGGCCATCGTCGGGCAGACGCTGACCGCGACGACCGGCCAGTGGAAGGGCAACCAGCCGATCTCGTACACGTTCAAGTGGCAGTCCTGCAACAGCAACCTCACGTCCTGCCCGGTGAACGGCGCGTCCGGCAACACGTACACCGTTGCCGCGAGCGACGTCGGCAAGCGCGTCAGGGTGAAGGTGTTCGCGACGAACAGCGCGGGCCAGACCGCAGGGCTCTCGGATCCGACCGACGTCGTCAGCAACTCGAGCGGCGGAGGTGGCGGTGGCGGGAACGGGAGCTCGGTGCCCGTGACCTCGCTCGTCGCCGGCGACAAGCTCGTCGTCGACACCGTCAGCTTCTCGCCGAACCCGGTCACGTCGAGGAGCCAGCCGATCACGGTCAAGATCAAGATCACGGACACGAAGGGCAAGCTCGTGCGCGGCGCGTTCGTGTTCTTCCGTTCGACGCCGATCGTGACGTCGACGCCGACGGACGCGGCGACCGACTCGAACGGGACCGTGATCTACACGATCACGCCCCGCTCCGACTTCCCGCTCAAGACCGGCTACAGCGTCCAGTTCTACGTCAAGGCGTACCGCCAGGGCGACCCGACGCTGGCCGGCGTGGCAGGCACGCGACTCGTCCAGGTCGCGACGCAGGGCTAGCGATCTGCGAGTGGGGCCCGGGAGGTGTGCCGGGCCCCACTCGCGGCATTCGTCCGCATCGGATGATGTGCCGCCCGGCTCGAAGTGGTCGGATCGGGCAGTGAAACCGGCCCGGATCGCTCTCCTGCCGGCGGCGGCCGTGCTCGCCGCCGGGCTCGCTGCCTGTGGCGGCGGCTCGGGCGAGGCGCAGGGGACTCTGGGCACGCCCTCGGTCAGCCGCACGGTTCCGACCACGACGGCGCCCACGCCGACCACGACCGAAGCGACGGTCACGAGCACGACGGAGGCGACGACCACCGAGACGGTGCCGACGCACTCGACGCCGACCGTCGCGCTGCCGACGGCGCCCGTGACGACCGCCGGACTTCCTCCGAGCACCGCCACGATCACGGTGACGCAGCCGGGTCCGACGCAGACCGTGACGACCACACACCCGGCGCCGGAGCCGTCGACCGTCACCGTCACGTCGACCGCACCCTCCGCCCCCGCGTTCCCGCCGGAGACGCAGACGGTGACGTCGACCATCCCCGGTACGACGGTGACCGTCGCCTCGACCGTCACGTCGACCGCCTCCAACGCCGGCGCCGCCGCAGCCGCGGGCGCAGCAGCCGCGACCGCCACGCAGGAGGAGCCCTCGAGCACCGACTGGGGCTGGGTCGCGTTCGCCGTCCTCGCGTTCGCCGTCCTGGCGGGCGGCCTCGCCTGGTGGTGGCGCGGCCGCCGCGACCGGGGCGCGAAGACGGGCTAGATGCCTGATGCCACGATCTCGCGCGCTCGGCTGCGCGGTCTGGCGTGTCTGGGCCGCTCCCGCCCGGCAGAGCCCGGCCAAGCCGGCCTCCGCCAGACGTGCGCTTCACGCCCCAGAGCAGCCAACCCACGCCCCGAGGAGCACCATCTCGTGGCATCAACCATCTAGCGACCGGCGGCCAGCTCGGCGCGGACGGCGTCGTCCACGTCGCCGTGGATGCGCTCCTTGCCGAGCCGGTCGAGCACGCCGTCGGCCGCGAGGACCGGGCGGACGCTCGTCTTGACGCGGGCGAGCCTGAGCGAGACGTCCTTGTCGGCGTAGAGGTCGAGTAGCTCGTTCAGCTTGGCCGAGCCCTGGGAGTCGACGAAGTCGACTCCCTCGAGGTCGAGGATGACCGCGCGGACCGGCGGCACGCTCGTGTGCCTGAGCTCGCGCAGCCGGTCGTGAAGCGCGTCCGCGGTCGCAAAGAAGAGCCCGCCGTCGAGCCGGACGACGGCGATCCCGGGAAACTGCTCGTCGGCCGGATGCTCATCGGCTTCCCGGTACGCGTGCGAGCCGGCCTTTCGCCCGAGCAGCGGCATCGTCGGCGCGGTCGTCACGTAGACGAGCCAGCCGAGCGAGAGGACGACGCCGATCACGACACCCGCCAGCACACCGGCCAGGATCACCCCGGCGATCGCGGCCAGTGCGATCCAGAAGTCGACCCGCTTCACCCGGTAGAGCCGCTTCAGCTCCTTCAGGTCGATCATCCCGAACACGACCGCGTCGATGATCAGGGCGGCGAGGACGGGCTTCGGCAGCTGCGAGAAGAGCGGTGCCAGCGCGACCAGCGTCAGGAGCATCAGCCCGCCCGTGATCAGCGACGCGAGGGGCGTGCTCGCGCCGGCCGACTCGTTCAGCGAGCTGGCGGAGAGGCTCGTCGACACCGGCATCCCCTGGAACAGCCCGGCGCCGACGTTGGCCATGCCCTGAGCGACCGACTCCTGGTCGATGTCGACGCGGTAGCGATGCCTGGTCGCGAACGCGCGCGCATCGCCGGCCGTCTGCGAGAAGCCGATCAGGAGCAGGGCGACCGAGGCTGCCACGATCGAGGCGGCGTGATGGCGAAACACGTCCGTGTCCGGAAACGCGAACGACGGGAGCCCTCTCGGCACGTGACCGACGAGCGCGACGCCGTGCGCGTCGAGGTCGAACGCGTACGACGCGAGCAGCCCGCCGACGACGAGCACGAGCGCGCCGGGCACCGACGGTGCGACCGCGCGCAGGCCGAAGACGACGCCCAGCGAGACGAGCCCGACGACGAACGTCGTCCAGTGGATCTGGTCGAGCGAGCGGACCCAGGACGAGAGCTCCTGCCAGGCGTTGACGCCGTCCGCCGACGTCCCGGTCAGCTTCGGCAGCTCGCCGATGACGACGTCGACTGCCGCGCCCGCGAGGAAGCCGGTGACGACGGCTTTGGACAGGAACTGCGCGATCCGGCCGAGCTTGAACACGGCGAGGACGAGGAACAGCAGTCCGGTGACGAGCGCGATCGCGGCGACGAGCTGTGCGGCGGCGTCGCCCTCGAGCCCGGTCACGACGACCGCACCGCCGGCCACCGCTGCGAGCGACGAGCTCGGACCGGTCGAGATCTGACGCGAGGTGCAGAAGAGCGCGTAGATCAGCGCGCCTGCCGCTGCCGCATAGAGACCGTTCTGGAGCGGAACGTGCGCGATGCCGGCGTAGCCGAGGTTCTTCGGGACGATCAGCGCCGTGACGGCGATGCCGGCGGCGAGATCGCCGCGGAACCAGCGCTTCTCGTACCGTGGCAGCCAGCCGACGACCGGCACGTAGCGGGCGATTCCGTGCGGCTGCTCCCCGGCAGGGGCCGCCGCCCCGGTGTCCGCGCTCCCGCCCAACGGGGTCGACCCTAGACGGTGGCGCGCACTCACGCGGTTTCATCCCGTCGAGGTGAGGAAGCCGCGCTCGACGCGTTCTAGATTCGTGCGCGTCGTGACTATCCGTCGGCTCGTTGTCCCCGCCGCCGCGGCCGTCCTGGCTGTCGGCGTGCTCGCCGCCTGCGGCTCGGGCGGGTCGACGACGACGGTCACGGTGACCGTCACCGCGCCGACCTCGACCACCTCGACGCCCTCGACTCCGACCGGCCCCGCCGTCGCCGAGCTGCAGCGGGTGATGACGAAGCTCGGCTACTACTCGGGCGCGATCGACGGGATCTACGGACCCGCGACGACCGACGGCGTGAAGAAGATGCAGACCGCGCTCGGCGTCACATCCGACGGCATCTACGGCCCCGAGACTCATCACGCGCTCGGCAAGAAGGGGCACTACGTCGTCGTCGAGATCCAGACCGCGCTGGCCGAGTACGGCTACTACACCGGCCCGATCGACGGCGTGTACGGCGCGGCCACGACGGCGGCGGTGCAGAAGCTGCAGACCGACCTCGGCGTGACGGCGGACGGCCGCTTCGGCCCCGCGACCGCGAACGCGTTCAACGAAGCGGTCGCGAGCGGCAAGCTCAAACCGGTCTAGCCCAGGCGGTTCACCCGCTTCGGGTGATGCCTCCCGCTGGGCGTGCCGCACAAATACGGGGCGGTGCGCGCAGACAACCTCCGCAGGCTGCTCGCGGCCATCTGGGCAGACCCGAGAGGCCGCCGCTGGCTGATCCTCTCGCAGGCGGCTCTCGTCGGGCAGGTCGTCTTCGACCTGTTCATCCCGCAGGCGATCAGGGCGATCGTCAACGACGGGATCCTCAAGGGGAACATCAACGCCGTCATCCGCGGGTCGTTCTACATGGCGATCTTCTCGGTCGCGAGCATGCTCTTCGCGACGGCGGTGGCCTGGTACGCGGCCAAGCTCGGCGAGCAGGTCGGCCATCGGCTGCGCGTCGGCATGTACGACCGGATCTCGAAGCTGTCCTGGGGCAACATCGACCGGCTCGAGACCAGCGACCTGCTCGTGCGGCTGACGACGGACGTGAACCAGGTCCGTGTCATGACGACGAGCAGCATCACCACCCTGCTGCGGGCCCCGCTGATGATCGTCGGCGCCGTCCTGATCCTGTTCTGGATCGAGGTTCGGCTCGCCTTCGTGATGCTCGTCTTCCTGCCGCTCGTCATCCTCGTCCTCGGCTACTACCAGCGCCAGGGCGCGCCGCTCTACCGCGCGGTCCTGGCGAAGTTCGACGGCCTGAACCAGGTGCTGCAGGAAAACATGGCCGGCGTCCGGGTCGTGCAGGCCTTCGTCCGCCAGGACTACGAGAACGCCCGGTTCGACGGGCAGAACAAGGAGCTCCAGGACGCCGCGACGGGAGCGCAGCGCTCGGCGGCCTTCCTCAACCCGGCGCTGCTCCTCGTCGTCAACCTCGGCCTCGCCGGCGCGCTCTGGGTCGGCGGCATCCTCGTCATCGACCGGACGATCGAGCTCGGCTCGGTCTTCGTACTCCTCAACTACATGGTCGCGGTGATGATCCCGCTCGTCCTCCTGTCGGTGCTGCTGCCGCAGATGGCGTCGGCCGACTCGTCCGTCGGGCGCGTGCTGGCGGTGCTCGAAGAGGTCCCGGACGTTCAGGACAAGGAAGCCGCTCCGACGCTGCCCGAGGCGGTCGGCGGCCCGGTGCAAGGCCGGGTCGCGTTCGAGAACGTCAGCTTCTCGTACCTCGACCGGGACGGGAAGCCGAACCCGACGCCGGTGCTGAGCAACATCGACCTCGTCGCCGAGCCGGGCCAGGTGGTCGCGATCCTCGGCGCCACCGGCTCGGGCAAGTCGACGCTCGTGAACCTGATCGCCCGCTTCTACGACGTCACCGAGGGGCGAGTCACGATCGACCGCGTCGACGTCCGCAACGTGACGAAGGAGTCCGTGCTGGCGGCGGTGACTCCGGCGATCCAGCAGCCGAGCCTGTTCAGCGGGATGATCGAGGAGAACCTCCGCTTCGGCGAAGTCTCGGGCGAGAGCGTCGACGTCGTCACCGCGGCGCACGCCGCCGAGGCGGCCGAGTTCGTCGAGGACCGCCCCGACGGCTACCAGGGCGAGGTCAAGCGCCGCGGTGCGAACTTCTCCGGCGGCCAGCGGCAGCGGCTGTCGATCGCGCGGGCGCTCGTCCGCCGCCCGAAGATCCTGATCCTGGACGACACGACGAGCGCGCTCGACGTGGCGACCGAAGGACGCGTGCAGGACGCGATCAAGCAGCTCATGGGCGACAGCACCGTTTTCCTCGTCGCCCAGCGGATCAGCGCCGTCCTCACCGCCGACGTGATCGTCGTGCTCGAGGAGGGCCGCATCGTCGCCAAAGGCAGCCACAAGGAGCTGCTCTCCTCGAGCCAGGAGTACCGCTCGATCTACGAATCCCAGCTCGGCCCGGCGCCCGCCAATGCCTGAGACGACCCTCTCACCTGCTTTGAAGCCGGCCGCGGGCAAGCCGTTGCGACGGCTCATGCACTACCTCTGGCACAACCCGAAGCAGCTTGCGATCGCGATCGTCCTCAGCTTCCTCGGCACGCTGATGGGCCTGCTTCCCGCGGTGATGGTCGGGATCGTCATCAACGGCCCCATCGCGCACGGCGACAAGGGCGAGCTCGCCTGGCAGCTCGTCGTGATGCTCGTCCTCGCCGCCGGCGGGTTCGTGGCGATGTGGTACGGCGGGCGTGTGCTCGCCGTCGCGGCGCAGGACGCGATGTACCGGCTGCGGCGCGAGATCTTCGAGCACACGCAGACGCTCTCCCTGCGCTTCTTCGACAAGCAGCCGATCGGCGACCTGATGAGCCGGATCACGAACGACCTCGACTCTGTCGGCCAGCTCTTCGACAAGGGCCTCTACCCGGCGATCAACTCGGTCTTCACGCTCGTGATCACCACGGTGCTGATGTTCATCGTCAGCTGGCAGCTCTCGCTCGTCGTGATGCTGGTCGCACCGGTCGTGGTCGCGATGATGAGCTTCACATCGCACCGCTCCGGCCCCGCGTTCGCGACGCTGCAGGAACGCACCGGCGCGCTCAACGGGACGGCCGAGGAGCTGATCACCGGCGACCGCACCGTAAAGGCCTACCGAGTCGAGCCGATGGCCGTGCAGAAGCTCGCGCAACTCAGCGAGGAGGCACGCGACGCCGGCCAGCACGCCAACTTCGTCGCGCTGACGGCGATGCCGCTCTCCGCGATGCTCTCCAACCTCGACGTCGCGCTCGTCGCGCTCGCCGGCGGCTGGCTGTCGATCAAGGGCACGGTCGACATCGGCACGGTCGCCTCGTTCTTCATCTTCGCCCGGATGTTCGCCCGGCCGCTGAACCAGTTCGCCCAGATCCTGAACATGGCTTTGCAGGCAGGCGCCGGCGCGACCCGCGTGTTCGAGATCCTCGACGAGGTGCCGGAGATCACGGATCGGCCCAACGCCCAGGACATGACCACCGTGCAGGGTCACGTCACCATGGATCACGTCGACTTCTCGTACGTCCCCGGCGTCCCGATCCTCCACGACGTGACGCTCGAGGCGAAGCCGGGCCAGAAGATCGGGCTCGTCGGCCCGACCGGAGCCGGCAAGAGCACGATCATCAACGTCATCACCCGCTACTACGACATCCAGGCGGGCGACATCAAGCTCGACGACTCGAGCATCTACGACGTGCAGACGGAGAGCCTGCGGAAGCTCGTCGGGATGGTGCTGCAGGAGCCGTACCTGTTCTCGGACACGGTCATGGCCAACATCCGCTACGCGCGGCTCGACGCGACCGACGAGGAGTGCATCGAGGCGGCCAAGGGAGCGAGCGCGCACGGGTTCATCACGCGCCTGCCGGACGGCTACGAGACCGTGCTCTCCGGCGGCGGCTCGAACCTGAGCCAGGGCCAGCGGCAGCTGATCACGATCGCCAGGATCGTCCTCGCCGACCGGCCGGTGCTGATCCTCGACGAGGCGACGTCGAGCGTCGACACGCGCACGGAGAAGGCGCTCCAGGTCGCGCTGACGACGATGATGAAGGGCCGGACGAGCTTCGTGATCGCCCACCGGCTCTCGACGATCCGCGACTCCGACGTGATCGTCGCCATCGACGCGGGCCGCGTGGTCGACGTCGGCTCGCACGACGAGCTGATGGCGGCCAAGGGCTTCTACTACGGGCTCTACATGAGCCAGTTCCGCGGGGACGCGAAACCCGCAGACGTGTGACCCAGGGGGAAGGAGACCGCATGAGCACTGCCACCCAGACCGCGCTCGGCGTCCACTCGGAGGTCGGCCAGCTGCGCACGGTCATGGTGCACAGGCCGGACATCGCACACGAGCGCCTCTCGCCGACGAACTGCCAGGCGCTCCTGTTCGACGACGTGATCTGGGTGCGGCGCGCACGGCAGGAGCACGACGCCTTCGTCGACCTGATGCGCGAGGAAGACGTCGAGGTGCTGCTCTTCCACGAGCTGCTGGCGGAGACGATGGAGCACAAGAAAGCGCGCGAGTGGATCCTGGAGCGCCGCTTCCGTCCCGAGGAGGTGACGGCGATCTTCTCGGAGCCGCTGACCGAATGGGCGCGCGGGCTGCCCGCTGCGGACCTGGCCACGATCCTCACGGGCGGGCTGACGGAACAGGAGCTGCCGGACGACATCCGCAGCACGATCGGCCGCGCGATGAAGCCGACCGACTTCGTGCTCCCTCCCCTGCCGAATCAGCTGTTCATGCGGGACACGAGCGCCTGGCTCTACGGCGGTGTCTCGATCAACCCGATGTTCTGGCCCGCCCGGCAGCACGAGACACTGAACCTGGAGGCCGTCTACCGGTTCCATCCGCGCTTCGCCGACGTCGAGTTCGACACCTGGTACGGCGGCTTCGACCACAACTGGGGGACGGCGTCGATCGAAGGGGGCGACATGATGCCTGCGGGCGACGGCGTCGTCCTGATCGGCATGGGCGAGCGCTCGACCGCGAAGGCGGTGAGCATCCTCGCGAAGAACATGTTCGCCAGGAAGGCTGCGCGGCTCGTGGTCGCCGCGCAGATGCCGCGCGAGCGGGCCGCGATGCACCTCGACACGGTCTTCACCTTCTGCGACCGCGACGTGGTCACGATCTACCAGCCGGTCGTCGACCAGATCCTCCCGATCCTGTTCACCCCGGACGGCGACGGCGGCGTCAGGGCCGAGGTCTCGGAGCACTCGTTCCTGGACGTCGTCAAGGAGCAGCTCGGCATCAGTCATCTGAAGGTCGTCACGACCGGCGGCGACGAGTTCGAGGCGGAGCGCCAGCAGTGGGACGACGGCAACAACGTCGTCGCCTTGCGTCCCGGCGTCGTCGTCGGCTACGAGCGCAACGAAGCGACGAACGTGAAACTCGGCAAGGCGGGCATCGAGGTCCGGGCCATCGTCGGCTCGGAGCTCGGCAGGGGCCGAGGAGGCGGCCACTGCATGACCTGTCCGGTCGTCCGCGACCCCTGAAAGGAGCCCAGTGATGAGTACAGTCACCGACTTGCGAGGCCGAAGCTTCCTCAAGCTGGCCGACTTCACCCCCGACGAGATCCGCTACCTGCTCGACCTGTCGGCGGAGCTCAAGGCGGCGAAGAAGGAAGGCCGCGAGGAGCAGAAGCTCACCGGCAAGAACATCGCGCTGATCTTCGAGAAGGACTCCACGCGCACCCGCTGCTCATTCGAGGTCGCCGCCCACGACCAGGGCGCGCACGTCACCTTCATCGGCCCGAGCGGCTCGCACATGGGCCACAAGGAGACGGCCAAGGACACGGCCCGCGTGCTCGGCCGCATGTACGACGCGATCGAGTTCCGCGGCTTCGCGCAAGACGTCGCCGAGGAGCTCGCGCAGTACTCGGGCGTGCCGTCTACAACGGCCTCACCGACGAGCGGCACCCGACGCAGATACTCGCCGACTTCCTCACCTTTCGCGAGCACTCGGACAAGCAGGACGAGGAGATCGTGTTCTGCTATCTCGGCGATGCCCGCTTCAACATGGCCGACAGCTACCTCGTCGGCGGTGCGAAGCTCGGCATGCACGTGCGGATCGCGTCGCCGAAGTCGCTCTGGCCTCGGGACGAGATCGTCAAGCTCGCCGAGGACACGGCGGCCGAGACCGGCGCGACGATCCTGATCACCGAGGACGTGGCCGAGGCGGTCAAGGAGGCCGACTTCCTGCTCACCGACGTCTGGGTCTCGATGGGCGAGCCCGACGACGTCTGGAAGGAGCGCATCGCGCTGTTGCTCCCCTATCAGGTGAACGCCGAGAAGATGGAGCTGACCGGCAATCCGGACGTGAAGTTCATGCACTGCCTGCCGGCGTTCCACAACACGGACACCGAGGTCGGCAAGGAGATCTCGAGAAGTTCGGGCTGGACAGCCTCGAGGTGGCCGAGGACGTCTTCGAGTCGCCGGCGTCGCTCGTCTTCGACGAGGCCGAGAACCGCATGCACACGATCAAGGCGGTCATGGTCGCCACGCTCGGGTCCTGACGTTGCGCGTCGTCGTCGCACTCGGAGGCAACGCGCTGCTTCGCCGCGGCGAGCCGTTGACGGCGGAGAACCAGCGCAAGAACGCCCGGACGGCCTGCGCCGCGCTCGCGCCCGTCGCGCTCGACCACGAGCTCGTCGTCTCGCACGGGAACGGTCCACAGGTCGGGCTGCTCGCACTCCAGGGCGCGGCGTACACGGACGTGGCCGCCTCCGCTCGACCTCCTCGGCGCGCAGACGGAGGGGATGATCGGCTACCTGATCCAGCAGGAGCTCGGGAATCTGTTGCCGTTCGAGAAGCCGCTCGCCACGCTCCTGACGATCAAGTCGATCCGAACGACCCGCGTTCGGGAACCCGACGAAGCCGATCAGGCCGGTCTACACCGAGCAGGAGGCGAACGAGCTCAAGTCCGAGAAGGGCTGGACGTTCAAGCCGGACGGCGACAGCATGCGCCGTGTCGTCCCCTCCCCGCTCCCGCAGCGCATCTTCGGGCTGGGAACAATCCGCATCCTGCTCGATCAGGGCTGCGTCGTCATCTGCGCGGGCGGCGGCTGGATCCCCGTGATGTACACGGACGAGCCGGTTCCGGCCGGCCGCAGGCTGGTCGGGATCGAGGCGGTGATCGGGCCAAGGACCTCGCGAGCGCCCTGCTCACCACCGACCTCGAGGCCGACCTGCTCGCGATCGTCACCGGCGTCGACGGCGTCTACTCCAGCTGGGGCACTGCCGAGCAGAAGCTGATCAGCCGCGCGACACCGGCGAGCTCCTCGGCAGCGAGTTCGCCGAGGGCTCGATGGGCCCGAAGGTGAAGGCGGCCTGCCAGTTCGTGCAGCAGACCGGCGGCCGCGCCGTGATCGGCTCGATCAACGACACGCAGGCGCTCCTGGCCGGCGAGGCAGGCACGACGGTCGCGCCGACAAGGTGGCCGTGTCATAAGCGACGTCGCCCCTCCGGCTGCGCCGGTGACGAAGGAGGAGTCCGCACGGAAGTTCGGCCTGCCGGCCGCGATCGCGCTGATCATGGGCTCGATCATCGGCGTCGGCATCTTCAACCTGCCGACGTCGCTCGCGCCGTACGGCCCGATCACGCTCGTCTCGCTGGCGCTGACCACGGTCGGCGCGCTCGTGCTCGCCATCCTCTTCGGCGCGCTCGCCCGGCGCCTGCCCGCCGACGGCGGCCCGTATGCGTACGCGCGGGTCGGCTTCGGCAACCCGCTCGGGTTCATGAACGCGTGGTCGACTGGATCACCGCCTGGGCCGGGAACGCCGCCATTGCGGTCGGCTGGGTGCTCTACGTCGAGCACTTCGTCAACAAGAGCACCAGACCTGGGCGTCGATCCTGCTCGTCCTCGTCGGGCTCTGGCTGCCGGCCTACGTCAACCTCTCGGGCGTCAAGAACATGGGCTCGATCCAGGTGATCACGACGGTGTCAAGTTCTTCGCGCTCGCGTTCATGTCCACCGTCGGGCTCTTCTTCATCGACGGGTCGAACTACTCGCCGTGGAACGTCAGCAGCCAGTCCACGATCGCGGCGAT
>CAVZNV010000006.1:0-95987 GCA_963776735.1 uncultured Actinomycetes bacterium
GGCGAGGCGCGGGCTCGAGATCGACCCGGAGTGGCGGCCCGAGAACCTGCACCCGTGGTTCGCGCGAGAGCTGGAGGCGCCGCGCCCCGAAGGCGACGTGGCCTACCGCCGCGTCGACTCGTGCGCCGGCGAGGTCGCAGCCGGCTCGAACTACTTCTACTCCACGCGCGGCGAACGGGACGAGGAGCCGCCCGAGCCCGGCCGCTCGGTCGTCATCCTCGGCTCGGGCCCGAACCGCATCGGCCAGGGCATCGAGTTCGACTACTGCTGCGTCCACGCGGCGCAGTCGTTCCGCGCGCTCGGCTTCGAGTCGGTGATGGTCAACTGCAACCCGGAGACCGTCTCGACCGACTACGACACGTCCGACCGGCTCTACTTCGAGCCGCTCGACGAGGAGGCGGTTCTGGCCGTGCTCGACCGCGAGCAGCCGGTCGGCGTCTGCATCCAGTTCGGGGGTCAGACCCCGCTCAAGCTCGCCCGCGCGGTCGAGCGAGCCGGCTACCGCATCCTCGGCACGCCGTTCGACGCTGTCGACCTGGCCGAGGACCGCGAGCGCTTCGGGTCGTTGATGGCCGAGCTCGGAATCCGCTGTCCGGAGTGGGGGACGGCCCAGAACGCGGCCGACGCGATCTGGATCGCCGAACGGATCGGCTACCCGGTGCTCGTCCGCCCGTCCTACGTGCTCGGCGGCCGCGCAATGCGCGTCTGCTACCGGCCGGACCAGATCGAGGCGGCGTTCGAGCACCTCTCCGGCCCGGTGCTGGTCGACCGCTTCCTTGAGGGCGCGCTCGAAATCGACGTCGACGCGCTCTGCGACGGCGAGGAGACGTACGTCGCGGCGGTGATGGAGCACGTCGAGGAGGCTGGCGTCCATTCGGGCGACTCGTCCTGCGTGCTGCCTCCGCATTCGCTCGCGCCCGAGCACGAGGCGGAGATCCGCGCCGTCGTCGAGCGGCTCGCACCGGCGCTCGGTGTCGTCGGTCTGATCAACGTGCAGCTCGCGGTCGTGGGCGGTGAGGTGTACGTGCTGGAGGCGAACCCGCGCGCGTCGCGGACGGTGCCGTTCGCGAGCAAGGCGATCGGCGTCAACCTCGTCGACGCCGCGTGCCGGTTGATGGCCGGCGGACGCGTCTCCGAGCTCGTCCTGCCGCGCCGCCGTGCAGGCCGCCCGCACCGCGGGCCTGTGTCCGTGAAGGCGGCCGTGCTCCCGTTCGCGCGCTTCCCGGGCAGCGACCCCGTGCTCGGGCCGGAGATGCGCTCGACCGGCGAGGTGATGGCGTTTGCGCTCGACTTCCCGAGCGCGTTCGCGAAGGCCGAGCGCGCCGCCGGCCGGCCGCTCCCGTCCGAGGGCACCGCGTTCCTGTCCGTCCGGGATGCGGACAAGCAGGCCCTCGTCCCCGTCGCCGAGACGCTCGCCGGGCTCGGCTTCCACCTCGTCGCCACGGAGGGAACCGCGGAGGCTCTGGCCGTCGCCGGCATCGACGTCGAGCCGCTCGCCAAGGTGTCCTCGGGAGCCGGCGAGGCGACCGTCGTCGATCTCATCCGGCGCGGCCGCTGCGACCTCGTCGTCAACACGCCGCAGGGCTCGGAAGCCCGCAGTGACGGCTACCGGATCCGCGAGGCCGCGTTGCGTGCGCGCATCCCGTGCATCACGACCCTCGCCGGGGCGGCCGCGGCGGCGCAAGCGATCGCGAGCGCCCGCGGCGAAGCAGCTCGCTCACTCCAGGAGAGGCATGAGGCACAGCACGGGGAAACCCATGGTTCCCCCGTGAGCCCCCTCCTTCACGGCGGCTCTCAGACGGCAGTTGCGGGGGCTCTCGCCGGGTCAAGCCCGACTTCGCCCGCGAATCAGTCGCTCGATGCCGGCGACGGAAGGCGTAATGCGTAGGCGCAAGTTGCTCCATGTGCTCGGAACGGAGCCGGTCGGGCTCTACACGCTGCTGCGCGTCGAGCGCGGCGACCTCGACCCCGGCCGGCCGGGCCAGTTCTTCATGCTCTCGCCGCCCGGACGCGTACTGCCTCGGCCGATGAGCCTCTGCCTGGCGCCCCCCGGCGAGCTCGCGTTCCTGATCGACCCCATCGGCCCCGGCACCCGCGCGCTCTGCGGGCTCGACCCCGGCGACGAGCTCGCCGTCTTCGGTCCGCTCGGCAACGGGTTCGACCTCGACGTCGACCGCCCGCTGCTCGTCGGCGGGGGGATCGGGATCGCGCCGCTGCCGTACCTCGCGGAGGTGCTCGGGGCACCGCCGGCCGTGCTCGGCTTCCGAACCGAGGCCCATGCCGAGGCGGCCGCGTTGCTCCCAGGCGCCGAGGTCGTCGTCGACCCGATCCTTGTAACACAGTGTTGCTTGGAAGGACATGACGTGCTCGCGTGCGGCCCCGAGCCGATGCTCGACGCGGTGCGTGCCCTCTGCCCGGGTGCCCAGCTCGCGTGGGAGGCGCCGATGGCCTGCGGCTACGGGGGCTGCTACGGGTGCGCGGTCGAGATCGGCGGCGAGTGGAAGCGCCTCTGCGTGGAGGGGCCGGTTCTCCGTGCTGCTTAACGCCTCCGGCTGCCTCGACGCGCTGACCGCACCCGAAGTGGTACGACAGCTCGACGCCTTCGTGACGAAGACGGTCACGCCGCTGCCGCGCCCCGGCAACGCACCGACGCGCATCGCCGAGACGAGCGCCGGGATGCTGAACTCGATCGGCCTCGCGAACCCGGGCCGGGACCGTTTTTTCGCCGAGACGCTGCCCCGGCTGCGTGAGCTCAGCCTTCCGCTGTGGGTGTCGGTCGGCGGCTTCTCAGCGCGCGAGTACGCGGAGACGTGCGAGCGGCTCGAGGACGTGACCGTCGAGCTCAACCTCTCGTGCCCGAACGTCGACGAGGCGCCCGAGTCGGCCGCCGAGATCGTCGCCGCCTGCCGCGCCGCGACGTCGTTGCCGCTCTATGCCAAGCTCTCGCCGGCCGCGTGGGACGTCGCCGAGGTCGCCAGGGCCGTCGACGCGGCAGGCGCGGACGGGCTCTCGCTGGTCAACACGATGCGCGGTCTCGCACTCGACGAGCGCACGCTGCGACCCGTGCTCGCGAACGGCGCGGGCGGCTATTCGGGATCCGGACTGAAGCCGATCGCGCTCGCCGCCGTCTTCGCCTGCCGGCGGGCAACCAACCTTCCGATCGTCGGCATGGGCGGCGTGACGACCGGCCGCGACGTGCTCGAGCTCGTCGCCGCGGGCGCTACGCACGTCGCGCTCGGAACAGTCCTCTTCGCCGATCCGGACGCGCCGCGACGCATTCGAGCCGAGCTCGACGGCGAGCTCGAGCGGCTCGGCCTGGACTCTCTCGACACCGTCCGCGGCGTTGCCCATACCGGCGGCATCGCCCTCCGCGGCCCGGTCCTCGCAGGTCCGGCGAGCGCCTGAGCGACTCTCCGAAGGGGTTGCAGAACGCCTCTGCGTCGGTGTTAGTATCGACGCCCTGCCTATGGCCGCGTCCAAGACTCAAAGCCAGGCGCCGTCCCGTTCACTCGATCAGCGGATGGACGCTCTCCGGAGAGCCAACGACATCCGCGTCAAGCGGGCGCAGCTCAAGAAGGATTCTCAAGCTCGGGCAGATGCGCATCGACGACATCCTGCGCGACCCTCCCGAATACGTCTCGACCGCGAAGGTCCTCGACATGCTCATGGCCGTACCCAAGTTCGGCCAGGTGAAGGCGAAGCGGTATCTGAACCAGTGCCGCATCAGCGAGTCGAAGACGGTAGGCGGGCTCTCCGAACGCCAGCGCACCGAGCTGATTGGCCTCTTCAGCCGGTAGAGGCGGACTCGCCGGAGTCCTCGGCTTGAGAAGGCGACGAGGCGACTCCGGAGGTGAGATCGCGCCCGTGCTCGTCATCACCGGCCCGTCGGGAGCCGGCAAGGGCACCCTGATCCGCGCGCTGCTGCCGCGCGCGCCCGAGCTCGAGCTGGCCGTCTCCGCCACGACACGCCTGCGCCGCGACGGCGAGGTCGAGGGACGCGACTACTACTACCTGTCCGAAGCGGACTTCGCCCGCCGGGTCGCGAACGGCGAGTTCCTCGAGCACATCACGTACGTCTCGGGCCAGCGGTACGGGACGCTGCGCACCGAGGTCGAGCGGATCGGCCGCGGGGGGAAGATCACCGTCCTCGAGCTCGAGACCGAGGGGGCACTGAAGGTCGCCGAGGAGATGCCCGGCGTCGTCACCGTCTTCGTCACGGCACCACGAGCGGAGCTCGAGCGCCGGCTGCGCGAACGCGCGACGGAGAGCGCCGGGGAGATCGGCGAGAGGCTCGATCTCGCGGAGAGCCAGCTGCTCCAGGCGAGCCTGTTCGACCACGTCGTCGAGAACGACGACGTCGACCGGGCGGTGGACGAACTGGTCGCGATCGTCGCGGCTGTCCGGACAGACCGCGACGATCGGTAGCATGGCCGCATGATCCAGCCCCGCATCGATCGGCTGTTCGGCAATGTCGACAGCCGCTACGCGCTCGTGATCGTCGCCGCCAAGCGCGCGCGGCAGATCAACAACTACCACCATCAGCTCGGCGAAGGCACGTTCGAGGAGCTCCCGCCGCTCGTCGAGTCGCGCTCGAAGAACTACTTGACGCTGGCCCTCGAGGAGATCGCCGAGGGCAAGATCAAGTACGCGTACCCGTCCTAGCCGGCACGTGAAAGCCTCGGGCCTCCGGCCCTGCGGCTCACGCGCTTCCACCGGCATCGCCGCGGCCGCATGACGCGGCCGCTTCCATCTGCCTCGGCAGATGCGGAGCGGGATGGGGTTGGTGCTATCGGCCGTCTTGCCTCGGCCCAGGCGCCGGCGGGACAAGTTTCGCCCTGCCGCCGTAGTCGGCGACCGCGTCAGCGACGTCGAAGAGCGCGCCGAAGCGGCGTTCAGATCGTCGCGCAGCGTCGAACACGCCGATCTGGTTCGTGTCCGGATAGACGCTCACGTTGGGAGCGTTCTGCTCGCTGACGACGAGGACGCGCACTGGCTCGTCGCTGTCGTTGCGGAAACCGTGAGCGCCCCGCTCGCCACGCGGAAACGCGACTACCTCTCCCGTCGGAAGCGCCTCCCA
Source organism: uncultured Actinomycetes bacterium (assembly GCA_963776735.1). Lineage (GTDB taxonomy): Bacteria > Actinomycetota > Thermoleophilia > Gaiellales > Gaiellaceae > PALSA-612. Next base: position 5,078 of record CAVZNV010000006.1, read on the forward strand.
ACCCTCCGACGTCCGCAGGCTCAACGGCCCGTCGAGGACGATCAGGAGCTCCTCGCGCTGCACGTGGTAGTGAAAGACCATCTCGTCTCCCGGATCGAGCTGATACACGCTCGCGCCCAGGTAGTCGGCACCGGCTCGCTCGCCAACGCGCACTACTTGGAGACCGTCAGGCGACTTGTCCGTCGGATCCGACAGGTTCGTCACGAGGCTGAGCTTACGACCGTTCTCACGTGACGACGATCCGAAGCTCGCGCTCGCGCGGGCCGTCGAACTCGCACAGGTAGATCGCCTGGAGCCTGCCGAGCGCGAGTTCGCCGTCGACGAGCGGGACGGTCGCCGACGATCCGGCGAGAGCCGCGCGGACGTGCGCCCAGGGGTTGCGGTCGCCTTCGGACGTGTGCTGCCACGGTTGCGTCTCGTCGACGAGCCGCTCGAAGGCCGTCTCGAGGTCGGCGGCCACCTTCGCTGCACCGTCGCCGGCAGCCTGGACGACGACGCCCGCCGTTGTGTGTGGCGAGAAGACTGTCGCCAGAGCTCCCTCTTTGCGCGCGACGGCATTCCTGACGTCAGCCGTGACGTCGACGAGCTGAGTCCTTCGCTCGGTCAGCACCCGAACGATCTCCACGGAGCGATTCTCGCCGATCTCCCTACCAAGGTCCTCGGCCCGCCACCATGACCACGGGCTGTCCAGCACAGGCGATGGCCGACAAGGACATGACCCGGTGTCAGACACCGAAACTGGCCGTTCGGGACGGGAAATCGCAGGAAATGCCTGCTCAGCACGCCTAGAGCACACTGGAAGCTTTGCAAGCGGGACGTGGCCGATCTGGCGCTCACGAACCCGTCTGCTCGGACGCGGCTCTCGGAGACAAACGGCCTGAGAACTCGCCGGACAGGGGGCGGCTCGGCACAATGAGGTGATGGCCCGCGTGATTCTCGGGGTGACCGGCGGGATCGCCGCTTACAAGAGCTGCGAGCTCTGCCGGCTGCTCGTCAAGGCCGGACACGAGGTCACGCCCGTGCTCACGGACGGGGCGGAGGGGTTCGTCACCGCGCGCACCTTCGAGGCGCTCGCGCGCCGGGAGAGCCCGCGCGAGCTCTATCCGCACCTGCTCGACGCCGACCTCCTCGTCATCGCGCCGCTCTCGGCGAACACGCTCGCAAAGCTCGCGCACGGCATCGCGGACAACGTCCTCACCCAGACGGCACTCGCATTCCCGGGCCGTGTCCTCGTCGCGCCGGCGATGAACGTCCGCATGTGGACCAACCCGGCCACGCAGGCGAACGCCGCGACGCTGGCAGAGCGCGGCATCGAGCTGATCGGCCCGGAGGAAGGCGAGCTGGCAGAAGGCGAGACCGGAGTGGGGCGGATGACCGAGCCGGAGGACATCTTCGCCCGCTGCCAGGTGGTGCTCGGCATCGGCGGGCGCCTCGCCGGGCGCCGCGTGCTCGTCTCCGCAGGTGGGACGCGCGAGCCGCTCGACGCCGTCCGCTTCCTCAGCAACCGCTCGTCCGGCCGCATGGGCGTCGCGCTCGCCGAGGAGGCCCGCCGGCGCGGCGCGGACGTCACGCTGCTCGCCGCGAACCTCGCCGTCCCGGCTCCCCGCGGAATCGACGTCGTCCAGACGCCGACCGCCGAAGCCATGCGCACGGCCGCCGAGGACCGCCGCGCCGACGCAGACGTGGTCGTCATGGCCGCCGCCGTCGCCGACTACCGGCCCGCAGAGCCGATCGAGGGCAAGCGCCGCAAGTCCGGCGACGCATGGAGCGTCGAGCTCGAGCCGACGGTCGACATCCTCCGCGAGCTCGGCGCAGCCCGGTCGAACGGTCAGATCCTCGTCGGCTTCGCGGCCGACCTGGGCGAGACCGGGCTTGCCCGCGCCCGCGAGAAGCTCGCCGCCAAGAACGTCGACCTGATCGTCTTCAACGACGTCGGCGCCGAGGGGATCGGGTTCGACACGCCCGACAACGAGGTCGTGCTCCTCTCGCGGGCCGGCGAGCGGGCAGTTCCTCGCGCCGGCAAGGACGCGATCGCCTCCGCCGTCCTCGACGCGGTCGAAGAGCTGCTCTAGTGGAGGCCGTGGTGATGGCGGCCGGCGAGGGCCGCCGTCTACTGCCGCTGACCGAGCGCTACCCGAAGCCGGTGCTGCCGATCGACGGACGCCCCGTGATCGTCACGCTCCTGCAGGATCTCCGAGCCGCGGGCGTCGGCCGCATCACGATCGTCGTCGGCCACCTCGCCGACCAGATCCAGCGGCTGCTCGACGGCTTCCCGCACGATCTCCGCTTCGTGCGCCAGCCCGAGCACCTCGGAGCAGCCGACGCCGTCCTGCGCGCGGAGCTCGATCCGCCGTACCTCGTCCTCGGCGCCGATACGCGCTTCGCGCCCGGCGCCGTCGCGACCTTCGTCGAGCGGGCGCCCGCCTACGAGAACGCGCTCGCGGTCCGGACGCGGACGGCGGCGCCGAGAAAGGATCGCGTCAAGGTGGAGAACGGCTTGGTCGTGCGCTTCGACAACGACGACCCCGCCGACCTGACGACCGGCGCACCGCTCTGGCTGATCGGGCCAAGCGCGCACGCGTATCTCGATGACGTCCCCGGCCCGCCGTTCGAGATCAAGGACGCCATCCAGCGCGCACTCGACGAGGGCGTCCCGGTCGGCGCGGTCGAGATCGGCCCGACCCGCGACCTGACGCGCCCCGAAGACGTGATTCGCGAGAACTTCGCGTATCTGAGAGCGCTGTGAGCGACACGTACGAGCTCTTCCAGGAGGGACGTCGGCGGCTCCGCGCGGGCCGCGCGGCGCAGGCGACGGTACCGCTCGAGAAGGCGAAGCGGCGCGAGCCCGACAAGGCGTCGATCCGCGAGACGCTCGGCATCGCGTACTTCCGCCTCGGCCGCTACGAAGACGCCGAGGCCGAGTTCCGCGCCGTGCTCGAGCTCTCTCCCGTCGACGACTACGCCCACTACGCGCTCGGCCGCTCGCTCGAGAAGCTCGGCCGCACGACCGAGGCGAACGGTCACTACAAACTGGCGCGCTCGCTGAAGCCGGGCGACGAGACGTACGAGTCCCGGGTGCTCGATCTCGACTGACCGCGGTCAACTTCGGCCGGAGAACGGAGTCCGAACTCTGGAATACTGAATCGAACTTTCCAACAGGAGGTAGGAGAGCATGGGGCTGAAAAAGCTCGCTTTACTCGTTGGCATCGCGGCGCTCAGCGTGAGCGTGGCCGCGGTTGCCAGCGCAGCGACGAGCTCGAAGCAGGCGAGCAACGCGCTCGTGTTCGGTGCCGCGGCCGACCCGGTCATCATCGACGGGCCGCTGGTGTCGGACGGCGAGTCGCTGCGCGTCGTCGACCAGATCTTCCAGGGTCTCGTCGGACTGAAGCCGGGGACGACGCAGGTCACGCCGCTGCTGGCGACCAGCTGGACCGCGAGCAAGAACGGTCTCCACTGGACGTTCAACCTGCGCACGGGCGTGAAGTTCTCGGACGGGACGCCGTTCAACGCGTCCGCCGTCTGCTTCAACTTCAACCGCTGGTACAACTTCCCGGGGCCGCTCCAGAACAGCGCCGTGACCTACTACTGGAACACGGTGTTCGGCGGCTTCCACCATCCGGCCGCAGGGAATCCCGGGCCGGCCAAGAGCCTGTACAGGAGCTGTGCGGCTCTCAACAAGCAGACCGTCCAGCTCAACCTGACCCGTCGCTCGACCTCGTTCCTCGGCGCGCTCGCGCTGACGAACTTCGGCATGGCGAGCCCGACGGCGCTCGTGAAGTACAAGGCCGACGCGGGCACGGTCGACTCGAACGGCGTCTTCCACCCGACCGGGACGTTCGGGACGCAGCATCCGATCGGGACTGGGCCGTACATGCTCAAGACGTGGCAGGTCGGAAACAAGCTGGAGGTCGACGCGAACCCGCTCTACTGGGGTCCGAAGCCGAAGCTGCAGCGGATCATCTTCCGGCCGATCGCCGACAACGCCGCCCGGCTGCAGGCACTGCAGAGCGGTGAGATCCAGGGTTACGACCTCGTCGACCCGAACGACATCGGGACGGTTCAGTCCAACTCGAACCTGAAGATCCTGAACCGGCCGGCCTTCAACGTCGGCTACGTCGGCATGAACCAGATGATCCCGCCGATGAACAACCTCAAGGTCCGCCAGGCTGTCGCCTACGGGCTCGACCGCGCGACCGTCGTGAACAAGTTCTACGCCGGCCGCGGTCAGGTGGCGACCGAGTTCCTGCCGCCGTCGCTCAACGGCTATTCAGGCTCCTCGGCCGTGCCGAAGTACCCGTACAACCCGAGCAAGGCGAAGTCGCTGCTTCAGGCGGCCGGTCTGACCCTGCCGGTGCCGATCGACTTCTGGTATCCGACAAGCGTCTCCCGGCCGTACATGCCCGACCCGCAGCGCAACGCCGAGGCGTTCGCCGCGAGCCTCGAGCAGTCCGGCTTCAAGGTGACGTTCCACTCGGCGCCGTGGCGCCCGGACTACCTCGCCCAGGTCCAGAGCGGGAAGGCTCAGGTCTACCTGCTCGGCTGGACAGGTGACTTCGGCGACCCGGCCGACTTCGACAACGTGCACTTCGGGGCGTTCAACCCGCAGTTCGGGTTCCACAACACGAAGCTGTTCAACATGTTGTCGGCGGCGGATCAGGAGACGAACATCGCCAAGCGCAACAAGGACTATCAGAACGCAGAGATCTACATCATGAAGTTCCTGCCGATGGTCCCGTACGTCCACAGCAAGCCGGCGCTCGCGTTCCAGAAGAACGTGCAGGGCTACATCCCGAGCCCGGTCTCGCTGGAGTCGTTCGCAACCGTCTTCTACTCGTCGTAAGGAGCTAGCGGAGTCAGCAGCCGGCGGAATCGATGCTTCGTTTCATCATCCGCCGGCTGCTGCTCCTCCTTCCGATCCTCATCGGCGTCTCGATCCTCGTCTTCGTCTGGATCCGCCTGCTGCCGGGCGGCCCGGCGCAGGGGCTTCTCGGCGAGCGGGCGACGCCGCAGTCGATCGCCCAGATCAACCGTCAGTTCGGTCTCAACCGGCCGATCTACGTGCAGTACTGGCGTTACCTGGACGAGACCGTCGTCCACCTCAACCTGGGCACGAGCATCACCTCGTTCCGGCCGGTCACCGACGAGATCAGGATCCGCTTTCCGGCCACGGTCGAGCTCGCGCTCGGCGCCATGATCTTCGCCGTCACGTTCGGCATCCCGCTCGGCTTCCTCGCCGCGAAGAGGTACGGCTCTGCCTTCGACCACGGCAGCCTCCTGGCCTCGCTGATCGGCATCTCGATCCCGATCTTCTTCCTCGGGCTGATCCTCAAGTACATCTTCTCGGTGCGCCTCGGCTGGCTCCCGAGCATCGGGCGAGAGAACGTGCTCGCCGACTACAACCACCCGACCGGCTTCTATGTCCTCGACGCGATCATCGAGCGCAACCCGTCCCAGCTCTGGGACGCGATCCAGCACCTGATCCTGCCTGCGATCGCACTCGGCTCGATCCCGCTCGCGATCATCGCGCGCATCACGCGCGCGTCCGTGCTCGACGTCCAGAACGAGGACTACGTGCGCACGGCGCGGGCGAAAGGCCTGCCGCCGCGCGAGGTCGACTCCCGGCACGTGCTGCGGAACGCGATGCTGCCGATCACCACGATCATCGGGCTGCAGACCGGACTGCTGCTCTCCGGCGCGGTCCTCACCGAGACCGTGTTCGCCTGGCCCGGGATCGGAAGCTGGCTCAAGGACGCGATCTTCGCCCGCGACTACCCGGTCCTGCAGGGAGGCATCCTCTTCCTTGCCGTCGTCTTCGTCGTCGTGAACCTCCTCGTCGACATCTCGTACGCCTTCCTCAACCCGCGGATCAGGCTGCAATGACCGTCGCCCAGATCGACGTCGCCGACGTCCTGCCGGCCTCGGGCGGCGGCCTCTGGCGCGACGCCTGGTCGCGGCTGCGCAAGAACCCGGGCGCGATCGTCGGGTGCTTCATCGTCGTGAGCTTCGTGATCATCGCGATCTTCGCGCCGGTCCTCGCGCCGTACCCGCCGCAGAAGGTCAATCTCTTTGCGCATCTCCTCTCGGGCCCTTCGTCGAGCCACTGGCTCGGCGTCGACCAGCTCGGCCGCGACGAGTTCAGCCGCATCCTCTACGGCGCGCGGTACTCGCTGGCGATCGGCATCGTGGCCGTCACCGCCGGACTGTCGATCGGACTCCTGCTCGGCGCCACCGCCGGCTACTTCGGCGGCTTCACGGACTCCGTGATCATGCGCTCGATGGACGTGATGCTGGCCATCCCGGGCCTGCTGCTCGCGATCGGAATCGTCGCCGCGCTCGGCGCCGGCCTCTGGCAGATCATGATCGCCGTCGGGATCACGAACGTTCCCGTCTTCGCCCGCCTCTTGCGCGGGTCGGTGCTGTCGCAGCGCGAGCAGGACTTCGTGCTCGCGGCCAGGTCGGTCGGCATCCGCAAGCGCTCGATCCTCTTCGGGCACATCCTCCCGAACTCGATGTCACCGCTGATCGTCGGCGCGACGCTCGCGATGGCGACCGCGATCATCGACGTCGCGGGCCTCGGCTTCCTCGGCCTCGGCCCGCAGGATCCTGGCACGCCGGAGTGGGGGACGATGCTGACGCAGGTCGACCTCTACCTGCAGAGCGCGCCGTTCCTCGCGATCGCGCCCGGCATCGCGATCGTGCTGCTCGTGCTTGGGTTCAACCTGATCGGCGACGGCCTGCGCGAGGCGCTCGACCCGAAGCTGCGCGGCCGCACCGGCAAGTTCAGGCGCTCGAAGACGGCGGAGCAGGAGCTCGACGAGACCCGCGAGGCGGCGTTCAGCCAGGAGTCGGGCGAGTTTGGCTAGTCCAGCGCGCGAGCCGCTGCTCGCGGTCGACGGCCTCAAGGTCGAGTTCTGGACGTCGCGGGGCACGATCCACGCGGTCAACGGCATCTCGTTTGAGATCGCGCCCGGCGAGACACTCGGCATCGTCGGCGAGTCCGGCTGCGGCAAGAGCGTGACGTCGCTCGCCCTGCTCGGCATCCTCCCGCGCGCGGGCCGTGCGGTTGCGGGAACGGCGACCTTCGAAGGGCGCGACCTGCTCCAGCTGTCCGACAGGGAGCTCCGCGACATCCGCGGCAAGGACATCGCGATGATCTTCCAGGACCCGATGACGAGCCTGAACCCGGTGCTCACGATCGGCCGGCAAATCCGGGAGGCGCTCCACACGCACTTCGGAATGAACCGCGACGAAGCAGGAAAGCGCGCCATCGAGCTCCTCGATCAGGTCGGGATACCCGGCGCGCCGAGCCGCGTGCGCGACTACCCGCACCAGTTCTCGGGCGGCATGCGGCAGCGGGCGATGATCGCGATGGCGCTCGCCTGCCAACCGAAGCTGCTGATCGCCGACGAGCCGACGACCGCTCTCGACGTGACGATCCAGGCGCAGATCCTCGACCTGCTCCGAGCTCTGGTCGACGACACGGGCATGGCCCTGATCCTGATCACGCACGACCTCGGCGTCGTCGCCGGCATGTGCGAACGCGTGAACGTGATGTACGGCGGCATGTTCATGGAGTCGGGCTCGGCCGACCAGCTCTTCGCCCGGCCGCGGCATCCGTACACGCTCGGCCTGCTCCAGAGCGTGCCTCGTCTCGACGCGTCGCAGCGCGGCCGCCTGACGCCGATCGAAGGCGCGCCGCGCGACATGCTCACCCCGCCGAGATCGTGCCCGTTCCAGCCGCGTTGCCGCTACGCCGTCGACGAGTCGGCGAAGCAGGTGCCGCCGCTCGAGGAGGTCGAGCCGGGGCACTTCGTCGCGTGCTTCAACCCGGTTCCTCCGGACGAGTGGGCCGCAAGCCGCAAGGCGGTCGTGTCGGCGTGACCCGGCTCGACGACGCAGCCTTCGTCCGGCGCGAGTACGAGACGCTCGACCGGCTCGACGCCCGGCGGCTCGACCACTCGGGCTGGCTTCGGTCCGACCGGGACGACGAATGGGGGGTTGCGCTGGAAGCGGTCGCGGAAGCGCGGCCGCGGCGCGTTCTGGAGGTCGGAAGCGGCATGGCCGACTTCGCCGCGGTCATCGCCGCCCCCGAGGTCGTGTGCGTCGACTCCTCGCAGGCGTCGGTCGACGCGGCTCGCGGCCACGGGCTGGAGGCGGTGCTCGGGGACATCCACGAGCTGCCCTTCCCGGACGGAGCCTTCGACGTCGTCGTCTGCAGCCACACGCTGTACCACGTGGCCGACCGGGACGGGGCCGTTGCCGAGTTGGCGCGCGTCCTCCGCCCGGGCGGCCGTTTCGTCGGGATTCTACGGAACGCCGGAGCACCTGACCGAGCTCTGGGACGCGGTCGGGCATCAGTGGCCTCCGGACAACTTCGACTCGGAGAGCGGGCTGGAGGAGCTCGGGCGGCACTTCGCACGCGTCGAGCAGCGGCTGACGGGCGGTGCCGTGCTCTGGGCGAACCGGTCCGACCTGCAGATCTATCTCGACGCGTACAGCGAGATGGTCGGGCCGCTCGAGGCGCCTGACGGCCCCTACCCGTTCGTCGCGTCGCGCCGGAAGTGCGTGTTCGTCGCGGAGACGGCCGCGTGAGCGACCCCGCAGCGCCGCAGAACGGGCAGCTCGTCGAGGTCGAAGACCTCAAGGTCTGGTTCCCGATCAAGAGCGGGCTCGTCCTCGACCGGCATGTCGGAGACGTCCGGGCCGTCGACGGCGTCTCGTTCTCGATCCGGCGCGGCGAGACGCTCGGCCTCGTGGGCGAGTCCGGCTGCGGCAAGTCGACGCTCGGGCGGACGCTGCTGCTGCTCTACCGGCCGACGGCCGGCAAGATCGTCTTCGACGGCCAGGACCTGACGAAGCTCGGCTCGGAAGGCGTCCGCACGCTGCGCCGGCGGATGCAGATGGTGTTCCAGGACCCGTTCGCGTCCCTGAACCCGCGTCACAGCGTGGGGAAGATCGTCGGCGAGCCGCTGCGCGTCCACGGCCTCGCGGACAAACGGCAGGCGAACGCGCGCGTGCGCGAGCTGCTCGAGGTCGTCGGCCTGCCGCCGGACGCCGCGACGCGCTACCCGCACGAGTTCTCGGGCGGGCAGCGCCAGCGAATCGGCCTGGCACGGGCACTCTCGCTCAACCCTGACTTCATCGTCGCCGACGAGCCCGTGTCCGCCCTGGACGTGTCGATCCAGGCGCAGATGATCAATCTGTTCGAGGAGCTCCAGACCGAGTTCAACCTGACGTATCTGTTCATCGCGCACGATCTCGCCGTCGTGCGGCACATCTCCGACCGGGTGGCGGTCATGTACCTGGGCACGATCGTCGAGGTGTCGCCGTCGGACGAGCTCTACGAGCGCCCCTTGCATCCGTACACGATCGCGCTGCTTTCGGCGATCCCGATCCCCGATCCCGAGGTCGAGCGCGCTCGCAAGCCGATCCTGCTCCCCGGCGACCTGCCGAGCCCGGCGAACCCGCCGACGGCGTGCCGGTTCCACACGCGCTGCCCGTACGTCCAGGACACGCTCTGCCGGGACGAGCCCCCGCCGCTGCGCGAGCTCGAGCCGGGCCACCTCGTTGCCTGCCACTGGGCCGAGCAGATCCGCTCCGGGCAGCTAGAGCCGAAGCTGCGCGTCGCCGAGATCGTCAAGCAGCCCGCCGCACCCGTCGCGGCGCCGCCTTCGACGGCCTAAAGGAGTCTTTGACGAGACGCTGCACGTCGACGGGGCGTGGTGGGCGTCGTGATGCAAGGACGCAGGGAGCGTTCGTACCCGGGGGGTACGGGCGCGACTGAGGACGCAGTCAGCTCGGCGCTCAGCACGTTCCGGCGACCTCAGCCGCGTTTCGTCGAAGGCTCCTAATGCATGCGTGCCGCCATGGTGGCGGCGGCAGCGCGGATGTCGTCCTGCGTCCAGCCTTTCCCGACCGTCAGCACGCTCAGCGTGCCGAGCGCGCGTCCCTTTCGGAGGTCGATCACCCAGGCCGTCAGCGTCGTCCTGCCCTGCTGGTTGACGATCTTCACCGTGATCTCGAAGCCCGTGGCCGTCGCCTTCAGGCCGTTCAGGGACACGGCCTTCGAGGTCGAGGTGCCGTACGAGCCGGCGGGAACCTCACCGGCGAGCACCGAGCCCAGGCACTTCGCGTAGCCGCTGCTGGAGGTGACCGACGCAGCCGTGGCGGCCTGGGCCGGAGTCTTGAACAGGTGGACGTCCGACTCGACGAGGAACGTGCCCGTACCGACGTTGCGCGAGTAGGTCTTGCCGACCTGTGCCGTCGCGGTCAGCTTCGACAGGCTGAAGTGCTTGACGACGCAGACCGGGTTGACGCGCCCGAAGTCGGTGGCCGTCGCCGCCCAGCCGGTGTTCTTCTTGATGTCCGCCGGCTTGAGGATGATCGTGCGGGCGTAGCTGACGTCAGCCGGCTTGACGGCGAGCTTGGGATCCCCGGGAGCTGCGAGCGCCGCTGCGGCGAGCGCCGCGGCCGCGCCGAGAACGGCGGCGAAACTGAGGAACCGTGAGACGCCTGCCACGATGTTCAGGGTAGCCGAGTAGGCTCGCGACGGTGAGGGCGGTCGTTCAGCGCGTGTCGCGCGCCCGGGTGGTCGTCGAGGGCGAGGTCGTGGGAGAGATCGGCCGCGGGCTGTGCATCCTGCTGGGCGTGGCCGGAACCGACGGGGAGGCAGAGGCCGACCGCCTCGCCGGCCGCGCGGCGCGGCTGCGCGTGTTCGAGAACGAGGACGGGAAGTTCGACCATTCACTGTTAGACGTCGGCGGAGCCGCTTTGGTGGTGAGCCAGTTCACGCTGATCGCCGACACGGCGAAGGGCAACCGCCCGAGCTTCTCGGCCGCCGCGCGCCCCGACCAGGCGGAGCCGCTCTACGAGCGGTTCTGCTCCGCGCTCCGCGAGCTCCGCGTCACCGTCGCAACCGGCGCCTTCGGCGCCCGCATGGCGGTCGAGCTCGTCAACGACGGCCCGGTCACGATCGTCATCGAGACAGGAGGCAGCACATGAAGCTCGACGAGTTCGCGCGCAGCTACACGGAAGCGTGGTGCAGCCAGGACCCGGCCCGTGTAGCCGAGCACTACGCGCCGGACGGCTCGCTGACGATCAACGGGGGCGCACCGTCCGTCGGCCGGGAGGCGATCACCGAGGCGGCACGCTCGTTCATGACAGCGTTTCCCGACATGCAGGTGCTGATGGACGAGCTCCGAGGCAACGAATACCACTGGACGCTCGTCGGCACGAACACCGGTCCAGGCGGCACCGGCAAGCGCGTCCGGATCAGCGGCTACGAGGAGTGGAGCATCGGTTCCGACGGCCTGATCGCCGCGTCTCTCGGTCACTTCGACGAGGCCGAGTACGCGCGCCAGATCGAGCACGGAGTGGAGTCAGGGGGCTCCTGATCGCCGACCCGGCAAGGTGAGCAACCTCCGGGGTGACAAGTATCGTCGGGACGTGCACGACGTGGGCACGAGAGACAACGGTGCGAACGGACACGCCTACCCTGCGCCGGCGCGGACGCGCGGGGCTCTCGCCGAGGCGTCCTTTCTGCCGCCGCTACCAGAGGGGCCATGGGGGACGATCCTCGCCGATCCTCCCTGGCGCTTTCTCAACCGCACCGGCAAGGTCGCGCCGGAACACCGGCGACTCAGCCGCTACGACACTCTGACGGTCGAACAGATCAAGTCGATCCCGCTCGCGAGCGTCTCCGGCGAACGGTCGCACTGCTACCTGTGGGTTCCCAACGCGCTGCTCCGAGAGGGTCTGGAGGTTCTCGACGCCTGGGGGTTCACGTACAAGACGAATCTCGTCTGGCACAAGGTTCGCAAGGACGGCGGTAGCGACGGACGGGGCGTGGGGTTCTACTTCCGCAACGTCACCGAGCTCGTCCTCTTCGGCGTCCGAGGATCGCTGAGGACCTTCAAGCCGGGCCGGCGCCAGACCAACCTGATCGCGACTCGCAAACGCGAGCACTCGCGGAAGCCCGACGAGCTGCACGACATCATCGAGGCGTGCTCGCCCGACCCCTATCTCGAGCTGTTCGCGCGCTATTCGCGAGACGGGTGGGCAACGTGGGGGAACGAGGCGGCGGACGACGTCGTCCCGCGCGGGCGGCAATACCCTTCGTACTGCTAGCGCTCAGGCTCCGGCGTTGTAGGCGGCTCTCCTGATGCCGAAGACGAGAATCGGGCAGCCTCCGCCACTGCCGCCCTCGAGGCGCGGCAGCAGCTTGTCCATGTGCGTCGTGGACGCGCCGTACTTCGCGTAGACGCCCAACCGGCGAAACAACGCCTGAAGCTCCTCGGAGCGAGTGATGATCACGCCCACCGCAAGGGCTCGAAGCTCGAACAGGAGACGGAAGTTGTTCAGGTCGCGGTCGTAGAACGGGTCTTTGTTGTTCCACTCGATCTCGACGCCGACGTCGTTCTTGAAGCAGTCGACCTTGTGCGTCGGCGACTGTCGCTCGACTCCGTCGACCACGATCTTCGTGTCGAAGTTCTTCTCCTGCCAGCCGAGTGCGTAGAACGGCCCGTCCAGCGCCTGGGACACGAGCGAGCGGCCTCCGCCGCCGGCGACGATGTGCGAGTGCTTCAGCTCGAAGCCGCGCAGCACGGCGAGCATGTCGTTCCATTCGTTCGGAAACGCCTGGCTCAGCACGGCGCAGGCGTTACGCCACTCGTGCGTCTCGTACTTCGCGGCGAGGTCGGCCGGTATCAGATGCAGACTGGTCACGCGGTCTTCGCGAAGGACGTCAGCCAGTCGATGAGCTTCTGCTCGTAGTCCATGGCGACCGTGTCGTCCGGAAGGATCATCTCGTGCGACGCCTCGGGGACTACGACCACGTCCACCGCGTCGCCGCGGGCCTCGCGCCAGGCGCGGACGCTCGGCTCGACCGGCGTCCACGCGTCGTCCTCGCCGTAGAACATCAGCGCCGGCACCCGCACACGCTGGAAGACGGGGAACGGGTCGAAGTCCATCTCCTCGATCCAGTACCGGCAGCCCTCGGCATCGAGCGGGACCGGGGGCAGGAATGCGAGCAGCCACCACGGCTCCTCCATCGCCCGCTGCAGCTCGATCGCGAGCTCCTCCTCGCGCCCGGCGGCGCGCCCGTGCACGTACGCCTCGTAGAAGCGGCGCAGCGCGAGCGCGCGCTGCACGACCGCGTTGCCGTAGCCGGCGCGCGTGAGCTGCTGCTCGGTCGCGTACATCATCTGCTCCGACGGTGTCACGCCGGTCGAGGCCACGCCGACGACGAACGCGACTCCCGGGGACTCGGCCGCCGCGAGCGGGGCCACCCAACCGCCCTGGCTGAAGCCCCACAGCCCGGCCCGCTTGACGTCGACCACGCTCAGAACGCCGAGCGCGTCCGCCGCCTGCACCTCGAAGCGCCCGCGCGAGCTGTGACCGGTCGACGCGCCGTCGCCGCGCCGGTCGAACGTGACGACGCCGATGCCGACCTCGGGCAGCACCTCGTGCAGATGCCGGTAGAGGACGTAGTCGCGCGTGCCCTCCCCGGCTCCGTGCAGGACCACGAGAGCGGTGTCCCCACCCTGCGAGTACGACGCGGCGAGAACGGCCCCGTCGACCCTGACCGTGAACTCCTTCACGGGCGCATCCTATGGCTGCATAACGCTGCTATCCTGCAAAAACCACATTTCACCGGCTTGGCGAAATGGGCGCACGGCGCCCATTTTTTTCGAGGAAAGACAGACATGGCGAGCCCGTACGAGAAGGAGAAGGAGCTGACGAGAGAGGTCACAGAGGCGGTCGAGAGGCAGATGCCGGGAGTCGAGGTGCTCGCGGTCGAGCTGCTCTCGCCGACGCGCTTCTGTGTCTTCGTCGACCACCCGCAGGGGGTGGACCATGCGCTCTGCGCGCGGGTCACCGACGTCCTGCGCAGCTACCTGAACGCGTACACGGTCGACGTCTCCTCGCCGGGCATCGAGCGGCCCCTGCGCAAGCCGGCGCACTTCCGAAACGCGGTCGGCCGGAAGGTGGCCCTGCGCACCTCCGAGGAGATCGGCGGCCGCAGGCGCTTCCGCGGCGAGGTTCTGGCCGCAAACGACACGACGCTCAGGCTCGGCCCAGACGGCGCCGAGCCCGTTCTCATCCCGTACGCCACGATCGTGCGGGGGAACCTGATCGACGAGGTGAATTGACGATGAGCCGAGACATCATCGAAGCGGTCCGCACGATCGAGAAGGAAAAGGGGATCGAGGAGGACATGCTGATCCAGGCGCTCGAGGACGCGCTCCTCGCCGCCTACAAGAAGACCCCGGGAGCCTCCCGGCACGCGACGGTGGAGCTCGATGACGAAACGGGAGATTTCCGCGTCTTCTCGATCGAGCTGCCGAAGGATCTTCGAGGAGCGGCTGCTCGAGGAGGCGCGCGAGCGCGCCTACGAGGAGCTGGAGGCGCTCGAGATCGAGACGGGCGAGAAGTCGCACGTGCTCGTCTCCGACGACGACCTCGACCTCGACTGGACCGACGTGCCGGACGAGCAGATCACCCGCGAGGACGTCACGCCGGAGAACTTCGGCCGCATCGCCGCACAGACGGCGAAGCAGGTCATTCTGCAGCGGATCCGCGAGGCCGAGCGCGAGATGATGTACGAGGAGTACAAGGACCGCACCGGCGAGGTCGTGACGGGCATCGTCCAGCAGGCCGGCGACCGCAACAACGTCCTGATCGACCTCGGCAAGGTCGAGGCGCTCCTGCCGCGCTCCGAGCAGGTCGACGGCGAGCGCTACGAGCAGGGAAGCCGCATCAAGGCCGTGATCACCGAGGTGCGGTCGGGCACGAAGGGTCCTCAGGTGATCCTCTCCCGGCGCGACCCCGAGCTGATCCGGACGCTGTTCGAGCTCGAGGTTCCGGAGATCGCCGACGGTCTCGTCGAGATCAAGGCCGTCGCCCGCGAGCCCGGCTACCGCGCCAAGATCGCGGTCGAGTCGCACGCCCAGGGCGTCGACCCGGTCGGCGCATGCGTCGGCCCTCGTGGCTCCCGCGTCCGCATGGTCGTCTCCGAGCTCCGCGGCGAGAAGATCGACATCATCCCGTGGAACACGGAGCCGGCGCGCTTCGTCGCCAAGGCGCTGTCGCCGGCCCGCGTCCGCGAGGTGTACATCGACGACGAGTCCCGCGACGCCACCGTGATCGTTCCGGACGACCAGCTCGCGCTCGCGATCGGCAAGGAGGGTCTGAACGCCCGCCTCGCGGCCCGGCTGACCGGCTGGAAGGTCGACATCAAGTCCGACAGCGAGTTTGCGAAGGAGGAGGCCGACGCGGCCTTCGGCGGCGAGGACAGCGAGGAGTTCACCGGCCGCTGCGCCGCGATCCTCTCGAACGGGAAGCGCTGCCCGAATGCGTCATTGCCCGGCTCGCGCTTCTGCGGCGTCCCGGCCCATCAGGAGCTGGCCGTGCGCGAGGCCGCGGGCGAGGATCTGACCGGCAGCGTCGTCCACATCGGATCAGGCGACGAGGACGAAGGCGACGAGGCCCAGGAAGACGCCGAGCCCGCCGAGGTCGTCGCGATCGCCGAGGTCGAGGAGCAGGAGGAACCCTCTTCGGCGGCCTGAGGGGACACATCCCGATCCGGACCTGCGCAGGGTGCGGGCGCCGGGCACCGAAAGCGGAGCTGATCCGCTTCGTCGCCCGCGACGGCGCGCTCGTGGAGGCCGGCCGGGGTGCGACCGGGCGCGGCGCCTACACGTGCCGGCGGCTCAGCTGCTTCGAGCGTGCCGCCGCACGACGCGCCTTCGCCCGCACGCTCCGCGCCACCGTCCGGGTCGATGATTCCCTGAAACGCCTTTACAATTCTTCCAATGGCTGATCGTCCGAACAGACCCATTCGTCCCCGCGGCCACGGCGGCGGTGGCCGCAAGCGTCGTGTCGTGATCGACACCGGCGCCGGTCGCCCGCGCCCGGACGCGCGCCAGGCGCGCGACCGCACGCCGCGCGAGCCGAAGTCCGACCAGCAGATCCAGCCGCCGACCGGCCCGGCGGTCGTCGAGTCCGGCGTCACCGTCCGCGACTTCTCCCAGGCGCTCGGTGTCTCGATGCAGGAGCTCATCAAGATCCTGATGGGTCTCGGCCAGATGCGGACCGCGACGATGTCGCTGACCGACGAGGAGGTCGAGCTGATCGCCGCCGAGCTGAAGCGCGAGGTGACGATCAAGCACCTCGACGAAGAGGACGGTGAGCCCGAGGTCTACGAGGACGCCGAGGACACGCTCACCGCGCGGCCGCCGGTCGTCACGATCATGGGCCACGTCGACCACGGCAAGACGACGCTCCTCGATGCGATCCGCGAGACATCCGTCGCCGCCTCCGAGGCGGGCGGGATCACCCAGCACATCGGTGCCTACCAGGTCGACCACGACGGCCGCAAGATCACCTTCCTCGACACACCGGGCCACGAGGCCTTCACCGCCATGCGCGCCCGCGGTGCGAACGTCACCGACGTCGCCGTCCTCGTCGTCGCCGCCGACGACGGAGTCATGCCGCAGACGAAAGAGTCGATCTCGCACGCCCGGGCGGCCGACGTGCCGATCGTCGTCGCGATCAACAAGGTCGACCTTCCGGACGCGAACCCCGACCGGGTCAAGAACGAGCTCGCATCCGATGGGCTGCAACCCGAGGAGTGGGGCGGCACGACGCAGTTCTCGGAGGTGTCGGCGAAGCAGAAGACGAATCTCGACGACCTACTCGAGAAGGTCTTGCTCGTCGCAGACGTCGAGCTCGACCTTCGCGCCAACTCGGGAGCGGAGGCGTCCGGCCCGATCGTCGAGTCGCGCCTGGACGTCGGGCGCGGAACCGTCGCAACCATGCTCGTCCAGCGCGGCACGCTGCGCGTCGGAGACGCGATCGTCGCCGGCCACGCCCACGGGCGCGTGCGCGGCCTCTTCAACTATCGGGGCGAGAAGGTCAAAGAGGCGAAGCCGGGTGAGCCGGTCGAGATCCTGGGCTTCGACACGCCTCCGCTCGCAGGCGAGTTCGCGCGCGTGGTCGAGAACGAGCGCCAGGCACGGCATCTCGCGCAGATGCGCGACGAGCGGCTGCGCCGGGAGCAGTTCGCCGCCCGCCCGCGCAGCGTCTCGCTCGAAAGCCTGTTCGAGCAGATGGAGGAAGGCGACGTCCAGGAGCTCGGGCTCGTAGTCAAGGCCGACGTCCAGGGTTCGGTCGAGGCAGCGGTGAGCGAGATCGCCAAGATCCAGCACGCCGAGGTGCGCGTCGTCGTGATCCACTCCGGCGTCGGCGGCATCACCGAGAGCGACGTCAACCTCGCTGCCGCATCGGGCGCCCTGATCGTCGGCTTCAACGTTCGCCCGAGCCCCGAGGCGCGTGCGCTCGCGGAGCGCGAGGGCGTCGAGATCCGCACCTACCGCGTGATCTACCAGCTCACCGAGGACATCGAGCAGGCCCTCGTCGGCATGCTGCGCCCGGTCAGCGAGGAGGTCGCGCTCGGCGAAGCCGAGGTGCGCGCCCTGATCCGCATCTCGCGCTATGGGACGATCGCAGGCTCGTACGTCACCCGCGGCGTCATGCGTCGCGGAGCGCGTGCCCGCATCGTCCGCGACGGTGCGGTGATCTACGAGACCACGATCGACTCGCTGAAGCGGTTCAAGGAGGATGTCCGCGAGGTGACCGAAGGCTTCGAGTGCGGCATCCATCTCGAGGGCTACGACGACGTGAAGGAAGGCGACGTGGTCGAGGCGTACGAGATCCGCCAGGTCGAGCGGACAGCGTTGGACGAGGCCCCGCCGGCCGCCACCTAGCCGCGCCGAGTGTCCCGTAGGGACATGTCCGGCGCACCCCCACCCACTCGCGGGTGGGGTACAAACCCACCTCCCTCGCGGGTCGACGATACCGCTCGAACCCGCACCCGTCTGTGCCGATTGCGTGACTTTTTCGCGCACCCGTCCGCTTGAATGGGGCAATGGCGTCGGGTTACGTCGGAATCCTCGCGGTCGAGCTCCACTTTCCGGAGGCGGCGTCGCTGAAGGGCAAGCGGAAGTACGTGAAGTCCGCGAAGGCGCAGCTCCAAAACCGCTTCGGGGCGTCCGTCGCGGAGGTCGACCACCACGACCTCTGGCAGCGCAGCCGCCTGACGGTCGCCTGCGTCGCGCGCGGCCTGACCGAGCTCCAGCAGCTCCTCGACGGCGCCGAGCGCTACCTCGCCGGACAGGACTGGGAGCTCGTACGGGTGGAGAGGGAGATCGTCGACCCCGATGACTGACCGCATGCGCCGCGTGAACGAGTCGATCCGCCAGGTGCTCTCCGAACGCCTGCCCGAGCTCAAGGATCCTCGCATCGGCTTCGTCACCGTCACCGGCGTCGTCACCACGCCGGATCTCCGACAGGCGACCGTCTACATCAGCGTTCTCGGCTCAGAGAAGCAGCGCGAGAAGACGCTGCGCGGACTCGAGGCGGCGCACGGCGTCCTCCAGTCTGCGATCGGGCACGAGCTGAAGCTGAAATGGACCCCGCAGCTCACGTTCGAATACGATCCGTCGGTCGAACGCGGCGTCAGCATGACGAAGCTGATCGACGACCTCGCACCCCCTGACGATGACGACACCGACGACTGACCTCGCCGCGGTCGCAGAGGCGATCCGCGCCCACGACCGCTTCCTGCTCGTCACCCACGAGAACCCGGACGGGGACGCGCTCGGCTCGATCCTGGGCATGAAGCTCGGGCTCGACAGCCTCGGCAAGGACAGCATCATGTTCCTGCCCGGGCAGACCTCGCCGCCCGGCGAGTACGCGTTCCTGCCGCTCGAAGGGCTCCTGCGCGAGCTGCCGGCCGACGGCGCGGAACGCGTCCTCCTCGCGCTCGACTGTGCCAACGCGAAGCGGATGGGAGCCGCCGCGGATCTGCTCGACCGCGTGCCGCTGTCGATCGACGTCGACCACCACCACGACAACACGCGTTTCGCGACGGTCAACCATGTCATCGCCGACGCGTCGTCCACGGGGGAGATCGTCCGCGACCTGCTGCGTGAGCTCGACGTGCCCTTGACGCCGGCGATCGCCGAAGCGCTCTACGTCGCACTCGTCACCGACACCGGCCGCTTCCAGTACACGAACACGACCCCGAAGGCGCTGCGTCTCGCCGCAGAGCTGGTCGAAGCGGGCGTCGACGTCCAGCGCGTGTTCCGCGGCATCTACGAGTCGGTCGAGTTCGCGAAGGTGAAGCTCCTCGCCCGCGCGCTCGAACGGGCGCAGGTGTACGACGGCGGCCGGCTCGTCGTCTCCTACTTGCTGCGGAGCGACTTCCACGAGCTCGGCGTGGGGGAGGAGTACGCCGAAGGGATCATCGACTACCTCCGGTCCGTCGAAGGCGCTCAGCTGGCGGCCACGATCCGCGAACCGCCGGACCCGCCGGACGCGCCGCGGCGAGTGAGCCTTCGCGCGTCCTCGGACGAGATCGACGTCTCCGCGATTGCGCGCCAGCGCGGCGGCGGAGGTCACCGCCAGGCAGCGGGATTCTCGAGTCCCGAGTCGATCGAGGAGATCGTCGAGTTCATCCGCTCGGCGTTCGCCGCGTCGCATGCCGCCGCGCGGGCTTAACCCTTCCGGGGTCGTGCTCGTCGACAAGCCGGCCGGGCCGTCGTCGTTCGCGATCGTGAAGCGGCTCCGGTCGCGGACGGGGGCGCGAGCCGGGCACGCGGGAACCCTCGACCCGTTCGCGACCGGGCTTCTGCTCGTCCTGCTCGGCGCCTCGACGAGGCTGGCGCAGTACCTCGTCGGCCTCGACAAGCGCTATCTGACGGAGATCGACCTGTCCGCGCGCACGACGACGGGCGACGTCGAGGGAGACGTCGTCGACCAACACGAGCCGCTCTCGCCCGGCGAGCTCGAGACACGGCTCGACGCGCTTCGTGGGGAGATCGAGCTGCCGATTCCGGCCGCGTCGGCGGTGAAGATCGCCGGCGAACGGGCCTACCGGCTGGCGCGGCGCGGCGTTGCGGTCGAGATGCCGCTGCGGCGCTCGACCGTGCATGCGCTCGAGTTGGTGGCCTGCCGCGACGGCGTGGCAAGCCTCGACCTGCGCGTCTCGTCGGGCACCTACGTGCGCGCGATCGCAGAGGCGCTCGGCGGCCATTGCGTGACGTTGCGCCGGACCGAGGTCGGGCCGTTCTCGGTCGACGACGCGGACGAGTCCCGGATCGTGCCGCCCGCCGAGGCACTCGCGTTCCTGCCCGCGGTCGAGGTCGACGCCGCCGGCGCACTCGCGATTCGGCAGGGCCGGCGTCGCGTCGAGGAGCGCGTCCGAGTGCTCTGCGGCGAGGAGCTCGTCGCGGTGAACGGGACGGTGATGCCGTGAACGTCGCCAGATCGGCAGTGGACCTCGAGCGCCGGCCGCGCGCGGTCGCGATCGGGACGTTCGACGGCGTGCACCGGGGTCATCAGCGAGTGATCGCCGCTGCGGTCGACAGCGGCCTGACGCCGACGGTGGTCACGTTCGATCCGCACCCGCGGATAGCGCTCGGCTACGGCGTCGAGCTGCTGGCGACACTCGAACGGCGGCTGGAGCTCTTCGCGGGGCTCGGCATCGAGGACACGCTTGTCGTGCCCTTCGACTACGAGCTGCAGCAGTGCGAGCCGGAGGACTTCGCGCGCGACATGCTCGGCGCGATCGGCGCGGAGATCGTGATTGCCGGCGAGACGTTCAGGTTCGGCCACCGGCGGCGCGGCAGTCTCGCCCTGTTGCGGGAGCTCGGCTTCGACGCGCGGGCAGTCCCGTTTCTGGAAGGCGTCTCGTCGACCGAGATCCGGCGCCTGCTGCACGAGGGGGACGTCGTCGCGGCAGCCGCGATGCTAGGCCGGCCGCCCGAGGTCGATGGGACGGTGGTGGTCGGCGACGAGCGCGGCGGCACGCTCGGCTTTCCGACGGCGAACGTGGCCGTCGAGCCGAACCTGCTCGTGCCCGCCTTCGGGATCTACGCCGGCGCGGCGCTCGGAACGCCGGCGGCGATCTCGATCGGCACGAACCCGCACTACGGCGGTCGCGAGCGAAAGATCGAGGCGTTTCTCCTCGACTTCGAGGGCGATCTCTACGGACAGCGTCTCGTCGTTGAGCTGTGGCAGTACCTCCGCGAGGAGCGGGCGTTCGAGAGCGAACGGGCGCTGATCGACCAGATCGCCCACGATGTCGAGTCGACGCGGAACGCCGAACGCCCCGGCTGATCCGGACACGTCCGGTCGCAGAGCCAGGCTCTGAGACGGGTTATTCGAGCTCGAGCGCCGCGCCGTCGCGGCGCAGGTCGGCGGCGGGGCCCCGTCGCGAGACCAGGCTCGTCCCGCCGAAGTAGTGGTGGAGGTCGGGCCAGCGGCGGACCGGCCGGCCAGCCGACTCGAGGCGCTCCAATGCCTCCTCGTCGACGCCCGGCTCGGCGTTGATCGTCCCGCCCGCAGGATGGAACCTCGGCCGGTCGACGGCAGCCTGCGGCTCGAGTCCCTCGTCCAGGACGCCGGCGGCGACCGTACAGAGCGCCGTCCGCAGCCGCGTGCCGCCGGCCGAGCCGATCGCCAGCACGAGCCCGTCCTCGTCGAGCACGACCGACGGCGCCATCATGCTCTGCATCCGCTCGCCGGGATGGAGCGGCCCGGTGACGAGATCGTGCTCGCCGAGCATGCTGTTCAGGTGCAGGTCGAGGCCGGGGAGGAAGTCACCCGAGCCGAGGCCGAGGCTCGACGTGAGCACGACCGCGCGGCCCTCGGCGTCCGCGACGCAAAGGTTCGTCGTATGTCCGTCGGCGCCCGTGTCGTCGAGGACGTCCACAAGTGCCAGCACCCGTTCGGTCGCCGAGAGCCCGCTGAGCCGTGGCAAGCGAAGCAGGAGCTCCGGCACGCTGGATAGCCCGCCGCGCGTCGAGAACCGCGTGCCGGCATACGGCACCTCGACCGGCTCCCGCCACTGCGCGTCGTACGCAGCGAGATCGTCGCGCGTGACGACGACGCCTTCGACCGCGAGCAGCGACTCGGCGATCGTCCCGCCGTACACGGACGCGACGCCCTCGACGGCCAGCACCTCGAGCGCGGCGACGAGCCCCGGCTGCTCGAGCCGGCCGTCCGCGCCGAGCAGTTCGCCCCCCGGCGCGTAGAGATCGGCGCCGCGATTCAGCGTCATGACAGGCTCGAGCATGGCGAGACAGGCCGCATGCCGCGGCGGCAGGTCGGTTCCGGCCCGCGCAAGCGCAAGCGCAGGCTCGACCAACCGTGCCCACGGCAACCGTCCGTGCTCGCGCCAGAGTGCGTCGAGACCCGCGGGCAGCCCCGGCACCGCGCAGGAAGCCGGCCCGACCGAGTACCGCACGGTCTCCTCGCCGAACGGCACCGCCAGCTCGACCATCGGGCCCGAGCCACTCGGCACGGCGACGAAGCAGTCCAGATTCCGGGCACGCGATCCGTCCCAGACGATCGCGTGCCCGCCGCTGAGGAGGCCGGTCATCACCGTCTCTGCGACGCACGACGCGAGTGCCGACGCGACCGCGGCATCTGCGGCCGTGCCGCCGTCGGCGAGAATCCCCAGCCCGGCCGCAGCTGTCGCCGGATGACCTGCGGCGATCGACGCCTTCACTCGACTCGCTCGAGGAGCGTCTCGTAGCGCATGAGCTGCCCGTCTTCGAAGAACTCTGCCCAGTCGCCTTTCTCGTCGCCTGCCCGCACGACGAAGCGCGTCGGTGACGCCGGCCGGAAGTGGGCTGACTCCTCTCCGCCGAAGAGCGACACGTCGATACCGCCGTCACGAGGCTCCACGACAACCGTGGTTCCGAGCGGCTCGCGGAACGTCCCCGCGACGGCCGCCAGCTCCTCGTCCGTGACCACGACCTCGGGAGGAAGGTGCAATGCCAGGCCCACCGAGCCCAGCAGCCGATTGATCAGGAAGTGCCCTCGATCCGAGTTCGTCAGGAGCACGAACGACGACCTCTGCTCGGGCGCGACGAGCAGTTGCGCGCGCACGCCCGGCACCGCCCCGCCGTGCTCGATCGTCGTCTGACCGCGGCCGCCGACGACGCCCAGCCCGAGGCCGTAGTCGCCGTCGGGGCCGACCGCGATCTGCGGCGTCTCCATCTCCTGCAGCGACTCCCGGCTCAGCGACCCATGCGTGCCCTGCAGGAGCCCGGCAAAGCGCCTCAGAATCCTCGACGCACGAGTACAGACCCCCGCCGGGCCGGCGAGCCCGCGGATAGGGAAGGTCGCTCGACACGGCCGGCTCGATCGGCGCGAAACCCGTCCGCTCCATGCCCAGCGGCTCGAGGACGAGCTCGCGCAGCGCATCCTCGAACGGCTTTCCGGTCGCCCGCTCGATCAGGGCGCCCGTCAGCCAGTACCCGGGATTCGAGTACGAGAAGTAGCGGCCCGGGCCAACCGGTGCGGCGACCGCCTCGTCGCCGGCCATCTGGTGCAGCGCGTCGGCGCCCTCGCCGTAGGTGGACAGTGGTTTCGACCAGTCGCGCGCGAGCCCGGCCTGGTGCGAGAGCAGGTGCCGGAGCGCGATGCCTTCCCACGGCAGCCGGAGCCCGGTCAGCGGCCGATCGAGCGAGAGCCTCCCGTCCTCGACGAGTCGCATCGCCGCGGCGGCGACGATCGGCTTCGTGATCGACGCGACGCGGAAGGTCGTCTCGATCGGAACGCCCCACGAGCCCTGGTGGGCTTCTCCGCCGGCGTCGACGGCGATCGCGAGCGCGGTCACGCCGAAGCGCTCGAGCTCGTCCTCCTCGACGGCAGCGAGGATGTCCTGCGGCGGCGCCATTGCGAGCCGTACCCTAGTCGGCTGTGGGGGACTTTCTCGCAGCGGCACGAGAAGCAGCGGACGCGCTCCGAAGCGGATCGGGCGTCGACGCGTTCGACGTCGCCGTCGTGCTCGGCTCGGGCTGGAAGTCGGCCGCGGGACAGCTCGGAGACACGGTGCTCGACGTCGCGACGACCGACCTGCCCGGCTTCGCACGCGCGGCTGTTCCGGGCCACGAAGGACGCGTCCGCGCCGTCCGCGGCGGTGACCGGTGCCTGCTCGTGTTCAGCGGCCGGACGCACCTCTACGAAGGTCACGGGGTCGACGCGGTCGCGCACGGCGTTCGCACCGCCGTCGCCGCCGGCTGCAAGACCGTCGTGCTCACGAACGCGTGCGGCGGCATCGAGCCGAGCCTCGGCGTGGGGGAGCCGGTGCTGATCTACGACCACATCTCGCTGACGGGCGTCTCGCCGCTCTCCGGCCCGCAGTTCGTCGACCTCAGCGACCTCTACTCGGCCCGTCTCCGCGAGCTCGCGCACCAGGTCGACTCGAGCCTGCGCGAAGGCGTCTACGCGCACTGGCCGGGACCGGCGTTCGAGACGCCGGCCGAGATCCGCATGCTGCGCACCCTCGGCGCCGATCTCGTGGGCATGTCGACCGTGCCGGAGGCGATCGCAGCACACGCGCTCGGTGCCGAGGTGCTCGCGATCGCGCTCGTCACGAACCCCGCCGCCGGGCTCGGCGCGGAGAAGCTCTCGCACCTCGACGTGACCGCGACCGGCGAGGCGTCGTCCGAGCGCTGCGCCGCGCTGTTGAGCGGAATTTCGGCCCGACTCTGACGTGCCGGCTGGTACCCTGTGACGCAGACCGCCGCCTCGGCCGCCCGCGTGGCTTCCTACGCGACGTGCTGGGACTGCGGAGACGTCTACACGGAGGTTGCATGACTCTGACGAAGGAAGCGAAGCAGGAGATCTTCACGAAGCACGGGCATCACGGCACCGACACGGGCTCGACGGAGGTGCAGGTGGCCCTTCTCACCACCCGCATCACCGAGCTCACCGAGCACATGCGGACGCATCCGAAGGACCACCATTCGCGGCGCGGCCTTCTCAAGCTCGTCGGTCGTCGGCGCCGGCTCCTCGACTATCTCCAGCGGACGAACGTCGAGGGTTACCGCGCCCTGATCAAGGAGCTCGGCCTGCGCCGCTAGGCACGAGCGAACAGAAGACTCGGAGAGTGGAAGTTTGAGCGAGCTCCGGGCCCTGCTAGCAGCGCGATCGAGCGCAAGCCGGCATCGGGACTGACTCAAACCTCCACTCTCCTACACGAAAGAAGTGGAGGACAACATGAGTATTGCCACCGAGCAGCCAGTATCGGTCTCGGTGACCGTCGGGGACGAGGAGATCGTCTTCGAGACTGGCAAGCTGGCCAAGCAGGCCGACGGTGCCGTCCTCGTCCGTTCGGGCGAGACGATGGTGCTGGCGACGGCCCAGGGGCGGATGGAGGCGCGCGAAGGCGCGGACTTCTTCCCGCTCACCGTGGACGTCGAGGAGCGCATGTACGCCGCCGGGAAGATCCCGGGCGGCTTCTTCAAACGCGAGGGCAGGCCGACCGAGCGGGCGATCCTGACCGCGCGGATGATCGACCGCCCGATCCGGCCGCTCTGGCCGAAGGGGTTCCGCAACGAGGTGCAGGTGATCTGCACGACGCTGTCCGCCGACCTCATCACGCCGCACGACATCCTGTGCATCAACGGCGCCTCCGCGGCGCTGATGATCTCGCCGCTCCCGTTCCTCGGGCCGGTGGGAGGTGTCCGCATCGGGATGATCGACGGAGAGCTCGTCATCAACCCGACGCTCCAGGCGACCGAGGAGTCGTCGACGCTCGACCTGATCGTCGTCGGCACGAAGGACGGCCTGACGATGGTCGAGGCCGGCGCGCAGGAGGTGCCCGAGGAGACGCTGCTGATGGCGTTCGAGATCGCGCACCGCGAGATCGTGAAGCTGTGCGAGGCGCAGGAGGAGCTGCGTGAGAAGGCGGGTAAGCCCAAGTGGCTCGACCCCGCCGTCACCGCGAACCTCAAGTCCAGCTACGGCCAGACGCTGCAGCAGGAGATCGCGATGCACGGTCTCCGCGAGGCAGGCGCCGTCGTCGACTCGATCGAGGAGGAGCTCTGCCCCGAGCTGACGATGGAGTCGACGGAGGAGGACATCCTCAAGCGTGCCCAGACCCGCTCCAGCCTCACCGCCCTGCTCGAGTCGGCCCGCATGGAGGCCGTCGAGGGCCCTGTCCGCGAGCAGTTCCTCTCGGAACTGCAGGCGCTGACCGAGGCAGAGCAGGACTCGAAGGAGCTGAAGTCGGCGAAGCGCGGGCTGCTCTTCGACCGCATCGTCGACAACGCGCACCTGCCGTTCCCGGTCGGTCCGGCCGGCGTGGAAGGGGAGGTACCCGCGAAGGACGCGATGACGAAGCAGTTCCTGAAGCGGGCCGCCGACGCGATCTACAAGGACCTCGTCCGGAAGAAGATCGCCGTCGACAAGCGCCGCCCGGACGGCCGCGGCAGCGAGGACATCCGCCCGATCACGTGTGAGGTCGGCGTCTCGCCGCGCACGCACGGTTCGGCGCTGTTCACGCGCGGGCAGACGCAGATCATGTCGCTGCTCACCCTCGGCACCGCCAAGGAAGGGCAGCGGATCGACGACCTCTCGCTCGAGTCGGATCGCCGGTACATGCACCACTACAACTTCCCGCCCTACTCGGTCGGAGAGACCGGGTTCATGCGCGGGCCGAAGCGGCGTGACATCGGCCACGGTGCGCTCGCGCAGCGGGCGCTCGAGGCGGTCATCCCGTCGGCCGAGGAGTTCCCGTACACGATCCGCATCGTCTCGGAGACGCTCGAGTCGAACGGCTCGTCGTCGATGGGCTCGGTCTGCGGCTCGACGCTCGCACTGATGGACGCCGGCGTGCCGATCAAGCGGCCGGTCGGCGGCATCGCGATGGGCCTCGTGAAGGAGGGCGACGACTACGTCATCCTCACCGACATTCAGGGTGCGGAAGACCATCTCGGCGACATGGACTTCAAGGTCGCCGGCTCACGGGACGGCATCACCGCCCTGCAGATGGACATCAAGATCACCGGCGTCACGCAGGAGATCATGCGGACGGCGCTCGAGCAGGCGAAGCGGGCGCGCGAGTTCATCCTCGACAAGATGGCCGAGGCGATGCCGGAGTCGCGGGCGACGCTGCGCGACCACGCGCCGCGGATCTCGACGATCAAGATCAACCCGGACTTCATCGGGATGGTCATCGGCAAGGGCGGCGAGACGATCCGCGCGCTCGAGTCCGACCACGACGTCCAGATCGACATCGAGGAGGACGGCACGATCCTCGTGTACGCGACCGAGGGCACGAAGGCCGAGGCGGCCATCGCCGCCATCGACGCCCTGACGAAGGAGCCCGAGGTGGGCGACACCTATACGGGCAAGGTCGTCAAGACGACGAACTTCGGCGCCTTCGTCGAGCTGAAGAAGGGCACCGACGGGATGCTGCACGTCTCGAACGTCGGCCCCGGACGCGTCGGTCACATCGAGGACGTGATCAGCCGCGGCGACGTGCTCGACGTGATCGTGCAGGAGGTCGACAAGGAGCGGGGCCGGATCGGCCTCAAGCTCGTCGCGAAGCACGAGAACGGGTCGCTCGTCCAGCCCGAGGAGCTGATCGAGCGGGCAAAGAACGCGCCTCCGCGCGAGGAGCGCCCGCGCGAGGATCGTGACCGCGGCCGTGGCGGCCGCGGCGGACGCGACCGCGGGCCTCGTCGCGACTAGGTAGCGGGATGCGGACGGGGCGCCACGGCGCCCCGTCCTAGCTCTCGGCTCTCGCGAGCTGCGGATACTCGTTCAGGAACCGCCACGCGCAGAGCAGCGGCGGACAGGTGATCAGCGCCCTGGCCCGTCCGTTGGCCTTCGACACGCCGACGATGGGGAACCACGTGTTCTCCTGCGTGATCACCCGGTCGGCCACCTCGATGGACGCGGATGCGTCGTAGCCACGTGACTCCGAGCCGCCGGACTGGATCTGGCCGACGGAGGCGACCTGGAGCTTCGCGAGCAGCGTCGGGCCGATCATCCGGACGAACCCGGCGAGCCGGTGCGGGCAGTCGCCCCCGACGCCCACCGCCGACATAGCGACGCGTACGGTCGTCATGCCCATCCCCGGGTCGAGCATGCCGCAGGCGGCCGAGAAGTCGCGGGCCGCCACAGCACGGTCGAAGCTCGAGATCGCCCGGGCGACGTCCGAGCGGATCGCCGCCGGCGCGGTCTCGGAGATCCCGAGCGTCTGCACGTTCGTTCCGCCGCCGACTCGGCCCGCGACAGTCGCAAGCGCCAGGACAACCGCGAGGCCGGCCGTCTTCGCAAGTGCGGCCTGCCGGCGGCGCTGATGCTCGCGCGCGTCCTGGATCAGGGCCGGGAGGATCCCCGCGCCTGCAGGGCCGAGAACGCGCCGAATCATGGTGCTACTATGCCTAGCTTCATGCGCTGGGTCAAACGGCTGGCGGCGGGGCGTTCGACAGGCACGCATTCTGCCTCAGGACCCTGGCGCCTGACAATTCGCCGCCTCCGCCGCGACCGCTGGGCCGTTGGCGCCGCCGTTGTGCTCGCCTTCGTCGTCTTCTGCTCCTTCGCCGGCGGGGCGATCGCGCACCATTTCGTCCACCACAACGACCTCGACCAGTATCCGTACGCGGTCGACGAGAACTTCAAGCCGGTCGGCCCGTGGACCAGGGTTCCCGACACGTTCCAGGTTCGGGTCAACGAGTACGAGCAGATGCTGCCGCCGCCGAAGGGGACGAAGACAACGCTGTTCGCGCTCGGGGCCGACGGGACGCTCGGCCGCGACGAGCTGCTGCGGCTCCTCGACGGCGGCAAGACCTCGCTCGAGATCGGCATCTTCGGCATGCTCGTCGCCCTGTTCGTGGGCGTGCCGCTCGGCGTCGTGTCCGGCTACTTCGGCGGCTTCACGGACACGATCGTCTCGCGGGTCACCGAGACGATCATGGCCTTTCCGCTGATCCTCTTCCTTGTCTTCGCGAGCGTCCGTCTCGCCGACACGCTGGAGCCGATCGGGTGGGGCTCGATCGTCCCGCAGGGCGTCTTCCTCGTCGGCCTGCTGATCGGCCTCTTCACCTGGTTCTATCCGGCCAGGCTCGTGCGGGCGGAGATGCTGACGCTGCGCAACGCCGAGTACGTCGACGCGGCCCGCATGGTCGGCGCGTCGGAGTGGCGCATCGTGCGCAGGCACCTCGTGCCGCACGCCGTCCCGCCCCTGATCGTCTGGGGGGCGATCGCGATCGCCGTCAACATCCTGCTCGAGGTCGGCCTCAGCTTCGTCGGCGTCGGCGTGCAGGCCCAGACGCCGACGTGGGGCTCGATGCTCTCGAACGTCTGGGGGACGATCTTCGCGCCCGGCCGGTACGACTCGAAGACGTACAGCTCGTGGCAGACGATCCTGCCGACGCTCGCGATCTTCCTCACGGTCGCCGCGCTCAACCAGCTCTCCGAAGGCTTCCGCCGGGCACTCGAACCCTGGTCGAACCGGTGAGGCTCCTTACGTTCTTCGTGCGCCGGCTCGCGGGGGCGGTCTTCACCGTCGTCCTGATGATCACGCTCACGTTCGTCCTCTTCTGGGCGATCCCGAGCGACCCGACGAACTTCATCTATCCCGCGGCCAAGTTCCTGACCCCGTACGAGATCCACCACGCAAACCACCTGCTCGGGCTGGACAGGTCGAAGCTCGACCAGTACTGGGGCTACCTCACGCATTTGCTCCGCTTCGACTTCGGCACGCAATGGGAGGGAGCGCAGGTGACCGGCAAGCAGACGCTCGTGCGGCTGCCGATCGGCCCCCAGCTCAGGTCGGCGGTTCCCCAGACCCTGTCGATCATCCTCGGCGGGGCGCTGCTCGTCGTTCTGCTCGCCGTGCCGCTCGGCGCCATCTCCGGCCGGCGCATCGGCTCCCTGAGGGACCGGACGATCGGGCTGATCGCCCTGGTCGGGATCTGCACGCACCCGATGGTGCTGGGACTGATGCTCGGGACGGCGTTCGGGCAGCAGCTCCGCTGGTTCCCCGCGGGCGGCTACTGCCCGCTCGTTCCGAGCTCCGGCGACTACTGCGGCGGTCCCGTCGACTGGGCGAGCCACCTGCTCTTGCCGTGGATCACGTTCGCACTGCTCTTCCTGGCGCTGTACACGCGCATGATCCGCGTGACCGTGTCCGAGACGCTGAACGCCGACTACGTGCGCACGGCGCGCGCGAAGGGCGTGGGGGAGACGCGGCTGATGGCGCGGCACGTGCTCCCGAACGCCGGTCTGCGCATCCTGACGATGGTCGGGATGGAGATCGGGACCGCGATCGGCGTCTGCATCTTCATCGAGTCCGCCTACGGCTTCCAGGGGTTCGGGAGACTCTCGGTGACCGCCCTGTTCGGGACAGTCGGACTCGACCTGCCGCTGATCCTCGCCGTCGTCTTCGTGATCACCCTGATCGTCGTGATCGGGAACCTGTTCGTCGACATGCTGTACGCGGTGATCGACCCGCGCGTGGGCCAGACGCTTCGCGAGCAGGACGCGAAGAGCGTCGCCGGGATGATCTAGCCGCTACGGCGCCTTCACGAGCGTGGCGACGTAGGCGAGCACGTCCTGCTCCTGGCCGCCCTTGACGAGACCGGCGGGCATGCCGCCGCCGCCCGCGTCGATCTGCTGCTTCACGCGCGCGACGGTCACGGCGAGGCCCTGGAGTCGCGGGCCGATGCCGCCCGAGCCGTTCTGGCCGTGACAGGACGCGCACGTCGTCGAAAAGACCGTCGCTCCGCGATAGGGATCGCCGAGCTTCACCGAGCCGCTCGACACCACCAGCTTGGCCGGATGCCACTTGGCGAGCGCGAACGTCGTGCCTGCAACACCGAGCAGGAGCACGAGCGGCACCACGACGAGCCTGGACACGTGCCGATCGTATCGAGTAGGGTCGCGCCGACCTAATGCACGTCCTGGCGAGCGTCAACTCGACCTACTCGGACATCGTCACCTCGGTGTTCTCGACGACGATTGCCGCCAAGGTCTGGCTCGCGTCGATCGCGTTCGGGCTCGCGATCGTGCAGGTGTCGACCGGGGCGAGGATCTTCGGGAAGCTCCAGCACGTGATCCCGCTCTCGCCGGCGGTCGTCGCGCCGATCCACCGCTGGTCGGGCCGGCTCGCCGTGCTGTTCACGCTGCCGGTCGCGTTCCACTGCATCTTCATCCTCGGCTTCAGCACCTACAACACGCGCGTGTTCGTGCACTCGATCGTCGGCTCGTTCGTCTACGGCGTGCTGGCCGTGAAGCTGCTGATGGTGCACAGCCGCAAGTACCCGAGCTGGGCGCTTCCCGTCGCCGGCGGCACGATGTTTGCCGTGCTGACCCTGCTCTGGGCCACGTCGGCCGCCTGGTACTTCACCAACGTGAGAGTCGGTTTCTGAGCATGGGGGAAACGGCCGGTTTCCCCCATGAGCCCCCTTCCCCTTGTGGGCGCGTGACCAGCCGGGATGGACCTCCGGCCGAGTGAATCGGCCTGCGGGCGCGAGGCGTCGCTCTCCGATGTCGAAGGACAGCCGCCGCGAGCGGGTTCGGTCGCGCGCCGGTCTACGATGGGCACGTGCAGGAGTACGTCCTCTCGGAGCTGGACACCGGTGAGCGGCTGATCACCGAGCGCGTGCCGAGCTTCCGCTCCGTGTCGCTCGGCTTCTGGATCGGTGCCGGCTCCCGCGACGAGCCCGAATCGAAGGCGGGCGTCACACACTTCATCGAGCACCTGCTCTTCAAGGGCACGCGCTCGTACTCCGCGCTCGACATCGCCGAGATCTTCGACGGCCTCGGCGGGGAGCTGAACGCC
The DNA here is from genome assembly GCA_963776735.1 of uncultured Actinomycetes bacterium. Taxonomy (GTDB): domain Bacteria; phylum Actinomycetota; class Thermoleophilia; order Gaiellales; family Gaiellaceae; genus PALSA-612. Next base: position 36,729 of record CAVZNV010000006.1, read on the forward strand.
GCCACCTCCCGCGAGAGCACCGTCGTCTTCGCCCGCGTCCCCGACCGTCACCTCGAGACGGCGCTCGACGTGATGGCGGACATGGTCTTCTCGCCGACGTTCGCCGACCTCGAGACCGAGCGCGAGGTCGTGCTCGAGGAGATCGCGATGCTCGAGGACACGCCGCAGGACCTCGTCCACGACCTGTTCTCCGAGGCGATCTTCGGCGACGATCCGCTCGGCCGGCACGTGATCGGCCGCGCCGACGTGATCTCGACGGTCAGCAAGCGCTCGCTGCAGACGTACCACCGGCAGATGTACACGGCCGGGAACATCGTCCTCGCGGCCGCCGGCAACCTCGACCACGATCATCTGCTGAAGCTGCTCGAGCGCTCGTCGCACCAGCGCGTGCAGCCGCCGGAGGCACGCACGCGCGTGCGCAAGCCGCTCGTGAAACCGCCGCCGCCCGGCCTGCGCTTCCTGCGGAAGGACACCGAGCAGTATCACGTGTGCGTCGGCGGGATCGGCGTCTCCCGCACCGACCGCCGCCGCTTCGCAGCCTCGCTGCTCGACGCCGTGCTCGGCGGCTCCGCCTCGTCGCGTCTGTTCCAGGAGATCCGCGAGAAGCGCGGCATGGCCTACGCCGTCTACAGCTTCGCGTCTCAGTACGCTGACACCGGCCTGATCGGCGTCTACGTGGGAACGCGCGACGAGAATCTGGAGGAGTGCTTCGAGATCGTCTCGCGGGAGATCGCCGACATCGCGTCCGGCAACGTCCAGGACCGCGAGCTGACGCGCGCGAAGGAGAACCTGAAGGGCCGCATCGCACTCTCGATGGAATCGACGTCGAACCGGATGAGCCGGCTCGGCAAGTCGCTGATCACCGACACCGAGCTGCTCTCGCTCGACCGGATCATCGCGGAGATCGACGCCGTCGACGCACCGGAGCTGGCGGAGCTCGCCGAGGTGCTGCTGGCGCCCGAAGCGCTCTCGGCAAGCGGAATCGGGCCGGACGAGTCGCGGTTCCTCGCCGCGGTCGAGCAGATCCATCCCGGGTTGCCGGCCCGGGCTGCGGCGTGAACTCGTTCATGCTCCTGGGGCGCGGCCGGCGCTGCGAGGCCGGAGGGGACAGTGCTTCGCACGGCCCCGAAGAGCATCGCACCGACAGCTGCGTCAGGCGCCGGCGGAGGCCGGCTCCGCCGGCCGGGAGCCGTCGCCGGCCAGGGGCATGAAGGTCGCCGTCTTCGGGGCGCGTGGGAAGGTCGGCGCCGTCATGGCCGAGGCGCTCGCCGAGGCCGGTCACGACGTCGTGGCGATCGACCTCGGCGATCCGGTGGAGATCGACGGTTGCGACGCCGCTGTCGACTTCACGCAGCCGGACGCGGTCGAGGACGACGTCGCCGCCTGCGCAGCCGCCGGTGTCCCCGTCGTGATCGGGACGACCGGTTTCGACCGCGACGCGGTCGCGCGGCTCGCGGAGGAGCACGGCCTGCCGGTCTTCCACGCGCCGAACTTCGCGATCGGAGCCGTCCTGATGATGCGGTTCGCCGTCGAGGCCTCCAGGCACCTCCCGAAGGCGGAGATCGTCGAGCTGCACCACGACACGAAGGTCGACGCGCCGTCCGGGACGGCCAAGGCGACCGCGGCGGCGATGGACGGCGATCCGCCGATCCACTCCGTTCGCCTGCCGGGGCTCGTCGCGCACCAGGAGGTGATCCTCGGCGGCCGCGGCCAGACGCTGACGATCCGCCACGACACGACCTCGCGCGACGCGTTCGTGCCAGGCGTGCTGCTCGCGCTCGAGCGCGTCGGCGGGCTCCCGCCGGGCCTCGCGGTCGGTCTCGACACGCTGTTGTGACCGACGTCGACACCCGCGTCCGCCGCCAGGTCTACGAGTCGTTCCTCGCCGACGGCCGTCCGCCGACGATCGAGGAGACGGCGGCCCTCGTCGATTTGGCGCCGGCTGACGTCGCCGCGTCGTTCGACCGGCTCGAGGCGGGCCATATCCTCGTCTTCGCGCCCGGCACGAAGAACATCTGGATGGCGAACCCGCTGTCGGCGTTCCCCACGGCCTTCTGGGTCGAGACGCCGCGTGGCGGCTACTGGGGGACGTGCATCTGGGACGCGTTCGGGGTCGTTGCGATGCTCGGCGGGACGGGCACGGTCTCGACGCACTGCCCGGACTGCGGGGCGTCGATGGACCTTGCCGTCGACGGCGGCCGACTCGAGCCGCACGACGGCGTCGCGCACTTCGCCGTCCCGGCGCGCCGCTGGTGGGACAACATCGGCTACACGTGAGCGACGATGCTGGCCTTCCGGTCGGAAGCGCACGTGGACAGCTGGTGCGAGGCGCGGCGAATCCCGCGTGGTGCCTCGTTCTCGCTCGAGCAGGCCTGGCAGCTCGGCCGTGCGTGGTACGCCGACAAGCTCTCGCCGGACTGGCAGCGCGCGACGGCGGAGCATGCCGAGCACACGTTTGCCGCGATCGGGCTGGCGGGCGACTTCTGGCGGCTGACCTGATCTCACACGAAGGCGCACTGCCGCGTTTGTGCTCTCGATGCTGACGCTGCTCGACTACGGCCCGTCCGCGAACTGCCTCAAGGTGCGCATCCTCCTGCGCCAGCTCGGGATCGAGTTCGCCCGCGAGCCGGTCGACATCTTCGCCGGCGAGTCGCGCACGGACGAGTACCTCGCGTTCAACCCCGCCGGGCGCACGCCGGCGCTCCGGCTCGCGAACGGCGACGTGCTCGCCGAGTCGAACGCGATCCTGCTCTATCTCGCCGAAAGCACGCCGTTCCTGCCGGACGACCGGATGCTGCGCGCGCACGTCCACCGCTGGCTGTTCTTCGAGCAGAACCTGCTCGAGCCGAATGTCGGCACGGCCCGGTTCTGGCACCTGACGGGGAGGGAGGCGCAGCAGCCGGAGGCGTTCGCGCAGCGGCTCCGGGCGGCCAAGGACGCGCTGACCGTCCTCGACCGTGGGCTCGCCGGCCGGGAGTTCCTGGTCGCCGGCCGGTACTCGGTCGCCGACGTCGCGCTGTACGCGTACACGCACGTCGCAGGCGAGGCCGGGATCGACCTCGCGGGGTATCCGGCGATCGGCACGTGGCTCGCGCGGGTCGAGGCGACGGACGGGTTCGAGAACGACCTCGAGCCGTACCGCCGAACGCGCACGTCGCCGGCTGACCCGGCGCCGCGCCGCGACGAGGCACACGATTTGCTCCCCCGGGGGCCTTCGGCCCCGAGCCCCCGCTTTGGACCCTAGCCGGGAAATCCGCACGCAGGTGAGACCGGACCGTGACGAAAGCGTGACGTTCCGTCCACAGCCCACAGGCAGGACACCAGGCTCTCCCCGGAGTACACTCAGAGCAGTGCTCGGTGAGGTTCTGACGGCGATCGTGACGCCGTTCCGGTCGGACGGCTCCGTCGACTTCCATCGCTTCGCCACGCTCGCGAACCACCTCGTCGACAACGGCTCGGACGGCCTCGTCGTCGCCGGTACGACCGGCGAGTCGCCGACGCTCTCCGACGACGAGCGGCTCGAGCTGTTCCGCGTGGCGCTCGGCGCGGTCGGCGACCGGGCCACGGTCATCGCGGGCACCGGCACCTACTCGACTGCCCACTCGATTCACCTCACGCACGCGGCGCACGCGCTCGGCGCGCACGGGTTCCTCATCGTCACGCCGTACTACAACAAGCCCCAACAGCGCGGAATCGTCGAGCACTTCAAGGCGATCGCGGCCGCGAGCGACCGGCCGATCATCGCGTACAACATCCCGTCGCGCGTCGTGATCAACATCGAGCCGGAGACGATCTCGCAGCTCGCGGAGATCCCGACGGTGAAGGCGGTCAAGCAGGCGAACGACGACCTCCACCAGGCCAGGCACATCGTCGAGAACACCGGCCTCGACCTCTACGCGGGCGACGACAACCTGATCTTCCCGTTCCTCGAGCTCGGCGGCGTCGGCGGCGTCGGCGTCCACACCCACGTCTGCGGGCCGCAGGTGAAGGAGATGATCCGCCTCTACAAGCAGGGTGACCACGTCGAGGCGAAGCGGACGAACAAGGCGCTCGAGCCCGCGTACGACCTGCTGAAGGTGCAGACGAACCCGGTCGCGATCAAGGCGGCGCTGAACATCCTCGGCCACGAGGTCGGCGGGCTGCGGCTGCCCCTCGTCGAGGCGACGGCGGACGAAGAGGCCGCGGTGCGCGACTGCCTCGAGCGCCTCGGGTCGCTCGTCCCCGCTTAACCCGCGACGACGCGGAGCCGGGCCGCGCCGAGGAGCTCGGGCTCCTCGCGGTAGACCCGCTCGAGCGCGGCCAGCACTCGCGGGCAGAACTGCGTGCCGGTGTGGGCGCGGATCTCCTCGATCGCACGCTCGGGCGTCGTTGCCTTGCGGTACGGGCGGTCGCTCGTGAGCGCGTCGAACGCGTCCGCGACGAGCACGATCCGTGCCGGCAACGGCACGTCTTCTCCGGCCAGCCCGTCCGGATAGCCCCTGCCGTCCATGCGCTCGTGACTCGACCTCGCGACCTGGAGGACGATGGGGGAGAGACCGACGCCGGCGAGGATGTGCTCCGAGAGCACCGGGTGGGTCTTCATGACCTCCCATTCCTCCTCGTCGAGCGGGCCGGGCTTGTGCAGGATGCGCTCCGGGATTCCGATCTTGCCGATGTCGTGGAGCAGCGCGCCGATCTCGATCGCGTCGAGATCCTCGCCCTTGAGCCCGAGCCTGCGCCCCAGTGCGGCGGCGACGTCCGACACGCGCTCCGTGTGGCCGCCCGTGTGGCCGTCCTTGACCTCCATGCTGCGGGAGAGGGCGGCGATCGTCGCCTTGTGGCGTTCCCGCACCTCGCGCACGAGCTGCGCGCTCTCGAGCGCCGTCGAGAGATGCGAAAGGACCGTCTCCTGGAGCCGGCTCCAGCGGGGTCCGTCGAACTCGGCGCCGGATTTGCGGTCGACGGACAGCGCCCCGACGGAGTTCCCTCCCGCCACGAGTGCGACGCCCTGCGCCTCGGGGCCGATCCGGATCGCGAACCGCCCGCCGCAGAGGTCGCCGAGCGCGCGCTCCGCGTGGCGGATCAGCTCATCGCGGTCGTGGGCGCGCGCGGCGAGACCCGTGGACAGCTCGAGCAACTGTTGGAGGTCGTCGTTGCGCTCCTCCAGGGCGGTGTTCGCAGTGCGCACCTCTTCCACGGACTCGCGCGTGCGGTCGAGGTACTGGCGGACGGAGACGATCATCAGCGCCGGCGGCAGCGCGAAGGCGGCAACACCGGCCGGACCGACCTTGTCGTAGGCGATCACAGCGGCCAGGGCGAGCGGCCCGAAGGCGAGGTAGTGAGGCGTCAGCCAGCGGAAGCGCTCACGCCAGAATCTCTTGCACGGGCAGGCCCTCTGCGAGGCTCATGACACTGCTGAGCAGGAAGATGTTGGCGGCCGTGAAGACGGCGCCGGCGACGAAGGCCATACCGAGCTGCTGAAGGTCGGAGCCGTGCCGCCCGGAGAGCGTCTGGAAGACGAGCGCCCCGGCGAAGGACGAGAGCGAGAAAACTGCCGCGTTGAAGGCCGCCTTGTGCGGCTGCGACCGCTTCTTGATCCCGTGCGCCACGGCGGCGGCGATCGCGGGCAGCATGGCCGCTCCCGGGCCGAAGCTGAACCCGACCGCGAGGAAGCCGATCCCGGAGACTGCGATCGACCCGCGGCCGTAGACGTCGACCGCCAGCACCTGGAGGACGACCGTCAGGACGAGGAAGGTGAGGAACTCGGTCGGCCTCGCCGAGATGCGGTCCCACGCCGTATGACCGGTGGCGAACAGCACGACGCTCGCGATCGACGTGATCGCGAGGACGAACAGGCCGACGCCGCCGAACTCGCCGCCGGCGATGCGGGAGCGGGCAGGAGCAGAGCCCGGGCTCATGCTCACCTTGTCGGCTCCGTTACGTGCCCGCTTGAGCGGCTCTCGCCCGGCTCGAGCGCCGGGCCCGGATCCGCGTCACCGACTGCCGCAAGAGCACCGTCAGCAGCACGGACAGCGTTGCGCCGGCCAGTAGCCCGACGGCACCGAGCTCCTCGTCGGTGACCGCAGCGGCCAATGCGAGCGGGCCGAAGCAGAGGTAGTGCGGGGTCAGCCAGGCGAGCCGCTCCTTCCAGACGGCGACCGGCTCACGGTGCTCTGCCGCCGCCATCGCCAGCGTCAGCAGGCCGGCGTTGACGACCAGGAACGCACACGCGGCCACCTGGGCGGCGAGGAACTGCCTGAAACCGTGCGAGGACGGGCCGTCGAGAGCCCAGTACGCACCGGTCGAGGCCGCCGTGGCGAGCACGAAGGTCGCGGCATTGAAGACGGCCCTGTGAGGCTTTGGGCGCTTTTTCACGACGTGCACGAGCGCTGCGAGGAGTGCCGCGACGCCGGCCACGCCCATCCCGACCGAGAAGCCGGCGGCCATCATGCCGATGCCCGCGACGCTGATCGAGGTCGCGAAGCCTCTGAGCGAAAGCGCCTGGAGGACCACGGTCAGCGCGAGCACGGTCACGACCGTCCACGGATGCTCGGCGAGCGCGGCGCCGGCTCCGGGCCCACCGGCCGAGAAGACCGCCAGCGCTCCCAGGGCGACTCCCGCGATCAGGACGATCAGCGCGAGGGGCAGCCTGGCGGCACGGTCTGTGTCAGTCCGCTTCATCGTGGGCACCTTGGGGTTCCCGGCTGGATCCGAACTAGTTCCAGAGGTTCGGGTCGGCCTGCCAGGCGCCGGTCGCGCCGCTGGAGTTGTTCCAGTTGGGAGCCGGGTTGTCGCTCGCAGCGAGGGCCCAGTCGAAGCCTGCCTTGTCCCAGGCCGCGGCGCGCGTCCAGTCGAAGCCGCCGCTGTTGAGCTCGGTGGAGGCGTTGTTGTACTTGGACTCGGTCGCGTAGTCGTTTCCGGACTGGTCGTAGTCGGCGGCTGCCCTGTCCCAGGCGGCGCCCCTGTCCCAGGCGGCTCCGGCCTTGTCCCAGGCGGAGGCACCCTGGTCCCAGGCCGCGCCCTTGTCCTGCTCCATCGCGCTGCGCTCCCAGTCGCCCGCGTTCTGATCCCAGGCGGCGCCCTTCTGCCAGGTGTTCGCTGCGTTCTGGTACTCGTTGGCGCTCTGGTTCAGGTTGCCGTAGGTATCCCAGTTGGATCCGCTCTGCTCCTGAGCGCCCGCCTCGGAAGCGAGGTCGGCGGTCGCCGAGGCTGAGTCGGAGGCAGCGTTGCTCGAGTTCCCGGAGTTTGTCCAGTCCTGGGAGCCGTGGCTCCAGTCCGCTGAGCCATGATCCCAGGCGGCCCCGCCGTGGTCCCAGGAGGCTCCGCCCTTGTCCCAGGCAGCGCCCTTGTCGTAGGCAGCAGCTTCGCGCTGGTAGGCGCCGGCGTTGTTGCTCCAGTTCCCGGTGCTTTGATCCCAGGCAGCGGCGGCCTTGGCGTAGTCGCCCGGATTCTTCGACTGGTTCGCCTTGCTCTCGAGCGTGTTCGAGTTCTGCTCGGAGACCTGCGCGACATTCTGCCAGTCCTTGGCTGCGGAGTCCCATGCGCCCGGTGCCTGGCTCCAGGCGCCAGCGTTCTCGTAGCCGACGGCGGCCGTATCCCAGCGGAGGGCAGCGGCCTGCTGGTCGGAGAGCTGATGGTTGGGATCGCTCTGGAGGTGAGCGGCTTTGTCGTAGTCGGTCGCGCTCGACGCGTAGTCCGCGGTCGCCTGCGAGCCGTTGCTGCGGGTGCGGTCGGCGCTGGCGCTGTCCCACTGGCCTGCCGCCTTCTCGTAGTCGCCCGCGTTCTGCTTCGAGTTGGAAGCGGCAGCGGCGTCGGAGGCAGCGGCGATCGGCTCCCAGTCGGCGCCCGCGTGGCCGAAGTCCGAAGCCTCGGTGGACGTGTCACCGCCGGCGTAGCGATCGGCTGCAGCGCCTTCCCAGGCCTGGGCGGCCTTGTCGAGCGAGTTGCCCTTGTTCTCCAGGTCGGCGGCCTGCGCCTCCTGCGACGCGCCGGCATGGAGCCAATTACTCATGCCGTCGAGGACAGATGACTTCTCCCAGTCGGCGAATGCCTTGCCGCGATCGTTCTGCGCGTGATCCCACTGCGAGACGCCTTCCCACAGCGCGGCCGCGCGGTCGTAGTCAAGGGCCGCGTTGGGCCAGTACGGCGCGCTCTCCCATGTCCCCGCTGCCTTCTCCCAGGCGGCCGCGACCGTCGCAGCGGGAGTTCCGGCCGGGTAGGCGGCGGCCGCGGCGTCCTGCTGGAGCGCCTGGACGCACTGCTTGCACGAAGAAGAGTTCGGGTTCGACACCGACTTCGGGCCTGCCTGGAACGGCTTCGCGGGCTGGCCCGCCGTAGCTACCGGCATGTTGGCCTGCTGAGGAGCCGGCGGCGGGGTCACGCCGGCGGGCGGAGGAGAGGCCGAGAACGAGGCCGGCGTGAAGTTCTGCGTCGCGGCGGGTGCCGACGGAGCCGCCGCCGAGGCCGCTGCGATGTTCAGATCGCCGACCGGGCTGCCCTGTACGGGCGTCGTCGTGTGCGTGAGCACGTACTTGATCTGGTCGGGCGTCAGGTTCGGGTACTGCTGCTGCAGCAGCGCCACGGCGCCCGAAACCTGGGGGGCCGAGAACGACGTGCCGCTCATCCGGACGTAGCCCGTCTGGAGGCGCGCGTAGGACGGCGCCTGGCCGTCGAGGACGGTCCCGGCGGGGAGGAGCGAGCCGATCTTGCGGCCCGGCGCGAGGAGGTCAGGCTTGTAGAAACCGTCCTGCGTGTTTCCGGACGACGAGAACGAGGCGACGGTGTCGTCGGACGGGTCAACGGTGCCGTTCGAGTCGGATGCGCCGACGGTGATGACGAAAGGATCGTTGGCCGGGGCGTAGGAGGTCGTGCCCGGGCCCTTGTTCCCGGAGGAGACGACGACGACGATGCCGGAGCGCCAGAGGCGCTCGACGACGGCGTCGAGCGGGTTGGAGAGGTAGCTCGACGGAGTGGTCTCGGTCAGCGAGAGGTTGACGACCCGAATGTGCTTGTCCTTGCCGTGCTGCAGGATCCACATCAGGGCGGCCATGATGTCGCTCGTCCGCACGCCGTCCGGACGGGACATGTTGAACGCCTCGATGCTGGCGCCCGGAGCGATGCCGATGAAGTGGCCGTCCGAGCTCTGGCCGGCGGCGACGCCGGCGACGAACGAGCCGTGGCCGAACGGGTCGTTGAGCGCCCCGTTGCCGTCCTGCTGGCCGTTCAGCTTCTCCTGCCTCAGGCGATTGCCGAAGTCGCTCTCGGACGTGGTGCCGGAGTCGACGACGCCGATCGAGACGCCGTTGCCGGTGATGTTCTGGCTCCACAGCGCGGGAGCGTTGTCGATGATCGGATACTGGGTGACGAGCGCGCCCGGGCTCGGCCCGCCCTGCGACTGCGTCGCGATATCCCGGTCGAGGTCGACGTACGCGACGTTGCTCTCGGCCGCGAGCTTCGAGAGGCTCCCTTCGAGGATCGAGACCGACTCGCCGCCGAGAGAACCGAGCTGCTGGCGGACGGTCATGTTCGGCCCCATGTCCGTGTTCACCTGGGAGAGGTTGTCGCCGTAGACGACCGCGTGGAGCCACGTCGACGACGAAACGCCCTGCGCGGTCGCCGCCGCTGCCAGAGCATCTGAAACCTTCGGACCAAAGCTGTTGGAGGCACGGGCCGGTCCTGCGGAACCGAGACCGGCCGTGATGGCCAGCGCGGTTGCCGCAGCGGCGACTGAGGCGATGCGCATGAATTTGGACATGCACTCGTTATGAGAGGCCGGCACGGCACTGTCGTCCCTCGGACGAGTGAAGAGCTCGTGGATCCCTCGATCGAGGAGCCGCCGGAACCGGGGGCTAGACTCACCCCATGAGCAGCGATTCGATCCGGATCGTCCCGCTGGGCGGTCTCGGCGAGGTCGGCAAGAACATGACCGTGTACGAGACCGAGGGCGGAGGCGTCCTCGTCGACGCCGGGCTCGCGTTCCCGCGCGACGAGCACCTCGGCGTCGACCTCGTGCTCCCTGATTTCTCGTATCTCAAGGACCGGCCGGGAGAACTGCACGCAGTGCTGCTGACGCACGCGCACGAGGATCACGTCGGCTCGCTTCCGTACGTATTGCGCGAGGTGAACGTCGGCCGCGTGCTGGCGACGAAACTCACACTCGGGCTCGTGCAGTCGAAGCTCGACGAGCACGGGCTGCTCGGGAAGACGCAGCTCGAGGAGATCAAGCCCGAAGACGGCCCGATCGACGTCGGGCCGTTCAAGGTCGACTTCGTCCGCATGGCGCACTCGGTTCCGGACAACGTGGCCTTCGTGCTTGAGGCCGCCGGCCTGCGCGTGCTGCACACGAGCGACTACAAGCTCGACCACACGCCCGTCGACGGCTTCAAGACCGACGTCGGCAAGCTCGCCGAGCTCGGCAATCGCGGCATCGACCTGATGCTGGGCGACTCGACGAACGCCGAACGGCCGGGCTACACGGGCTCCGAGCGGCTCGTCGGCGAAGCCTTCCGCCAGATCATCCCCCTGCGCAAGGGACGCGTCCTGATCGCGACGTTCGCCTCGAACGTCCACCGCATGCAGCAGGCGATCGACGTCGCGGCCGAGGCGGGCCGCAAAGTCTGCGTGGTCGGCCGCTCCATGCGCAAGAACCTGAACATCGCGCGGTCCCTCGGCTACCTGACCGTCTCCGACGACATGCTGATCCGACCGAACCAGCTCGACGACTATGCGCCCGGCGAGGTGCTCGTGCTCTGCACCGGTAGCCAGGGCGAGCCGCTGTCGGCGTTGACTCGCATCGCCTACAACGACCACACGGCGGTGAAGGTCGACCGCGGCGACACCGTGATCATCTCGGCGAAGCCGGTGCCGGGGAACGAGCTGCGCGTCCACGACACGATCAACCAGCTCGCGCGAGCCGGCGCGGAGATCCTGCACCAGGACATCGCCCCGGTGCACGTCTCCGGGCACGGAAACTCGGAGGAGATCCGCACCGTGATAGCGCTCGTCCGCCCGCGCGGTGTGATGCCCGTGCACGGCGAGTTCCGCATGCAGGCCGCCCAGGCGCGCATGGCGGGCGAGGCGGGCGTCCCCGCGTCGTCGATCGTGCTCGCCGAGAACGGCTCCGTCGTGGAGCTGACGCGAGACGGCGTCGGGATCGTCGACCGCGTCGACTCGGGCGTGACCTTCGTGGACGGGCTTTCAGTCGGCGATCTGAGCGACGTCGCGCTGCGGGACCGGCGCCGGCTCTCGGAGGACGGCGTCCTGATCGTCGTCGCGACGCTGACGAGCTCGAACGGCTCCCACACGGCCTCGCCGGAGCTGATTGCCCGCGGGTTCACCGACGCAGGCGGGCCGCTCCTCGACGAGATGCGCGCCGAGGCCGAGCAGATCCTCGACGACTGCATCGCCGACGACATCCTCGAGATCAAGCTGCTCCAGGAGCACCTGCACGACGGCATCGGCCAGCTCGTGTACGACCGCACGCGCCGGCGGCCGATGATCCTGCCGATCGTCGTCGAGGTCTGATGGCGGCGCCGGTTCGCGCACGCGACTGGGCGGACGTGCTCGTGGAGCACGCGCCGCGGCCGGAGACGGCACGCCGGCTGGTTGGGCAGCTGCGTGCGTGCGAGGTGGCGTCGCTCGCGTTCTGCCGGCTGCTCGAGCGATGGGCGCGCGGGGACGCCGATCCCTGCACGCCCGGACGGCGTCAGGCCGCGCTGCGCCGGGCCGCGGACCGCGCCGAGACAGCGCTCGCCGGGCTCGAACGGCCGCTCTCGCGCTACCTGCTCGAACTCGAGCCGGAGATGGCCGAGGGCCGTTCGTGGTACGGCGGCCCAGGAGCCGGCGAGCTGAGGGAATGGGACGAGGTGCTCGACCGGGCGGGAGTTCGCGTCTCGCCAACGCGTGTCGCCCAGGCATATCTCGAGCTCGCCGTGCTCGTGCGCGCGCTCGAGGGGCTCGCCGACGCGGCCCGGATCGGCTCCGCGCCCGACACGGGCTCGCTGTGGGCGGGCCTGTTCGACCTCCGCGAGAACCTCCTCGGCCAGGCCGTGGACGATCTGCGAGCCCTCGCCGCGTAACCCGCGGCCGAAGAGACACGAAATCGGCACAGACAGGCGCGTTCTTCCGCGATACGCTCACCGCGGGTGGCGGGTGGTCCTTCTTCCCCACCCAGGGTGGGGAGAGGAACGCAGGGCGGGCCGCCGGCGCCTGCCCGGTTAGAGTCGCCGCATGAGCCCGGCGCCTCGCATCACCGTCGTCGGCTCGGTCAACCTCGATCTGGTCGCGCGATGCGAGCGGCTGCCGCGGCCCGGGGAGACGGTCAGCGGCGCCGAGTTCTCGCGTGTGCCGGGCGGCAAGGGAGCGAACCAGGCCGTCGCCGCGGCGCGGCTCGGTGCGGACGTCCGCTTCGTCGGCATGGTCGCGGGCGACGAGATCGCCGGAGAGGCGCTCGCCGGGCTCGTCGAGGCCGGCGTCGACCTGAGCGGACTCGCCCGGCTGGGCGAGCAGGACGCTCACACCGGCGTCGCGCTGATACTCGTCGACGCCGAGGGCGAGAACGAGATCGTCGTCGCACCGGGCGCGAACGCACGCCTCGCTCCGGGCGACGTCGAGGTGGGGGAGGCGGACGCCGTCATCTGCCAGCTCGAGATCCCCGACGACGCCGTCGCCGAGGCGGCCGCGCAGGCCCGCTGGTTCTGCCTCAACGCGGCGCCCGCACGTCCGGTCGCCGTCGAGCCCGACCTGCTCGTCGTCAACCGGCTCGAGCACGAGGTCACGGGCGACATCGGGCGACTGGTCGCCGTCACGCTGGGTGCCGAGGGCGCCGTGCTGCTCGAGAACGGGAAGGAGGTCGCACGCGCCGTCCCGCCGCCCATCGAGGCCGTCGACGGCACCGCGGCCGGAGATGCCTTTACCGCCTGCCTCGTCGTCTCGCTGATCGAGGGCCGCCCGCGCGACGAGGCGCTCCGCCGAGCCTGCGCCGCCGGGGCCCTCGCGGCTTCGAGGCCCGGTGCGCAGCCGTCCCTGCCGACCGCGGCCGAGATCGACAGAATCCTGGCATGACGACACCCATCCTCCTCGACTGCGACCCCGGCCACGACGACGCGATCGCCCTTCTGCTCGCGCTCGCCAGCCCGGAGGTCGAGCTCCTCGGCGTCACCACCGTCGCCGGCAACCAGACCCTCGAGAAGACGACCGCGAACGCGCTCAAGATCCTCGAGTTCGTCGACCGCACGGACGTCCCCGTAGCGGTCGGCGCGCCCAGGCCGCTCGTCCGCGAGCAGTACGTGGCCGGCTACGTCCACGGGGAGTCGGGCATGGACGGGCCCGACCTGCCGCCTCCGACCACGAAGCCGGTCGACCAGCACGCCGTCGACTTCCTCGCCGGGAAGATCGAGCCCGGCGTCGTGCTCGTCCCGACCGGGCCGCTCACGAACGTCGGGCTGCTGCTCGCCCGCTACCCGGAGGTGGTCGACCGCTTCGACCGGATCGTCCTCATGGGCGGCGCAATCGCCGAGGGCAACGTCACGCCGGCCGCGGAGTTCAACATCTGGGCGGATCCCGAGGCGGCCGCGCGCGTGTTCACGAGCGGGATCGACGTCACCATGGTCGGCCTCGACGTGACGCACAAGGCGCTGTTCCGGCCGACCGACTCCGAGCGACTGGCGGCAACCGGCCGCGTCGGAAAGCTCGTCGCCGAGCTGTTCGGCTTCTACCAGCAGTTCCACTCGGAGCAGTACGGCTGGGACGGCTCGCCTGTGCACGACGCCGTCGCCGTCGCGCACGTCGTCAAGCCCGGCCTCGTCCAGACGGCCGACCGCGGCGTTGTGATCGACTGCGGCGGGGAGCTGTCTCGCGGCCGCACGTATGTCGACCTCTGGGGCCGCGCCGGCTGGGAGCCGAACTGCCACGTGTCGGTGGACATCGATGCGCAGGGCTTCGTCGACTTCCTGGTCGAGCGGCTGTCGAGCCTCGGGTGAAGTTCGGCGTCCTCGCACTCCAGGAAGCATCGTGGCCGGAACTGGTCGACCGATGGCGGTACCTCGACGAGCTCGGGGTCGAAACGATCTGGATCGCGGATCACCTCCAGCCCGGACCCGGGCCGTGGTTCGAGTGCTGGGCCTGCATCACGGCGCTCGCCTACGTGACCGAGCGTGCGCGCTTCGGGCCGCTGGTCAGCTCGATGACTCTCCGCAACCCGGCGACGCTCGCACGGACGGCGCGCAGCGTCGCCGCACTCTCGGGCGGGCGGCTCGAGCTGGGGGTCGGATCGGGAGATTCCGAGAAGGACCACGAACTGGCGCGCGTGCCGCGCTGGGCGCCGAAGGAACGCGCCGGACTCTTCGTGCCCTGGATCGAACGGCTGGTCGAACTGCTCGACGGCGACCGACTCCAACCGAAGGCTCCGGTCCCGCTGACGATCGCCGGCCACGGCCCGACGGTTCTCCGCCTCGCCGCGCAGCACGCCGATCGCTGGAACGCGTACGGCGGCTTCGGCCTCAGCGCCGAGGACGGACTCGCGAAGTGCCGCCGCGACAAAGAACGGCTGGACGAGGTCTGCGTCGAAACCGGGAGGAAGGTTCTCCGGTCGGCGCTCGTCGGCTATCCCTTCATGGCGGAGACACCGTTCCGCTCCGAGACCGCCTGGGACGACTTCGTCGGGCGCTGGGAGGACGCCGGGTTCGAGGAGCTCGTGCTCTTCTATCCCTGGGACTGGCGCATGCCGGCGGGCTCGGTCGAGCCGGGACTGCCGGAGCGGGTGCTCGGGAAGGGCTAGCCCGGCGCGCGGCGAAGTCCGCGCCATGGCGCGCAAGAAGCGGCCCAGGAAGCTGCGCCCGCGGACGCCCGCGCGGATCCGCAAGAAGCGCGCGCCCGCTCGCAGGAGCCAGAGTCAGAGTCAGCGGCGGGTCGCGAGCCATCACTATCCGGAGCTGGCGGGGCTCGCGCTCGTCGCCTTCGGGATCTTCTTCGGCGCGGTGCTCTACGGCGGCTGGAACGGCGGCAGCGCCGGCGCCTGGCTCGCGAACGGCCTGCACGACCTGATCGGGGCCGCCGCGTACGTCGCGCCGGTCGCGCTCGTCGCCGTGGGCGGGCTCATGCTCGCGCGCAGCCGGCTCGTCGACTTCCGCCCGTTCCGAATCGGGCTCGTCCTCACCGCTCTCGGTCTCGGCCTCGCGCTCGGCCGCGCGCACGGGGGCTACTTCGGCCGCGGACTCGACGCGTCGCTCGGTCACGCGATCGGCTCGACCGGTCTCGCCGTCCTCGGTGCGTTCACGCTACTCGCGGGAGTCCTGCTCCTGACCGGCGCATCGGTCGGGGCGATCCTGCGCCGCTCGCACCACGCGGTACGAGTCGCAGGCCGCTCGGCTCGCCAGCGCCTCCAGCCAAGTAACACTGTGTTGCAAAGTCAGGAGGCGCACGGGTTCGAGACCGAGCCCGCCGCTGCCCTCGCCGCCGTCGCCTCTGCCGGACCTCCGCCGCCGCTCGTGGACGTCGTCGAGGACTATCCCGACCTCGTCTCGTCCGAGGAGAACGCGTACGAGCCCGCACCGCTGCTCGTCGACCTCGCAGCCGGGGACAAGCCTGCGGAGGACACGCAGGCCTCGCTCTTCGACGTCGCCGACGCGCCGCCGCCCGACTATCGGCTGCCGGACCGAGCCATTCTGCGCCGCTCGAAGGCCGTCGACGGCTCGTCGGCGGAGCACGGCGCCCGCACGGCCGAGCTGCTCGTCCGTACGCTGTCGCACTTCGGCGTCGAGGCGACCGTGAGCGGGCAGATCTCCGGGCCGCGCGTCACGCGCTACGAGCTCCAGCTCGCCGCCGGCACGAAGGTGTCGAAGGTCGCCGGCCTCAAGGACGACCTCTCCTACGCGCTGGCGACGACGGAGATCCGCATCCTGGCGCCGATCCCGGGGAAGCAGGCCGTCGGCGTGGAGGTCCCGAACACGACGCCGAACCTCGTCACGCTCGGCGACGTCTTCGACGACCTGCCCACGGCCGCGAGCCCGCTCAGCGTCTGGCTCGGCAAGGACATCGCCGGCAACGCCGTCTGGACCGACCTCGCCCGCATGCCGCACCTGCTGATCGCGGGCACGACCGGCTCGGGCAAATCGGGCTGCCTGAACACGATGCTGACGTCGATCCTGCTCCGCGCGACGCCGGACGACGTGCGCATGATCATGATCGACCCGAAGCGGATCGAGCTCGGCTTCTACGAGTCGATCCCGCACCTGCTCACGCCGGTCGTGTCCAGCCCCAAGCAGGCCGCCGCAGCGCTGATCAACCTCGTGGGCGAGATGGAGCGGCGCTACGAGCGGATGAGCCTGATGCGCGCCCGCGGCCTGCCGGAGCTGAACCGCGCCCTCCGCGCCCGCAACATCGAGACGCTTCCGTATCTCCTCGTCGTCATCGACGAGCTCGCCGACCTGATGATGATCTCGCCGCAGGAGGTCGAGGACGCGATCATCCGGCTCGCGCAGAAGTCGCGCGCCGTCGGCATCCACCTCGTGCTCGCCACGCAGCGCCCGTCGGTCGACGTGATCACCGGGATGATCAAGGCGAACGTCCCGAGCCGGATCGCCTTCGCCGTCTCGAGCCAGACCGACTCGCGTGTCATCCTCGACCAGTCCGGCGCCGAGTCGCTGCTCGGCCAGGGCGACATGCTGTTCAAGCCGCTCGGCACCTCGCGCCTGCAGCGCCTACAGGGCGCATACATCAGCGAGGAGGAGATCGCACTCGTCGTCGAGCAGTGCCGCGCCCAGCGGCCGCAGGAGCTCGACGAGTCGCTGCTCGTCGTGCCGGAGCCCGAGCCGTCGGAGGAGGACGCGGACGACGGCACCTTCGACCCGGACGAGGACCCGCTGCTCGAGAAGGCGATCGAGATCGTCGTCCAGACCCAGACGGCGTCCGTGTCGCTCATCCAGCGCCGCCTCCGGGTCGGTTACACCAGGGCCGGACGGCTGATCGACATGCTCGAGCGGCGCGGGATCATCTCGGGCTACGAAGGCTCCAAGCCGCGGCGGGTGCTCGTCGGCGAGCACGAGCTCGACCGTTCCTGACGCGCCGCAGCGCGCGATCCGCCATCGTTCACCACTCGTACTCCGATGGTGATTCGGCTCGCCCTGCTCTCGCTCGCTCTGCTCTCGGCCGCGGTCGTGGCCGCCGGCAGCGCGTCCGCCGGAGACTGGCCGCATTTTGGCGGCGACGCGCAGGTCACGAACGACGTGCCCGTGGACGCGTCCGGCCCGATCGACGCGGCCGACGCGGCTCGCCTGCACACGCGCTGGACGGCGACGCTGGACGGGCCGGTGATCGCGTCGCCTCTCTTCTCCGAGGGCTCGCAGCCGGACGCGAGGGACGGCGTCGTCTACGTCGCGACCCAGGCGGGCTCCGTCTACGCGCTCTCCCAGGCAAACGGCTCGGTGGTCTGGCAGCGTTCGCTCGGGACGACGCTGTCCTCCTGCGACCAGCCGCAGGCAGGCGTGGACTCGACCTACGGGATCGTCTCGACCGGCGTGATCGACGAGCAGCGCGGCGTGCTGTACGTGATCGGAGCGACCGGCCTGCTCCACGCGCTCGACCTCGCCACCGGCGCGGACGCACCCGGCTGGCCCGTGCAGGTCGTGACCGAGACGAGCGGTGAGCTCGTCTGGGGCGGGCTGACGCTCGACGGCGACCAGGTGCTCGTGCCGGTCGCGAGCTACTGCGACGAGCCGGGCTTCGACGGGCAGCTTGCCGACGGCCGGCTGGTCGCGGTGAACGCCGACACCGGCTCGATCGGCGACACCTTCGACGTCGTGCCCGGGCCCGGGAACATGGGCGGTATCTGGGGCTACGGCGGGGCGTCCGTCGACCCGCTCACGGGCGACCTCTGGGCCGCGACCGGCAACTCGTGGGTCTACGACCCGGACTGCGACTGCATCCGCGAGGACATCGACTACGGAGAGACGGTCGTCCAGCTCGACCCGACGCTCGGCGTGATCGCCGACAACCGGCCTCCCGGCGTCCCCGGAGACGTCCAGGACGACGACTTCGGCTCGACGCCGCTGCTCTTCCAGCCGCCCGGGTGCCCGCCGCTCGCCGCCGTGAACTCGAAGAACGGCTTCGTCTACGTCTACGACCGAACGTCGCTCGCCACCGGCCCGATCTGGAGCTTCCGGGCGGGCCCGGACGACCTCGACAACCCGTTCGTCGGCGAGCCGAGCTACTCGGCGGAGCAGAACGCGCTCTTCGTCGCGGACGCGCGGGCCTACGACGACGAGGGCGACATCACGCACTTCGACGCGGTCGAGTCGTTCTCCGTGGGCCCCGGCTGCACGTTCCCGGCCGACGAGCCCACCTGGACGGCGGGAGAGATCGGCGCCGGCCCGAAACCACCGCCCCTGCTCGTCGGCGACGTGGCGGTGATCGCCGGAGGCGAGGTTCCCGGCGTCTACGTGCTCGACGCGGGCTCGGGCGCGGTTCTGTGGTCACTGCAGCTTCCGGATGCCGAATTCGCCCCTCCGGCGTTCGCGAACGGCGAGATCGTCGTCGCGGACGTCTCGGGAACGGTCACGGCGCTGGGGATCGGCGACCCGCCGACACCGCGCTCGTTTCCACCCAACCCCTGAGGCGCGCCGGCATCCTGTTAAGCGACCGCAAAGCCTTCACAGGAAGCCCAACTTCGGGTTAGCATGGCCCGTCCTACGTGGTGGGGGTACAGCAAAACTCTGAGGGAGGGCACGTGAAGAAACGCATGATCCTGACGTTCGTCGGGCTTGCCGTCTTGGCGCTCGGCGTCGTCGGCGCAAGCTACGCGGCGAAGTCGTCGCCCAAGGCGGCGACGTTCAAGGTCGGCCTCGTCACCGACATCGGCGGCCTGAACGACCGCGGCTTCAACCATCTGTCGTACGTCGGGCTGCTGAAGGCAGAGAAGGTCCTGCATGTCCAGGGCCGCGTCCTGCAGTCGACCAGCGCGGCCGACTACATCCCGAACCTCTCGTCTCTGGCGAAGGCGGGCTACAACCTCGTCATCGGCGTCGGTTTCCTCCAGGAACAGGCGATCCAGAAGATGGCGAAGCTCTACCCGAACACGAAGTTCGCCGGCGTTGACATGAACGCGATCACGGACTTCACCAAGCCGAAGATCACCAAGAACTTCGAGGGCCTGATCTTCGCGGAGAACGAGGTCGGCTACGAGGTCGGCTACCTCGCCGGTCTCGAGGCCAAGCGCCTCAACGGCACGACGATCAGCTCGGTCGGCGGCATCCCGGTCCCGGCCGTGATCCGCTACATCGCGGGCTTCCAGGCCGGCGCGAGGGCTTCTGACCCGAGCGTGAAGACGCTCAACGGCTACTCGCAGGACTTCGTGGCGCAGGACAAGTGCAAGAGCATCGCGCTCGACCAGATCAGCCAGGGCTCCGTCGTCGTCTTCCAGGTCGCCGGCGGTTGCGGCCTCGGCGCGCTCGACGCGGCCAAGGAGAAGAACGTCTGGGGCATCGGCGTCGACACCGACCAGTCCTTCGTCAACAACAAGGTGCTGACGAGCGCCCAGAAGAAGGTGGACGTCGCCGTCTACACGGCGATCGCAAACCTCAAGAAGGGCAAGTTCGCCGGCGGCAACAACCTCGTGTTCAACGCGAAGAACGGCGGCGTCGGCCTTGGCAAGATCAACGCCGCGGTTCCGGCCTCCGAGGTCGCGGCCACGCTGGCCGTCGCCAAGAAGGTCGCCAACGGCACGATCAAGCCTCCGGTCAAGTGCGCGAATCACGGCTGCTAGCCGATAGGTGATGGAACCAACGGGGAGGGCGGGCGAAAACCCGCCCTCTTCGTCTGTCGGGACGGATGCGCGCGAGGGGTCTAGAATCGCGCAACCGATGGCGGCCCGCCCTCCTGTCCTCGAGCTCCGCGGCATCACAAAGCAGTTCCCGGGCGTGCTCGCGAACGACCACATCGACCTCGACCTGAGACGAGGCGAGGTGCACGCGCTGCTCGGCGAGAACGGTGCCGGCAAGTCCACGCTGATGAACATCCTCTACGGGCTCTACCGGCCCGACGAGGGCGAGATCGTCGTCAACGGCAAGCCCGTCAGCTTCTCGTCCGCGAAGGACGCGATCGAGCAGGGCATCGGGATGGTGCACCAGCACTTCATGCTCATCCCGGTCATGACCGTCGCCGAGAACATCGTGCTCGGCACGGAGCCGACGGAGGCGGGGATCGTTCTCGACTACAGCGCCGCTCGGAAGCGGGTCGAGGAGATCGCGCGGACGTTCGGCTTCCACATCGACCCCGACGCCCGCATCGAAAACATCACGGTCGGGCAGCAGCAGCGGGTCGAGATCCTGAAGGCGCTCTACCGGCGTGCGGACATCCTCATCCTCGACGAGCCGACCGCCGTCCTGACGCCGCAGGAGGCCACCGAGCTGTTCGCGATTCTGCGCTCGCTCCAGGCGGAGGGCATGTCGGTGATCTTCATCAGCCACAAGCTGAACGAGGTGCTCGACATCGCCGACCGGATCAGCGTCCTGCGCCGCGGCAAGATGATCGGGACGGTGCCGAAGGAGGGCGCCACCGAGCAGGAACTGGCCCGCATGATGGTCGGCCGCGACGTCCTGCTCCGGGTCGAGAAGCAGGCGGGAAAGACGGGGGAGACGCTGCTCCGGATCGACGATCTCCACGTCCTCGACGACCGCGCGATCGAGAAGGTGCGCGGCGTCACGCTCGAGGTCAAGGCCGGGGAGATCCTCGGGCTCGCGGGCGTCGACGGCAACGGGCAGACGGAGCTGATCGAGGCGATCACCGGCTTGCGGCCGAGCCAGAGCGGCACCGTCACGGTGGCCGGCGAGCAGACCTCCAGGCACGCGAGCCCGAAGGACATGCTCGAGGCCGGCGTCGGCCACATCCCGGAGGACAGGCAGCGGCGCGGTCTCGTCCTCGAGTTCTCGATCGCCGAGAACATCGCGCTGCACGACTTCCGCTACCCGCCGGACTCACGGAACGGCTGGCTGTTCCCGCGCCGGCTCATCGAGCGCGCGCGGAGGCTGATCCAGGCGTTCGACGTGCGCGGCGGCGGGCCGACGACCCGCGCCGGCGGGCTGTCCGGAGGGAACCAGCAGAAGGTCGTCGTCGCACGCGAGGTCGACCGCAACCCGAAGGTCCTGATCGCCGCGCAGCCGACACGCGGGCTCGACGTCGGCGCGATCGAGTACGTGCACCGCCGGCTCGTGGCCGAGCGCGACGAGGGACGCGCGATCCTGCTCGTCTCGCTCGAGCTCGAGGAGATCCTGTCGCTCTCCGACCGGATTCTCGTCATGTTCGAGGGCGAGATCGCCGGCGAGTTCCCGCCGACGGCCACCGAGGAGGAGCTCGGTCTGGCGATGATCGGGGCCGGGAAGGAGCAGGCCGCGTGAGCGCGAGCCTGCTCGCGCGAAGGCGAGGGGGACTCGGGGGAACCGAGAGGTTCAGCCTTGCGAGCCACCGTGGCCGGGCGGTGGCGAAGGACGACAATTGAGCGGTCCCGGGGCCAAGCCCGCCGGGACGCCGACGCCTCCGACTCCGCCGGACGAACCCCAGTCGTTCGTCGAGCGCCTCGCCGGGCGCTACAGCATCGGCGGCGTCCTGACGCCGATCTTCACCACGATCCTCGCCTTCCTCGCAGGCGGGATCGTCATCGCCGCCACCGGCCACAACCCGCTCGCCGCCTACCGCGCGATCTTCGACGGCACCGGCCTGAACTGGTTCTTCCCCTGGGTGATGGGCGGCGACCGCGCGAACGCGGCCACGAACCTGCAGCAGACGCTGATCCTGACGACGCCGCTGATCCTCTGCGGCCTCGCGGTCGCATTCGCGTTCCGCTGCGGGATGTTCAACATCGGCGGCCAGGGCCAGTACCTCGTCGGCTCGTACGTCGCGATCTTCGTCGGCTCGTCCTGGGTGCACATGGCCGGCGTGGCCCACGTTTTCCTCGCAGTCACGCTCGCAGCCCTGGCAGGCGCGGCCTGGGCCGGAATCGCAGGCTTCCTGAAAGCCACGACCGGGGCCCACGAGGTGATCTCGACGATCATGCTCAACTGGATCGCCATCTGGGTGGGCACGTACTTCTTTGGCCTATCCGGGCCGTTCCAAGGCCCGGACGCGTTCAACCCGATCTCGAACAACGTGTCCGCCGGCGCGACGCTCCCGGTCTTCTGGGGCGACCCACAGCTTCAGGGGCTCCACGTCGGCATCTTCATCGCGCTCGGAGCCCTCGTCGTCTTCTGGCTCATCCTCAACCGGACGACGACCGGGTACGAGGTCAAGGCCGTCGGGTTCAACCCGTCGGCCGCAGAGTACGGCGGCATCAGCGTCAAGAAGAACTACTTCCTGGCGATGGCCATCTCGGGCTTCTTCGCCGGTCTCGCCGGCGCGATGGACATCCTCGGCTGGGAGTTCAACATCTCGACCCCGCAGATCCTCCTCTCGAACATCGGCTTCATCGGCATTGCCGTCGCTCTCCTCGGCCGGAACACGGCCCTGGGCACGATGTTCGGCGCGCTCCTGTTCGGCGCGCTCTACGTCGGAACGTCGACCCGGCAGCTCGACCCCTCGGTCTTCGACCCGGAACTGGCGAGCAACCTGACGCTGATCATCCAGGGCCTCGTCGTCCTCTTCGTCGGTGCCGACCTGCTCGTGATCGCGACCTGGGACAAGACGAGGAGCGTCGTGGGCGGTCGAGGGAGAAAGGCGGCTCCGTACCAGTGAGCACGGTCGAGCTCCGCGAACGCCTGTCCGAGAAGAGCGTCCTCAGCGCGAGGCACGTCGCGTTCGCCGGCATCTTCATCGGCATCCTCGGAGGATGGCTGTGCCTACCGCCTGCGGACGCGCGCTCGCCCGCGGTCCCGATCGTGCTCGGCATCGTCGCGATCGCCTGCGGCGGCTACGCGGTCGCGCGGGACCAGCGCCGCGTCGGCTGGGGAGCGGTTGCCGCAGGCGCGATCGGCCTCGGGCTCGGCCTGCTCTTCCAGCACTCCAGTGTGTCTCACCTCGAGTCCGCGTTCGCCTGGGGGACGCTGCTCGGTGCCACGCTCCGGTACGCCACTCCGCTGACCTATGCCGCGCTCGGCGGCATGTTCTCGGAGCGGAGCGGCGTCGTCAACATCGGGCTGGAGGGGATGATGCTCGCCGGTGCCTTCTTCGGCATCTGGGGCGCCGACAAGACGGGCTCGTGGGTCTCCGGCGTGCTGATCGCCATGATCGCCGGCGGCCTGTTCGCGCTCGTCCACGCGATCTGGGCCATCCACCTGCGCGCGGACCAGATCGTCGGCGGGACGGCGATCAACTTCCTCGCGCTCGGGCTGACCGGCTACCTGTTCATCCAGATCTACGGCTCGAACGGCACGCCGACGCTGACGTCGAGCGAGCAGATCCCGGACATCACGATCTCGGACAGCAGCAACTTCTTCGCCCAGGTGCTCGGCCAGCTCAACCTGATGATCTGGCTCAGCTTCGGCCTCGTGATCGCCGCCTATCTGTTCATGTTCCGAACGTCCTGGGGCCTGAGACTCCGCGCCTGCGGCGAGCACCCGCGCGCCGCGGATACCGTGGGCATCGATGTCTACAAGGTGCGCTACGCGTCGGTCGTGCTTTCGGGGATGCTCGCCGCGATGGGCGGGGCCTACCTCTCGGTGGGCTTCACGCACTCGTTCAACCAGAACATGACGGAGGGTCGTGGCTTCATCGCCCTGGCGGCGCTGATCTTCGGCAAGTGGCGTCCGTTCGGCCTGTTCGCCGCTTCGCTGCTCTTCGGCTTCTCGACGGCGCTCGCCTACGCGATCCCGCCGGCCTACTCCGACGCCGCGTCGTCCGTCCTGCGCTCCAGCGCGCTCTTCCAGGCGCTGCCCTACGTCCTGACCCTGATCGCCGTGGCCGGCGTCATCGGCCGCTCTGTCCCGCCGGCCGCCGATGGTCGCCCGTACAAGCGGCAGTAGCCTCGCGGTGACGGAGCAACGCCGGGAGGGAAACCCGCGCGCCGTCTGGTCGGTCGTCTTCGGGCTGCTGTCGGCGCTCTCGGTGCCGGTTGCCCTGGTGATCCAGTACTACTCGGTTGAGGTCACGCTCATCCAGTCGACGATCTCCGCAGCGCCGGCGATCGTCCTCGGGCTGTACTCGATCATCCTCGCGCGCCGCGGCCGCGAGACGCACGCCCGAACGATCGGCCGGTCCGGCGGCTCGGGCGCCGCCCGCGTGGGCCGTGTCCTCGGCACGTTCGGCCTTTGCCTCGGGCTCAGCACCGCGCTCGCGGTCGGTTTCTACGGGCTGCTGACCCTGTTCGCCAAGTCGTAACCGCCGCCCTCTTGCGACTCGCTTAGAATCGCCGCGAATGTTCGCGATCGGCAGCAGCCTGAAGGAAGCCCGCCTCCGGAAAGGGCTCGACCTCCCGTCCGCGGCCGAGGCGACGAAGATCCGCACGCGTCACCTGAAGGCGCTCGAGGACGAGCAGTTCGACATCCTCCCGGGCCAGACCTACGTCCGCGGGTTCCTCAAGACCTACGCCGACTTCCTCGGCCTCGACGGCCAGCTCTACGTCGACGAGTACAGCTCCCGGTTCTGGGTCAACGAGGACGGCACCCCGGCCACGCGCCGCAAGGTCCGGGTCCGGCGCAAGCACCACGGGCGAATCGAGCTGAACATGATCGTGCTGACGCTCGTCGTGATCACCGGCGTCACGGCGCTCGTGATCGCGGCCTGGAAGTTCGGCGGCGCGAGCGCGAACACGAAGCAGCAGACGCCGCCGGCGACCGCGAGCCACAAGGTGAGCCACGTGCCGGCCGCGCTCCTGCTCGTGAAGGCCGTCGACGGCAGCTCGGTCATCGACGTGCGCACGCTCGCAGCGTCGGGCGGAGCAGGGCGGCTCCTCTACCACGGCACACTGGAACGCGGCGAGTCGCAGCGCTTCTGGGGCCGAAGCCTGTGGTTGAGCGTCAGCGCACCCAGGCACGTCGTCCTGTCGCTGAACCACGCCGGGTGGCTCTACCTCCACGGCGTCTGCCCGCGCATCGTCACCGTGACGCCTCACAACATCACGCAGACGGTCTCCTGCCACTGAGCTCGTCCGCCCGCCCTCGCGCCGCGATCGTCGTCACCGGCAGCGAGCTCGTCCGCGGCGAGCGCACCGACCTGAACGGGCCCTTCCTGGCCCGCGAGCTGCTGTCCCTCGGGATCACGCCGGCCCGAATCACCGTCGTCGGCGACGAGCCGGGCGAGCTCGCGGCTGCACTCGGTGAGGGGCTCCAGGCCGATCTCTGCGTCGTCTCCGGCGGCCTCGGGCCGACCCACGACGACCGGACGGTCGAGCTGCTCGCAGCGGCTGCCGGTATCGAGCTCGTCGTCGACGAGAAGCTGGAGCAGGAGATCGAGTCGCGCTCGCGTGCCGTGGCGGAGCGCCTCGGGCGTCCGTACACCGACTTCGCTGCCGGCGTCCGCAAGCAGGCGACGCGGCCCGAGACGGCGCTGCCGGTCGGCCTCGTCGGTACGGCGCCTGCCCTCGTCGTCCCGGTCGGCGGGCGGGTCGCGATCGTGCTCCCCGGACCGCCGTGGGAGTTGCAGGCGCTGTGGCCGAAGGCTCTCGAGACGGAGCCTGTTCGGTCCGTCCTCGCGCGTGCCGTCCAGCCGGAACGGCACGTGCTCCGCTTCTACGGCGCCAGCGAGTCGGCGGTCGCGAAGGCGCTGGCGGACGCGGGCGGCGACGGCGACGGCGTCGAGGCGACGATCTGCGCGCGCGACTTCGAGATCCACGTCGACCTTCTCGTCGAGCCCGGCTCGGATGCGCGGGCGGACGCGCTCGTCGCCGCGCTCCGGGGCTCGCTCGAGCGGCATCTCTTCTCGGAGGACGAGCGTTCGGTCGAGGAGCTCGTGCTCGACCTCTGTCGCGCCGGGGGGCTGACGCTCGCGACGGCGGAGTCGTGCACCGGCGGGATGGTCGTTGCGCGGCTCACGTCCGTAGCGGGCTCCAGCGACGTCGTGCTCGGCGGGATCGTGGCGTACTCGAACGCCGTGAAGGAGGCGGAGCTCGGCGTGCCGGCAGACGTGCTCGCGAAGTACGGGGCCGTCTCGGCCGAGACAGCGGCGGCCATGGCCGCAGGAGCGAGGGCTCGGCTCGGTGCCGACGTCGCGGTCGCCTGCACGGGCATCGCCGGACCGGGCGGCGGCACGGCGGAGAAGCCGGTCGGGCTCGTCTACATCCATGCCGAGACACCGTCGGCGAACCGCGGCATCGAGTTCAGCTACCCGGCCGACCGCGACTCGATCCGCCGCCGTGCGACGGTTGCCTCGCTCCACTTGGCGCGGCGACTTTTGTTGCAGAACGACGACGTTTCGGTGTGACTTCGTCGGCTACCGTCGAGGGCAGTGAACGTCTGCGTCTCTTCTGTGCCCTCACGCTGCCCGAGTCGGTGCTCGACCGGATCGTGGACTGGCAGCGCCACGTGGTCCCGCTCGACGCCCGCTTCGTCCCCCGCGAGAACCTTCACCTCACGGTGGCGTTCCTCGGCAGCCGCCCCGCCGGGGACGCCGAGCGCGTCGCGGCCGAGCTCGGGGCCGCGGCCGCCGAGGCCGCACCGATGCGCCTCTCCCTCCTCGGGTACCGCGAGACGAGGAGCGTCGGCATGCTCACCTTCGACGACATGGGGGAGAGCGCGACCCGGTTCGCCGAGGACGTCTTCGCGCGGCTCCTGCGGATCGGCGTGTACGAGCCCGAGCGGCGCCGCTGGCTTCCGCACGTCACGGTGCTCAGGTTCCGGCAACCGCCGCGCCTGCACCCGTCGTTGCCGGAGCTCGGCGAGGTCGTGCCGTCCGATGCGGCTGTTTACCTATCTCGGCTGCGCTCCGGTGGGGCGGAGTACGTTGTCCTCGAATCGTTTGTGCTCAATCGCTCTTAACTTGGGAGGCTGATCACGTGGATCGCGCTGAAGCTCTCGACACCGCGCTCGGGCAGATCGAGCGCCAGTTTGGCAAGGGGTCGGTCATGAAGATGAGCGACCGCGCCCAGGTTTCGGTCGGAGCGGTGTCCACCGGCTCGCTCGCGCTCGACCTCGCGCTCGGCATCGGCGGACTCCCGCGCGGCCGCATCGTCGAGATCTTCGGCCCGGAGTCCTCGGGCAAGACGACGCTCGTCTACCACGTGATGGCCGAGGCCCAGCGACGAGGCGGGATTCTGCGCCTTCATCGACGCCGAGCACGCAATGGACCCGCAGTACGCCCGCCGCGTCGGCGTCAACATCGACGAGCTGCTCGTCTCCCAGCCCGACACCGGCGAGCAGGCACTCGAGATCACCGAGTTGCTGATCCGCTCGGGCGCCCTCGACGTCGTCGCGATCGACTCTGTCGCGGCGCTCGTGCCCAAGGCCGAGATCGAGGGCGAGATGGGCGACAGTCACGTCGGCCTCCAGGCGCGGCTGATGAGCCAGGCCCTGCGCAAGCTCGCGGGCACGCTCAACCGCACCGACACGATCTGCATCTTCACCAACCAGCTGCGCGAGAAGATCGGCGTCATGTTCGGCAACCCGGAGACGACCTCGGGCGGGCGCGCGCTCAAGTTCTACGCGTCCGTGCGGCTCGACATCCGCCGCATCGAGACGCTCAAGGAAGGCGTCGAGGCGATCGGCAACCGCGTCCGGGTGAAGGTGGTCAAGAACAAGGTCGCGCCGCCGTTCAAGCAGGCCGAGTTCGACATCATCTACGGGTCGGGCATCTCCTGGGAAGGCACCGTCCTCGACACCGGACTCGAGAAGAAGATCGTTCAGAAGTCCGGCTCGTACTTCAGCTTCGAGGACGAACGCCTCGGCCAGGGCCGCCAGAACGCGACCGCGTTCCTGCGCGAGCATCCGGACGTGTGCCAGACGATCCTCCAGCGCATCCAGACGGAGGCCGACGAGGGTCAGGTCGTCTCGGCGCGGTTGCTGCCGTCTGCCGGCCCCGTGACCGAGGTCGAGCCGGTCGAGGAACCCGAGGAGCAGCCCGCCAAGGAGCCGGCAGCGGCATAGCGCCCGGTGCCGGAGGACGCATTTGCGTGGCTTGTCGCCGCGCTCGCGCGCGGCGACCTCACCTCGGCACAGCTCGAGCAACGGCTCCTCAAAGCCGGCTTCGACTCGGAGGCGTGCGCTGATGCACTTTCCCGCGCGGCAGCTGCGGGTTACCTCGACGACGCGCGCGTCGCCTGCGAGCGCGCCCGGCGCCTCGCCGAGCGGGACGCGTCCGACGAGGCGATCCGCGCCGATCTCGCCGGTCGGCTCGTTCCCGAGGAACAGATCGAGCTCGCACTCGCGCAAGTGACGCCCGAGGCGGAACGCGCGGTACGCCTGGCGGCCAGGCTCGGAGGCGGCGCGAGAGCCGCCCGCGCGCTCCTGCGCAAGGGCTATCCCGAGGACGTCGTGGACCGAACGCTCCGGCTGGAGATTGCGGAGTGAACGGGGGGAGGAGTAGGATGAACGAGCACGATCCGACGATTTGTCTGCACACACGGAACTTTTCGAATCGGAACTCCTGACACGAAACCGCACTCGAACCCCCGTCGAACCCGAGAGGAGCACTAGGAAGACCAGGAGGCAAGCGTCAGGCTGAGGTAGGGCCTCCCAGGCGGTCGACAACCGCCTTGCCACCGATTCGCAGTAGCCCGTGCGGGCTTGTTGCCGGCTCGAGCCCGTGTCTGTTCCGGCACGGACAACCGACCGGAGGAGCTCCTGTGGCGTACGTTGTGGGAATCCTGATCGGCATTGCCGTCGGTGCCCTCGCCGTCTGGCTCATCCTGGTCTCGTTCACGGGGAACAAGCTCGCCGCTGCGAGACGCACGCGCCAGCTGATGCTGACCGAGGCCCGCAACGAAGCCGAGGCGCTCCGGCGCGAAGCCGATCTCGAGGCCAAGGAGGCAGCCGTCACGTACCGCGCCCAGGTCGAGCGCGAGCTCCAGGTGCAGCGGTCGGACGCGGTGCGCGACCGTGAGCGGCTGCACACGCGGGAAGACGAGGTGAACCGCCGTCTCGTCGAGCTCGAGCGCCGCGAGCAGGGGATCGCAGACCGGGAGACCCACGTCAAGCAGCTCCAGGAGGAGATCAAGGACTCGAAGGACCGCGAGGTCGCCGAGCTCGAGCGGATCTCCAGCCTCACGATCGCGGAGGCGAAGTCCGAGATCCTGACCCGGTCGGAGGAGCTCGTCCGCCACGAACTCGCCCGCCGCGTGCGGCTGCTCGAGGAGGAGGCGCAGATCGAGGCGAGGCGCCGCGCACGCAATCTTGTTGCCGACTCGCTCCAGCGCGTCGCAGCGAGCCACGCGGCGGAGACGACGGTCTCGATCGTCGAGCTGCCGTCCGACGACATGAAAGGGCGCATCATCGGTCGAGAGGGACGCAACATCCGTGCCCTGGAGCACCTCACCGGCGTCGACTTCATCATCGACGACACGCCGCAAGCCGTCGTGCTGTCGTCGTTCGACGGCATGCGCCGCGAGGTCGCGAAGCTGACGCTCCAGAAGTTGCTCGAGGACGGCCGCATCCACCCGGCGCGGATCGAGGAGATGTACTACCAGTCGAAGGCCGAGGTGGACGACCTCGTGCGCCAGGCCGGCGAACAGGCGGTGTTCGAGGCGCACTGCGGCGAGTTCCACGAGGAGCTCGTCAAGATCCTCGGCCGGCTCAAGTTCCGCACGAGCTACGGACAGAACGTGCTCAAGCACACGCTCGAGGTCGTGCACCTGGCGGGGATCATGGCCAGCGAGCTCGGCGCCAGCGGCAAGACGGCGAAGCGCGCCGCGCTCCTCCACGACCTCGGCAAGGCGCTGACACACGAGGAGGAAGGCTCGCACGCCCTGATCTCGGCCCGGTACGCAAAACGCTACGGCGAGTCGGACGGCGTCGTACACGCGATCGAGGCGCACCACTACGAGGTGCAGCCGCAGACGGTCGAGGCCGTTCTCGTCATCACCGCAGACGCGATCTCTGCCTCGCGCCCCGGCGCGCGCGGCGAGAGCCTCGAGTCCTACATCAAACGGCTCGAGTCGCTGGAGGAGCTCGCGAACCAGAAGCCCGGTGTCGACCGCGTCTACGCGCTCCAGGCCGGCCGCGAGATCAGAGTCATCGTCAAACCGGAGGAGATCGGCGACGACGACGCCGTGCTCCTCTCGCACGAGATCGCCAGGGAGATCGAGCAACACCTCGACTACCCGGGCCAGATCAAGGTGACGGTGATCCGCGAGTCGCGCGCTGTCGAATTCGCCCGCTGACCCTAGACTGAGCGCGATGCGCCGCTATCACGTCACCACCTTCGGGTGCCAGATGAACGCCCACGACTCCGAGCGGATCCGCGGACTGTTGGAGGATCTCGGACTCGGAGAGGTGTCGAGCCCCGAAGACGCGGACGTGCTCGTGTTCAACACGTGCACGATCCGCGAGAAGCCCGATCAGCGACTCGCGGCGTACCTCGGCAACGCGGCCGCGCAGAAGCGCCGTCGCCCTGACACGGTCGTCGCCGTCGGCGGCTGCTATGCAGAGGCGCAGCGCGAGCGCATCTTCGACCAGTACCCGTTCGTTGATATCGCCTTCGGCCCGGGTACGATCGGGCATCTCGGCGACTGGCTCGGAGCGGGCGGCGTCGGAATCGCGCGGCACGCGTTCGGCATCGCCGGGGAGCGCCGCTTCTCGGCAGAGCTCCCGACGATCCGCGAGCGCCCGGTGCAGGCATGGGTCCAGGTCTCGATGGGCTGCAACTCGGTGTGCTCGTACTGCATCGTCCCGCGCGTGAGAGGCCGGGAGGTCAGCCGCCGCCCCGGCGACATCCTCGCGGAGGTGACAGGGCTCGCGCGCCAGGGCGTCCGCGAGGTGACGCTGCTCGGTCAAAACGTGAACTCGTACGGCCGTGGCCTGCAACCCGAGATCGAAGCCGGCTTTGCGGAGTTGCTCCGAGC
Organism: uncultured Actinomycetes bacterium; assembly: GCA_963776735.1. Taxonomy (GTDB): domain Bacteria; phylum Actinomycetota; class Thermoleophilia; order Gaiellales; family Gaiellaceae; genus PALSA-612. The sequence goes on from CAVZNV010000006.1 coordinate 67,615, forward strand.
GGTCGACGCCGTTGACGGCATCGAGCGGATCCGCTTCACGAGCCCGCATCCGAAAGACTTCCGGCCCGACGTGATCGAGGCGATGCGCACGTCGGCGGCCGTCTGCGAGCACGCGCACCTCCCGTTGCAGTCCGGCTCGACGCGCGTGCTGAAGCGCATGCGGCGGACGTACTCGCGCGAGCGCTATCTCCAGCTCGTGGAAGCCATGCGCGCCGCGATCCCCGATCTCGCGCTGACGACGGACGTCATTGTCGGCTTTCCCGGCGAGACCGAAGACGACTTCCGGGAGACACTCGAGGTCGTCGAGGAGGTGGGCTTCGACGGTGCGTTCACCTTCGTCTACTCCCCGCGAAGCGGGACGGAGGCCGCGACGCTTCCCGACCAGATCCCCGACGAGGTGAAGCGCGACCGCATCGAGCGCCTTGTCGACGTCGTCCAGCGGCTCGCCGCGGAGCGGAACGATGCCCGCGTCGGGCTGACCGAGGAAGTTCTCGTCGAGGGGCCGAGCCGCACAGACGGCGCGCTCTTGCGCGGCCGTACCAGGCGAAACACGACGGTCAACTTCGACGGCGCCGCTGAGCCCGGCGAGCTCGTGCGCGTGCAGATCACCGGCGCTTCGTCGACGACGCTGCGCGGCACACAGGAGGCACTCGTCGCCGCCTGACGCGCCGCACGTCGTCGCGATCTTCGGCCCGACGACGTCGGGCAAGAGCGTGGTCGCGGAAGACATCGCCGAGCTGATCCCGGCCGAGGTCGTCTCGGCCGACTCGATGCAGCTCTACCGCGGGCTGCCGATCCTCACGAATCAGCCCGAACAGCCGACGCTCCTCGTCGGCATCTGGGATCTGCATCACGAAGCGTCAGTCGCCGAGTACGCGGGCCTCGCGCACGCAGCCGTGGACGACATCCTGGCGCGTGGACGAGCGCCGGTCGTGGCGGGCGGCACGGGTCTCTACTTCCGCGCCGCGCTCGTCGACCTCGACGTTCCGCCTGCAGTGTCTGCGGGGGTTCGCGAGCACTGGAGTCGCGTGTACGAACGGCTCGGCGGGGAGTCGGCACACGCCGCGCTTGCCGAGCGCGACCCTCTCGCCGCGGCAGCCGTCCATCCGAACGACCGGCGCCGGGTGGTCCGGGCGCTCGAGCTCGCTGCCGTCGGCTCGTCCCTGCGGCCGCGACGCGACCGTCTCTGGACGGACGAGATGCGCATGCCGACGCTGGTCGTCGGCCTCGATGTGCCGCGCGCGGAGCTCGCCAGGCGAATCGACGTGCGGACACGCGAGATGTTCCGACGAGGTGTCGCGAACGAGGCGCGCGCCGCCCTTCACGGCTCGATCTCGTCGACGGCCGCGAAGGTGATCGGCCTGCGGGAGGCGGCCGAGCTGCCGGAGGCAGAGGCGATCGAGGCCGTCGCTCTCAGGACGCGCCGCTACGCCGCGTACCAGGCGAAATGGATGCGCAGGATTCCCGGCCTTGTTACCGTCAACGGCGATCGCCCGCCCCGTGAAATCGCCCGCGACGTTCTCGACCTGGCAAGCCGCCGGGAACCGGTACCTCCTCGTCGAGCGGGCTGAGCTTGCCTCGCCGCTGACGCCAGACGCGGTCAGGGATGCGAGCCGCGACGCAGACGGGATTCTGGAAGTCGTGGCTGTTTCGGATGACACGGCGGAGATCGTGATCTGGAACGCCGACGGATCGACCGCGGAGATGTCCGGAAACGGCACCCGCATCGCGGCCGCCTGGCTCGCCGAGCGGGCCGGTGCCGACCGGGTGACCGTGCGTGTCGGGCCGCGCGAGGTAGCCGCCGTCGTTCATCCAGACGGCACGATCGAGCAGGAGCTCGGGCCTGTGGAGGTCGGAGCGAGAGAGCAGGTCGACGGCATCGAGTTCGTCCCGGTCTCGGTCGGCAATCCGCACGCGGTCGTCGTGGGCGATCCGGCGGACATCGTCCGGGTCGGCCCGCTGCTCGAGACGCACGAGCGGTTTCCGGAGCGGACGAACGTCCAGGTCGCTTGCGTCGACGCCCCGGGCGAGGTGACGGCGCGCGTCTGGGAGCGTGGCGTGGGGGAGACCGCCTCGTCCGGGACGAGCGCCGTGGCCGTCGCCGCGGCGACGCACGGAAGCGGGACCGTCGTCGTGCACTTCCCCGGCGGCGACCTGACTGTCCGGCTCCGGGCCGGTCGCGCAACAGTCACCGGCCCGGCCGAACGCGTTTCCTAGCCCAATCTCGTCCGCGCGGGCCGCGGTCGCGCCGCTGAATCGGCACACAATCGGCACAGACACGGCATCGTTTCGTGGTTACGCTCTCGGCGTGGGCGGAGGGACGACACCCCACCCTTTGGGTGGGGGAGCCGTTTCGGCCGCGCCCTGAAAGGCCGTGGCCGTTCGGCTCGAACGGCCGAAACCTCAGCCCGAGCCGATGCCGTACTCGCGCAGCGTCTCGTTCAGGCTCAGCTTCAGATCGGTCGACTCGCTGCGCCAGCCGATGATCAGCGCGCACGACAGCTGGTACGTCCCGGCCGGGAACTCGCGAGGGCGCGTGCCGGGAACGACGACCGCGCCGGGCGGCACGTAACCGCGATGCTCGACCGGCGCGGCGCCCGTGACGTCGATGATCGGCACCGACGCCGTCAGGGAAACGTGAGGCCCGAGCACCGCGCGCTCACCCACGATGACGCCTTCGGTCACGACCGCACGCGACCCGACGAAGACGCCGTCCTCGATGATCACCGGCCTCGCGTTCACGGGCTCGAGCACGCCGCCGATACCCGCACCGCCGGCCAGATGCACGTCGGCTCCGACCTGGGCACACGAGCCGACAGTCGCCCACGTGTCGATCATCGTCCGTGGCCCGACCCACGCCCCGATGTTGACGAAGCTCGGCATCATCACGACGTCCCGCGACAGGAACGATCCGTACCGGGCCACCGCGGGCGGCACGACGCGGACGCCGAGGCGCTCGTAGTCACGCTTGAGCGGGATCTTGTCCAGGTACTCGAACGGGCCGACCTCCATCGGCTCGACTTGCCGAAGGCGGAAGAAGTCGAGGATCGCCTGCTTGGCCTCCTCGTTCACGACCCACTCGCCGTCGACCTGCTCGGCAACCCGCACCTCGCCGCGGTCGAGCTGCCCGAGAATCTCCTCGACACGGTCGGCGTCGATCGAGCTCACGCGAGACTCCGCAGGATCGCCGCCGCCCGTTCGCAGTCCTCGACCGTCGGTACGAGCGCAAAGCGGACGTAGCCTTCGCCGCTCGGCCCGAGATACGCGCCGGGCGCGACGACGATCCCGTGGCGGAGGAGCCGCTCGGCGAACGCCTCGGAGCTCTCGTCCGCCGGCGTCTCGACCCAGAGGTACATCGTCGCGTCCTTGCCTGCGACCCGCCAGCCGAGCGTCTCGAAGGCGCCGAGCAGAAGCTCCCGCTTCGAGCGATAGACGTCTCGGGCGCGCTCGACGTGCGCTTCGTCTCCCCACGCGGCGACCGACGCACGCTGCACGAACTCCTGCGGGGCCGTCCCGACCGTCGGCCTGTAGGCCCGTAGTGCGTCCATGACCCACCGTGTGCCGGCGACGAAGCCGGAGCGGTACCCGGTCATCGACGAACGCTTGCTGAGCGTGTTGAAGACAACGACGTTCGAGGTGTCGGACACCTGGAGCGCCGACGGCGGCGGCTCAGCGAACCAGAGCTCGCTGTACGCCTCGTCCGAGGCGACGAGGAAGTCGTGCTGCGTGGCCAGCTCGGCAGCGCGCTGGTACAAGTCGAGCGGCGCGACGGCCGCGGTGGGGTTGTTCGGATAGTTGAGCCAGAGGATCGCCGTCCGCGCGAGCAGATCGTCGTCGAGGCCCTCGAGGTCGGGCAGGAATCCGAGCTCCTCGACGAGCGGCAGGTGCACGACGCGGGCGCCGGCGAACAGCGCGCCGCGCTCCGGCACCGGATACCCGGGCTCGGTGACGAGCACGGTGTCCTTGCCGTTCTGCGGGTCGAGCACGACCTGCGCGAAGCTGAAGATCGCCTCCTTGCTGCCGAACGTCGGCACGATGTCCGTCGCCGGGTCGAGCGTGACGCCGAATCGCCGTGAAGCCCAGCCTGCGATCGCCTCGCGCAGCTCCGGCAGGCCCTCCGCCTTCGGATAGCCGCGCGTCTCGGCGAGGGCGTCGACGAGCGCTTGCCGGATCAGCGCATCGGTCGGCTCCCGCGGGTCGCCCTGTCCGAAGTCGAAGATCTCGACACCGGCGGCAGCCGCCTCGCGTTTTGCCTGCTCGATGCGGACGAACGGGTAGGTGGCCTGCGCGGTCAGAACGGGGGAGACGTGCACGTCCCGAACGCTAGCCGTTCACCCGCCGGGCGGCATAATCCACCTGTGACGCCCCGGCAGCCCGATCCTGCGCCCGGCGCGGAGCCCGAGCGCGGGCTCGCCGTTGCCGTGCTTCCGCCCGGCCGGGAGGCCGAGGAGCTGGCCGAGCTGCGGGAGCTTGCTCGGACGGCGGGCGTCCGGACGGTGGACGAGGTCGTGCAGCATCGCGCCCGGCCCGACCCGCGCTCGTACGTGGGCAAGGGCAAGCTGGAGGAGCTGAAGCGCTCGTTCGCCGAGGCGTCCGCCGACGTCCTGATCGTCGACGACGAGCTTCAGCCTTCCCAGCAGCGGCTGCTCGAGGACGCAATGCAGGCCCGCGTCGTCGACCGCACGCAGCTGATCCTCGACATCTTCGCGCAGCACGCCGTCAGCGCAGAGGGGAAACTCCAGGTCGAGCTCGCACAGCTCGAGTACAACCTGCCGCGGATGCGCGGCCTGTGGAAGCACCTCGAGCGCCTCGGCGGCGGCGTCGGGACACGAGGTCCCGGCGAGACGCAGCTCGAGACCGATCGCCGGATCGCGCGACGCCGAATCTCGATCCTCAAGCGCCGGCTCAAGGAGACCAGCCGTCAGCGCGATACGCGCCGGAAGTCGAGGCGACGCTCGCAGACGCCGACCGTCGCGCTCGCGGGGTACACGAACGTCGGGAAGTCGACGCTGCTGAACGCGCTCACGGGCGCCAAGGTAACCGTCGAGGATCGGCTGTTCGAGACACTCGACCCGACGACACGCGGGTTCACGCACGACGGCCGTCGCTATCTCGTCACGGACACCGTCGGCTTTATCCGCCGTCTGCCGCACCAGCTCGTCGAGGGCTTCGCCGCCACGCTCGAGGAGACCCTCGTGGCCGACCTCATCCTGCAGGTCGCGGACGCGTCCGTGCCCGAGGACAGGCTGGTCGAGATGATCGACGCGGTCACGACGGTGCTCGAGGAGATCGGGGCGGACGAGCTTCCGGTCGATCTCGTTTTGAACAAGATCGACCGCGTCGATGCCCTGACTCGCCGCCGGCTCGCCAACCGCTTCCCCGGCGCCCTCCAGATCTCCGCTGCGAAGGGCGACGGCCTCGACGAGCTGCGCGTGCAGATCGCCGATCGCTTTGCCGGCCGCTTCGACGTCGTCGAGCTTCTCGTGCCCTACGACGAGGGCGGGAGGCTTGCCGAGCTCTACGCACTCGGGCCGCCGATCGAGCTGCGGGAGGACCGTCCCGACGGCGTCTTCATCCGCGCTCGGCTGCCCGAGCACGAGCTCAGCCGCTTCGCCCCGTTCCTCGTCGCCGAAGCCCGGCGGGACAGCGCGACGCGCGCCGCCGGGTGAGCGGGCTCTCGGTACGACGGCTCCGCGACGACGCGGTGCTCCCCGAGCGCGCCTATCCCGGCGACGCCGGCCTCGACCTCGTCGCCTGCGAACGCGTGACGCTCGAGCCCGGCTCGCGCGCGGTCGTGAGCACGGGCATCGCGGTCGCGATCCCCGACGGCCATGCGGGTCTGGTCGTGCCGCGGTCCGGCCTCGCGTCCCGCCACGGGATCGGCATCGTGAACGCGCCGGGTTTGGTAGACGCGGGTTACCGCGGCGAGGTGCGCGTGGTGCTGGTCAACACCGACCGTAGCGAGCGCTTCGTCGTCGAGCCGGGGATGCGGATCGCGCAGCTGGTGCTCGTCCCGGTGGCGCTCGCCGAGCCGGTCGAGGTCACGGAGCTCCCCGAATCGGAGCGCGGCGTCGCGGGCTTCGGCTCCTCCGGCGCGTGACCGGCGAGCCCCGCATCCGTGTCTCGGCGGTGCTGCGCTGGCGTGACATGGTGCTGCTGTGCCGCCACGAAAAGGGCGGCCGGGGGTACTGGCTGCTGCCGGGGGGCGGGGTTCATGCCGGTGAGAGCCTCGTGCAGGCCTTGCGCCGAGAGCTCCAGGAAGAGGTCGGGATCGAGGAGCACATCACCTTCGAAGGGCCGGTCGCGCTGGTCGATTCGATCGCGCCGGCGCGCTCGTTCGCGCGGAAGCACGTGGTGCACATCATCTTTGCCGGGGACCTGACCGGCCGGTCGCTGGAGCGGGTGACGTCGACGGACGCCGCCGTCCAGGGGCATCGGTTGTTCGCGATCGCAGAGCTGGACGAGATCGTCCTCCACCCGCCGATCCGGCGCTTCCTGGCGCGCTGGCAACCCGGCGACCCGAGCGTGTACCTCGGCGCCCTCTGGGCTCCGTAGCTGTGGACGAAGAGTCACGCTTTTTTCACGGACGGGTGTCCCTTGCGTGCGGGTTTCCTCGATACGCTCGCGGTGGGTGGCGGATGGTTGAGCCGCCGGCCTCCCCACCCAGGGTGGGGAGAAGAAGCGCTTCGCTCGCCGCCTAGAGCCGCCCGCCGCGGTCGCGGGCGCGACCCGACGAGACCGAGTGCGCCTGTGCCTCCAGATCGTCCGCCAGCGCTTCGAACGTCGGTGCCTCGCCGGTACGGTGCTCGAGGGCCCGCGCGAGCACCCAGTCCGCGAGCCATGGATTGCGCGGGAGCAGCGGGCCGTGCAGGTACGTCCCGATCGCGTTCCCGAGCCGGCACCCCTCGTACCCGGACTCGCCGTCGTTCCCGAAGCCCGACACGACCCGGCCCAGCGGCTCGGCGCCGTCGTCGAGAATCGTCCGGCCGGCGTGGTTCTCGAAGCCGACCAACGTGTGCATCGAGCCGGGCTCCAGTTCGCACTCGAGCAGCACGTCACCGATCATCCGCCGCTCGCCCGCCACCGTGTACAGCGGGAGAACTCCGGCGCCTGGCTGCTCCTCGCCGCTCCGGTCGCGATAGAAACGCCCCAGGAGCTGGTAGCCGCCGCAGACCGCGAGCGCCGCAGCGCCCTCGGCCACGGCCGCGGCGATGGCAGGCCCGCGCCCGGCGAGGTCGGGCGCGATCAGCGACTGCTCGCGATCCTGCCCGCCGCCGACGTAGAACAGGTCGACGTCAGAAGGCGTCGGCGCGTCGGGCTCGATCGGCCGCACGTCGAGCTCGACACCGCGCCACGCCGCCCGCGCGGACAGCACCGCGATGTTCCCGCGGTCGGCGTAGATGTTCAGATAGCCGGGATAGAGGTGCCCGACGACGATCTGCTCGGTCGCACTCACGCGGCGCGCTCCCAGTATGGCCGCGTGTGCCCGCGGCGCGTCAGGATCGCCTGGAGACCGAGCATCGCCGTGTACGTCGGAAGGCAGACGAGCTCGCTGCCCGGTTCCGTCAGCTCCAGGCCACGGTCGAGCGCAACCTCGAGATCCGGCACGACCTCGATCGCCGACTCCGGCATCCCGCCGTACTTGAAGCGCAGTGCGAGCTCCGCGGCGCGCTCGCCGGATGCGATCAGACGCTCGAGGCCGACGGCCAGCAGCTCGAAGTCCACGTCCCAGATCCAGGACACGTCGCGTCCGTCGGCGATCGCGTCGTTCAGCGCGACCACGGCCAGCTTCGGCGCGCCGGCCGAGACGATCGGCGTAGGCTCGACGGAGCCGGCAAGCGGCGAAGGGGCCGGCTCCGCCGGCGCCGTAGCGCAAAGAGTCCGCAGCGCCTCGTTGGCGCCGGCCGGGTTCTTGATCAGGAGCAGGAGCAAGGTGCGTCCGCCGACGTCGATCCGCTCGAACCGGCCGAAGGCCGGCACAGCGCGCCCGAGACCCGCAGCGATCTCGCCGAGGTCGCTGCCGACCGCACGTGCCACCGTCGCCGCCGCAAGCGCGTTGTAGACGTTGTAGAGGCCCGGCAGGCCGAGCTCGACCCGCTGCGAGCCCTCCGGCGTCACGAGGTCGAACGATGCACTCTCCGTGCCCCGCAGCTCGATTCGCCGTGCCGCGACGTCGAGCGCCGGCCGCGCGTGCCCGCACGCCGGACAGCGATAGTCGCCCAGGTGCCCGACATAGGCCGCGCGGTACTCGTACGGCGTCCCACAGCGTAGGCAGTACTTCGAGTCGGCAGCGTGCTGGAGGTCGGGGCGCGCCTGGGCGGCGTCGTCGACACCGAAGGTCACGGCGCCGTCGTGACCCTTCGCCAGGTCGCCGACGAGCGGATCGTCCGCATTCACGGCCAGCACGCAGTCGCCGGGCAGGTCGCGAACCATCGCCCGCCACCGCTCGGCGACGATCTCGAGCTCGCCGTAACGGTCGAGCTGGTCTCGGAACAGGTTCCCGAGTGAGACCACCCGCGGCCGCAGACGCCGCGCCACCTCCGGGAGCGCCGCCTCGTCGACCTCGAACAGCCCCAGATCCGCGTCCCGGGCGGAGAGCAGCGTCGACGCGACCCCGGACACGAGGTTGGCTCCGGCGCCGTTCCGCGCCAGCCGTACCCGCGGAGCCAGGATCGAGGCGACGAGCGCGCACGTCGTGGTCTTCCCGTTCGTGGCCGAGACGAGCGCCGAGCCTTGCGGCAGGCGGCTCGCAAGGGCGTCGACGGCGCTCCGGTCCAACGTCGCCAGCAGCTTTCCCGGCAACGTCGTGCCGCCGCCGGCTCCGGTCAGCCGCGAGAGCCGACCGACCCCGCGCGCGACGGCCACTTCGAGCTCGAGCCGCATCGCGCCAGTCTAGGCAGGGCACAGGTCGTCAGCGAGCGCAGAGTTGCTTTGCAACTCGATTGTCTTGCTCTATTCTGATTGCCATGACCCGCCGCCGCGCGTACCGGGCGATCTCCCGCGTCGACCCCAAGGCCCTCGCGGAGTTCCAGGCGGGCATCCGCAAGCGCTACTCGGACGAGGACATCCTTCGCCAGCTCAAGGACTGCGCCGGCCGCATCGGGCGCTCGCCGACCATGCGCGAGTTCTCCGAGGACGAGGCCACGACGATCCATCCGCAGACCGTGATCGAGCGCTTCGGAAGCTGGAACCGGGCCAAGCGCGCGGCGGGGCTCGTCCCGCGCCGGTTCGCCACCAAGGAAGAGCTGCTGCAATGCCTGCAGGCGCTGGGGGAGAGGATCGGGCGTACACCGACTGCGAAGGACGTCGACGAGCACCGCGGTCTCGTGCCCTCGAAGTCGCTCTACTGGCACACGTTCGGGTCGCTCACGAACGCGCTTCGTGAGGCCGGTTTCGACGTGCCGGTGGGGGAGGAGCGGCTGGAACGGGCAATCGAGCAGGGGGAGGAGCTCGCCAAGAGTCTCGGCCGGCTGCCGCGTTTCGCCGACTGGGCCGACGCGAGGCGCGCCGATCCGCGGCTCCTCAGCGAATGGCAGGTGTACCGGATGTTCGACGCGCGGCGCGGCGCCTGGTCGACGTTCCAGTTCCTCGTCCGCGACCGGCTCCTCGAACGGGGGATTCGCGTCGGCTCGGACGGCTCGCTGCGCCCCTGAATCGCGCTCAGGCTCTCGGCCGATCCTGCCGATACGTCCAGGGAATGGCACGAGCCCTGCCAAAGCTGGAGCCCGACAACGAGGGTGAGCCCACGCTGCTCTCGGACCCCGAGCGGTCCGACGAGCCCGACGACGAGGAGAGCGAGCCGCAACTTCGCGACCCGCTGAAGCTCTACGTCCGCCAGATCGGCGACGGACGCCTTCTGACCCCGAACGAGGAGCGCGAGCTCGCGCGGCGCAAGGACGAGGGTGACGAGATCGCGAAGCGCAAGCTGATCGAGGGCAATCTGCGTCTCGTCATGTCGATCACACGGAACTACACGAAGGCCGGCGTCCCGCTGCTCGACCTGATCCAGGAGGGGAACCTCGGCCTGATCCGCGCGGTCGAGAAGTTCGACTACCGGATGGGCTACAAGCTCTCGACGTACGCGACGTGGTGGATTCGTCAGGCGATCACGAGGGCGCTGGCCGACCAGGGCCGCCTGATCCGCCTGCCCGTGCACGTCGCCGACCAGGTTCGCCGCATCGTTCGCGCGCGTCGCATCCTCGCGCAGAAGCTGAACCGCGATCCGACGATCGCCGAGATCGCCAAGGAGGCGGAGTTCCCCGAGAAGCGCGTCAAGGAGCTGCTCGAGCTGGTCGAGGATCCGGTCAGCCTCGAGACGCCCGTCGGCGACGGCGACAGCCTCTACTCGGATCTGATCGAGGACGAGAACACGGAGCAGCCGGAACAGGCGACCGCCGACCAGCTGCAGTCCGTCGAGCTCCGTGAGGCCCTCGACCGCCTCGAGCCGCGCCTCCGGGACGTTCTCGAGCGCCGCTTCGGCCTCGCGGGCAGCAGCCCGCAGACGCTCGAGCACATCGGCCGCGAGCTGGGAATCACGCGTGAGCGCGTCCGCCAGCTCGAGACACGCGCGCTCAAGGAGCTCAGGCTCACCGCGCCCGAGCTCGGCTACTACCTGATCACCTAGCCCGGCTGCGGCGGACTAATACGGAACGGCCTGGATCTCGCGAAGGCTCGCGAGCCTGCGGAGCGCCTCGACCTCGATCTGCCGCACGCGCTCGCGTGTGAGACCGAGCCGGCGGCCGATCTCCTCGAGCGTCTTGGGGTCCTGGTCGTCGAGGCCGTAGCGCAGAGCAAGCACCTCGCGCTCGCGCTCGGTCAGCGCCAGGAGCGCCTGCTGGAGCGCCTGGCTGCGCAGTGAAAGCTCCACCTGCTCGTCCGGGAGCAGCCCTTCGCCGGCGACGAAGTCTCCGAGGACGGCCTCTTCCTGGTCGCCGACGGGCTGGTCGAGACTCGTTGCGGCGCGGGCGGCCGCGCGCACCTCGCGCGCCTGCTGGATCGGCAGGCTTGCCTCTTCGGCGATCTCCTCGAGCGTCGGTTCCCGGCCGAGTTGCGTCCAGAGGTTCCGCTCGGCGCGGTTCATCTTCTGCAGCCGCTCGACGATGTGGACGGGCATGCGGATCGTGCGCGCCTTGTCGGCGAGCGCACGGGCGACGGCCTGGCGGATCCACCAGGTCGCATAGGTCGAGAACTTGTAGCCGCGGCGCCAGTCGAACTTCTCCACGGCGCGGATCAGGCCGAGCGTGCCCTCCTGGATCAGGTCGAGGAAGGGCAGACCCTGGTTCCGGTAGTTCTTGGCGATCGAGACGACGAGGCGGAGGTTCGCCTGGATCATGTGCTGTTTCGCACTTTCATCGCCGCGCTCGATGCGCTTGGCCAGCTCGACCTCCTGGGCGGCGGTGAGAAGCGGGTGCCGGCCGGCCTCGCGCAGGAACAGCTGCAGCGCGTCCGTGGTCGTCTCGACGGGCGCCGTCAGAACAGTCGCGGCCGTTTCCTTCTCGTCCTCGATCAGCTCGTAGCCGCGCGCCTCGAGCTCTCGGAACACGAGGTCTGACTCGATCGCGTCGAAGCCGTGGACGTCGAGGAGCTCGCTGAGCTCGACGGACTTGATCGAGCCTTGCGAGTCCGCCGCTTCCAGGAGCTGCTGAAAGTCTTCGCTCTGGAAGAGAGTCTCGAAATCGACTGTCGGCTCTTCGGGCCGCTCAGTGGTCGTCATCCTCGCCTCCGTCGCGTCGCGTTCGCCGCCATCGGCGAGCTGGCCGTTCCTCCCGCAGCGCCCACCGAGCGGCTAAGCATAGCCCGCGAACCCGTGGCTCCGAAAGGCCCGGCTCGAAACTCGGTGTGCACGAGAACGTGTGATTCGTCACTGGTGACAACGCGCCTTGTCGCAACGGCTGCATTGGCTTTCCCGACTCCTTGGACGCTTGAACTTGGACGCTTGCTCCCCGATGGGTCAGGGGTGCGAGCGAGGGTAGTGGCACGGTCGGACGTCGCCGCCCCGATCGCTGAACTGCGGCGCTTGCGAGCGGTGCAGTGTGCGGTCGATCGGGCGATCGTCGTCGCCGTGGCGTCTGCGCGGGAACCGTTTTATCGGCGCGGTCGCATCGTCTCCGGAAGCCGCTTTTCGTGGGCTGAGATCGGTGCTGCGCTCGGCGTGTCGCGCCAAGCGGCGCGGCAACGATTCGCGCGTACGTCCCCTCCGTCGGCTCGCCCAGGCGAGTCTGTTGTCCTGCCTGTCGGTGGTCTGGCCCGTGGCCGAGCGAGGCGCGTTCCGTCGCCTCGACGTCACCGATCAGGAGGGTCGCCCCGATGAGTATCTACCCGTATTTCACCGTCACTCGGCCGACGGGCGAGTTCGTCGCCCGGTACCACCCAGCCGACACCGAAGATCCCGCGTCGGTCGTTCGTGCCCGCGCTGAGGCCGTCGCCCACGCGCGGCGTCTCCACGGGTGGGCCATGTCGACGATCGACCGTCGAACCGTGCTGCGGATCGAGCCGGAGAGCTTCCTCTCCGTCGACGCAGCCGGCGAGCTCGTGCCGGAGACCAGCTAACGGAAGAGCACGAACGCGATCGTTATCGCGATCGACAAGATGGCGCCGGCGCCGCACGCGCCGCGGCACGTCGTGCTCCTGGCCCCGCGAGCGAGCTGTCGGCGGTACTCCGGACGACTGGCGTCCCGGTACCAGTCTCGGTCTTCGAGTCCCACTCGTTGTATCGTCGGCACGGCATCGGCCCGCAGCGATCGCTCGTGCGGGGGATAGCCCTGACCAACTCGGACACCCCACAAGCCGCCATTCATCGTTGACCCGCTCAGCGATCGCCGCGGCCGCGAGCGGGCCGGCGACCTCCGGCGGGCAACCTCTCTGCTCGAGCTTCCAGAGTTCGCGCTTGAACCGCAGATCGGCGCGGGCTCGAGCGCGTTGGTCCGCGGCTGTGACGCCGTGGCCGAAGTAGCGCCGGCTCTTGATGAAGCGATGCCCTCGCCACCCTTTCGGCGGCGCTTGACTCGACTTGTGGAAGTGCAGGGCCAGGTAACGCATCAGTCCACCGGCGTCGGCGATCTCGGCCACGTGCTGGGCGGCCGGGTTCGCGCCGTCGACGTTCCTGCACCACGCGTCGACGACGACGTCGCGCAGCTCGTCGAGCGCATCTAGCGGTACGCCCTTGATCAGCAGGTTCCAGTGAGGGCGACGTCGGCCGCCGGCGCGCGGGCCGTAGCCGGTCGTGAACTCGACCACGCAGGCGTACTCGGCGTCGGGCCAACGCCTGCGGACGGCGCGCATGACGAGCCGTCTGCCGTCGTAGAACGGCTTCGGGTCATCGGTCGCGGTGGGCGTCGTCAGTACCGCCCATATCTGCGGTGCCACGCCTTCCGTCGCGTCGATCGCGAGCATCTCGGCGTTCTCGACCGCTGCGAGCTTGGCGCAGTAGGCGCACAGGTTCGTGGCCTTGCACAGCCCGCGGACGAGCTCGCCGGTGCGTGTGTTGAGAAGCCCTCGCTCTTCCGGCCAGCGCGTACACCCGCGACCCCCAAGCGGGTCGGCGTGCGTAATTCCCTTATGCAGATCAAGGGAGCCCGCGTCGCGGCCCCGAGGGGCCGTTGCGTGGGTCTCAGCGTGGTCTGTGCCCTGCGGCACGGCGATCCCTGGGGTTCGGGTCGTCGTGGCCGTGGCCGGCCGTGTCGCGCGCCTGCGGCGCACGTTGGTAGCTGCCGTCTTCCCAGCCCTCCCGGCCGGGCGCTGGGGCAGCGGGCGGGGTGGTGTCGGGCTTGGTGGCGCCCGGGTGCGGACGCGCTGCCGCCTGCGGCGGATGCGCGTCCGGCACGCGTGGGAGCCACGTGTAGCCGTCGCCTTCCTGTTCGAGTCCCTGGTGCAGTCCGAAGGTGTCGTAGAGCTTGCGGCGCCAGTCGAGGCGGAACATGTGGCGCTTGGCGATGTGGCGCTGGGTCTGTGGGCCTGCTGCCCAGATCCAGATCGCGAGGAAGAGGTTGATCGGGATGAGCGGGATGCCCATGAGTCGGAATCGCTTCAGGTTGCGGAGGACGACGTGGAACTCGACGAGGCGTCGCACCTGGGCGTCGATCGAGTCGAGGTGCTGGGTGATGAGGTAGATGTCCATCCCGAGTTTGCGGTGCTGGGCGAAGAAGCCGATCAGGTCGCCGCGGCCTTCGTCTTTCCACAGCCGGTTGTTCAGCCACTCGTGCGCCTCGTCGAGGACGACGACAAGCCGGCCTTCGCCCTTGCCTCGGGCACGGACGTTCATCAGCTCGGCGAGTGACTCCGTGTAGACAGAGCGTTCGTGGAACTCGCGCTCGCGGCGGCGGCGGAGCTTCGGCCAGAGCCGACGGAGGATGTGGCCTTTGGCGAGCCGTCGTTCCCAGCCCTCGATCAGTGTGACGTTGGTGGCGACGAGCTTGCCGCTCTCGAGCGTGTCGGCGATCAGGCGGACCGCGAAGAACGACTTCCCGGAGCCGGGCGAGCCGGTGACGGCGACGATCATCGGCTCAGTGCTCGATGGATCGCGTAGGCGATCGCGGCCGGTGGGAAGACCACGAAGGCGAGGGCGTAGAGGCGGTCGCGTTTACGCATACCAGTCGCTGAACGTCGGCGCAGCGTTGAACCCGCTTTGACTGGGCGATGCAGACCCTTGCTTCGGGTCGCCGAACGCGGTCGAGAGCATCCGGAACGAGACCGGCCAGCACTTCTCGCAGGCCACCCGGGCGCCTTCCCAGCCCTCGCAGTCGGTCGCGATCGCGAGATAGTCGCCGGGGGCGTCGCACTCCTGGCAGCGGAGGTGGTCGTTGCCGCGGAGGATGCGGCGGACGACGATGCCGGGCTCGGCGACGTTGACGTTGCCGGTCATCGGCCCAGCGCGCGGTAGACGGCCCAACGTACGGCGCGCGAGCCGAAGGTCGCAATGATCCAGGACAGGCGGAAGGGCCCCATCAGTACCAGCCTCCTTTGTTGAGGAACGTTCCGTGGATCACGAACGCGAGCTCGGCGCCGGCGAAGGCGAAGAGCGCCCAGGTCGGCGTGCGCTCGTAGAGGCGTCGAGCCCAGCGCGGGGCGCCGTCCATCGCGTGTGGAGCTCGGCAGGCGTCGTCGCATCGGTCGTGACGGCTTGGATCGGGCAGGCACGCGCAGAAGGTCCAGACCAGCGTGCCGATGAACACGACGGGCCCGTTGAGCATGAACGCGTTCAGGTCGTCGAACAGGTAGTGCGCGTAATTCGTGACGGCTTGTTGCATGTGTCCCTCCTCCCCAAGTGCATCACGTGCGTATCAGATATCGCGCGGCGATGTAGACGGCGATTGCGCCGATTGGGAGTAGCGCGGCGTAGGGATTCCAGAGCAGAAATTCTACGATCGAATGCCAGACGGTTTGCACGTTCACATCGCCTTTAGCCAGCTCATGATGATTCTGACTCCGAGGATGACAAGCCAGACGGACAGGACTGTGGAAAGGACGGTGACCATTCCCGCGATCGGTAGCGCCCAGTTCAGCCAGCCGAGCACGCCGGCGTCAGGTGGCGCCGGGAACGCGGGCATGGCGGGCAGCAGTCCGACGGCCCATACGACCGCATCGCCGACGCCGAGGATGATCAGGTTTGCGACTTTGATTAGCGCGTTCAGGAAGACGACGCCGAGGTTTTCGAGCCAGCAGAGGATCGCGGAGAGAATGTCGAGCACTATTCCGGCTCGTTCAGCGTCGAGAGGCCGAGTAGCCCGGTGCCGAGTGCCCAGAAGAGCAGGATCGTGGCGGAGACGAGGATGGTGCCGCGGATCGTGGGCATAGCCGGGTCGAGGACCTTCAAGTCGATCACCAGGTCAGGGCCACCCGGGTAGAGGCCGCGGATCGAGAACTTTGGCGCGTCGCCGTTTTGAACCCAGGAGCCGAGCCCGTCTCTGGCCCAGACGATCAGGCCGAAGGGGAAATGGGCGCCGAGCGCGATGCCGGCGAGCGGTTTGAAATTGATCGAGTCGAGGTCGCCGGGGTCGCAGGTGCCGTTGCCGACGGGGCCAGGGGGGACTCCGGGCGGCGGTGTGCCGTCGCAGGCGTCACCGGTACCGTCGAAGGTGCCGTTTGCGGGGTCGGCGGTGTGCGGGTTCTGGTAGACGACGTACGTGTCTGGGATCGGCCCGTATGCGTTGCCGTCGCCGCCGTCTGCCTGGTCGATGACCGTCGGCGACTGCCCGTAGTTGTAGTCGAGCTCGACGCCGGCGACCTGGCACGGATTCTCTGTGGCTTCGGCTTGCGGTGCGGTCGTCGGGAGCTCTGTGATGACGAGCGTGGGGATTTCGTCGGGTCGGCATTCGGGTTGGCGTTGAGCGTCGATATCCAGGTGTTTTGTGCCGTGTCCTGGTACCAGGGGATGACGGGGACGTTCCAGAGTCCGGGCTGGCCTGTTTGGCCGGGTGACTGGTCGGGGTCGGGGTAGGTCGTGAGCGTGACCGAGCCCGTGGGCAGTACTTCCGAGCCTGCGGCCGGGGTCTGGCTGATCACCTTTGCGCTGCACTGCCCGTTCGGGCATGTGCTCGGGTCGGTCGTGACGCGGGTGATCGTGCCGACGACGCCGGCGTTTTGCATCTGCTCGAGGCAGCGGTCGTAGGTCTGGCCGGTGCAGTCGGGGATGACGATGATCGTTCCGACGGTGTTGGTGAGGTCTTGGTTGACCTGGGTTTGCAGCGTCGGGTTGGCGTCGATGATGTCGCGGGCGGGCTGAAGGTCGGTCGAGGTGTTGTCAGGGACGGTGACCGTGACCGGGCCAGTACCGGAGGACCCTGGGGCCGATAGGTGCTTCAGCGTGCCACCGGCCAGGAGCTCGGGGATGGTGACGCGGTAGCGGATCGTTCCGCAGCCGGCCTGGGGGATCGCCGTTCCTGACGGGTCCCAGCAGTCACCGGTTGCGAGTGGCCCGGACGAGATCACCTGCCCGGGGACGGTGTGCCCGTTCGCGACGTGCTCGATCGCTTCCCACATTTCGCCGTTGGTTCTCGCTTCGTTGTCGAGGTCGAGCTGCGTGTGTCCGGTGCCGATCGGTCCCCAGCAGGCCGGCTGTCCGTGTGACGAGACGCCGTCGCCGCAGATTTGCGGGTCGTCCGCCTGCTCGGAAAGCACGGAGACGGGCCAGCCCGCGTTGGCGATGATCGAGCTGGCGTTGCCAATGCCGCCGTTCGCGTCGGTGTCGATTTGCGGGTCGA
Source organism: uncultured Actinomycetes bacterium (assembly GCA_963776735.1). GTDB lineage: Bacteria > Actinomycetota > Thermoleophilia > Gaiellales > Gaiellaceae > PALSA-612. Next base: position 84,813 of record CAVZNV010000006.1, read on the forward strand.
AGACCGCGCCGCGGGCGAGCCAGTACCAGTCTGTGTGTGAGCCGTCGTGTACCCAGGCCGTTTCGCCGGCGGGGTGGTAGAGCCAGTTCGATTCGTCGCCGTAGTACTGAGCGGACGTGAGATCGTTGGCCAGGTTGACCGTGACGGTCTTCGAGTCCTGGTGGCCGTCGGAGAAGTTCTGTAGGACGTGGATCAGCAGTAGGGCGCCGCCGCCGATGATGAGTGCTTCCGGGCCTGCCGCCGCGGCGGCTTCTTCAAGTGCCGGCATGTCGCCGGCGGCGGCGGACGCGTTGTAGAAGTCCTCGATCGAGGAGCCGTCTCCACCTTCGACAAGCCCGTTCCAGAACGACTGCGCAGCCGGAGAGTCGCCAGCGAGTAGGTCTTGCAGCGACTGCGCGTACCTCGAGTCGTCGACGGGCGGCGTCGTGTCAGCGCGTGCCGCTCCCGGTGCTAGCCCTCCCCCTGCAATGCAGGCCAGCGAGAGGGCTAACGCCAGGAGCAAGAGCGACCGCAGGCCTACCCCTTGGTCAGACGGCGGATGACCCGCCAGCCGACGAAGAGGGCCATGATCGCGGCCCCGATCGGTAGCGCCGTCGTCACGGCATTGAGCACCTGCGCCGTGAAGTTCGACGAAACTCCCGACAGGTCGTACGTTGCCGAGGCCGAGGCGGCTGCGGGGGCGGCGAACGCCGAGCAGACGGCCACGATCACGGCAACGCGGTACCTGGTGAAGAGCGTCTTCATCTGTGTCACCTCCTCTCGTTCGTTCGACAGCAAACTTTCCGCGCAGCCACGAACGTGAGCGCGCGAGCACCCACGCGCCGAGTACGCGCCGCCTCGGGCGCGTTCTAGGCATCCGTAAGCCTCCGGAAGACCGCGATCACGGCGGCTGGCACGGCGAAGACGAATGCGCCGATGAACGCGATCGCGAACCCTGCGAGAAGGCCGGCCATGTAGACGCCGGTTTCCATCAGCGGCCTGCCAGCCAAGCGGCGGCTGCTAGAAGCCAGATTGCCGCCGCAACGTAGTAGACCTCGCGGGCGCCGAGCAATGTCAGCGCCTCGTCCAGACGTAGAGGCCGATCGCGCTTTCGGTCAACGCGGCGCCGACGATGGCGCCGACGAGTACCCAGGTGTCGTCGTGGCTGTTGTTTGCGGCCGCGTATTGGCGGGCTTGAATTGTCGCCTGTTGCGCGTCGAAGTCGGTGGCGGTCGGCCCGTTGTATTCGCCGGCACGGTCTTGCAAGTAGTAGGAGCCGTCGAGCGTGCGCGAGGCTCCGGAGGGATTGAAGCAGCTGACCTGTACCGCGCCGGCGACGCCTTGCAAGTCCCACTGGCCGGCCCAGGTCGTCGTCGTGGCTGTACTGCGCGCGGGCGTCAGCTGCGCCGCCGAGAAGGCGCCCCCGGCTGACACGCGCGTGACCTCGACGTAGCAGGTCATGGCCGTGCCGCTCGATCCGGAGAGCGACGCTTCCAGGGTCAAGTCACCGGGGTAGGCGCCTACGTCCGGGATCGCGGCGTTCGCCGTCCCGGCGGCGCCGACCGTGACGCTGCTCCAGAGTCGCCCGGAGCTGTTGGCGGCGCCTGCACGGCCGACCGAGACGATGACGAGCGTCAGGAGCGCCAGCGCGAGCGCGCGGGCTGCCAACGGTCTCACGGTCGACCAACCCCTGCCGGGAGCTTGACGCGGGCGAAGATGACGCCCTCGCACTTCAGCGATCGTTCGAGGGCGGAGACGGTGACCGAGTGCGGCACGCAGGGGCCTGCTGGCGGGGCGGGGAGGGGTGTGTTGACGTCCCCGCCTGCGAGGCCCCCGTCGTGCTGCACCGGCGCCCACGCGGGGAGCGCCTGCTTGTAGCCGCCGTCCAGGTGTAGGCACCAGACGGCGAAGCCGGATGCTACCCCGGTCGGGGCGAAGAGGTAGATCGCGAACGCGGCGAGCGGCGCGACCAGGAGGAGGCGCCGCCTGCGGAGCTTGAAGACGAGGCGTTTGCCCCGCAGGCGGCGGGAGAGGAACCTGGGAACGGTCAGGCCGCCTTCCGTGACGGTGTCGCTCCCTTGACGCAGTGCACCAGGCGGAGCCTGGTCTTGAACCCGCTGGTTGCGCGGGCGCGGCCGTCGCGATTCGAGACGGCCGGTTCCTGGTCGACCATGACACCGACGCTGACGAAGTCGCCGAACGCAACGTCTTCGGGGACCTCGTAGTCGCGGTCGATGGAGAACTTGAGCTCGGCGCCTGTCTCTTCGTCGAGCAGCTTGACGAAGCGGCCCATCGCCGGCTCTTCGGCGTTCCACGGGAACGCGCCGAGATAGCGCAGCGCTCGCTGCGCGAGGAACGGGATCATCCGGTCTGACCTCCAATCGCTCGACCGGGGGTCTTGACCGGTGTTACAGCACCGATTAGGGTGCGTACACGGGCCGGGCAGACACCCGGCTCAAGCGTCCAAGCAAGAAAGCCAGGTGCCGCCCGATTTGGCCCGTTCGTACCGAGCCTGCACGAGAACGTGTGTTATGTCAAGTTGACCGATAAAGGGCCGGATCCTGGCGATCTCTCCACAGCTCGTCCCCGTTCCCCCGGGCTTGTCCACAGAGCGCGAACAGGTGTGGAAATGTCACCGCGAGAACCTTGGTGCAAATTGCGGGATTTCCCTTCACGACAGGTCTTGCGCGGCCGCCCCGCAGGTCATAGAGTCGCAACTGCGTCGAGCACGGAGCGCCGGTAGGACGAATCCGAGCCAGGCGGCGGGAAGCGAAAGCGGAACGTCGGCGGGTCCGGAGGACGAAAGCGCCACCGGCTCGGCGCATTTTCTTTTGACCTCGTCCGCCACCCGCTGCTGCGGTTAGGATCGCGTCGTGCACCTCCGCGCTCCCAGCACCGCGCCCGGCAGCCAGGCTCTCGGATGGGCGATCGGCTTCGGCGTCTACTCGTGGCTGCTGATGGAGGGCATCGGCGCATCGACGGCCATGTCGGTACTCGTCGGTGCCCTGGTGTTCGCCGGCAGCTTCTTCCTCGTCCGGGTCTACGGCGCGGACCTGACGCGGAAGCGCCGGGGCTCCCGGTCCTGATCCGACGCCAGCGCGGTCAAGAGTCGGTCGGTCGCGTCCCGGCCGAGCGCGGTCTCGAGCCGTCTCCGCGCCGGCACGCGGCGCGCGAGCGCGCTCCCGAGGAGCGTGCAATGGCTGAGGAGCCGTGTCCCGCCGCGCGGGTTCTCGAGTGCATATGAGCTCATCGTTGCCTCGCCGACAGTGATCGGCGCCGCGGGCGCCGCTACTCATCCCTGACGAGAGGGCTAGTGAAGCTCGAGGCGCCGCGCGTCGAACGCCGACGAGTCGAGCTCGGCGCGAAACTCGTCGATCGTCCGGAGGGCGTCGTCCCGGAAGACGTGCTCGACGACCCCCACTGCCGTGTCGTTGTGGAACGGCACGTCGACGTGCTGGGCCGAGACGATGTTGATCGAGACCCGTAGACACGCCGGGCAGCGGACGGCAAGCCCGACCGAGCCGGCACGGTTCCCGGGAGCGAGGAGCCAGAACATCGACGGGAACACCGGGCGCGGCCGCTCCTCCGGGTAGCAGAAGAAGCTCCACGGCCACTCCCCCGCTCCGATCCGCCGCGCGGCGAGATCGCCCAGCTCGTCCTCGACGGGCTCGAGCCGGTCGGTCATCAGGTTCAGGAACACGCCGCCGTCGAGCCCCAGCGGCGCCCAGTCGAGCTCGTCGTGCGCCACGAGGCCGATGTGTTCGTCCCCGCAGGAGCACGCGTACCGGACGCGGAAGACCGCCGGGTGCGCGGCGCCGTGCAGTCGGTCGAGCTCCCTGAAGTCGTGCAGGAGGACCCGCGCCTCGCCGTGCGCCGGGCACGAGAAGGTGTAGCGCGTGCTGATCGGGTCGTACATTCCCCTGTTCTAATCGACAGGTCGGACGGCCGGCTAAACCGGCTCAGTAGTCGATCAGCGAGAAGATCTCGTAACCCTCGAGCCGGTCTCGCCCGTTCAGGAACGCCAGCTCGATGATGAACGGCAGTCCGACGACGACTCCGCCGAGCTGCTCGACGAGCTCGACCGTCGCCTTCGCCGTACCGCCGGTTGCGAGCACGTCGTCGTGAACGAGCACCCGCTGCCCGGGCCGGATCGAGTCGGCGTGCACCTCGAGCTGGTCGAAGCCGTACTCGAGCGCGTACTTCACCGCGACGGTGCGCCACGGGAGCTTCCCCGGCTTGCGGGCTGGAACGAAGCCGCAGCCGAGCTTGCACGCGAGCGCGCCGCCCGTGATGTACCCGCGAGCCTCGGCCCCGAGCACCACGTCCGGCTTCCGCGGCGCCGCCCAGTCGGCGATCAGGCCGACCGTCTCCGCGAGAGCCTCCGGATCGGCGAGCAGCGGCATGATGTCCTTGAAGACGACGCCCGGCTTCGGGAAGTCGGGGACGTCGCGGATCTTCGCCTTCAGGTCGACAGGCACGCGCGGAGCCTATCCGTCAGCTCGTCGCGAGGCGCCGCAGGCTCCGCCAGAGCAGGAGCTGCGAGAGCTCCTGCGCCAGCTCCCCGAGGGCGCGCAGATCCTCGAGGCCCGTCTGCCGCCGCTCCGGCGTTCGGGCGTGCAGCGCCGGCGCCGTGATCTGCTCGAGCAGTCCGGCGTTGCGGTCGGCCGAGGTCTGGAACGTCCGCAGGTGCCTCGCGCTCATGCCGTAGCCGGCGAGCTGCGCGCAGATCGCCGCGATCTCGACGTCGGACTCGCGGTAGCGGTGCTCGCCGCGCACGACCGTCGGCTGCAGCAGCCCGAAGCCCTCGAGGTCGCGCACGAGCGTCGGCGCGATGTGCGCACGCGCGCACAGCTCGTCCTGGGACAGGTCCTGCTCCTCGCTCGCGAGCGCGGGCTGACGGCGCTTCCTCCCCGTCTGCGTCGACGCCGCCAGCTCCTGGCGGATCACGCGCAGCGGCAGGAACTCGTCCCGCTGGAGGCGCAGGATCGTCTCCAGGCGGTCGACGTCGTCCTCGCCGAACATCCGGTAGCCGCCCTGCGTGCGCCGCGGCGTGAGCAGCCCCTGATCCTCGAGGTAGCGGATCTTCGAGATCGAGATGTCAGGGAACTCCGCCTTCAGGCGGCGGCACACGGCGCCGATCGTCTGCAGCCGCGGCTGCGGGGCCTGGTCGACCGAGGTGGCGACGCTCATCGGGCCAGGAAGACGAGGCGGTACTTGCCGATCTGCACCTCGTCGTCGTCGGTCAGCGGCGCCTGCTCTTCGATGCGGCTCCGGTTGAGGAACGTGCCGTTGAGGCTGCCCTGGTCTTCGAGCACGAACCTGCCGTCCTTCTCGGTGACGACCGCATGGCGTCTGGAGACGGTCACGTCGTCGAGGAAGACGTCGCAGTCCGGCGAGCGTCCGATCGTCGTGCTGCCCTCCTTGAGCCCGAACGCCTCCCCGGAACGGCCGCCGCCGGACCGGACGACGAGCGCAGGGCCCTCGATGCCTTCGACGCCGTCCCCCGACGCCTCGGCGACCTCGTCCGCCGTGTAGGTGAGCGTCTGCTCGACGTCGGCGCCCTCGTGCTCGAGCACGGCGCCGCAGCGGGCACAGTAGTTGGCGGCTTCCGAGTTCTGGAAGCCACACTCGGAGCAGTAGATGTGGCTCACTCCGCCTCGGGCGTGGCCTTCCTGGAGAGGATCTCGCTGAGACGGTCGACGTCGACGTGTGCGAGCTCCTCGTCGGACTTCCCCCGCTTCCGCGCCACGCGCTCGGCTCTGAGGATGTCGATCTTCCCCTGCAGCAGACGACGTTCGTACGAGACTTCGCTCTCGCGCCGTTCGAGCTCGTCGATCAGCGTCTCGAGGTCTGCGTCGCTCAGGGTGCTCAGATCGGGAAGTGCTTCCACATCGCCCTTTCGTCGGGTTGGGCCGGCCGATTCATTGAAGCAGCAGGCCGATCAAGGGTCAACCTCTACTTGAGATTTGCCTCCTGCCCCGGAACTCCTCCCCACCGCCCGCCAGGCGCCGATGCCGTAGACGACGGCCGCCGCGATCGCGAGCCCGACGCCGACCCAGAAGATCACGAGCGGCCACTTGTCCTCCTTCGACGTCACGATCACGCAGCCGACCGCGAGGTAGAGCACCCAGGTCGCCGTCTTCCCGAGGAAGTTGACGGAGAACTCGTAGCCGCGCGGCTGCACGAAGCGCGCCCCGGCGATCAGGAGCAGGTCACGCCCGAAGACGATCACGAGCGCCACCCACGGGAGCCGGTCGGCGAGGTAGAGGAGGAGCACCGCCGAGTCGATCATCAGGCGGTCGGCGAGTGGGTCGGCGTACTTCCCGAACTGCGACTCGACGTGCCAGCGCCGCGCGAGCCACCCGTCGATCTGGTCGGTGACGCCGGCGATCGCGAAGACGACCCCGGCCGGCCAGCTGTGACCGCCGTCCGCCTGCACCATCAGGACGACGAACAGGGGTACGAGCGCGAAGCGCAGGATCGTGAGGGCGTTCGGGATGTAGCGGTACCAGGTGCGCACGGCCCTTCCATGCTGTCACGCGTGCGGCCCGGAAGCGTGACAATCCACTCGGTGGACGCGAACCGCCTCACCCTCCCCGGCTTCGTCACGGCCCACTCCCACGCCTTCCAGCGCGCGCTGCGCGGCCGTGGAGCGGGCGGCGACTTCTGGGCCTGGCGCGACGCGATGCTCGCCGAGGCCGCGCTCCAGACGCCTGAGACGGTTCTGGACGGCTACGCACGGACGTACGAGGAGATGCTCGCGGCCGGGTACACCGCGGTCGGCGAGTTCCACTACCTGGGCGTCGACGAGGCCGAAGCGGCCGTCGCGGCCGCGCGCGCTGCCGGCATCGAGATCGTGCTGCTGCTCGCCGCGTACGAGCGCGGCGGGCTCGAGCGGTTCCGGCAGAGCTCGGCCGCCGCGTACCTCGAGCAGGTCGACCAGCTCGGGAGCGGCGGGGCGCGAGTCGGTCTTGCCCCCCACTCCGTGCGCGCCTGCTCCGCGGAGTGGCTCGCCGAGATCGGCGCGTTCGCCGAGCGCGAGGGGCTCGTCCTGCACGTGCACGCGAGCGAGCAGCCGCGTGAGATCGAGGAGTGCCTGGCCGAGCACGGGGTCAGGCCTGTCGAGCTGCTGGCCCGCTGCGGCTGCCTCGGTCCGAGGACGACGGTCGTCCACGCGACGCACGCAAGCCCCGGCGAGCTCGACCTGATCGCAGACGCGGGCGCGACGGTCTGCATCTGCCCGACCACCGAGGCGAATCTCGGCGACGGTTTCCCGCCGCTCGTGGGACTGCTCGAGCGCGGGATCCGCCTCGCGATCGGGTCGGACGCGAACGTCCGCCTGGATCCGCTGGAGGAGCTCCGCGAGCTCGAGGGCACGGCGCGCCGCCAGACGGGCCGCCGCGAGATCATCGCCGTCGACGAGCTCCTCGCGATCGGCTCGACGAACGGCGCGGCAGCGCTGGGCCTCGAAACGTGGCCGGACGTCCAGGTCGACCTGACCCATCCCGCGCTCCAGGACGTCGCACGCGCGGACGCGCGGGCGGCGCTGGTCTTTTCCTGCGCCGCCGAAACGGTCTTGTCGGCGGATTAGCAGTTAAGCCAGCAGAGCAGGAATAAAAAAGGAGCCGGCGGATTTCTCCGCCGGCTCCAGTGTCGCCTCTGGGTAGAGACGACTTGGGGGTGATGTCGAGCTAGACGTTCACCTTCACAAGCCCAGTACCCCAGTTCGTGAACTCACTCCGCGTCCCACCACACGTGGGATCGAAGAAGAAGTCCGCATCCGAACAACTCTGGGACTGGATGTACTCCGTGGCCAGATAGGCCATGTGGCTATCCGTAACTGCCGCGGAGTAGTCGCCCCACCGCGGGGAACCGAAGAGGTACCAGGCGAAGTCGTCCAGTACATCCTGGCCCGCGATCATGACGGGGATGCTGCTGACTGGCGAGGAGTCGCTCGCGGTCGAGACCGCTACCGACGGGTAGTGGTCGTTACCGGTGAGCGTGTAGACGATCGCAGCGCTCGTGCCGTTGGGCGTCGAGACTGCGGCCGACGGGAAGATCACGTCGTTGTTCCAGTTCGCGATGTATCCCTGCCCGTTGACCTTGCCCGACCCGATGAAGCACGGCGAGACGTGTGCGAAATAACAGTCGCTGTTGCCGTCGTCGTACCAGGACGTGGCAGAGAGGTCGAAGTAGGCGATGCCCGAGCGGCGATGCAGGTGCCCGATCGGGTCGCCGACGATCGCGTCGGTGTTGACGCCGCCCCAGATGTGCGCGCCACTCGTGGCGGGCTTCACCGAGACGACCTGATTCATGCGATCGTCGTTGTTGGCGATCGGCCCAGGCTCACAGAACGGGCCGACGGAGAAGTCGCAGAACGGCGTGTTGCCCCCGTTCGGCTGCTCCGCATACGGAGAGTAGAACGGCGTATCCGTGAACGGGAAGCCGTAGTTCTCCGTACTGACGATGACGCCGCTGATGAAGATCGGCGTCGCGAAGCTGCTGATCGCGCCTGTGTTCGTAAGCGCCCACAGGGCGACCCGGTTGTCGTTGGACCCGAGCCAGTCGAGCGCGGACATCATGAACTCCGTGCCGTTCCGGTCGACCGTCTGAGTCAACCCCGGCGACTGCGCCGGCTGCACCGAGTACCAGCAGTACGCGGCCAGCGGGTAGCCCACCGCCCCACACCCGTCGATGCCCTCGGGCGTCAAGAACGACGCGCCGATGTCGATGTAGGCGATGTTCGGGAAGATGAACCCGGCCGCCAGAGCGGTCGAGTCGATGACGTAGAGCTGGGAGCCGTTGAACGCCGGCGAATCCCAGTCGAACGAGTTCGTCGAGATGTAGATCGCGTTCTTGTTGATCCCCAGCAGCGGCTGGTCGGCCAGACAGCCGTCCGGACCGCACGTCGTCCCGTCGAAGCTCGTGTTCAGAACGTAGATGTTCCAGATCGACAGCGGATCGGACGTCGTCGAGACGCCGATGAACACTGCCGAACCCGGAGCACAACCAGGCGGCCCGTAGGCAACCTCGGTTGCATACCACTTGCGGGTCACGTTGTCATACGACACGCGCGGGTCGGAGACCGAGCAGTACCCGGTCGCCAGGATCGCCGGGGCCCACAGCTGCTCCATCGGCTCCGCGTTGGTCATGTGACCGAAGTTCGTGTCGGTGATCCGCCACACGTTGTTGACGGCCTCCATCACGAACCCGTTGCCGACACCCAGCGCCTGGTCGGGCGGCGTGTCGATGTAGCCGGCTCCGTACGTGTCCTGGTCATACGCATTCAGGCCGTACTTGTCGGCTGCAACGTACTTGCCGGTCGTGATGTTGAGGCTCTTCGCCTTCGGCGGGGCGGGCGTGCTGGGTCCGACCCCGTTCTGGGCGCCGGCATGACCACTCGGGCCGAGCTTGCCGGGGATTACCCGATCGTGCTGCTTGATCGCATTCGCGTTTGCCGGAGCATGCGCGTTGATGAACCCAGGCGAATGGGCCTGGGTGCTCGCGAAGTGACCCGTGCCCACGAACTTCGCAGCGGACTGGCCCGTCCTCTGCTTGAGCTTCGCGTGCATTGACGTCGCCTTCTGCGACGAGGTCGCTGCGCTCACCGACGCAGCCGCGGCAGCGGCCACCAGCAGCACGGCCGCGAAGACCGTCGCTGTTGCAAATTTGCGTCGCTTCACAGATTCCTCTCCTCTCGATGATTCCAACTTCTTCTCTTCTCCTCCTCAAACAGTCCTGCAACAAACATCCCTGCCGAAGCCATCACCCCCCTTTCGAACGTCTAGCTTTTCCCCCAATACGTGACAGTCGTGCTGGCAGTACGTCTGGTGCAGGCTCTCCCTGAGTGCGAGGAGCTTGCGCACCTTGTGATGACGGACATTCCTAGCAGGGTGTGCGGACGGCGATCAGCGTAACACGACCGCTCGCATGTTCTGCGAGTCGGCTGAGGCGCGGCGCGCCCCAGCGGTCTTGCGACCGATTCGCTGCCCGTCACACGCACTGCAGCGAAGAGCCTAGACGGCACGGTGCCCAAAAGCAAGTTCCTACGTGGGTCCGCAAAGCCCGTGCTGGAGCCACATTTCGCCTCGCGTACAGGGCTCGATTGCGGGGTCGTCATCTCGTCACCGTCGCGCGATCTTCGGTTCGGGACGGCGTATTCCTGCCGTGTGCAGCGACTTTGCTTCCGGCATCGGGAGTCGCACCGGTGAGGCTTCCCGATCGGTAGACGCCGGTCCAGTAGGCCGTGCGGGTCAGGTACGCGCGCGAGGCCTGCTTCCCGTGGAGACCGTATGCGCCGCTGTAGGTCTCGTAGGCCTGCGCCACCGGGGATGCCGACGGCCGTGCGACCGACTCGAACCGCCTCGGGATGGACGTCAACGCGGGCTCGATCTGCGTGCCCTCGTGCCATTCGTTGTAGCTCGTGATCGTGATCCGGTCGGCGCCCGACTGGATCGCGGCCTTCCACATCGCGTCGTAGGTGGCGCCGCCGGCGCGGTCCTTGATGTGCGTGTCGCCGGTGGCTCGCAGCGCGTCGTAGCCCGGGCCGACGGAGGGTGCGCAGATCATCCCGAGGCTGTGCGCCTTCTGGCAGAGAGGCCCGAAGGTGGCCGGGCCGTAGTTGTAGACGTCGTAGGTGTAGACGCCTCCGAAGCGGTCGGCCTTCGCCCGCGCGACGTTGGTCGTTTGCGCGAGGACCTGCACGCCGGTGACCGTCGGAAGAGCCGCCTGCCAGTCCGCATCGGCGATCAGGAACGGGTGGTACACGTAGAACCGCCCGACGCCGAGCGCGCGCAGATGCGCGATGCCGGCGACAACGTCCTCCGCGTTCCGCGTGTCGTACGGCTCGATCTGTGCCGCCACCTCCAGGCCCGCCCTCCTGGCCATCTGGACGATCATCGGCAGACGGAGGTCGGTAGGTGAGCCCCAACCCCACCACGAGCTGACGACCTCCTTGATGCCGGCGGCGGCGATCTCCTTCATCTGGGCGGCGACGACCTTCGGGTCGGCGCTCGAGTACGGCCCGCGCGCCGGGTAGAAACTCGTCGCCAGGTCGTAGGGCGGAACGTGGCCGTTCTGGTTCCAGTGCTCGTACGCCCCGTCGAACTGCGGGTTGCCGTACCACGGGTAGTAGAAGATCGACGTCTCGCGGCCTGGCGTGGTGGCAGCGTGCCCGGGTGCACCGACGAACGCGCC
>CAVZNV010000007.1:0-88651 GCA_963776735.1 uncultured Actinomycetes bacterium
TAGTCCACGGAGGACAGGTCGGAAAGGAAGCAGAAACCTTCGGCGTCGCGCAGGTGCGTGCAGGCTTCGACGAGCCGCGCGGGATCGACGACCAGCGTCGTCTCGCCGCGGTCGACCTTCTCCTCGACCAGACCCGGGACGCCGGCGAAGCTCACTCCGCGACTCCGCGGATCTCGTACGCCGGCGGCACGCCCGCGAGCACCTTCTCGTGCAGGCGGATGATGCCTTCCATCAGCGCCTCGGGCCGCGGAGGGCAGCCGGGCACGTGGATGTCGACCGGGACGACCTTGTCCACGCCCTGGAGGGTCGTGTAGTTGTTGAACATGCCGCCGGAGGACGCGCATGCGCCCATGGCGATGACCCACTTCGGCTCGAGCATCTGGTCGTAGATCTGCCGCAGCGGTCCCGCCATCTTGTGGACGACGCGGCCGGAGACGATCAGCAGGTCGGCCTGTCGCGGCGAGGCGCGGAACGCCTCCATTCCGAAGCGGGCGATGTCGTAGCGCGACGAGACGATCGACATCATCTCGATCGCGCAGCACGCGAGCCCGAACGTGTCGGGCCACATCGACTTCGTCTGCGACCAGGCAACGGCGCGCTCGAGCGTCGTCAGGCCGACCCGCTGCTCGAGGTCGGCGATCTCCTGCTCGAACACGCCCGGCCCCTTGCCCTTCCAGAGCACACGCGCTCCGAGCGCAGGCCGAGGTCGGCGAGCGGCTTCTCGACCGCCACTCCAGCGCTCCCTTCCGGCCAGATGTAGACGTAGCCGAGCGCGAGGATCGCGACGAAGAACAGCAGTTCGACGAACCCGAACCATGCGAGCTCGTGGAGGATGACGGCGAGCGGGTAGAGGAAGACGATCTCGATGTCGAAGACGATGAAGAGCATCGCCGTCAGGTAGAAGCTGATCGAGGAATTTTGCTTCTGCTGCTTCTGGTGGACCTTCCGACACGCCGGACTCGAAGGGGACGAGGCGGGCGCGCGTCTTTGCCTTCGGGCGCTGCGAGAACACGAAGGACATGACGACCATCGACGCGGGGATGGCTGCTGCCATGAGCCCGTAGATCAAGAACGGCAGCCACTTGTCGAGCATCTCTGGACCCTCTCCCCGTGTCTCCGACGTGCGGAACCTACCAGGACCCAAGCGCGTGTAACGAAGCTGGTAGAAAACCCTGAACCGTGCGCGCAGCCGGCTGTTACAAGTTGGCCCGATCGGGCAGGGCCGCGACCTCGGAGGCGGCTGGTACGATGCCCCCGTGGAGATCGCCGAGCGCACCGACGAGCTGATCGTGCTCACCGAGAGCGCGGCGGCGAAGATCAAGGGCCTCCTGGCCGAGGAGCCCGAAGGCGAGTCCGGCGTGCTCCGCGTCGCCGTCCAGGGCGGCGGTTGCTCGGGCTTCGAGTACGCGCTCGGCTTCGACCAGGGTGCGCAGGAGGGCGACTACGAGCTCGAGACCCACGGGGTCACCGTCGTCGTCGACCCGTTCAGCGCTCCCTACCTGCGGGGCGCCCAGATCGACTACCTCGAGACGATCCAGGAGTCGGGCTTCAAGATGTCGAACCGAACGCCACCTCGGCGTGCGGCTGCGGCCACTCCTTCCAGGTGGCCGAGGGCGAGGCTCCGGAGGACGGCGCCGCCGGCTGCGGCTCCGGCTGCTCGCACTAGCGGCCGACGCTTGAAGAGAGTCCCGCGCGCGGTGAACGCGCTCCGAGCGATCTACAAGTACCTGGCAGCGATCATCTTCGTAGGCGTGGTCGCTCAGATCGGTGCGGCAGGTTATGGCGCGTTCTACGCGGAAAACAAGCTGCAGGACAAGGGCGACAAGCTGCTGCACAAGCCCTGGGACGACGCCTGGACAGCGCACGGGCTCATCGGCACGGTCGTCATCGTCGCGATGATCCTCCTGCTCCTGGTCGGACTCGCCGCGCGGCTTGGCCGGCCCGCGATCTGGCTGCCGCTCGCCCTCGCGATCGCCGGCGTGGTCCATATGTTCCTCGCCCTTCTCGGCACGTCCGTTCCGGGCCTCGGCCTCCTCCACCCGCTGAACGCTCTGTTGCTCTTCGGGCTCTCCGGGCTGATCGCACACCGCGCCTGGCGGAACCCGGACGTCGCGCCCGTCGCGGCCGACCGGGACCTGAACGCGCCCGGCGCGCGTATCGCTCGCGTGGACCGACGCCAGTTCCTGCTCGGCGCGTCAGGGTTGCTGCTCGCGCCGCGGATGCGGCTCGCGTCTCCGCTCATGCACGTCGCGCTCGTCACGGCCGACCTCGAGTCGCGGCTCGTCGCGGTCGCGATCCCGAGCGGACGCGTGCTGCGGCACATCCCGACGCTCGCCTACCCGCGCAGCATCCAGCGCGTCGGGACGGCGGCCGTCGTCGCGCACTCCGACATCGGCGCCGTCACGGTCGTCGACGGACAGACGCTCGGGGCGGCGCACGTCCTGCGCGGGTTCGACGAGCCGCGGTACACGATCGGCCATCCCGACGGCCGGCACGCGTACGTCACCGACGCCGGTCGCGGCGACGTTGCCGTGCTCGACCTGTGGACGGACGCGTGCTCGCGCGCGAGAGCGTGGTCCGCGGGCGCGTCACATCACGATCGACGTTGCGGGTCGCACACTCTGGATCGCGCTCGGCAGCAAGGCCGAGGAGATCGCCGTCGTGGACGTGTCCGACCGCGTGCGGCCTCGGCTCGTGCGCCGCTTCCGGCCGCCGTTCCTCGCCCACGACGTGGGCTTCGCGCCCGACGGGCGCCACGTCTGGGTCAGCGCCGGGGACACGTTCCAGCTCGCCGTCGACGACACGGCGGGTCACCTCCTTCGCCGGACGTACGGCGACTTCGCGCCGCAGCACGTCACGTTCGCGCGCGGGCTTGCGTTCGTCACCAGCGGCTGGAGCGGCACGCTGCGCGTCTACCGCGCCGACGGCCGCTCGCTCTCTCGCACGAGCGTGCCCGTGGGCTCGTACAACGTGCAGGCCGACTTCGGCTGGATCATGACCGCCGCGCTCGGGCACGGCGACGTGACGATCGCGGACGAGCGCGGTCGCGTCGTGCGCTCGGTGAACGTCGCCCGCTCGCGCACGACGCCTGCATCCTCACTGCTGCTTAGGATCGGAGTGTGAGCGTAGGCTCGACGGAGCTCACCAATGAGCGGAGGCGGCGGCTTTGCCGACGCCGGGAGCGGGTATGACCGATCGGCCTTTCCGGGTCGCCGTCGTCGGCTCGGGGCCGGCCGGGTTCTACGCAGCCGGTGCGCTGCTCGCCTCCGAGGATCCCCGCGTCGAGGTCGACCTGATCGAGCGTCTGCCCACGCCGTGGGGACTCGTACGGCTCGGCGTCGCACCCGACCATCCGAAGATAAAGGACGTCTCGCGGGCCTTCGAGAAGATTGCGGCCCGGCCCGGATTCCGCTTTCTCGGCAACGTCGAGCTCGGCCGCGACCTGACGCCTGACGACCTCGCGCGGCTCTACGACGCGGTCGTCTACGCCGTCGGTGCCCAGACCGACCGCCACCTCGGCATTCCGGGCGAGGATCTCCCCGGCTCGTGGCCGGCTACCGCTTTCGTCGCCTGGTACAACGCGCACCCCGACTTCCAGGACCTGCCGTTCGACCTCTCCGGCGAGCGAGCCGTCGTGATCGGAAACGGGAACGTCGCCGTCGATGTCGCCCGGATGCTTGCGCTGACCGCGGAGGAGCTGGCGCCGACGGACACGACCGACGAGGCGATCGCCGCCATCGCCGGCTCGGGCTTCCGCGAGATCCTCATGCTCGGTCGGCGCGGACCGGTTCAGGGCGCGTTCACGACGCCCGAGCTGATCGAGCTCGGCGAGCTGGCCGGCACCGACGTCGTCGTCGACCCGGCCGAGCTCGAGCTCGATCCCGCGAGCGAGGCGGAGCTCGAGGCCGGCACCCCGATCCGGCGCCGGAACATGGACGTGCTGCGGGAGTTCGCGACACGCGAACCGGCCGGCAAGCCGCGCACGCTCCGGCTCCGCTTCCGCGTCTCTCCGGTCGCGATCCTCGGCGACGACCGCGTCGAGGCGATCGAGGTCGTCCACAACGAGCTCGTCCCGGATGGACGTGGCAGCGTCAAGGCCGTTCCGACCGAGCACCGTGAGGTGATCCCGTGCAGCGTCGTCTTCCGCAGCGTCGGCTACCGCGGCGTGCCGCTCGCCGGGGTGCCGTTCGACGAGGGCCGGGCAACGATCGCGAACGAAAGCGGTCGCGTCACCGGCTGCACCGGCGTCTACTGCGCGGGGTGGATCAAGCGCGGCCCGACCGGCGTCATCGGCACGAACAAGAAGGACGCGGCCGAGACGGTCGAACTGCTGCTCGAGGACGCGCGCTCCGGGGCGCTGCCGCGCGCGCCCGAGGCGACGGCGGAAGCGGTCGACGCTCTACTCGCGGAGCGCGGCGTCGAGGTCGTCATGTACCCGGGCTGGGAGCTGATCGACAAGCTGGAGACGGAGCGCGGCGCCCCGCACGGCCGCCCGCGCGTGAAGCTGTCCCGCTGGAACGACCTGCTCGAAGCCGCACGCAGCACGTAGCCATCACCTGTCTTTCCTTGCAACACAGTGTTGCAAGGTCGGTCAGGCGCTCGATGCTGCCGCGGATTTCGCCTCGGAGAGCCGCCCTTGCACGAGGCGCTCGGCCTCGTCGCGTGCGCCGGCGTTGCCGGTCACTGCGGCGATGAACTCGTCACGTTCGATCGTCAGCAGCCGGCTGTCGGTGACGGCTCGGACGGTGGCCATGCGCGGCGCGGCGCGGAGGAGCGCGATCTCGCCGACGACGGCACCGGGACGGACACGGCCGATCTCGCGGCCGCCCTGTTCGGCGACGAGCTCGCCCGCCTCCAGCAGATAGGCGCGGTCGCCCGGATCGCCCTCGCGCAGGAGCGTCACGCCGGCCCCGAGCTCGAAGGGCTCGAGCCGGGACGCGAGCCGTGCAGCGGCGATCGGCGGGAGCCAGCCGAAGAGCGGATTGGCGCGGATCAGTTGCAGGTACTCGGGTCGCGGCTCGCGGGAGTGCTCGCGACCGCGGAGGAGCTCGCCGAGCGCGGCCGCCACGACGAGCCCGGCACCGGCGGCGACGAGCGCCTCTCTCGTTCCCGCCAGCTCGACGATCGCAGCCGTCGCCACAGAGCCGATGACGATCGCAACCGCGCGGACCGCCTCGTGCACGCTGTAGACCGCTCCGATCAGGTCGTCGCGCGCCGAACGGCCGATCAAGGCGTAGCCGGCGACGTCGGTGATCGTGTTGCCGGTGCCGAGGACGAGCAGACCGACGATCGCCGCTGCGAGGTACGGGAGCCCGCCGATCGCGATCAGGGGCAGTCCCCACAACGCCAGGCCGGCTGCCATTGCCGGGATCATCCGGCGCCGCCCCACGAGCGTCGTTGCTGCGAGACCGCCGAGCACACCTCCGACGCCGAGGACCGCCGTCAACCAGCCGACGCTCGCGCTTCCGAGGCCGAGCAGCGCGAGCGGGACGACCACGATCAGCACGTTCAACGCGCCTCGGCCGAGGTTCTTCGCCGCGAAGAGCTCGGTCACGAGGCGAAGCTCGGGGTCGGACCGGACGGCGCGGAAGCCTCGGGCGAGGATTCGCGCGGCCTCCTCGAGGACCCGCTGCCGCTCGCGCACCGGCCGGTGGGCGACGTCGCTCGTGTTCGGGAGCCGCGCCTCGGCAACGGCTGCGCCCGCGAAGCAGACGGCGGAGGCGATCAGCGCCGCAGTCGCGCCGGAGATGCTGAAGAGCACGGCCGCGAGCAGCGGTCCGGCGGTCTGGGCGACCGCCTGGACGAGCCCGATCACCACACCCGCCGCGGTCAACTCGCCGGGCTCGCGGACGAGCAGGGGAAGCAGCGCGCGGCGCGGTGGGTTCGAGACCGCCGTCGCGATCGTCAGCGCCGCCGCGAGCGCGAACAGCGCCTCCCGTGGTGCGCCGGCGGAGCTCAGCCCGGCCGCGACGGCGGCGATCAGGGCGCGCGCAGCGTCGACCACCAGCGCGAGCCGCTCCCGTCGCATGCGTGAGGCGAGCGCGACCAGCACCGGCGCCAGCACCGCGGTCGGCAGGAGCTGGACGGCGACGAGGAACGCGACGCCGGTCGCGCCCGCGGAGCGGTAGGCGAGCACTCCGAAGGCCACGGCCGCGATCGCCTCGCCCGCAAACGACCCCGCCCATGCCGTCTGGATTCGTCGCAGCGCCGGCCGTGAGTGCAGCGTCAGCAGCGCGCCGATGCGCGCCGGCGGAACGAGGCGGGCCATCTCCCAGGATTCAATACCGGCCGTCGGGCCGAGAACAGCCCTGGTGGTGACGGTCCGGTGGCGATCCGGTGACCGACCTGCGCGGGTTCGGCGCAGGGCTAGACTCAGCCCATGGCCACGACCGAGCCGCGCGAGGAGCTTTGGGGCGGCGAGACCCGGAAGGCGGTCGCCAACTTCCCGGTCTCCGGTGAGCCGATCCCCGCTCCCGTCGCCCGCTGGCTCGGCCGGATCAAGGCTGCCGCCGCACGCGCGAACGCCGATCTCGGATTGCTCGACGCCGACAAGGCGTCACGCATCGCGGCCGCGGGCGACCGCATCGCGGCCGGAGAGCTCGACGACCAGTTCCCGATCGACGTCTTCCAGACCGGCTCGGGCACGTCGTCGAACATGAACGCGAACGAGGTGATCGCGACGCTCGCCGGCGAGGACGTGCACGCGAACGACGACGTCAACCTCGGCCAGTCCTCGAACGACGTGTTCCCATCGGCCGTCCACCTCGCCGCGCTCGGGGAGATCACGAACGACCTCCTGCCCGCGCTCGAGCAGCTCGCCCTGGCGCTGGAGGCAAAGGCGAAGGAGTTCGACGACATCGTCAAGTCGGGGCGCACGCATCTGATGGACGCGGTGCCGGTCACGCTCGGCCAGGAGTTCGGCGGCTATGCGACGCAGGTGCGCCAGGGGATCGCTCGCGTGAAGGACGCACTGCCGCGGCTCGGCCAGGTCCCGCTCGGCGGCACCGCCGTCGGCAGCGGGCTGAACACGCATCCGGAGTTCGCCGCGCGCGTGCGAGCGCTGCTGCACGAGGAGACCGGGCTCGAGATCTCGCCGCCGGCCGACCCGTTCGAGGCCACCGCGGCGCGCGACGGCCTCGTCGAGGCGTCCGGCGCGCTCAAGGTCGTCGCCGTCTCGCTGACGAAGATCGCGAACGACCTGCGCCTGATGGGCTCGGGCCCGCGCGCCGGCCTCGCCGAATTGCGGCTGCCGGAGCTCCAGAAGGGCAGCTCGATCATGCCGGGCAAGGTCAACCCGGTCATCCCCGAGGTCGTCACGCAGGTCGCCGCACAGGTGATCGGGAACGACCAGGCGATCACGGTCGGCGGCCTCCAGGGCCATTTCGAGCTCAACGTCTTCATCCCGCTCATGGCGCGGAACCTGCTCGACTCGATCAAGCTGCTCGCGAGCGCCGCCCGGCTCTTCGCTGAGAAGTGCGTCGACGGGCTCGAGGCGAACCGTGAGCAGTGCGAGCACTACGCCGAGCTGACGCTCTCCGCCGCGACGGCGCTCAACCCGTATATCGGGTACGACAAGGCGACCGAGATCGTGAAGGAGGCTGCCGCGTCGGGCCGCTCGATCCGCGAGGTCGCCCGCGAGGTCGGCGTGGAGGAGAGCGTGCTCGACGAGTCGCTCGACTACCACGCCATGGCGAAGCCTCACAGCAAGTAGCGCCCAGGCTCGCACGCTAAGATCGCGAGCCGTGACGGACGGCGGGAAGACGGCTCGCCTCAGCCGCCGGCGGCTGCTTGCCGCGGGCGGAGCGGCTGCGCTGCTCGGTGTGACGCGGACCGCGACCGGAAAGGCCGCGACGGCGGTCCAGCAGACGGGCGCTGCGACGGTTCCGTTCTTCGGCGAGCACCAGGCCGGGATCACGACGCCGCAGCAGTCGAACCTGGTCTTCGCGTCGTTTCGGTCGCTCGCTCCGACGCGCAGCGAGCTCGCCGTACTGCTCAGCGCGTGGACGAATGCCTCCGGCGACCTGACTCGCGGCGTCGGACTGCCCGGCACTTCGGCGCCGGGCGTGATGTCCGACACCGGCGAGGCGGCCGGGATTCCGGCCTCGCGCCTCACGCTGACATTCGGCTTCGGCCCAACGCTGTTCGACGGCCGCTACGGGCTGGCCGACGAGTTGCCTGACCAGCTCGCGCCGCTTCCCGCGTTCCGTGGCGACGCGCTCGAGATCGGACGCACCGGCGGCGACCTTTGCATCCAGGCCTGCGCGGACGACCCGCAGATCGCCCTCCACGCGGTGCGGAACCTGGCGCGAATCGCCGCCGGTCGAGCCGAGGTCGTCTGGTTGCAGCGCGGCTTCCTGCATCGCCCGCCCGCGGGTGGCACGTCGAGGAACCTCATGGGCTTCCACGACGGCACGGCCAATCTCGACACGCGCGACGCGGCCCGCATGGCGCGAAACGTATGGGCCGGGCCCGAGTCGCCCGCATGGATGCCGGGCGGCACCTATCTCGTGACGCGGCGCATCCGCATCCACATCGAGAAGTGGGACGCCGAGCAGCTCACGGAGCAGCAACGCGCAGTCGGGCGCGAGAAGCAGAGCGGGGCGCCGATCGGCGGGGTCCACGAGCGCGATCCGGTCGTCGTGGGACGGCTCGACCCGCGCTCGCACATCCGCCTCGCGAACCCGAGAACCGGGACCGCGAGCGAGGACGAGCGCATCCTTCGCCGCGGCTACAACTACGCGGACGGCCTCGATACACAGGGGAATCTCGACGCCGGGCTGTTCTTCGTCGCGTTCCAGCGCGACCCGCGTCGGCAGTTCGTGACGATCCAGCGCCGCCTGTCCGCTCGCGACCGACTCGGCGAGTACCTCGTGCACACCGGGAGCGCTCTGTTTGCCTGCCCGCCGGGGATGACGCCCGGCGCGAGGATCGGCGCCTCGCTCGTGGAATAGGCACCTTGACACCGTCCGGCTAGACACGTAGAAAGCCTTCGAACCTCGACACCCGGTCCGCCGGAGGGCAAAGGAGATGGGATGAAACGACTTGGAATTGGTGTAACGCTGCTCGTCGCCCTGGCGGCGGCGGCGGTGTTCGCCACGGCATCGAGCGCGAGCTCGAAAGCGTCTAACGGCGTGCCGTACAACCAACGGCCGTTCGGCCTCAAGTGCACGACGCCCGGGCAGAGCTACCTCTGCACGGATGTCGCGGACATGACGGTCGACCCGGACAACCCGACGGGGCAGGTGAACATCGGCGGCGTTGGCTATCAGGGAGACGACAACGCCTACGTCGGCCACGACGAGCCGTCGCAGATCTTCTACTCGAACGCCGCAGGCTCGGGCAACAACGTCACCTGGCAGATGACCCTTCCGAAGCAGGCGCCCACCTTCCCGAGCCAGGCCGGTGCCGGCTCGCCGTCGTGGGACTTCGAGCTGCATCCGGCATTCTGGTTCGGCATGGCGGTGTGCGACACCACCTCGTATCCGAACTACAAGCAGACCTGCACGCCCGACTCGGACTCGAACATCGCGGACGGAAACAACCCGAGCTCACCTGACTTCATGGGTCACCACTCGGGCGGCGCGTACATGGAGATGCAGTTCTACCCGCCGGGCTGGGCTCCCTGGTTCGATGCGATCAGCTGTGACCCGACGCGCTGGTGCGCCTCGCTGAACATCGACAGCTTCATCGAGCAGGACAACCCGTTCCAGCTCAGCAACCCGGCGTGTGCTGGGATCGCCGGCGTCGAGCCGTTCAACTTCCAGTACCTCTCCCTGGGCACGAGCGGCAACAATGTCAACGGCCCCGCCAACCCGTGGGACGCGACGGTCGGCACCTACGTCCCGAACTCCAGCAACCTGTTCATGAACGGCGGTGACCGCCTGCAGGTGCACCTGTTCGACACGCCTGCCGGTTTCAAGGTCCAGGTCAACGACCTCACGACGGGCCAGGTCGGTGCGGCGGTCGCGAGCGGAGCGAACGGGTTCGCCCATGCTCCCTACGACCCGGCGGCCGCTACCTGCAACCCGGCGCCGTACAACTTCCACCCGATGTACGCGTCCTCGAGCGAGCACACGCGGCTCCAGTGGACCGCGCACAGTTACAACGTCGCCTACTCGGACGAGATCGGGCACTTCGAGCTCTGCAGCCCGGTCGCGAACGGCAGCTTCTTCAATCCGTACGCGCCGTGCACCGGCAACGAGGGCGGGTTCGACGGCGCTCCCGAGCCGACGGACGGGGACGACAACAACTGCGTCGGGGCGGGACTCTCGCTCCTGGTGCCGATCTCGGGCTGCATCGGCCAGAACACGGGCTTCGACGGGACGTCGTATGCCTCAGATGCCTGGCCGGGAACCGGGATGCCGCTGAACATGACGCCGTCGCCGATCAAGTTCAAGTCGCCGTACTTCGGGGCGAGCCCGATCACGGGCCAATACCAGCGGGTGGCATTCGAGACCGACCTGATCGCGCTCGAGAACAGCGCTCCTCCATACGGCGGCGCGCCGTTCACCTGCAGCACCTTGACTGCAGGCCCGCAGTGCCAGAACCCGCCGTCGACGGACGACAGCACGGCGAGCAACGTCGTGCAGGCCTTCTACCCGATCTACTCCACCGTGCTATCGAGTGGCTGGACCGGGCAGTGCATGTGGGCCGAGGGCGGCGGCAACCAGTTCCAGTCGATCAACAACTTCGGCGGTACCTCGACGTCGGAGTACGGCCCGCCGCTGGGGTTCTACTACCCGTTGAACGGCCCGTCGGCCGGGGTTCGCTTCCGGTACGAGAACTACCGCAACATCGTGCAGAACCCCTGTAAGAACTAGCCCGCAAACGGGGGCTGGTTGAGCGAACGGGGGAGGGGAAACCCTCCCCCGTTCAGTTCTTGATCCTGCAGGCGAACGCGCTCTTGCCCGTCGCGCAACCGATTCGGACGGAAGCCGCCTGCGGCAGCTTCACCACGGAGACGCGCTGTCCCGAGGCGTTCGTGCTGGTCCGCGAGGACACGCGGCAGGTCACGTCGACGCCGGTCGGCGTCTTGCAGGCCAGCGTCAGCGCCGAGTAGCGCTTCGGCAGCACGAGCTCGAGCTTGCGCGTGTCGGCGTCGGCATTACCCACGCTCGCGACCGTCTTGCAGGCGAACTGCGCCTTCGCTGTGGACGGGCACGAGATCTGAACTGCGCTGCACCCGGCGATTGGGTGCGGATACGACCCGGGTTGGCACAAAGACGAGAGAGACGGGTTCACCGGCAGGACCGATCCTGGATCCGGCTGCGGACCGCCGGGCGGCTTGGCCAGCGCACTGCCTGCGGTGGCCGCTGCGGCGGCGGCGAGAGCCAGCACGACGAATCGACGGCTCATGTGTGGAGGGTAGCGAGAGTCTGCCGGGTCGGACAACCGGGCTTTGCAGGCGGTTTACGAAGTCGCCGCGTGCTTCTGCTCGTCCGCGCGGTACGACGAGCGCACGAGCGGCCCCGCGAACACCGAGCCGAAGCCGAGTGCCTCGCCTTGCTCGGTGAGCCACTGGAACTCGTCCGGGTGCACCCAGCGGTCGATCTCCGCGTGCTTCGAGGACGGCTGCAGGTACTGGCCGATCGTGATCACGTCGACGCCGTTCTCCCGCAGGTCGCGCATCGTCTCGACGATCTCCTCGTTCGTCTCGCCGAGGCCGGCGATGATCCCCGATTTCGTCAGAACGGAGTAGTCGGCGACTTCCTTGGCCCGGCGGAGCAGCCAGAGCGCGCGGTCGTAGGAGGCCTTGGCGCCGCGCATGCTCGGGTGCAGGCGGCGGACGGTCTCGATGTTGTGGTTGAAGACGTCGGGCCGCTCGGCGAGCACGGTGGCGAGCGCCTGCTCCTCGCAGTCGAGGAAGTCGGGCGTCAGCACCTCGACGGACGCGTTCGGCACCTTCGCGCGCAGCGCGCGGATCGTCGCCGCGTAGTGCGCCGCGCCGCGGTCGTCGAGATCGTCGCGGTCGACCGAGGTGACGACGACGTGGTCGAGGCCCATCTGCGCCGCGGTCTGGGCCAGGCGGAGCGGCTCGAGCGGGTCGGGCGGTCCGTCGGGGCGGCCGGAGTGCACGTAGCAGTACCGGCAGGCGCGCGTGCAGGTGTCGCCGAGGATCTGGAAGGTCGCGGTACCGCGACCCCAGCACTCGGCGATGTTCGGGCAGCGGGCCTCCTCGCAGATCGTGTGCAGCCCCGCGCCGTGGATCAGCTTGCGGACGTCGTAGTAGCGCGAGTCGGCGCTCGGCGCGCGCACCTTCATCCACTCGGGCCGGCGAGGTCGTTCGGCGACGGGAAGTGACCGCTCCACGCGGCTCAGTCTAGGTCAGCGAGCGCCGGCGGCGATTGCCGAGGCGGCGGCCCGCTCGAACGAGGCGAGCGCGTTCTTGGGGGCGTCCTTGAGCTGCCAGGCGTAGAGGACGCCCTTGTGCACGAACCAGAAACTCGCCGGAGCACAGGACGCTCCGCAGGTGATCGGCTGGTAGGCGGCGGCATCGCCGTTCGAGAGACGCACGTGCTTGATGCCGGCGGGCAGCTTCCCGCTCCGTTGCCCCTGGAACGACGCGATGAAGCACGCGTCGGCCCCGCCGCAGTTCTTCGCGCCCGCGAGCACGAGCGCCCAGCTCTTCGATGTCCCGGCACCCGTTGCGTAGAGCTTCGGGGACTTTCCCGCTGTCGGCAACGTCGCCGGGAGCAGAATCGCCACCTTCGTCTCCTTCTTCACCGTCGGCAGCACGGTCTTGAACGCGACCAGCGGGTGGATCGCGTACGCGGACGAGGCCAGTGTGGCCGAGACGAGGACGGTGAGGAGCCTGCCCATGCGCGGGGAGTCTAGCGGCGCGACAGGCCGGACTACGTTCCTTCGTCGTCTTCGAGCGGGGCCGCGAGCAGCTCCTGCGCCCGCTCGAGGTCGGACTGGTCCACGAGGACCTCCGTCGGGCCGACCAGCCCGGTGCTCGCGGTGATCCCACTCGCCACCGAGGTCTGTCGGTACGTGCAGTCGATCCCGTTCACACGCAGGAGGCCGCAGAGCTCCTCGGCCTCGAGCCCGCTCGAGACGACCGTCAGCGTCGTCGGCGCCATCAGGCCGCCACCGTATCGACCGGGACCGGAGCGAGCGCGAGGTCGAAGACCGCTTCGAGCGCCGCGGCCGCCGCGGGCCGCAGCTCGTCGACCGGCAAGGGCCGGCCGAGCTCGCGCGCCATGGTCGTGAACGCCGCGTCCTCGAGGCCGCAGGCCGTGATCCAGCTCGTGAACGGCGCCGGGTCGAGGTCGACGTTGAGCGCGTAGCCGTGGGTCGTCACCCAGCGCGAGATGTGGACGCCGATCGACGCGATCTTCCTCGGCGGCGACGGGAGCCACACGCCGGTGAGCCCGTCGATTGTCGTGGCGTCGATCCCGAACGCGGCCAGCGTGCGCAGGATCGCCTCCTCGAGGTCGCGGCAGTAGCGGCGGACGTCCCGGCCGTGCCGGTTCAGGTCGAGGATCGGGTAGCAGACGAGCTGCCCGGGGCCGTGGAAGGTCGATTTGCCGCCGCGGTCGGTCTGGACGACGTCTACCTCGGTGTCCGGCGGGAGATGCAGCTCCCCCTCGTCCGTGCGCCGGCCGATCGTGACCACCGGTGGGTGCTCGAGCAGCAGAACCGTGTCCGGCCGCGAGCCCGCAGTGACCTCGGCCGCGAGCGAGCGCTGCAGCTTCCAGGCCTCCGCGTACGGCGTCAGGCCGAGGTTCAGCAGGTCGGCGCGCCTGGGCACGCGGTCAGACTAGCGCCCGTCCGGCGGGAGTCAGCCTCAGGCGGACGGCCGCGAACGCCGGGCGATCGCTCCGCGGCGGTGGTAGCGGGAGAGGCCCGCCGGCGACGGGCTCGACGAAGCCGCGTTCTGCCAGCTCGTGCAGGTGGAGGAAGCACCACGTGTCGCCGAGGAAGACGGCCTCCTCGCGTGCCTGGTTGGCGGCGAGGAGCTCGGGCGGCGTCGCCGGGCCGTCCGCGAGCGCCTCGAGCAGCTGGCGATCCGTGCGCCCGAGCGGCGCGCGCTCCTCGAGCAGCCGCCGGAGCGCGGGGGCAAGCCGCGGGACTGCCCTGGTGTCCTCCGCGAGCACCGTCTCGATCTCCGTCGAGCAGACGGCGCGCCACGCCCGGTGACCGAGCTCGATCGTCGCGGGTGTGACCGGAACCCTCGACGGCCAGAGCGCCTCGAGTTCCGGCGCATCGAGCGGCCCGAGGTGTTCTTCCGACTGGATCAGCTCGACGGAGCCGGCCGTGTCGACGGGTATCGCCGCGAGGATCTGCAGCAGCTGGAGCTGGTCGTAGAGATCGTGCTCGAACCAGAGCACGACCGGATGTGCTGCTGTGAGCGCGTGTGCGAGCAACTCGTCGCGGCGGCGCATCTCCTCGGCGATCGCCCTGGCGGATCCCCAGCCGCACTCGGCGAGGAAGCCTGCACGAAGCTCGCGAAACTCGGGAGCCGGGACGCAGGCGATCGGCCCTTCGTGCAACGCGTCCTGCCAGGCGAGCACGGCGCCTCCCAGGCTCGTCCGGCGGAGCGTGTTCGCGACCGACTCGCCGTCCGTGACGTGCAGCGTCTCTCCGGAGGAGAGCGCGGGCGACAAGGTCAGCTCTGGTACGCGGACTCGTCCCAGCTCTCGAGCCGCTGGCGCAGGTCGCGCAGGAAGCGGCCGGCATACGCGCCGTCGACGAGCCGGTGGTCGTACGTGAGCGTGATGTTCATGATCGGGCGGATCGCGATCACGTCGTTGCCGAGCTCGTCCGAGACGACCCACGGGCGCTTGACGAGCGCATACGTGCCGAGGATCGCCGCCTGCGGCTGGCTGATCACGGGCGTCCCGTGGAAGGTGCCGTAGCCGCCCGGGTTCGTGATCGTGAACGTGCCGCCCTGGACGTCGTCCGGGAGCAGCTTCTTGTCGCGGGCGCGCGAGGCGAGGTCGGCGATCCCGCGTGCGACCCCGAGCAGGTTGAGCGACTCGGAGTTGCGGAGCACGGGGACGATCAGGCCCTTGCCGTCAGCCAGCTCGACGGCGAAGCCGAGGTTGACGAAGTTGCGTGTGACGATCTGGTCGCCGCGAATCTCGCCGTTGACGTACGGGTAGTCGCGGAGCGTGTCGATCGTCGCCCGGGCCACGAATGCCAGGTACGTCGGGTTGACGCCGTACGCCGACCCGTACTCCTTCTTCAGCTGCCCGCGGATCTGGACGACCTTCGACATGTCGACCTCGATCGCGCTCGTCACGTGCGCCGAGGTGTCGAGCGAGCGGCGCATGTGCTCGGCGATGCCCTTGCGCATCGCGGTCATCGGCTCGATCATTTCGCCCGGGATCGCCTCTTCCGGCTCTGCAGGCGCTTCGGCACCGGGTCCAGGAGGCGCGGCTGCAGGAGGCGCAGGTGCGGGAGCCGCGGGTGCCGGCGCAGCCGGAGCGGGTGCCGCAACTGGGGGCGTCTCGGCGGGCGCAGGAGCCGCCGCGGGTGGCGGTCCGGATTCGACGAACGCCAGGATGTCCTTCTTCGTCACGCGGCCGCCGGCGCCGGTGCCGGGCACGGCCGAGACGTCGACGCCGTGCTCCGACGCGATCCGCGCCACGACGGGGGACACGAACTTGCCGTTGCCCGACGCGACCGGAGCAGCAGCTGCCGGAGCGGGCTCAGGCTCGGCCGCGGGGGGTCCGGGCGCGGCCTCCGGCTCGGGCGGAGGCGCGTAGTGCGGGGTGTCTGCGGCAGGAGGCGCCTCGGCCGGGACGGCCGGTGCAGAGCCCTCGGGCGCGATCACGGCGAGCCGCGTGCCGACCTCGACCGTCTCACCCTCCTGGACGAGGATCTCCTGGACGATGCCCGCTCCGGGACTCGGCACCTCGGTGTCGACCTTGTCGGTGGAGATCTCGAGCAGCGGCTCGTCCTGGCCGATCGCCTCGCCCGGCTGCTTGAGCCACTTCGTGATCGTCCCCTCCGACACGGACACGCCCATCTGGGGCATGACCACGTCGACCTGCGTGCCCGTGGCCATCAGTAGGCCACCAGTTCGCGCAGGGCCCTTGACACGTCGTCGACCTGCGGGATGAACGCCTTCTCGAGCGGGGGCGAGAACGGCACCGGCGAGTCGGGCGCGGTCAGCCGCCGCACCGGCGCGTCGAGGTCCTCGAACGCCTCCTCGGCGACCGTCGCGGCGATCTCGGCGCCGAAGCCCCCGGTGTGCGTGTCCTCGTGGAGCACGAGCACCTTCGACGTTTTGCGGACGCTCTCGAGCACGGCCTCCTTGTCCCACGGCAGCACCGAGCGCAGGTCGAGGATCTCCACGGAGACGCCGTCCGACTCGAGCTCGTTGGCCGCCTCGGTCGCGGTGTAGACCATCGCGCCCCAGGTGATCACCGAGACGTCGTCGCCTTCGCGATGCATCCGCGCCTTGCCGATCGGCACCGTGTAGCGCTCCTCGGGCACCTCGCCCTTGATGCGCCGGTAGAGGTGCTTGTGCTCGAAGTAGAGGACGGGGTTGGGATCCTCGATCGCGCTGATCAGCAGACCTTTTGCGTCGGCCGGCGTGGACGGGCAGACGCACTTGAGCCCGGGCACGTGGGCAAACGAGCTCTCCGGGTTCTGCGAGTGGAACGGGCCGCCGGAGAAGCCGCCGCCGGACGGAAGCCGAACGACGATCGGCACCGCGGTCCCGGCGCGATAGTGCTGCTTCGCAGCCACTGTGACGAGCTGGTCCCAGGCGCAGGAGACGAAGTCGGAGAACTGCATCTCGGCGACCGGCCGCATGCCCATCAGGGCCGCGCCGGTGGCGCCGCCGACGATCGCGGTCTCGGCGAGCGGCGCGTCGATCACCCTCCAGGGCCCGAATTCCTCCTGGAAACCCAGCGTGACCTTGAAGGCGCCGCCGTAGACGCCGACGTCCTCGCCGATCACGAACACGCGCTTGTCGCGGCGCATCTCGCCGCGGAGGCCGTCGGAGATCGCCTGGAGATACGTGAGCTCGGCCATCGCTAGTGGTGCGGCGGGTAGAGCTCGTCGGGGTCGGCGTAGACGCCGTCGAGCAGCGAGGACGGGTCGGGCAGCGGCGACTCCTCCGCGCGGCGCATCGCCTCGACGAGGAGCTGCTTGACCCCGGCGTTGATCTCGTCCTCCTCGCCGTCCGTCAGCGACGCGTTCTCATACAGCCACGTGCGGAAGCGCTCGATCGGGTCGCGCTTGGCCCATTCCTCGAACATCTCGCCGGGCACGTAGAAGGCGTCGTCGTGGACGGCGTGGCCTTCCATACGGAGCGTCAGACACTCGATCAGCGTCGGGCCGCCGCCGTCGCGCGCCTTCTCGATCGCGCGCTTCGCCTCGCGGTAGACGGCGAGCAGGTCGGTGCCGTCGACGACGACGCCGTCGAAGCCGTACGCCTGCGCGCGGTCGGCGAGGTGCTCGACCGCGTACTCGAGGTGCGTCGGCGTCGAGTAGGCCCACTGGTTGTTGTCGCAGACGAAGACGACCGGCAGCCGGCGCGTGCCGGCGAAGTTCATCGACTCGTGCGTGTCTCCGCGGGAGGAGGCGCCCTCGCCGAACCAGCCGATCGCCACGCGGCGCTCGTCGCGGATACGGAAGGCGAGAGCCGCGCCGGTCGCGACCGGGAGCATGGCCGGAAGATGGCTGACCATCGCAATCAGGCCGAGGCGAGAGTCGGCGAGGTGGACGTTGCCGTCGCGGCCCTTCGTCGGTCCATCGGCCTTCCCCATGTAGTTGGCGAAGATGCGCCACGGCTCGACACCGCGGACGATGTGGACGCCCATGTCGCGGTGGAGCGGCGTGCCGACGTCGTCGGGCGCCATCGCCGTGCCGATGCCGACGGCGGCTGCTTCGTTCCCGCGTCCCGTGTAGAAGGAACCCGGAATCTTGCCCTGCTTGTAGAGGATGTGCCCGCGCTCCTCGACGCCGCGGGTGATCAGCATGTTCCGGAACATGCCGAGGAGGTCCTCCCGGTCGAGCCCGACGTCCTTGACCTCCGACAGCGAGCCCACCGGCTCGGCTTCACGCGCGATCGCCATGCAAACCCTTTCTCTGAGTCGAGACGGCGGACACTCTATCGGCTCGATTGGCGGTTACCTTCAGGGCTCCTCCGCACGGTTTGCAGCTGCTCGCGGCCCGGTAGGGGTGGATGGTCGGCGTTGTCCATCCCACCCCAGAGGAACTCCAGCTGTGCGCTCGCGCGGGCGACATGGAGCAGCGCCTCCCACCCGGGAAGAGCGGATGAGAACGCCTCGACCGGACACGGTGCGTTGCGGAGACCGAGGTCAGACCAGACCTCTTCGGGCCAGGTACCGGCGGCGGTGGTTGCGTCCACGGTCAAGTCGAGCGAGCCGCAGCCGCAATGGCACTCCTTCGTCACCTTCGCACCGGCGAGCAGTGCGGCGAGCCGGCCGGAATCGTCGTTCGCCTCGATCAGGAGGTCGAGGACGTCGCGCTCGTCCTGGGTCAGCTCCCGCGGAACGTCGCTCACAGTCTCATTGTGCGCGTTCAGCAGTGGGCGAGGGCGCTGGCGTAGAAGCTCAGGTACTGCCCCATCCGGCTGCGCCAGCCGCTGTGGCCGCCCTGCTGGAGCCGGAACGTCACATCGGCGCCGTGGGCGCGTAGGTCGTCGGCGAGCTTCTGGTCGTTCCAGCGGAAGCCGTCCGTCTTGCCGACGTCGACGAGGATCGGGATGTGCCCGTACGGGTTGCCTCGAGCAGCCGCGCCCATGACGTCGTGGCGGGCGAAGTCGGTGGGGCCGTCGAATGCGCCCGACACGGTCTGCCCGGCCGTGGGCCAGATCGCAGCCGAGTCGGCTTCGACGGCGCAGAAGTGCGGGTGCAGTCGCGCGATGTCGAGCGCGCCGAAGCCCCCCATCGACGGGCCGCCGATCGCCACGCGCCGTGGGTCGGCGTGCGTGCGAGCGCCGCCGGGATCGCCTCGCGGACGACGTACGAACCCCACGGACCGTCGGCGCGGTCGTGCCAGTACGAGTGGTCGCCGCCGGACGGGATCAGGATCACCGGCGCGCGGCTGCCGAGGTGCCGGAGCTCGGTGAACATCGGGTCGCCGAGGAGCTGGTCGGCACCGGAGGTCCGTCCGTGCAGGAGCACGACGAGCGATCGGCCTTTGCTCGGCCCGGCCGGGACGACGAGGACCTGCTTCGGCGAGCGCTTCATCAGCCGGCTCGCGATGGAGTAGCGCACGATCCGTGCCCCTTGCGTCGAGCCGTACGGGGCCGAGCCGCACGCTGCGACGAGAACCAGCGGGAAGAGGACGAGCCACCGCAGCCGCATCCGGTCGCAGGCTACATTCGTCGTGTGGGCAAGGCCTCGGACTGGCTGCGGGAGGAGCGCCGGAAGATCCTCGGGGACTGGGCAGCCGTCTGCCTCTCCTGCGGCTACGCGCAGAGGTACTTCGACGAGTCCGAGGACGAGCTTCCAGCCGCGTGCCCGCAGTGCGGCGGCGAGCTGCGTTCGCACTGTCCGTCCTGTGGCGCCCGTTTCTCGTCGATCTTCGCAGTCGAGTGCGAGGCCTGCGGCGAGGCGCTCCGGCCCGGCGAGTTGAACGGTGTGCCGATCCGCAAGCCGGGCCGCTAGACCTTGCAACACAGTGTTGCAAGGTCGGTTCGGGCTAGGCCTTGATCTCCGAGAAGCGGATGATCGTCACCGTGTCCTCGAGGGACACGTCCCGGTTGTAGAGCTGACCGAGGAAGCCCGCCATCTCGTCCGGGTGCTTCAGCATCGGGTTGTCGTGCTGGATCTCGTTCGGCGACAGCTCGCCGAGGGTCTTGACCTCGACCTTGTCGATCACCGCGTCGAAGACCTTCTCCCGCGGGCTGTAGCGGGCGCCGCACAGGACCGCGACGATCATGCCCTTCCGGTACTTGCCCGACTTGTCGCCGAGCCGGATCGTGGCCGTCTTCCGGTGCTGCCGCAGCTGGTCGGCCACGACCGGGGAGTAGAAGTTCAGTGCGTACATCGATTGCATGGCGGCCCGCCGGAAGGCAGGCAGATCATAGAGTTTCGCCGTCCAGCGCTGCGAGGGCCTCCTCGGCCATCTGGCGCTCGCCGCCGTAGGCGAGCAGGCGCGGCGCCTCGTCGAGCGGGAGCCACTGCACGTCGTCGACCTCGTGCGCGTACTCCGGGCTGAGCCGGCCGAGCTCCCCGTCCTGGTAGCGCAGCAGGTAGAAGCTGACGACCTTGAAGATCCGCTCGCCGGCCCAGGTGTAGACGTACTTGACGTCGCCGAGCTTGCGGACGGGCGTGCCGCGGGCACCGGTCTCCTCTTCCACCTCCCTGACTGCGGTCGCCTGCGGATCCTCGCCTTCCGAGATCCGGCCCTTCGGCAGCGCCCACAGGCCTTCCGGCTTCCCGCCCGGGCGGATCGCGGCGAGGACGGGGCGTCCGTCGACGACATGGACGAGGACGCCGCCGGCTGAGAACTCACGCTTCACGGGCTTTCGACGTTACCGCTTGTGACATGCCCACACTTGCAGGTGCAGCTGTCTCGCCTGGAGCTTGCGCAGCCCGCTTCAACACAGATAGAATCGTCTGGCACTCTCGATGATAGAGTGCCATCCATCGTCACAAAGTCAGAGTCACAGGAGGATTTGGATGGATTTGCAACCGCTGGGTGACCGCCTGATCGTCGAAGTTCTCGAGGAAGAGGAGACGACCATCAGCGGCATCGTCCTGCCGGACACCGCCAGGGAGAAGCCGCAGCGCGGCAAGATCCTGGCAGTCGGTCCCGGCTCCCGCAACGACAAGGGCGACCTCGTGCCGCTCGACGTCGCCGAGGGCGACGAGATCATCTTCTCGAAGTACGGCGGCACCGAGGTCAAGGTCGGCATCGAGGATTTGCTGATCCTCCGCGAGTCCGACGTCCTCGCGAAGGTCGTCAAGAGCGGCAAGTCGTCAAAGGGCAAGCGCGAGCTCGCCGGCTCGAAGTCCTAGTCATTTCAGGAGGAAACACATGGCTCACAAGGAGCTGAAGTTCAACGAGGATGCGCGTCGCGCGCTCGAGCGCGGCGTCAACGTCCTCGCCGACGCGGTCAAGGTCACCCTTGGCCCGAAGGGTCGGTACGTCGTGCTGGACAAGAAGTTCGGCGCGCCGACGATCACCAACGACGGCGTCACGATCGCACGCGAGATCGAGCTCGAGGACCCCTTCGAGAACCAGGGCGCGCAGCTCGTCCGCGAGGTCGCCACGGCCACGAACGACGTCGCCGGCGACGGCACGACGACGGCCACGGTGCTCGCCCAGGCGATCGTGCGCGAAGGCCTGAAGAACGTCGCCGCAGGCGCGAACCCGATGGGGCTCAAGCGCGGCATCGAGCAGGCCGTCGAGCTCATCGTCGCTGACCTCAAGAAGCAGTCCAAGGAGGTCAACGGCAAGGAGGACATCGCCCGCGTCGCCACCATCTCCGCGCGCGAGCGCGAGATCGGCGACGTCATCGCCGACGCGATCGAGAAGGTCGGCAAGGACGGCGTCGTGAACGTCGAGGAGGGCCAGACCTTCGGGCTCGAGCTCGAGTTCACCGAGGGCATGCAGTTCGACAAGGGCTACCTCTCGCCGTACATGATCACGGACCCCGAGCGCATGGAGGCCGTGCTCGACGATCCGTACATCCTGGTCGCGAACCAGAAGATCGGCGCGGTCAAGGACATCCTGCCGGTGCTCGAGCAGGTCATCCAGGCCGGTCGCCCGCTGCTGATCGTGGCGGAGGACGTCGAGGGCGAGTCGCTCGCGACGATCGTCGTCAACAAGCTGCGCGGCACGTTCACCGCCGTCGCCGTCAAGGCGCCGGGCTTCGGTGACCGCCGCAAGCGCATGCTCGAGGACATCGCGATCCTCTCGGGCGCCGAGGTGATCACCGAGGAGATGGGCCTCAAGCTCGAGAACACGAAGCTCTCGCAGCTCGGCAAGGCCCGCAAGGTCGTCATCGACAAGGACTCGACGACCATCATCGACGGCGCCGGCAACTCCGACGCCATCAAGGGCCGGATCAAGCAGCTCAAGTCCGAGATCGAGAACACGGACTCCGACTTCGACCGCGAGAAGCTGCAGGAGCGGCTGGCCAAGCTGGCCGGCGGCGTCGCGGTGGTGAAGGTCGGTGCTGCTACCGAGACCGAGATGAAGGAGAAGAAGCATCGCGTCGAGGACGCGCTGCAGGCCACCCGCGCCGCCCTCGAAGAGGGCATCGTGCCGGGCGGCGGCGTCGCGCTGCTGAACGCGGCCGATGCGGTCAAGAAGGCAATCGACGCCATCGAGGGCGACGAGCGCACGGGCGCCGCGATCATCATCAAGGCGCTCGAGGAGCCGGTTCGCCAGCTCGCGTACAACGCCGGCCTCGAGGGCTCCGTCGTCGTCTCGCAGGTCCGCGCCGCCCACAAGGGCCAGGGCCTGAACGTCGACTCGGGCGAGATCGAGGACCTCGTCAAGTCGGGCATCATCGACCCGACGATGGTCACGCGCTCGGCGCTGCAGAACGCCGCGTCGATCGCGAAGAACATCCTCACGACCGAGGCGATCGTCGCCGAGGCTCCTGAGAAGGCCGGTGCCGGTGCAGGTATGCCCGGCGGCATGCCGGACATGATGTAACTAACACGGGGGAAACCATGTTTCCCCCGTGTGCCCCCTTCTTCTTGTCGGCGGTCGCACGATGAAGCGCCGACTCGGAAGGGAAGCTGCGGGAGACCGTTTGATCTAGCGAAAGCGCCGGCCGAGCCGGCGTTTTCGTCTTTCAAACAAGGCGAAGAGCTACGCTCGCGGCTCCATCTCGGAGGAGGGAACATGAAGAAGGCTTTCGTGCTCTGTGCGATCGTTGGGGCCGCTGTCTATGCCGCCACGGCGATGTCGGCGTCCGGCCCGACGCCGATCGAGAAGACGCTTCAGAAGCAGGTGGCGACGCTGAACAAGACCGTGGCGACGCTGAAGAAGAACGAGGCCGCCGACGAGGCTGCCATCGGCGTCACGCTGCTGTTCACGATCTGCAGCGACGAGATCGCGGCGGACGCGCTGCAGGGGACGTGGTCGGTCGTCGACCAGATCACCACGGCTGCGGGACAGGCCGCGAGGTTCGGCCCGCAAACGCCGGTCACTGCCGCGGTCAACGGCCAGGACGTCTGTGCCTCGGGCGGGATAACGCGAACGCCGGTGACCTCGGGCGCGGTTCCGACCATCGGCGGCTACCAGGCTCTGCTCGGCGGGTTGAGCGCCTACAAGCTGCAGACGCTGCTCAGGAACGCCGCGCTTCACCGCTAACCGCGTCTACCTCCGAAATCACGAAGGGCCGCGATGGGCGGCCCTTCGTGCGTCCTCAGGGTGGGGGGAGGTGGGACAACCGCTGTATCGCCCGCAACGGGTTCCGAGGTAACCCCTCGAAAGGGGGAAGGGTCTGGGTGATTCCGAGAGGAAGCTTGCCTTGCGGCCGATAGGGACCCGGACTCCCTTGCGTCAGGAGGAGCTTGATTCCCCGAGGAGGCAGCTGCGGGTTCGGCGCGGTCGGGTCGAGCTCGAAGTTGGTGATCTCGACGCCTTCGACGGAGACCGTCGAGCCGTAGGCGACGCGCTGGAGCTGCAGCCGGCGCGGATAGCGCAGCGTGAAGCCGAAGGACGGGTCCGTGTAGGTCGTCGTGCCCTTCTGCGGGAGGTAGGAGACCTTGACCGGCGGCGGCGGGTTGCTCTGCGCCTCGGTCACCTGAACCTCGTCGCCGCGCGGGTCCCCCTGGCATGTTCCGGCGTTGGCCTCGGAGTACCCGGCGAACCCGTCGTCCTCCTCGGAGCCGCTGAAGCCCGTCCACGGGCGCGGCAGGTCGACGATCGAGCACGGTTTCTCGTCGACCTCGGTTGGCCCGTAGTCCCCGGCGCAGCCGTGCTCGACCGCAGTCGGAAGCTGGTACAAGCCCGGCGGGAGGTCGCATGGTTTGTCGGTCGGACGAACCGCCCAGACCTTCCGCGCGAGGGCGATCTCCGAGGCAGGCTCGTAGCCGGGTTCGTACGTGAGCGGATAGTCGCGGTGCGCGGCAGCGACGAACCCGTGCATGACCGTGGCTCGACGCTTCGACAGCAGCTGCATCCGGATCTCGGTTGCGGTTCCGAGGTCGAGCTGGCGCTTCGTGCGGTGCTCGTCGAAGTACCTCTGGACTTCGGCGTCGGTGACGTGGACGTTCGCGGTGACCTTCCGGAACGCGGCGTCCGAGACGATTCGGTCCTGGGGCGGGACGCCGATCTTCGCGTCGGCCTGGTGCGCGCGGCTCTGCTCGACCAGGAAGTCGATCGCCTGCTGCTTGAGCAGGAGATACTCCGCGCTGCCCGCGCGCGGGAAGGTGAGGTTGAGCTTCGGGTACTGGCTGCGGTCGTAGGTCAGCACCGCATCGACCTGCTTCTCGGTGATCGGCTTCGATCCGACCTCGGCGATCGCGGCCGAGCCGCTGCCTCCGCAGGCTGACGCACAGATGACGAGAGCGGCCCCGACGGCGGCAAGACAAAGGAGCTTCAGCAGACCTCCTTGGCGTCGGCAACTCTACGCCGCCGGCGGCGAGGGCGTCACGTAGCGTCGCCAACCGTCGCCCTCGGCGGCGCGGCGAATCGTCTCGTTGCGACGCTCGAGCAGTTGCCGGAAGTGCCTTTCGAGGACGAGCCGGTCGAACGGTGGGACGCCGGTCGCGAACTCGAATTCGTCACGCATGACGGTGCCGCCGCCGGCTTGCTCGAACCGGTGGTCGTGGCAGAGCCGGCGCAGCGGTCCTGTGACCATCTCGTCGCGGAACCACCGCGGACGGTCGCACCCGGTGATCCGAGTCGTCAGGCGGCGCCGACGCCCGAAGTGCCGCGCCTCCCAGGTAACCGTGTCGCCGAAACGCAGGAGGCCGCTTGTCGTGCCCGCGAGAACGCGCTCACCGGTGTGGGCGGTGGAGGCGAGATGAAGCTCGACGCTCAGGGAGAGGTCGAAACAGCGCTCGGGCGGCGCTGCGACGAGCGTCTCCAGCTCGATCAGAACGAGTAGCGCTCCTCTTTCCAGGGATCGGCGTCGTTGTTGTAGCCGTACCGCTCCCAGAAGCCGAGCTCGTCGGTCGAGCGCAGCTCCAGGCCGCGCAGCCACTTCGCGCTCTTCCAGAAGTAGCGGCTCGGAACGACGAGGCGAACGGGCCAGCCGTGGTCGGGCGTGAGCGGCTCGCCGTCGGCCTGCCAGGCGACGAGCGCGTTCTCGGCCTCGATTGCCTCGAGCGGCAGGTTGGAGGTGAAGCCCTGCTCGGCATGGGCGACGACGAAGTGCGCCGACGGCTTCGGGCCGGCGAGCTTCGCGAGCTCGCGCCAGTGGACGCCGCGGAAGGTCGTGTCGAAGCGGCTCCAGCGCGTGACGCAGTGGATGTCGGTCGCGATCTCGGTCTGCGGTAGCGCCTTCAGCTCGTCGAACGTGAGCCGGAGCGGGTTCTCGACCTCGCCGGTGACCTGGAGGTCCCACGTGGCGATGTCGACGTGCGGCACCGAGCCTGCGTGCAGAACAGGCCATTTCTCGGTGAAGTACTGGCCCGGCGGGAGCCGTGACGGGTCGTAGCCGGCGTCCTTGACCTTCTGCTCGGCGCGCGATCGGAAGAGCGGCATGCTGTGCAGACTAATCCGCCGGCCCCTCGTTACAAGGCAGACTGAGGCGGTGCAGACCACGACGACCGCCGTCGCGCGCCGGCCGCGCTCGTACGTCCGCGTCAGCGGGCGCGATGCCGAGACGTATCTCCAGCGGGTGCTCTCGAACGACGTCTCGTCCGGCGACGTTCTCGACGCGCTGCTTCTGACCGCAAAGGCGCGCGTGATCGCGCCGGTGCGGGTCTGGCGCCGCGGCGCGGACGACTTCCTGCTCCTGACGGAGCCCGAGCTGGGTGAGGTCGTGCGCTCGACGCTTCTGCGGTCGCGGTTCGCGGCGAAGTGCGAGATCGAGCCAGAGGAGCACGCGTCGGTCGTCGCCTTCGGCGAAGGCGACGGCATCCCGAACGCGGATTACGGGGTGCCGGCCGTCGAGGTGCTCGACGCTGCGCTCGCGCCGACGCTCGCCGATGACGAGCTCGAGGTGATGCGGATCAAGGCGGGAACGCCCCGCTTCGGCCGCGAGATCGACGATCGCGTGCTGCCCGCCGAGGCCGGTCTCGTCGAGCGGGCCGTCTCGTTCACGAAGGGCTGCTACCCGGGGCAGGAGCCGATCGCGCGCCTGCACTACCGAGGTCACGCGAACCGCGGCCTGCGCGTGCTCGCGTGGGACGGCTCCGAGCTGCCCGAATACGACGCGCCGGTCGAGTTCGAGGGCAAAGACGTCGGCCGCGTGACGAGCGCGGCACGCGACGGCGACCGCATCGTCGCCCTCGCCTACGTCCGGGTCGAGGTCCCGGCCGACGCAGAGTTGCGCGTCGGCGTCGCCTCTGCTCGGCTGCTTGGTCCGTGACGCAGGCCGGGACCGAGTGCTTTTCCGTTCGGGTGATCCTGCGATACCCCTTGCGCTCGACCTTCGAGGAGCGGATAACGCTGTGGCGTGCTGAGTCGGAAGACGTCGCGATCGACCTCGCCCTGGCCGAGGCGGACGAGTACGCGGCCGACCTCGGGATGGAGAGCCTCGGCCTGGCGCAGAGCTACAGGCTCGCCGACGATCCGGCGGAACCCGGGGCGGAGGTCTTCTCGCTCTTCCGCGACAGCGATCTCTCGTCCGGCGAGTATCTGGCGCGGTTCTTCGACACGGGCAAAGAACGACAGCGCCGCGGCTAGACTGACTCGTCGTCTAGCGCCCGTAGCTCAGGGGATAGAGCGCTGCCCTGCGGAGGCAGAGGTCGCAAGTTCGAATCTTGCCGGGCGCATTTTCGCGTGCAATAGTGCTAGCCTCTTTAGCACCAGTGGCCGCGATCAGCTACCCGGCGAGAGCCGACCTTCTGATCAAGGAGGCGCGCGACCGGCAACGGCGCCGGCACACGTTGCTCGTCGTTGCGGTCGTGGTCGGTGCCGCCGTGGGAATGATCGTCTGGGGCCCGAGCGGATGGCGGAGCGGCGGAGCCGCGGGCACGGGTAGCGGCGAGCATCTGGCGAGATTCAGCTACGACGGACTCTCGTTCTCGTATCCGGCACGGTGGACGCCTCAGAACAAGGGGGCAGGGCTTTCGATGGAAGGATCATTCGTCATCGCCCTCAGCCCGCAGCATCTCCGTAGCTCGTGCAGGTACTCGGGCAACACGGGCACGTGTGGCGCAAATCTGATGCTGAACCATCTCCGACCCGGTGGCGTCTTCCTGGCCTGGTCAGAGGGTGGGCCCGTGAGCACTCCTTCGTCTGTCCTCGCGGAGCCCGGCACGACCGTCGAGGTCGGTGGCCAGGCAGCAAGGCTGGATATCGAGCACCGCGCCAGCCGAGGCAGCG
The DNA here is from genome assembly GCA_963776735.1 of uncultured Actinomycetes bacterium. Lineage (GTDB taxonomy): Bacteria > Actinomycetota > Thermoleophilia > Gaiellales > Gaiellaceae > PALSA-612. The sequence goes on from CAVZNV010000007.1 coordinate 27,394, forward strand.
CCTGTCCGCCGGAGACGACGACCTCGGTCACGGTCGCAACGGTGAACCGCTACCAGTTGCTCGCGTGCACGCGCGGAAACGACGCACGGTTCGAGTCCGACGTCCTCGCGATGCTTCGCTCGGTGGCGTTCAGCTCCCCGGCCGCCGATCCCGCCCCAACAGCCTTTCGAACGCGCTGGGTGGGCGTTTCCCCTCTCTCGCGTCCTCCAGGCACGCACTGACGTAGACGCGCAGCTGCGCGGCCTCGTTCCGCTGGTCGCCGGTCGCGCGTTCCTCGATCGTCGCCACGAAGTCCACCAGCGTCGCCAGCGCTTCCGCGTCGCCTTTCTGCGCGGCCGACGACGCCGAGCGCCAGGCGGCTCCGGTCGCCTTGCCGACGTCCCCGAGCGCGAGCGCTTCGCGGGCCTCCGCGAGGTGCCGCTCCGTATCCGAGCTGCGACCCATACGGGGAACCGTGCCATGCGAAGCGCCCGGCGTGCTACGCATCACGCGTGCAGAGGCGGATCTTCGCAATCGGCGGCGGCGTGACGCCCGACCCGGTCCGGGAGTACATGCTGGCGCTGACCGGCAAGGAACGGCCGAAGCTGATGGTCGTCAACACGCCCGACCGCGAGGACGCACGGACGACGCTCCGGAGCTACGAACGGCTCGCCGGCCGGGCCGAGTTGACGCACGCCGACTTCTTCCCGTGGCCGCGCGACGATCTGCGCGAGCACGCGCTCGCGCAGGACATGATCTCGATCGGCGGCGGGAACACGGCGAACGCCCTCGCGATCTGGCGCGTCCACGGATTCGACGCGGTTCTGCGCGAGGCGTACGAGCGGGGGATCCTCCTCACCGGCTCGAGCGCCGGGATGATCTGCTGGTTCGAGGCGGGCGTGACCGACTCGTTCGGCCCGCAGCTCGCCGGCATGCGCGACGGGCTCGGGTTCCTCTCCGGCAGCGCGTGCCCGCACTACGACGACGAGGAGCTCCGCCGGTCGACGTACCGGCGGCTGATCGACCAAGAAGGCTTTCCGGCCGGCTATGCCGCCGACGCCGGGGTCGGCCTGCTCTTCGTCGACGGCGAGCTCGCCGAGATCGTCAGCGGCCGGGACGGGGCAACCGCATACCGCGTCGAGCCGGGGCTCGAGCGCACGCTGCCGCCGACGACTGTGCTTCCATAGTTCCCCGGTGCCCTCGCCGGACGACGACCATCCCGTCTCCTGGCTGCTCATCCGTTTCGGCTGGAAGGTGTTGTCCTCCGACGGCGAGCAGATCGGCCGCGTCTGGCATGTCAGGGCCGAGCGAAGCCGCGACATCTTCAACGGCCTCACCTACGTCGCCGGCGTCAGCCTCCCGAAGTACGTGCCGGCCGAGGACATCGCCGAGATCCGCCGCGGAGTCGTGCAGCTGAAGCGATCGTCCTAGACTGAGCGGCCTTGCCGCTCTATCTCTCCGAGCAGGACGTCGACTCGCTGCTGACGCCCGAGGGCGCGCTCGAGGCGGTCGAGGGGTCGTTCCGGCGCATGGCCGAGGGTCAGGTCGAGAACGTGCCGCGGCGGCGGCTGCGGCTCGACGGGGGTGCGCTCGCGGTCATGTCGGCCGTCGATCTCGGTCTCGGCGTCGCCGGCGTCAAGACGTATGCGGCCGGGCGCGGCGGGGCGAGCTTCGTCGTCGTCCTTTTCGACGCGTCGAGCGACGAGTTGACCGCGGTGATCGAGGCCGACCGGCTCGGGCAGTTCCGGACCGGCGCAGCCACGGGCGTTGCGGCGAAGTACCTGGCCAGGGAGGGTGCGTCCTCGCTCGGCATCTTCGGTGCGGGCCTGCAGGCCGAGATGCAGCTTCGCGCCGTGCGCGCGGCGCTGCCTGCGATCGACGAGGTCGCCGTCTACTCGCGCACGCCGGAACGGCGCGAGGAGTTCGCGAAGCGGCTCGACGCCGAGGCCGTCGAGTCGGGTCAGGAGGCGGCGGCGAAGGACGTCGTCGTCACGATCACGACGTCGCGTGACCCGGTCTTGCGCGGCGACTGGTTACGGGCGGGCACGCTCGTCTGCGCCGCCGGCGCCAACCGCCCGCAGGCGCGGGAGCTCGACAACGCCGCGCTGCAGCGAGCCGCCTTCGTGTGCTGCGACTCGGTGGAGGACGCCCGCATCGAGTCGGGCGACCTGATCGAGCCGGTCGCGCAGGGCGTGCTCGACTGGCTCGAGGTGCACGAGCTCGCGGAGATCGTGTCGGGACAGGTTCAGGGCCGCCAGTCCGACGACGACATCGTCGTCTTCAAGTCGAACGGCATCGCGGCCTGGGACGTCGCCATCGGCGCGCTGATCGTCGAGCGAGCGCGCGAGCGCGGGGTCGGCCGGGAGCTCTAGCTCGTCGAGCCGTCGAGCGCCTGGATGTGCTCGGCGACGATGTCGTCACCGAACGCCTGGACGATCTCGGGCCGCTCGAGGACGCGGGCGAGGTCGCGCTCGGTGCAGCGGTTGCGGACGTACGGGTCTTCGACGATGTCGGTGAGGCTGCGGCCGCGCTTGTGCTCGCGGACGACGTAGACGGCGACCTGCTCCTCGGCTCCGCGGGTGGTGAAGAGGAACGAGAACGGGTTGCTGAGGATCGACTTCAGGCTCGCCACGAGACGATTGTATCCGTGGTCTATCCTTGCCTCATGAGGCAGTCGGACGCCTCGGCGCGGTACGCGGAGCGGGTGCTCGAGTGTGTCGACGACGACGGCGCCCAGGAACGGGTCGTCCTCTGGATCGAGCGAAAGGACGGCGGCGTCTGGGCCGTCGGGCGCGCGGTCAACCCTCAGTTCCGGGAGAGTGACGAGCCGCGGAAGGACGACTACGTCTTCGAGGGGTTCGAGCTCGACGACGCGCTCGCCGCTGCGAACGAGGCGCTCGAGGACGACGTGAGCGTGCTCGAGCAGGACGGTGGTGACGGTCACGTGCCGCCGTTCACGCGGAAGGAGATCGTGCCCAGGCTCGAGCGCTGGTTCTTCCGCGAGTCCTGACGTCGCGGCCTGCTCCGCTCAGTTGGCTGCGCCGAAATCGTCACAGAACCGGCACTCGAGCGGCACGCTTTGCGGCCTACTCTGGGAGTTCTTCCCCGGGTGGGTGGAGGTTAGGGATCGGACCAGAACTGTGTGCGCCCGAGCCCGACGCCACGGTGCTAGCCTGCGGCGCTCCATGCTGATCCGTCTCGGACACAGCCCTGACGCAGACGACGCGTTCATGTTCTGGGCCCTCGCGGCGGGCCGCGTGGACACGCGCGGATTCGAGTTCCGGCACGTGCTCCGCGACATCCAGACGCTGAACGAGTGGGCACTCGAGGGTCGCCTCGAGACGACCGCGATCTCGCTCCACACCTACCCGTACGTGCAGGATCGCTACGTCCTCCTGCCGCACGGCGCGAGCATGGGCTCCGGATACGGCCCGATCGTCGTCGCGCGCGAGCCGATGGCGATCGACCGCCTCTCGGAGATCGAGATCGCCGTGCCCGGCCGCATGACCACCGCCTTTCTTGTCCTGCGGATGGCGATCGGCGACTTCCGCTACCGCGAGGTGCCGTTCGACGGGATCATGGACGAGGTGCGCTCGGGCGCCGTCGACGCCGGGCTCCTGATCCACGAGGGTCAGCTCACCTACGAGGCCGAGGGGTTCACGAAGGTGCTCGACCTCGGCGAGTGGTGGATGCTCGAGACCGGGCTGCCGCTTCCGCTCGGCGCGAACGTCGCCCGGCGGGACCTCGGCGACGAGACGCTCGGCGAGCTCTCCGAGGTGCTGGCCGCGTCGATCCGCGCCGGCCTCGAGAACCGCAGCGAGGCGATGGCGTACGCGATGGAGTTCAGCCGCGGGCTCGAGCCCCACCTCGCCGACCGCTTCGTCGGGATGTACGTCAACGAGCTGACTGAGGACTACGGCGACGAAGGTCGCCAGGCGGTGCGCGAGCTGTTGCGCCGCGCCGAGGCGCTCGGAGCCTTCCCCGAGCCGGTTCGCGTCGAGTTCGTCTAGCGCGTGAGCCGCGCGGTCGTTCTCTCGGCCGTCCGCACGCCTGTCGGCCGCTACGGCGGTGCGCTCTCCGGCGTCCGGCCGGACGACCTTGCCTCGGTCGCGATCGCGGCGGCAGTCGAGCGTGCTGGTGTGCCGCCGGACGAGATCGAGGACGTCCACCTCGGCTGCGCCAACCAGGCCGGTGAGGACAATCGCAACGTCGCGCGCATGGCCGCGCTGCTCGCCGGGTTGCCCGACTCGGTCGCAGGCGTCACCGTGAACCGGCTGTGTGCCTCGGGTCTCGCCGCGATCACGTCGGCCTGCCACGCGGTGATCTCCGGCGCCGGCGACCTGTTCGTGGCCGGCGGAGTCGAGTCGATGAGCCGGGCGCCGTTCGCGGTCGCGAAGCCGGACGCAGCGTTTCCGCGCGGCAACAGGGTCGAGTACGACACGACGCTCGGCTGGCGCTTCCCGAACCCGCGGCTCGAAGAGATGTTCCCGCTCGAGTCGATGGGCGAGACCGGCGAGAACGTCGCCGAGCGCTGGGACGTGTCGCGGGAGGACCAGGATGCGTTCGCTCTCGAGTCGCAACGCCGCTGGGCGGCTGCGTCCGAGGCGGGCAGGTTCGACGACGAGATCGTCGCCGTCGGCGACGTCGTGCGGGACGAACACCCGCGTCCGGACACGAGCGCCGAGAAGCTCGCCCAGCTCAAGCCGGCCTTCCGCGCCGGCGGCACGGTCACCGCCGGGAACGCCAGTGGCCTCAACGACGGTGCGGCGGCGCATCGTGATCGCGAGCGAGGAGAAAGCCCGCGCGCTCGGCGTCGAGCCGCTCGGCGCGTTCGTCGGCTCGGCCGTCGCCGGCGTCGACCCACGGGTGATGGGCATCGGGCCGGTACCGGCGGTGCGCAAGCTGCTCGCTCGCACCGGGGTCGAGTCTGGAGAGATCGACCTGGTGGAGCTGAACGAGGCGTTCGCGTCGCAGAGCCTGGCCGTCGTCCGCGAGCTCGGGCTCGATCCCGATCGGGTGAACGTGAACGGCGGCGCCATCGCGATCGGACACCCGCTGGGGATGAGCGGCGCGCGGCTCGTCGTGACGCTGCTGCACGAGCTGCGCCGCCGGGACGGCCGTTACGGGCTCGCGACCCTGTGCGTCGGGGTCGGCCAGGGCCAGGCGGCCCTCTTCACGCGCTGAGCTTCAGCTTCGGGGGTCTCGCGGCCGATAGAGACCTCATGGACTTCGTGCGGCCGTCTTCGCCCGCGCCCGTCAGGCTGACCGTGCTCGTCGGCTGCTTCGTCGCGTCGATCTGCGCGCTGCTCGGGACGGTCGGAGCCGACGCGGACTGGCTGGCGGCGCTCGGCCGTGACGTCGCCCGGTCGTGGTCGATCCCGAACGGTGTCCCGTTCGCCGCGGCCTCGTCCGCGGGGTGGCACAACGTTCCCGTTCTCGGCGAGCTGGTGTTTCACGGCCTGCAGGCATCGCTCGGCACGCGAGGTCTCGTGATCGCGCAGGTGGTCGCTGTCGTGATCTGCCTCGCGCTCGTCTCGATCGACGTGCGCCGCGCAGGCGTGCCCGACGCTCCGGCCGCGCTCGTGTTGATGCTGACCGCGTTTGCCGCGGCACCGGCGTTGCTCGTCGTGCGCTCGCAGCTCTTCTCGCTGGCGTTCTTCCCGCTGCTCGTCCTGCTTCTGCGCCGGGAGGCGCGACGGCCGTCGCGACGAATCTGGCTGCTCGTCCCGCTGGTCGCGCTGTGGTCGAACCTGCACGGCGGCGTGCTCCTCGGCGTCGCCGTCGCGTGCGCGTACCTGCTGTTCTCGCGGGCGAGGCAGGACGTGCCGACTGCGGTCGGAGTCATGGGCGGGATGGCGCTCGCGCTCTTCGCGACTCCTGCTCTGACGAAGACGGCCGACTACTACCACGGCGTGATCGGGAGCCAGGCCGCGGCGCACGGCGAAGGTCTGTGGCAGCCGCTTTCACTGAGGGCACCGTTCGACCTGATCTTCCTGGCGGTGGCCGTCCCGCTGCTCGTGATCGCGCTCCGCTCGCGGCCGGCTCTCTGGGAGACGGTTGTGCTGGCCGGTCTCGCGTTCGCGGCCGTGCGCGCGAGCCGGAACGAGGTGTGGCTGGCGCTCTTCCTCGCGCTCCCCGCCGCGCGGGCGCTCGCCGGCTCGCGATCGTGGCAGTTGTCGATCCCGCGAAATGTCGCGAGCGCCGTGACAGGGCTGCTCGTGATCGCAGCCGTCGCGGGACTCGTCCGCACGCCGACCTCGGCCGGAGCCACCTCTTCCGTGCTCTCGGCTGCCGCCCGCGCCGCCGACGGTACGCCGATCCTCGCCGACGGCGTCGATGCCGAGCAGCTCGCGCTCGCAGGCGACCGGATCCTGATCGGCAACCCACTCGACGCCTTCTCGGCGCACGAGCAGCAGCTCTACCTAGGCTGGCTCGCCGGCCGCGAGTCGGGCGATCCCGAGTTGGCGCGGGTGCGGGTCGTCGTCGTAACAGCAGGCTCCGCCGCGGCCCGGCGAATGGCCGCGCGGCCCGACTTCGCGGAAGTGGCGCACGACCGTCGCGCAGTGGTCTACGCGCGTGCGAAGCCCGCCCGAGCACGCGCCCGAATCGTCACGAAGCCGTGACAGACACGGCACGAAATTCGAGCTAGCGTTTTGGAAGGGGTTCTCGCGCCCCCATAGGGGGAGACGCGCGCCGTTCGCCGGACACGGCCGACGAGGCGACGACCTGAGCGGACATGGCTGCAGGTTTCACGGCTCGGGCTCGGTCCGGAGGTGCGGCGGCGGTATCGTCCACGCCGTGGCAGTCACGACCGAGCGGGAGTACGGGCTGTTCATCGACGGCGAGCTGCGCGAGCCCGAGTCGGGCGACGTGCGCGAGCTCGTCGAGCCCGCGACGGGGGAGCCGCTCGGCCGCGCGGCCATGGCCGGTGAGGCCGACGTGGATCGGGCGGTGGCGGCGGCGCGCGCTGCGCTCGACGGTGCCTGGGCCAAGGCCCCGCCGACAGAGCGCTCGCGTCTCCTTCACGCCCTCGCCGACGCGATCCTGGCGAATCGCGGCGAGCTCGCCGAGCTCGAGTCGCGCAACGTCGGCAAGGCGATCTCTTCGGTCAAGGCGGAGCTCTTCGGCGCGGCCGAGAACTTCCGCTTCTTCGCGTCGGCCATTGGCTCCATCGACGGCCGCTCCCACCCCGTCGGCGGGTCGCTGCTCTTCTACTCGCTGAAGGAGCCGGTCGGAGTCTGCGGCCAGATCGTGCCCTGGAACTACCCGCTGCTGATGGCGACGTGGAAGCTCGCGCCCGCGCTGGCCGCCGGTTGCACCGTTGTGCTCAAGCCGGACGCGCAGACCCCGCTCACGGCGATCCGGCTCGCGGAGCTCGCGACGGAGGTCGGCTTCCCTGCTGGCGTCGTCAACGTCGTGCCCGGCGACGGCCCGACCACAGGCGCTGCGATCGTGCGCCACCCTGGCATCGACAAGGTCGCGTTCACGGGCTCGACCGCGACGGGCGGCGAGATCATGCGTCTCGCGTCCAGCCCGATCAAGCGGATCACGCTCGAGCTCGGCGGCAAGAGCCCCAACCTCGTGTTCGCCGACGCGAACCTCGCCGACGCGATCCCGAGCTCGGTCTGGTCGATCTACTACGCGGCCGGCCAGAGCTGCGAGGCCCGCTCGCGCGTCCTGGTCGAGAAGCCGCTCTACGACGAGTTCGTCGCGACCTTCGCCGAGAAGGCCGGTGCGCTCAAGGTGGGCGACCCGCTCGACGCCGAGACGCAGATGGGGTCGCTGATCTCCGAGAAGCACCGGGAGCGCGTGCACGGCTTCGTCGAGCGCGGCGCCGGCGAGGGCGCCGAGGTCGTCACCGGCGGCAGCCCCGCGGAGGGCGCCGGCGCGTTCTATCCGCCGACGGTGCTGGCCGCGGTGGACAACGCCATGTCGGTCGCGCAGGAGGAGATCTTCGGGCCGGTCGTCACCGTGATCCCGTTCGAGGACGAGGCCGAGGCGGTCAAGCTCGCAAACGACGTGTCCTACGGGCTGATGGCGACCGTCTGGACGGGCGATCCGGCCCGCGGCCACCGGCTGGCGCGGCAGATCAAGTCCGGGACGATCGGCATCAACATGCCCTACACGGCCTTCCCGGGCATCCCGTTCGGCGGCTACAAGCAGTCCGGTTTCGGCCGCGAGCTCGGCATCGAGGCGCTCGATCTCTACCTGGAGACGAAGAGCGTCATCGTCAACACCGGCACCCGGCCGGCGAATCCGTTCGGGCTCTGACCCCCGCGCGCGGCCAACGCGCACGAATCGGCACGAAACCGGCACACACGCGTGACGGTTTCTCGCGTACCGTGACAGAAGGGGGCTTTGTTCCCCCGAGGGGGGCGCGGTCCCGAGCCTGCGCGGCCCGGAGCCGGGGATCTAGCGCTCGGCGAAGCGGACCGGCTGGGCGCCTTCCCAGAGCACGCGGCGCCCGATCTCGATCAGGTGCTCGAGCCCCTCGACGACGGTGGCGAAGTGGTTGCCCGCGAGCTGGCCGGCCTTGCTCGCGAAACAGGTGTCGCCGTAGGGGAAGAGGATCTCCGGTCTCGCTGACGCCGCCGGGATAGATGAGCAGCTCGCCCGGGGCCGGGTAGCTCGTCGGATCCTCGAAGCCGATGCCGAGATCGAGGTCTCCGAACGGGATCCACGCCGACTGGCCGCTCCAGCGCGCCTGGATCAGCTGCGAGTCGAGCGGCAGCAGCCGGCGGAAAGCCGCCACGGTCGCGGGCGCGCCCTCCTCTTCGAGGCGTGCGACGAGCACGAACTCCGAGACGGTGATCTCGAGCACGCGCAGAGCCTACGGCTTGACCGCGCGGACGTGCAGGAAGATCGGCAGCCGTTGCCAGCGACGCGAGCGGGGCTGTTTCAACGCCCGGACCGGGATCTCCGTCTCACGGAGCCGCTCGACCAGGAACCCGGCCGACTCGAGCGCGGCGAAGTACCAGCCGATCGGCCGGTGCGCGCTCTCGAAGGTCGCCTGCAGGCCGTCCCGGTCGAACTCGTCGCGCCAGCGGAAACAGTCGAGGTACGAGCCGCGGACGACGAACGGGCTGTCCGCCTCTTCGCCTTCGAACTGTCCCGCCGAGCCGAACGGGTGGACGATGGCGAAGCAGAACCGTCCACCCGGTTCGAGTACGCGCGCGGCCTCGGCGATCGCTCGAGCCGCGTCCTCGATGTCCTGGAGCGACATGAACGCGATGGCGAGGTCTGCGTATCCGTCCGGAAACGGCAGCTCGGCCGCGTCGCCGAGCAGGACTTCGATCCCCGGTTCCGCCTCGCGTGCCGCGGCGACCATCGTCGGCGAGCCGTCGAGCGCGACGACCGTGTGACCGTGCTCCTTCAGGTCGCGCGAGAGCCGGCCTTCGCCGCAGCCGATGTCGAGCGTCAACCTGCCCGGAGCCGGCAGAAGGTCGAAGAACTGCTCGCGGTGGTACTGCCAGTAGCTGTCGTGGTCCGGAGTCCTGAACCAGGCGATGATCCCGGGCGCGTTCTGCTCCCAGGCCGCGCGCAGGTCGCCCGGCTGATCGACGACCTCACGCGTCACGGGATCTTCGCGCCCTGGTCGATCCAGGTGCCGAGCGTCTGCCGCTCGGCGTCCGTCATGTGCGTGGCGTTGCCGAGCGGCATCACCTTCGAATCGACCGCGACGACCTTGATCTGCGCGGCCATCGCGTGAATCTCCTGCGGGGTGTCGAACATGATCCCCTGGGGCGCGGCGGCGAGGAGCTTCGGGTTCTGCGAGTGGCACGGGACGCAGCGCTGGTTCACGATCGTCTGGATCTGCGAGAACGGCACCGGCGGCGTACCTGCGGCAGGAGCGCTCGACGCCGGCCGGATCCAGACAGCGACGGCGGCGATCCCGGCCGCGGCCGTCAGCGGCACCCACCAGAGCGTCCGGCCCGCGTGGCGGTTGTTGAAGTAGAACCGCACCCACGCACCGATCACCATCAGGCAGACGAGGATCGCCCACGCGTGGTCGTGGCCGTACGTGAACGGGAAGTGCCCAGCCAGCATCGCGAACAGCACCGGGAGCGTGAAGTAGTTGTTGTGCACGGAGCGCTGCTTGCCGCGCCGGTTCGCTGCCGGATCCGGGTCGCGGCCCGCCTCCTTTGCGCGGACGAGCTCCCAGTGGGCCGGGATGATCACGAAGAAGACGTTCGCCGCCATGATCGTCCCGAGCATCGCGCCGACCTGCAGGTAGGCCGCGCGCGGCGCGAACAGCTGCCCGGCGCCCCAGGCTGCGAGCGTGACGAGACCGACGACGATCGCCGCCAGCGCGATCTCGCTCCGCTGGCCGACCGTCCGGCAGAGCGCGTCGTAGACGACCCAGCCGAGCACGAGGCCGCCGATCGAGATCGCGACCGCGGCGCCCGTCGACAGGTCGGCAACGGACGGGTCGATCAGGTTCGTTCCGGCCTGCAGGTAGTAGAGGACGACGAGCAGCGTGAAGCCGGAGAGCCACGTCCAGTAGGCCTCCCACTTGTACCAGTGGAGCGGCTTCGGGAGCTGCGGCGGCGCCACGCGGAACTTCTCGATCCGGTAGAAGCCGCCGCCGTGGATCTCCCACGACTCGCCGCCGACGCCACGCTCGCGGTCGGCATCCTCGCGCGGCTCGTGCAGGTGCTGGTCGAGCGCGACGAAGTAGAACGAGGTGCCGATCCAGACGATCGCCGCGGTGACGTGGAACCAGCGGAAGATCAGGTCGAGCCAGCCGGCGACGTACGGGTCTATGCCGAGGACCATCGGTCCTCCGCGATCGCGACGAGCTCGGAAAGTGCGGTCTCGAGCTCCTGGTCGGTCGGGTTCGGCAGCCGTTCGCGGAGCACCTCGAGGATCTCCTCCTTCGGCCGCCGGTTGACGAAGACGACGAAGCGGAAGCCGTGGCGCGCCTCGTACTCGGCGTTCAGCCATGCGAGCTCGTCGAGGACGGCCGGGTCGGCGTCCGCGCCCTGCTCGGTGGCAGAGCGCTTCGACAGGCCGCCGCGCTGCCCGATTGCCGGGTGCGCCGCCAGGATCTCGACCTTCTCGTCGTGCGGCAGCTCGTGCACGAGCGTCCGCGCGCGGACGAGCGGGTCGGGCTCGGCCGCGAGCCGGTCGACGAACCGCGTGCGGCCCTCGAACAGCTCTGCGAGCTGGTCGGCGGTCAGCTGCCGCGGTAGATCACGCACGAGTACGGGGAGACGAGCAGCGGGACGTGGTAATGGCGATCGGCATCGTCGATGTCGATCTCCAGCTCGACACGGCGGAAGAAGCGCGAGGGCGGGTCGGAGAAGACGAGTCGATAGCGGCCCGGTCCGAGGGACTGTCCCTGGGACAGGTCGCCGACGCGCCCGTCCGAATCGGTCGCGGCCGAGCAGATCAGGGCGCCGTCGGCCCAGAGCTCGACGCGCACGCCTACGGCCGGCAGGCCGCGCTCGGTGTCGAGCACGTGGGTCGAGATCGTCATCCGCCGGCGAATCTTCGCGCTTGCGCACGATGAATGCGAGCGATCTCGTCCTCGTCCGCGCGCGTCAGGTGGCCGTCGCGAACGACTTCGACGCCGCCGACGTAGAGCCGGTCGACGCGGTGCGGGAGCGAGAAGACGAATCCGGCGACGACGTCCTCCGCGCCCCCGAGCTCGAGGCCGTCGGTGCGCCAGACCGCGAAGTCGGACCGTTTGCCGGGCTCGAGCGAGCCGATGTCGTCGCGGGCGAGCACCTCGGCTCCGCCGCGCGTGCCGAGACGGAGCGCGTCGCGCACCGTCATCGCCTCCGGGCCGCCGCGACCGCGAGCGCACAACAGCGCCTGCTTGACTTCGAAGCAGAGGTCGCTGCGCTCGTTCGACGCCGAGCCGTCGACGCCGAGCCCGACCCGCACGCCCGCGTCGACGAGGTCACGCGTTCGCGCGACGCCGGCGCCGAGCCTGAGGTTCGACGTCGGGCAGTGCGCGACCCCGACGCCGCTTTCGGCGAACGTGGCCACGTCCGCATCCGACAGGTGGACGCAGTGCGCGCACCAGACGTCGCCCGCCGTCCAGCCGAGCTCGCCCAGGTACTCGACCGGCGTGCAGCCGTAGAGCTCGCGGCAGTACGCGTCCTCCTCGGCCGTCTCGGCCAGGTGCGTGTGCAGCTGCAGACCGAGCTTCCGTGCCAGCGCCGCCGACTCGACCATCAGCTCCTTCGTGACCGAGAACGGCGAGCACGGCGCCACGGCGAGCTGCAGCATGTCGCCGTCGGCGAGCCCGGCCAGGCGCTCGGTGTCGGCGAGCACGGCGTCGATCTCCTCGGTCAGTTCGTCCGGCGGCAGTCCGCCCTGCGACCGGCCGAGATCCATCGAGCCGCGCGAGGCGACGAACCGGACGCCGAGCTCGCGCGCCGCGTCGACCTCAGCCTCGATCAACCCGGTGCGGCCGCGCGGGAAGACGTAGTGGTGGTCGAACACGGTGGTGCAGCCGCCGAGCGCCAGCTCTGCAAGGCCTGTCCGCGCCGCCGCGTGCTCGGCCTCCGCGTCGATCCCGGCCCAGACCGGATAGAGCGTGCGCAGCCACGTGAACAGATCAGCCTGCTGCGCCCGGGCGCGCGTCAGCGTCTGGTACAGGTGGTGGTGCGTGTTGACGAGCCCCGGCGTGACGAGCGCGCCGCCGAGGTCGACCGTCTCGTCGGCGCCGGGCCGTGTGCCCGCGCCGACCGCCTCGACGAGGCCGTCCGCAACCAGCAGCCAGCCCCCGTCGTGCTCGCTCCCCGCGTCGTCCATTGTCACGACGTACGCGTTCGCGAACAGCACACGAGTCACGCGCGCGACCGTATCATCGGCGACCGATGCAGCTCGTGCCTGCGGCCGCGGTCGAGCTCGACGCGCTCGTCGAGCTGTTCAACGACGCGTACTCCGACTACGTCGTGCCGCTCCGGCTCGACCGGAGCTCGCTCGACTTCACCGTCGACGTCTGCGACATCGACCTGGCCGGGTCGCGTGTGGCGCTGGCTGACGGCGGCGAGCCGGCCGCGTTCTCGTTTCTCGCGCTGCGGGGCGCCGAGGGGTGGATCGGCGGGATGGGGACGCTGCCGGCACATCGCCGGCAAGGGCTCGGCGAGGCGGCGCTCCGGGCGGCCCTCGACGTGGCGCGCGATCGGGGCGCCGACTCCGTCCGGCTCGAGGTGATCGTCGAGAACGCTCCCGCTCGCGCGCTGTACGAGAAGCTCGGGTTCGAGGACGAGCGCGGCCTGGTCGTCTGGACGCTCGACTCCCCGCCGGCCGCGAGCCCGGCCGCCGACCCGGCCGACCCGGCAGAGGCCGCCGCCTGGATCGCGGCGAACCGTCTCGGCCCGGAACCGTGGCAGCGCGCGGACGAGACCCGCGAGCGGATGCGCGGGCGCGGTCTCGAGTTCGGCGCGTTCGCCCTCGCCGACGACACCGGCGCCGTCGTCTACCAGGCCTCCGGAGGTCTGCCGCGGATCGCCTGCATCGCCGCCCGTGACGAGGCAGCGGCTGTCGACCTGCTTGCCGCCGTGGCCCTGTTCGGGGGCGGCTTCCGCTTCCTCAATGCCCCCGCGGACGAGGCCGCGTCGGCCGCCTGCGAACGCCTCGGCGCCTCGGCCGAGATCCGCCAGCACGAGATGCGCAAGAGTCTCTAGCCGCGCGCCGCCCGCGGTTATAGAGTCGGGCTTCCGTCGATCGCGACGGCGAGCGGAGTGTCGACAGGGGAGGAACGAATGAAGAAGCGCAAGGCCCTCTTCGTGGGGGTGGTCGCCTTGCTCGGCGTGGCCGCGCTGGCGCTGGCGACCTCGGTGGCGGCCCGGCCGAAGGCCTCGGCGTTCAAGGCGGCCTGGATCTACGTAGGCCCGCACAACGACGGCGGGTGGTCGCAGGCACACGACAACGGACGTCTGTACGTGCAGAGCCATCTCGGCTCCAAGGTCCAGACGACCTACAAGGAGAACATCGCCGTCGGGCCGCAGTTCACCCAGACGGTGCAGGGGCTCGTCGCGCAGGGCTACAACATGATCTTCGCGACGTCCTACGGCTACGTGACCTCGCAGGTCGCTGCCAAGTTCCCGCAGGTGAAGTTCGAGCAGGCGACCGGGACGCTTGTCTCCAAGAACGTCTCCGAGTACTTCGGCGCCGCCGAGGACACGGTCTTCCTCTCCGGCATGGCGGCAGGAGCGGCGGCGAAGTGCAGCACGATCGGGTTCGTCGTGGCGTATCCGATTCCCGAGGTGATCCGGCACGCGAACGCGTTCGCGCTCGGCGCGCAGCTCACGCATCCGGGGATCAAGGTGAAGCTCATCTGGACGAACTCCTGGTTCGACCCGGCCAAGGAGAAGAAGTCGGCGCAGAGCCTGCACCAGACCGGCTCGTGCGTGCTCGGCCAGAACGTCGACTCGCCGGCCACGGGCCAGTACGCCGAGTCGGTGAATGCCCCGTGGGTCGGGTACGACTCGGACGCGTCGAAGTTCGCGCCCAAGTCGTGGCTGACGGCGTCGGTCTACAACTGGGGCCCCTACTACCTGAAGCGTGTCGAGGCGGCGATGAACAGCACATGGAAGCCGGGCTTCTACTACGGCTCGATCAAGGACGGCTTCACGGGCCTGGCCCCGTACGGCCCGGGCGTCTCGGCGAAGACGAAGGCGCTCATCGCCAAGTACAAGGCGATGATCGTCTCGGGCAAGTACTACGAGTTCACCGGGCCGCTGTACGACCAGAGCGGCAAGCTGCGCGTGCCCAAGGGCGTGAGGATGCAGGTGCTCAAGGGCAACACGAACAGCCTGTACGGCATGAACTGGCTGGTCAAGGGCGTGATCGGGAGCCCGAAGGGCTAGCAGGTTGGGAGAGGTCACACCTCTCCGCACCGAGGAACACGGGAGAGGCGCCGACAACGGCGCCTCTCCGGTTCCGGCCGTGGAGATGCGCGGGATCACGAAGCGCTTTCCCGGCGTGGTCGCAAACGACGGGGTCGACTTCGCGGCTGCGGCCGGAGAGGTGCACGCGCTGCTCGGGGAGAACGGTGCCGGCAAGAGCACGCTCTCGCACATCCTCACCGGCCTCTACCGCCCGGACGAGGGCGAGATCCGCCTTTACGGCGAGCCGGTGACCTTCGCCTCGCCGCGGGCTGCGCTCGACGCCGGCATCGGCATGGTGCACCAGCATTTCCGGCTCGTGACGCCGTTCACGGTCGCCGAGAACATCGCGCTCGGCGACCATCGCGGTGCCGGCCGCACGTTCATGGTCCACCAGCGCGCGATCGAGCGGCGCGTCGCTGAGCTCGGCTCGCGCTACGGACTCGACGTGCCGCCGCGGGCGCGAATTTGGCAGCTCTCCGTGGGCGAGCAGCAGCGAGTCGAGATCCTGAAGACGCTCTACATCGACGCGCGCATCCTCATCCTCGACGAGCCGACCGCGGTGCTCACGCCGCAGGAGTCCGAGACGCTGTTCGAGACGCTCCGGGCGATGGCCGCCGAGGGCCGGACCGTGATCTTCATCTCCCACAAGCTGCACGAGGTCAAGGCCGTCGCGGACCGCGTCACCGTGCTCCGGGGAGGACGGGCGATCGAGACCGTCGACGCGAGCGAGGCGACGCCGAGGTCGCTGGCCCGCTCGATGGTCGGCCGCGAGGTGGAGCTGACCAAACGTAAGGAGGGCACGCGCGCGACCGGCGACGCGGCCCTCCAGGTCGACGGGCTCTGGGCGGAGGGTGACCGCGGCGCCGCGGCCGTCTGCGGCGTCTCGCTCGTCGTGCGGTTCGGCGAGACGCTGGCCGTCGCGGGCGTCGCGGGGAACGGCCAGCGCGAGCTGGCCGAGGCGATCACCGGCATGCGCCCGGCGACGAAGGGCGAGGTGCGCGTCCTCGGCAAGCGCCTGCGCGGAGGCGACCCGCGGGCGGCGATCCGCGCGGGCGTGGCGCACGTCCCCGAGGACCGGCTCGGCACCGGCCTCGCGGCGGGGCTCTCGATCGCGTCGAACAGCGTGCTGAAGGCGTACCGGCGCGAGCCGTTCTCGCACGGCCCGCTCCTCCGCCTCCGTCGCATCCGCGCCCGGGCGGCGGAGCTGATCGACCACTACCGCGTGCAGGCGCCCGGGCCGGACGCGCAGGCCCGCCAGCTCTCGGGCGGCAACCTCCAGAAACTGGTGCTCGGCCGCGAGTTTGCCGGGGAGCCGAAGGTGCTGATCGCCGCTTCGCCGACGCGCGGCCTCGACGTCGGCGCGATCGAGACGGTCTACGCGTACCTGCGCGAGGCGGCCGAGAAAGGCGTGGCGGTGCTCCTGATCAGCGAGGACCTCGACGAGATCCTCGCGCTCGGCGACCGGATCGCCGTCATGTACGAGGGCCGGATCGCGGGCGAGCTCGACGCCCAGACTGCCACCGTCGAGGAGATCGGCCTGCTGATGGCGGGAGGGACGGCGTGAGGATCGAGCGGCGGCTCTCCCAGCCCAGGTGGCTCCTGGTGGCCGTGCCGGTCTGCTCGCTCGCCCTCGCCTTCGGGATCATGGCGATCGTGCTCGCGGCGACGGGCCACGACCCGGGTGCGACCTTCAAGCAGCTCTTCGAAGCCGGCTTCACGCAGGACGGCGCGCTCGACCAGACGCTGATCTCGGCCACGCCGATCGCCTTCACGGGGCTGGCCGCGGCGGCCGCGTTCCGCATGCAGCTCTTCAACATCGGCGGCGAGGGCCAGCTGTACATGGGAACGATCGGCGCGTCTGCGGCCGGGCTCTACTTCGGCGGTCGCGGCGGCGCGTCGTGGCTCGTGATCGTCGCGATGATCGCCGCCGGCTGCGCGGCCGGCGCGGCCTGGGCGCTGATCCCGGGCTTCCTGCGGGCGTTCTGCCGGACGAACGAGATCATCACCTCGCTGATGCTCAACTACGTCGCCGGGTACATCCTCACGTACCTGATCTTCGACAGCACGTCGTACTGGCGGGACACGTCCGGGTTCAACGCGTCGGTCTTCCCGACCTCGAAGACGCTCCCGTCGTCGGCGATCTGGCCGTCTTGGCACATCGACCTCCAGGGCGGGATCGCGGTGCCGCTCGGAGCAGGCCTGGCCGTGCTGGTCGCAGTCGGTCTCTGGCTCCTGTACTCGCGCACGCGGTTCGGGTTCGAGGTGCAGGTGATGGGCGACTCGACGCGCGCCGCGCGGTACGCGGGCATGCGGACGCGCAGGAAGATCCTTGCCGTGATGGGGATCTCCGGCGGGATCGCCGGGATGGGCGGAGCGAGCTACGTCGGCGACTTCAGCCACCAGCTCGACGCGGATCCGCACGGGTTGCAGCAGCTCTACTACGGCTACACGGGCATCGTCGTCGCAGCGCTCGCGCGCTACAACCCGTTCGCCGTGCTGCTCGTCGCATTCCTGATCGGCGGGCTCCAGAACGCCGGCAACACGCTGCAGGGCGCGAGCTTCCCGGCCGGGCTCGTCGGTGTGATGCAGGGGATCATCCTGTTCACAACGCTGGGCGGCGAGTTGCTCGTGCGCTACCGGGTGCGGTTCCGGTCGTCCGCACCCGTCGAGTCGGCGCCGACACCTCCGGCAGCGGAGCCGGCCGCGTGAACAACTCGATCCTCGTCCTCGTGATCGCCTCGGGCGTCGCCTACGGGACGCCGCTCTTGTACGCGTCGCTCGGGGAGCTGCTCGCCGAGCGGTCGGGCGTCCTCAATCTCGGCGTCGAGGGGATGATGCTCGTCGGCGCCGTGATGGGCTTCTGGACGGTGCAGCGCGTCGGCGGCGGCTCGGCCGTGTCGCTCACCGCGGCGATTCTCGTCGCCGCCCTGTTCGGCGCGCTGATGGCCCTGATCCTCGCCTTCCTCGCGATCACGCTGCGGGCGAGCCAGATCGTCTCGGGTCTGGCGTTGACGATCTTCGCGGGCGCTTCGGGGCTGTCGTCCTACCTCGGCAACGACCTCAACCTGGCGAGCAACCCGGCCAGCCACTCGTTCGACGCCGTCTTTCCCTCGTCGTGGCAGAACTGGCCGATCGTCGGCCCGATCCTGTTCTCGCAGAACGTGCTCGTCTACGCGTCCTGGGTGCTCGTCGCGCTTGTCTGGATCTACCTCGGGCGGACGAGGCCGGGCCTGAACGTGCGCGCCGTCGGCGAGGCGCCGGAGGCGGCGGACGCGATGGGCATCAACGTGGCGGCGTACCGCTACGCCCACGTGCTCGCCGGCGGCGCGCTGGCGGGCGTCGCGGGGGCGACGTTCACGCTCGCGATCACGCCGCAGTGGGTCGACGGGATCACGGGCGGCGCCGGCTGGATCGCGATCGCGCTGGTCATCTTCGCGTTCTGGCGGCCCGAGCTGTGCCTTGTCGGCGCGTACTTCTTCGGCGCGCTGCAGGCACTGCCGTCCCAGCTCCAGGCGCGGGACATCCACGTCGGGCCGTCCGAGCTCTACAACGCGCTGCCGTACCTGATGACGGTGCTCGTCCTCGTGCTGGTCTCCACGGGATGGGCGAAACGGCGGCTCGGCGCACCGGCGGCTCTCGGCGTTCCCTACGTGCGGGAGGAGCGATAACGTGGCCCGATGGACGTCCTGACGCCGCGTTCCCTCGACGAGGCCCTGCGCCTGAAGGCGGAGCATCCCGGCGCGCTGCCGATCCAGGGCGGGACGGACGTGATGGTGGCACTCAACTTCGACCGCGAGCGGCCGGACGTCGTGCTCAACCTCGGCGAGGTCGTAGAGCTGCGCGGGTTCTCGCGCGAGGACGGGGTGCTCAGGCTCGGGGCCGGGCTGACGTACGCGGAGGCGATCGCGGAGCCGCTGCGGTCGGCGCTGCCGGCCCTCGCCGAGGCGTCGCGCACGGTCGGCTCGCCGCAGATCCGCAACCGCGGCACGCTCGGTGGGAACCTCGGGACGGCGTCGCCGGCGGGCGACGCATTGCCGCCGCTGCTCGTCGAGGAGGCGGAGATCGAGATGGCGAGCGTTCGCGGCTCGCGGCGGCTGGCGCTGACGGAGTTCCTCGTCGGCCCGAAACGCAACGCGCTCGCGGAGGACGAACTCATCGTCGCCGTCCGGGTGCGGCCGTCGGGGGCGCCGCAGACGTTCATGAAGGTCGGCCCGCGGAACGCGATGGTGATCGCCGTGTGCTCGCTGGCGGTCGCAGCCGACCGCAAGCGCGGCGAGCTGCGAGCAGCGTTCGGCTCGGCGGGTCCGGTGCCGACGCTGGTGCGGGCGCCGCTGGCGGAGGTCGACGGGTTCCCCGAGCTCGTGGCCGGGGCCGCGAGTCCGATCGACGACGTCCGCGGCACCGCCGCCTACCGCCGCCACGCGCTGAAGGTCCTGGCCGGCCGCGGACTCGAACGGTGCCTGGCCGCGTGAGCGCTCTGTTTTTTCCCCCCCCGGGGGCGCTTTCGCGCCCTGCCCCCGCTTTTGAGGCTAGCTCGGAAATCCGCACGCAGGGGATATCGCTTCGTGACAAAACAGAGGCAGTGCCGTGCGGATCGAGCTGACCGTCAACGGCGACCGGCGCGAGGCCGACGTCTGGGGCGGCGAGAGCCTCCTCTTCGCGCTGCGCGAGCGGCTCGGGCTGCCCGGCTCGAAGAACGCGTGCGAGCAGGGCGAGTGCGGCTCGTGCTCGGTCCTGCTCGACGGCCGGCTCGTCTGCTCGTGCCTCGTCCTCGCAGCGCAGGCCGACGGCCACGAGGTCGTCACGGTCGAAGGTCTCGCCGGCGGCGACGGCGAGCTGCACGCGGTTCAGGACGCATTCGTCCAGGCGGGCGCCGTTCAGTGCGGTTTCTGCACACCCGGGCTCGTGGTTGCCGCCGCCGACCTGCTCCGGCGCACGCCGCGACCGTCCGACGACGAGATCCGCGAGGCCCTCTCCGGCAACCTCTGCCGCTGCACCGGGTACCAGAAGATCCTCGAGGCCGTCAGGCTGGCCGCCGGCCCGTGAGCACCGCGGCCAGGCAGCAGCTCGAGCTCGGCCGGGTCGGCGACAGCGCGGCTCGCGTCGACGGGATCCCGAAGACGACCGGCGAGTTCGCCTACTCGAGCGACCTGTCAGCCGCGGGCATGCTCTGGGGGCACACGCTCCGCAGCCCGCACGCACACGCGCTCGTCCGTGCGATCGACATCTCGGCGGCGCTGGCGATTCCAGGCGTGCACGCTGTCCTCACGCACGACGACGTCCCGGGGCAGAAGACGTACGGGCTCGAGTTCCCCGACCAGCCGGTGCTCGCAGTCGACCGCGTCCGTTACTTCGGCGAGCCGGTCGCGCTCGTCGCGGCGGAGCATCCCGAGCACGCGCGTCGCGCCGCGGCCGCGATCCGCGTCGAGTACGAAGAGCTCGAGCTGGTCGTCGACCCGGAGCGCGCGACCGAGCAGCCGCCGCTGCACCCGGATCGCCCGACGGACGGCCATGGCTACCTGCACGACCCGCGGCCGAACGTGATCCGGTCGATGGTCGTGCGCCACGGCGACCCGGACACGGAGGGCGACGTGACCGTCGAGGGCGTGTACGACATCGGCACCCAGGACCAGGCGTTCCTCGGGCCCGAGTCCGGCCTCGCCGTGCCGGACGGGGAAGGCGGCGTCGACGTCTACGTGGCGACCCAGTGGCTGCACGTCGATCGCGACCAGATGGCGCCCTGCCTCGGGCTCCAGCCGGACCAGGTACGCATCCACCTCGCCGGGGTCGGCGGCGCGTTCGGCGGGCGCGAGGACCTCTCGATGCAGATCCACAGCGCCATGCTCGCCCTCCATGCGGATCGCCCGGTGAAGATGGTCTACAACCGCGAGGAGTCGTTCACCGGGCACGTCCACCGGCACCCGGCGCGGATCTGGGCAGAGCACCGAGCGACCCGCGACGGGAGGCTCGTCAACGTACGGATGCGGATTCTGCTCGACGGCGGCGCCTACGCGTCCAGCTCGACAGCGGTCTGCGCGAACGCGTGCGCCTTCGCCTGCGGGCCGTACCGCGTCGACAACGCGCTGATCGAGGGCACCGTCGTCTACTCGAACAACCCGCCCTGCGGCGCCATGCGCGGGTTCGGCGCCGTCCAGACCTGCTTCGCGAGCGAGGCGCAGATGGACAGGCTCGCGGCCGCGCTCGACATCGACCCGGTCGAGCTCAGGCTTCTGAATGCACTCGAGACGGGAGACGTGCTGCCGACCGGACAGCGGCTCACGGGCTCGCTCCCCGTGGCCGAGGTGATCCGCCGCGCAGCCGAGCTCGTCCCGCCCGAGCCCGAGGAGCTGCCGCGCGACCCGCTGCGGCTACCGGGCGGCTCCGGCAACACGACCAACGGCCAGGGCGTCGTCCGCGGCACCGGCTTCGCCGTCGGGTTCAAGAACATCTGCTACTCGGAAGGCTTCGACGACTCGTGCGCGGCGCGTGTCTGCCTCTCCGCGGACGGGCTGCACGCCGAGGTGCACTGCGCGAGCGCCGAGGTCGGCCAGGGTGTGACGAACGTGATCCTCCAGGTCGCGCGCACCGAGCTCGGGATCGAGGACGTCACGCTTGCGCCGCCGTCGACTCGAGGCGTGGAGTCAGCGGGCTCGGCGTCGGCATCGCGCATGACCTGGATGGCCGCGGGCGCCGTCCAGCTCGCCTGCCGCGCCGCGCTCGAGGAGCAGCGGCAAACCGGCGGCGAGGTCGACGTCCACCGCGTCTACCACCACCCGCGCACCTATCCGCTCCACCCCGAGACCGGTCAGATCACGGACGGGCCGTCGCACGTCTCGTTCGCCTGCGCCGCGATGCGGGTCGTCGCCGAGGTCGACGTCGAGCTCGGGCTCACGCGGCTGGTTTGGATCGGGACGGCCCAGGACGTCGGCAAGGCGGTCAATCCGCAGGCCGTCCACGGGCAGATCGAGGGAGGCACGGCGCAGGGGATCGGGCTGGCGCTGATGGAGGAGATCCAGACGCGCGACGGCCTGATAACGAACGCGAGCTTCACGGACTACCTGATCCCGACGTTCCTCGACGTGCCGCCGCTCGCGGCCGAGCTGGTCGAGGACCCCGAACCGGACGCACCGTACGGGCTGAAGGGCGTCGGAGAGCCGCCCACCGTGGTCTCGACAGCCGCCGTCGTGTCTGCGCTTCGCGCGGCGACGGGGCGCGACCTGAGGCGAGTGCCCGTGCGGCCGGACGACCTCGTCGGCCTGTGAACCTCGCTCGCCGGATCGCCGTCGCGCGGGGCGACGAGCCCGCCGACCTCGTCGTCCGCGGTGGACGTGTCCTGTCGGTGTTCACGCGGGAGTGGCTCGACGTGGACGTGGCCGTCTGCGACGGGTTCGTCGCCGGGCTCGGGAGCTACGAGGGGCGCGAGGTGCTGGACGCGGCGGGGCGCTACGTCGTCCCGGGCTTCATCGACGCGCACATGCATCTCGAGTCGACGAAGCTGCTCGTCGACGAGTTCGCGCGGCTCGTGCTCCCCCTCGGGACGACGGCGGTCGTCGCCGACCCGCACGAGATCGCGAACGTGCTCGGGACCGACGGCGTCCACTGGCTGCTCGACGTCTGCGCGGGCCTGCCGCTCGACGTCTGGTTCATGGCCTCTTCGTGCGTGCCGGCGTCGGCCTTTGAATCGCCTCGTCGGCCGCTCACTCCGGGCGATTTGCAGGGACTTCTGCGCCGGCGGCGCGTGATCGGGCTGGCCGAGATGATGAACTTCCCGGGCGTCGTCAACGGGGACGAAGCAGAACTGGCCAAGCTCGCTCTGGACGGTGCCGAGCACGTCGACGGCCACGCGCCGGGAGTGCTCGGCTCGCACCTGCAGGCGTATGCGGCAGCCGGCATCCGGTCGGATCATGAGGCGTACACGCTCGAAGAGGGGCGCGAGCGCATGCGGGCGGGCATGTGGGTGCTGATCCGCGAGGCGTCGGTGGCGCGGAACCTGCGAGCGCTCGTCCCGCTCGTCGCCGAGTTCGGGCCGCACCGGCTCGCGTTCTGCACCGACGACCGCGAGCCCGAGCACGTCGCCGAGGAAGGCCACGTGAACTCGATCGTCCGGGACGCGGTCGGGCTCGGCGTGTCTCCCGAGGACGCGCTCGTCATGGCCACGCTGAATCCGGCCACCTGGCACGGGCTCTCGCACCTCGGTGCCGTCGCTCCCGGCTACCAGGCCGACCTGCTCCTGCTCCCCGACCTGGAGCGCTTCGTGCCGGACGTCGTGCTCAAGGCGGGGCGGCCGCTCGAGGAGATCCCGCGGCCGGACGTGCCTGACTGGGTCAAGCGCTCGGTGCGGGTCGCGCCGGTCGGGTCGAACGACTTCCACGTCCCTTGGCCGGGTGGAAAGGCGCGCGTGATCGGGCTCGTCCCGGGCCAGATCGTCACCGACGCGCTCGTCGAAGAGCTGACCGTGGAGGACGGCTTCGCGGTCGCCGACCCGGCGCGCGACCTGGCGAAGGTCGCCGTTGTCGAGCGTCACCACGGCACCGGCCGGATCGGGCTCGGCTTCGTCCGGGGATTCGGCCTGCAGCGCGGCGCGTTCGCCTCGACCGTTGCGCACGACGCGCACAACATCGTCGTCGTCGGGGTCGACGACGGCGATATCGCGCGCGCAGTGCAGCGGCTGGCTGAGCTCGGCGGCGGGCTCGTCGTGGTCGAGAGCCGTGGAGTACGCGCCGAGCTGCCGCTGCCCGTCGCGGGCCTGCTGTCCGAGGCACCGGCGGACGAGGTCGCCGCGCTGTCGCACGCCTGCGTCAGCGCGCTCGCCGAGCTCGGCTGCACGGTCGAGTCGCCGTTCCAGGCGCTGGCGTTCCTGGCCCTGTCCGTGATCCCGAGCCTGAAGCTGACCGACCAGGGCCTGGTCGACGTGGACGAGTTCCGCCTCGTCCCGCTCGCCCTCGACCGACCCAAGTAACAGACTCTGCTTGCCGGCTCGCGCCAATTCCGGCGCGTCGCACTTCGGGGTTCCCCGGACCACGAGCGGGTGTGCCGCGCCCGTCATGCCGGTCGCGGCGGCGAACCGATCCCGGCCCGAGAGTCGCGGAGACCTGGCTCGAGTCAGTAGGCTCGCGCCGTGACGGAACCTTCGGCGCCGACCCCTCGCGATCCCGGTGAGCTCGGGTTCGAGCGCATCGTCTACGAGAAGGCGCCGCCGCGGGCGACGATCACGCTCAACCGGCCCGAGCGCCTGAACGCGTTCGACTTTCGCATGCTGCGCGAGCTGGCCAGGGCCGCCGAGGACGCGTCCTGGGACGACGAGATCCGCGTCGTCGTCGTCACCGGCTCGGGTCGCGCGTTCTGCGTCGGCGCCGACCTGAAGGAGTGGCAGGCCGACTACCTCGGCAACCCGACGGCGTACTGGAAGTGGTTCGGCGCCTTCAAGGACGCGCACGACAAGCTCCGTGAGATCGGCAAGCCGACGGTGGCGCGCATCAACGGCATCTGTGTCGGCGGCGGGAACGAGCTGCAGATGGCCTGCGACCTGGCCGTGATGGTCGACGACGCCTACATCCGCCACGTCGGCCCCGAGCACGGCTCCGTCCCGGCCGGAGGTGCGACGCAGTGGCTGCCGATCATGGTCGGGGAGCGCAGAGCCCGTGAGATCATCATGCTCTGCGAGGAGATCCCGGCTGCGAAGGCCGCCGAGTGGGGCCTCGTCAACCGGGCCGTCCCCGCCGCCGAGCTCGACGCGACGGTCGACGAGCTGGTCACAAGCCTCGCCGCCAAGCTGCCGCAGACGATGCGGTACACGAAGCAGCAGCTCAACTTCTGGCGCGACCTCTCCTGGCACGAGACCGTCAACCACGCCCGCGACTGGCTGGCGCTCTCGATGCTCGGCGACGAGGCCCAGGGCGCCGTCCGCAGCTTCGTCGAGAAGAAGAACGATGACTGAGGCCGGCCCACTCGTGCTCGTCGAGCGCGAGCCCGAGCACCGCATCGCCGTCGTCACGCTCAACCGGCCCGACCGGCTGAACGCGCTCAACGAGCCCCTGATGACCGAGCTCGTCGCCGCGCTGCGCGAGCTCGACGCAGATGACGAGTTTCGCTGCGTCGTCGTCGCCGGCTCGGACAAGGCATTCGCGGCCGGCGCCGACATCGGCGAGCTTGCGAGCTCGTCGGCGATCGACCTCTACGCTTCCCGGCGGGTCGACCGCTGGGACGAGCTCCGCGCCGTCCGGACGCCGCTCGTCGCCGCGGTCTCCGGTTTCTGCCTCGGCGGCGGCTGCGAGCTCGCGATGGCATGCGACCTGATCGTCGCCTCGGAGACCGCGCGGTTCGGCCAGCCGGAGACGGCGCTCGGCCTGCTCCCCGGCGCGGGCGGGACGCAGCGGCTGACGCAGGCCGTCGGCAAGGCGACGGCGATGGACGTGATCCTCTCCGGCCGCCGGCTCACGGCGCAGGAGGCTCTCGCCGCCGGTCTTGTCGCGCGGATCGCTTCCCCCGGCGGTTGGCTCGAGGAGGCCAGGGAGGTTGCCCGCGCGATCGCGAGCAAAGGGCCGATCGCGACCCGCCTTGCGAAGGACGCCGTCAACCGCGCGTACGAGGGCCCGCTCTCGTTCGGGCTCGATTACGAGCGCAGGATGCTCGCGCTCGCGCTCGCGTCCGAGGACGCGAAGGAGGGCCTGAACGCGTTTCTCGAAAAACGGCCGGCGGAGTTCCGCGGCCGGTGATTCCGCATCGTCTTCCGGGGTAGGAAAGAATTGCTCACATGAGCCCAGCCACCACCTCCATGGTCACACGCGTTCTCGTCGCCACCGACAGGTCGGAGACGGCCGAGGTGGCAGTCCGCTTCGCGGCCGAGATGGCGAACCGGTTCGAGGCCCACCTCGTGCTCGTTCAGGTCGTCGTGCCGCCCGCCACCACCAGCGTCGCGATGACGGAGGACCTCGTCCGCCACGCGCGCGAGCTCGCAGGCGACAGGGGTTTCGGCACGGTGGTCGTCGGCGACGAGCCCGCCAAGGCGATCATCGACGCCGCCGACACGGAAGACGCCGACGTGGTCGTGGTCGGGAACGTGGGCATGAGCGGCCGCAAGGAGTTCCTGCTCGGCAACGTGCCGAACCGCGTCTCGCACGGGACGCGGCGGACGGTGGTGATCGTCAACACCGCGCAGCGGGTCGAGGAGCAGGAGCAGAAGCGGCGCAGGTTCTTCCGGTGAGCACGGTCCCGGTCGACGACCAGGAGAAGCTCCTCGGGCGCGCCGCCGAGATCGGCCGCGTCGTCGCGAAGTACGGGTTGCGCGAGCGCAGCTCGGGTGACGTGCCCATGCGCGAGCGGGCGCGGAACCTGAAGAACGCGCTCGAGGAACTCGGCCCGACCTTCGCCAAGCTCGGCCAGATCCTCTCGACGCGGCCCGACCTGCTCCCGCCCGAGTTCATCGACGAGCTCGCGACGCTGCAGGACAAGGTCACGCCCATGACCGAGGAGGACGTCGTCTCGGTGATGGAGGAGGAGCTGGGCGTGCCCTGGGAGGACGTGTTCGAGTCGATCGAGCCCGAGCCGCTCGCCGCCGGGACGATCGGCCAGGTGCACGTGGCGACGCTCGAGAGCGGCCAGAAGGTCGTGATCAAGGTGCAGCGGCGGGGTGCGCGCGTCGCGATCATGCGCGACCTCGGCCTCCTGGAGCTGTTTGCGAGCAAGGCCGAGAACAGGCCGGGCCTGCGCAAGCTCGTCGACATCCCGGCGGTGATCCGCCACCTGTCGGACTCGCTCTACCGCGAGCTCGACTTCCGCCAGGAGGCTGCGAACATCGGCCGGCTGCGCGAGGTGCTGAGGCCGTACTCGCGCCTGAAGGTGCCGGACGTGGTGCCGCAGATTTCGACGGCGCGGCTGCTCGTGCTCGATTTCATCGACGGCGTCAACGTCCGCGAGGCGCCGCCGGTGCCGGAGCGGCGTACGGCGGCCCGGCAGCTGATCGAGTCGTACTACCGCCAGAATCCTCGTCGACGGCTTCTTCCACGCCGATCCGCATCCGGGCAACCTGCTCTGGTCCGACGGCAACATCTACTTCCTCGACTGCGGGATGGTCGGCGAGCTCGACGCCAAGCTGCGCGAGCAGATGATGCTGCTCGTCACCGCGTTCTGGCAGGGGGACGACGCGTTCGTGGCGGAGATCGTGCTCTCGTTGTCCGGCGGGGACAGCTGGCCTGACATCGACCTGACGCAGTTCGAGTTCGAGATCTCGCACCTGTTCTCGGGCGTGCGCGGCCAGTCGCTGCGGGAGCTCGAGCTGGGGCCGCTGATGCAGTCGATCACGCAGATCGCGGCGCGCCACGACCTGCGCCTGCCGGCAGCGCTCGCGCTCACGGGGAAGGCGCTCGCGCAGATGCAGCTCGCGGCGACGACGCTCGACCCGGAGCTCGACCCGCTCTCCGTCGTCGGCCCGTTCGTGCTCAAGATGCTGGGCGAACGTGTGCGGCACGCCGCCGATCCGACGCGGGCGTTCTACGAGGGGCAGAAGGCGATGCTGCGCGTGCGGCGCTTCATCCAGGCGGCCGAGCGCATGGCCGGCGCGCGTCCGGGCCGGCGACTCGAGATCGACCTGCCCGCGATCTCGGCGATGGAGACGACGATCCGCCGCTCGGTGCGGCGGCTCTGCCTCGCGGCGGGCGCGTCGGCGTCGATCATCGCGACCGGCTTCGCCGCCTCGACGAAGAGCGCGCCGGACTGGCTCGGCACGAGCTTCGGCGTCGCGGCCGCCGTGCTGAGCGGCCTCCTGATCGCCGACTTCATCTGGCCGCGCGGCGGCAAGCGCTAGGCGCGCGCGGCCACGGTCTAGCGGCTGCGCTTGAGCGCGCGCAGGACGCGGCGCTCGACCATGAACGCGAGCATCGCCATCACGGCGCCGAGAAAGGCACGCTCGGCGCGGCGACCGATGCGGCTCACGGCTCGTCCGCCGGCAGCGGGGCGTTCGCGATCGGGGTCAGCCGGGCCATGGGCGGCCACGCTACCACCCTCGGCCCGTCCGGGGAGTGCCCGCCCGCGAGGGCTGTGGACGACTCGTCACACAATCGGCACGGACGCGTATCACATGCGTGCGACCTTCCTCGTTACGCTCATAGCGGGTGGTGGTCCGGGGTGGCCCCGAAGGAAGCTGTGGCGTTCGCGGCTAGCGGTTTCAGCAGAGTGGCGCCGGCTTCATCGGCCGCGGCGCCGCGGCTTTGCCGCGGCGGAGCTCGAGCGATCGTGGATGCGGTGCGGAACGGGAAGGGGGCTCACGGGGGAAACCGGCTGTTTCCACCGTGCGAGGTCCGGGGTGGCCCCGAAGGAAGCTGAGGCGTTCGCGGCTTGCGGTTTGAGCAGGATGGCGCCTGCTCCATCGGCCGCGGAGCCGCGGCTGTGCCGCGGCAGAGCTCGAGCGATCGTGGATGCGGTGCGGAACGGGAAGGGGCTCACGGGGAACCCGGCTGTTTCCGCCGTGCGAGGTCCGGGGTGGCACGAACAGGCAAGAAGGTGCGGTGAAGTAGGGTCCCGGCATGGCGGAGGTGGAGGTCTCCCGGGACGGTGCCGTCCTCACGCTCACGCTGAACCGGCCGGACGCGCTGAACGCGTTCAACCTCGATGTCCACTCGGCGCTCGCCGCCGGGCTCGAGGAGGCTGCCGACCCGGACGTCCGCGCCGTCGTCATCACGGGCGCCGGCCGTGGCTTCTCCGCCGGACAGGATCTGAACGAGTTCCGCGAGCACCCCGGCAGCACGGGCGACATGCTGCGCGCGACCTACCACCCGAACGTGCTCGCGATTCGCGCTCTCGAAAAACCTGTGATCGCCGCGATCAACGGACCGTGCGCCGGCGCCGGGCTTTCGCTCGCCGCCGCCTGCGACATCCGCATCGCCGCCGAATCCGCCTTCTTCATCCCGGGCTTCGTCGCGATCGGCCTCGTTCCCGACTCGGGCGGCTCGTTCTTCGTCGTCCGCCTGCTCGGCCAGGCTCGTGCGTTCGAGTGGATGACGTCGAACCGCCGGCTGTCCGCCGCCGAGGCGCTCGACTGGGGCCTCGTCTCCGCCGTCCATCCCGACTCGGACTTCCCGGCCCAGGTGATTGCGCTCGCCGCGCACTACGCGGCCGCGCCGACGTCGGCGATCGGCATGACGAAGCGGCTGTTCGAGCACGCGCTGATCGCGAACCTCGAGGAGCAACTCGAGCTCGAGGCAGAGCTGCAGACGCTCGCGACCGAGAGCGCCGACTTCGCCGAAGGCGTCGCCGCGTTCCGCGAGAAGCGCCCGCCGAGCTTCACCGGTCGTTGAGAGTCGAGACGGTCGACTACCACACGGGTGGCGAGCCGTTCCGGATCGTCACGGGCGGAGTCGAGCCACCGCCGGGGCGCACGATCCTCGAACAACGCCGCTATGCGCTCGAGTACCTCGACGACGTCCGCAAGCTCCTCGTCCACGAGCCGCGCGGACACGCCGACATGTACGGCTGCTTCGTCACCGAGCCCGAGGACGGCGCCGACCTCGGCGTCGTCTTTTTCCACAACGAGGGGTACTCGACCGCTTGCGGCCACGGCACGATCGCACTCGTCACCTGGGCGCTCGAGACCGGGCGGATCCGGCCCACCGAACCGGAGACGCACGTCGTCGTGGACGTGCCCTCGGGCCGGCTCGAGACCTGGGCGCGCGTCGAGGGCGGCGAGGTGCGCTCCGTGCGCTTTCGCAACGTCCCGGCCTTCGTCCATTCGGGGCAGGTGAGCTTCGGCGGCGCGTTCTACGCGAGCGTCGAGGAACGCGTCGAGCCCTCCGAGCTGCCGCGGCTGATCGAGCTCGGCCGTCGCGTGAAGGCCGAGCTGGAGGCGGAGCAGGAGTTCGTCCACCCGCTCGAACCGGAGCTGCGCGGCATCTACGGCGTCATCTTCTGGCAGGACGAGGCCGAGAGACCGCTGACGCAGCGCAACGTGACGGTGTTCGCCGACGGCGAGGTCGACCGCTCGCCCTGCGGGAGCGGTACCTCGGCCAGGCTCGCGCTGCTCCACGCCGAAGGGCGCATCGGAGTCGGCAACGAGCTCCTGCACCGGAGCATCGTCGGCTCCGAGTTCAGCGCCCGGATCGTCGACGAGACCGAGGTGGCCGGCCGGCCGGCGGTGATCACCGAGGTCGAGGGCTCGGCGCACCTGACCGGCCGGCACGAGTTCGTGCTCGAGCCCGACGACGAGCTCGGGCTCGGCTTCCTTCTGCGCTAGCTCTACGCCTTCGCGGCTCTCGTGGCGACCGTCTGGGCCAGACTTGCCTCGAACGCCTTGTTGAACGAACCGCCGATCCCGGCGAAGAAGAGGACGGTGTCGACCTTGGCGCGGTTGAACACGACCACGTCGAGGTACGTGTGGACGACCTGCTTCCCCTGCTTGAAGTCGGCGGCGATCCTGTACGCATTCGAGCGCTCGGCGCCGGCCAGCTTCGGGAACGATTGGGGCGCGGCCGACACGATCTTCACCTTGCTCGGACCACCCGCGCCCTTTTGGAAGATCTGCGCGAGGCAGAGCGGCAGCTTCGGCTGGACGACGCGCGCGTACGCAGTGCGCCCTTGCGAGGCGGTCTCGAAGATCGAGGTGTTCGAGGAGACGAACGAGCTGCTGGGGAGCGTGAACTGCGGTGAGGTCGCGTCTCCGTTCTCGGTCAGGTCGGACTGATCCGGGTTGTAGAACGAGCACGTCGGCGTGTTGCTCTGGCTCGAGCTCGCCGGCTCGACCTTCCACGTCGCCTTGGGGAGATCCGAGAGCCTGACGTTGATCGCCTTGGCCTTGGCCTGGACGGCCGGGATGATCTGCTTCTTCGGTTTGCTGCCCGTCGCGGCTGTGGCTCCGGCCACGGCGACGAGCGCGATTGCGATGCCTGCGAGGAGTCTCATGGCCGGTCTTGTATCAGCTAGGTCAGAAGGTCCAGCACTTCGCCGTCGTTCGGCCAACGGTGCTCGTGCTGCTTCGACCAGACGAGATCGCCGTCGCGAACGACGTCGAACTGCGACTTCTCGCCCCTCACCGGCGTGGCGTCTATCCCTGCCGCCTTCAGCTCGGCCGCGAGACTCGCAGCCCGTGTGTCATACCCGTTTCAGACGGGGCAGTAGAAGATCTCGACCACGTGGCAAGCCTATACAGTCGGGACATGGCCGCGGCCGGGGGCCCGTCGCCGACCCTGACGATCACGGACGCCGAGCCGGAGGAGGCGCGCGCGCTCTTCCTCGAGTACGCGGAGGCGCTCGGTGTCGACCTCTCCTACCAGGACTTCGACCGCGAGCTGGCCGGGCTGCCCGGCGACTACGCGCGTCCCGCCGGCCGGCTGCTCGCCGCCCGGCTGGGCGACGAGACCCTCGGCTGCGTCGCGCTGCGTTCCCTCGGCGAAGGGGCGTGCGAGATGAAGCGCCTCTTCGTCAGGCCCGGTCACCGCGGTTCGGGAGCCGGACGCGCGCTGGCGGAGGCCGTCATCGCCGCTGCGCGGGAGCAGGGCTACACGAGCATGCGCCTGGACACGCTCCCGCAGATGCGGGCTGCGCAGGCGATGTACGAGACCCTCGGCTTCGGCGAGATCGAGCCCTACTACCCGAGCCCGGTGCCGGGAACGCGGTTCCTCGAGCTCCACCTTGGCGCGACGCCATTCGACGACCTGAACCGGCTGCTGGTCGAGCTCGTGGCCGGGGCCAGGGAGGTTCTCGGCGACAGCTTCTGCGGCGCATACCTCCAGGGATCGTTCGCCGTCGGCGACGCCGACGTCCACAGCGACGTGGACTTCCTCATCGTCACGGAGGGCGACGTGACGCCCGAGCGGCAAGCGGGACTGCGGGCGCTCCACCGGAGGCTCTATGCGTTTCCGACCTCATGGGCGCAGCACCTCGAAGGCTCCTACATCCCCCGGGGGATCCTCCGGCGACCGGACCCCGAACGCCGCCCACTCCTCTATCTCGACAACGGTGCAACCGAGCTCGCGCTCGACAACCACGACAACACCGCCGTGGTCCGCTGGTCGCTCCGGGAGCACGGCGTGGTTCTTGCGGGACCGGATCCACGGGAGGTGGTCGAGCCGATCACAGCCGACGAGCTATGCGCCGAGGTGCGCTGGGCGTTCGGTCTGTGGCGTGCGTGGTTCCGGTCGAACGACGCGATCGACCGCCGCGCGCTCGCGGTGGCCGTGCTCTCGCACGCCCGGATGCTGCACACGCTGGCCGTCGGCGAGGTCACCTCGAAGCGAGCTGCAGGCGAGTGGGCCCTTCGTGCACTCGACCCGGAGTGGGCGCCTCTGATCCGCTGGGCGCTCGAAGACCGCCCCGACCCGTGGGCGAAGGTGCGTGAGCCGGCCGATCCCGCCCTTCTCCGCCGCACGCTGCAGTTCGTCGACTACGCCGCGAGCGCCGCCGACGCGAGCGGCTCCCGGTCGTAGCTCGACGCATTTCCCATCACGACCACCCCGAGCCCTTCCTCGGGGTAGATGCGCGTCATGTTGAAGAACGCGCCGCCACCGCCGGTCTGCTCGAGGAACCAGGGCGGAGGCTTCGGAGCCGAGCGGTAGCGGAACCAGCCGAGCCCGACGTCGAGCTTGCGGCCTATCGCAGTGATCTGCTGCATCGCCCTGACGCTCGCGGGCGAGAGGATCGCCTCGTCGCCGCCGCGAACGTGCAAGGCGAGAAAGCGGCCAGCGTCGACCGCGGTGCCGACGAGCCGCCCGTAGGGAGGGCCGTCGACGATGAAGCGGTGGAACGAGACGAAGCCGCCGGCGTTCGGCCCGACGATTCCCTTCGGCAGCATCAGCCGGTAGAGCGGCGTCAGCGGGCTCCAGCGGCGCTGGTAGCCGGTCGCGGCCGTCTCGTCGAAGTCGGGCCGGTAGACAAAGTCGGTCTGTGCCATGCCGAGCGGCTCGAGCAGGTTCGCGCGGACGTACTCCGTGTACGGCGTGCCGGAGGCGGCCGAGACGACCTCGCCGGGCACGACGTAACCCAGGTTCGAGTACCTCGCCGTCTCGCCCGGCGTGCCTTTCAGCCTCCCGTGCCGTGCCAGGAGCGAGGTCGTGAACTCGTGCGGGTCGGGACGCGGGCTGCCGCCGGCCGCACCCAGCGCACGGGAATCGGGTTGGCCGGGCCCGAGCTGTGGCTGAGCAGGTGGCGGACGGTCGGTCCGCGGGGGAACTCGGGCACGAGGCTCGCGACCTCGACGTCCAGATCGAGGGCGCCGCGCTCGGCCAACTGCATCACGACCGTCGCCGTCACGATCTTCGTCATCGAGAACCAGAGGTAGACCGTCTCCGGCCGGGCGGAGGCCGGCGTGGCCAGGTCGGCCAGTCCCGCCGCACCGCTCAAGACGACGCCGTCCTCGGTCACGAGCGCGGCCGAGAGGCCCGGGACGCGACGTCCGACCGACACCTCGAGCGCGGATTCGAGCGGGTTCTCGCTCATGGCTCGTAGGGCACGACCCGCTCGCCGTCGCGCGGGTCGTTGCGCGCCACGATCGCCGTCGCGGGTTCGGTGTCCGACAGGTTCCGCGGCTGGTGCGGGACGCCCGGCGGGATGAACAGGAAGTCGCCCGGCTCGGCTACGACCGATTCGGCCAGGCCTTCCCCGAACAACGTCTCGACCCGGCCGGAGAGCTGGTAGATCGCCGTCTCGTACCCGTCGTGCCAGTGCGCCTCGGCGACGCCGCCCGGCGGAACGACGATGTGACTCAGGGACAGGCCGGTCGAGCCGCACACCTTCGCCGAGACGCCCACGGTGTAGCCGATCCCCTGGCGGTCGTCCTGCTCGCCTGCTCGCACCACCACGATGCGATCCACGGGGCCTAGCCTAAACCGGGTTACGATCGCAGGAGGTGTCGGCAAACCTGCTGCTTCACGTCCGCGAGCACCCGAGCGGCCGGGTGATCGTGACCCCGGTGGACTTCCCCGGCCTTTCGGTCGACGCCGAGACGTACGACGCGGCGCTCGCGGTCGTCACAGGCAAGCTCAACCGCACGTTGCGTGGCCTCTCCGGATCGATGCGCACGACGCTGTCCGCGGACGTCGTGGCCGATCTCGACAGCGTCGAGCTCGACATCAAGAAGGCCCACAGTGAGTTGCGGATCACGATCTCGCTGGTCGTTTCGCTGCGAGAGATGTCGCACGGATCGATCTACGTCGTGCACGCGCCCGAGATCCCCGACTTCTCGGTGCCCGTGACGCACCGCAACGCCGTGCAGGACACGGCCGGACGCGCGCTCAAACAACAGCTCGCGCACTGGGATCTCGACGCGCTGCTCGCCTCGGACGACGTGGGGACGACGCGGCTCGAGACGATCACGCTGCCTTTCCCGCCCGCCGACGAGCCGCAGCCGACGCGCGCCGACGACGGCTTCTCGATCGAGGACTTCGGCGACGACCTGACGGCGATGGCGGCCGAGGGCCGGCTCACCGAGCTCGACCGCCGCGACGCGCTCGTCGAGCGTGTTCTGGCCGCGCTCGCCTCACCCGGCCGGTCGAGCGTGATGCTCGTCGGCCCGCGTGACGTCGGCAAGACCGCGCTGCTGCACGAGGTCGCGCGCAGGCTGGCGACCGGCCGAGTTCCGCCGGCGCTGCGCGGCCGTCAGATTCTGGCGCATCACCGCGAACGAGCTGATCGCCGGCGCGACCTACACCGGCATGTGGCAGGACCGCGCGCGCATTCTGGTCTCGCGCGGGCGCGCGGGCGCGATCTTCGCCATGGGCGACCCGACCGGCATCGTCGACGCGGGCCGCTGGAGCAAGAGCGACAACAACGTCGCGCGCTTCCTCCGCCCGTACGTCGAGAGCGGCGAGTTGAGCGTGATCTGCGACTGCACGCCGGAGGTCTGGGGGGCGGCTCACAACAGCGAACCGAGCTTTGTCGACGCCTTCCACCGCGTCGACGTCCCGGAGCCGACCGTCGAGGCTGCGGGCGAGATCCTGCAGGACACGGCCCACCGGATCGAGCAGCGGCAGGGCGTCGGAATCGACGGCGACGCACTGGCGGCGGCCCTCGACCTCACGCAGCGCTTCGAGCCGTACCGCGCGCTTCCCGGCAAGGCGGTGCAGCTCCTCGAGGAGGTCGTCCAGCGTGTGGTCGTGCAGGACGCCGAGCGGCGCATCGGCCGCGAGGACGTCACAGCCACGTTCGCCGAGCGCACGGGCCTGCCGCTGCTCTTGCTCTCCGACGAGGTGTCGCTGCGGCCCGACGACGTGCGCGCGTTCTTCGAGGAGCGCGTGCTGGGCCAGGACGAGGCGGTTCAGGCGGTGGTCGACCTGATCACGCTCGCCAAGGCCGGCCTCCAGGCACCGAGCAAGCCGCTCGGCTCGTTCTTCTTCGTCGGCCCGACGGGTGTCGGCAAGACCGAGCTGACGAAGGCGCTCGCCGAGTACCTGTTCGGAAGCAGCGACCGTGTGCTCCGGTTCGACATGGCCGAGTACGCCTCGGGCGACGCGGTGCCGAAGCTGATCGGCGTCGCGTGGCGTTCGGACGGCGAGGGCGAGCTGACGCGGCAGGTGCGAGAGCAGCCGTTCTGCGTCGTGCTCCTCGACGAGATCGAGAAGGCGCACCCGGACGTGTTCGACGCGCTGCTCTCGGCGATCGGCGAGGGCCGGTTGACCGACGCGAACGGCCGCACCGCAGACTTCCGGAACGCGATCGTCGTGATGACCTCGAACCTGGGTGCGGCGCAGCGCGACTCGGGAGCGCTCGGCTTCGGGCCGGCCGGCGTGGCTGCCGAGAACGAGCGGCTGCGGCGGCACTTCGTCGAGCAGGCCGAGAGGTTCTTCCGGCCGGAGTTCTTCAACCGCATCGACCGCGTGCTCGTGTTCTGCGCGCTCGATCCGGAGGTCGTCCGCCGGATCGCGCGGCGCGAGCTCGGCCGCCTGCTGATGCGCGAGGGCATCACGCGCCGCCGGCTCCTGGTCGAGATGGACGACTCGGTCGTCGATCTCCTCGCCGAGCGCGGGTTCCACGCGCGCTACGGTGCGCGCCCGTTGCAGCGCGAGATCGAGCGCGCCGTGATCGCTCCGCTCGCGCGGCTGATCGTCGAGCAGCGGCCTGCGCCGGGAGACCTCGTCCGCTTCACGTGCGCGGACGGCGAGGTGAGCATCTCGCTGCAGAAGGTGACCGTTCCGGATGAGCCGCGCCGCGCGGAGCGGCCGGCTGCCGTGAGCACGCAGGCGACGCTCGCTCGCGTGGCCCGTCAGGCGGAAGCGCTGCACGGCGAGCTCGAGGCCGAGGACACTGCGCCGGCCGCCCAGTCGCTCCGTACCGAGTTGAGCGCGCTCGTCGAGGCGACCGCCGCGCCCGGCTTCTGGGACGACTCGGCGCACGCGAAGGCGACGATGGAGCGGCTCTACCAGGTCGAACGGGTGCTCGACCGCTTCGACGACCTGCGCAAGCGGGCCGAGGGCCTGGGCGAGATGGCGCGGCAGGTGCAGCGAAATCGAGACCGTTCGCGGCTCGGCGAGCTGCGTCAGGCGATCGCCGACGTCGAGTCCGCCCTGGCGGCATGCCGGCTCGAGCTCGCCGGCGCGGCTGCCGGCGGCGAGGCGTCGGAGGCAGTGCTCCGCGTGACGCCGGTCGGCGGCGCCGAGGAATGGGCGGCCGAGCTCGTCGGGATGTACCTGGCCTGGGCGGAGCGGACCGGCCGCGAGGCAGAGCGCGTCGGCGGCTCGCGGTTCGCCGTCGCGATCCGCGGACCGGCGACCTACGGCCTCCTGCGCCGGGAGGCCGGACTGCACCGCCGCGTCGTCGGCGACGACCTGCCACAGCTGGCGCGAGTGGCGGTGTCGAACGGCGCGGTGGTGGGAACCGACGGCGGTGACCCGGTCGTCGTGCGCGTGTACGCGCAGGGCCGTCGCCAGTTCGTGCGCGATCCGCGCACGGGGGCGAGCGTCGGCGACGTGGCCGCGGTGCTGGCGACGGGCCGGATCGACCCGTTCTTGCTCGCTGCGCTACGTCTCTAGGAGGACCGAGTCGCGGGTCGGCGCGCAAGTCGGCGAACGCCGGCCCAGGCGGCAATCAGTGGTATCGCCGTGAGGCCGAGGAGATTGGTCGTGACGCACGTCCGGCAGGCCATGCAGCAGGAAGTCGCAGCAGGGGCATGTTCCGCGTACCTCCCGGCGATCTGAACCAGCCTGCCGGTGGCGATCTGCTTCACACGAAGAGGGTAACCGCTTGCCAGACGACGCGGTCGTCGCCGCGGCCTGCGACTGGCCGGATCGACGCGTTCCTACTCGCCGGGCTGCGTCTGTAACGGCTGGGCCGCGGGGAGCGGCTCGCCCTCGGGAGGAAGCATGAAGCCGCCGAGCTGCTCGAGCCGCTTGATGCGGTCCTCGAGCGGCGGGTGCGTGTCGAACATCCCGCCGAGGAGCGCCCGTGGGCCGCTTGCCTTGCGCAGCG
The DNA here is from genome assembly GCA_963776735.1 of uncultured Actinomycetes bacterium. Taxonomy (GTDB): domain Bacteria; phylum Actinomycetota; class Thermoleophilia; order Gaiellales; family Gaiellaceae; genus PALSA-612. Next base: position 64,605 of record CAVZNV010000007.1, read on the forward strand.
GCCCTTCGATGTAGAGGTGCGCTGTGGACCGGCTCGCGTCGCGGATCTCGCGCGGGTCGTCCATCAGCTTGCGGAGCGCCGAGGCCAGGCCCTCCGGGTCGCCGGAGATCTCTGCGCCGCCCTCGTCGGCGAGGTACTCGCGCCGGCGCGAGATGGCGAGCTGGATGCCGACCGCGGCGAGGGGCGCCAGGATCAGCCCGACGATCCCGATTGCAAGGACGACGAGGTCGGCCGGGCTCGAGCCGCGCCGGCGGACGCCGCCGAAGAACATGACTCGCAGCGCGATGTCGGACACCATCGCGATCACGCCGACGAGTACGGCGACCAGGGTCATCAGCCGGACGTCGCGGTGCTGTACGTGCGCGAGCTCGTGGCTGATCACACCTTCGAGCTCCCGGTGATCCATGGTCTGCAAGAGGCCGGTCGTGACGCAGACGTAGCAGTGCTTTGCATCGCGGCCGGCCGCGAACGCATTCGGTGCCGGATCGTCGACGATCCGCACCTCGGGCGTCATCGGCAGCCCAGCGGCGATCGAGAGGTTCTCGACGATCCGGTAGAGGTCGGGCTGCTGCTCCTTCGTCACCGGCTGCGCGCCGGTCACCGAGGACACCACGCTCGTCGACAGGAACCAGGAGAACGTCGCCCAGGCGAGGCCTCCGATCACCACCGCGATTGCAGCCCCCTCGCCGTAGACCGCGTACAGCGCCGCCGCGACCGCGCCGATCAGCACGGTGAAGAAGCCGAGCAGCACGGCCGTCATCAGGTAGTTCCGGCGAATCTGCTCTCTGAGCGTCACCGCGCGTGTCCCTCGCCGGCGTTGGCTCCGGCCCGGCCCCGGCTTGTCGCCAACAAGGACGTGCTACGCACGTCCTTGGGCTGAGGCTTGAGCCGGGCTACGCCGCCGTCTGACCCCGCTGGCGGCACGGTGCTCTCCGGCCCCGCACTCCCCGTACTGTGACCTCCGGCCCCGCACCGCCAGCGGCGCCCGAGGAACCCGCGATCTTCGATTCCGGGCACGTTACGACGAGAACGAGGCTTGCGGCACGGCGCGATCCGAGTCGTCCGCGGCGAAGTACTCCCGCGCACGGAAGCCGAGCAGGCCTGCGTAGAGCAGAGCCGGGAAGCTCTGGATTGCCGAGTTGTAGGTCTGGACGACCGAGTTGTAGTAGCGGCGCGCGGCCGCGATCTTGTCCTCGGTGTCCGTCAGCTCGCTCTGCAGCTCCTGGAAGTTCTCCGAGGCGCGCAGCTGCGGGTAGTTCTCGGCCACGGCGAAGAGGCGGCCGACGCCCTGGGTGAGCTGGTCGCTGGCGGCGGCGGTCGCGGCCGGTCCGCCGCCTCCCTGCACGGCGGCGCGCGCCTGGGTGACCTCGTCGAAGAGCCCGCGCTCGTGCGCCGCGTAGCCTTTGACGGTCTCGACGAGGTTCGGGATCAGGTCGTTCCGCCGCTTGAGCTGCACGTCGATGTTCGCCCAGCCGGCCTGCGTTTCGTTCCGCAGCCGCACGAGGTGGTTGAACGCGAACGCGAGGATGACGGCCAGCACGGCCAGGACGACGATCACGACGATGAGCAAGGTCACGCTCTCACTATGCCCTGTGAGGCGGCGGACAGCGTAAGGAAGTGATGAGATACGGGACCGTGAACGGGATCCTGCGACTGCTCGGTGTCGGCGCGCTGGCGGCGGGCGGTCTCCTGCTCGCCCTCTTCGTCTTCGCGGTCGTCATCTTGCTCGGCCCGATCGTCTTCTGGCTGGCGTGGAACGTGCTCGACTTCGGCGAGGCCGTCGGGCTCCACGACCTCGGCTTCTGGGCGATCGTCCTCGCCACGCTCTTCCTCGTGGTCGGCTGGTTCGGCAAGGTGCTGATCACGGCGCTCGTCTTTCTTTTCGATCCCTCCTGGTTCCACGCGAGCGCGCTCGTGCACTGGCCGGCCACGACGTTCCGCAACTTCGTCGCGATCTGCCTGCTCGCGCTCCTCGCGTCACGTCCGCAGACGCGGGCACAGAAGCGGCGCGGCAAGAAGCGGCGGGGTCACGTCGAAGTCGTCGACGGGCCGGTCAGGCCGTGAGCGACGAGCAGATCGCAGCGCTACTGCACGAGGCGGGCGAGACGCATCACGTCGTCTACCGGATCGTCGACGGCGACGACCCGGACTGGGCGTCGTGGTACGCGGACTGGCTGCTGAACCTGTCGGAGCTACCCGACCTGCTCGGCGCCAGGCCGGTGCGCAGCCACCTTGTCCACGCCCTCGTCCAGCTCGACCGCGACTACACGGCGGCGAGCCCGGACCAGCGGTGGGAAGACTGGTACGCGACGCGGTTGCCGGGTCTGCTCGCGCAACCCTCATAGGCCCCGCTTCGTGGCTGCCGGCGGGGGATGGGGACGCCGCCAATGCCGGTCGATAAGACGGATCTGGTGTCACGCGTTCGCCTCCTTGCCGCCGGTGCTGTCGTTCTCGGCGGCGTCGCCGCCGTAGCTCACGCCGATGTGCAGCGTTCCCGAGCCGAACTACGTCCGGAACATGTTCGGTTTCTGCCAGCCCCTGCACACACCGTCTTCGCGGCCCCGGTTTGGTGGCCGCTTAAGCGGGCGGTCGTGATTGCGAAGGTCACCGGGACGAGCCCCTGGCGGGACGAGATCGACATGCTGAACCTCAAGAGCAGCAGACTCCGGCCGCTTCCGCTCTACTCGGACCCCCAATGTCCGAAGAACGACAGACGAGAGGCGGTGCCGCTGAACGACGGACGGCTGGCGTATCTCCACGGCTGCTACGGGAACGAGGACCGCATTCCGGATCGTGTCTACAGCATGATGACTTTCGATCCGCGTACCGGGCGGAACGCGCGCTATCTCCCGTACTACCTGCCTGCCTTCGGCGTTTTCTATGACATCTCGCGGATGGGACTCGGCGTGGCCGATGACAACAACGGCCTGCACTCCCGGCTGGCCTGGTTGGGAGCCAACGGACTTCGGTACCTCGGCCTTCGATTCGAGCGTGTCGGGACCCCGGCATGGGATTCATCGGGACGCGAGTTCGCGGTAGCCGCAGTCACTCCCGGGCAGCGCGCGACGGGTCTGTCACGCCTCGACTTCTCCTGGAGCCTCTACGTCGTCGACGATCACGGCAAGGTCGTCCGTCGTCTTCTCGACGGTCTCGACGAGCCAGGAGTCCCGTCGTGGTCCCACGACGGCAAGTGGCTGGCAATCCCGATGCACCCGCACGGCAGGACGGACGGGCTCTGGTTGATCCGGATGCATGACGGACGCCCGTTCCTTCTTCTCAAAGGTCACCAGATCGGATCGGCCACATGGCTTCCCGGGGACCGTCGGCTCGTCGTCGACACCGGAATCTGGTCGCTCGTACCCGATGCGAACAAGATTCTCGGCAGGAGCGATGTCGGGCTCTACGTCGTGGATCTCCCCGAGCTTCCCCGCTAGCTAGATCGTTTTGAACTGCTCGAATGGCTGCCTGCAGGCATTGCAGTAGCGGATCGAGCGGCACGGCGTCGGGCCGAAGAGGTTGTCGAGCCGGGTATCGGTCGAGCCGCAGTACGGACAGCGAAAGCCTTTCTGGAGCTGGACGAGCGTCGGCGTCTGCGCGGCCCGTGGCGCCGGCGGGGCGAAGCCGGCGGCGCGGAGCTTCTCGCGACCTGCCGGCGTGATCCGGTCGGTCGACCAGGAGTCATCGGAGATCACCTCCACGTCCGGCTGGCCGCCGAGCTCCGCGATCTTCGCCGCCATGCGGTCGCGCATCACCTCCAGCGCCGGGCAGCCGAGGAACGTCGGCGTGAACTCGACGTGGACGCGGTCGCCGTCGACCTGCACGTCGCGCACGACGCCGAGGTCGACGAGCGAGACGACCGGGATCTCCGGGTCATCGACCTCGTCGAGCGCGGCCCAGACCTGCGCCGCCGTCACCACGTCGCGCCCGCCACGGAGCGGCGCACCATCGTCATCTCCTCCCAGAGCGCAGGCCAGTCAGGAACGTGCGAGCCCGGCTCCAGGCCTTGCAACACAGTGTTGCTTGGAACGACATGGCCGAAACGGGTGGCGTACGGCTCACGTAGGTCGGGCTCGAGCAGCGCGACCGCGTACGGCCACAGCTCCTCGATCGCCTCGCGATAGCGCGGCTCGCCGGCGAGCCGCTCGGCCCACATCTGCGCGTGCAGGCGGTGGTAGACCTCCTCGCGGTCGATCTTCGCGGCCAGGCCGGCGACGGCCGCGTCGTCCGAGGACTTGAGGCGCTCGATCCGAAGCTCGTCGGCCGCCTCGTAGAGCACGTGCCGCGCGATCGTCCGCGCCCAGTCGGGGACGAAACGGAGCTGGACGAGAGGCGAGCACCGGTACTCCGCCGGGTCGCGGTCGAAGGCCAACGCGTCAGCGTCGTCCGACAGCAGCTGGTAGAGCGCCCGCGCGTGGCCGATCTCGTTCTGCGCGATCGACGAGAACGCGACGTCCTCCTCGAGGACCGGCGCGATGCCCGTCCACTCGGAGTTGCGCCAGCCGAGGACGAGCTCGTCGTCAGCTATCGCCAGCAGGAGCTGCCGTTCCGGCTCGCTCACGTGCCTCCTTCAGCTTCACCTTCAGCGAATACCCGTCGACGCGGTGGTAGTTGCGTCCGAGCTCGTCCGGGAAGTCGTCGATCTCGCGGATCGCGTCGCGCGGGACCACCCAGAGCGCGGCCGACTCGCCGCGGCGGCCGTACTGCTCGTGCGCGTACGCGTCTGCGAACGCGGCGTCCGGCGCCGCCACCGAGCCTGCGTGCTCGAACGGCTGACCTTTCCGCTCCTGTCGAAAGACCTCGAAGATCACGTCAAGCGGCTTCGGCGAGGATCGCGCGCCGCACCCAGGCCGTCTCCTCACGCGAGATCCGGCGGAACTCGAGCCGTTCGGCGGTCATCGGGCCGTGGCCGGTCACGACGGAGCGCAGCTCGTCCCAGTCGGGCTCGGTGTACTCCCAGATGCCGTCGTCGCCGCGCCGCAGCTTCGGGTCGGGGACGGTCAGGCCGAGCTCCCTGATCTGCGGGACGTAGCCCTCGAGGAACTGCTGGCGCGCCTCCTCGTTCCCCTGCGTCTTGATCCGCCACTGGACGACCGGGTCGTCCTTCGCGTCGATCGGGTTGCCGTGGAACATCATCAGCGGCGCCCACCAGCGGTCGAGCGCCTCCTGCACGAGCCCGCGTTGCTCGTCGGTGCCGAGCATCATCGTCAGGATCACGTCGCGGCCGTGGAGGATGTGGAACGACTCCTCCCAGCAGAATCTTCTTCATGATCCGCGCGTACGGCGCGTACGAGCACTTGAGGAGCGCCTTCTGCGAGATGATCGCCGCCGCGTCGACGAGCCAGGCGATGACGCCGACGTCGCCCCATGTGTGCGTCGGATAGTGGAAGACGTTGTGGAACTTGCTCTTGCCGGAGATCAGGTCGGCGAGGCACTGCTCGCGGGGCTTGCCGAGGTCCTCGACGACGCGGTAGATCAGCTGTGCGTGGCCGACCTCGTCCTGCACCTTCGCGGTCAGCGCGAGCTTGCGCTGGAGGGTCGGCGCGCGGAGGATCCACTCGCGCTCGGGGAGCACGCCCATCAGCTCCGAGTTGCCGTGCATCTCGATGAACTTGACCAGCATGCGCCGGTACTCGTCCGGCATCCAGTCGTCGACCTCGACGGCGCCGCCGGACTGCACGTACTCGAGAAACTCCTGCTCACGAGACATTCGACGCTCCCAACCGAACGATCGTTAGGCTACGGAGCCTAGCATGTCGACGCGTAAGGACGAGCTGACGCGACAGGCTGCGCGGCTCTTCGCCGAGAAGGGCTACCACGGCACGTCGATCGGCGACCTCGCCGAGGCGATGGGTGTCCAGAAGGGCTCCGTCTACGCGCACATCGACTCGAAGCAGGACCTGCTCTACGAGACGCTCCGAGGCGGCGCCGACGCCTTCCACGGAGCGCTCGACCTGATCCCGGAGACGCTGCCGGCGGTCGACAAGCTCCGGCTCGCGCTGCGTGCCCACCTGGGGATCGTTGCCGAGCAGATCGACGTCGCGACGGTGTGGACGCGCGAGTGGCGCTACCTCGAGGGCGATCGGCGCGAGGAGTTCGTCGCGTCGCGGCGGCGGTACGAGGAGCGGATCCGCGGGCTGTTCCAGGAGGGGGTCGAGCTGTCCGAGTTGCGGGCCGACCTGGACGTGTCCGTCGCGGCACTGCTGTTCCTGTCCGCGGCCAACTGGGCCTACACCTGGCTGCGGCCGGGCGGCGACACGGATGCGCTCGCGGATCGTTTCTTCGCCCTCCTCGTCGAGGGCATGCGCGGCTACTCGACACCGGCGTAGGCTGGACGGAGCCGGCGGCCAACGAGCGCAGGGGCCGGCTTTGCCGGCGCCGGAGCGTCAAGTCTAGGGCAGCCAGCCGTCGCGGTAGCGAGTCAGCCCGGTGGGCGGAAAGCCGGCGTACGCCTCGGACGGCTCGGTCGTCTCGGACTCGACCCCGGCTCCATGGCCGATGGCCGCCTCGTCGACCGTGTACGCGCCCCAGTCCGGACCTTGCGACCGACGCCGCGCCCCGACGCAGAGGACGAGGCATGGCCCGTCACCGGCGCCGACGATCACGTGCTTGGTTCCCGGCGGGCAGTGCACGAAGTCCCACCGGTGCAACGGTCGCTCCCGGCCCTCCACGACCAGCACCGCCTCGCCGTCCAGGATGAGGAAGTCCTCCTGGTCGTCCTCCCAGTGGTACATCGCCATCGGCTCGCCGGGATCGAGTCGAGTGAGGTTGACGCCGACCTGTACGAAGTCCAGGGAGTTGGGCAAGCCGGCCCCTTCGAATTCGCAGAGCACGCCGCGGCCGGGGCGGTCCCACCATTGCGCCTCGCGCGCGTTCAGGACGAACCAGCCGTCGCCGCTCGGGACGAGCCCCTGGTTGGTCTGGACGAGCTCCGCCTCCTCGGTCACGGCGTGAGCATGCCAGTTGGCGAGAATGCTCACATGCCGGAGACTGCAGAGGTCGTGATCGTCGGCGGCGGCGCGATGGGCGCCTCGGTCGCGTGGCACCTGCGGGAGCTCGGGATCACGGACGTCGTGCTGCTGGAGCGCGACTCGCTCGCGTCCGGCTCGACGTCGAAGTCGGCCGGCGGCATCCGGACGCAGTTCGCCGACGAGCTGAACGTGCGGATCGCGCTCCGTTCGCTGGACGAGTTCGAGCGGATGGAGGGCATCGACCTGCGGCAGGACGGCTACCTGTTCCTGCTCGACAACTCGGCTGATCTCGCGCGGTTCCAGGCCGCGCTGGCGCTGCAGCACTCACTCGGCGTGCCGTCCCGGGAGCTGTCGGTGGCAGAGGCGCTCGAGATCGTGCCGCAGCTCGAACCGGAGGGACTGCTCGCGGCGACGTACTGCGAGCTCGACGGCTACGCAACGCCGGAGACGGTTGTCCAGTGGTATGCGCGAGGGACCGAGGTTCGCCAGGGCTGCGCTCTGACGGGGATCGACGTCGAGGGCGGTCGGGTTGTGGGCGTCGAGACGTCGAAGGGATCGATCGCGACGGGCTGCATCGTCTGCTGCGCGGGCGCGTGGTCGGCGGAGGTGGGCGCGATGGCAGGGGTCGACATCCCGGTTCGCGGCGAGCCGCGCTGGATGTTCTTCACGCCACAGGACGGCGGGCTGCCGCAGCGGCTGCCGCTCACGATCGACTTCACGACCGGCTTCTACTTCCACCGCGAGGGGCCGGGGCTCGTGTTCGGCGGCCGCGAGCAGACGCTCGAGGAGGTTGCGGAGCCGGCGTCGCGGCGCCTGCCTGCGCTGCTCGAGCTGCCGGTGCAGTCCTCGTGGTGGGGCTACTACGAGGTGTCGCCCGACCACAACGCGATCGTCGGCGAGGCGGCGGACCCGTCGCGGTTTCTGTACGCGACAGGCTTCTCGGGACACGGCTTCCAGCAAGCACCGGCGGTGGGCGAGCACATCGCCGAGCTGGTCGCGGGCAGCGAGCCCACGCTTGACCTCTCCGCCTTCGCACTCGAACGCTTCGCCCGCGGCGAGTCCCGGCCGGAGGCGTTCGTCATCTGACCGTGCGGGCAACGCTGATCGTCAATCCCTACGCGAGCGCGGTGAGCGAGGAGCTCGTGCGCGAGGTCGAGCGCGAGCTCGGTGCGGCGTACGAGCTCGAGACCGTCCTGACCGAGCGGCGGGGGCACGCCGTCGAGCTTGCGCGTGAAGCCGGAACCGAGACGATCTTCGCCTTCGGCGGCGACGGGGTCTCGAACGAGGTCCTGAACGGCGTCGTCGGCGACCGGCGGCTCGGCTTCGTCCCGGGCGGCGGCACGAACGTCCTCCCGCGCGCGCTCGGGCTGCCGCGCGACGCGGTCGCGGCCGCGCACGCGCTCGTCGCCGCGCGCGAGCGCCGCATCTCGCTCGGTCGCGTCAACGGGCGCCGCTTTGCCTTCGGCGCGGGGATCGGGCTCGACTCGGCTGCGGTCAGGCGCGTCGACGCCATGGGGAGAGCTGCCGACGGTCGCCGCCCCGGCGACTCGGCGTTCGCCCGCGCGATCTTCGGCATCGTCGCATCGCAGGGATGGCGGCTCCCGGACGTCCTCGAGGTGAAGGGCACCGGCCGGGCCGCGCTCGTCGTCGTCGCGAACGACGCCGTCTTCACCTACGCGGGCGCGACCGCCCTGCGGTTCACGCCCGAGGCCAGCTTCGAGCTCGGGCTCGACTACGCGGCGCTCTCGAGCCCGAACGCCTTCCGGATCTCGGGCGGGTTCGCCCGGGCGCTGCGCGGACGAGGACTGGCGTCGACGCCCGGCGCGTTCACCGGCCACGACCTCGACCGGATCGAGGTCGCCTGCGACCGGCCGCTGCCGCTGCAGGCAGACGGCGAGGATCTCGGCGACGTGGAGGAGGCGGTGTTCGAGTGCGAGCGCGACGCGGTCTCGGTGCTGGCCTAGCCCTCGGGTTGCTCGCGCTCGCCGCCTGCGGCGGCAAAAGCACGGCGTCGCCGTTCGCCTACGACAGGCACGAACCCTTCCAGTACGCCGACGCCGGTCGCGTCAACCACGACTACCCGATCCGGATCGACGACGTCTCGTACGCCAGTGCCCGCAGCGGCCGGGTCCACGCATACCTCGTCGTCCCGCCCGGCAAGGGCCCGTTCCCGGCCGTGATCTGGGCGCACGGCTCGGGCGGCTCCAGGCAGGACATGATCCTGCCCGCGACCTGGCTCGCCGCCCGCGGAGTCGTCTCCCTCGTCGTCGACGACCCGTTCGAGCGCAACCCGCAGCTCAACTTCGCCTCGATCCCCGTCCAGAATGCGGCGATCGTCCAGCAGATCGTCGACCTGCGCCGCAGCATCGACCTGCTCCAGTCTCTGAAGTACGTCGACCCGAAGCGAATCGGGTTCATGGGCCTGAGCTTCGGCGCGATCCAGGGCGCGATCCTCTCCGGCGTCGACCCCCGGGTGAAGGCGTTCGACCTCCAGAGCGGCCGCGGGAAGAACCTTGGCCCCGGCCTCGACGACCTGACCTGGATCAAGCGGTCGCACGCCGCATTCCTCTTCCAGCTCGGCCGGCACGACGCGATCGTCCCGCGCGCGCAACTGCTCGCGCTGGCGAACGCCGCCCCGCAACCGAAGGAGATCCGCTGGTACGCCGCCGGGCATCCACTCAACCTCCGCGCCAACCACGACCAGCTGCGCTGGCTGGCCAAAGAGCTCGGCCTCGGCGCGCCGGTGGTGCGTGGCGCCCAGGCGGGCCCGTAGACTCGCGACGGTGACCGGGGTGCTGCCGCTCGAGCGCGACCTTCGCCGCGTGATCGGCGACGGGGACGCGGTTCCGGACGGCGATGTCGACGGCGTCTCCGACCAGGAGCTCGTCGAGCTCTACCGGCAGCTCGTCCTCATGCGCACCTACGACGAGCGCTCCGTCGTCTACCACCGCCAGGGCCGCATCGGCACGTATGCGATCTTCTGGAACCACGAGGCGATGCAGGTCGGCGCCGTGGCCGCGCTCGACGACGACGACTGGATCTTCCCGAGCTACCGCGAGTCGGCGATCGGCCTCCTGCGCGGGATGCCGGCGGACACGATCCTCTCCTGGTGGCGAGGTCACCCGGCCGGCTGGTGGAATCCGGCGGACTACAACGTCGCCTCGATCTGCGTCCCGATCGCGACGCACGTTCCGCACGCGGCCGGCCTTGCCTGGGGCAAGAAGCTTCGCGGCGAGCCGGCCTGCGCCATCGTGTTCTTCGGCGACGGAGCCACGTCCGAGGGCGCGTTCCACGAGGGGGCCAACTTCGCGGCCGTGTTCAAGGCGCCCGTCGTTCTCTTCTGCAACAACAACCAGTGGGCGATCTCGACGCCGCTCGAGTCCCAGACCGCTGCAGAGACGCTCGCGGACAAGGCCGTCGGCTACGGGATGCCGGCTACGCGGGTCGACGGCGCCGACGTGCTCGCCGTGTTCGAGGCGACCCGCGAGGCGGTTGCCCGCGCCCGCGCGGGAGACGGGCCGACGTTCGTCGAGGCGGTCACCTACCGGTCGGCGCCGCACGCGACCGCCGACGACCCGAGCGTCTACATCGACCAGGAGCGGGTCGAGGAGGAGCGCCGCCGCGAGTGCGTCGGACGATTCGAGGGCTATCTGCAGCGGCGGGGTCTGCTCCCCGACGACCTGCGCGAGCAGATCCGCGACGACGCGGCGCAGACGATGCGCGAGGCGATCGGTCGCGCGGAAGCCGAGCCCGACCCGGACCCGGCGCTGCTCTTCTCGCATGCCTTGGCGGAGCCGCCGCGCTCGTTCGACTCCGACCTCGCCGAGCTGCGGAGGATCCTCGCCGATGGCTGAGCTCACGCTGGTTGAGGCGATCAACGACTGCCTGCACCACGAGCTGGCGCGCGATCCGGACGTGCTCGTGATGGGCGAGGACGTGGGGACCGTGGGCGGCGTCTTCCGCGCCACGGCCGGGCTGCGCGAGACGTTCGGCGAGGACCGCTGCGTCGACACGCCGCTGGCGGAAGCCGGCATCCTCGGCACCGCGGTCGGTCTCTGCATGGCCGGCTGGCGGCCGGTGTGCGAGATGCAGTACGACGCGTTCAGCTATCCGTGTCTCGACCAGCTGATCAACCACGTCGGCCGGTACCGCTGGCGCTCGGGCGGGAGGATGGAGTTCCCGATCACGATCCGCATGCCGTACGGCGGCGGCGTGCGCGCGCCTGAGCTCCACGACGACTCGCCCGAGGCGTACTACGTCCACACGCCGGGCGTGAAGGTGGCCATCCCGGCCACGCCCGCGGACGCCAAGGGCCTCCTCGCGGCCGCGATCCGCGATCCCGACCCGGTCGTGATCTTCGAGCCGAAAGCGCACTACCGCACGCTGCGCGGGCCGGTGCCGGACGGCGACCACGTCGTTCCGCTCGGTCGGGCGCGCGTCGCGCGTGAAGGGTCCGACGTGACGGTCGTCGCCTACGGCGCGATGGTGCCGGTGTCCGAGCAGGCCGCGGCCGGGCTGGCCGGCGAGGCGAGCGTCGAGGTGCTCGACCTGCGGACGCTGAAGCCGCTCGACGAGGACGCGCTGCTCGCCTCGGCGGCGAAGACGGGCCGCGTCGTCGTTGTCCAGGAGGCGCCGCGAACGTGCGGCTACGCGGCCGAGGTGGCGGCGATCCTGGCGGAGAAGGCGATCCTCGACCTTCAGGGGCCGGTGCTGCGCGTGACCGGCTACGACGTGCCCTATCCGTACTGGAAGCTCGAGGATGCGTACATGCCGTCCGCGGCCCGTGTCGCCGACGCGGTGCGGAAGCTGCTCGCCTTCTGATGGCGCTGCATGAGAATCCCGCTCGAGCGCCGCACGCTGCACGGGCACTTCTCGCGCGACCTCGATCCGATCCTGACCGTCGACCCGGGCGATTCGATCGCGTTCGCGACGCTCGACGCCGGCTGGGGACTCGAGCCGCCGACGGGCGACGTGCGCGTGCGGCGCCGGTTCGAGCCGCGCGACGACGAGCTCGACGTCGGCCACGCGATGATCGGGCCGGTCGAGGTACGCGGCGCCTGCGCCGGGCAGACGCTCTCCGTGCGCATCGACGAGGTGCGCGTCGGCCCGTACGGCTTCACGCTCGGCGGCGGCTTCTCCACGCCGCTCAACGACCGGCTCGGCCTGTCGGACGGGGACGCCTGCCTGCTCGTCTGGGAGCTCGACGCGGATCGCGGCGTGGGACGCGACCGGGCCGGGCGCGAGCTCGACCTGCGACCGTTCCTCGGCGTGATGGGCATGCCGCCTTCCGAGCCGGGTCGCCACCCGACGGCACCGCCGCGGATCTGGGGCGGCAATCTCGACTGTGCCGAGCTCGTCGCCGGCACGACTCTCTACCTCCCGATCCCGGTCGACGGTGCGCTCTTCTCGGCCGGTGACTGCCACGCGCGCCAGGGCGACGGCGAGGTGTCGCAGCTCGCAATCGAGTGCGCGGCCGACCGCGTCGTGCTGACGCTCGACCTCCGCGACGCACCCGAGCCCGTGCAGCCGTATGCCTGGACGCCGGAGGCCTGGATCGCGTTCGGCTTCGATGAAGACCTCGACGAGGCCGCCGCGCTCGCCCTCGACAACATGCTCGGATTGATGGGCCGCGAGTACGGGTTCGAGCGCCGCGAGGCGTTGGCGCTCGCGAGCGCGGTCGTCGATCTCCGGATCACCCAGCTCGTGAACGGCGTCCGCGGCGTGCACGCCGTGCTGCGCCACGATGCGCTGCGGCCGCGAGAATAGACACATGGCGTACGAGTTCAAGCTCCCGGATCTCGGCGAAGGCCTGACGGAGGGCGAGGTCGCACGCTGGCTGGTCGAGGAGGGCCAGGAGGTGGCCGAGGACGACCCGCTCGTCGAGGTGCAGACCGACAAGGCGACCGTCGAGATCCCGTCTCCGGCCTCGGGCCGTGTCTCGCGCATCCTCGTCGCCGAGGGAGAGGTCGTCGCGGTCGGGACGGTGCTGGTGGTGATCGGCGACGAGGACGGCTCGGCGAAGACCTCCGCACCGGACGTGAAGAAGCTGGCGCTCGCCGACGCGCCGCCCGTGCCCGCTCGGCCTCAGGGCGCGCCCGTGCGCGCGACGCCGCTCGTTCGCCGGATCGCCTCCGAGCTCGGGGTCGACCTCTCCACCGTGGCCGGCACCGGCCCGCAGGGACGGGTCACCGAGGAAGACGTCCGCGCCGCGGCCGGCGGCGGCGACCCAAGGCCACAGGCTGCCCAGGCCGAGGGCAGGCGCATCCCCTTGCGCGGCACGCGGCGCGTCATCGCCGAGCACATGGCCCGCGCCCATCGGGAGGTGGCGCCGGTCACCTGGGTCGAGGAGTGCGACTTCGGGCGGGTCGGGCTCGACCGCCTGGTCGCGACCGTGCTGAAGGCATGCACGGAGGCGCTGAAGGAGGTCCCCGAGCTGAACGCGCGGCTCGACGGCAGCGAGATCGTCGAGCTCGACCGCTACGACCTGGGCGTCGCCGTCCAGACCGAGCAGGGGCTCGTCGTCCCGGTCGTGCGCGGCTGCGACGAGAAGACGATCGACGAGCTCGACGAGGAGGTCCGTCGGCTCGCCGACGAAGCGCGCGCCGGGACACTTGCGCCGGCCGACCTCCGGGGCTCGACGTTCACCGTCACGAGCGCCGGCAAGCTCGGCGGCCTGCTGCAGACACCGATCGTCAACTATCCGGAGGTGGCGATCCTCAGCGTCGGGCGCATCGCCGACCGCCCGGTCGTCCGTGACGGGGAGATCGTGGCTCGCCCCGTGGCCATGATCGCGATCACGTTCGACCACCGCGTCGTCGACGGAGCCCGGGCGGCCGCGTTCGGTCTCGACGTGATCCGCCGCCTCGAGCAGGGATGAGACCCCGACGACGGTGCGGCCGGGGTCTCGGGAGGGAACAGCGGGACCGGGCTAGTCGCCTGCGTGCAGCTGACCGCCGCTGGCGCTGTTCGGGTACATCGTCGTGTGCACCGGGTCGCCCCAACTACGCGATCGCGGGAAGGTCGGTTTGCGCAGCGCGCACGCAGTCGGATCCGGTCGGGCGCGCCGGTACCCTCTGCCCGTGCAGCGAGCCTCAGCCGCCCCGTCTCCGGGCGTGATCGCGAACCGGGCTTTTCGGGCGCTCCGTCACCCGGGCAACTGGATCCAGCTCTTCAAGTTCTCCGTGGTCGGCCTCTCCGGGTACGTCGTCAACCTGGTCGTCTACTCGCTGCTGCTCGACGAGGCCGGGCTGCACTACCTCGCCGCGGGCGCTTGCTCGTTCGTCGTCGCTGCGGTGAACAACTACTGGTGGAACCGGCACTGGACGTTCCGCCGCCAGCGCGGCGACGTCTACGGGCAGGGCATCCGCTTCTTCATCGTGTCGGTGATCGCCCTCGGAGCGAACCTCGGGATCCTGCACCTCCTGATCAGGGCCGGCATGGGAAAGATCCCCGCCCAGGCGATCGCGATCCTCCTCGTCATGCCGCTGAACTTCATCGGGAACAAGCTTTGGTCATTCAGGCGCTAACCGTTCTCGCGCGGGTCTCGGAGGGGAGCGCGACGGCCGGGATCCTGCTCGCGTCGATCGTCGTGCCGGTGACGATCCTCGGCGTTGTCAGCTGGTTCTTCTGGCGCGCCTCGAAGAGAGACCGAGAACAGAACCCTAGTTAGGCTTTCGCGATGCGGTTGGCCCGCCTTGCCGCCGTCGTCCTCGCAGCTCTCTGTCTCGCGCCGGCGGCGCTTGCCTCGGGCTCCGAGGGGTCGAATACGACGCTTCCGCTCGCGCCTGCAGTCGGCGCGCCGACGGCCGGTGCGAGAGCGCAACGCACGCAGGCGAAGGCGATCGCGCTGTTCCTCGCCCACGGGAAGGTCAAGGGCTGGGTCGGCCGGTACCCGAAGTCGAGCCTGATCACCGACGCGACCTTCGACCGGGTCACCCGCGCGTGGACGGTGAACGTCTGGACGAGCGTCGGGAAGGTCGGTGAGATCGCGACCGGCACCGTCGACGACCTGACCGGCAAGGTCACGTCCGCATGGACCGGGCCGCAGGTCGCATGGACGATGGCGCGCGGCCAGTCCGGCGCCTTCGGCGGCAAGGAGATCAACTCGCTGCCCGTCTGGCTCGTCTTCTGCGCGATCTTCCTCGTGGGACTCGCCGACCTGCGCAGGCCGCTCTCCCTGCGCAACCTCGATCTGCTCGCGCTGCTGTCGTTCTCCGCCTCGCTCTGGTACTTCAACGAGGGGCGAATCTTCACGAGCGTCCCGCTCGTCTATCCGGCACTGGCGTACCTGATCGTGCGGGCCGTCGTCGTTGCCGTGCGCGACAGGCCGCCAGCCTCCTCGCCGCCGGTCTGGCCGGTGTGGGTGCTCGCCGCGGCGACCGTCTTCCTCGGCGGCTTCCGGATCGGGCTGAACCTGAGCGACTCGAACGTGATCGACGTCGGCTACTCCGGTGTGATCGGGGCGCAGCGGATCGCGACCGGCGAGTCGCCGTACGGGCACTTCCCGGTCGAGGCGGGCAAGCCGTGCTCGGGCGCGATCAACGGCAGCTATCCGTACCGCACCCAGACGAACGGCCGCTGCGAGGCAGCCGACCCCCAGGGCGACACGTACGGCCCGGTCGCGTACGAGGCCTACCTGCCCGGCTACGCGTTGATCGGGTGGAAGGGCAAGGGCGACAACCTCGACGCCGCGCGATTCACCTCGCTGGTCTTCGACGTGCTCGCGATCGTCGGGCTCGCCCTGGTCGGCCTGCGCTTCGGAGGGCGCCGGCTCGCGGTGACCCTCGCCTTCGCCTGGGCGGCGTACCCGTTCACGCAGTACGTGTCGAGCTCGAACACGAACGACGCGATCCAGCCCGTGTTCCTGATCTTCGGCTTCTGGCTGGCCACCTCGCCGCCTGCGCGCGGCATCTTCTCCGCGCTCGCCGGGTGGACGAAGTTCGGCTCGCTGCTGCTCGTCCCGATGTGGGCGACCTATCCCGACGCGCGCAAGTGGCGCGACGTGCTGGTCTACATTGCCGGCTTCCTCGTGGCCACGATCGCCGTCTTCTCGATCCTGCTCCTCGAGCCGAACCCGATCCACGCCGCCCGGGTGTTCTGGGACCGGACGATCCCGACGCAGATCGGCCGCACCTCGCCGTTCTCGCTCTGGGACTGGCGGCAGTACCACGCCGGTCTCCCCGATCTCCACGTGCTCCAGTACGTGCTCGAAGGTATGCTCGTCCTCGGCACGCTCGTCTGCGCGGTCTTCCCCCGCCGGAAGTCGCCGCTCCAGCTCGCCGCGCTCAGCGCCGCCCTGCTCCTCGGCCTCGAGGTCGTGCTGACGCACTGGTTCTACGCCTACATCGCCTGGTTCTTCCCGTTCTTCGTCTTCGCCGTGCTCTCTCCCGCCGCCGAGCCGGTGCCCGTGCCTGCGACGGAACCCCATGGACGCCCCGCCCGCGAGCTGGTCCCGGCAGGCTGACTGGGGCCGCGGCGCCGTCGTGGCGCTCGTGGCCGTCGTCGTCTTCGCCGCCGCGTGGACGCTGCTCCACTACGGCTTCTACGCGAACAACCACATCGTCGACACGCCGCACTACCAGGTGTACGGCGACGCGATCGCCGGCGGCCAGGTGCCCTACCGGGACTTCACGATCGAGTACCCGCCGGCGGCCGTGCCGCTCTTCGCCCTGCCGTCGCTGATCGCCGGCCGCGGCGCGTCGATCTCCGCGTACGACTCCGTCTTCGGCTTCCTGATGGCCGTCTGCGGCGTTGCGATCGTCGGTCTCGTGGCGTTCACGCTCGTCCGCGACCGTGCGTCGAGCACGAGGCTCGCGGCGGGTTGTGCGCTCGCCGCTCTCGCCCCGCTGGCGCTCGGATCGGTGCTGCTGACGCGCTTCGACCTCTGGCCGGCGGCGCTCGTCGCCGCGGCGATCGCGGCGCTCGTGGCCGGTCGCGACCGAATCGCGCTCGGTGCGCTCGGTCTCGGGATCGCGGCGAAGGTCTACCCGGTCGTGCTCGTGCCGATCTTCGTCGCGTTTCTCTGGCGACGGCGCGGGCGGCGGGAGGCGCTGATCGCGCTGACTGTCGCGGTCGCGGTCGTCGCCGCGTGCGTCCTCCCGTTCGTCGCGCTCAGCCCGCACGGGTTCTGGGAGAGCACGCTGCGGCAGACCTCGCGGCCGCTCCAGATCGAGACGCTCGGCGCCGGCGTGCTGCTCGCGCTGCACCAGGTGGCCGGACTCCATCTGACGATGGTCACGAGCCACGGCTCGGACAACCTCGCGGGGCGGCTCCCCGACGCGCTTGCCGTCGTCGAGGACGTGCTCGAGGCGTTCGCGATCGTCGCGGTCTGGATCTGGTTCGCGCGCGGACCGGCCGAGAGCGGCCGCCTGTTCCGCGCCTCGGCGGCGGCGGTCTGCGCGTTCGTCGTGTTCGGCAAGGTGCTCTCGCCGCAGTTCCTGATCTGGCTCGTGCCGCTCGTCGCGCTCGTGCGCGGACGCCGCGGACTCGCCGCGGGAGCGCTTCTCGTCGCGTGCATGATCACCACGCAGCTCTGGTTTCCGTACCGCTACCACGACCTGGCGCGGCACTTCGAGGCGTTCCCGTCGGCGCTCGTGCTGCTCCGCGACGTCGGGCTCGTCGCGCTGTTCGCGCTGCTGCTCTGGCCGCGCCGTCAGTCGACGGCGACGCGGACCGCCTGACAGCTCGTCGCGCGCCCGCTCGACTCACACTCGACCACGACGCCTTCGATGCGCACGTCGCCGGTTGCCGGCTGGAAGCGCACCGGCATGCCGGTTCGCATGCGGCGGATCGCGAGATCGGCCTGGACGCCGATCACCGAGTCGTGCGGGCCGGTCATGCCGGCATCCGTGATCGCCGCCGTGCCGCCCGGGAGCACGCGGGCGTCGTTCGTCTGCACATGGGTGTGCGTGCCGAGCACGGCGGTGACGCGGCCGTCGAGAATGCGGGCGACGGCGATCTTCTCGCTCGTCGCCTCGGCGTGGAAGTCGACGAGCACGATCTTCGCCTGCCGGCGTGCCTCCTCGACCAGCTCGTCGAGGAGCTCGAACGGCGTCACCGGCACGTTGAGGAAGAGCCAGCCCATCAGGTTGAGCACCGCGACCGGGGTTCCGTCCTGCGCGGGGGCGACGGCGAGCCCGCGGCCGGGGCGGCCGGCACCCAGGTTCGCAGGCCGGATGACGCGCTCGGACGCGTCGAGGTAGGGATAAATCTCCCCGCGGGCCCACGTGTGGTTCCCGAGCGTGACGACGTCGGCCCCGGCGGCGAGCATTCGGTCGGCGAGCTTGGGCGTGATCCCGCGGCCGTCCGCGGCGTTCTCGCCGTTCACGACGCAGAAGTCGATGCCGAGCTCCTCGCGCAGCCCGGGCAGTCGGTCGCGTACGGCCCCCGACCCGGCCGGCCCGAACACGTCGGCGACGAAGAGGATCTTCACGGACGGTGGCCCCGCATCAGGCGCAGTCTAGGAGCGCTGTCTCAGAGCCAGTCTCTGGGCCTGCCTCTGCGACTCGCTCTGGGCCTGCCTCTGAGACCGGCGGTTGGTCGGCGTGTCCCTAGCGGACAGGCAGGCTCGGTGCCGGGTCGACCACGAGCGTCACGTGGTTGCCCGCGTCGTGGGTCACGCCGGCGAGCGCCTGCTTCTCCACGGTCGAGAGGTCGATCAGCGTGCCGATCTTCGTCAGGCCGGCCGACACCGGCTCGTCGACCGCGAGTGCGGGGTCGGCTTTGAGCCGGGTCACGACGACCACGACCGATGCCTCCTGGGTCGGCTGGATCTCGATCTGGTTGCCGTACACCTTGCCGTCGAGGACGAAGTTCCCGATCGAGACCACGGTGCCGAACACCGGCGAGTAGACATCCGTGTCGGCCGCGGCGCCCACGTCGAGCGCGCCCGTCCCCGAACCCACTCCGCCGCCCAGCTCGTAGTACGTCGGCCCCTGGCCGCCGCCGCCGAACAGCCAGTGCACCATCCCGGCGAGGACGCCCTCGTTCGCCTGGCGGCCGACCGGCGTCAGCTCCAGCGACGTGCCGTCCGAGCCGTGGTAGCCGAGTGCCGTCACAGCGCCCTGCGAGATCGGCAGTTGGATGTTGAGCGTCCCCTGCGTCGCGACGATCATCGAGGACGGCGGGCTGTTCGGGTTCGCACGGCTGCCGCTCGGAAGCGAGTCCTGGAAGGGCGGCGCCGACGAGCTGAACGCGGCGACGACCAGGACGACGAAGATCGCGAGCGCGACCAGACCGAGAACCGCGAGTCGTCCGCTGCGTCTGGAGAGCCCGTTCCGCCGCCGTCGCGAGCGCGGAGGCCGCCCGGTGGCTCGGGAGGAGACCATCGGCGTCCACCGTAGCGCAGCCGTTCGCCACGTTTCAAACGAACCTGCGCGTGCGCTCGTCCGGCGGGCGGGCCGCGTACGATGGGCGGTCGATGCCCCCGGGGGCCAAGATCCTGATCCCGCGGTGGATCCAGCTCGTCGGACTCCCGCTCATCCTGCTCTTTCTCTGGGTGGTCGCAGGCGCGGTCAAGCACGTCCTCTTCCTGTTCATCGTCGCGCTGCTGATCGCGCTCTTCCTCGATCCGATCGTCCGGCTGTTCACGCACGCGAGATTGCCGCGCGGGTTCTCGGTCGCGAT
Organism: uncultured Actinomycetes bacterium; assembly: GCA_963776735.1. Taxonomy (GTDB): domain Bacteria; phylum Actinomycetota; class Thermoleophilia; order Gaiellales; family Gaiellaceae; genus PALSA-612. Next base: position 84,197 of record CAVZNV010000007.1, read on the forward strand.
CGTCTACCTCGTCTCGGTGCTGTTCGTGATCGCCGTGCTCGCGGTGATCACCACGCTCGTCGTCACGCAGTCGAAACACGCCGCGACGCGCTTCGACAACTACTTCACGCAGAAGCATTCCTTCGTGATCAGCGGCAAGACGGTCGTCGAGACCGACGCCGACCGCGACGTCGACCGGCTCCAGGAATGGCTGAACTCGCACAGCCTGTCCGGGATCCACGTCCAGAAGCAGGGTCACGACCTGGTCAAGAAGATCCAGCAGAAGGACATCGGCAAGTACACGAACAAGATCGTCACCTTCCTCGAAGGCGCCGCGATCTCGGTCGGCAAGCTCGTCTTCGACCTCGTCCTGATCGCGGTGATCTCGATCTACATGCTGCTCGGGCTGCCGAAGTTGACGAGGTCGATCGACAAGCGCTTCCCGCCCCACGAAGGCTCCGAGCCCCTGATCGAGCGCATGAGCAAGGCGGTCGTCGGCTACGTCAAGGGGCAGACGCTCGTCTCGCTGATCATCGGCACGAGCGTCGGCGTCGGCATGTGGGTGATGGGCGTGACCGGGCTCGTGCCTCATGCGGACCACTACGCGCTCCTGTTCGGCGGCTGGGCGGCGATCACCGAGCTGATCCCCTACCTCGGGCCGATCCTCGGCGCGGTGCCGCCCGTGCTCTATGCGCTCGTCGTGCACCCGCTCTCGGCGGTCTGGGTCGTGATCCTGTTCCTGTTCATCCACCAGATCGAGGGGCACGTCGTCGTCCCGAACGTGATGGGAAGCGCGCTGCGGCTGCACCCGCTGCTCGTCATCTTCGGGCTGCTCGCGGGCGAGGCGATCTACGGCTTCCCGGGCATCCTCGTCGCGCTGCCCTTCCTCGCAGCCGGTCGCGCTGCGTGGGAGTTCTTCTCCGAGCGCGTCGCCCTCGAGCCGTGGCCGGCGGGCGGGGTGGTGCCGGTCGACGTGGAGGTCGAGCCGTTGCCGCCGCCGGTTCCGCCTGCGGCGCCGGTCGCGACCGAGCCTGTGGTCGACGGTACGAACGGGCCGCCTGCGGCGGAGCCGGCGCCGCCGCCCGAGGACGCGCCGACGCAGGTTCGCTGATCCGCTCTACTCTTCGAGCGTGAGCACGTTCCCGGCCACCCGGCTCCGGCGGCTGCGCCGCACCGGCGCGCTGCGCGCACTCGTCGGCGAGACGCGGATCGACATGGGCGACGTGGTCATGCCGCTCTTCGTGAGCACCGAGGCGCTGCCGAACGAGGCGCTGCCCGCCATGAGCCGGCACACGGTCGACGGGCTCGTGCGCGAGGTCGAGGGCCTCGTCGCGGCGGGCGTTCCGGCCGTGATCCTCTTCGGCATCCCGGCGGCGAAGGACGAGGAAGGCACGGGTGCCTGGGTCGAGGACGGGATCGTCCAGCAGGCGCTGCGGGCGCTTCGCGAGCGCTTCCCGGAGCTGCTCCTGCTCACGGACGTCTGCCTCTGCGAGTACACGTCCCACGGGCACTGCGGAGTGCTCGCCGGAGGAGAGGTCGACAACGACGCGACGCTCGAGCTGCTAGCACGTACGTCGCTGAGCCACGTCGAGGCCGGCGCGGACGCCGTCTGCCCCAGCGACATGATGGACGGCCGGGTCGGCGTGATCCGGGAGGCGCTCGACGACGCGGGCCACGAGCACACGCCGATCGTCGCCTACTCCGCCAAGTACGCGTCCGCCTTCTACGGCCCGTTCCGCGATGCGGCCGATTCGACCCCGTCCTTCGGCGACCGTCGCGGCTACCAGATGGATCCGGCCAACGTGCGCGAGGCGCTGCGCGAGTGCGAGCTCGACCTGGCCGAAGGGGCCGACGTGATCATGGTCAAGCCGGCGCTGCCGTACCTCGACGTGATCCGCGCCGTGCGCGATCGCTTCCAGGTGCCCGTCGCGGCCTACAACGTCTCGGGCGAGTACGGGATGATCAAGGCGGCCGCCGCGCGCGGCTGGCTCGACGAGCGGCAGGCCGCGCTCGAGTCGCTGACGGCGATCAAGCGTGCCGGCGCCGACATCGTGATCACGTACTGGGCCCGAGACCTCGCTTCGTGGCTCTGACCACGCGCTCAGACCTCTGGCGGCGCGCGACTGCCCTGATTCCCGGTGGCGTCAACTCGCCGGTGCGGGCCATGCGCGCGGTGGGTCTCGACGAGCCGATCTTCGTTCGCCGCGGTGAGGGCGCGTGGCTCGAGGACGTCGACGGCAATCGCTACGTCGACTGGGTCATGTCGTGGGGGCCGCTGCTCTTCGGCCACGCCGATCCGGAGACGGTCGAGGCGGTGACGCGTGCGGCGGCGGACGGCACGTCGTTCGGAGCGCCGACGGAGGCCGAGGTCGAGCTGGCCGCGGAGATCGTCGCCGCGGTGCCCTCGGTGGAGATGGTGCGGCTCGTCTCGTCCGGCACGGAGGCGTCGATGTCGACGATCCGGCTGGCGCGCGCGGTGACGCAGCGCGACCGGATCCTCAAGTTCGCGGGCTGCTACCACGGTCACGTCGACTCGCTGCTCGCGAGCGCCGGGTCGGGTCTCGCCACCCTGGGGATCCCCTCGACGCCCGGCGTGCCGAGCGCCGTTGCGGCCGACACGATCGTCTGCCCCTACAACGACGTCGACGCGGCCGAGGCGGCCTTGGCCCGCTACGGCGAGGGGCTCGCGTGCGTCCTGGTCGAGCCGGTGGCGGGAAACATGGGCGTCGGCCCGCCCGAGCCGGGTTTCCTCGAGGCGCTTCGCGCGCTCTGCGACGCGTCGGGCGCGCTGCTCGTCTTCGACGAGGTGATCACGGGCTTCCGCGTCGCGCGCGGCGGCGCGCAGGAGCTGTACGGCATCCGGCCCGACCTGACCATTCTCGGCAAGATCGTCGGCGGCGGACTCCCGCTCGCGGCCTTCGGCGGCCGCGCCGAGCTGATGGAGCGACTCGCGCCGACCGGCGACGTCTACCAGGCGGGCACCCTCTCCGGGAATCCGCTTGCGACCGCGGCGGGGCTCTCCGTCCTGCGACGGCTGCGCGATCCCGGCGTGTACGAGCAACTCGAGGAGCGCGGCGCGCGGCTCGAGGAGGGGCTTGCTCCCTTCGGACGCGTCCAGCGCGTCGGCGCGATGCTGACGCTGTTCCAGACCGACGAGCCGGTGCGCGACTTCGAGGACGCGCAGCGCTGCGACACGGACCGCTACGGCGCCCTCTTCCGGCACCTGCTGTCGCGGGGCGTCTACGTGGCGCCGTCCCAGTTCGAGGCGATGTTCGTCTCGCTCGCGCACGGCGACGAGGAGATCGAACTGACGGTCGCTGCCGTCGCCGACTTCGCATGACGACGATCTGGGACACGATCGCCGGAGAGGCGACCGACGAGAGCGCGCTCTGGGGGCACGCACTGCTGCCGGCCCTCGAACGTGACCTCGAGCCGGTGTTCTCGCCGCTGGGCGAGGAGCGGTTCGCGCTCGGGCTGGAGACGATCTACGAGGGCTATCTCCTCCACTACGGCCGCCCGCGGCTGTTCACGCCGTCGGATCAGGACAACGCGCTGCTGCTCGGCGACTACCTCTACGCGCACGGTCTCGTCCGCATCGCGTCGTTCCACGAGGTCGGCGCGGTGTCGGACCTCGCCGAGCTGATCTCGCTCTGCGCGCAGGTGCGCGCCGGCGGACTCGGCGGCGACGGCGCGGCGTGGGCAGCGAGCGCCGCGCTGCTCGGCCAGGGCCGACTCGGCGCCGCCCGGGATGCGTTACGGCTCGGCGGCGACGACGGGCCGCTGCTCGCCCTCGCGCGCGAGGCCGCGGGCGCAGACGCGGTCGAACGCGCGCTCGCGTCGCACCACCTGCGCGTCGGTTAGAGTCTCGCCGTGCTCGCGCTCCTCGCGGACATCCAGACCGAGGGCAAGGACGTCGTCATCGGGATGCTGATCGTCGGCCTGGTGATCATCGGCGTGATCGTCCTCGGCGAGCTCGCGGGCTGGGTCGCACACCGCCGCAAGTAGGACCTCGCCGCAGCTCTCGTGCGTAGACCGCATGTGCGACTCGCGGTCGTCCTCCTTCTCCTGCTGCTGGCGGTGCCCGTTGCCGTTGCGGGGCGGCCGCAGCCGACTCTCGTGGTGACGAACGGCGTCAGTCTCTCTCCGTCGTGCGGCTCCCAGGATCGTGTCCGTCGCCGGTCGGCGGACGGTGCGGTGCTCGACGTGTCGCTCTCGCGGATCGGGTGCCATGTCGAAGCCGCCTCGGTCGCGCTTCTCGGCGCGCCGGCCGGGGCCTGGCTCTCGATCGGGACGACGGACGTCTACAAGGTCGGACGGATCGCGCTCGGGTGCCGAGGCTCGCTGGAGACGAGCTCGTTCCGCCTCGACCCCGGCACGGCAACTGCCGAGGCCATGGTCGCCTCGACTCCTTCTCGGCGAGATGTGACGTTGCAGCCGGGCGGCCTGCTCCGCCTCCCACCGGTCTCCGCCGACCCA
>CAVZNV010000008.1:0-14789 GCA_963776735.1 uncultured Actinomycetes bacterium
CCGGCGTCAGCGAGCCGAGGCTCCTCCCCTGAGTACCTGCGGGACGGTCTTCAGGATCAAGCCGAGGTCGAGCCAGGGCGACCAGTTGGTGACGTAGCGGTAGTCGAGGGCGACCATCTCCTCGAACGGCAGGTTGCTGCGGCCGTTCACCTGCCAGAGGCCGGTGACGCCCGGCTTGACGGAGAGCCGCTGCCGGCGCCAGTCGGTCACGTGCAGGTGCTCCTCGGGGATGAGCGGCCGCGGCCCGACGAGCGACATCTCGCCGGCGAGGACGTTGAGGAGCTGCGGTAGCTCGTCGAGCGAGTAGCGCCGCAACACCCGGCCGACGCGGGTCACGCGCGGGTCGTCGTCGGCCTTGAACATGTGCGCCTCGCCGCCGTCGCGGGCGTGGATGTTGAGGTGGCGCGATCTCGTGCTTGCGCTCTTCCGCGTCCACGACCATCGTCCGGAACTTCCACATCCGGAACATCCGGTCGGCGTCGCGGATCCGTTCCTGGCGGAAGAAGACGGGGCCTTTCGAGTCGAGCTTGATCGCGACCGCGATGACGGCGAACACCGGTGCGAGCAGGACGAGCGTGACCGTCGAGACGGAGACGTCGGCGAGTCGCTTGAGGGCTCGTGACGAGCGCGAGAGCTTGAAGGGCCGGAGGCTCCAGAGCGTGATGCCCCCGGCCGTGTGCACGTCGACTTCCGGCCCCATCAGCTCGGGGAAGCGCGGGAGCACGTCGACCTGGACGCCCTGCGCGTTCAGCTCGCGGATGTGGCGAAGCATGGGCTCGTGCCCGTCGGCCGTGAACCCCATGACGACCCGGTCGACGTGCTTCTCGTGGACGAGGTGCGGGAGGTCGTCGAGCGTCCCGACGACGCGGAGATCTCCGAAACCGGGGACAGCCGCACCGGAGTTCCCGTCGACGAAGCCGATCACGCGCAGCCCGAACTCGGGATGCTGCCCGAGCCGCTTCGCGATCTGCCGCCCTTCCGGCCCCGTTCCGACGACGAGCGTGTTCTGGAAGTAGCTCTCGTGCTTGCGGCAGATGCGGCGCGCGACGAAGCGCAGGACGACGATGGCGGTGATCGTCAGCGCCCAGAACACCGTGACGCGGACGAGGTAGGGGTGGGCGAGGCCGGTGACGCGGGCGCCCGCGATGACGATCCAGGTTCCGACCGTGGCGAGGTGGAAGACGCCGCCGAGGTCGTCGACCGTGTGGTGCTCGGTTCGGCTCTCGTCGCGGTCGTAGAGCCCGTAGAGCTTCGCGAGCAGGATCCAGACCGGCAGCGTGAGGAGGAACAGCCCGATCTCGGTTCGCGTGCTGAAGGTCTGCCCCTTCGTGACGCCGCCGAAGATGTTCTCGGTGACGATGAATGCGAGTAGCAGCCCCATCACGTCGGCCGCGACAAGAGCGCGCCTGATCAGCCAGCCGCGCGGCCACTCCCGGCCTTCGGCGTAGGTACGGCCGAGCTCGAGGCTCTCGCCGACGCTGGTCATCGCACCTGGGCCGGCTCGGCTGCGGTCTCGAGCGTCGGAACCGTCGTCGTGTCGCCGTAGCCGTATCCGTACCCGTAGCCCTCGCTCTCGTCCTGCTGCGCCGCGGTGACGACGATTCCGAGCGCCGTCGCGCCGGAGCTCGAGAGCACGCGGTGGAGCTCGTCGACCGTCGGCCGGCGCAGGAGCTCGAGCCGCGTGACGAGCACGACGGCGTCGACACGCGGGATCAGCGCGAGCGAGTCCCCGAGGCCGAGGAGCGGCGCGGAGTCGATCACGACGGTGTCGAAGACCTCGCTCAGGTGCAGGATCAACCGGCCGACGCCCCGCGAGCGGATGAACTCGCCCGGGTTCGGCGGGATGCGACCCGAGCAGAGCACCTGTAGGCGGTTCTGCGGGCCGTCGTCGGCGCGCAGCCATGGCCGCGGGGCCGACGGGGAAGGAGACGAGGGCGTCCTCGAGGGTGACGTGGCCGACGGCCATGGTCGTGAGACCGGGCTCCGGCGGAACGTGGAACAGCTCGTGGACGAACGGCCGACGCAAGTCGAGGTCGACGAGCGCGACGCGCTTGCCTGCGCGGGCGAGCGTGACGGCGAGATTGGCCGCGGTCGTCGACTTGCCCTCGCCGGGACGGGCGCTGGTGACCATGATCGTCTTCGGCTGCAGCTCGTGCGTGACGAACTCGAGATTCGTCGCCAGGACGCGGAACGGCTCGGCGGCCGGGCTGGCCGGCTCGTCGACCATGACGAGCTGGTTGTTCTTGCGCAGGTTGCGCGACGGCGCCGGGATGCGCGCGAGCAGCGGCAGGCCCAACCGCTCCGACACCTCGGCGGCGCTGCGGATCCGGGTGTCGAGGTGGTCGCGGAGGAAGGCGAGGCCGAGACCGAGCACGATGCCGACGAGCAGCCCGAGCAGACCGTCCTTCACCGGAGTCGGTTGCACCTGCAAGGCGTTGTCGGCCGACTTGATCAGCGTCGCGTTGCCGGTCTGGAGCGCCTCCATGGTCGCGAGCTGCTGGTCCTTCGAGAGCAGGTCGGCGTAGAGCGCCCCACGGCTCGACCCGTTCGCCTCCAGCGTGGCGATCTTGGCGTCGACCTCGCGGCGCGCGGCACGGATCGACTGCGTCGACAGCGTGTTCGCGAAGTCGATGTACTGCCGCGCGTAGAGCGTGGCCAGCGACCGGGCGTTCGCCGCGTGGCGGTCGTCGACCGTGAACACGAGCACGTCGGTACCGGTCCTGGACGTCACCGAGGAGGTCTCGAGGAACTTGACGGGCGTCGTCTTCAGGTGCCCGGCGGCGATCACGCCGCGGGCGATCTCGGGCGACTGCGCGACGCTCGTCTGCGTGTCGACGAGCCACTGAGGGTCGACCGCTGTGGTCGGGTCGGTGACGTTGTTGAGACTGTAGGCCAGCGTCTGCCGGCTCAGCAGCACCTCGGCCGACGCCGAGTAGCGCGGCTGTTGCAGCATCGCGACGGCGACGGCAGCCGCCGGTGCCGCGACGAGCACGGCGAGGACGATCCACTTCCGGCGCCTGAGAACCTGCAGGTAGTCCCGCAGCGTCGACGACTGGACGTTCATTCGGCCCGCCCCACGTGTACGTGCCTCACCCCGAACCCTTTCCTCACCCGTTTTCGGACGACCGGTCGATCGTCCCTCGATCCAGGGATGTGATCGGACGCGAAGGCCCGATTCTTGAGGGGGAACTCGCCCGGCTAGTGCGTTCTGTGGCGAGCGGGCCCGAGCGAGACCTTGCCCTGGGCCCGATCGATCGACTCGACCCTGACTTCGATCGGGTCGCCGAGCCGGTACCGCCGCCCGCTGCGCCGCCCTTCGAGCGCGGTCGCGAGGACGTTCGGCTCGAAGTAGTCGCCGCCGAGCAGCCGGGCGGGGAGGAACCCTTCGAACACGTCGCCGAAGCGCGCGAACAGGCCGGAGCCGATCAGGCCGGTGATCTCGCCCTCGAACGGCTCGTCCCAGCCTCGCTCGAAGAGCGTCGCGTCGAGCAGCCAGGCGAGGCAGATGTCGTCGGCGGCGTACTCGACGCCGGCGGCGACCCGCTCGCGCGCGGACGCATGAGCGGCGAGCTCGGACAGGTCGGGTGGCAGGGGATCGTCACCGGCCCCGAGCTCGCGCAGGAGCGCGCGGTGGACGACGAGATCGGGATAGCGGCGGATCGGCGAGGTGAAGTGGCAGTAGGCGACGCTCGCAAGCCCGGAGTGCCCGAGGTTGCGCGGGTCGTAACGGGCCTGCTTCAGGGAGCGGAGCACGAGCGACGGGAATGCCTCGACGCCGCGTCCCGACTGCTCGACGTACGCGTTGACGCGGTCGGCGATCTCGGCCGCGAGCCGAGCCGCGTCGCCGCCGGTCATTCGCTCCGGGTCCGGGGCGGGCGGCGTCGGCACTTCCAGCTCGGCGAGCATGGCGAGCAGCCGCTGGATCGACTGCGGATCGGGGCGCTCGTGGACGCGGTAGAGCGCCTCGCGGTTCCGACCGGCGAGCAGGGCTCCGACGGCCTCGTTGGCGAGGATCATCAGCTCCTCGACGAGCATGTGCGCGTGCGGCTCGCTCTCGGCCCAGGCCCGCTCGACGCCGCCACGGCCGTCGAAGGAGAACGTGATCTCGCGCGTCTGGATCCGAAGGGCTCCGCGTGCGAAGCGGCGCCGGCGGAGCTCGGTGGCGAGCTTCTCGGCGAGTCGAAGCCCCTCGCCGACGTCGGGGTCGGGCGCCTGCTCCGCGCCGTCGAGGATGCGCTGCGCCTGCCCGTACGTGAGCCGCGCACGGCTGCGGATCACGGAGCGATAGAAGAGCGGCTCGCCCGCCTGGAGCGAGGTGTCGAACGGCACCTCGACGGTGACCGTGAGCCGGTCCTGGTGCGGGCGAAGGCTGCAAGCGTCGTCGGCGAGGTCGTGCGGGAGCATCGGTGCGACGAGACCCGGCACGTAGACTGAGAAGCCGCGCTCCGAGGCGCCGCGGTCGAGCGGCGTACCCGCCGGCACGAAGAAGGACACGTCCGCGATGTGCACGTAGGCCCGAAACCCGTCGCCGTCGGGACACACCGAGATCGCGTCGTCGAAGTCCTTCGCCGTCTCCGGGTCGATCGTGAACGCAGGCTGCCCGCGCAGGTCGACGCGGCCGTCGAGCGACGGCACGGGCAGCTCGTGCTGCTCGTGCGCGCCCTCCTCCCCGCGCTCGAGCAGCAGGGCTCGCAGGACGTTCTCGATCGCGGCCGCCGGCCCGACGACGCGCTCGACGCGCGCCCGGCCACGTCCCGTGCGGACGACAGCCAGGTCGCCCGGGTGCGCGTCGTGAAGCCCCTTGCGGTCGATCACGACCGGCACGCCGGGCTCGAAGTAGGGCTCGCCGACGACGAGCTTCCCACGGCTCCCGATCTCGACGACGACCCGGCCGCGCGGCTCGCGCTCGTCGCGCTCGCTCATCCCTGTGGATCGATCGTCACGCTTCTGGCACGAACCAGTCTCACCTGCGTGCGGAAATCCGAGCTACCCTCAAAAGCGGGGGCAGGGCGCGAATGCGCCCCCGGGGGAGAAAGAAAAGAAGAGCATGGTCGCGCGGCGGGCGCGCGGTCAGACCCGGAGGAAGCGGCGGACGGTGAGGCCCGAGCCGGCGGCGCCGAGCATCAGGCCTGCGAGCAGGACGAGCACCGCGTCGAGCTCGAAGGCGAGCGCGTGCACGCCTCTCACCTGGATGAAGTCGAGCTTCGGCACGACGAGCGCGTCGCTGATCACGAGCAGGATGATCGCCGCCAGCGAGCCCATCAGCCCGCACGCGAAACCCTCGACCATGAACGGCCCGCGCACGAACCAGTTGCTCGCACCGACCAGCTTCATCACCTCGATCTCGCGGCGGCGCGCGAAGATCGACAGGCGAATCGTGTTGCCGATCATGAGGATCGCGGCCAGAAGCAGCACCACCACCGCGACCACGAATGTGATCTCGATCGCCCGCGCGAACTTCAGCACCGCGTTCGCCGTCTTGCGCCCGTACGTGACGTTCTCCACACCCTTCGGCCGCGGGTAGAGCGCCGCAGCGATCTGGGCGGTCTTCGAGCCGTCCTTCGGATACACGGTCAGCGCCGGGCCGAGCGGGTTCTGCAGGATCGGGATCTTTCCGTAGGCCGGATACTCCTTCTCCATCAGCGCGAGCGCCTTCGCCGGCGAGGTGTACGTCACCCGGCTCACGAGCGGGTTCGTCTTCAGCTCCTTCGCGAGCTTGAACGCCGTGCTTCTCGGCACGCCCTGCTGGTAGTAGACCTTGACGACCAGCTGCTGCTTGAGGTGGTCGCTCCAGGACAAGAGCCACGTCCCGAACGCGATCGACAGGCCGAGCACGAACATTCCGATCAGCACCGTCAGCGTCGCCGCGACCGTGGTCGACATCGTCGCGCGGAGCGAGCGCCCGGCCTCGCCGAGGATCGCCTGCAGCTTCATTCGTAGCCTCCGCGCCGCTCGTCGCGGGCCAGGCGACCGCCGTCGAGCGCGATCACGCGCTTGCGCATCTTGTCGACCATCTCGCGGTCGTGAGTGACCATGAGGATCGTCGTGCCCGACCGGTTGATGCGGTAAAGCAGCTGCATGATGCCGACCGACGTGTCCGGGTCGAGATTCCCGGTCGGCTCGTCGCAGACGAGCAGTGGCGGGTGGTTGACCACGGCGCGCGCGATCGAGACGCGCTGCTGCTCGCCGCCGGACAGCTCGTCGGGAAGAGATGCACCTTTGTGCGCGAGGCCGACGAGCCCGAGCACCTCGGGAACCTTCTTGCGGATCGAGTCGCGGCTCTCGCCCTGCACCTTGAGCGCGTACGCGACGTTGTCGTACGCGTTGCGGTTCGGCAGGAGCTTGAAGTCCTGGAACACGCACTGGACGTTGCGCCGCAGCATCGGCACCTTCGAGCGCGGCAGCCTCCCGAGGTCACGCCCGCCGACGATGATGCGCCCGCGCGTCGGCTCGACCTCCTTCAGCAAGAGCTTGATGATCGTCGACTTGCCCGACCCCGAGGCGCCGACGATGAACACGAAGTCGCCCTTGTCGATCACGAACGAGACGTCCTGCAACGCCCTGACGTCGGGGTCGTAGACCTTCGACACGCCGTCGAAGACGATCATCGCCCCGGGTGCAGCCGACTGCCGAGGCTGGATCGGTTCGTCGAGGGGCGCCGGCGGCGCTTCGGTTTGGAGGTTCAGCTCCTGCAAAATCAGGGGCGGCGTTTCACGCCGGGTGCGGGGATTTTAGCCGAACCTTCAGCGGGCCTTCCCGGTAGCGCGCTGCAGAAGGTAGGCGTGGATGAAGCCGTCCAGATCACCGTCGAGCACTCCCTGTGCGTTTCCGGCCTCGAAATCGGTGCGGTGGTCCTTGACGATCTGGTACGGGTGGAGCACATAGCTGCGGATTTGACTTCCGAAGCCGGTGTCCTGCACCACGCCGCGCTCCTTCGCCAGTTCCTGCTCACGGCGTTCCTGCTCGAGCTCGGCGAGGCGTGACCTGAGAACGCGCATCGCGGTCGCCTTGTTCGACGACTGCGACCGCTCGTTCTGGCACTGGACGACGATTCCGGTGGGAATGTGCGTGATCCGGACTGCGGAGTCGGTCTTGTTGACGTGCTGTCCGCCGGCGCCGGACGCGCGGTACGTGTCGATGCGCAGGTCGGATTCGTCGACGTCGGCCTCGCCCTCGTCGGCGACGAGCGGGCTGACGATCACCTGGGCGAACGACGTGTGCCGCCGGTGCGCCTGGTCGAACGGAGACAGGCGCACGAGCCGGTGGACGCCACGCTCGGCCTTGAGCGCACCATAGGCGTTCTCGCCCTTGACGGTGAAGGTCGCCGACTTGAGGCCGGCTTCCTCGCCCGGGCTGGCCTCGAGCAACTCGGCCTGGAACCCCCGCTGCTCTGCCCAGCGCAGGTACATGCGGAGCAGGATCTCGGCCCAGTCCTGCGCGTCGGTCCCGCCCGTGCCGCCGACGATCGTGACGATCGCGTCACCCGCGTCGTACTCGCCGTTGAAGAGCGCCTCCTCCTCGAGCCGTTCGAGCTCGCGGCGAAGCGGACGGATCGACTCGGCGATCTCGGACTCCATGTCGCCGTCCATCACCGCCAGCTCGGAGGCGTCCTCGTACTCGCCGCGCAGGCGATCGTACCGCTCGAGGCGGCGGGCCAGGCGGGCGTGCTCGGTGGAGACGGAGGCGGCGTGCTGCTGGTCGTCCCAGAAGCCGGGACTTCCCATCTCCGCCTCGAGCTCGGAGATCCGGGTCTTCAGGCCCTCCGGGTCAAAGGTAATCACGGACCCAGTCGAGCTGGACCCCGATCTCCCCGAGTTGCTGCGAGAGCGACTGCTGTTCGTCGGGCATTCAGCCAGGATAGCGGGGCGGCCGGAGCCGCCCCGCCAACCGCGGCCGCGAAGGTCTCGGCCAGTCCGGCCCTGCGTTTCACGGCCGCAAACGACCTCATTCGCCCGGGATGAAGCCGCGGTTCGGCCCCGCGCGCAGACGCGCTCTTCTCCCCACGTGTCCCCCCACGTGCCCCCAAGGGGACGCGAGTCCCCCTCCAGTCAGCGTCGCACAGATCGTGTGACGTGTCCGCGACAGCTCAGTAACTTTTCGTCGGCCAGCCGAGCCATCCCTGCGGAGCCGTATCTTGGCCGCGGCGTAGCTCAGCCCAGGATGGACGCGACCGCGAAGGGAAGGGGGCTCACGGAGGAAACCGGCGTTTCCCCCGGGTTACTTGCCGTGGCACTTCTTGAACTTCAGGCCCGAGCCGCACCAGCAGGGATCGTTGCGGCCGATCTTGTCGCGCTCCGAGACCTGGCGCTGCTGCGGCTGCACCGGGCCGGCGGGCACGACCTCGCCGGCGCCCGCGGCGGCGATCGCCTCCGCGCCGGCCACCGACTGGTGCTGGTAGGTCATCGAGCCGTTCGCGGTGGACGCGGTGCCGTCCTGCCCGTTCATCGACAGATCGGCGGCTTCCTCGGGAGCGAGCTCCGCGTGGAAGAGCGTGAAGACGACCTCCTCGCGGATCGTCTGCGACAGCTCCTCGAACATCTTGTGGCCTTCGGCCGTGTACTCGACGAGCGGGTCCTTCTGCGCCATCGACCGCAGGTGGACGCCCTCGCGCAGGTAGTCCATCGCCTCGAGGTGCTCGCGCCAGCGCGTGTCGACGACCTGGAGGATGACGAAGCGCTCCAGCTCGCGCATGAGCTCCTCGCCGAGCTGCTGCTCCTTCTCCTCGTACGCCTCCTGCGCGTCCTGCGTGAAGTCGTCGACCAGAACCTCGCGCTCGAGCCGGCCCGCATAGTCCTCGCGTAGCTCGTCCGCGGTCACGTCCGACCCGTACAGCGTCGTCATCGCCTGGCAGAGCTGGTCGAGGTTCCACCCTTCGGCCGACTCCTCCGTGAACAGGTCGACGGTGCGCGCGATCATCTCGCCGATCCACTCCTTGACCTCTTCGGAGAGGTCCTGGCCCTCGAGCACCTGGCGCCGCTGCTGGTAGATGACCATGCGCTGCTTGTTCATGACGTCGTCGTACTTGAGGACGTTCTTGCGCATGACGAAGTTCTGCTCCTCGACCTTCTTCTGCGCGTTCTCGATCTGGCGAGAGAGGACCTTTGCCTCCATCGGCTGGTCGTCCGGCACCTTGAAGCGGGACATGATGTTCTTGATCCGGTCGCCCGCGAACAGCCGGACGAGCTGGTCCTCGCCGGAGAGGTAGAAGCGCGTCTCGCCGGCGTCTCCCTGACGGCCCGAGCGGCCGCGGAGCTGGTTGTCGATGCGTCGCGCCTCGTGCCGCTCGGTGCCGACGACGTAGAGGCCGCCGAGCTCGAGCACGCCTTCGCCGAGCTTGATGTCGACCCCGCGGCCGGCCATGTTCGTCGAGATCGTGACGGCGCCGAACTGGCCCGCGTCCTTGATGACCTCGGCCTCGCGATCGTGCTGCTTCGCGTTCAGGACGTTGTGTGGGATGCCGCGGCGCTTGAACATCTCGGAGAAGAACTCCGACGTCTCGACGTCGATCGTGCCGACGAGGACCGGCTGTCCCTTCGCGTGGCGTTCGACGATGTCGTCGAGGGCAGCCTGGAACTTCGCCTCCTTCGTCCGGAAGATCAGGTCGTTCCGGTCGTCGCGTGCGACGAGCACGTTGGTCGGGATCTCGACGACGTCGAGCCCGTAGATCTCGGTGAACTCCTTCTCCTCCGTCTTGGCCGTTCCGGTCATGCCGGCGAGCTTCTCGTAGAGGCGGAAGTAGTTCTGCAACGTGATCGTCGCCATCGTGACGTGCTCTTCCTGGATGTCGACGCCCTCCTTGGCCTCGACCGCCTGGTGCAGACCCTCGCTCCAGCGGCGGCCCTCCATGATGCGGCCGGTGAACTCGTCGACGATCTTCACCTCGCCGTCCTGGATGACGTAGTCGACGTCGCGGTGGTAGAGCGCCTGCGCCTTCAGCGCCTGGCTGAGGTGGTTCACGAGCTGGACGTTCCGCGGGTCGTAGAGGTTCTCGACGCGCAGCGCGCGCTCGACCTCGTGGATGCCGCGCGGGAGCGGCGAGACCGTCTTGAACTTCTCGTCGAACGTGTAGTCGACGTCGGGCTCCTCTTGCCGGTCGATCTTCGACGGAGGCTTGTACGGCACGCCCTCGAGGCCCTTGACGATGCGCGCGAAGTCGTAGTACGTCTTGGCCGCGGTCTCCGGCTCGCCGGAGATGATCAGCGGCGTCCGCGCCTCGTCGATCAGGATCGAGTCGACCTCGTCCACGATCGCGTACGCATGTCCGCGCTGGACGACACCGTCGAGCGAGACGGCCATGTTGTCGCGGAGGTAGTCGAACCCGAACTCGGAGTTCGTGCCGTACGTGATGTCGCAGTCGTACGCGAACTTGCGCGCCTCGAACGGCATCATGTTCTCGATGTAGGCGACCGTCGCGCCGAGCCGCTCGTAGACGGGACGGTTCCACTCTGCGTCGCGTTTCGCGAGGTAGTCGTTGACGGTGACGAGGTGGACGTTTTGCCCCGACATCGCGTTCAGGTAGAGCGGCAGGCTGGCGACGAACGTCTTGCCCTCGCCGGTCTTCATCTCGGAGATGTCGCCCTCGTGGAGGACGATGCCGCCCATCAGCTGGACGTCGAAGATGCGCTGGTTCGACTCGCGCTTGCGTGCCTCGCGGACGCAGGCGAAGGCCTCGAAGAGCATGTCCTCGAGCGATTCCCCGTTCTCGTAGCGCTGCCGGAACTCGGCGGTCTTGCCGCGGAGCTCGTCGTCGGAGAGCTTCTCGAAGTCGGGCTCGAGCGAGGTGATGTAGGCGGCCTGCTGGGCGAGCGTCTTGACACGCCGCCCCTCGCCCATGCGCAGAACCTTCTCGAAGCCGCCGTAGTTGTCCGGCATCGTGACAGGGTACCGCCTGCCGGTCGCACCGCTGCGCGCGAAAATTTGCGCAATCGGCACGATTCGGCGCGTTCCGGACCGCTACTCGTATCGGACTCCGAGTGGCTCCGTCCCAAGCCCCCACCCACCCGGGGAGAGACATGGCCGGAGGGGACAGGTATCGAGGCTTGTGCCGGGTTGCAGCCCGCCGGGTCCGTCAGAGCCCTGCGGGCCGGCTCACAGGGCTGTGACCTCCACTTCCCACATGCGGCCGGCGAGGCGTTCCGCGCGGACGACGTACGACGGGCCGCGCGACGCGCCGAGGCGCTCGAGCACGCGGGCGCTGCCGAACGACGGCTCGCCGTCGACGGCGAGCGACTTCTGCCCGTCGGCGACCGACAGCACCAGTTCGTCTCCGCGCGTGTCCTCAGGCAGCTCGGCCACTTCGATCCTCCGGGCCGCAACGCCCCACCGAGAGCCCCCGCGCCAGACGGCGTGAGCGCGGTACGGCGGATGCAGCTCCGTCTCGAGAGCAGACGCGAGGGGATCGAGCGAACCGGGCTCGAGATCGAGCGAGTCGTCGACGACGAGCGTCCCGTCCGGCAAGACGACGAAGTCGAGCTCGCCTGCGCCGAGCTGCGGCGCCTCCACCGTGACGATCTTGTCCCACTCGCGGGGGCGCGGCACGCCGTGGATGCCGACCTCCTGCCAGGCCGGCGGCCGGCCGAGCTTCGGCTCCTCGATCGTCAGTCCGCCCTCGCGCGCGAGCCGCTCGTGCAAGGGCTCGCTCCGCCGGAAGACACTCACGCGGGCTCGATCACCCCGTAGTCGCCGTCGCGGCGGCGGTACACGACGTTGATCTCGCCGGAGTCGGAGTTGCGGAAGACGAAGAAGTCGTGACCGATCAGCTCGAGCTGCTCGATCGCCTCCTCGGCGCTCATCGGGTTCACCGTGAACTGCTTCGTCTTGACGATCATCGCTCCCTCCTCAGGAATCGACACCGGCACCGCACCGTTCGCCCGCCCGTGGTGACGCTCGTGCTCGTGCCGGCGCTTCTCGCTGTACCGCTTCACCTGCCGCTCCAGCTTGTCGACGAGCAGGTCGATCGACGCCTTCATGTCGCTCGACGCCTCGCGCGCGCGGAGCACCGGCCCTTTCGTCCAGATCGTCGCCTCCGCGACGTGGTTGTCCGCGATCGACGGGTTCCGCTCGACGGCCAGCTCGAGCTCGACATGCGTCGGTTCCGCGAGCTGCGGCGAGAGCTTGCCCAGCTTCTTCTCCGCGTACTCGTGGATCGCGTCCGAGACCTCGACGTTCTTCCCCTTCACATGCAAGCGCATCGCGCCTCCTCGATCCGGGTGTCCCAGCGTGCTCAGTTCCAAATCTATCGCACGTAACACGCGGGAAACAGCCGGTCTCCCCCTTCCCTTTCGCAGCTCCGGTCAGGCGGCTCGAGCTACGGCCGAGCCGAGCCCGGCCGTCGCGGCGACTCGTGTCGCGTGGACCTGCTCCGGGTCAGCGCATCGCCCTGGCGAAACAAACCACTTCGACGCGGCGCGCGCCGGCCTTGCGGAGAGCAGTCGCCGCGGAGCTCGCGGTCGCACCGCTCGTGTAGACGTCGTCGACGAGGCAGAGCGATCGCGGCGCCGGACGCACGGCGCGGAACGCGCGGCGGACGTTGCGGCGCCGCTCGACGAGGCTGAGGCCGCGCTGGCGGGTGGAGCCGCCCACGCGCTCCAGCAGGCGAGCGACGGGCAGCTCCCAGAGACGGCCGAGCTCGCGCGCGAGCTGCTCGGCAGGATGGTGTCCGCGCTTCAGACGCCGGTCGCCGTCGGGCGGCACGAACGCGAGGAGATCGACCTCCGGACGGGGCACGGTGTCGCGGACGAGCGCCGCCGCCTCGGCCGCAAGACGCCGCAGTCCGCGCTCCTTCCAGCCACCGACGATGCGGCGAACCGCCTCGTCGTACTCGACGGCCGCTCGCGCCGAGGCGAAGCCCAGGCGGCGGCCGGCGCATTCGCGGCACCGCTCGACCGGCCAGACCGTCGGCGCGCCGCAGCGCCCGCAGAGCGGCGGCACGATCACGGACAGCGCATCTCGGCAGCGGTCGCAGAGCTGTGAGCCGGGCCGGCGGCAGGCGACGCAGCGCTGGGGGAAGAGCAGGTCGAGCAGGCCTCGACGCTAGCGCCGGATTCGTGCCGTCACTGTGCCGTCTTGGCGTCGAATTCGACGCGTGCGGCTTCGAGCTGCTCCGGTGTGCCGATGTCGTACCACTCCCCCGGCAACTCCCAGACGTACACGGGAACCCGCGTGTAGAGCCACTCGATCAACCGTCCCGGCTGGTCGTGATTGTCCGTCTCGGCCAGATAGGTGTGCACCAGCGGAAACGTCTGCCGCGGGTACCAGTAGAGCGCGATGCCGGCGAGCGTCGACCTGGCCGCGGCAGGCTTTTCCTCGAAGTACGTGATCCGGCCGTCCTTGTCCGTCTCGACCGTGTTGAACTGGGACATGAGCTCCGGATCGCCCACGTCCGTCACGGCCAGCACCGGCTGCTCATGCTCGCGTCCGAGGTCGACGAAGCCGTCGATCGAGCCGGTGAACAGGTTGTCGCCGGCGACCACGATGAGGTCGTCGTCGACCTCCTCGCTGTCGAGCACGAGCCCGATGTCGCCGATCGCGCCGAGCCGGTCGTCCTCGCTGGTCGTCCCGTCGTCGATCACCTTCACCGGCCGGCCGTCGCGGCCCGACGCCCACGCCTCGAAAGCCGGCGCGAACTTCGCGTTCGTCACGAGATACACATCGTCGAGGCCGTCGAGTGGGTCGAGCCGGTCGAGCACCCACTCGACCATCGGCTTGCCACCGACCTCGAGCAGGTGCTTCGGCGTCTCGAGCGTGAGCGGGTAGAGCCGCGTCGCGTAGCCGGCGGCGAGGATCAGCGCCTTCATCCAGCGACCTTCATGGGCCGCGGCAGCGTCTCGCCGTACGGCGCGCGGTGGACGCCCGCCTCGGTGACGATCGCCGTGATCAGCGCGGCCGGGGTCACGTCGAACGCCGGATTGCGCGCCGGAAATGCGCCGGTGACCTCGCTCGCCGCACGCTCCTCGATCACGATCCCGTCTCCCGACGCCGTCTCGGTGTCGATCGTGGACGTCGGCGCGACGACGTAGAAGGGCACGTCGTGGTGAGCGGCGAGCACGGCCAGCGGGTACGTCCCGACCTTGTTGGCCGTGTCCCCGTTGGCCGCGATCCGGTCGGCGCCGACGAGGACGCAGTCCACCTCGCCCGCCGCCATCAGGCCGCCTGCCGCGCCGTCGACGATCACGTCGAACGGAATACCCAGCGCGGCGAGTTCCCATGCGGTCAGCCGTGCGCCCTGGAGAAGCGGCCGCGTCTCGTCCACCCACACGTGCGCGACTCGACCCTGCTCGTGGGCCGCACGAACCGCACCGAGGGCGGTGCCGTATCCGCCCGTCGCGAGAGCGCCCGTGTTGCAGTGGGTGAGCGGACGCGAGCCGGGAGCGATCAGCTCGGCAGCGTGGCGGCCCATCTGCCGGCAGCGCTCGACCTCCTCGCGGTGGATCTCCCGCGCGCGCCCGGCCGGGTCGGCGGCCGCGCGAACCTCGTCGAGCGCCCAGGCGAGGTTGACCGCGGTCGGCCGCGCGGCTCCGATGACGGCGGCTGCGCGATCGGGTTCCTCGCCCTGCGCCACGGCGAGCGCGTACCCGTAGGCGGCCGCGACGCCGATCGCGGGCGCGCCGCGCACGGCCAGCGAGCGGATCGCCTCGGCGACCTCCTCCGAGGTGCGGCACTCGAGCTCGACCTCCTCGCCCGGCAGCCGCCGCTGGTCGAGGACGACGACCCGGTCGCCCTCGAGCCGGACGATCCGTTCCGGCTCGAGCTCGCCTACGTGCCTTCGTCCCACGAAGCGAGGTACTTCG
>CAVZNV010000009.1:0-17892 GCA_963776735.1 uncultured Actinomycetes bacterium
GGCCGCCCCGGGCTCTCCGGCGCGAAGCTCGAGTACGCGGAGTCGACCAATCCACGCGGCCTGCGCGGCTCGGCGGACGAAGCGCTCACGGGCGCCGACGTCTACGTCGGGCTCTCCGGCCCGGGCGCGGTCACCGTCGACGGCGTCTCCTCCATGGCTCCCGACGCGATCGTGTTCGCGATGGCGAACCCGACGCCCGAGGTCTCGCCCGAGGAGATCGAGGGGCTCGCCGCAGTCGTCGGCACGGGCCGTTCCGACTATCCGAACCAGATCAACAACGTCCTCGCGTTCCCCGGCATCTTCCGCGGAGCGCTCGACGTGCGCGCGTCCGACATCACCGAGGCGATGACGCTGGCCGCCGCGCACGCCATCGCCGAGGTCGTGCAGCCGGACGAGCTCTCGCCCGACTACGTGATCCCGAGCGTCTTCGACCGCCGTGTCGCGCCGGCCGTCGCCGAGGCGGTTGCCCGCGCGGCGACGCGCGACGGCGTCGCAAGACGGGCGTGACCGGCCTCTTCACGACTGCGGGTTTCCCGCAGTCCCGTTCGGGGCCGAGCCGGACGTGGCTGGACGAGCGGGCTGGCGATACTGGTTCCGTGGCCACGCAAGCCGGATCAGAACGCGACGTGATCCTGCGGGACGGAGGAGACGCTCCGGCTGCGGCCTCCGGCGCACGCGGACTCGACCGCCTGGTCGACTTCTTCGGCTGCGCTGTCGCCGGAGGCATGTACCGGCGCTTCCACGGCGCGCTCCGGTCACGCCGCAGCTCGTCGAGTCGTTCTCGAGCCGGACTGGGACGAGCGCGGCTGGCTCGTCGGGACGCTCGGCGACAACGGGCGCATGGTCGCGCTCGCGAGTATGTCCGGCTGCGCGACCGGGAGCGCCGAGGTGGCGTTCGCAGTCGCCGACGAGCTCCAGGGACGCGGCATCGGAACGCGCCTGCTGGAGCAGCTCGCGGCCGAGGCGGCCGCACACGGGATCGAGAGCTTCGTCGCCGAGGTGCTTTCCGGCAACAGGCCGATGCTCCGCGTCTTCGAGGACGCCGGCTTCGACGTCGCGCGCCGCCTCTCGGACGGCGAGGTCGAGCTGCGCTTCCGGATCGCGCCGACCGAGGTCTATCGCGAGCGCGTCGACGAGCGCGACCACGTCGCCGTCGCCGCCTCGCTCCAGGCCTCCCTGCACCGCGCACGGTGGCCGTCTTCGGCGCTTCGCCGAGGAGCGGACCATCGGTGGCGAGCTCTTCCGCAACATCCTCGCGGGAGAGTTCGCCGGCGCGGCGTATCCCGTCAACCGCACGGGGACGCCGGTCGCCGGCGTCCGAGCCTACACGTCCGCGGAGCAGATCCCGGACGAGATCGACCTCGCCGTGATCTGCGTGCCCGCCGCGCACGTGCTCGAAGCCGCCGACGAGCGCTGCGCAACGGGACGAAGGCGGTCTGCGTCATCTCCGCCGGCTTCACCGAGACCGGGGCCGAGGGCCGGGAGCGCCAGGAAGAGCTGCTCGCCCTCGTCCGCGCGCACGGCGCCCGGCTGATCGGGCCGAACTGCCTCGGGCTCGCGGTCTCGAGCGCGCGACTGAACGCGACCTTCGGGCCGCGCGCGCTGCCGCCCGGCAACGTGGCTTTCTCGTCGCAAAGCGGCGCGCTCGGGCTGGCACTGCTGGAGAAGGCCGAGTCGCGCGGACTCGGGTTCTCGGCCTTCGTCTCCGTCGGCAACAAGGCGGACGTGTCCTCGAACGACCTGCTCGAGTACTGGGAGGACGACGCCGGAACCGACGTGATCCTGCTCTACCTCGAGTCGTTCGGGAACCCGCGCAAGTTCGGCCGGCTCGCCCGCCGCGTCGCGCGCCGCAAGCCGATCCTGGCGATGAAGGGCGGCCGCTCGCGCGCGGGCGCCAAGGCCGCCGGCTCGCACACCGCCGCGCTGGCCGGCTCCGAGCAGGCCGTGGACGCGCTCTTTCTCCAGGCCGGCGTGATCCGCGCCGAGACGCTGGAGGAGCTCGTCGACACCGCCGGGCTGCTCGCCTCGCAGCCGCTCCCGCTCGGGAACCGCGTCGCCGTGCTGACGAACGCGGGCGGACTCGGGATCCTCTGCGCCGACGCGTGCGAGGCGGCCGGGCTCGAGCTGCCGACGCTCACGGCGGCGACGCGCGAGGCGCTGGCGCTGAAGCTGCCGCGCGAGGCGAGCCTCGCGAATCCGATCGACATGCTCGGCTCGGCAACCGCGGCGACCTACGAGTCGGTGCTCCCGCACGTTCTCGCCGACCCGGAGGTCGACGCGGTGATCGTGCTGTTCGTACCGCCGGTCGTCGCGTCCGCCGAGGACGTGGCCGAGGCCGTCGTGGCCGCCGTCGAGAGCGCGAACGTGACGGACAAGCCGGTGCTCGCCGCCTTCGTGTCGGCGGGAGGGACGCCGTCCGCGCTTCTTCACGAGCCGCGCCGCGTCGCGGCATTCGCGTATCCCGAGTCGGCCGCACGTGCCCTCGGCCGGGCGGCGGAACGGGCCGCTTGGCTCCGCCGTCCGGCCGGGGTCGTGCCGGAGCTGGACGGGATCGACGAGGAGACCGCCACCGCGATCGTCCGCGCGGCGCTCGACGGCTCGAGCGACGCCTGGCTCGACCCGGCCCGCGTGCGCGCGCTGCTCGGCGCCTACGGGATCGCCTTCGTCGGCGAGCGGGTCGCGACCACGGCCGAGGAGGCCGTCGCGGCCGCAGAGGAGCTCGGCTACCCGGTCGCGGTCAAGACGGCCGAGGCGGGCGCGCACAAGTCGGACCGCAAGCTGCTCGCGCTCGACCTCGCAGACGAGGCGTCGGTACGGGCCGAGGTGGCGCGGATCGGGCTGCCGGTCGTCGTCCAGCCGATGGTCGAGGGCGGCGTCGAGCTGCTCGCCGGCGTCGTCCAGGATCCGGTCTTCGGGCCGCTCGTCGCCTGCGGGCCCGGCGGCGTCTTCGCCGAGCTGATCGGCGACGCCCAGTTCAGGCTCGCGCCGCTGACCGACGTCGACGCGGCGGAGCTCGTCACCACCGGCAAGGCCGGCCGTCTCGTCGCCGGCTACCGCGACAAGCCCGCGGCCGATGCGGACGCGCTCGCCGACGTCCTGCTCCGCCTCTCCCGGCTCGCCGAGCGGCATCCGGAGATCGCCGAGCTCGACCTGAACCCCGTGATCGGGCTCTCGGACGGCTGCGTCGCGGTGGACGCGCGCATCCGCGTTCGCCCGCCCGACCCGCCGGCCCGCGCCAAGACCTGGTAGCCGGAGCTCTAGCTCGCCGGCTCGCGGTCGTCCGTGTCGCTCGGCGGCACGACGACGACCGGACACGTGGCGTGGTGCGAGACGTGCTCGCTGACCGAGCCGAGCACGAGCCGTGAGAACGCGCCGAGCCCACGCGAGCCGACCACGAGCACCTCGGCGCCCTCGGACTCCTCGACCAGCACGTCCTGCGGCTGGCCCTCGCGAAGCCTGATCTCGTATTCGATCCCGGCCGGCACCTTCGCCTCGGCCTCCCCGGCGATCTCCTCGGCCGCTTCCTGCATGTCGGTCGCGACCTCGGGCGGCGGCGGGAGCCCGTCCGTGTAGACGGCGAGCGGAACGTGCCACGCGACGACGATGTGCAGCTTCGCGTTTCGCGCCGCCGCCTCCTCGGCGGCGACGCGAAGCGCGGCGAGACTGCTCTCGGAGCCGTCGACTCCGACGACCACGAAGCCGGCCACTAGGCGGCGACTCCTGCGGTCACGGGCGCGAGCACGCGCTCGGCCAGGTCGACGAGCCTCGTCGCATAGCCCCACTCGTTGTCGTACCACGCGACGACCTTCACCTGCGTTCCGTCGACGACGCTCGTCAAGCCGGCGTCGAAGACGGACGAGTACGGCGAGCCGATGACGTCGGAGGACACGAGCGGCTCCTCGCTGTACGCGAGGATGCCCTCGAGCTCGCCCGTGTCGGCACGCTCGGCGAAGGCCGCGTTGACTTCCTCGACCGTCGTCGGCCGCTCGACCTCGACTGCGAGGTCGACGAGCGACCCGGTCGGCACGGGAACGCGCACCGAGTAGCCGTTCAGCTTCCCGTCCAGTTCCGGGATGACGAGGCCGATGGCCTTCGCGGCCCCGGTCGTGGTCGGGATGAGGTTGAGCGCCGCAGCCCGAGCCCGCCGCAGGTCCTTGTGCGGCAGGTCGACCAGGCGCTGGTCGGCTGTGTAGGCGTGAACGGTGGTCATCAGTCCGTGGCGGATGCCGAGCGTATCGTGCAGCACCCTGGCGACGGGCGCCAGGCAGTTCGTCGTGCACGAGGCGTTCGAGATCACGTCGTCGGTCTCGGGGTCGTACCTGTCGAAGTTGACGCCGAGCACGAACATCGGCACGGCGTCCTTCGCCGGCGCCGAGAGGATCACCTTGCGCGCGCCGGCTTCGAGGTGCGCGGAGGCCGCGGCACCGGTGCGGAAGACGCCGGTCGACTCGATCACGACGTCGACCTCGAGCTCGCGCCAGGGCAGCGCGGCCGGATCCTTCTCCTGGAAGACGGCCACTTCGTGACCGTCGACGACGAGCCCGCGGTCGGTTGTCTCGACCGGCCGGCTGAAGCGACCGTAGACGCTGTCGTGCCGGAGCAGGTGGGCCATCACGGGTGTCTCGAAGAGGTCGTTGATCGCGACCAACTCGACGTCCGCCTCGCGCTCGAAGGCGGACCTGAGGGTGGCGCGGCCGATGCGGCCGAAGCCGTTGACTGCCACTCGGACGGGCATGGGAGCTCCTTCTCTCGGGGTTCGCCTCCACGCTAAGTCCGTGCAGGCGACACGTCATCGGCGGATCTTCGGCACCGGCCGGTGTGGGAAAGCCGCAACATACCGCGGCCGATTGTTCGCGTCATTCTTGCGTCGATCTCGTGAATCGGTCGACGGATTGCTTGCCAAATCGGTGTCCGTCGTCTATTCTCCGGGGCCGGAGATGTCGATGCATTTGCCCACCAACACGCTCGAGCCGAAAGCGGCCCTGCTCGCAACAGCCCAGGCCGCAACGGCGATGCCCTGCGCGAGCAGGCGAATCGCCGTGCGCCGGTTCGACGTGACCGTTGCCCTCCCCGGGAGGCGTGCGCGCTAGGTCTCTAGCCGCATAGCGACCGATCGAGGGCGACCCGACGGGTCGCTTTTTTGTTGCCCGCGACAGTGCTGGCCCGCGGCGAACGGGCCGAAAACCAGAGGTGATGACCAGCTTGATGCAGTCCACAACCGAGCCCAGCTAGAGCCCCGAGAAGAGCAGCGGGCGCTTCGGCGCCTGAAAATCGATGCCGAGAATTGCATCTGCTTTTGCCTGTACATTTTCGGAAAGGAGGAGCGATGTTGTACGTGCATCGTCTTCGCCCGCTCAGGCTCGTCCCCCAGCCGGCGCAGGAGCGTTCGGCCAAGGTGGTCGCGCTGCGGAGCAGGCGAGAGGCACGCGACGAAGCTCGGGCCCCGCGCACGGGCCCGGAGCGGCCGCAACAGGCCGCGTGATGACGGACGCGCCCCCGCCGAGCGGTCCAGGCGGGGGCGCCGACGCGTTTCCCGGGCGCCACAATCCGGGAGGAGGATCGAGATGAAGATCACCACGTTCGGAACCATCGACCAGCGCAGCCTCGAGCAGCTCGAGCGCTGCATGACGGCGGGCGACGCCGAGTTCGGCGTGCTCTGCGCCGACCATCACCCCGGCTACTCGCAGCCGATCGGCGGCGGCATCGCCTACGAGGGCTACGTCTCCCCGTCCGGGGTCGGCTACGACATCGGCTGCGGCAACAAGGCCGCGCGCACGGAGCTGACCCGCGCCGACCTCGACGCGCTCGGCGGCGTCCAGCGCCTCATGCGGGAGATCACGAGGCGCGTGTCGTTCGGCATGGGCGTGCCGGCGGCGGAGCGCGCGGACCACCCGGTGCTGGAGCAGATCCGCGCGGCGGAGTTCGCGCCGCAGCGGGGGCTTGCCGACCTGGCGGCGGCGCAGCTCGGCACCGTCGGCGCCGGCAACCACTACGTGAACCTGATGGAGGACGAGGAGGGCCTGATCTGGGTCGGCGTCCACTTCGGATCGCGCGGCTTCGGGCACAAGACGGCGTCCGGGTTCCTCGCGCTCGCGCAGGGGCTCTCGTTCGGGGCGAAGGCGCGCGACGGCGAGATGGACTCGTCGCCGGTGCTGTTCGAGATCGACTCCGAGCTCGGTCAGTCCTACGTCGCGGCGATGGAGCTCGCCGGCGAGTACGCGTACGCCGGACGCGACGTCGTCGTCGCGAAGGTGCTCGAGATCCTCGGAGCCGACGCGACCCACGAGGTGCACAACCACCACAACTTCGCCTGGCGCGAGGAGCACTTCGGCCGCGACTACTGGGTGATCCGCAAGGGCTGCACGCCCGCACGCCCGGGTCAGGAGGGCTTCGTCGGCGGCTCGATGGGCGACGAGTCCGTGATCCTGGAAGGCGTCGACGGGCCGAAGGCCGCCGAGTCGCTCTACTCCACCGTCCACGGCGCCGGCCGCGTGATGAGCCGCTCGCAGGCGGCCGGGCGCGTGCGCCGCGTCAAGCGCTGGGCGTGCGGGCACCGCGACTGCGCGTACACGGCTGAAGGGCCGGGCACGTGCCTGATCCACGGCTCGAAGCTGCGCCAGGCGCGCGTGCCGGTGCAGGTCAAGCCGGGGCTCGTCGACTGGCCGGCGGTGCAGGAGCGACTGCGCGAGCAGGGGATCGTGCTGATCGGCGGCGGCGCGGACGAGGCGCCGGAGGCCTACAAGCGCCTGCCGGAGGTGCTCGAGGCACACGCCGGCTCGATCCGCGTCAAGCACACGCTGCGCCCGCTCGGCGTGGCCATGGCCGGCCGCGACGTCGTCGATCCGTACAAGGACTGAGGAGGCTCCGGTGGGACGTTGCACGTCGATCGGGTGCGATGGGCGTCCTGATGGAAGGACGCAGGGAGCGTTCGTACCCGGAGGGTACGGGCGCGACTGAGGACGCAGTCAGCTCGACGTCCGTCGCGGCCGGGCGACCTCAGCCACGTTTCATCGGAGCCTCCCTACCTGCGGAAAACCCGCAGTCGGGCGTGGCTCCGCCACGGATGCGTGCGGCCGGTGTGAGGCGGACACTGGCCGCACGCGAACACGGAGGACTGAGCCATGAAGGTGCAAGACGTGATGACCAGAGACGTGACCACGGTCGCGCCCGACACATCGCTCAAGGACGTCGCGCTGGTGCTCACGAACCTCGGCGTCTCGGGTGTCCCCGTCGTCGAGGGGGGCGCCGTCGTCGGCGTCGTCTCGGAAGCCGACATCCTCGTCAAGGAACGCGGGGTCCAGCCGCCGCATCACGGGCTCGTCGGGCTCCTGTTCTCCGAAGGCGTTGAAGTCGGCGACAAGCTCCGCGCGGTGACGGCCGGGGAGGCGATGACGTCGCCCGCGATCACGATCGCGCCGGGCCGCCCGGTCTCGGAGGCTGCTGGGAAGATGATCGACGCGCACGTGAACCGGCTGCCGGTCGTCGACGAGGAGGGCGTGCTGCTCGGGATCGTCACGCGCGCCGACCTCGTGCGCGCGTTCGTGCGACCGGACGAGGAGATCGCGCGCGAGATCCGCGAGGAGGTCGTCCTGCGCACGCTCTGGATCGCGCCCGAGCAGGTGACCGTCGGCGTGGAGCACGGAGTCGTCCGGCTGGCCGGCCACGTCGGCTCGAGGTCGGACGGCGAGCTCGCGGCATCGCTCGCGCGGCGGGTTCCGGGCGTCGTCTCGGTCGAGTCGAGCCTGACCTGGGACCTCGACGGCGCCGACCACGCGTCGAAGAAGTCCCTGTACGCCGCCGGTCGCTAGCTCCCTGTGGTCGTCACCGGTGTCCCGCACTCGGGGCACCGGAACGGCCGCCGCTTCGCGAGCCAGCGGCGCACGGCGTTGACGATGAAGGGAAAGCCGGCGCCGGGGATCTCCCGCGTCGCCTGCACGGCTCCGTGGTCGGGGCAGCTCCCCGCCTTCGTCTGGACTTCCTTCCGCACGGCACCTCCTCTCGAGCTGCCTGCCGGGACGTCCTCAGTCTGACGCTGGAGACGAGCCGGGACAAGTCAACCGACCCGGTAGCGGAGCGAGACCATCCCGTTGGCGAACCGGCGCTCTTCGAGCAAGTCGAGGTCGAGGCGCACGTCTGCAGGCAGCCAGTGCGTCCCGCCTCCGACGACCACGGGCGCGACGATCTGGTGGAGCTCGGTCACCAGTCCCGCCCGCAGCGCGTGGGCGGCGAGGGAAGGCCCGCCGACGCTGACGTCTCGCTCCGCCGATTCCACGAGTTCCCGTACCGCGGCGGGGTCGAACTCGCGCTCCAGCCGCGTGCGCGATGTCGAGACCGAGTCGAGCGTCCGCGAGTAGACGATCTTGTCGGCAGCGCGCCAGATCGCGGCAAAG
The DNA here is from genome assembly GCA_963776735.1 of uncultured Actinomycetes bacterium. Taxonomy (GTDB): domain Bacteria; phylum Actinomycetota; class Thermoleophilia; order Gaiellales; family Gaiellaceae; genus PALSA-612. The sequence goes on from CAVZNV010000009.1 coordinate 8,391, forward strand.
TCGCGCGTGACTGACGACTCGCGCTCGACCGGCCACGACTCCCAGGCGCGCATCACCTCGTACATATGCCGTCCGTAGAGGTACGTCCCGAGCGGGCGCTCGAGCTCGTTGACGAAGGAATGCACCTGCTCGTCCGGCATCGCCCAGTCGAAGCGGCCCAGCGCGTCGGCGACCTGGCCGTCGAGCGATGTGATCGTCGAGTAGATCAGCCTGGCCATGACTCGAGTTCGGCGCGGATCAGGCGGAGGCCCACGTCCAGTTGCGAGAGCGTGCGCAGGCGCCCGTGCCGCGCGTCCCACGCGCCGGACTCGAGGTCACGGCGCAGCTCGGCGACGGCGCGCTCGGCCACCTGAGGCCCCACGGCGTCCCAGGCGGACGTCCCTGCGCGCACATCCGGATCGAAGTGCTGCTCGGGCCGCGCCCAGAGCGTCGCGAACATGCGATCCGTACAGTCGTTCGGAGCGGGCAGGACGTCCACCGTCGCTCCGGGCAGCGCGGCGCAAACACGGGCGATCGCCGGGTACGAGGCGTTGTGCACGGCCACCATCTCGGGCAGGTAGTCGCGGACGATCCACCTCTGCGCGCCGACGCGGTAGTCGAACGCGAGCACGACGACCCGGCGCCGGGCGACGCGCCGCATCTCGGCGAGCCCTGCGTCGACGTCGCGCCAGTGGTGGATGGTGACGATCGCCATCGCCGCGTCGAACGAGTCGTCCGGGAACGGCAGCTGCTCGCAAAGGCCTGGACGACCGGCGCCGAGCCCGGCGGTCGCTGCGCGATCATCACCGGCGACGGCTCGACCGCGGTCACGTCCAGGTCGGGCGGCTCGTACGAGCCCGCCCCGGCGCCGACGTTGACGACGCTGCGCGCGTCGCCGAGTGACCGCCGGATCGCAGCCGCGAAGCGAGGGTCGGCCCGCCGGATCGGGGAATAGCCGCGGCCGATCCGGTCGTAGAGTGGATCGGAGCTCACGATCCGACCTCGACGAAGGAGCACGCATGCGCGCAGACATCGTTCCCGGCGCCGTCTTCCCCGACTACGAGCTGACCGACCACACGAAGACGCGGCGCACGCTCAGCGAGCTGCAGGGACGCGACCCGATGATCCTCGTGCTCTCGCGCGGGCAGTTCTGCCCCAAGGACCATCAGCAGCACCTCGAACTCGCGGCCCTGTACCCGAAGATCGCCGTGGCGTACACGCAGATCGTCACCATCTCGACCGACAACATCCTGGAGGTCAACGAGTTCCGGGCCTCGGTCGGGGCGCAGTGGACGTTCCTCTCGGACGCCGGTCGGAAGATCCAGAAGGACCTCGACATCCAGGAGTACACCGACCCGCACCACGACCCCATGATCCCGTACACGTTCGTTCTCAGGCCGGGGCTGGTGATCCACAGCGTCTACAACGGCTACTGGTTCTGGGGCCGGCCGTCGGCCGAGGACCTGCGCCGCGACCTGCGCGAGGTCACGCAGGCCATCCGGCCCGACTGGGAGCTGGCGACGCCCGGCCTGCGAGAGGCCTGGGACGCCGGTGACAAGAAAGGCTTCTATCCGTACAAGAGCTAGGCCCGCGATGCGTGGGGTGTCCAGGCGAAGCGGGTGAGCGCGATCAGGAGCCCGGCCGCGGCCCAGAGCGCGAGCACGCCGAGGTCGCTCCAGACGATGCCCGTCCCGTGCGTCGCGGGGTCGAACGCCTTGTGGAGCCCGTCCGAGAGGTGCTGCACCGGGAAGACCTTGGCCACGTCCTGGAGCCACGCCGGCAGGTTCACGTTCGGGATGAAGACGCCGGAGATGAAGTAGAGCGGCAGCATGATCGCCTGCACCATCGGCTGGGCCGCGTCCTCCGAGCCGATCACGGTCGTGATCGCGTAGCCGAGGACGCAGAACGTCGCCGAGCCGACCACCGCCGTCAGCAGCACGCCGGGGATCGTCGAGCTGGGCAGCCGCACTCCGTAGGCGAAGCGGCCGACCAGCAGCAGCACCGTCATGACGACGAGCGAGATCGCCATCGCCGTCAGCGTCCGCGCAGCGATCAGCGCCCAGGCCGGCATCGGCGTCGCACGGCGGCGCTTGAGCACGCCCGCCTCGCGCGCCGCCGTCAGCGAGATGACGAGGTTCACGAACGAGGCGGCGATGATCGCGAGCGCCGACAGGCCCGGCACGTAGTACGTCGACGCCTTCACGTGCTGCGGGCCGACGCGGTGGTTGCCGAAGACGCTGACGAAGATGACGAGGAAGAGCAGCGGCAGGATCAGCGTGAAGAAGCGCGCCTGCCGGTTGCGCAGGAAGCTGAGCAGGTCGTAGCGCGCCTGGTGCAAGACGAGCCGGACGCCGTGGGTCACGTCGGCACCTCTTGCGCCGCCGTCAGCTCGAGGTAGACGTCCTCGAGCGTCGGCCGCCGTACCTCGATGTCCGGTAGCTCGAGGCCGCGGGCGAGCCCCCAGTCGGCCAGGTCGCGGAGCGCGACGAGCGGCGCCTGGGTACGGAGCGTCACGCGCCCGTCGGACGCCGGGTCGGCGAGCCTCGCCAGGCCGTCGGGGAGCTCGCCAAGCGCTGTGCCCTCCGGGAGCGTGAAGCGGATCGTCGCGGCCATGCGGTCGCGGCCGCCGAGCGAGCCCGGCGTGCCCTCCGCGACGATCCTCCCCTGCGCGATGACGGCGATCCGGTCGGCGAGGTTCTCCGCCTCGTCCATGTAGTGGGTCGTCAGGAAGACCGTCTTGCCCAGGTCGCGCAGCCCGTGGACGACGTCCCACGCCTGCCGGCGTGCGGACGGGTCGAAGCCGGTCGTCGGCTCGTCGAGGAAGATCAGCTCCGGATCGCCGATCAGGGCGAGCGCGACGTCGAGGCGCCGCCGTTGACCGCCAGAGAGCTGCTCACCGCGGACGTCGGCCCTGTCCTCGAGCCCGGTCAGCGCCAGCGTCTCCATGATCCCGCGCGGCTTCGAGTAGTAGCCCGCGTAGAGGTCGAGGCATTCGCGGACGGTCAGACCAGGCTCGGCCGCCGACTCCTGAAGCACGACCCCGATCCGGTCGCGCCACGCGGCGCCGGCCTTCGCGGGATCCTCGCCGAGCACGGTGACCTCGCCGCTCGTGCGGCCGCGGAAACCCTCGAGGATCTCGACGGTCGTGGTCTTGCCGGCCCCGTTCGGCCCGAGGAACGCAAAGATCTCGGCCTTCTCGACCTGGAGATCGATGCCTGCCACAGCTTCCACCGCGCCGTAGCTCTTGTGCAGACCACGGGCGCTGATCACCGCGTCCACGGCGCGCATCGTAGTTCGCTCTGCAAGAAAACGCACGCTTCGCGGTCTTCAACGGTGAGCCGGTACACCCGACCAAGGAGCTCTCATGCACCGCCGCACCCTCGTCACGTCAGCCCTCGTCCTCCTCGCCGTCTGCGGGATCGCTGCCGCACTCGGTGCTTCCGCGACTGCGCGAGCATCGGCCGCCTGCCCGTGGATGGACACGTCGAAAACGCCGGACCAGCGCGCGCAGATGCTTCTCGCCGCGATGACGCTCGACGACAAGATCGCGATGGTCCACGGCGACGGCCAAATCCTCACCGAGTACGGCGTGGCCGGCCGCGTGCCCGGCAACGCCACGCTCTGCATCCCCGACCTGTACCTGAACGACGCCGGGCAGGGAGTGGGGGACGGCCAGACGGACACGACGGCGTTCCCGGCGCCGATCGCGCAGGCGTCGAGCTGGGATCCGTCGCTCGACCGCCGCCTCGGCGACGCAGTCGGCTGGGAGTCGTGGCACAAGGGCATCGACGTGATGCTGGCGCCGGACGTCAACCTCGCCCGCGTCCCGATGAACGGCCGCAACTTCGAGGCGTTCGGCGAGGACCCGTACCTCTCCGGCCAGGTCGGCGCGGCCGTGATCCAGGGCATCCAGGGCGAGCACGTGATCGCCACGGTCAAGCACTACGCGGAGAACAGCCAGGAGACGAACCGCCAGACGATCTCCGAGGACGTCGACGAGCGCACCCTGCACGAGCTCGAGCTGCAGCCGTTCGAGACGGCGGTGAAGCAGGGCCAGGTCGGCTCGGTGATGTGCGCCTACAACGAGGTGAACTCGATCTACTCGTGCGAGCAGCCGACGCTGCTGACGAGCATCCTCAAGAGCGAGTTCGGCTTCACCGGCTTCGTCATGTCCGACTGGGGCGCGACCCACTCGACCGCGCCGGCCGCGAACGCCGGGCTCGACATGGAGATGTACCAGTCGACCTACTTCGGCTCCGCGCTCAAGACCGCGGTCCAGGACGGCCAGGTGCCGGAGGCGCGGCTCGACGACATGGTGCTCCGCATCCTGCGCACGATGTTCCGGATCGGCGTCTTCGACGACCCGCCCGCGGCGGAGCCGAACGCCTACGCGGCGGACGTCGAGCGGCCCGAGGACATCACGCTCGCCCGCCAGGTCGCCGAGGACGGCACCGTGCTGCTGAAGAACTCGGGCGCAGTCCTGCCGCTGACCGGCCAGGGGAAGAAGATCGCCGTCGTCGGCCAGCCGGCCGGGCCGGCGGTGCAGAACTACTACAACGGCGCCGGCAGCTCGCACATCCCGGAGGCGGGCGGCAAGCAGGACGTCGTCAGTCCGGTGCAGGGGATCACTCAGCGCGCGCTCGGGAACGGCGACACGGTCGTGTACGCGGACGGTTCGTCGACCGTGGACGCGGTCGCGGCCGCCACCGTCTCGGACGTCGCCGTCGTCTTCGTCGGCCAGGAGGACTCGGAAGGCACCGACCGCGCGAACCTCCAGGACACCGACACGATCTGCACGCTCGCGGGTTGCGAGACGCTGCCGATCGACCAGGACAAGCTGATCGAGTCGGTCGCCGCCGCCAATCCGAACACGGTCGTCGTCCTGAACACGGGCGGCCCGGTGCTGATGCCGTGGGTCGACCAGGTCAAGGGGATCCTCCAGGCGTGGTACCCGGGCCAGGAGGACGGCAACGCGATCGCCGCGCTCCTCTTCGGCGACGTGAACCCGTCCGGAAAGCTGCCGGAGACCTTCCCGAAGGCGCAGGGCGACCTCCCGACGCAGACCGCCCAGCAGTACCCGGGGGTGAACGGCCACGCCGTCTACTCGGAAGGGCTCGACGTGGGTTACCGCTGGTACGACGCGAAGAACATCGCGCCGCTGTTCCCGTTCGGCTACGGCCTCTCGTACACGACGTTCGGCTACAGCGCGCTGTCCGTGAAGGCGAACGGCGGGGCGGACACGGCCACCGTCTCGTTCACGCTGAAGAACACGGGCAGCCGGGCGGGCGCCGAGGTCGCGCAGCTCTACCTCGGCGACCCGGCCTCCGCGGGCGAGCCGCCGCAGCAGCTGAAGGCGTTCCAGAAGGTCTTCCTCCAGCCCGGCCAGTCGCAGACCGTCACGCTGACTCTCGACCCGCGCGCGTTCGCGATCTGGGACACGGGCAAGCACGGCTGGGTCGTGCCCGGCGGGACGTACCGGATCCTCGTCGGCTCGTCGTCGCGGGACATCCGCCTCCAGGGCACGGCCAACGTGGCGAAGAAGGTACTCGGGCCGTAGACGACGAGGCGAGCGCGGACGCGTCGACGCAGGCGGCCAGGTCGTGGCTGTCCGAGAACATGCCCGGCGTGGCGCCGTCGAGCGTCGACGGCGGCGAGGTCACCGTCTCCGCCTCTAGTTCGCGCCGAAACGCACGAGGGGAGGCCGCATGGAGCCTCCCTTCCGGCTTTCTTCACGGGTCTTTTGCCTGCTTTTTGCAGCGATTCCGCGTGGCGCCGCCGCCTTCCGGCAAGGCCTCCTGAGACAGAAGGAGGTAGGAAGCGAATGAACGCAAAACGGAGAATGCACGGTCGGCGGTCCTTGGCCACGCTCGCGGCGACGATGATCGTCGCGGTCGCAGCGATGGTCTCGACCGCCGTCGCGTCGGCGCAGACCACGCCGCCGACGAACACGTCGAGGCCGACGGTCACCGGTTCGCTGGTGGTCGGCAAGGTGCTGACGGCTCACGTCGGCGCCTGGAGCGGTACCGCCCCGATCACGTACACGTACCAGTGGGCGCGGTGCAGCTCGACCGGCTCTGGCTGTACGGACATCGGGGAGGCGTCTCAGAGCCAGACGTACATCCTGACCTCGGACGACCTGGGGCACCGGCTCGCCGTGCAGGTGACGGCGACCAACTCTGCAGGCCGCAACGTCCGCAGCTCGGCGCCGACCGGCCTCGTGAAGGCCGCGCCGACGAACGCGCCGGTCAACTCGACGGCGCCGTCGATCAGCGGCTCGGCGATCCAGGACAACACGCTGACGGCGTCGAACGGCGTCTGGAACGGCGCCACGCCGACGTTCGCGTACCACTGGCAGCGGTGTGACACCGCCGGTGCCAACTGCGCGAGCATCCTCGGCGCGACCAGCCAGACCTACCAGCCGAGCTCCCTGGACGTCGGCAACACGCTCCGCGTCGTCGTGGTCGCGACGAACGCGGAGGGCAGCGCCGCGTCGATCTCGCATCAGTCGAGCACGATCCGCTCGTCCTCGTCGGTGCAGGCGACGCTGAACTCGACCGTCAAGGCCGTGAACTACGGTGGCTCCGTGACGCTCACCGGGACGATCTCGGGCGCGTCGGCCGGTGACACCGTCTCGATCATGGCCCGGCCGGGCATCGCCCGGTCGCTGCAGGTGGTCGGCTCCACGACCACGGATGCGAACGGCAACTTCACGAAGACCGTCACGCCGCGCATGCGCACGGTGTACGTCGCCAAGGGCGACGGCGCCACCAGCGACGGCCTGTCGATCAACGTCCGGCCGCTCCTCCGCCTCTCGCACGTCGCCCACGGCTCCCTGTACGTCCGCCTGACCGCGGCGACCAAGTTCGTCGGTCACTACGTCACGGTGCAGGCGTTCGTCCACGGCCGCTGGGTTGCCGTGAAGCGCGTCTTCCTGACGCACCGCTCGTCCGGGATCTCGCCGACGATCTTCTCGACGGCGACGTTCCGGCTGTCGGTCCGGCACGGTCTCCGGCTGCGCGCCTACCTGACGCTCAGCCAGGCCCTCCCGACCTACACCTCTGCGACGAGCAACCTCGTCCGGAGCTGACCTCGCACCACGCGGACGCCGGGGAGCCGCGCGCTTCCCGGCGTTCGCCTGCCGCCTATGCCGGCCGGACGGCCTCGACCCAGTCGAGCGTCTTGCCGCAGAGCGAGCGCGCGTCCGCGGGCTTCACGTAGGTGACGGGCAGGTCGGGGCCCGTCCGACCGACGATCACTGGGCCGAGCCCGAAGTACCCGATTCCGGCACTGCCAGGGTCGACGTCCGGGCCGTCGTAGCGGAACTCGAGCCGGTGGACTCCCTTCGGCAGCCGCACGGTCGCGAGCGGCTCGTAGTTGCTCGGCCACTGCAGCACGTTCCGGTCGGACGCGACCTCCTGGCCGTCGACGAGCAGCTCGAGCCTGCTCCGGAACGACCCGTCGATCCCGATCTCGTAGTCGCCGGCCTGGGGAGCGGTGAACTGGAGCTGCCACGCGGCCGAGCCGGACGGGTGCTCGAGCCCGGCCGTCTCGCCGAACCCGCCCTCGACACCCGGCGGCGTGCCACTCAGGTCGACGGCGATGTTCGTCGGGCGGATCACGGCGGCGAGGCGGCCGGTCGGCCCGGCTTCCTTCGCCAGCTCGAGCACGTCCGAGCACTTCGGCACCGCCGCGGCGTGGAACCGGTCGCCGAGCGGGAGGTGGTTGACGATCGTCGGGAAGCCGGACACCGGCCGCTGCCAGACCTGATAGTGACGACCGGCCGCGACGGGCTGGTAAATCGACGGCGGACGGCTCGTCGACGGCGCGTCCCGGATCACGAGCGTTCGGTAGTAGAGGAGGTCGGGGAGCGCGATCTCGTCCAGGTCGGCCGACGCTCCGATCTCGAGCTGCCGGCCGGTCCGCAGCAGGATCGCGTGGAAGCGCAGCTCGGACGTCTGCTCGGCGTCGAGCTTGCGCAGGAAGTGGCGCGCGCCGTACGGGTCGTAGTCCAGCTCCAGCGCCGGCCCCTGGCCCGCGAAGCGGTTGCCGATCGCCTCCAGCTCGGTCAGCCGCCCGTTCGGCGCCAGGAAGGCGTCGTGGTAGGCGAGCGCATCGGACCAGGCGACGCCGAAGATGATTGCGGCCACTGCGAGCAGAGCCTCGATCCGGCGGCCTTGCTCGAACAGCCAGCCGCCGGCGATCAGCGCCAGGCCGAGGAAGAGTGGCGAGGCGATCGCGATTGCCTTCCCGCCGATCCACGGAGACCCTCTCCAGAAGAAGAAGGAGCTCGCGATGAGTGCCGTGATCGCGTACGTGAGGAGGCCGAGTCCGCGCCGGCGCCATGCGACGACGAGCGCGAGGACGGCGCCGATCACCACGAGCGCGACCAGCACACCAGTCGCAGTGCTGCTCACCGGCCCGCAGCGGAAGTCCCCGGACGGCCAGATTCCGAAATCTGCGACCAGTCGAGCGCCCGGTAGCGACCGTTGCACGCAAGGTTGCCGTACTCGCTGCTGCTCGTGAACGCACCGGTGTGGCCGAACCACATCGTCGCCGCCGAGAGTGTGGGAATCGCGAGCACGAGCGCGAAGACGACCAGCGCCCCCGCGGCCCACGCGCTCTCGCGGCGGTCGCGGCGGCGCCAGAGCACGACGGCGGCGATCACGGCCGGAACGGCGAGCCATGCTGCGCCGGCCGCGCTCTGCACTCCGACGGTCGCCGCGGCCGCGATCGCGAGCGGCAGCGCCGAGCAGATCCCCGGCGCGCGCAGGAACACGGGCAGGAGCGCCGAGACGAGGATGAGCAGGAACGCCTCCGAGAGCTCCTTGATCCCGCCCCAGAGCACGTAGCCGTACAGGAGCGCTGCGCTCGCCGCCGTCGCCGCGGCCACGGCACGCGGCCAGCGGGTGCGCACGAGCGGCGCGGCCAGCGCGTACACGCCGATCGCGACCATCGCCGCCAGGAAGCAGAGGTACGGCTGCCAGAGCCAGGCCGTGTCCGTCGAGAGGAGCGTGTGGCCGACGCCGAGCGGCATCAGCGAGCCCATCGGGTACCCGGTCGAGAGGCTCGTCTCCAGCGTTCTCGAGTAGGTCGACGGGGAAGTCGGAGACGTTGTACCCGTGGCCGAGGTAACGGTCGAGCATGGCGAGGTACGTCGCCGTGTCGTCGAGCTTGATGTAGCCGAGGAACGTCTCCCGCCAGGCTCCGAGCACCGGTGCGCCGAAGGCGAGGTAGGTCGCGGCGCCCGCTCCGAGAGCCCACCAGTCCGGCCGCCGCAGCTTCTCGAACGGCCATGCGAGGCCGTAGCCGATCGCCGCGAGCGCGACGACGAGCGGCGTCGCGAGGAACGCGGTCGACTCGAACAGCGGCGGGAACAGCGACGCGACGACGATCACCGCGACGCCGGCCGGCAACAGGAGCCCGTTCGGCAGCGCCGTCGAGCCGGCCGCTCGCTGCAGCAGCAGGCCGCAGCCGAGCGCGAGCGCGGCCAGCACGAGCGGGAAGAGGAGCCATGCGATCAGCA
>CAVZNV010000010.1:0-54084 GCA_963776735.1 uncultured Actinomycetes bacterium
CTGCTCGCGGGCGGCCTGATCGCGCTCGCGCTGATGCCGGCGATCAGCGACGCGCTCCTCGCGATCTCGCTCGCCTTCTGCGGCCTCGGGCTCGGCCTCGCCGTACCCGTCCTGACCGTCGACTCGATCGACGCCGAGCACGCGCCGCTCCGCAGCGGAACGATCACCGTCGGCGCACGCCACCTCGGCCTCGTCGCCTCCGTCGCGCTGATCGCGCCGCTGCTGACGCACGACCTCAACGCCTCCCAGCAGCCGGCCACACTCGCCGGCACGCGCGTCGTCCTCGACAGCCCGATCCCGATCAGCGACAAGGTGCCGATCGCGCTCGCCATGCGGGACGAGTTCACCGCGGCGCAGACCGGCTCGATTCCCGACCTGGCCAAGCCGTTCGACGACCGTGGCGCGAAGACCGACGCCAACCTGCGCGCCGCCCGCGACACGCTCCTCGACACCCTTCGCGGCGTCGTGACGCGCGCGTTCCGGTCGGCGTTCTTTCTATCCGCGCTCTTCGCGTTGCTCGCGCTGATCCCGGCGCGGATGCTCCGGGAGAAGGAGCCGGATCGATGAGGCGGCTCTCGGGCTCGCGGCTTGTCCTGTGCGCGCTCGGCGCGGCGGCGCTCGCGCTGATCGCCGTCGAGCTCTCGATGGGCGCGATCGACTTCGGCGAGGCGAAGCTCGCGGATCCGTGCAAGGCGCAGCCGCACCTGAGCGAGGGCGGCATCTTCGGCTCGATCGACGCTGCCATCCAGCGGGTCGCGCTCTCCGGCCTGAACGGGGCGGCGTGCTCGCTGCACACGTCGCGCGAGGAGCTCGTCCTGTCCTTCGCTCCGTCGCTCGGCACCAAGAAGGTGCGGTGGAGCAAGGCGACGATCCAGAAGGCCCTGCGCGGGGGGATCGCCCGAGCGGCCGGCGGCGGGCTGATCGGCAGCGTGGTCGCCGACCTGCTGGCCGACCCGATCGCCTACTTCATCGGCGAAGCCTCGGGCTGAGAGCTAGTCGCCCTTCGGCGTCTGCCAGGGCCTCGCGAGCGCGTCCTCGAGGAACCCCGCCGCGGCACCGATCGGAAGCCGTTCCTGCGCGAGCGAGTCGCGGTCGCGGATCGTGATCGTGTCGTCCTCGAGCGTCTGGTCGTCGATCGTGAACGCGAACGGCGTGCCGATCTCGTCCTGACGCCGATAGCGGCGTCCGATTGCAGCGCTGTCGTCGTACTCGACGAAGTGCCGCGTCCGCAGCTCCTCGTAGAGGGCGCGCGCCTTGCCGACCATGTCCGCGTTCTTGCCGACGAGCGGCAGGATCGCCGCCTTGATCGGCGCGATCAGCGGGTGGAGCCGAAGTACCGTGCGCTCGCGCTCGGCGACGGTCTCCTCGTCGTAGGCGTCCACGAGCAGCGCGACGAAGATGCGCTCGATGCTCACAGCCGGCTCGATCACGAACGGCGTGTAGCGCTCCCCGTCCGGCCCGACGTACTCGAGCTTCGTCGACGAGAACTCCGTGTGCCGCATCAGGTCGTAGTCGCCGCGGTTCGCGACGCCCTCGAGCTCCGACCAGCCGATCGGGTACAGGTACTCGATGTCACTCGTCGCCTGCGAGTAGTGCGAGCGCTCGTCCTCGCCGTGCTCGCGGACGCGCAGCCGGCTCTTGCGCAGGCCGTGGGCGAGGTACCAGCCGAGCCGCTGGTCGAGCCAGTAGCGATACCAGCGGTCGGCCTCGGGCGGCGGCACGAAGAACTCCATCTCCATCTGCTCGAACTCGCGGACGCGGAAGAGGAAGTTCCCCGGTGTGATCTCGTTGCGAAACGACTTGCCGACCTGCGCGATGCCGAACGGCGGCTTGCGCCGCGCCAGCTGCGAGACGTTCTTGAAGTTGACGAAGATCCCCTGCGCGGTCTCCGGCCGCAGGAAGGCCTTCGAGCCCGACTCCTCGACGGGGCCGACCGTCGTCTCGAACATCAGGTTGAACTGGCGGGCCTCGGTGAGATCGCAGTCCGGCGTCTCGCCCGGGTGCTTGGAGGGCTTCCGGCCGCATTGCGAGCTGGCGATGTGGTCGGCGCGGAACCGCAGCTTGCACGTTCGGCAGTCGACGAGCGGGTCGGTGAAACCCTCGACGTGACCGGACGCCTCCCACACGTGCGGATGGAGGATGACCGCCGAGTCGAGCGCGACGATGTCCTCGCGCTCCTGCACCATCGCGCGGAACCAGCGCTCGCGGATCGCGTTCTTCATCAGCACGCCGTAGTGCCCGTAGTCGTAGGTCGAGCTCATGCCGCCGTAGATCTCCGACGACGGGAACACGAAGCCGCGCCGGCGGCAGAGGGAGACGATCTTGTCCATCGTCGCGACGTCGGTGAACGGCTCTTCGGCCATGGGCGGGACACGTTAGTCAGAATCAGGGCGTGAGCGCGCTGGTCTCACCGGAGCTCGAGCAGCAGGCGATCGCCTGGCGTCGGCATCTGCACGCGAACCCCGAGCTGTCGTTCGAGGAGGTCGAGACGTCGCAGTACGTCGAGGAGGCGCTGCGGTCGCTCGACGGCCTCGAGATCGCGCGGCCGGCGCCGACGGCGGTCGTCGCAACGCTCCGCGGCGCGCGACCCGGCCGCGTGCTGGCACTGCGGGCCGACATGGATGCGCTGCCGATCCAGGAGGAGAGCGGGCTCGAGTTCGCGTCCACGCGGCCGGGCGTGATGCACGCGTGCGGGCACGACGGTCACACGGCGATGCTGCTCGGGGCCGCGCAGGCGCTGTCGGCGCGGCGGGACGAGCTCGCCGGCGAGGTGCGGTTCCTGTTCCAGCACGCGGAGGAGAAGCTGCCCGGCGGCGCGAGGCAGCTGGTCGAGGCGGGCGTCATGGACGGCGTCGACCTCGTCGTCGGCGCGCACCTCGCGTCGATGAAGGAGACAGGGAAGATCGGCTGCCCGGTAGGGCCGATGGCGGCCGCGGCGGACACGTTCTCGGCGCAGGTGCGCGGCCGGGGCGGGCACGCGGCGGCGCCGCACCGGACGGTCGATCCGATCGCGGTCGCGGCGCAGGTTGTCACGAACCTGCAGCAGCTCGTGTCGCGCGGCGTCGATCCGATCGAGAGCGCGGTCGTCTCGGTCACGCGCTTCCACGCCGGCACGGCGGACAACATCATCCCGGAGGTCGTCGAGTTGGGCGGCACGGTGCGGACGTTCGACGCCGACGTGCGCGCGGGCGTGCGGGAGGGGCTCGAGCGCGTGTTCCGCGGTGTCACCGAGGCGCATGCCGCGACCTACTCGCTCACGTACGAGGAGGGCTACGCGGCCGTGATCAACGAGGCCGAAGCAGCCGAGCAGGTGCTGGCGGCGGCACGGGCCGAGCTTGGCGACGACGCGATCATGGAAGCCGAGCCGATCATGGGCGGCGAGGACTTCTCCGCCTACCTCGCCGAGGCGCCGGGCGCGTTCTTCTGGGTCGGCGCCGGGCACGAAGACGCCATTCCGCACCACCATCCGCGCTTCACGATCGACGAGTCCGCGTTTCGCGCGGGCATCGCCGTCTTCGTCCGGACGGCACTCGACTACCTGCGTTAGCCGTACCCGCTCCGGGCACGGCCGCGCGGGCGGAGCCACGCTCGCACTCCCCACCCAGGGTGGGGAAGAAGAACCACCCGCCACCCGCGACGAGCGTAGCTCTCGAAAACGCAGCGAACGCGCGCCGACGTGCGACAAAAGTGTGACTCCTCGTCCCTAGCCGTCAGAATGGGCCGATGGTCGGGCCCGGGAAGACGCCGGTCGAGCTCCACATCATCTCGGACGCCACCGGCGAGACGGCGACCCGGCTCGTCGCCGCGCTCGAGGCGCAGTTTCCCGACCAGCCGTTCGAAGAGGTCAGGCACCCACGCGTCGAGACCGTCGACGACCTGATGCTCGCGGTGAGCCGGGCCAAGGGACGTCCGGCCGTCCTCGTCTACACGATCGTGAAGCCCGAGCTGCGCGAGGCGATGCGCGATCTCTGCCGGCAGGCGAAGCTCCACTACTGCGACATCCTCGGTCCGCCGCTCGCCTCGATTGCCAAGGTGTCCGGCATGGCCGCCCAGATGAAGCCGGGCGCGCGGCCGCCGCTCGACTCGGCCTACTTCCGGCGCATGGCTGCGATCGAGTTCGCCGTCAAGTACGACGACGGCGTCGGTAGCGGGCTCCGCGAGTCGGACATCGTCCTCGTGGGCGTGTCCCGCACGTCCAAGACACCGCTCTCGATGTATCTCGGCTACCTCGGGTACAAGACGGCCAACGTGCCGATCGTGAAGGGGATCGAACCACCCGCGGACCTGTTCGCGATCGACGCAGCCAAGGTCGTCGGCCTGACGATCGGGCCCGACCGGCTCGCCGAGATCCGCCGCGAGCGCGCCCGTCTGATGCGCGGCGCGCGCCAGTCCTACGCGGGCATCGTCGAGATCTACGAGGAGCTCGACCAGGCGGCGGCCGTCCACCGCCGGCTCGGCTGCCCGGTCATCGACGTGACGGAGCTCTCCGTCGAGGAGACCGCACAGCGGGTGATCAGACTCGTCCAGAACCGCCAGGCGGGGAGGCAGGCGAGCTGACCGTCGACCCGGAGGAGTTCCCGGGGTTCAACCCCGCCGCGCGCGCCGCCCGGCGGAAGCGCATCCCGATCTGGCGCTGGATCCTGTGGCAGATCGCGCTCCTCCTCGGCATGCTCGTGTTCTACGTCGGGCTGACGCCGATCTGGATGACGATGCGCGCCGCCGCCTGGGTCGCCGAGGTCAGGTCGCGGAGGCGTCGTGCACGAAACGGTCGATCTTGAGCATGGGGGAAACGGCCGGTTTCCCCCATGAGCCCCCTTCCCTTTGTAGTCGGGCGGCGCTTGGACGGAGCTCCGCCCGGGCGGAGCCCGGACTCCGCGGCAACTCGTAGCGCGACCAAGCCGTCTAGATGCCGGCTTCCGAAACGAAACGGTCGATCTCGGCCTGCGTCCTGAGTCGGACAACCGGGTAGGCCGCCAGCTCGACGGGATAACGGCGACGCCGGTCGAAGTGCGCCCGCAGCGCGTACCAGACCAGCGACTCGCGGCCCCAGAACGCGTCGCGCCAGCTCTCGGTGTTCCCGTTCCAGAGCTCCTCGTGGTTGCGAATGCGGCGCACGGTGCGCCGGACGAGCCGCGGCAGCCACACGTGCACCGGCAGGTCGAGCCAGACGATCGTGTCCGCCCGGGCGAGCACGAGGTCGCCGATCTTGCGGCGGTAGCCGCCGTCGACGACCCAGCGCTCGCCCGCCAGGATCGGCTCCAGGATCGACCGCAGCTCGTCGTCCGCGATCTCGGTCCAGCCGGGACCGTGGACGATGCTGTCCAGCTCGACGAAGGGAACGCCGAGCCGCTCCGCGAGGGCACGGCCGACCGTGGTCTTGCCGTTGCCGCTCGCGCTGGCGGTGACGGCGACGCGCCTCACGGGCGCGCCGCTGCTAGACCCGGGGGCCTGTGGCGGACGCGGTCGTGAGGCCGGCGAGCGAGCCGATCACGACGGCGATCAGAATCGGAATCAACAAATTCAAGTCCTTCTCCCTCCTGTGTTACTAACTGGGCGCTATTCACGGTAGCAAGAGGGGTTGACGCCGCACAAAGTCGGACCGGTCTCGACTCAGGAGATTCACCGGATCGTCATCCGCGAACACGCCGACGAGTATGCCGCCCCGCTGTGGGAAACTGCAGGCCGCATGGCATACGTCTTCGACTTCGACGAGCCCTCCGACGGAGGGCGCGAGCTCCTCGGCGGGAAGGGGGTCGGGCTGGCCGAGATGACACAGCTCGGCCTGCCGGTTCCGGCGGGCTTCACGATCACGACCGAGGCGTGCCGCGCCGCGATGGCGCGCGGCGGCGAGTTCCCCGACGGGCTTCTCGACGAGATGATCGAGCACGTCGGGCGGCTCGAGGAGCGAACCGGAAAGCGCTTCGGAGATCCACACGACCCGCTGCTCGTCTCCGTCCGCTCCGGGGCGGCGATCTCGATGCCGGGGATGATGGACACGATCCTCAACGTCGGGCTCTCCGACGTGGCCGGGCAGGGCCTGGCCGAGTCGACGGGGAATCCCCGCTTCGCGTACGACTCCTACCGGCGGCTGATCCAGATGTACGGCGAGACCGTGGACGGGATCGATCCGCACCGGTTCGAGAGCGAGCTGCAGAAGCTGAAGGAGGCGAAGGGCGTGAAGCACGACGTCGACCTCGCCTCGGATGACCTCGCGCAGCTCGTCGACACGTTCAAGTCCGTGTACGAGCAGGACCTCGGCCAGACGTTCCCGCAGGACGCCCGCGAGCAGCTCCGCCGCGCGATCGAGGCCGTCTTCGCGTCCTGGAACACGCCCCGCGCGCAGGTCTACCGGCGCGCGCACGAGATCCCGGACGACCTGGGCACCGCGGTGAACGTCATGCAGATGGTGTTCGGGAACAAGGGCGACCACTCCGGCACCGGCGTCGCGTTCACGCGCAACCCCTCCACCGGGGAGCCGGGCGTCTTCGGGGAATACCTGCTCAACGCGCAGGGCGAGGACGTCGTCGCGGGCATCCGCACGCCCGAGCCGCTCGCCGCGATGCGGAAACGCCTCCCCGACGCCTACGACCAGTTCCTCGACACCGCGAGGAAGCTCGAGGAGCACTATCGCGACGTCCAGGACCTCGAGTTCACGGTCGAGGACGACCGGCTCTACCTCTTGCAGACGCGGACGGCGAAGCGGACCGCCGCCGCCGCGCTCAAGGCCGCGGTCGACATGGTCTCGGAGGACCTGATCACGCGCGAGGAGGCGGTCGCCCGCATCGATCCCGCGCAGCTCGACCAGCTTCTCCATCCGATGATCGACCCGAATGCGGAGATCGAGGTCGTCGCCACCGGTCTCAACGCGTCGCCGGGCGCCGCGTGCGGCAAGGTCGTGTTCTCGGCCAACCGGGCCGAGGAGCTCGGGCGGTCGGGCGAAGCGGTCGTGCTCGTCCGCTGGGAGACGACGCCGGACGACATCCACGGACTGATCCACGCGCAGGGCGTCCTCACCGCGCACGGCGGCATGACGTCGCACGCTGCGGTCGTCGCGCGCGGCATGGGCAAGCCGTGCGTCGCCGGCTGCGAGGCGCTGACCGTCGACGTCGACGCGGGCACGGCCACGCTCGCCGGCCATGTGCTTCACGAGGGCGACATGATCACGATCGACGGCGGCACCGGCCGGGTGATGCTCGGCGAGGTTCCGCTCGTTCCGCCGCAGATCAACGACGACTTCCAGACGATCCTCCGGTGGGCCGACGACATGCGCCGCCTGCGCGTGCACGCGAACGCGGACACGCCCGAGGACGCGGCGAAGGCGCGCGAGCTCGGCGCGGAAGGCATCGGTCTCTGCCGCACCGAGCACATGTTCATGGCCGACGACCGGCTGCCCGTGATGCGCGAGATGATCCTTGCCGATTCCGAACCCGACCGCCGGGCCGCGCTCGACCGGATCCTGCCGATGCAGCAGCACGACTTCGAGGGGATCTTCGAGGCGATGGCCGGCTTGCCGGTCACGATCCGGCTCCTCGACCCGCCGCTGCACGAGTTCCTGCCGCCGCTCGAGGAGGCGACCGACGAGCGCATGCGCGAGCGGATCCGGGTCCTGCACGAGGCGAACCCGATGCTCGGCTTCCGCGGCTGCCGGCTGGGTCTGATCTTCCCGGAGATCTACGAAATGCAGGTGCGGGCCATCGTTCGCGCCTCGAAGGCCGTGCACGAGCGGACGGGCGAGGCGCCGATCGTCGAGATCATGCACCCGCTCGTCGGCTTCGGCGAGGAGTTGCGCCGCCTGCGCAAGCTGACTGTCGAGACTGTCGAGGAGGAGGGCGAGATCGAGTACCTCGTCGGCACGATGATCGAGCTGCCGCGTGCGTGCGTCCGCGCGGACGAGATCGCCGAGCACGCCGACTTCTTCTCCTTCGGCACGAACGACCTGACGCAGACGACGCTCGGCTACTCGCGCGACGACGCCGAGAACAAGTTCCTGGCGCGCTACCTCGAGGACGACGTGCTCGAGCGGAATCCGTTCGAGGTGCTCGACGAGGGCGGGGTCGGCGACCTGATGCGGATCGCCGTGGAGCGGGGGAGAGGCGCGAAGGACGACCTCAAGCTCGGCATCTGCGGCGAGCACGGCGGGGAGCCGCACTCGGTCGCGTTCTGCCACCGAATCGGCCTCGACTACGTCTCGTGCTCGCCCTTCCGTGTGCCGCTCGCTCGCCTCGCCGCGGCGCAGGCCGCGCTGAAGGACGCCGGCGTCGAGGCCGCCGTCGCCGGCGGCTAAACCGTCCCTTTCGGACACTTTCGCGAGGCGATGCGCGGCGCTACAGTCGGACGCGGTGAGGCGACCGATCGTTCTCGGCGTAACCCTTGCGGTAGCTGCGGTGCTGGCCGGGCTCGCGGTCGCCTCGTTGCACCTCTACTCGCACCCCGCCGAGCTGACCGAGTTCGGCTACGTCACGTCGGTGACGCCGAAGGGCTCGTCGTACACGCTGCGCTTCGATCCGGCGCTCTGGCTCGAGGGGCAGACAGCGAGTGTCGCAGCGGCCGAGGACGGCGTCGTCAAACCCGGCGAGCCGGTCCCGAACGACTACTACATCCGCAACCCGGATCACAAGCTGCTCGCGTTCAAAACTGCCTGCGAACGCCCGCGTGACCATCCTCGTCAACCTGCAGACGACGAAGGTCACGGTCGCGCAGCTCGCGCAGCTCCTCAGGGCGAAGGGGAACGCGTGCACGACCTACCAGCTCCGCCTCCCGTGCCGGCTCGGCTTCTGGCTGACCTACAGCATCGACACCGTCACGGCGCTGAACCAGCAATACCAGCCGTAGTGCGGGACCAGCCTGAGCGGGGCGACCCGAAGGCCGCCCCGCGTCGGCAGATAGCTAGCTGGGGACGACGCTGTAAGTGGCGCTCCAGCCGCCGCCGGTCACGTCCATGTACTGCCAGCGGACGTTGACCTTGTCCTTCTTGTCGGTCGAGGTCACGTTCGTCGAGAACGTGCCTCCCTGCTGCAGCCGGACGAGGGCGCCCGGGTCGCAGAAACTCGGCACGATTGCCGAGCCCTGGTAGGTCGAGGGCTGTTCTGGTCGCCGCTGGGGTAGCGGGAGCGCAAGACGTCACTGAAACGAGTGAGGCGGCCCTGAGGCCGCCCCACTAGAGCCGTTCAGACGGACGAACTAGCCGTCGTCGCCGTGGTCGCCCTGACCCACGAGGGTGCCGTTCACGTCGATGTTGTCCAGGACGGCGAGGCCGAAGTTGTCCGGCCCGGTGTCCTGACCCTCGTCGAACACGATCGAGATGTCCGACGCGGTCTTGCCCGAGATGTTCTCGAGCGCGCCGGTCGACGCGTTGTACGCCATCAGGTTGCCACTACCGCCCCACCGCAGCCGCAGCCAGCAGTTGCCGGCGGTCTGCGTCGTCGGAGCCGGCGAGTTGCAGCCGAGGAAGTACGAGTTGCCGTCGGTCGTGTCGATGTTGAACCGCGGCGCGCCCGCTCCGCAGTGCGAGCCGCGCGGGTCGTTCGTCGACACCGGCTTGCGGATGTCGTAGCCGAGCTCGGACAGAACTGCGCCCTTGACGTCCTTGAGATCGGCCTGGGCGGCCGCGTAGTTCGCGGTCGGGCCGGTCTTGGCGAGCAGCAGGCCCTCGTTCTTGTTGTCCTTCGAGTCGCCTGTCGGGCAGGCCGGATCGGTGTAGGCCCCGTCCGGCTTCTTGGCACCGGTCGAGCTCGTGTCGGCGTTCGTCGGACATCCGAGACCTGCGTGCCAGCCCGAGCTGACCAGGTAGGTCTTCGCCGGGTCGTAGGTGCTGGGCTTGACCTCGTGGAACTTGCTGTCGGCTGCGTAAGCCGCTGCAGCGAGCCCGAGAGCACCCAGGACCACGCCGAGAATCGTCCTCTTCACGTGCTTTCCCTCCTTTGTCGAGTTGCAGAGAGGCGTGCATCGCCTCTCTGGACGACCGGAGAGTATCTAAAACGTCGTAACACGATGTGAAATTTGGCCCGACACGCACTCCCTCCGAGTCGCTCATGACGAGGCTGAGCGCGGGTCTATCCTGTCTGACCCCGGCCACCCTGCCGACGAATCCGCGTGCTCTTTCCCACCACCACGTTCGCCGTCTTTTTCTCGATCGTGCTGATCGTGAGCTGGCTGCTGATGCCGCGGCCGCGCGTCTGGCGGCTGTTCATGATCGGCGCGAGCTTCGTCTTCTACGCCGACTGGGACTGGAAGTTCGTCTTCCTGCTCGCCTTCTCGATCCTCTGGAACCAGGCGATCGGCGTGGCGATCTTCCGGACTGCGGCGCAGTCCAAACGCAAGGCGCTCGTCCTCGCTCGGCGTCGCGGTCGACCTCGGCTTGCTCGGCTACTTCAAGTACTACGACTTCTTCGTCAGCTCGGCGGCACAACCTCGCGGTTACGTCGGCGCCGGCTTCCCGCTCGGCATCCGCTCGATCGTCCTGCCGGTCGGCATCTCCTTCTTCACGTTCCTGGCGATCAGCTACATCATCGACATCTACCGGCGCGAGCTCGAGCCGGCGTCGCTGCTCGAGTTCGCCGTCTACCTGTCGTTCTTCCCGCACCTCGTCGCCGGGCCCGATCGTGCGCGGCCAGCGAGCTCATCCCGCAGCTCGAGACGCCGCGCGACCCGCGCTGCGTGCGACACGGCGCGCGCCTTCTAGCTGATCGGCCGCGGCCTGTTCAAGAAGGTCGTGATCGCGAACTACATGGCCGATGCACATCGTCGACCCGGTCTTCGGCGCGCCCGTGCCAGCACTCGTCGCTGGAGGTGCTGGTGGCGGATCTACGGCTACGCCGTGCAGATCTACGCCGACTTCTCGGGCTACACCGACATGGCCATCGGCCTGGCGCTGCTGCTCGGCTTCCGGTTCCCGCAGAACTTCGACGCGCCCGTACACGCGCCGTCTCGTTCCAGGACTTCTGGCGGCGCTGGCACATGACCCTGTCGCGCTGGCTGCGCGACTACCTCTACATCCCGCTCGGCGGCAACCGGAAGGGCGAGACGAGGACGTACCTGCAACCTGATGCGACGATGCTGCTCGGCGGGCTGTGGCACGGCGCCGCCTGGACGTTCGTGATCTGGGGCGGGCTGCACGGCTCGTGGCTCGCGATCGGGCGCTGGCGGCGTGAGAAGGGTCTCGGGCGCGAGGCGACGGGCGGCTGGGCGCTCTGGCGGCAGCGGATCCTCACCTTCCAGCTCGTCTGCTTCGCCTGGATCTTCTTCCGGTCCGGCTCGGAGAACGGCCTCTCGACGGCGTGGGACATCATCAAGCGCCTGTTCGACAACTGGGGTGCCGCCTCGCCGCTCGTCACCACCGGCGTGGTCGTCTGGATCGTCGTCGGGATCGCCACCCAGTACCTGCCGAAGCGGATCCCGCAGGCGATCATGGCCTGGTTCTCCGGAGCCCGCGTCGCAGTCCAGATCGTCGTCCTCGCCCTCGTGCTCATGGCCTCGCACGCCATGGGCCCGCAGGGCGTCGCCCCCTTCATCTACTTCCGCTTCTGATGGACACGCCGACCCGCACCCGCTCCCGACGCAGGCGTGACGACCGCACGCCGCGCGGGCCGCTCGCAGGCGAGAACGGTGCCGGTCGCGGGCCGCGCCGGAAGCTCCATCCGGCCGGACAGGCGGTCATCGTCGGGATCGGCGCGCTGGTTCTGGCCGCGTTCCTGAACGCGCCCGGATTGCACAAGACGGCCGACTCGCTGGACCCGGGCTGGAAGCGCACGATCGCGCTCCCGATCACCGAAAAGCTGGCGACGATCAGCCATTACACGGGGCTCGACCTGCCGCGCCGCGGGCTCAAGGCGGCTCTCGGCCGCTCGGGCGACGACAACATCACGGCGGCGATCGTGCTCCCGCCGCCGCCTCAACCGGTCTCGCCGACCCCGCCTCCGCCACCTCCGCACGATCACGGGACGAGTCCACCGCCTCCACCGCCGGTCTCGCCGACTCCGCCTCCACCGCCGCCGAAGATGCAGGCGTTCTCGCCCAAACATCCGCTGAAGGTGTACGTCGCCGGCGACTCGCTGATCATCGTCCCCGGGAACTCGCTCCTCCGCGCGATGGGGAGCAAGGTCTACAAGCCGTTCCCGGTCAATGGCCAGGTCGCGACCGGGCTCGAGCGGCCCGACGTCTACAACTGGTTCGACCAGATCAAGAACGTGATGAAGAAGCAGAAGCCGAACGTCGTAGTGGTCGCGTTCGGGGCGAACGACAACCACAGCTACATGACCGGGCTACCGCCGGGCGTCGACATCGGCCAGTTCGGCAGCGCGGCCTGGATCAAGGAGTACCGGCGCCGAGTCGGCGGCTTCATGGATACGGTCATCCGCGGCGGCGGCTTCATCGTCTGGCTCGGCATGCCGATCGTGAGCAGCAAGTCGGAGTCGTCGCAGTTCGACCTGATCAACCGGATCCTGTACCAGGAGGCCAAGAAGCGGCCGAACGGCGCCGCCTACATCGACACGTGGTTCCAGTTCGCCGACCCGAAGACGGGCGGCTACGCGGAGTACCTGCCGAACGCGGGCGGCCAGCTCGTCAAGGTGCGCGCCGACGACGGCGTCCACTTCGAGCCCGCGGGCGGCGACATCATCGCGCGGCTCGTGCTCAAGGAGCTGAACAAGCGCTACGACCTGACGTCGTGGCGGCACACGAAGAGCTGACCCGCGAGCCTCGCGCGTCCTGGTCTCAGAGCAAGTCTCAGAGACAACCTCCGAGCAACCCGCAGAGGAAGTCGCAGAGACAGGCGCAGAGCCAGGCTCTGAGTCGGCTCTGAGCCCGGCCTACGCCGCCACGGTCGGTCCGGAGCCGTCCGGGGCCTTCGAGTCGTCGGTGGCGGCGTCCCAGGTGTCCTTGGCGCGGCGGCCGGTGCCGATCTTCGCGATCAGATCGTCGTCCATCTGGTCGGCGGTCGACGCGAGCAGACCGAGCACGCCCATGAGCTCGGGCCCGTCGAGGTTGTCGCCGAGGATGTCGTGCTCGAGCACGACGTAGCCGCCCTCCTCGTCGAGATACGCCTTGCCCATGTACGTCTGCTTGTTGAAGTCGTTGAGCTCCTCGAGGATCTTCAGGCGCCGTTCGCCCGACGAGTCGACCTCTCCAGCACGAACGCGTGCAGGTTGACGAGCGTGCCGTCCTCGCCCCAGTCCTTGAAGTCGACGAAGACGCCGGCGCTGCCGTACGGGACGAGGAAGCTCTTGTCGTCCTGGGTCGTCCTGAACTCGACCTTGTTCATGCTCGGGATCCCGTAGACCTGCTGGACCACGCGTTCGTCAGGCATTGCCCACCTCGCTGGGGTCGGGTTGGGGACGCTCGCCGGGGACGATCGCCGCGGTCTGCGGCGAGCCGTCGCGGAGGAACCTGACCTCGCACTGTTTGGCGATCCGCGTCCGGTCGAGGAGGCGGAAGATCGCACCCGGTGCGGTTACGGCGACGCCGTCGAGCGCGACGATCACGTCGCCGCGCCGCAACCCGGCCGCGCCTGCCGGGGAGCCGGCGAGCGGGTCGTCAACGACGAGCGCGCCCGTCCGCTGGCTGACCGCAGCCAGCTGCTCGGGTGGGATGAACTGGAGCCGCAGGTTGGCGCCGATCGCCGCCCGTCGGATCGCACTCGCACCCGTCTCGCAGATCTCGCGGTAGACGCCGAGCACCGTGTCGCCCGGAATCGCGAAGCCGAGCCCCGACGAGCCCTGCAGCACGTTGTTCACGCGCACCTGGTCGTTGACGCCGACGACGAGCCCGTCGAAGCCGATCAGCGGCCCGCCCGAGTTGCCCGGGTTGACCAGCGCATCCGTCTGGATCATGTTGTCGATCGGGATCCCGTTCGGCGCCGGCATCGTCCGGTTCAGTCCGCTGACGATCCCGCTTGTCACGGTTCCGTCGAGCCCGTACGGGCTGCCGATCGCGATCACCGGCTCGCCCACGCGCACCTGCGCCAGCGGCCGCAAGGGCAGGAAGGCGGGCGGCTGGTCCGTGACGCGGAGGAGCGCGACGTCGGTGCTCGGGTCGTCGAGGCGAATCTCAGCCTCGCACTCGGAGCCGTCGTGGAAGCGGACGGTGTACGAATCCCCGCCGGCGACGACGTGCGCGTTCGTGACGATCACGCCCGCGTCCTTGTCGTCCGGCGCCGGCTCGATCGCGAAGCCCGAGCCGTTGCCGGAGCCCGCTCCGCCGGAGACCCTCACGTCGACGACGGCGACGCACACCTGCTCGATCAGGTCGGGCAGCGTCTCGAGGGTCGCGGGCACGCGCTGAGCCTAACGCCGCGGCGGCCGGGTTTAGCAGGTCTTGACGATCCGGGCGATACCGGCTGCGCGGGCCTTGTAGCCGGCGGCGTTCGGATGGACGCCGTCGGAGCCGAACCAGGACCGATGAGCGGCGGCTAGCGCGGCCCAGTTGAAGACGTGCAGGTTGCGGTAGCGGATGTCGAGCCCCCGCAGCACCGCGTTGTAGCCGTCGTACGAGATGCCGTCGTAGGGCGGGCGGTTGATCGTCGACCAGACCACGCAGCGGTTCGGCCCGGCAACGCGCAGCACCGTCTTCACGTACGACGAGAACCGCGTCACCGCGGACGGATCGTCGTTCGTGCCGAGGTCGACGACGACGACGCGCTCGAGCAGGCCCTCACGGGCGCGCGCCTCGATCGACGACACGCCTTCGGACGCGTGCCGGCTGACGACGGCCGTCGAGTGCATCGTCCAGCCCGGCAGGTACGTCGGGAGGTACCAGCCCGTGCCGACCGCGAGCGAGTCGCCGTCGAGGTACAGCGTGTGAGCGGCAGTGCGGCCGGGCGCACCGAACCCGCTCCTGCCGCGAATGCTCCTCCGATCAGGACCAGCACAAAGAAAGTCCTGCTCCTGGGCACCATTCGGCCAGGGTAGCGACCGTATCGGTCGGAACGGTTGGGTCAGTGCGTCAGGTTCTTGACGCGCGCGTAGGCGATCACGATCGAGAGCACGCCGATCGCGACGACGATCGCTCCCCGGAAGAGCGCCGCCCGTCCGACCGCGGGATAGACGTTGCGGAAGGAGAGGAACGCAAGTGTGCTCAGGACGCCGGCCGCGAGTCCGCCGAGGTGGCCGCCGATCGAGATGTTCGGCACGGCGAAGCTGAAGGCGATGTTGATCACGATCAGCGTCATCGCCTGCCCCATCAGCCGTCCCGTCGCGTGGTACTCGAGGATGAAGAGGGCGCCGAGGATTCCGAAGATCGCCCCGGACGCGCCGACCGTGACCTCGTTCGGGCTCAGCAGCAGCGCGCCCGCCGAGCCGGCCAGACCGGCGACGAAGTAGATCACCGTGAACCGTGCACGTCCGAGCGCCGCCTCGACCGGCTGCCCGAGCCACCAGAGCGCCAGCATGTTCATCCCCAGGTGAATCGGCCCGTAGTGGAGGAACGCCGCGGTGATCAACCGCCACCACTCGCCGTGCTGGAGGCCGACCGGCGGGAACCCGGGCGGGATCGCCGGCCCGGATGGACAGCGAGCAGCGAGTGCTGGACATACGTTCCGTTGATGACGAGCGCGCCGTGCTGGAAGATCCACCCCGAATCGCCGTTGATCCCGGAGCCCGTGAGGAGCTCGAACAGGTAGACGAGCACGTTCACGATCACGAGCGCCCGGGTGACGCTGAACTCGGGGATCACGTAGCCGTGCCGCGCGGCTGTCCGGCGGACGCGCTTGCTCGCCACCGAGGCGGGCTTCGTCGCGGCGGTCACGGCGCGAGGCCGCTGACCGGCATGGTCGGGGCAACGGATCCCGACCGGCGCGACCGTCATGCAGTCGACGCAGATCGGGCGGCCGCAGTCGGAGCAGGAGAGCCCGGTCTCGCGGTCGGGATGGCGGTAGCAGTACCTCGGCTCGGCCATGGAGCTAGCTTACGGCCGTGCGTGTCCACGTCGCGTTCACACCGGCCGAGGACGTCTCGGCCCCGGTCGGGATCGTCGTCGACGTGCTTCGCGCCACCTCGACGATCACGCAGGCACTTGCGGCCGGCTATCGCCGCGTCCTCTGCTGCGCCGAGGTTGACGAGGCGCGGGCGGTCGCGGCTGCGGAAGGCGGCGCGGTCCTCGGCGGCGAGCGGAAGACGGTCCGGATCGACGGCTTCGACTTCGGCAACTCGCCGCGCGAGTTCGTTGAGCCCGCCGCCGAGACGCTCGTTCTGACGACCACGAACGGAACCCGGCTGCTGCTGGCGGCCGCCGAGCGGTGCAACCTCGTCCTCGTCGGCTCCCTGCTCAACCTCGAGGCGGTCGCGCGGGCGGCGCGGGACCAGGGCGCAGAAGACGTGGCGGTTCTCTGCGCGGGCGTGCGCGGCGAGCTCGCAATCGACGACGCGTACTGCGCAGGGCGGATCGCGCTCGAGCTCGGCGGCGAACCGGCCGACTCGGCGGCCGCGGCGACAGACTGGCCGGCAGCTTCTCGACCGCCGAGGAAGGGCTGGCCGCGTCGCAGAGTGCGCGCAACCTGCACGCGAGCGGGCTCGACGCGGACATCGCCTACTGCGCGCGCCAGAGCGTGCTCTCGGTCGTGCCACGGTTCACGCGCATGCTCGGACCGGCCGCGGAGATCACGCCGGCATGAGCTACCGCTTCGCCTTCGGGCGACCGCCGGCGGTGGCGGCACGCGGCATGGTGGCGACGAGCCAGCCGCTCGCCACCCGTGCCGGCATCCGCGCGCTCGAGCAGGGCGGCAACGCGGCCGACGCGGCGCTCGCCGCGGCCGCCGTCCTCTGCGTGACCGAGCCGATGTCGACGGGGATCGGCGGCGACTGCTTCGCGCTCGTCTGGCGCGACGGGAAGCTCGACGCCCTCGACTCCGCGGGCCCGGCGCCCCGCAAGGCCGAGCCGCTCGACGCCGGTGGCGTCGAGCGGCCCGCGCTCGGTCACCGTCCCCGGCGCGGTCGCCGGCTGGGCGGCGTTCGCCGAGCGACACTGCCGGCTCGGGCTCGACGCGAACCTCGCGGCCGCGATCGACGCCGCCGAGGAGGGCTTCGCGGTCGCGCCGCGCACGGCCGCGATCTGGCAGCGCGTGGGCGGTCCGCCCGAATTCGGCCCGGCGCCGCGCGTCGGCGACGTCGTCCGGCTCCCCGAGCTCGGTGCGACCCTGCGCCGCATCGCCTCGGAAGGCCCCGACGGCTTCTACCGCGGCTCCGTCGGCGCGGCGATCGCTCGGCCAGCTGGCTCGACGAGGACGACCTGGCGGGCTTCGAGCCGCGTGGGTCGAGCCGCTCCGGAGCTCGTATCGCGGCACCGAGGTCGTCGAGATGCCGCCGCCGACGCAGGGTGTCGTGGCGCTCGAAGCTCTGGGCTTGCTCGAGCGCTCGTCGCCGAGCCTCGCGAGCCGCATCCGCTGTGCAGGCTCGCGCTCGAGGACGGGCTCGCACGCGTGCGCGACGGCGCCGACGTCTCCGAGCTGATCGATCCGGCCTACCTCGACCGGCGCCGGAGCGGGGCGGAGGCGGCCGTGGCCGAGCCGGCCGGCGGCACCGTCTACCTCTGCGCCGTCGACGAGGACCGCATGGCCGTCTCCTTCATCCAGAGCCTCTTCGAGGCATTCGGCTCCGGCGTCGTCGCTCCCGGAACGGGCGTCGCGCTGCAGAACCGCGGTGCGTGCTTCGCCGTCTCGGGCGCCGTCGAGCCAGGCCGGCGGCCGTACCACACGATCATTCCCGGCATGCTCCTTCGAGGCGGTGAGCTGCTCGGGCCGTTCGGAGTGATGGGGGGATTCATCCAGGCGCAGGCACACACCCAGTTCGTCTCGTCCGTGGTCGACGACGGCCTCGATCCGCAGGCGGCGCTCGACCGGCCGCGCTTTCGCGTCGACGGCGACGTCGTGCGGCTGGAGGAGGGCCTCTGGGAGCGCGATGCCGACCTCGAGCCGCTCGGCTACCGCACGGTGCGCGAGACGGACTCGTACGGATTCGGCGGCGGCCAGGCCATCCTCGTCCAGGGCGACGCGCTCGTCGGCGGCTCCGACCCGCGGAAGGACGGCTATGCGGGCGGTCTGTAGCCTCTTCGCGCTCCCGGCGCTGGTGCTCGCCGGCGCGGCCGCGGCCGCGAACCCGTCCTCGCAGAAGGTCTACCAGGCGCTGCTCACGACTCGCATCTCGACGTCCGAGCTGCCGGCCGGCTTTACGTCGCCGAGAACCGTCAAGAACACGCCGGGACCGACTCCGAGGCGCCACCACGTCGTCGGCGAGGTCGAGATCGATCTCAACGGCGGCCAGTCGGCGATCGTCTACGTCGTCTTCCCGACGAAGGCCGATGCGCTGGCTGCCTACGACGACGGCGTCCGCGAGCTGAAGACGACGAAAGGCGTCGTCTCGTTCAGGTCGCCCGCCCCGGGTCTTCCGAAGCCTTCGGTGACGGTGGACGCGTCGGCGAGCGGACTCGGCATCACGCAGGTCACGCTGGTCTCGGGCAACGTCGAGATCGCGACCGAGACCGCCAGGCACGGCGGAAAGCACGGCGACAGGGCCGGAACAGTCGTGCTCGCAAAGGCCGCGCTCCGCCACCTGGTAGCGGTCGAACGCCGCGTCGGCTAGTACTATCCGGCGCATGGGACTCAAGGAATGGTGGGAAGCGCGTCAGCAGAACAAGCAGGAGCACGAGAACGAGAAGCTCCTCGAGCTTGCGGAGCATCCCCACGACATCGACACGAGCGGCACCGACATCGACGACGTGAAGATGGACGTGGGGAACTCGCGGGCGACGCAGGGCGGCGAACTGTCGTCGGACGAGGTGCACCGCATCGAGTGACCGGGCCCCCGGGCCGCCACGCATGATCGAGAAGGTCAATCTCGCCGCGAAGCTCGCCTCCTTCGACGAGCCGTGGCAACCGAAGATCGTCGCCGAGCTGAACGACTCGTACGTCAAGGTCGTCAAGTTCGAGGGCGAGTTCGTGTGGCACCACCACGACGACGAGGACGAGCTGTTCCTCGTGATCGAGGGCCGGATGCGCTTTCGCGACGGCGACGTGATCGTCGAGCCGGGCGAGCTGATCGTCGTCCCGCGCGGGGTCGAGCACTGCCCAGAAGCCCTCGGGGACTGCCACGTCGTGCTGATCGAGCCGAAGACCACGCTCAACACAGGCAACGTCCGCAACGAGCGCACGGTCGACGATCTCGACCGGATCTAGTGCGTCTGGCCTCGCGAGGTCGAGGGTTTCGCGTGGTCGTTCTCGCCTCCGCGGGCATGTTCGGCGTTCTCGGTCTTGCGAGGCCGAGTGGCGCTTTGCCTCACGGGATCGTCCTCGACCATTCGATCGCGGGCGTGTCGCTTCTGGAGACCCGCGCCGCCGTCGAGCGCGTCCTCGATCGGGGTCGTCCAGAGCAAGCGGATCTCAAAGAGCACTGGCTCATCGTGCGTTATCCGAGTGCGGGCCTGGAGGTGGGCTATTCCTCGCGAACGACGCTGGATCGCGTGCACGAGCAGGTCGTTTTCGTGATGACGACCTCTCCGAGCACCGGACAGCCGGCGGCGTCGGCGTGGGCTCGTCGGCCGGCGCGGTCAGATCGGTACACGGCATGACCTGCTACGAAGGAAACCAGCCGAGTGCCTGTCAGCACGGAATGGCGCCCGGCAAGACCGGAACAGCGTTCGCCTTCCGGAACGGCAAGGTCTGGCGAGTCACCGTCGGGGTCTCGGGCATCTTCGGATGAGGACGGCGGCTCCGGAGCCGCTTGCTACCCTCCGGCGGTCATGGATCGCTGGCTCGCGAGGATCTTCGGCCAGAACGGCTAGTCCGCCGCTTTCCGCCTAGGCGTCGAGGAAAGCGGCGGGAATCAGGACGCGATTCGCGCCTTTGCTTCGGCATGGCTCCGGCTCGCGGCCCTTCCCGCTTCACGTAGCACCGAGGGAAGGAGTCCGCAGTGCCCATGCCCCACCAGACTCAGATGCGACTGATCAGGCGCCGCCTGGTCGGCAAGGAAGGATCCGAGCGCAACCGCGAGCTGCGCGCGATCCTCGCCGAGCTCCCGAACTACAAGAACGGTACCTTCGCGGACATCCGCAAGTGGGTGAACGCGCAGATCGACGAGAACCGGGCGCGCGGACGCGTGCTCAACCGTGACTCGATCGCCGTGCGCCGGGAGGGCGCGGCGCAGATCGCGCTGGTGGGCCCGCCGAACGCGGGCAAGTCGTCGCTGCTCCAGGCGCTGTCCGCGATCCAGATCAAGACGGGCGACTACGCGTTCACGACGACACGGCCGGTACCGGCGCTGACGCGCATCCGCGGCGTGCTCGTGCAGCTCGTCGAGATCCCCGGGCTGATCGAGGGCGCGCACGAGGACCGCGGCGGCGGCAAGGCGCTGCTCGGCGTCCTGCGCGGCGCGGACGCGATCGTCTTCTGCCACGCGTGCGGCACGTCGCTCGACGAGCTCGAGACCGTGCGCACCGAGGTCGCGGCGGCCGGAATCGAGAAGCCGGCGATCGTCGCTGCGACGAAGGCGGACGACGCGGCTCCGCCCGTCCATCCCGGGCTCGACGTCGTGCCCGTCTCCGTGCTCGACGAGGAAAGCCTCGACCGTTTCCGAGAAGCAGTGTGGGAGCTGACCGGACTCGTCCGCGTCTTCCTCCGCGACGGAAGCGAGCCGGTCGCCTTGCATCCGCCCGTGACGGTCGAGGACGTCGCGCACACGATCCACCACGAGCTCGCCGGCCGCTGCACGGGCGCGCGTGTGTGGGGTCCGTCGGCGCGGTTCGACGGCCAGCGGGTGGGACGGACGCACGACCTCGCGGACGGCGACGGTCGAAATCCTGGATCGCTGACGAGGATCGGGAGCATGAACCTCGTGCTGGCGCTGGCGGACGGCTCCGAGGTGCAGCTCCCGGTCCCGCGCGGCATGAGCGCCGAGGATGCGCTTCACGCCTTCACCCGCAAGCGCGCGCCGTTCAACGACGACTGGATCGAGATCGACGCCCGGCACTTCGTCCGCCACGACTCGGTCGTCGACGTCCGGGTCGAGGAGCAGACCAGCGGCTCTTGGTAACTATCCCTTGACGGTAGGTACTCAATCTGCTTAGATGGAGTCATGCCGCCGGTAAGCCGCAACAACCCGAAGCGTGCGAAGGCTTCTGAGTCGACGTGGTCGGTGATGGAGTTCATGCGCGATTTTCCAGACGATCAGACGTGTCTGGATTGGCTTTGGCGTACTCGTTTCGCGCCTGATGGTCATACGGCTGAGTGTCCGAAGTGCAAGCGGTCGCGCAAGTTCCATCGTGTGGCGTCGCGTGCGTCGTACTCCTGTGACACGTGGGTCATCACTTGCACCCGACTGCCGGGACGATCTTTGAGAAGTCGTCCACGTCGCTTCATTTGTGGTTCTACGCGATCTGGATCATCACTAGCCCTCGATGCGGGGTGTCTGCCAAGCAGCTAGAGCGCGACCTTGGTGTCACGTACAAGACCGCTTGGCGCATGTTCAACAAGATACGAAACGAACTGATGCCCAGGACTACCAAGGGCCGCTGTCGGGTTCTGTTGAAGCCGATGAGATTGGATCGGCGGGAAGATGCGTAACTCGGACAAGCGCAAGGCTGCTCAGCGCGGAGTGGTGATCGGCCCGCACGCGAAGAACGCGAAGTCGTGTTCGGCATGGTTGAGCGCGGCGGTCGCGTGGTGGCTCTCACGGTTCCGAGCAGATACGGCTACACGCTGCGGAAGTCGATTAGTCAACACGTCGAGCGTGGCTCAGACGTCTACACGGACGAGTACTCGGGTTACCGTGGCGTCGAGTTCGACTACACGCATCGTCAGATCAATCACGGTTCGCAGGAGTACGTGCGCGGCGACGTTCACACTCAGACCATCGAGGGGTTCTTCTCGTTGGTCAAGAACGGCATCCGGGGCGTGTACCACTCGGTGTCACCGAAGTGGTTGCAGTCGTACTTGGATGAGTACGCGTGGCGCGACAACCATCGTGACGATCCTGGCGCGATGTTCCTCAATCTGCTTCTCCGCGCTGCGCGCCCGTAGCCGTTCTGCGGAATCCGTCCGAGCGGTCCGATTCGATGTTGGGGCGGCTGCGCTTACGACGCAGCCGCCCCAAGGTGGCCGTAACTCAATGGCAGAGTTCCGGATTTGTAATCCGGCAGTTGAGGGTTCGAGTCCCTCCGGCCACCTTCAAAGTTCTACCGCGTTAGGCAAACCCTTGCAGCGGTATCGGACGGAATCGCTAGTACCAAGTACCGATCGTCGTCGGGCTGCTCAGGCTTCGGAGTCGGTTCAGGGTTGCCCCAAGATCAGGTCCCCGACACTGAGCCACACGGTGGGGGGACGGCGACAAAGATACCGATCAGGACTCCGTAGGCCCACCACTGATTCATTTGGGCTTCGCTGGCTTGGCGAGCTTCTCGAGGTTGGCTAGCAGCTCGCGCTTCTCAGGAACGGGTACTTCCATCCCCTCGGCTGTGTACTCATGGCCGGGCTTGGCGAGGGTTTCGTTCTTGCGTTCGATCTGCCGGCGAAGCTCGTCTGGCGTCTTGGGCGTCACTGCTTATGAGGTTAGCGGGTGCCTAGGTCATGCGTGTTCTGCGGGAGACCGGAGAACAGCAAGGAAGATGCGTTTCCACAGTGGCTGTCTGAGGTCATCCCCGGCGAGGGTGTCTTTCGCACCGACCGGGGCGAGGATCAATGGGCCACCAAGGGATTTTCCGTGACCGTGCGACAGGTTCGCCGAGAGCACTGCAACAACGGATGGATGAGCGACCTGGAAACCGCAAGCCGGGATGTTCTTATTCAACTCGTACGTGGGGAGAACTGTCGGCTTGATGCAGATGGCGCAACGCGCGGTCGCGGTGTGGGGTTACAAAACCGCGCTCATGGGCTCGCTAGCCCTTCGGAACAGTCCGGTTCCGCAGGGCCATTACGAGACCTTCTACGACACGCGGGCAACCGCCAGAGGGTACGCAGGTATGGCTTGCGGCGCATGCGTGGGGACAGCGCGACGTACTCCAAGCTGGTCGAATGATACCCAGCGCATGGAGTATGCTGACCGCGGATGGGCGGCCGGGGCGAACTTCACGGTTACAGGCTGACCTTGAATGTGGCCGCCCTTGTATTTCACATCTCCTACGACCCCTACGGGGGGCACGTTTATTCCGCACGACGTCTGGTTGCCCATTTTCCCCGAACCAAGCCCAACCCTGCCCTGGCCGCCAAACCTTCGCATCACTGACCAAGGGTTGCTCTCGATGGGCGAGGGCACCATCACCTCGGGATAGACCGAACGCTGCTTGCCATGCGGTTCTGAGCATACCTACCTTGAAGGGATAGTTGCCCGGCTCTTGACAGGGGAACGTGTGTTCGTGTAGAACATACGTTCCTGTGATCGCCCGCATCCTCATCCTGGGATTCTAGCTGGGGGGGAAGCTCTGGGAGTCGATAACGCCTAGCCACCCTCGGGGGCGGCGGTGCTGGCTCCGCTCCCGGGGAGGAACCTCTCCTCGGCCCGGTGACGGCGGCCGC
The DNA here is from genome assembly GCA_963776735.1 of uncultured Actinomycetes bacterium. Taxonomy (GTDB): domain Bacteria; phylum Actinomycetota; class Thermoleophilia; order Gaiellales; family Gaiellaceae; genus PALSA-612. Next base: position 23,489 of record CAVZNV010000010.1, read on the forward strand.
GGAAGCGGCCGGCGTCCGCCCGGGCATGCGGCTCGGGGAGGCGCTCGCCATGTGCCTGTTGCTCGAGCTCGTCGACCAGGATCCCGCCGAGGCCGGCCAGGCGTGGGAGGGAGTCGTGCGGCGACTCGAGGACGAGGGGTTCGCGATCGAGCCGGTCGGGCCCGGGTGCCTCTTACTTCGACACGCGCGGCGTCGAACGTCTCTACGGCGGCGTCACGGGCGTGCTCGAACGCGGCGCCGGGCTGCCGGGGCGCGTCGTGGGACGCGCGGGCGGGGGCAGCCGAGCGGAAGTTCGCCGCGCTCGCGGCCGCGTCGGTGGCGCGGGCCGGTCAGGCTCTCATCGTCGAGGGCGAGCAGCCGGCCGAGTTCCTCGCGCCCTTGCCGCTCTCGCCGCCGCCGCTCGACGAGTTGCGATACGCCGAGCTCGAAGGGCTGGGGATGAAGACGGTGGAAAAGCTGGCAAAGCTTCCCGGCTCCGCGGTCGCGGAGCGTCTGGGACAGGACGGACGGCGAGCGTGGAGCCTGGCGCGGGGAGGGGACAGACGTCGCGTCAGGCCCCGCCGCCCTCCGGCCGAGATCGCAGAGCGACTCGAGTTCGGCGAGGTGGTCGGCAACGAGCTGACGCTGCGCCGGGCGCTGAGCACGCTCGTCGAGCGCACGCTCGAACGTCCGGAGCGGGCCGACCGTGCGGTCGCAAGCTCGCACTCTCCGCACGGCTCCATGGCGGCGGTCATGGCGGCGGACCCTGACCGTGCGCGAGCCGACGGCGGAGAAAGAACGGTTGCGCATCGCGCTGGGAGCGAAGCTGGCCGAGCTACCGGCGCCTGTCATCGCGCTCGGGCTCGAGCTCGTCGAGCTCGCCGAGTGGACCGGCCAACAGCTCGAACTCGTTCGGCCGGAGGGCGTGCTTCGTACCGGCGCGCGGCTGAAGGAAGGACTGCGCCAGGCGCGCGCGAGCGCGGGTGCGGGTGCGGTGTGCACGGTCGTCGAGGTGGCTCCGTGGTCGCGGATTCCCGAACGCCGGGCGCTGCTCGTCCCACGCGACTGAACGCGCCGAGGCCGGCGCTCGTCCAGGCCGGCTTCGACGGGACTCCACGCGACGTCAATCGCCGGCCGGTGATGCTCGTCCGGGAGGAGTGGCGCGTCGTCGACCGCTGGTGGACGGACGACCCCGTCAGCCGCCGCTACTTCGATCTCGTCCTCGAAGGCGGCGAGCGCTGCGTCGTCTACCGCGACGTCGAGGAAGGCGCGTGGTTCACCCAACGCTGCTAGAGGCGCATCGCCACGCGTCACCTTTCCACCGTGAACAGCTAGGCGGGCTCGAAGTCGTAGCGCGAGGCGATCTCGGCCATCACGGCCGGGTGGCCAGGTGCCGTCGACGCCGCGAGCTCCTTCAGGTACTGCTCGAATCCACCCGGCGCCATCAGGTTGAGCGCGCGCGACAACCCGTCCGAGCGGTTCGCGAACGAGTGAACGATCCCGGGGGCATGGCCCGAACAAGCCCGGGCCCGGCTCGACCTCGCGCCCCTCGAGCCGGATCGTGAGCGTCCCTTCGAGCACGTAGAAGGAGTCGAGCGTCCGGGCATGGCGATGCAGGACCGGGCCCGGAAAGCCCGGCGGGAGCATGAGCTCGGTGAGCGAGAACGTCCCGTCTCCGTCGTCGACCTGCGCCTTGAAGACGCCGCGCCGCCGAGGATCGGGTCGCCCTCGCCCGGCCCACGTACGATCGCGTCGCCGGCAGGACGCCCGCCGTGCTCCGGCGGACAACCCGTCCCACTGGAACTCGCGGCCGTCCCGGCTCGCCCGGAAAGACTCGGCGAAGCCCATGCTCGGCGATGGACATTCAGGAACCGGGCCGTCGCCGGCCCGTCGTTCCGGAACGTGTGGATCACGCCCGCCGGGACGAGCACGAACCCGCCCGCCGGCGCGCGCCGCAGCTCCTCGCCGCCCGGGCCGAGCCCGAACGTAGCTCGCCCTCGAGCACGTACCAGGCGTCCGCGTGCTGCCGGTGGACATGCGGATCGGGGCCGCGCTCGCCCGGCTCGTAGCGCGTCCAGGTGGCGTCGGCGACTCGTGGTCGCGCACGATCTGACGTTCCGCTCGGTGCGGTCGGAGATCGTCTCGCCTTCGCCGGGGCCGAGCAGGACAGGCGTCATCGCATGACCTACGTCGAGCTGCACTGCCCACTCCGCCTTCTCGTTCCTCGACGGCGCCTCGCAGCCCGACGAGCTCGCCGCCGGGCCGCCGAGCTCGGCTACGAGGCGCTCGCCCTGACCGACCACGACAACCTCTGCGGCGCGCTCGCCTTCGCCCACGCCGCGACGCGTCGGCGTCCGACCGATCACGGGCGCCGAGCTCACGCGCGACGGCGGCCCCCACCTGACCTGCTGGTCGAGAGCCAGCGCGGGCTACGCCAACCTCTGCCGGCTGATCACCGCCGCGCACGCCGCACACGCGGCCGAAGCCGCACGGAGCTCGCTGCCGCCCGAGCTCGCCGCTGGAGCTGCTGGAGCTGGCCGATGGGCTGATCGCCTCAGCGGCTGCCCGCGCCACGGGGCTCTGCGTCGCGCGACCCGGACGCGCGCCGCGCGGGCGCGCCGCAGGCGTTCGGACGCGAGCGCTTCTGCGTCGAGCTGCCGCGTCCGTACTGTGCGCGGCGACGACCGGCGGCGCGGCGCTGCGCGAGCTGGCCGCGACGCTCGGCGTCGCCGGTGGTGACGAACGACGTGCACGTCCACGCCCGCGCGCGGGCGCGCTGCAGGACGCGCTCGTCGCGATCCGCTGCGGCCCGCCGCTCGAGGCCTGCGAGCCCGAGCGGCGCGGCAACCGCGAGCACGTGCTGCGCCGCCCGACGAGATGGCCGCGCGCTTCGCCGACGACCCGGCGGCGTCGCGCGACCCGCGTGGTCGCGGACGCTGCTCGGTTCGACCTGACCGCGAGCTCGGCTACCGCTACCCCACCCGGACCGGCGACGACCCGGCCGACGTCCAGCTCGCGCCGCTCTGCAGCGACGAGCTCGAGCGCTACGCGCCGAGGCAACACCGCTGCACGCGGGCGCAGAGCCGGCTCGAGAGGAGCTGCGACCTGATCGCCTACCACCGGCTGTCGGGCTTCTTCCTGCTGCACCACGAGATCCTCGAGATGGCCCGCGAGATCGCCGTCGAGGTGCGCGGGCCCGGCTCGCCGCGTCGGCGCTGCCGCCCGGACGCGGCCGCGGCGCTCGGTCGGCTCGATCGTCTGCTACCTGACCGGGCTCTCGCACGTCGATCCCGTCGCGGCCGGGCTCTCGCTCGGCCGCTTCCTCAACCGCGAGATGGCCTCCGTGCCCGACATCGACCTCGACTTCCCGCGCGACATCCGCGAGAAGCTGATCCTCGCGGTGCACGAGCGCTACGGCCACGAGCGCTCGGCGCTGGTCGCCGCCTTCGCGACCTACCGCTCGCGCGGGGCGATCCGCGAGCTCGGCAAGGCGCTCGGGCTGCCGGCCGCCGACCTCGACCGGCTGGCGCGCGCTCGGACGGCTGGCAGCGCCGCAGCGGGTCGAGCGACGAGCTGCGCGCGCTGCCCGGCGCGAGCGAGCTCGACCGCGCGCTGGCGCGCGCTCGGCTGGCTGCGAGCGAGATCGCCGGCCTGCCCCGCCACGTCTCGCAGCACTCCGGGCGGGATGGTCGTCTCGACCGCGGCCGCTCGTCGAGCTCGTGCCGGTCGTGCCGGCGGCGATGGAGGGACGCCAGATCTGCCAGTGGGACAAGGACTCCTGCGCCGACGCCGGCTTCCTGAAGATCGACCTGCTCGGGCTCGGCATGCTCTAGCGCGGTCGAGGAGTGCGTCGACCTGATCGCCGCGCTGCACGCGGCGAGACGATCGACCTCTCGCGCATCCCGCTCGACGACCCTGAGGTCTACGCCGAGATCCAGGACGCCGACACGGTCGGCACCTTCCAGATCGAGAGGCGGGCGCAGATGCAGATGCTGCTGCGCACGCGGCCCGAGAACCTCGACGACCTGACCGTCCAGGTGGCGCTCGTCCGCCCCGGGCCGATCCAGGGCGGCGCCGTCCACCCCTACATCGAGCGGCGGCAGGCGCTGCGGGAGGACCCGGGGTACCAGTCCCGGACGACCATCCGCTGCTCGCCGAGGCGCTGCGGGACACGCTCGGCGTGATCGTCTTCCAGGACCAGGTGCTCGAGGTGGCGATGGCGCTGGCCGGCTTCTCGGCCGGCGAGGCGGAGGGGCTGCGGCGCGCGATGAGCCGCAAGCGCAGCCTCGAGGCGCTCGAGGCGCACTGCGCGCCGTTTCGTCGACGGGCGCGCTCGCGAACGGCGTGGACGCGGCGACCGGCCGACATGGTCTTCGACAAGCTGGTCGGGTTCTCGGGCTTCGGCTTCCCCAAGTCGCACGCGGCCGCGTTCGCGCTGCTCGCCTACCAGTCCGCCTGGCTGCGCCGCCACTACCCGGCCGAGTTCCTGTGCGCGCTGCTGAACGCCCAGCCGATGGGCTTCTACCCGCCGGCGACCCTGGTGCGTGACGGCGAGCGGCGCGGCGTGGAGGTGCTGCCGCCGGACGTGAACGCTAGCGAGGCGGCGTGCGCGATCGAGGACGGCGCCGTGCGCGTCGGGCTCGGCTACGTCAAGGGCGTGGGGGAGAAGGAGGCCGAGGCGGTCGCCGCCGGGCAGCCGTACGCCGACATCCGTGACCTCGCGCAGCGCGCGCCGACGGACCAGGGCTGCGCTCGAGGCGCTCGTCGAGTCGGGCGCGTGCGACTGCTTCGGCGAGCCGCGGCGCGCGCTGCTCTGGCAGCTCGGCCTCGTCCCCCGGCCGCAGAGCGTCCCGGGCACGCGGGCGAGGCGAAGCAGCTCGCGCTGCCGCTCGAGCCGACGGCCGAGTGCCGGAGCTGCCTGACCAGACACCGTGGGAGCGCATGCTCGCCGACTACCGGACGACGAGCCTCTCCGTCGGCCCGCACCCGCTGGAGCTGCTGCGGCCGCTGCTGCCAGGAGAGGTGATCGCGACCGCGGAGCTGGCCGCGCAGCGCGACGGGACCGGATCGCGATCGCCGGGCTGGCGGTCGCGCGCCAGCGCCCCGCGACCGCGAACGGCGTCGTGTTCATGCTGCTCGAGGACGAGGCCGGGCTCGTCAACCTCGTCGTCCAGCCGAAGGTCTACGAGCGCTTCCGGGCGCTCGTCCGCGGGGAGCCGCTGCTGCTGGCGCGAGGAAGCTCGAGCGCATCGGGCGCAACCTGAACGTCGTCGTCGACCGGCTCGAGTCGCTCGCGCCGCTCGCCCGCGAGGCCGCCGGGCTGGCCGAGGTGCGCTCGTCGCTGCCGCGCGCGCACCACTTCGGTCACCGCTGAGTCACCTGCGGTCCCACTTCTTAGGCTCTCTTAACGGCTTTTGCAGCACTTTTACGTTTCGAGCCGGTCGCGCGGGCAATGTCGAAAGGGTGCGCCGCTACCCCCTTGCTCTCGGGGCGCTCGTCCTCGTGCTCGCTCGCCTGTCGCCGGGACCCCGTCCGCCCCGGCCGCCACGCCGTGCTGGCAGGCGGTGATCGCCGACTGGTCGAACGACGGCCGCATCGAGGGAATGCTATCCGGCGGCGTGCTACCGGCAGGCGATGCAGAACGCGCCGACCGACCTGAAGGTCTACTCGTCGCTCGAGGACGACCTCCAGAGCGCGCTCGCAGGCGGAGCGCCCGCCGGCTCGCCGATGCGCACGAGACGCCGACGCGCTCGGCACGGCGGGCGGCTCGTCGTCGTCGGTGCTCGTCGCGCTCGTCGGCGGACTCGGCGGCCTGCTCGCGCTCGCCGGTGGTGCGACCGCGATCGTCCGCCGCCGCGCCCGCTAGCGCAGGTCGATCTCGTTCCCGAAGCGGGGGAGCCGCTTCTTGACGGCGCGGTTGAACGCCTGCTTCGTATTCCTCGGCCGCGTCCTCGTCGAGCGTCGCCGCGTACGACCAGCGCAGGTCGGCGAGAGCCTCGGTGCCCGTCTCGACGAGGTCGACGTAGTCGCCGTAGGCTCCTCCGCCTCGTCGCGGTCGGCCCGGTCGTAGGCTCGCTCGGCCTCGTCGCACTGGCGGATCAGATCGGCCTCGTCGCGCTCGAACAGGTCGAGCTGACGCGAGATCACGTCGGCGAATCGGCTGCGGCGGCATCCTAGACGAGCTCCCGATACAGCTCGAGGTGCGCGGCGGCCGCGCGGTCCCACGTCAGCTCGGCCCGCGCGCGCCGCGCGCCTTCGCGCGCCGTCTCGAGCGCCGCCGGGTCGCCGAGCAGCTCCTCGGCGGCTGCGGCAAGGGCCTCGACGTCACCGGCCGGGACGACGCGACCCGCGCCGAACGCCGCACCGGCTCGGCCAGTCCGCCGACGTCGTAGACCACTGCCGGCACTCCGGCGCCGAGCGCGCGCAGCAGCGCACCCGACTGGTCGAGCTCGGCTCGGTACGGGAAGACGGCGACGGTCGTCTCGCCGAGCGCGCGGTCGAGTTCCGCGTCGGGGAGGTAGCCGAGCCGCCATTCGGCCCGGTCGCCTGCCAGCGCCCGATACGGCTCGACCGGCTCCAGGGGGTCTCCGACGACGAGCAGGCGAGCGCCGTCGATCCGCTGCGTCGCCGCGATCGCGTCCTGCAGGCCCTTGTACGGCCGGATGACGCCGAGCGCGAGCAGCGTCCGGCCGTCGTCGGTGCGCGGCGGGTTGCTCGGGAAGACGGGGTGCGGGATCACGTGCAGCCTGTCCTCGGGCACGCCGAGGTCGGCCAGCGCCTCTCGGCCGCGCTCGCTGTGGACGACGATCGCCCGGAAGCGGCCGAAGAGCTCGCGCCAGAGGCCGCGTTCGGAGGCGGAGCGGCGCGGGAGCAGGTCGTGCGCCGTGAACACGGCCGGCGCGCGCAGGCGCAGGAGCGCGCGGTCGAGGCGCGGCCAGGCGAGCCACTGCAGGTGCACGACGTCCGCGTGCGCGCGCGAAAGCCGTGCCATGCCGACCGGATGCTCCGCCGCCTTCAGCGGTAGGCGCAGCGGCGAGCGCCGGAAGGCGCGCGAGCTCCACGGATAGAACAGCTCGCGTCGGACGTAGCCGTCCGGCGCGGGCGCCTCGCCGAAGCGGAAGTGCGACGTGACGAGCTCGACGTCGGCGCCTGCGCGCGCGAGCCCGGCGGCGAGCTCGTGGTCGTACTGCGGCGTGAACGCCGGCGGGTCGCAGAGCAGGACGCGCACCGGCCTAGACTAGAGCCCGCAGGCGGTGCTGATCCGGAGCTGGAACGTCTACCACGGCCGCTCGTACCCGCCCGGGCGGCGCGGGTACGTCGAGGCCGCCGTCCGGCTCGCGGCGACCGGCGCCCGGACGTCGTCTGCCTCCAGGAGCTCCCGCTCTGGTCGGTGCCGCGGCTCGCGGGCTGGACGGGGATGCAGGCGTTCGCTGCCCGCGCGCGCCGGGCGCCGCTCGGCGCCAGAGCCGGGAGGACGATCACCTCCGTGCACTACGCCGCTTTCCGCTCCGCGTTCACCGGCCAGGCGAACGCGATTCTCGTCGCGCCGGGCCACGCGGTCGAGAGCCTCGGCTCGCGCACGGTCAGCGACCGAGGCGAGCACCCGCGCGTCTGCCAGGCGGTCCGCATCGACGACAGGCTCGTCGTCGCGAACATCCATGCGTCCCCACACGCGGCCCGGACGCAGGTCGAGCGCGCGCTCGACTGGCTCGACGGGCTCGTTCGCGACGGCGAACCGCTCGTGCTCGCCGGCGACTTCAACGCCTCGCTGAGCCTCCCCGGCTTTTCGGCGCCGCACGGCGGGATCGACGACGTGCTCGTCCGCGGAACCGAGGCCGCGACGCAGCTCGAGGTCTGGCCGGAGGAGCGGCGTCGTCAGAATGGCGTCGTGCTGTCCGACCATGCGCCCGTCGAGCTGTCCGTCCTGTGACGACGTTCGAGGAGGCCCGCGCGGCGTTCCCCGTCCTGGCGCGGCTCGCGTACCTGAACGCCGGCACGAACGGGCCGGTCGCGCGCGCGACCGCCGAGGCGATGGTTGCGCAGACGCTCGTCGACCTGACCGAGGGGCGCGCGGGCATGAGCTACTTCACGGCGACCCGGGAGCTGCGCGAGCGCGTCCGCGGGCAGCTCGCCGGGCTGATCCGCGTGCCGGCCGAGAACGTCGCGCTGACGACGTCGACGACGAACGGGTGCAACATCGTCCTCGCCGGGCTCGGTCTCGGGCCCGACGACGAGGTGGTGACGACGGACGAGGAGCACTTCGGCCTGCTCGGGCCGCTGCACGTCTCCGGCGTCCGTGTGCGTGTCGCGGCGACGCGCGGGCTCGCGCCCGCGGACGCGCTCGACCGGCTGCTCGACGCGGTCACGCCGAAGACCCGGCTTCTCGCGCTCTCGCACGTGTCCTGGGTGACCGGCAACGAGCTCCCGATCGCCGCGCTGCGCGAGCAGACAGGCCTGCCGCTGCTCGTCGACGGCGCGCAATCCGGCGGCGCGATCGCCGTCGACGCGACGCCGTACGACTACTACACGGTCTCGGGCCAGAAGTGGCCGTGCGGGCCCGACTCGACCGGCGCGCTCTACATCCGCGATCCCGACTCCCTCCGGGTGTCCGCGCCGACGTACTTCTCGCAGACGCGGTTCGACCCGGACGGCGCCTTCGAGCCGTCGGACGGCGCGAAGCGGTTCGACCACGGCTACATCGGCGCGACGCTCCTGGCCGGTCTCGGCGCCGCACTGGACGCGGCGCCCGAGTGGCGGTTCGAGCACGCGCGCGAGACGACGGCCCGCTGCCGGGCGGTGCTCGCGGAGCGATTCGAGGTCGTCACGGCGCCGGGCCAGTCGACGCTCGTCTCCTTCCGTCCGCACGACGAGCCGGCCGCGGCGGTCGCGCGTCTGGCCGAGCGCGCCGTGATCGTCCGGGAGATCCCGGGCAGCGGCCTCATCCGCGTGTCGTGCGGCTACTGGACGTCGGACGACGACCTCGATCGACTGATCGAGGCGCTCGCCGCCTGACCTTGTAACACAGTGTTACTTGGTCAGACCGAGGTCGTCCGCGGACTCGCGCATCGCCTCGATGACGTTCGCGACGTGCTGGTCGAGGTCGAGCCCGAGCAGCTCCGCGCCCGCGTAGACCTCGTCCCGGTGGACGCCGGCCGCGAAGGACGGCTGCTTCAGCTTCTTCTTCACCGACCGCGGCTCGAGCGTCGCGATCCCGTCCGGGCGGACGAAGCAGCACGCGGCCACGAAGCCGGAGAGCTCGTCGCAGGCGAACAGCGTCTTCTTGAGCGGCGTGTCGCGCGGCATCGCGAGGTGCTCCGCGTGCGAGAGAACCGCCTCGACGACGACCTCGGGATAGCCGAGCTCGCGCAGGATCGGGGCGCCGTCCTGAGGGTGCTTGTCGAGCGTCGGGTGGATCTCGTAGTCGAAGTCGTGGAGGAGTCCGACGACCCGCCAGAGCTCCTCGTCCTCGCCGAAATCACGGGCGTACCAGCCCATGCAGGCCTCGACACCGAGCGCGTGTCTGAGCAGCGCCTCGCTCTTCGTGTACTCCGTCAGCGTCGCCCAGGCCTGCTCGCGGGTCGGTTCCATGAGGTGGGTAGGCTACTTGCGCCTTGCAGACCGCCGTGGCAGACGCTCTCAAGCAGTCGTTCGTGATCGAGGGAGGCAACCGCCTCTCCGGCACGGTACGCGCGACCGGGAACAAGAACGCGGCGCTGCCGATCCTCGCCGCGTGCGTCCTCACCGACCAGCCGGTCGAGCTCGAGAACGTGCCGCGGATCAAGGACGTCGACACGATGCTGGCCCTCCTGCGCCACATCGGCGGCGAGGCGGACTGGACCGGTCCCAGCGAGGTCCGCGTGCACGTTGCGGAAGTGACCACGCACGAGCTCGACGAGGATCTGTGCCGCGAGATCCGGGCATCGATCCTGCTCGCCGGCCCGCTGCTCGCGCGCTGCGGCAAGGCGGTCGTGCCGCCGCCGGGCGGCGACGTCATCGGCCGGCGCCGGCTCGACACGCACATCCACGCGCTCGACGCGCTCGGAGCGCGGATCTCCCTCGGTCAGCACTACGAGCTCGAGGGCAGGCTCACCGGGACGAGGCTGTTCCTCGACGAGGCGAGCGTGACCGCGACGGAGAACGCCGTCATGGCGTCGGCGCTCGCCGCGGGCGAGACCGTGATCGGCAACGCCGCGTGCGAACCGCACGTGCAGGACCTGTGCGAGTTCCTCGTCTCGCTCGGGGCGCGCATCGACGGCATCGGTACGAACCGGCTGCGCGTCGAGGGTGTCGGAACCCTCACCGGCGGGACGCACCGCATCTGCCCGGAGCACATCGAGGTCGCGAGCTTCATCTGCCTCGCCGCCGTCACGGACAGCGAGGTGACCATCGAGGACACCGCTCCGGACGACCTCGGCTCGATCCTGCCCGTGTTCGCCCGGTTGGGCGTCCTCGTCGAGGTCGACGGGACGAGCGTCCACGTTCCGTCGGGCCAGAAGCTCGCCGTGCTCGACGACCTCGGCGGCCAGATCCCGAAGGTCGAGGACGGGCCCTGGCCCGCCTTCCCGGCCGACCTGACGTCGATCGCCGTCGTGCTCGCGTCCCAGGCGCGTGGCACCGTGCTCGTCTTCGAGAAGATGTTTGAGAGTCGGCTCTTCTTCGTCGACAAGCTCGTCGGGATGGGCGCGCGCATCATCGTGTGCGACCCGCACCGCGTGGTCGTCGCCGGGCCGGCCAAGCTCTACGGCCAACGGATGGAGAGCCCCGACATCCGTGCGGGCATGGCCCTTTTGATCGCAAGCCTCTGCGCCGAGGGAACGTCGACGATCGGGAACATCGGCCAGATCGACCGCGGTTACGAGCGGATCGACGAGCGGCTGCGCGGGCTCGGGGCGCGGATTGAACGCGTCGACGGCTGACGGCCACGACGCACCTCGCCTGCGGGTCCGGGCGGCGGTCTCGGGTCAGGAGCGGTCGCAGATCTCGACCGGGCTCCCCGTTCTCGACCACCTGATCGGCCTGCTGGCGGAGTACGCCGCGCTCGACGTGCTGCTCGAGGTTCAGCCGGGGGCGACTGCGGACGAGGTCGCCGCGGCGGGCCGCGCGCTCGGCGAGGCGCTCGCGCCGGAGCTGCGCGACCCGGGTGTGCGCGGTCACGGGTCCTCGGCGGTCCCGGCGGACGAGGCGCTCGCGCACGTCGCGCTGGAGGCGTCGGGGCGGCCGCTCGTCGTCACGAACATCGATCTCACGGAGGCGCGCGTCGGCGGACTCGAGACCGACGTCGTCGCCGAGTTCCTGCGCCAGTTGGCCGAAGGCGCCGGGCTGACGCTGCACGTCCGCTTGATCGAAGGCACCGACTCGGGTCACGTGCTCGACGCAATCTTCAAGGCGCTCGGGGTCGCGCTTGCCCAGGCAGGCCGCCCGCGCAGCGCACCACACCTGAGAAAGGAGTAGTCCGTGGAGGACAAGATCGTTGTCTCGACCGACCAGGCTGCCGGCCCGTTCGGCGGCGCACCGTACTCGCAGGCCATCGTCTCGAACGGCTTCGTCTTCACCGCCGGCCAGATCGGCGCTGCGGCCGACGGCTCCGGGCTCGTCGGCGACGGGATCGAGGAGCAGACCGAGCAGGTGATCGCGAACCTGAAGGCGATCCTGGAAGCGGCCGGCTCGAGCCTCGACGCCGTCGCCAAGACGACGTGCTTCCTCAGCGACCTCGGTAACTTCGCCGCCTTCAACGAGGTGTACCGGAAGCACTTCGGTGCGCCGTTCCCGGCCCGGTCGACGTTCGGCGTGTCGTTGCCGGCAGGCGTCCTGGTCGAGGTGGAGGCCGTCGCACGCGTTCACTGAGCACGGGGGAAACGGCCGGTTTCCCCCGTGAGCCCCCTTCCCTTCGTGGTCGCGTCGCGGTTCGCCTGAGCTACGTCCGGGCCAAGCCCGGACTTCGCGGAGATTGCCGAGGCATGGAGTACGCCCAGGCGCGAGTCACAATGCTCTGTATGAGGGCAGAGCACGTCATCGCCACGCACGTGAACACGGACTTCGACGCGTTCGCGTCGCTGCTCGCGGCCCGCGTGCTGTATCCCGGGCTCGGCTGCTGCGCTTCCGAGCGTCCTGAACCGCAACGTGCGCGAGTTCGTCCGGTTACACGCCGACGAGCTGCGAATGCGCAGAGGCCGGGAGGCTCGAGCTCGACGCGATCCGGCGCCTCGTCGTCGTCGAGACGCTGCACGCCGCGCGGCTCGGCGAGCTCGAATCGGTCGCACTCGACCCGGCGGTCGAGACGGCCGTGTTCGACCATCACGCCGGCGAGCTGCCGAGCTGGGTGCGGCCGGAGAACGCCGTGCTCTCCACCGACGGCGCGCTCGCGACGACGCTGGTCGGGATCCTGGCCGAGCGCGAGCTGGCCGTGACGCCGCTGGAGGCGACGGTCTTCGCGCTCGGCATCCACGAGGACACCGGCTCGCTCACGTACAGCTCGGCCACGCGCCGCGACGCGGATGCGCTCGCCTGGTGCTTGCGCCACGGCGCTCGCCAGGAGGTGCTCGCGACCTTCCTGCGCACACCTCTCTCGGAGGAGGAGCGCACGCTCATGAACGCGTTGCTGGAGGCGGCCGAGACGCATCGGGCGGGAGCCGTCGACGTGCTGGTCAGCGCCGTCCCCTGGCCGCGCTACGTCGAGGGCGTCTCGCATCTCGCGCAGAAGATCACGGACGTCACCGACGCCGGGGTGCTGGTGCTGCTCGTGGAGATGGACCGGCGCGTGTTCGCGGTCGTGCGCAGCCGTACCGCGGACTTCGACGCCAACCTGGCCGCCCGGCTGCTCGGTGGAGGCGGGCACGCGCAGGCGGCGTCCGCGATCTTCCGCGGCGGGCTCGACGACGCGAAGGCGACCCTGCTCGCCGGCCTCGCCTCCGCGGCGCGCGAGCCGCTGCGCGTCCGCGACGTCATGGCCGGTCCGGCGCGGTCCGTCGGACCCGACGACACGGTTGCGGAGGCGATGGTTGCGTGCCAGCGGTACCGGCAGAGCGGGATTCTCGTCACCGAGGACGGCCAGCTCGTCGGCTCGGTGCGCCGCGAAGATCTCGACAAGGCGATCGGGCACGGCCTCTCGCACGCGCCGGTGAAGGGGATCATGTCCGGCCGGGTGCCGGTCGTCGGCGAGGACGCGAGCCTCGGCGAGGTGCAGCGGCTCCTCGCCGGTTCGGCCGAGGGCCGCGTCGCCGTCGTTCGCGGCGAGCAGCTCCTCGGCGTCGTGACGCGGACCGACGTCCTGGAGGCGCTCGGCGAGCCGGTCGAGCCGGACGACCGGCCTGTCGAGTCGATCGCAGAGGAGTTGCGCCGCCTGGGGAGGCTCGAGCCGGTATTCGACGCGGTCGCGGCCGCGAGTGACACGGTCGACGGCGTCTACCTCGTCGGCGGCACCGTCCGCGACATCCTGCTCGGCGAGCCCGGCTTCGACGTCGACATCGCCGTCGAGGGCGACGCGATCGCGCTCGCACGCAGGCTCGCGCGCCAGCTCGGCGGGCGCGTCCGCGAGCACGAGAAGTTCGGCACCGCCGTCGTCGTCCACGGCGACGAGCAGCACGTCGACGTCGTCACGGCGCGGACGGAGTTCTACGACGCGCCGGCGGCGCTGCCGACCGTCGAGCACGCGTCGATCCGGGACGACCTGTTCCGCCGCGACTTCACGATCAACGCCATGGCCGCCTCGCTGAAGGGCGCCGACTTCGGGCGGCTCGTCGACCCGTTCAACGGACGGCGCGACCTCGCCGCGGGCCGCATCCGCGTGCTCCACAACCTCTCCTTCATCGACGACCCGACGCGGATCTTCCGCGGCGTCCGGTACGAGAATCGCTACGGGTTTCGGATGGACGAGCACACCGCGCGGCTCGCGCGCGGGTGCATCGAGATGGGGCTCGTCGGCGACCTCTCCTCGACGCGGCTCCTCGACGAGCTCGAGTCACTGCTCTCCGAGGGCGAGATTGCACACTCCGTGCACCGCTTGGCCGAGCTCGGCGCCGCGGCCGCGATCCATCCGCAACTGGCCGCCGACGAGGAGGCAGTGCGCCTGATCAAGCGTGGTCGCGAGCTATCGGCGCAGTACGGGCTGGACGTGCCCGCTTGGCGCATCGGCATCGAGGCGCTGGCACGGCGGCTGTCCTCCGACGAGGCGTACGACTGGCTCGAGCGGTTGAAGATGCGCCGCCGCGACGCGGAGCAGATCGCGCACGCCGTCACCGTCGGGCCCAGGTTGGTCGAACGGCTTCGGGGCGCAGAGCTGTCGCCGTCGGAGGTCGTGGCGCTGGCCGAGCCGTACGCGCCGGACACGCCGCTCTTCGCCCTGGCGACCGAGGATCTGCTCGCCCTGCACCGGTACTTCTCCGACCTGCGCTCGATTCGCCTCGAGGTGACGGGCGCCGACCTGGCCGAGCTCGGCCTCGGCGAGTCGCCGCGCGTGGGACAGGTGCTGGCCGAGCTCCGCCGCCGCAAGCTGAACGGCGAGTTGGACGGGCGCGAGTCCGAGCTGGCCGCCGCCCGGGAGCTGATCGCAGCTGAACGCTGAGCGCGTCCGCGAGAGCTACCAGCGCGTCCGCGCAGAGGTCGGGCCGGGCGTCACCGTCGTGGCCGCCACGAAGTACGTGTCGCTGGAGGACATGGCGGTTCTGGTCGAGGCCGGGATCGAGGTCGTGGGCGAGAACCGCGCGCAGGATCTGCTCGCGAAGCACGCACGCTACGGCGACGCGTTCCGCTGGCATTTCATCGGCCACCTGCAGAGCCGCAAGGCACGCGACGTGAGCGCCGTCTGCGAGCTCGTCCACTCGCTCGACTCCGACTCGGCCGCGCAGCGGCTGACGGTGCCGGCGCTCGTCCAGGTCAACCTCGCCGGCGAGGAGACGAAATCCGGCGTCGCTCCGGACGAGCTCGAGGCGTTCGTCGCACGCTCGCCGGTCGAGATCCGCGGCCTGGCGACGATGCCGCCGTTCGCCGACGATCCCGAGCAGTCCCGTCCGTACTTCCGTCGACTGCGCGAGCTGGCCGAGAGCCTGGGACTGGAGCAGCTTTCGATGGGCACGAGCCAGGACTACGAGGTCGCTGCGGAGGAAGGAGCCACATTCGTTCGGGTCGGATCGGTGCTTTGGGACGGGTGATGGCCCCGGGACAGGTGGGGGGAAAGGGGGAACCGCGTTCCCCCGAGGTGAGAAGGGGGCGTACGGGGGAAACAGGGTTTCCCCCGTACGAAGTCGGCTCCGTTCTGTGGCAGGACTAACATTCCGGGGCGATGGGTCTGGGTGACCTGTGGAACCGCACGCTCGTCTACTTCGGCATCGCCGAGGAGTACGACGACGCCTGGGACGACGAGGGCTACTCGACCGAGGAGGAGCTCGAGCAGACCTATGCGGAGCGTCCGAGCGCGAACGTCCGCCGGTTGACGCCGCGCGGCGGCACATCCGACGGCTACGACGACTGGACCGTGTCCGAGTCGAACGCGTTGCCCGAGTCGCACGCCGAGACGCTCGTCCCGCGCGTGAGCCGCGAGGTGACAACCCGGCGCGAGAGCAGGGCCGCCCGCCGCGCGCAGCCCCACAGCGAGGCCGGCAGCCGTCCGAGGCCGGTTCAGGCCGTTCCCTCGCCGGCGACCGCCCAGGTCCACCTCGTCCTGCCGCGCAGCTTCAACGACGCCCAGCAGATCGCCGACCGCTTCAAGAACGGCGTCCCGGTGATCGTCAACCTCCAGAACGCCGACCAGGAGCTGTCGAAGCGCCTCGTCGACTTCGCCAGTGGGCTGACCTACGCGCTGAACGGGAGCATGCAGCGCGTCGCCGACCGCGTGTTCCTCCTGACGCCGCACAACGTCGAGGTCTCCGCCGAGGAGCGCGCCCGCGTCCTCGAACGCGGCGGTTTCTTCAATCAAGCGTAGGGAACCGGGGCCGAAGCCCGAACCTGTGTTCCATGGGCGTTTCGGGCGCCAATGTCGTGCTGATCGGGGATTGGGCGACCACGGTCGCGAGCTTCGTCGCCGTGTTCGTCTACCTCTACTCGGCGCTGATCTTCGCCTACGTGATCCTGTCCTGGATCCGTCTGCCCTACTCGCTCAACTGGCTCCAGACGTTCCTGCGCGACGTCTGCGAGCCGTACATCCGGATCTTCCGCCGCCTGCTTCCGCCCGTCGGGGTGCTCGACTTCTCCCCGCTCGTCGCGATCCTCGTGCTCTACCTGCTGCGGCTGCTGATCAACCGGGTCGTGATCGACCACCTGCACTGAGGAGGGACCATGAACTACTCACCCGTCGAGATCCGCCACGTACGTTTCGGACGAAGCCTGCTCGGCTACCGGCGAGCCGGCGTCGACCGGGCACTGGCCGAGATCGCCGACAGCTACGAGTCGGTGTGGCAGGAGCGGATGGATCTGACCGACCGCGTCGACGAGCTCGACCGCGAGGTCGCCCGCCACCGCGAGGTCGAAGAGCTGCTGCGCACGACGCTGCTGACCGCCGAGCGGGCGTCGCAGGACGTCCGCGACGAAGCGAAACGACATGCCGCCACCATCCTCGAGGAGGCGCACCGCGAGGCGCGGACGATCACCGACGAGGCGCGGCGGGAGCGCGAGCAGCTGCTCGTCACCGCCAGGCGTGTTCGGACCCTGCTCGCGGCTGCGCTCGACGCCGTCGGCGACGCCGACCTCGAGGAGCCCGTTTCCGAGACCGGCGAGGGCGAAGAGGGCCTGCAAGCAGCCTAGGAAGACCGACCTATACTGACTCGGGATGGCCGAGCCGACGACGCGTCTCCGGATCCGGGTCTCGCCGGGCGCACGGACCACCGAGCTCGTCGGCCGCCACGGTGACGCGTGGAAGGTGCGCGTCGCCGCGCCTCCCGAACGCGGCCGGGCCAACGACGCGCTCCTCGGCTTGCTTGCCGAGCGCCTGCACGTGACGCCGGCCGAGTTGACGGTCGTCGCGGGCCGTTCGGGTCGCGACAAGGTCGTCGAGCTCCGCGGGCTCGGGGCAGAGGAAGCCGCCCGGCGGCTCGGAGGCGAGGCGTGAGCGCCGGCACCGACGTCATGCGCACGCGGCTCGAAGACGAGCGCACACGCATCCAGGCGGCCATCGAGAACCTGCACAGCCGGCATCCCGGATCCCTCGAGGACGAGGTCGAGGAGACCCCGCTCGACAACCACCTCGCCGACTCCGCAACGGCGACGGTCGAGCGGGAGATCGACTACTCGCTCGAGGAGAACGACACGCGCGTCCTGGCCGCGATCGACGCGGCGCTGGCCCGCATCGACGACGGCAGCTACGGCCTGTGCGAGCGGTGCGGCCGGGAGATCGAGCCCGAACGGCTGGAGGCGATCCCGTACGCCACGCTCTGCATCGAGGACAAGCGCCGGGACGAGCGAGGGTGAGCATGGAGCGCCGCGTGGCCGTCCGCCCGGGGGAGAGAACCGACGCGTTCCAGGCGATCTCCGTCGCCGAGCGGTCGCTGGCCGCCGAGCGCCGGCAGTGGATCGGCCTCGCCGTCGTCGCGCTCGCCGCGGTGATCGCCGACCAGCTCACGAAGCACGTCGTCGCGAGCCAGATCCGGCTCGACACGGCGGTGAAGTTGATCGGCCCGTTCTCGATCCGCCACGTCCAGAACTCCGGCATCGCGTTCGGGCTCTTCTCGAGCGCCACCGCGATCGTGATCGTGCTGACGATGATCGCCGTCGTCTGGATGCTCGTCTTCTTCGCCCGCTCGGGCGCGAGGCATCCGGCGCTGCCCGTCGCTCTCGGCCTGCTGATCGGCGGCAGCGTCTCGAACCTCGTCGACCGCGTCCGGCTCGGCTACGTGACCGACTTCCTCGACCTGCGCTGGTGGCCGGCGTTCAACCTCGCCGACGCGTCGATCGTCGTCGGCGTCTTCATCCTGCTCGGGTCGCTGCTGCTCACCGACGGATCGAACCGGCGCGGCACAGGCACGTCGGCGGCACGTCCCTGATCCGCGTCCGCGTCGGGCCGGACGACGCCGGGCAGCGGCTCGACCGCTTCCTGGCCGGTGTCGAAGAGGTCGGCTCGCGTGCCGCGGCCGAGCGCCTGCTGGCCGGAGGCGAAGTGCACGTCGACGGCGCGGCGCGGCCGAAGTCGTACAGGCTCGAGGCGGGTCAGGAGGTCGAGCTCGAGCCGCCCGCGCGAGCTGAGCTGGTCGAGTCGCGGCTCGACCTGCGGATCGCCTACGAGGACGATCACCTGCTCGTCATCGACAAGCCGGCCGGTGTCGCGGTCCATCCCGGCCCCGGGCACTCGTCCGGCACGATCGTCAACGCGCTGCTTGGTCGCGCGGCCGGCGGCGACGCGCCCGACCGGCCGGGCATCGTCCACCGGCTCGACCGCGATACGTCGGGGCTGATGGTCGTGGCGAAGACGGAGGAGGCGTACCGCCGGCTGCAGACCCTCGTCCGCCGCCGCGCCCTCGAGCGCGAGTACCTGGCGCTCGTGCGCGGTCGTCCGCGGTCCCGTGCGGGACGGATCGAGGCTCCGATCGGCCGCGACCGCGCCGAGCCCACGCGGCAGTCGCTCGACACCGACACGCCGCGCCACGCGATCACGCACTTCGAGGTCGTCGAGTTGCTCCCGGCCCACGCACTCCTGCGAGTTCGCCTCGAGACGGGCCGCACGCACCAGATCCGCGTCCACCTGGCTGCGATCGACCTGCCCGTCGCCGGCGATCGCGTCTACGGCGTACGCGACCTCGATCTCGACCGCCAGTTCCTCCATGCTGCGCGGCTCGCCTTCCCGCACCCGATCACGGGCGAGCCGGTCGAGACCGACTCGGCGCTGCCTGCCGACCTCGTCGCGGCGCTCGAGCAGGCGAAAAGCGCGTAGCGGCTATCCTTTCGAGGCTTCTGTCACCCGACCCGGCGGCAGAAAGCGCGAGAGGCGGTGCCGGTGCTCAGTTGCACGTGCACAGTTGCACGTGCGGAGCCGGTTCCTCTTGCGAGCCGCCGGCCGTAGCAACCAAAACCGAAAGGAACACCGTGTCAGTCGTCTCCATGAAGGAACTGCTGGAGGCTGGAGTCCACTTCGGCCACCAGACCCGCCGCTGGAACCCGAAGATGAAGCGCTTCATCTTCGCCGAGCGCGGGGGCATCTACATCATCGACCTCCAGAAGACGCTCGAGCTGCTCGAGGAGTCGCACGACTTCGTCCGCAACGTTGCCGAGCGCGGCGGCAGCGTGCTCTTCGTCGGCACGAAGAAGCAGGCGCAGGACGCCGTCGAGGAGCAGGCGAAGCGCGTCGGCATGCCGTACGTGAACCACCGCTGGCTCGGCGGACTGCTCACGAACTGGCGCACGATCTCCGAGCGCATCGAGCGGCTGCACGAGTTGCGCCGCCTGAAGGACGAGGGCCAGCTCGAGCTGCTGCCGCCGAAGGAACGCATCACGCTCACGGGCGAGCTCGAGAAGCTGAACGCGAACCTCGGAGGCGTCGCCGACATGCGCCGCCAGCCGGACGCCGTCTTCATCATCGACCTCCGCAAGGAGCAGCTCGCTGTGCGCGAGGCGTTCCGTCTCGGCGTCCCGGTGGTCGGGCTCGTCGACACGAACTGCGACCCGGACGAGGCGACCTACGTCATCCCGGGAAACGACGACGCGATCCGCTCGTGCTCGCTGGTCACCCGCGTCATCGCCGACGGCATCGCCGCCGGCAAGCAGAAGGTCACGGCCCAGGAGATGCAGGCGCCCGCACAGCCCGCGCCGGCAGAGCCTGCGCCCGCCGAGCCTGCGCCTGTCGAGCCGGCCGCGCCGGAAGCCGAGGTCGCACCGGTCGCCGAGGCCGCACCCGAGGCGGCGCCTGTCACCGAGGAGGTGCCTTCGTGACGGCGATCAGCGCCGGCCAGGTCAAGGAGCTCCGCGAGCGCACGGGCGCCGGGATGATGGACTGCAAGCGCGCGCTGGTCGAGACCGAGGGCGACATGGAAGCGGCCGTCAAGGCGATCCGCGAGAAGGGGCTCGCACAGGCAGCCAAGAAGGCCGGCCGCGAGACGACCGAGGGCAAGGTCGTGTTCGACCTCTCGGAGGAGACTGTCGGCGCGATGGTCGCCGTCGGCTGCGAGACCGAGCCGGTCTCGAACAACGCCGAGTTCATGGTCTTCGCGCAGCGCGTGCTCGCCGCCGTCGAGAAGCACGGAACGAACGCCGCCGACGAGCTCGAGGACGAGCGGGCCGAGCTGATCTCGAAGCTGGGCGAGAACATCGTCGTCCGCGACTCCGTTCGCTACGAGGCGACCGACGGCGACGTCCTCACGGCGTACGTCCACCCGCCGGCGAACAAGCTCGGCGTGCTCGTGCACGCCCGTGGCGACGGCGACCAGGCCTACCGGCTGGCGATGCACATCGCCGCGTCGGCTCCGCTGTACGTGAGCCGCTCCGACGTGCCCGAGGCAGAGATCGACGCCGAGAAGGAGATCCTCGCCAGGCAGCCCGACGTCCAGGACAAGCCGGAGCAGGTGCGGGAGAAGATCGTCGAGGGCCGCATCCGCAAGTGGCTCGAGGACGTCGTGCTCGAGGACCAGGCCTGGATCCACGACACGAACAAGCGGGTCGGCGACGTCCTGAAGGAGTCGGGCCTCGAGGTGATCGAGTTCCGCCGCCTGTCCGTGGCAGAGTAAGCACGTGACGGCGAGTCCGACGCCAACGCCGGTCCCCGCGGCGGCCTTCAAGCGCATCCTGCTCAAGCTGTCCGGCGAGGCGCTCTCAGGCGACCGCGACTTCGGCATCGACCAGGAGCGCGTCGAGTCGCTCGCGGACGAGATCTGCGGTGTCCACCGGCAGGGCGTCGAACTGGCGATCGTGGTCGGCGGCGGGAACATCATCCGCGGTATGGACCGTGCGGCCGCCGGCATGGACCGCTCGACCGCGGACTACGCCGGCATGCTCGGCAGCGTCCTCAACGCGCTGACCGTGCAGGACGCGCTCGAGCGACGCGACGCCCAGACGCGGGTGCTGTCCGCGATCACCGTTGCCGAGGTGGCCGAGCCGTACATCCGCCGCCGCGCGATCCGTCATCTCGAGAAGGGGCGGATCGTCATCTTCGCGGCCGGTACCGGCAACCCGTTCTTCACGACCGACACGGCCGCCGCGCTGCGGGCGCTCGAGGTCGGAGCCGAGGCGATCCTGATGGCGAAGAACGACGTCGAGGGCGTTCTCGACGGCGATCCGCGGATCGACCCGAACGCAAAGCTTCTGCCCAGCCTGACGCATCTCGAGGCGATCGAGCGCGGCCTCAAGGTGATGGACACGACTGCGCTCTCGCTCTGCATGGACAACAAGCTGCCGATCTACGTCTTCGGCCTCGCGGACGGCAACATCCGGCGGGTCGTCGGGGGGGAACGGGTCGGCACGATCATCTCGACCCCCGGAGGCGAGTAGTGGCAACCATCGACGAGTTCATTCAGGACGCGACCCGGCGGATGGACAAGTCCGTCGAGTCCACGCACGAACACTTCAACTCGGTGCGCACCGGCCGCGCGTCGGCGGCGCTGCTCGACCGGATCTCGGTCGACTACTACGGCACGCAGACGCCGCTCAAACAGATGGCGACGATCAACGTCCCCGAGCCGCGGATGCTCACGATCCAGCCTTTCGACCCGTCGCAGATCAAGGGCATCGAGAAGGCGATCATGGAGTCCGACCTCGGGCTCCAGCCCTCGAACGACGGCAAGCTGATCCGCCTCCCGATCCCGCAGCTGACGGAGGAGCGGCGGAAGGAGCTCGTCAAGCTGACGCGCAACTACGCCGAGGAGGGCCGTGTTGCCGTGCGGAACGTCCGGCGGGACGTCATGCGGCACCTGGAGGAGCTCGTCAGGTCGGGCCAGGTCGGAGACGACGAGGAGCGGCGCGCCGAGAAGGCCGTCCAGGACCTCACCGACAACCACGTCCACAAGATCGACGAGCTGCTGAAGCGCAAGGAAGCGGAGATCATGGAGGTTTGAGCGCCCGGGCTCGAACCTAGCTCAGTGTGAAGATCGTCAACCGGATCTGGTCGCTTCGCCGGCTCAAGCCGCTGCCGGAGCGCGAGTCGGCGGACGTCGCGCAGTCGGTCGCGATCATCATGGACGGCAACGGCCGCTGGGCGAAGAAGCGCCGCCTGCCGACCGCCGCCGGCCATCGGGCGGGCGCCCGCACCGTCCGCAAGATCGTCGAGGCGTCGATCGACGCCGGCATCCACGACCTGTCCATCTTCGCCTTCTCGACCGAGAACTGGTCGAGGCCGCGCGAGGAGGTCGACGCGCTGATGGAGATCTTCGCCGAGACGATCGAGCGCGAGCTGCCCGACCTGGCCGAGCAGGGCGTGCGCGTGCGCTTCATCGGCCGCCGCGACCGGGCTCCCGAGGCGCTGCAGCAGCGGATGGCCAAGATGGAGGACCGCACGGAGCTGAACACGCGGCTCAACCTCTGGGTCGCGTTCGACTACGGCGGCCGCGCCGAGCTCGTCGAGGCGGCGCGGCGGATCGTCGAGAGCGGGGTGGAGGCCGACGAGATCGACGAGAACGTCTTCGCCGCCAACCTCTACGCGCCCGACCTGCCCGATCCGGACCTCCTCATCCGAACGTCGGGCGAGCTTCGCATCTCGAACTTCATGCTCTGGCAACTCGCGTACGCCGAGCTCCACTTCGTCGACCAGCTCTGGCCCGACTTCGAGGAACGCGACCTCCAGCACGCGCTGACCGAGTACGCAAGCCGGCGGCGGCGCTTCGGCGGGCGATGACCGACGAGCCGCACCCGGCCCGCGTCGCCAGGCGACCGGAACCGCGGACGCGCAGGTCGGCGTCCGACCTCGCCTCGCGGCTGCTCGTGATCGCGATCGGCCTGCCGCTCGTGCTCGGCGTCGTCTGGCTCGGACACTGGTGGCTGTTCGCGCTCGTGCTCGTCGCCGGCGTCGTCGCGCTGCACGAGTTCTACGCGATGAGCCGCCCGCTGCGGCCGGTGGCGATCGCCGGCCACGCAGGGCTCGTCGGCGTGCTGTTCGCGATCCAGAAGAGCACGACCACGTGGGCGCTCGGCGCGCTGCTGGCGACGCTGGCGCTCGCGTTCCTGCTCAAGGGGCTCGCGGGGACGAGCGGCTCGGCGACCGTCAGCGTCGCGACGACCCTGCTCGGCCCGGCGTGGATCGGCTTCGGCCTCGGCTTCGTGATCCTGCTGCGCGCGACGCCGGCCCACGGTCGGCTGATCACGTTCACGCTGCTGCTCGCCGTCTTCGCCGACGACACATTCGCCTACATCGGCGGGCGCGCGCTCGGCCGGCACAAGCTCGCACCTGCCTTGTCGCCCGGGAAGACGCTCGAAGGCTTCCTGATCGGGACCATCGCCTGCGTCTTCGTCACCTTTGTCGCGCTCTATCACGACCGGCACACGTACCTCTCGATCGGCCAGGCGCTGCTGCTCGGGCTCGTGATCGCCGCCGCCGCTCCGGCAGGCGACCTGTTCGAGTCGATGCTGAAACGGGACATGGGCGTCAAGGACACGGGGCGCATCCTCGGCGGCCACGGCGGCATGCTCGACCGGCTCGACGCCATATTGTTCGCGTCGGTGGCCACGTTCTACACCGTTCTCGCCTTCACGACGTAACGAAAACGCAATTGTCCGGTCGTAGACTTCTTTCTGGATGAAACGGATCGTCCTCCTGGGCGCCACCGGGTCGATCGGGAGGCAGGCGCTCGAGATCATCGACTCGAACCCGGACCTCGAGCTCGTCGCCGCGGCCTCCGGCTCGCAGGCGATCGACGGACTCGCCCCGCTGACGCAGGTCGGCGGCAACCTGGTCGAGCTGCTCGAGCGCGCCGAGCCCGACGTCGTCCTGAATGCGGTCGTCGGCTTTGCCGGCCTGCCCGCGACGCTGTGGACGCTCGAGCGCGGCGCCGACCTCGCCCTGGCGAACAAGGAGAGCCTCGTCGCCGCCGGCGACCTCGCGCTCGCGGCCCGGGAGCGGGGAGGAGGCCGACTGCTGCCCGTCGACAGCGAACACTCGGCGCTCTTCCAGTGCCTGCAGAACCGATCGGCGGCCGAGATCGAATCCCTGGTGCTGACCGCCTCCGGAGGACCGTTCCGGGGACGCGTCCGCGACGAGCTGACGACCGTCACGCCGGAGGAGGCGCTTGCACACCCCACCTGGAACATGGGCCCGAAGATCACCGTCGACTCGGCCACGCTTGCGAACAAAGGACTCGAGCTGATCGAGGCGCACTTTCTCTTCGGCGTGCCGTACGAGAGGATCGAGATCGTGATCCACCCGACGTCCGTGGTGCACTCGCTCGTGCGCTTCCGCGACGGTGCGGCGCTCGCGCACCTCGGGTATCCCGACATGCGCGTGCCGATCTCGTACGCCCTCACCTACCCCGAGCGGGCCGCGACCGCGGTGCCCGCCCTCGACCTGACGTCGGGGCTGACCCTCGAGTTCCACGCGCCGGACGCCGACACGTTTCCCATGCTCACGCTCGCGCGCGAGGCGGGCGAGCGCGGCGGGACGTTCCCGTGCGCGTTCAACGCCGCGAACGAGGTTGCCGTGGACGCGTTCCTCGGCGGCCGCATCGCATTTCTCGAGATCGCCGAGACGGTCGATCGAACCCTCGACACGGTCTCCGGCGCGCCCGCCGGTGACCTTCACGAGCTCGTCGAAGCGGACGCGGAGTCGCGCCGAGTCGCGCAAGGAGCCCTGGCCGCCGCATGAACATCGCGATCGCGATCCTCGGACTCGGCCTGCTCGTGCTCATCCACGAGATGGGTCACTTCTTCGTCTCGCTCGCCGTCGGGATGCGGCCGCGGAAGTTCTACGTCGGCTTCCCGCCGGCGATCGCGAAGACGACACGGAACGGCATCGAGTACGGGATCGGGGCGATCCCGCTCGGGGGTTACGTGCGGATCCCGGGCATGCACCGACCGGCGGCAAAGGACGTCGACCACGTCTTCGCTCGCGCTCTCCATGCGGCGCCCGAGCTGACCGGCCCGGCCGAGCGGCTGAAGCGCTCGCTCGCGGCGGAGGACTACGAGACGGCGAAGATTCGCCTCGCCGAGTTCCACGAGGCGGCGAAGGAAGCAGATGTTCAGTCGGTCGACAAGCAGGTGCTCGACCTCGAGGACGCGCTCTCGCCGCAGGCGTACTGGCGGGCGCCGACCTGGAAGCGCGTCGCCGCGATCGCCGCCGGTCCGTTCACGAACATCGTCTTCGCAGTCGTCCTGTTCGCCGTCGTCTTCGCGGTCGCCGCCGGCAAGACGACCACGTCCGTCCAGGGAGTCGTCGCGACGCTGAACGGACACGCGTCGCCCGCCCTCAGGGCGGGACTGAAGGCCGGCGACCGGGTCTCGGCGATCCAGGTCGGCCGCCAGTGGTACGTCGTGGACAAGGCGTCCGACATCACGGACACGATCTCCGGCTCGCACGGCGCACCCATCCGGCTGCTCGTCTCGCGTGACGGGCGGGCCGTGACGCTCCCGCCGGTGCGGCCGCTGATGAACGACGGGGTCTACCGGCTCGGCTTCCAGCTCGACGCCGTCCCGCTCGCCACCGGCCCGGCGCTCTGGGAGGCCGTGAAGACGACCGGCTACGTGACGCGCGACACGGCGAGTGCGCTCGGCGGGCTCTTCCACTCGAAGGACCGCCGACAGCTCAGCGGCCCGGTGGGGATCGTCCCGGCGGCCGCCGACACGCTGCACTACGGCTGGGCGTCCTACCTGCTCATGCTCGGCTTCATCAGCCTGTCGCTCGCGCTCTTCAACCTGTTGCCGCTGCTCCCGCTCGACGGCGGGCACATCGCCTTCTCGCTGCTCGAGGGCATCCGCGGCCGGGCGATCGCCCGGGAGGTCTACGAGCGCGTCTCGGCGATCGGGATCACGCTCGTGCTGCTGCTCTTCATCGTCGGCCTGTCGAACGACGTCGGCCGCCTCGGCGGCGGCTAAAGCCTCGCGCAGTCCGTTCGTTTCTCCCTTGCAACACTGTGTTGCAAGGTGCGCTCGTGACGGCCGGATAAGCTAGAAGGGATGGCCAGCAAGCGGCAGATCACGGTCGGCGGGGTCAAGATCGGCGGCGGAGCGCCTGTCGTCATCCAGTCGATGACGCTGACGAAGACGCACGACGTCGAGGCGACGACCGCGCAGATCGCCGCGCTCGCCTCCGCCGGCTGCGAGATCGTGCGGGTCGCCGTGCCGAAGTCGGAGGACGCCGACGCGCTGCCCCTGATCGTCCGGCTCTCGCCCGTCCCGATCATCGCCGACATCCACTTCAACGCCTCGCTCGCGCTCCGGGCGATCGACGCAGGTGTCGCCGCCGTCCGCATCAACCCCGGGAACATCGGCGGCCCGGACAAGGTCGAGCTGGTCGTGAAGGCCGCGAAGGAGAAGGGCACGCCGATGCGGATCGGCGCCAACTCGGGCTCGCTGCCGAAGCACCTGGCGGGCCTGGCCCAGAAGGACCAGGCCGAGGCGCTCGTCGAAGCCGCGATCGAGGAGGTGGAGCTCCTCGAGAAGCTCGGCTTCTACGACTTCAAGATCTCCGTCAAGTCGAGCCACGTGCCGACGATGATCCGCGCCTACCGGATGCTTTCCGAGAAGGTGCCGTACCCGCTGCACCTCGGCGTCACCGAAGCCGGCACGCCGTTCTCGGGCTCGATCAAGAGCGCGGTCGGGATGGGCGCGCTGCTCGTCGACGGTATCGGCGACACGATGCGCGTCTCGCTCACCGCCGACCCGGTCCGAGAGGTCGAGACCGCTTGGGAGATTCTGAAGGCGCTCGGCCTGCGCGAGCGTGGGCCGATCATGATTGCGTGCCCCTCGTGCGGCCGCGACAACGTCGGTGTCGAGAACCTCGCCGTCGTCGTCGAAGAGCGGCTCAAGGCGTACCCGCAGCACATCGAGGTCGCCGTCCTCGGCTGCGCTGTCAACGGGCCGGGCGAGGCGGGCGACGCCGACTTCGGAATCGCCGGCGGCCGCGACGTCGGCTTCGTCTACGCGCACGGCCGCGTGCTGAAGAAGGTCTCCTCGGACATCCTGATCGACGAGCTGTTCCACGAGATCGACAGGTGGATCGCCGACGGCATGCACCGCCCGAAGCGTCTGAAGATGGCCAAGCCGGCCGCACTGGCGATGGCCGAGATGTCCGAGATCCCGCTCGAGTCGCCGGCCCCGGCTCCGGTCAACTAGTAGCCTCGGACGACTGATGATCGCCCGGGCCTCACAGCTCTTTCTCCCGACCCTGCGCGAAGCGCCGGCCGACGCCGAGGCGCTCTCGCACAAGCTGCTCGTGCGCGGCGGCTACATCCGACAGGTCTCCGCCGGCCTGTGGACGTTCCTGCCGCTGGGCTGGCGCGTACAACGGCGGGTCGAGCAGATCATCCGCGAGGAGATGGACGCGATCGGCTGTCAGGAGATGCTGATGCCCGTCTTGACGCCGATCGAGCTGTGGGAGGCGACCGGCCGGGACAAGATCACCGAGATCTTCCACGTCGGCGACCGCGGCGGGCGGCGCTACATCCTCCCGATCACCCACGAGGAGACGGTCACCTTCCACGCGCGCGAGATCCGCTCGTACAAGGAGCTGCCGCAGCTCTGGTACCACTTCCAGACGAAGCACCGCGACGAGCCGCGTTCCCGCGGCGGCCTGATCCGTGTGCGCGAGTTCATCATGAAGGACGGCTACTCCTTCGACCGCAGCGAGGAGGCGGCGTTCGTCTCGTTCGAGAAGAACCGCGAGGCGTACCACCGGATCTTCGAACGCTGCGGCATCGAGGCGCAGGAAGTGAAGGCCGAGAGCGGGATCATGGGCGGCGAGCTCACCTTCGACTTCCTCGCCCCGTCGGGATCGGGCGAGAACACGCTCGTCCGCTGCGAGAACGGGGACTACGCCGCGGACGCCGAGATCGCGCAGGGAGTGCCGCGCGCGCCGGTGTTTCCGCCGTCGCTCGACGCACCGGAAGAGGTCGAGACGCCCGGTGTGACGACGATCGAGGGGCTCGCCGAGTTCCTCGGGATCGACGCGACCGCGACCTCGAAGGCGATGCCCGTGACGACCGATGACGGACGGGTCGTGCTCGCACTCGTCCGCGGAGACGACCGGCTCTCCGAGTCGAAGCTCCTCTCCGCGCTCAAGGTCGCCTCCCGCCCGTCGACCGACGAGGAGATTCGAGAAGCTTTCGGCGCCTCCGGCGGCTCGCTCGGTCCGGTCGGGTTCGGCGGCGAGGTCGTCGCCGACCTGACGCTTCAGGAGGGGCAGTTCGTCGCCGGCGCGAACCGCGACGGCTACCACCTGCGCGGCGTCCAGGGCGGCCGGGACTTCGAGCCCGGCTTCGCCGACCTGCGCGAGCCTGTCGAGGGCGACCGCTGCCCCGAGTGCGGCGGCGCGCTGACCTTCCAGACCGCGATCGAGGTCGGCCATATCTTCTACTTCGCGGACAAGTACAGCTCCGGCCTCGACGCGTCGTTCCTCGACGAGGACGGCAAGGAGAAGCCGCTCCTCGGGGGCAGCTACGGCATCGGCCCCGGCCGCGTGATGGCGGCGGCGGTCGAGCAGAAAGGCACCGAGGACGCACTGGTGTGGCCCGCCGCGATTTCACCGTACGATGCGCACGTGATCGCACTGCCGGGAGGACAGGAGATCGCGGCCCGGGCGGCCGAGGTCCTCTCCGCAGCCGGTCGGTCGGTTCTGCTCGACGACCGCGACGCCCGCGCCGGGGAGAAGTTCGCGGACGCCGACCTGATCGGCATCCCGCTCCGCATTACCGCCGGGAAGAAGAGCGTCGAGGACGGACGCGTCGACGTGAAAGACCGCGAGACGGGCGAGGAACGCCGCGTCGCCCCCGAGGAGCTCGTCTAGGTGGCCAAGAGGCGCCGGTTCAGCGAGGAGCCCTTCGGCCCGACGATCGAGCGGCTGATGGACGAGACCGACACGACCTACCGCGGGCTCGCCGCCAAGACCGGTCTCTCCGCCGGCTATCTCAACCACATCGTCCACGGCAGTCGCCCGGTGCCGTCCAACGACGTCATCGCCAAGCTCGCCAAGGGGCTCTCGGTCGAGCCCGAGCACTTCCTCGAGTACCGCATCCGCGTGATCACCGAGGGACTCGAGCGCATGCCGGATCTCGTCGACCGGCTCTACCGTCGCCTGCGGGGGGAGTAGGAGGGACTCATGCTCAGCATCATCGGAGCCGTCGCGAACTTCGTGGTGCTCGTGCTGAGCACGCTCGTCAAGGTCCTGACAGGCCTGGCGAAGATGCTCACCGGGCTCGTGCGCGCGATTCTCCCCGGGAAATAGCTAGCGCAGCGCCGGCAGCGGGTCGACCGCCGCTCCACGCACGCGCACTTCGAAGTGGAGATGAGGGCCGGTCGTCTCGCCCGTCGCGCCGACGAGCCCGACGAGGGCGCCGACGGTCACGCGCTCTCCCCGCCAGGCGAGGAGGCGCGACAGGTGCGCGTACATCGTCGCCACACCGTCGATGCCCTTGACGACGACGAGGTTCCCGTAACCGCCGCTCGTCGGGCCGGCGAAGGTGACGGCGCCGACCATCGCCGCGCGGACCGGAGTGCCGGACGGCGCCGGCAGATCGATCCCGGGGTGGAACGCGTCCCCCCGCGGCCCGAAGCGGTCGCCGACCGGGACGTCGAGCGGCCACGCGAGCGTGATCGGACACGTCGGCACCGGCTCGTGCAACGCGGCCACGGTCTGCGGGTCTACGGTTCCGGTCACCGGAAGGTGCGCCCACCGCTGGAAGCGGAGCAGCGCCGCCTCGGTGTGCGATCCGAAGCCGCCGTCGAACGTGCCGTTCGGAAAGCCGTGCCAGGCGAGCAGGAACTGGAGCTCGACGACGTCGCCACCGACTGCGCCCGGCGCGAGCGTCCTCGTTCCGAGCGCCGGCCCTGCGAGCGGTCCGAGCAGAGCGAGCGTCTGCGGGCCCGGCACGCCGTCCGGGATGAGCCCGGCCTGCTGCTGCGCCTCGACGATCGCTCTCGCGGTCGCCTTCCCGAGCTCGCCGTCGACCGTCCCGCCGTAGAGATGACGCGCGCGCAGCGCCACCTGGAGCGCGGCCACGCGCGAGCTGCCGATGCCGAGCGCCACCGCGGGCAGGCCAAGGCACATCCCGAGGAACACGACGATGGCTGCGAGCCGACGGAGCCGCGCCATGGGGAATGTCTCGGCACCGTCCGCCGGACACTTGAGTAAGCACGGGGGAAACCATGTTTCCCCCGTGAGCGCCCTTCTTCTCCGTAACGGCGTGTTCAGGGGCTAGAGCTACGCCCGGCGAAGTCCGGGCTTCGCGGTGGATCGTGCCGGGTTCCACCAACGAAATGAACGCGCAACGATCCGCCGCACAGCGCCGGCTGGCCGGCGCGGAGCTCGAGCCGACGTCGTGGCGCTGCGAAAGGGAAGGGGGCTCCTGGGGGAAACCGGCCGTTTCCCCCACGCCGATCGGGGCGGGCAGATTCGAACTGCCGACCTCTAGTCCCCCAGACTAGCGCGCTAACCAGGCTGCGCCACGCCCCGGCTCAGCGAGTGTAGCCAAGGCTCTCGGTGGCTTCCGGCGAACGTCGCTGTCATGATCTGCACGGCTGTGGCTCGGCGTCTCGCTCTCGTCATCTGCTTGCTCGCGCTCGTCGCTTCGGTC
>CAVZNV010000011.1:0-17040 GCA_963776735.1 uncultured Actinomycetes bacterium
GGACGGCACTGCTTGCGCCGCGACAACCGGCACTGCTCCGACCGAGAAGGGTCGCCTAGAACGTACGCCAGCGCCGCGGGCTGAGGAAGAAGCCGTGGCCGCTGCTGTTACGGCACGTGAGGCCGGTCGTCGCCTCGGAGCACACGAGGCCCCCGCCTCTGCGGGACTTGCCGTAGGGCAGCACGCTCATCTGGATCGGGTTCGCAAAGGGCCCGCGGCCCGCGACACAGGCGATCAAGATCGCCGGCCCCGTCGCACGGACAGCGACCTCGTTCCCGACGTAGCGCTCGTGCCGGCAGCCGGGGCCACTCTTCGGAATCGGGGGCCTCAGCCCTGTCGTGACCTCGCAGACCACGTCGTCCTGGAAGCTGAGGCCCTCCTCCACCCATATGCACACGATCTTGCCGTAGGGAGTCTTGAAGAACGTTTCGTTCGCCAGGCCGAGCGCCGAGACCGGGGCCAACGCGGCGGTTCCGGCACAGAGTGCGACCGTGACCAGCAGACGGCGCATGAGCCCCAGGTATACGCGGTGGAGTTGAGCGTTTTCTTAACCCGGGCTTTATGCGCGAGCAACGTCCCACTCGGCACCCTGGCCCCTGCGGCACTCGTCACACGCGTCGCCGCACCCGCCGAAGGCTTTCGGGCGGGTCTCTGTTGAGAGCGGGGCCGGCGCGTTTCCCGGGGAAGGGAGCCGGCTCAGCTCGTCGTTCGACCCGGGGCTAGCCGACGATTTGCATGTCGAAGCGGCTGATCTTGCCCTCGCGGATCGTCAATTCGATTCGGCGGTTGCGCGTGCTGACAAGCTCACCCGTCGCCTTCATGCGGTAGAGCTGACGCACCTCCGTCACGATCCGCCCGTCGCCGAGTGCCCGGATCTCGCCCAGCTCGAACTCGAAGTCGAGATCGTCCGGCGCTGACGTCCAGTTCGTACGCTCCCGGATCTCCGCGATGCCTTTGAGCGCACGCGGCACCCAGTCGACGTCTTCGGTCAGGAACGGGTACACCGGCTCGGGGCTGCCCGTTCTGGCCACCTCGCCGAACGCAGTCAGAAACTGCTCGACCAGCTCTCGTTCGTCGGCGTTCGGAGACTCGCTTCCCGACATGCAGGACGACGCTAGCTGACCGCTGGCCCCTCGTTGTCACCCAGGAAGCATGATCCGTCGGTCTAGGATCACGCCATGGCCAGATACCTGCACACGATGGTTCGCATCACCGATCCCGAGAAGAGCCGCGCGTTCTACGAGGCCCTCGGGTTCACGTTCTCGAATGAGATGGACATCGTCCGCGACGGACAGCGCGAGGCGACGAACTACTTCTACTCGATCGGCGACAGCGACAACGTCCTCGAGCTGACGTACAACCACGACGGCCGCACGTACGACATGGGCACGGCGTACGGGCACATCGCGATCGGCGTCGACGATCTCGACGCCACGCTCGCGCGCCTGGCGGAGCAGGGCATCGAGCCCGAGCGGCCGCCGTACCAGGTTCGCGAGGGCGGCTCGCGGCTCTGCTTCGTCCGCGATCCCGACGACTACCGGATCGAGATCATCGGGCGGAGCTGACCGGATGGCCGAGGAGGTCGTACCGGTCCTGTACGTGGAGGACGTCGCGCGTGCCGTCGTCTGGTACGAGCGGCTGAAGTTCCAAAAGGAGTGGGAGCATCAGTTCGAGCCGGGCTTTCCGTGGTTCGTCTCCGTTGCGCGTGGCAACGTCCGTCTCTTCCTCTCCGAGCACAAGGGCGACGCCCGGCCTGACACCCTGATCCACCTCTACGTGGACGACATCGACGCGGTGTCGGAGGAGTTCGGGATCCCGGTGGACGAGGAGGGTCTCGCCGGACGGGAATGCGACATCGAGGATCCTGACGGCAACAGGTTGCGCGTCGCGACACGTCGCTCTCCTGCCGCCTGACCCGATACGGCGCCTGTAGGGTCGAGGCATGAGGGCACCCGTCCGGCTCGGCCTGCAGATCCCGAACTTCGACCTGCCCGGCGTCGCGCCGGAGCAGCTGCTCGACCGGCTCACCGCGATTGCGGGTGCCGCGGAGGACGCGGGTTTCGACTCGGTCTTCGTCATGGACCATCTGCACCAGATCCCCGGCGTCGGGCCGCCCGAGAACCGGATGCTCGAGGGCAACACGGTGCTCGCCGCGCTGGCGGGGCGCACCCGCCGGGTCAACCTCGGCCTGATGGTCGCCGGTGTCACCTACCGCAACCCGGCGCTGCTGGCGAAGATCACGACGACGATCGACCTCCTCTCCGGCGGCCGCGCGATTCTCGGGATCGGCGGCGCGTGGTACGAGGAGGAGCACCGCGCCTACGGCTTCGACTTCCCGCCCGTCGGCGAGCGGCTCGCGCGGCTCGGCGAGGCTCTGCAGATCGCCAGGGCGATGTTCACGCAGGAGCAGTCCACGTTCGAGGGCCGCTACTACCGCGTCGAGGGTGTGATGAACAACCCGCGGCCGATCCGCGGCGACATTCCGATCCTCGTCGGCGGCAGCGGCGAGCGGAAGACGCTGAAGCTCGTCGCGCAGTACGCCGACGCGTGCAACATCTTCGGCGACCCCGACCGCGTGCGGCACTTGCTCGGGGTGCTCGACGCGCACTGCGCCGACGTCGGCCGCGACCCGGCGGAGATCACGAAGACGCGGCTCGGCACCCTCGTCGTCGCGCCCACGCACGAGCAGGCCGAAGCACTGCTCGCGACCTGGCCGGACCGCGTAAACATCCCCGAGGAACGCCGCCGGATGGTGATGAACCTGGGCGATCCGGACGAGGTCGGCGAGCAGATCCAGGCACTCGTCGCCGCCGGGCTCGACGGCTTCATCTTCAACATGCCGAACCCGAATGACCTCGAAGCCGTCGCCTTTGCCGGCGAGACGGTGCTCAGAGCGCTCGGCTAGCGCACGCCCATCACGATCGAGCCGACGTAACCCGAGCCCTTACGGCGCATCGTCAGCAGCGACTGCCGGCCGCCGTTCGCGAAGATCATGTCCTGTGCGTTACGGGTGTCGCGGTTCGGCCGCCGGCTGTACGGCGAGAGCCTGTAGACCGAGTCCGTGAGCGTGTCGGAGAAGAAGAGCTGGCCGGTGTGGACGACGTTGCCGCCGACGTGCACCTTCACGTGGATGTGGACGGTTCGGCCCTGGTACCAGCCCGGATAGACCGAGACGAACTGAGCCAGGCCGGCCTTGTCCGTCCTCTGGATCCCGCGCATGAACGTCCGGCTCGACGCGCCCGCGCCGAAGCCCGAGTACTCGCCGCCGGCGTCCGCGTGCCAGATGTCGACGGCGGCACCGGCAATCGGCCGGCACGTCGAGGCGTCGACGACGGAGAGCCGCAGTTCGAGCCGCACGCCGGGCCGTCCCTCGGTGATGTTGCGGCGAACCTTCTCACCGGCGATGTAGTACGGGCCCTCGGTCATCTCCGGGGTGAGGATGCAGCTGACGGTGCTCGCGGCCGGCGCCGAGTGCGTGCGCCACAGCGAGGCGCCGAGCGCGGCCGCGGCGAGGCCGCCCGCCCGGGCCAGGAGTCCGCTGCGTGTGAGCCGATCGACCATGACCGCAACGTACAGCTGTGGTCTGGGAAACCACTGTGAGTGGCATACGATCGAGCCGTGTCCGAGGCGAGTGACCGGCTCCTGAAGGCGTGGCGCGGCGAGGTTGAGGCCGGCGCCGTCTACGAGTTGATCGCCGAGCGCGAACGGGATCCGAAGCGCGCCGAGATCCTGCGACGGATGGCCGAGGCCGAGGCCGGGCATCGCCGGCGCCTCGAGCAGCGGATGCAGGAGCTCGGGATCCCGGTTCCCGACCCCACGACCGTTCGGCTGTCGTGGTGGCAGCGATGGCAGGCGAAGGTCGCTCCTGTCGATCGGCTGCTCGCCGCGCGAGAGGCCGCCGAGGGCGACGAGGTGGACGACCTCTACCTGCGCCCGACGGGCGACGCGCCGACGGACGCGCTCCTCCGCGACATCCGCCGTGACGAGCGGTCGCACTCCATGGCCGTGAGCGACATGGGCGCCGAGGCGCCAGCGCCGCCTCCGGTCGCTCCCGCGCAGACGAGGCTCGATCGCATCCTCGGCCGCGAGAAATGGCACCAGGCCGGCTCGGGCTGGATGTCGGGCGCGATCTACGGTGCGAACGATGGGCTCGCCGCCGTCTTCGGGATCGTGGCCGGCGTCTCCGGTGCGACCGGCGGGACGCATATCGTGCTCACAGCCGGCGTCGCGGGAGCCGTGGCCTCCGCGCTGTCGATGGCGACCGGGGCCTTCCTCGCCGACCGGGCCGAGCTCGAGGTGGCGGAGGCGAACGTCGCCCGCGAGCGCCGCGAGATCGCCGGGAACCCCGAGGAGGAACGCGAGGAACTCTCGCTCTTCTACCAGCTCAAGGCATGGACGAGGCGACCGCCGATGCGCTCGCCGCGGAGCAGGCGAAGGATCCCGACGCGATGCTGCGGTTGCTGACCGTCGAGGAGTTGGGAGGCGCCAAGCCTGCCGGCGACCCCGTCACGAGCGCGACTGCCGCCGGGATCTCCACGGGCCTCGGCGGGATCATTCCGGTGATCCCGTTCATCTTCCTGACCGGCACGACGGCGATCGTCGTTGCGTTCGCCGTCTCGCTCGTCGCGCACTTCGCCGTCGGCGCGGCAAAGTCGCTGTTCACGCTGCGGAGCTGGTGGGCTTCCGGCCTGGAGATGACGCTCGCCGGCGTGATCGTCGGCGGAGCGACTTACGCGATCGGGCTCGCGTTTGCTTGAGCTAGAGGCTTGATGTGAAACTCATCGCATCTCGCGGCGTCTGAGGCCGATCCTCACGGAAGGTGCGGAGGAAGCGCGGTGGTCGCCCTTCTATGATCGTGCGGTGGTTCCCGAGGCGCCGCTCGCGTCGACCGAGCACGGGCTTGTCCCCGGCGGCGAGGGCTGGTTCGTCCTGAACGCCCGGGAGACGCGCTGGTTCGACCGCGAGGGCCGTGGCGTGGCCGGCGACTTCGACGGCGGGCCCGAGTTCCCCTTCGCCTTCCCGCAGCTCGGGGTCGGCATCTATGTGCTCGGGCCGGGCGAGCCCATGGCGATGTACCACTGGGAGGCCGACCAGGAGGACTTCCTCGTAATCTCGGGCGAGGCGCTGCTGATCGTCGAGGGCGAGGAGCGGCCGCTGCGAGCATGGGACTTCGTCCACTGCACACCCGAGACGAAGCACGCCATCGTCGGCGCAGGCGACGTTCCGTGCGTCGTCTTCGCGGTGGGAGCGCGCGACCGGACGCGCGGCAGGAACTGGGGCGGCTACACGGTCGACGAGGCCGCGCTGCGCCACGGCGCCGGCGTCGCGGAGGAGACCGACGATCCGAAGCAGGCGTACGCGCGGTTCCGGCCGAGCGAGCCGACGCGCTACCGCGAGGGCTGGCTCCCCGGTTAGCTGGAAGGGCTGTATCGCTGTGTCGGGGACAGCGACAAGACAGGACCCTCTGGCGCGTCAGTCTTTGCTGAGATCGCCCCAGGCCAAAGCGCTGCCGAATTTCACATCAAGCCTCTAGCCGGCGTTGAGGACGCGGTTGATCGCGGCGACGACCGAAGCCTTGTCGCTGGCGTTCTTCAGCGTCACCTGGCTCAGCGACTTCCCGGTCGGGCCGACGTAGATGGTCGGCGTCCGGCTGACCCGTGCGGCGATCGCCGACTTGTCGAACGACTTCGCGAGGTCGGACGCGCTCTTGAGCTTGGCGCCCGCGAGCGCCTTCTGCACGTCGAGGCCGGGGACACTGGCAGCCGCCTTGGTGACCTCGTTGTTCGTGAGCCAGCCGGTGTTCTCCGTGCCCTGGTTGGCGTAGAGGACCTCCATGAAATCGAACATCTTGTTCTGCTTCGCCGCCGCGATCGCCGCGAGCCGCCCGCGCTGCGAGTCGGGGCCGATGAACGCGAGCGGAACCGCCTCGATCTTCAGCGTCCCGTCCTGGACGTACTGCGTCACGAGATCCGGGAAGACGGTGAGCTCGAACTGGTCGCAGAACGGACACTGGAGGTCGATGTACTCGATCAGCGTCGCCGGCGCGTTCGCCTTGCCGAGGACGTTGCCCTTCTGCGGCACGCCCGCGAGCAGCTTGTGCACCTGCGCGGCCTGCGGCAGGGTCAGCTTGTTCGTCAGCGACCCGGTGACCGGGACGTTCTTCAGCGAGGAAGAGCCGCCCGCGAGCGCAACGCCGAGACCGATGCCGAGCGCGGCCAGTACGACGACGGCGCCGACGGCGATCAGAACCCTGCGGTTGGCTCGCCGCTCGGGGCGGGCTCCCGGCCGCGCCTTCGGCGCCTGCACCCGGCGCTGGCTCTTGCGGCTCGTCATGGAGCCAAGCTAGCTGACGGTTTCGGGTTCCCGGAGGTCGAACGCCGCCATCAAGAGGAAAATGAACGCAAGGGCGAAGCCGGTCAGCGCGAGCGTCGGGATCGTCATGTACCCGTATTCGTTGATCCACTTCGTCGCGCAGCCGCCCGGAGCCGAGATCAGGCAACCCTGCGACTGTGAGACCACGCCGTTCTCGACCAGCAGGTGGTACACGGAGACGCCCGCGCCGACGACCGGCAGCGGCAGCAGGTAGCGGGCGGCGCGATGGTCGGCGGCGAGAGCCATCAGCAGCGTCAGGATCGAGAGCGGGTACATGCAGATCCGCTGGTACCAGCACAGCTCGCAGGGAACGAAGTTCGCGATCTCGGAGAAAAAGAGGCTGCCGGCGGTCGCGATCGCCGTCACCGCGAACGCGAGCCAGAGCTCGTATCCCCAGACCGCGCGGCGAACAAGGCGCAGCGGTGTCCTGACCCCGACGAGCGCGAGCACGCCGAGGACGATCATGATCGCGACGAGCACCTGCCCGACGACGCCGAGCGCGCTCAGCACCTGGATCGTGGTGTGGGTCACGGCGCCGAGCCTAACCGTCGACCTCGAACACCGTCGTCCCGATCAGGCCCTCAGGGCGGACGTCGAGCGTGCAGGTACCGTTCGAACCTGCGCGCGGCACGGTCGGGATCGTCGCCCGCCACGGCTGGTTCGGCGCGGGGTTCTCGACCCGGACGCGCCGGTAGACGGCGCCGTTTCGCAGAATCGTCACGGCCTGCGGCTCCTTGATCAGCAGCGTGATCCGGAAGATGCCGCCGCGGTGGCAGGCGAAAGCCACGAGCCGCGCGTCGCCGCCTGAGTAGACGTCTCCGTTCGGCTGCAGGCCGGAGGCGCGGTACTCGAGCCGGAGCGGCGGGTCGACTCGCCAGAGGGCCGAGCCGCCCACGGTGCTGCCTGGCCTACGCACGAACGCGACGAGCGTTCCTGCGAGCCGGTACGCCGGCACCGACTCGACCTCGCCGAGCGGCGCGACGACGTACGCGGGCCGAGGCGTCGTGCCGTCCCTCGTGACGATCCTTCCGTCCGGCCGGATCCGCGCCGGCGTCGTCGGCAACGGTCCAAAGACCCGCGCTCCGCCGACGCCGAGCACGGATGTGATCCGCCGGTTCCAGAACACGGTCTCCCAGGCGCCGACCCAGCCGGAGCCGCGCGCGTAGAGGAGTGCGGTGGGCGCGTCGGCAGCATGGTCGATCCAGCGCCGGTCGGGGCCGAGGTAGAGGGCCTGCCGGTCACGGGCTTGCTGCGCCGCCTCGCGGGCTGCTGCGACCGAGGCTCCGGCCAGTGCGACGAGCAGCACGCCCGGAAGCACCGCCGCCCGGCGCGGTGGCACGAGCGCGAAGAGCAGGATCGCCGCGCAGGCCACGCCGAAGAAGACGAGCTCGAGCGCGCGCACCGAGCTCGCCTGCCGCAGGTCCCAGAGCGCAGTCAGCGTCGGCGCGTCCGGCGGCGCGTACGCGGTCACGAGCCGGTCGAGCGGAAGCACGGCAAGTGGCGCCGCGACCGCGATCCCGACCAGAGTCATTGCCCAGTACCCGCGGGGCGCGCCGCGGTCGATCCAGACGGCGAGCGCGAGGAAGAGCAGCGGCGCCAGTCCGATCAGGTCGCGCTCGGCGAGCCGGCCGACGTACTGCGAGGCGAAGACGCCGACCTCGACGACGAGCCAGGCCGAGAACGAGGCGGCGACGACCAGGAACGCGCGCACCGCTGGGCTCGGCTCGCTGCGACCCGCCGCACGGGCGAGCAGGAGGAGCAGCGCACAGACGGGGAAGACGCCGGTGAGAATCGTCAGCGACGCGGCGTGGTAGACGACGTAGCGCGCGGCTGAGCCGGCGCTGTAGCCGCCGTGCACGACGACGCCGTACCCGCCGAGCACCTCGGCCCCCGTCAACCGCAGCGCGGCCAGCGCCGCCAGCGTCACGGCTCCGAGGCCGAGCAGGGGCAGCGAGCGGCGAATCGTCGCGGTCGAGCGCGCGAACGTCGCGTCGAGACCGTACGCGCACAGGACGGCCGGGACGAGCACGAGCGCCTGCAGGCGTGCCAGCGAGGCTGCGACGACCGCGAGGGCGAGGAGGCCCTGACGCCCGAGAGTCGGCCGCTCGATCGCACGCGCCGCCGCCCAGCCCGCGAGCACGAGCAACGGGTAGAACAGCACCTCGGTCATCACGAGCCCCGAGTAGACGAGGCCGGGGAGAGCGAGCGTCAGCGCGGCAGCGACGAGCGCCCAGCGCGCCCCGCACAGGCTTCGTCCCCAGAAGAAGACCGGCACAGCGGTGAGTGACATGGCCAGCGCCTGGAGGACCTTGAGCAGGTCGTAGCCGAGGACGAGGTTGCCGAGGCTGAGCGGCAGCCCGACGAACGCGGGGACGAGCGCGCTGAAGTACGGGGTCGGCCCGCCCAGGATGTCGAGCGAGCCCGAGCGGTACAGGTTCTCCCCGACGAGCCCGTAGGTCATCTCGTCCGGCGCGATCCACGGGACCGGCACCCCGAGCGCAGCCCACGATCTGAGCGCCGTCGAGAGGACGACGAGAGCGCCGACTGCGACCCAGGGGGAGGGCCGCCGCCGAGAGCCTGCGGCCGGCTGCACACCGGTGCTGTTCCCGCCCCGGCCGCGCGTCAACCGCCTACGAGATCTTCAGCGCCGCACAGCTCGTCTTGCTCTGGTTCCCGGCCGCGTCGAGTGCGAGCACGCAGAAGCGGAGCTTCGTTTCCTGGAGGTCGGACGGCACCTTCCACGTGACGAACGTCCTCTGCTTCGGCTTCGCCTTCTGGAGCTTCGTCGTGATCGTCGCGAACAGGAGCAGCGACTGGTCGTAGACGCGGATGATCTCGCGCGCCTTGCCGCTGGCGTCGTACACCGTGAACCCGAGCTTCGTCGGCTTGCCCTTCGCGCCGGTCGAGGCGAGCGCGGCCACGGCCGGAGGCACCCTGTCCGTCCCCTTGCTCGTACCGATCGCCGTGCGCAGCTTCTGGACCGCGGCAGTGGCAGCGTTGGTCAGGCCGTCGGAGTCGGTGGACGCGATCGTGAGGCTCGCGAGGGCCGTCTTCTCGGCGTCGACCGGCTTGCCGCCGTTGTAGATCCCGAAGCCGGCGGGCATGACGACGAGCAGCCGCTGCGTGTAGAAGGTCTTCAACTCGGTGCCGAGGAACCGTGCGTAGAGGTCCTGCCGGTTGAAGAGGCTCGGCACGGAGCCGAGATCCTGGGCCGACTCGATCACGGCGACCTTGATCCGGAAGCCGGCCTTGTTCGCGGCCGCAACCGTGCTCGTCAGCTGTTGCGATGCGTCTGCCGACGGCTTCTCGTACGGGAGGAACACGTCCTGGAAGTACAGGACGTCGCTGGCGGGGTCGCCGTCGGCGCGCGAAAGGCCGGCGCCGACACCCGCGAGGGTGACGGCCAGCAGCGCGACGGAGAGCAACCGGCGCATCACTTGACGCTGAGCAGGGAGCAGGAGCGAGTGCTGCGGTTGCCGGCGGCGTCGGCCGCCACGCCGCAGAACGTGTACTCGCCCGGCTTCAGGCGGGTCGGGACCTGCCAGTGCGCCGCGTAGACATGGCGATAATCGACAGGGCCGAGCGGGACTGTCGCACGGCCGATCGAGACTTTCCCCTGCAGGATCGTGAAGACCTCGCCGCTCTTGCCGCTGTCGTCGAAGACCCGGAACCGGAGTGCGGCGTTCTTCCCCGGCGCCGCCGAGGCGGCCATGGTCTTCAGGCGGGGCGCCTCGCGGTCGACGTGCGTGAACGTCGCCGTCACCTCCGTGCTCTGGTCGAGCGTGACCGTGCAGGTGTCCGTGCCGGAACAGCCGCCGCCGGTCCAGCCGGTGAAGTTCGACCCGTCGTCGGGCACCGCCGTGAGCACGATCTGCGTGCCCTGGAGCACCGAGACCGAGCACGTCGGTCCGCAGTCGATGCCTCCGGCGCCGCCGACGTAGCCGGTTCCCGTGCCGGCCTTCGTGACCGAAAGCGTCGCCATCGGCGGTGGGGGTGGAGGCGGAGGCGGTGGAGCCGCGACATTGCTGAAGGTGGCGCTGATCGACTCGCCGCCGGTGATCTTGAGCGTGCAGGTCGGCGCGGTGCCGCCGCAGGAGTCTCCCCACCCGTCGAAGGTCGCCGCGGTGTCGGGGTTGGCGGTGAGGGTGACCGTCGAGTCTTGCAAGATGTACGCCGAGCAGTCGCTGGGACACTCGATCGACCCGCTGCTCGGATCGGGTTGCGGAAGGCTGACGTGGCCCGGACCGTTGACGGACACGTTGACGATGAAGTGCTCCGTCCGGGCGCCCGCCGACGCCACGGCCCAGGCGCAGACCGCCAGTGCAGCACTCCCCAGTAAGAGCGCCCGCCGT
This sequence comes from uncultured Actinomycetes bacterium, assembly GCA_963776735.1. GTDB lineage: Bacteria > Actinomycetota > Thermoleophilia > Gaiellales > Gaiellaceae > PALSA-612. The sequence goes on from CAVZNV010000011.1 coordinate 10,725, forward strand.
CTCCCCAGCGACGATCGCACGTCCGTCGTACCCTACCCGCCCCTAGGAGGGGCTCGCTCCCTCGGGTTGGCCGGAGATGCGCCGGTTTCGCCGGCGGCGGCGCAGCACCTCGAGCGCTGCGACGAGGACGGCGATCGCGACCGCGGCGACGGCGATCACGATCGTGTCCGAGCTGGAGTTCCCGCCCGAGGTCGGCTGCTTCGACGAGGCCGGTAGCTTCACGCCGTGCTTCGCGGCCAGCAGCCGCACGGCCTTGTCCGCGGTGCCCAGGAGGCCGTCGACGCCCTTGCCGATCGGCACCGTCGCCAGGAGCGCGAGCGTCTTCGGGTCGTGCGTGTCGACGTACGTGTTGTTCTTCTTGACCGTCGCCGCGTTGTAGCCGTAGCCGTTCGGCGTCACGACGAGCAGCCGCCCGGGATAGACGAATGCGAGCTCGAGCGCCAGGAAGTTCGCGTACGCCTTCGGCTTGTGCCAGAGCGCGGACAGCGACCCGAGGTCGTACGGAGAGGTGATCACGGCGACGCGGATCCTGTAGCCGCGCTTGTTCGCGTCGGCCACGGTCTGCTGCAACTGCGCGACGCCTGCCTTGGGCGTGTTCGAGTAGTACGGATAGAAGACCTGCTCCTGGAGGAGGGAGTCGCTGGCCGGGTCGCCGTCGGCTCGCGCTGCGGGGGCGGCCACGGCAAGGGCCAGGACGGCGAGGAGCAAAGCGCGCTTCATGCGCCTCTCCTCGGCGGGACGATCCGGAGGCGCGTGTCGAAGCCTCCATAGACGTCGTGCATGAAGTGCTCGCGTGCGGTCATGCGCACCTCCAGGGTACGCATCGTCCGCGGGTCGACCCAGATCGTGAACCAGGCGTGGATCGTGGGGTCGAAGAAGCTGGCGACCTGAACGCGTCGGCCGCGCAGCGTCGCGGTTCCGAGCAGGTGCGCGTTCGACACCGACTCCCAGAGCGGGATCGGCTCCGCGATCGGATCCTGCTCCGACGCTTGCCATGCGTGTCCGGGGAGCTTGTCCCAGCGGCGCTGCCCGATCGAGACCGCGGCCGGGCCGTTCGTGATCGCGTACGTGTAGCGGGACGGCGCCTGGAAGCGCCAGAGCGTCTCGATCGCCGTTCCCGGTCCGGAGGAGAGCCGGTCGCGGTCGACGAGTGTCCGCAGCCCGCGCCACGTTCGTTCGGCGCGCGCGACGAACGCCGCGGCCGACGGCCCGGCTGCTCCCGCCGGGACCGCGAAGCTCGCCGCGACCGGTGCGCGGCCGGAGCCGGTGACCGTGACGCGGACCGTGCGCGGTGTCGACGCGGTCGAGACCGCGAAGCACCCCGAGCCACACGGCGCGCCACGGAGCGGCTTCCCGTCGACACCGAACGTCACGGACGGATCCCGAACCGGTCGTTCGCCGCCGAGCACCGACGCCTGCAGTCGGCTCCGGCCGCCCTGCCGCGTCACGGCGAGTCCGATCGCGAGGTCTCGCGCCTCCGCTGCGAGGACGATCGCACCGGCGGGCGGCGTAGGAGTGCTCGTGGAGTCGATCGCCAGCGTGGTTGCGGCCGTCGGAGCCGGCGCGGGCGCTGCGGCCGGGCTCGCGGGCGGCACCGAGGTCGCGGCCGGCGTCGACTGGTACAGCTCGTAGACGGTGACGACGGCACCGATGCCGCACCCGAGCGCCATGAGCGCTGCGAGCAATTTCAGCCGGATCAGGTTCTGGCTCGTCATCCGTTGGCGTGGTCGAGGAGGAGCACCTGGAGCGGTGTTGCGCCCGGTGGCGTGATGTTGAAGCCGACGCCCCAGCGGCCGACCATCACGAGCGCCGGCACATTCGCGCGCGCGTAGCTGCCCTCGGAGTGCGAGGGCAGGCTGAACTCCTGCTGCTGCATCTCCATGTCCAGCATCGTGAACGTCGCCGTCACGGCGGCGCCCTTCACCGGCTTGCCGTTCTTCTCTACTCTCACGGCGAACGTGTTCGGCACGGCGGCCTTGTTCGGCGAGAACTGGAAGTGGAACGTGTAGCCGTTCTTCTTCACCATCGCCTGACCGTTCGAGGCGACGGTCGCGTTGATCGAGCCCAGGTTGGCCAGGGCCGGCGGCGGCGGAGCCAGGCTCGTGAGCAGCGCGGCACCGAAGAACGCCCCGATCACGAGCACGACCTCGCTGCTGACGAGGACGCGGAGGACGCTGGCCGGCTTCGAGCCGTCGGCTCCGGCGTCGACGCGGCGGAAGCTGGGCGCCGTCCAACCGAAGTTGACCGCCGCGATCAGGATCGTCCCGCCGAGGAAGAGAAGCTTCAGGACCAGCGCCTGGCCGTAGGACGTCGTCCAGAGCGAGTCGAGCGTGGGGAAGTGCTGGAGCGCCGAGCCGATGCCGGACGCGACGAGCGCCATCACGCTGCCGAACGCCACCTTCGAGAACCGGGGCACGACGGCGGCGAAGGTCTGCACGCGGAGAGAGCCCACCGTCGCGCCGAGCACGAGCAGACCGACGAGCCCGCCGAGCCAGATCGAGCCGGCGGCGAGGTGGGCCGAGTCGAGAAAGAGCGAGAGCGAGACGGGGTTGGTCTGCGCCGCATGGCCGGCGAGCCCGGGCACGACGAGCGCGGCAGCCGAGGCGACAAGCGCGCCGATCAACGCGAGCAACGCAGCGGTCGACCGGTGCTCCCGGTCGGGAACGTCGAGCCAGATCGCGATGACGCCTGCAACTGCGAGCAGCGCGAGGACGATCTCGAGATCGAGCAGCGATCGGCCGAAGTGGGACGAGGTCAGCAGCGGGATCGTCGTGCCGAGATCGAAGAAGCCGGTCTGTGCGTATAACGCCGTCGACATCAGGTCGTAGATCGGTGTCACGACCAGAGCGATCCCCAGCGACACGAAGAAGGCGATCGAGACGGACCGCAGCGAGGCGCCCGGAGCGCGGCGCGGCACGTCGCGCGCGATCAGCGTCCGCAGCACCAGCAGGCCGATCGCGGTCATGAAGGAGAGGAACATCAGCCACTTCGCGACGAGGAGCGCGGGCGTGGCCGCGCTCACCGACAGTGACGGGATCTTGAACGCCGTCTGCGGGCCGGGATTCGGGCCGACTGCGAAGGTGAATGCGCCCGCGACCGGATGTCCGTCGGCCGAGATCGCGCGCCAGTAGACGAGGTACCACCCCTCGGGGAGGTTCGGCTTCAGTGGCACGACCAGCGTGTCCGCGTTCGTCGGCGAGCGGTGGGGCGGCGCCGTCGTCTCCTGCTGGGCCTGCGGGTTCGTCACCGAGATCGTGGCGAACCGGGGCTCGACCGCCTCGTCGTAGGTGAGGTCGACCTCCTTGGGCGGATGGTTGACCGTGACGCTCGCCGAAGGGCTCGTCTTGATGATGTATGCGTGCGCGAACGCGGAGGCAGGCGCCGCCAGCGCCACGAACGCGGCGGCGAGCGCGACGGCGCCTGTCCTCCGGAACCTCATGCGAGATCCCGCTTGCCCTTTCCGCCGACGCCGACCAGTCCGATGACGGCGATCACGAGCGCCGCGATCGCGAGGATCAGTGCGACGATCTCGATCGTCGATGTTCCACCACCGCTACTGAACGACGACAGGGCCTCCACGCGTGGAGCCGGAGTGTCGGAGGCCTCGGACGGCTGGTTCCATTCGACGACCTTGCCGTTCGAGTAGTACTGCGTCACCTGGAACATGACCGTTCCCGGCTTGGCGATGCTGGCGTTGAAGCGGAAGACCGAGTCGAGGCCGGTCGGGGTGCGGCCGCCGGTCCAGGTCACCTGCTGGAAGACCTCGCTGTCGCCGGAGCCCGTGGACTTCGTGACCATCTTCCACGGTGCGGGTGGCGGCTCGAACGAGTCGATCGCGAACGTTGACGGCACGGTCAGCACGATCTTGGTCGTGATCGCACCCGACTCCTCGGTCGGCACCGAGAGCGTGAACTGTTGCAGCGTGTTGTTCGCCTTCACGACCGCCGGGCTCATGATCGCGTGCGCCGACGCAGCAGCTGCGAAGACCAGCGCGCCGGCGACGGCGCCTGAGAAAACGAGACCCTTCCGAAGTCCTCTCATGCCTGCTCCTTTCGAGATGTACGTACGGGGGTAAGGCCGCTTCGGCTCTTTCGACCCGCAGGGATGGGCGCGAGGAAGACGAGAGCGGCGGCGCCGAGGCCCGCGCCCAGCGCGAGCGCTCCGGCGGCACGCACCGCCGACGCGGGCAGGCCCGAGACGACGATGCCGTGACGGAAGACGGCGAGCTCCGACAGGGACTGCAGGACGGCGAAGGCTGCAATCGCGGCGATCGCGATCAGCCTCGCACGGGGGCGCAACAGGACGGCGAGCGCGACCACCAGGAGCATCACCTCGACCGCGAGCAGCACCCAGCGGTCGGCCGAGACGGACAGGCCGCCGGTGGCGAAGCCGCCCAGGTTGGCCAGCGTCCCGAACCCGGCGAGCGCGGCGAGACTGCAGGCACCGGCCCAGAACCAGCGTTTCCGCCTGGCCGCGACGACCGCCAGAGCGAGTGGCAGCGCGCCGAGAAGAAGCCACGGCCAAAGCGGCGGCTTCGACGCCTTCGTCAGCTCGCCGGCGAGGTCGACGCGCTGCCCGTCGTCGACGAGCGGCACCGTCCAGGCGACCTTCGCGCGCCCGTGCAACGCGGACCCGGGCGCCCACACACGCGTGTCCGCCCACGTGAAGCTGTGGCCCGAGGAGACGAGAGCCCATGCTTCGCCGGGTGGGTACTTGGGTCGCAGAAGCCGCAGGCCGCGCGCCGTCACCGACGTCACGCTTGCCTCGACGCCGAAACGGTCGAAGCGGAGGAACGGCTCACCCTCGTAGCCGAGCACGGTCACCCTGCGCTTCGGGCCGACCGTCAGCTCGAGCTTCCGGCCGGCGTCCTGGAGCGACGCGCGCACGCCTCTCGGCATGGCGCCGGTGAGGATGCGATTCCCGTAGTCGAGCGCCACGATGGGCACGGCGGTGTGGTGCGCCTGGGCCACGCCCGGCACCGCGAGCGCCGCGAATACGGCCGATATGAGCAGGCGACCGAGTCGTCCTGCACGCGGGTGCTGCACGTTTCCTCCATCCGTCCGTCGATGAGCGCGCCCCGTGGGCGCGCGCGGTCAGACGAGGAGGGGAGGCGCGCGGAGTCCGCGCAGCTCGGCGAGCGGATTGCGCCGCCGCGCGAGAACCGGACGTGCGGCCGGGAACGCGAGCGGAGCGAGACGGACCGCGATCCGCGGCAGACCGCGGGCGACGAGCTCGACGAGCTCGGAGCACGAGCGCTCGAAGACCGCCAGCAGCGCCGCGAGTACGGCGACGACCGCGAGGACGAGCACGATCTGCGGCGAGTCGAACCCGGCCGGGGACAGGTGGCCGACCGAGATGCTTCGCTCGACCGTCTCCTGCGTGACCAGGAAAGCGACGCTCGCGAGGGCGAGACGGACGGCGCGGGTGGACGCCGGCACGGGCTGCCGAGTCGCCGGGACGAGCAGTCGCACGATCTTCCGTCGCAGCGAGTCGCGCCCGAGCGCCGCGGCTCCGAGCAGCACGCCGAACACGACGACCGACACGAGCGACAGCCCGGCGACCACCGGCTCGTACCAGGCCAGGTAGGCGTGCTCGCCGCTCGAAGGCAGCAACGTGCGGTAGAGCGCCAGGTGGCCCGCCAGCGCGCAGAGCACGACCGGCAGCAGGAGCCGGAGCCCGCCGACGAACCTGAGCGCCGGTCGCATGGGGCGGAGCATAGCCGGAGACTCCGCCGGGCTCATCCAGACGGGCCGACCGGCAGCACGAACGGCGCGGACAGGATCTTGCCGTGCTGCCGGATCTGGAGGAACAGCCGCCACGTTCCGGAGTCGGGCAGCAGGACGCCGACCGTCATGTGCCCGGGCGTCGCCGAGCTTCCAGTCACCTTGTTCCCGGCGAAAACGCTCGTGCAGCCGCCGGCCCCGGGGCTGCAGACGTGCGTGTGGAAGTACTCGAAGCGGCCTTTGTGGAAGAAGATCGCGTGCGCGAGCGCCCCGTACCACGGCGTCAGCGTGACGGGCTTGCCGTGCGGGTCGGTCAAGGTCATGTACATCAGCGACGATTGGATCGCCTTCAGCGGCGAGGGGGCGATCTTGACGATGTGGAACGTGTACCCGTCAACCTTCGCCGTGGTGTTCGGCGCTCCGAGCGGTTGCGGCTTGTACGCGCCCTTGACCTTGAAGTCGGCGAAGAGCTGGAAGTTCGTCTGCGCGAACGCGGTGGCGCCCGTGCCGGACACGGGCGGGTAGACGTCGAGCACCATCCGGTACGGCCCGGGCTTCGGGAAGACCACTGTCTGCTTGAGGACGCCGCTGGG
>CAVZNV010000012.1:0-12553 GCA_963776735.1 uncultured Actinomycetes bacterium
TCAAGAAGGGCGCGTCCGGCTTCTTTGGCACGAACCTCGCGTTCATCCTCGTCTCGCAGGGCGTCGACACGGTCATTCTCTGCGGCGCGACGACGAGCGGCTGCGTTCGCGCGACCGCGGTCGACCTGCTGCAGTACGGCTGGCCGACGCTCGTCCCGCGCGAGTGCGTGGGCGACCGCGCGCAGGCGCCTGCATGAGGTGGAACCTCTTCGACATCCAGGCCAAGTACGCCGACGTCGTGCCGCTCGAGGACGCGCTCGCCTACGTCGAGAGCGAGCCGGGCGCGTGGGCGCGGGCGTGTGAGCCACCGCGTCGCCGTGCTGGCCGGGGACGGAGTGGGGCCCGAGGTCGTCGCCGAGGCGCGCAAGGCCGTGGACGCCCTCGAGGTCGGGTCGAGTGGGTCGAGCTGCCGTGGGGCTCGGCCACTATCACGAGCACGGCCGGATGATGCCGGCCGACGGGGTCGAGCTCGAAGGTGCGGTGCCGTGCTGCTCGGCGCGGTCGGCGACCCGTCCGTGCCGGACCACGTCTCGCTCTGGGGCTGATCCTCGAGCTGCGCCAGTGGCTCGACCTGTGGGCGAACCTGCGGCCCGGCCGGCTTCTGCCGGGGATTCCGGGCCGCTCGCGGGTCGCGAGGCCGGCGGTCGACATGCTCTTCCTGCGCGAGAACACCGAGGGCGAGTACGCCGGCGTCGGCGGGCGTCCCACCGCGGGCTTCCCGACGAGGTCGGGATCGAGGTGTCGTGTTCACGCGCACCGGTGCGAGCGCGTCATCGGGCTCGCGTTCCAGCTCGCCGCCAAGCGGCGCGGCATCTTGACCAGCGCGACGAAGTCGAACGCCTCGCGCTACGGCTACGTGCTCTGGGACGAGATCGCGAGGAGGTCGCCGCCGAGTTCCCGGCGGTGCGCTGCGAGCGGGTGCTCGTCGACGCGCTCGCAGCGCGGATGGTGCGGCGCCGCTCTCCCTCGACGTGGTCGTCGCGTCGAACCTGTTCGCCGACATCCTCACCGACCTCGCCGCGGCGTTACAGGGCGGGATGGGCATGGCGGCGAGCGCGAACATCGCGCCGGGACGGACAAGACCGGCATCTTCGAGCCCGTTCACGGCTCCGCTCCGGACATCGCCGGCCAGGGCATCGCCAACCCGGCCGGCGCGATCTGGAGCGCGGCGCTGATGCTCGAGCACCTCGGCGAGCCCGACGCGGCGCGCGGCTCATGCAGGCGCTCGAGGACGTCTGCCGCGGCGGGCCGCAGACGCGGACGTCGGCGGGACGGCGACGACCCGCGAGGTCGGCGACGCCGTCGCAGCTGCGGTCTCCGGCTAGCCTCGGGACATGCCTCGCGCGCTCGTGCTCGGCGGAACCGGCCAGGTCGGGCTGGCCACGGCCCGCCGCCTGCTCGACGCCGGCTGGGACGTCGACGTCACCGGCCGCCACCCGCCGCGCGTCGACTTCGGCGAGGCGCGATTCCTCCGTTCCGACCGCGGGGACGCGGACGACCTGCGCGCGGCGGTCGGCAAGGGCGGGGACCTGCTCGTGGACAACGTCTGCTACACGGCGGCTCAGGCCGGGCTCCTCCTGCCGCTCGTCGGCGTCGTCGGCTCGACCGTGGTGCTTTCCAGCAAGGCCGTGTACGTCGACGCCGACGGCAACCACTCGAACTCGGATGTCGGCCCGCGCTTCGACGGCCCGATCCGGGAGACGCAGCCGACGATGGCACCCGGAGACAAGCCCTACGACTCGCGCGAGGGCTACGGCGCCAACAAGGTGGCGGCCGAGCACGTCTTCCTCGACAGCGGTCACCCCGTCACCGTGATCCGGCCGTCGAAGGTGCACGGAGCCGGAAGCGCGCGGCCGCGCGAGTGGATGTTCGTCAAGCGCGCGCTCGACCGGCGGCCGGCCGTTTTTCTCGCGCATCGGGGCGAGGGAGCCGACCATCCGACGGCTGCCGCGAACATCGCCGCGCTGATCGAGGTCGCCGCCGCGAAGCCGGGCACGAGGATCCTCAACTGCGGCGACCCGGACGTGCCGAATGGGCTCGAATCTCCCGCACGGTTGCGGGTCTGCTCGGCCACGAGCGAGAGGAGATCCTGCTCGACGGCTCGCCCGACAGGAACCTCGGCCGGCACGCCTGGGACCTCGCGCATCCGATCGTCCTCGACGTGACCGCGGCCGCCGAGCTCGGCTACGAGCCCGCCGGCGACTACGCGACGACAGTCGCCGACGAGGTCGCCTGGCTCGCCGAGTCGCAACCCGCTTGGCTCGACGACGAGTTCTTCGAGCAGCTCCTCGACTACGAGGCCGAAAACCGGTGGCTCGCAGGGCGCGGCATGCTCTAACCGAAAACCGCCGCAAGAGTCACAATCCAGCGAACGGCGTGTAGCGGCGACCGACCTTTGGGGGCACAGTGGCGCGGTTCCTCGTCAGAAGACTGTTCTGGGCGATCTTCCTCGTCTTCGCTGCGACGTTCGTCACGTACACGATCTTCTTCCTGATCCCCGGCGACCCGGCCTCGCTCGCGGCCGGACAAGGATCGAGCCCGGAGGTGGTCGCCCGGGTGAAGCACCTGCTCCATCTCGACGAGCCTGTCTACGAGCAGTACGGGCGCTTCCTCTGGAACATGATCGCCCACCAGTCGCTGGGCGTCTCGTTCATCAACCGGACGAGCGTGGACGCGAGGATCCTCGACGGGTTACCCGTTACCGCGTCGCTGATCATCGGCGGAGCGATCCTCTACCTCGCTGTCTCGATCCCGATCGGCATCCTGTCGGCGCTCAGGCCGCGCTCGCTGTTCGACCGCGCGACGATGGTCTTCGTGCTGATCGGGATTCGTGCTTCCCGGTCTGGCTCGGGCTGATGCTCTCGCTCGTCTTCGGCTACAAGCTGGGGTGGACGCCGATCGCGGGCTACTGCAACGCGTTCGCCGGGCCGTACGACGACTGCGGCGGCATCGGGCAATGGGCGTACCACATGCTGCTGCCCTGGATCACGTTCGGCGTCTTCTTCGCCGCCCTCTACGTGCGGATGATCCGGTCGCAGATGATGGACACGCTCGGCGAGGACTACGTTCGGACGGCCCGCGCAAAGGGCGCCTCGGAGCGCCGCGTCGTGCTGTCGCACGCGGCAAGGAACGGCATGCTGCCGATCGTCACGATCCTCGGCATGGACATCGGCCACGCGTTCGGGATCGCGGTCTTCATCGAGACGGTGTTCAACCTGCCGGGCGTAGGGCGGACGCTGCTGATCGCGAACAACCAGTTCGATCTCCCGATGATCTGCGGAATCGTCGTGTTCATTTCCCTGATCGTGATCACGCTGAACACGCTCGTCGACATCACCTACGGGTTCATCGACCCGCGGATCAGGCTCGCCGACCCGGTCCGGCTGGGCTGACAGCCGCCACGCGCTGCCAAGCTCCGCGGAGCCGTGGCTCGGCCGCGGCGTAGCTCAGGCCGCGATTGGTGCGATGCGAAAGGGAAGGGGGCTCACGGGGGAAACCGGCCGTTTCCCCCGTGCGACTACTGCTCGTAGTTCTCGACGACGTTCGGGCTGCGTGGAGCCGCGGCGTCGGGATCCATGCCGTACTGCTCGAGCGCGCGGCGCTGACGGAGGAGATCCCGAGCACTGGTCGAGACCGACCTTGAGCTCGGCCAGGCGCGCCTTGTCGTCGGGGCTCGCGTTGCCGGACGACTCGGCGTCCCAAAGACGGTGCTCCTCGGCGACGAGCTCCTCGATACGGGCCTGAACCTGTGCGTCGTCCATGGCCAGACCTTAGCGCGGGACCGGCACCAGGCGGCGGAGCCTGCGCAGCTCGGCGGGGAGGTAGAAGCCGAGCGGGATCAGCGCGAGCGGGTAGACGAGCACGAGCAGGATCGCGATCACGAGCGGCACGTGCAGCGCCGAGCCGACGACGTTCAGCCCAACCGCCATGGCCGCCGCCGTGAAGACGCGCCGCCACTGGTACGCCACGTAGTAGACCTCCTGCGAGTAGATGATCATCCCGAGGAACAGCGCCACGTAAGCGGCTGCGGTCGCGATCGCGGCGCCCTCCATGCCGTAGGGCGGGATCAGGATCACGTTCAGGACGATGTTCACCGCGGCCGCGAAGCCGGCGATGACCCAGTTCCACTGTGTTTTGCGGGCACGTCCGGAGCCGATCGCCATCACCGTGTAGGCGATGTACGCGGCACCGCCGAACGAGAGCAGCGCGACGGCTTCCGAGGCACGGTGGAAGCTCGGGTTTCGGGCGAGCACGTGAACGATCCACGGCGCCAGCAGCCCGAAGCCGAGCGACACCCAGCAGCTCACGTAGACGACGTACGTGAGCACGTACGAGTACGTCCGCCGTGCCTCGCGGTCGTCCTGGATCGAGTACGCAAACGCGGGCCAGGCCGTCCGGAACGCGATCATCAGGAACACGATCGCCGACGACACGCGGACGGCCACGGAGTAGACGCCGACCTCGCCCTGGCCCTTGAAGAGCGCGATGAACAGGCGGTCGATGAAGTTGACCGCCCAGAGCGCGAGCGCTGCCGGGACGAGCGGCATCCCGAACTTGTTCATCGCGCGGAACAGCTTCCGGTCGAACACGAGCCCGAGCTGGTAGCGCCGGTAGCCCAGCAGAACGAAGTAGACGATGAGCGTGCCGATGAAGTTGCCCACCAGCACCCCGACCGGCCCCTCCTTGAACGTGACCACGAGCAGGACCGTGGCGCCGACGGTGATGATCACGTTCGCGAGGCTCGCGGTCACGTATCCGACCGCACGGTCCTCGGCGCGGAAGACCGCCGTCAGCTGCGCGTAATTCATCCCCGCCCACATCCCGATCGCTGCCGCGACGACGAGCCCCTTCTGGTCCCCGATCTGCAGCTCGCTGGCAATCGGGCCGGCGAGGGCGAGACAGAGGACGAGCCCGAACGTCGCGCTGATCATCGTGAACCAGAAGCTCGTCCGAACCACGCGTATGCGGCCGGCCTGGTCGTGCGCGTCGAAGTAGAAGCGGAAGAACGCGCTCGTGATGCCGAGCTGGAGCACGATCATCAGCACCGACGAGGCGGCGACGAGCGTCTCGATCTTGCCGTAGTCGTCCGTGGAGAGGTAGCTCGTGTAGAGCGGCAGGAGGACGACGGCGAGGATCCGGGAGACGAGACCGCCGAGGCCGTAGATCGCGGACTGCTTGCCGAGCTTCGTGATCTGCCCGAAGATCGGCAGGCCTCCCGGCTCTGTCTTCCCGTCGACGGACTGGAGCGACTTCTGCTCGGTGGAGACCTCGTGGTAGATCTCGACGAGCCGCTCGGCGTTGCGGTCGCCGTCGTGCACCTTCTCGACGTACGCGCGGCTCTCGGCGCCGATGCGCGCTCGCTCCTCCGGCGACTCGACGAGCGGCCGCAGCGCCTCGACGAGCGTCTCCTTCGTCGCGTGGACGAGCGGCATCGTGACGCCGAACGCGCTCTCTGTCCGCGCGACCGCGTCCTCGTGGAGCGACGTCACGACCGGCTTGCCGAGGGCCATCGCCTCGATCGCGAACAGCCCGTACCAGCCGGCGTTGAGCTGGTCGACGACGATGTCGGCACGCTCGTAGCGGCGCCGCGCCTCGGTGTGGTGGAGGCCTTCGACAATCTCGAGGTCGACGTCCAGCTCCTTGCACGCGGCGATCACGTGCTCGGTGCCCTTGCGGGCCCGGTTCGACGGCGCGTGGACGACGAGCGGGCGCTCGCGGGCAGACGGCTCGACGGGACAGAAGACGCTCAGGTCGATGCCCGGCGGCACGACATGGGCGTCAGGGACCCAGCGGATCGCGTCGTACGAGCCGACGATCTGGGCGTCGGCCGAGCCGCTGTAGGAGAGCTCCTCGGGCGAGCGACCGCGGATGTCGGAGCCGAGGAAGTGCAGCACCGACTTCTTCCGCAAGAGCCGGAGGATCGGGAACTGGAACGACTTCGGGATCAGCGTCAGCCCGAAGTAGAAGTGGAAGACATCCGTCTTCGGCAGGAGCTTGAGGAAGGCCTTCCACTGCGCCAGCTGGCGACGGATGAAGCCGCCCGAACGGTCGAGCGACCAGTCGGCCTCGGGGTGGAGCCGGTAGCGCTCGAAGACGACGAGCTTCGCGTCGACGCCCTGGCGGCGCAGCGCCTCGACGTTCTGCCAGGGCACGCCGGCCGTGTTCACCGGGCAGTGCACGACCCTGAGCGGGCGCCCGTTCTTGCCGGCGCGGCTCACGCGTCCCACTCGACCTGGTCGAAGTAGCGGAGCGCCCGGCGGGTGGGGCGGATGCGGGCCGCGAGGGCCGCGAGCTCGTCGGGCGCGATCTCGCCGAGTGCGTGCTTGACGCCGAGCCAGGGCAGGTTCAGGTCCTCCTGGTAGACGATCGTCGAGATCCTGGGATTGATCTCGATCACATGCTCGCCCACGAGCTGGATGTTGAAGAAGTGGTCGAGCTCGAGCTCGGCGACGATCTTCGCGGCCGTGTCCATCAGGGCCGGGTCGTCGAGTGTCTCGAAGTACATTGCCAGGCCGGCGCGCATGGCCTCGCGAGTCTTCGGATGGCCGAGCAGGAGCTCGCCCTTCGCGGCAATGCCGTCGATCGTCCGCTCCTTGCCGCGCGCGAGCTCCATGACGAGCAGCTCGGTGTCGTCGTCGCCGAGCACGTCGAGGAGATCCTCGAGCCGCATCGCCTCGGCGACACCCGGTCGGTTCGTGAGCAGCTGCTCTCGGCGGTCGGCCGAGGCGGACAGGATGCGGAAGCCGCGCGAGCCAGAGGAGAAGACCGGCTTCAGCGCGAGCTCCTCGTCCGGGTAGCCGAGCTCGCGGGCAGCTGCGGCGACGGCGTCGGCGCCTTTCACGCGCCGCCACGCTGGACCGCGCACGCCGATCGCGTCGAGCAGCGCGTAGCTCTCGGCCTTGTCGTTCGCGCGGTGTACGGCTTCGGAGGAGGCGACCAGCACGGCCACGCCCTCGGCGGCAAAGGCCTCGCGGGACGCGGCCAGGCCGGGCAGGTCGAACGAGGACTGGGGCAGGACGGCCGAGGCGCCCTCGCGCTTCGCGACGTCGAGCACCGTGTCGGAGAAGGCCGGATCGGAGCCACGCGGGACGACGTGGAAGGCGTCGCAAAGGTGGCGGCCGACAGCCTGTTCGGACATGTCTGTCCCGACGAGGCGAACGTCTCGCTCGCCGTTCTCGCGCAGCGCGCGCAGGAGGGCCGCCGTGCCGGGCGCGCCGGACGCCGTCACGACGACGGTGAGCGTCACTTGACGATCAGGGCGAGCTTCGGGCCGATCTCGATCGGCTCGCGGCCGTGCCCCGCGGCGAAGGTCGCGAACGCGTCGTTGACGGTCACGTCGTCGGCCGCGAGGACGCCCCCGTCGCGGAGCGCCGCCCACGCGGTGTCGAACTCGAAGCGCATGCAGGCTTCGGAGTGCTCGCTGTCGTGCATGAAGAAGTCGATCGGGCCGAGCCGGCCGAGCAGTGGCGGCAGGACGTCCTGGCTGCGGCCGAGCTCGAGGTGCCAGCGGTCGCGGAGGTTCGGCGGCACCATCCAACCTGGCTCCTCACCGGCTGGGACGACCGCGCCGCCCTTCCCGTCGAAGAACGTGCCGGGTGCGTAGTCCTCGCCCGCGATCTCCGGCAGGTCGACGGAGTGGAGCTCGCCGTCGCCGTTCTCGGCGAGCGCGAGCAGGAGGAACGCGGTCGAGACGCCGTTGCAGACCCCGGTCTCGACGGCCACGCGCGGCCCGAGCTTGCGCAGCACGGCGTAGAGGCGCAGGCCCTCGCCGTAGCCGTCGCGCCCGGTCGCCCGGCCGGTGTTGTAGCGGTGCCCGCGAGTCTCGCCCTGAACCGTGGCCCAGAAGCGCGCCGCCTGCTCCTCGAGGTGCTCGACGAGCCCGCTCGAGACGATCTCGCGCTCCGCACGGGCGAGCGCGTCGGGGTCGCGCAGGAAGCGCTCGGTGAGCTCCCGGTCGAGCCTCTGGTCGAGCGGCTTCTCCGACGTGAGCACGCGGCCCATCGTAGCCCTGTCCCTGGCGCCGAGTCGCCGCCAGCGGAGCAACCGGTGTCAGACACCGCCCGTCGTGTCGGTCGGAGACGGCGAGGGTACGGGGCGTGTTTCGCACGGTCGGGACGCGCGCCGAATACCGCATGGAAAGCCGACTCTCCCTGTGGAGAAAAAGTCACACTTTCGTCACACAATCCGCTTGACAAATTCGGTGTCTGACACCGCAGTTCGGCCGTGGCCGGAACGGCCGCGGGCGGCAGGGTCAGGAAAGGTCGATCCGGTCGGCTTCGAGCTGGTCGAGGCGGAGGTCGCGCTCGGCCGCCAGCATCGACGCCATCGTCTCGCGCATCGTGTCGCCCGGGTAGACCCAGATCTCCGGGTGGACGAGCAGCTGCAGCCACTCGAACTCGCCCCGCGCGAGCGCCTCGTGCGGGCAACCGTGGCGCCAGCGCTGGTTCGAGTCCGAGCGGTAGTGCTCGGGGTCGAAGAAGCCGGGCTGCATGACGTTGACGAATCCTTCGACGGGCGCCGTCAGGTAGTCCGGGTCGGGGTTGTGCCATGCGAGCACCGGATCGAACCGCGCGTCGTGTTCGGCGTCCGGGTACACCGCGTGCAGCCCGACCCGGTGACCCAGCCGGCGCAGCCGCTCGATTGCGGCCTCGCCCGACGGCGCGGCGAGGTTGTAGAACTCGCTCCGCGTCATCAGGAGGTATGTCGCCGGCGTCCCGAGCTCGGCCTCCAGTTCCGCCAGCGCCAGCGCAGCCTCCAGCGACAGGTCGACGTCATGGCGCAGCAGCAGGTCGCCGGGCTGCGGATCGGTGTCGAAGAACGCGAACCGGTAACCGCCCTGGCGCGCAGCGGCCAGCAGCTCGCCGTAGTGCTCGAGGTCGAACGCACAGGTCATTTGCGCGCCAGGATCCACTGGAATCTTTCCGCGGTGCCCTCGGGCGCGAGGTAGGACACGACTTCGTCCCGCAGGATCTCCAGGCCGGCCGCCTCGACCAGCCGGCTGTTCTCAGGCGGCTCGAAGCCGGAGAAGAACATCTCGGCGCCGAGCCACTCGCCCGTCCAGCCCCGGTTGTCGGAGGCGCCGAACGCGTTCATGGCAAGCCCGCCGGGCTTCAGCCAGCCGACGATCCGGTGGAGCAACGCGCCGAGAAGCTCGCGCGGCACGTGGTTGAAGACGTAGAAGGAGCACACGGCGTCGAATGACGCGGCGGGAAGCACAGCCTGGAGGATGTCCGCGTGCACGAACTCGGCTCCCGGGACATGCTCCCTGGCCCGCCGGATCCGCTCGCCCGAGACGTCGACGCCGGTGAGGTGGAACCGCTCGGCGAACATCACGGTCTCCGCCGAGGCCGCACCGCAACCGAGCTCGAGCACGCGCGCGCGCGGCGCCAGGCGCGACGCGAGATCCTTTGCCCACTCGCGCCGTGGGTCGCCCTCGACGTCTTGGCACCAGTCGGCGAAGCGGTCTGCGATGGAGTCATAGGCTCGGCCGACCAGCTCCACGCGCGGGTCGCTCACTCGACCTCCACCTCAACGAGGCTCGCGGCCGCGTCAGCCCGCGCGACGGCCTCCTCGCGCGTCTCGCCGAGCGCAATCACGTAGCCGCGTCGGTCGCCGTCGACGCGCGCGGGCCGGATCGTCTCGCCGACCGCGAGGTACGACTCGCCGGCGACGACGCCCGGAGCAGCGAGCGCGTGCTCGATGCCGTTCACAGAGCGCACGACGCCTGTCGGCAGCGGTCCCGGCTCGGCCGTCCAGAAGCGGATTGCCAGCGGCTGCCGCACGCTAGGCCGCAGCAGTTCGTCGGGCACGTCCTCGCCGAGCGCCTGGCGCAGCGCGATCTCGACCAGGTCGACGCCGATGCCGAGCCGCGAGACCTCGTCCATCAGCCCGGCCGGCACGCGTGCGGCGATTTCGACCAGCCTGACGCCATCAGCCGAGACGAGGAGCTGCGGGTAGGCGACCGCGTCGACGATGCCTGCCGCGCGCACCGCCGCCGCGGCGACCCGCTCGGTTTCCGCCGCCGCGTCCGAGTCGAGGTCTGCCGGATAGACGTGCGCGAGGCAGACACCGAAGCCGTCCCCGCCGGGGCGCCGCCGGTCGGAGAGCGTGAGCACGGAGACCTCGCCGCTGCGCGCGACCGCGAGGCAGTTCACCTCGGCGCCCTCGTGGAAGCGCTCCAGGATCGCGTCGCCGGTTCGCGACTCGGCGAGCGCGTTCGCAAGCGCCTGCCCGAGCTCCTCGTCGGCCCGTACGAGCGTGATCCCGCGCTGGCCGGCCGAGTCGGCCGGCTTGAGCACGGCCGGCAGCCCGATCTCCGTCAGCGCCGCCTGGCCGTCCTCGAGCGTGCGCACGGCCGCGAACCGCGGCTGGGGGACGCCCGCCTCGGCGAGCCGCAGCCGCATCGCCACCTTGTTCGTGACGACCCGCGCCGTGTCCGAGCCGATGCCGGGCAGGCTCAGCTCCTCGGCGATCCGCGCGGCCACCGGTACGGCGCGGTCGGAGGCGACCGTGAGCACACCGTCCGGCCCGATCCGCCGCGCGGCCGCTACGGCGTCGTCCACGTCGGCGAAGTCCACCGTCTCGGTCACGTCGGCATCCGCGAAGCCGGGCGCGTTCGCGTTCCGGTCGATCGCGGCCACGCGCAGGCCGAGCTCGCGGGCGCGCCGCAGCGCGCGGCGCTGGTGCCGCCCCGCACCGACGAAGAGCACGGTTTTCACGACCCGCAGGCTACTTCCGCGGTGCGATCGCGTCCCGGATCAGGCCGAACACCGGCTCGACCTCGACCGGGAAGCCGGCGCTCGTCTGCAGCGCGATGCCGTCGACGAGTATCCCGAGAAAGCTTCCGATCGCCTCGGGCGGCACGTCGTCGCGGATCTCCCCTCGAGCCTGGAGCGCGAGCATGTGCTCGAGGGTGGTCCGGTCCTCGTCGGGAGTGCGGTTCTTCCACCGCTCGCGGAGCGCGGGGTCCGTTCGCAGGTGGCGCACGTGCTCGAGGTAGACGCCGAGCCAGTCCGGGTTCTCCTCTGCGATCACGCGCAGCAGGGCCTCGAAGCCGCGTTCCATCCAAATCTCCAGCGCCTCGGCCTGTTGCTCCGACGCGAGCGCGTAGAAGATCTCGTACTTGCTCGGGTAGTAGTTGAAGATCGCGCCGCGCGAAAGGCCGATCTCCTGCTCGAGCTTCGTCACCGTCGCACCCTCGTAGCCGTAGCGGGAGAACGCCGCGCGGGCGCCGTCGAGGATCTGGCGGCGGCGTGCTTCGAGATGCTCCTCTGACCGCTTCGGCACGGGCAAATTTTTACAAAACCGTACGGACGTTTTATTATTCTCGCGCGATGCTGAGAAACCGGACGACCCTGGCGCTGCTCGCCTCGTCGCTGATCTCCGTGACGGGCACGCAGATGACGTTCGTCGCGCTGCCGTGGTTCGTGCTCGTGACGACGGGGTCGGTGGCGAAGATGAGTCTCGTTCTTGCGGTCGAGATCGCGCCGATGGCGCTCTTCGGCATTCCGAGCGGAACCGTCGTCGCGCGCCTCGGTGCCCGGCGGACGATGCTGATCTCGGACGCGTTCAGGGCGCCCCTGATGATGCTCGTGCCGCTCCTGCACTGGACCGGCGGACTGTCGTTCCCCGTGCTGCTCGTCATCGTGTTCGTGCTCGGCGTGTTCACGGCGCCGTACTTCGCGGCGCAGCGGACGATCATCCCGGAGATCTACGGCGACGACGAGACGGTCGTGTCCAAGGTCTCCGCGGCGTTCGGTGGTGCCCAGCAGGTGACGCTGATCCTCGGGCCGGCGCTCGGCGGGATCCTCGTCGCGGCGATCGGCGCGCCCGCAGTGCTGATCGTCGATGCCGCGACCTACCTCGCTGCGTTTTTGCTCATCCTCGCCTTCGTCCACGGCGGGAAGCCCGTGGCGGCCGACGAGAGCTCGCGCGGCGTTCTTGCCGGAGTCCGCTTCCTCGCCCGCGACCGCGTGCTCGGGCCGATGACACTGACGCTCGTCATCCTCGATGCGGCCGCGTCGGCGATCTTCACCTCCCTGCCGGCGCTCGCCTACCTGCGCTTCGACCAGGATCCGAAGGTCGTCGGCTGGCTGTTCAGCGCCTTCGGGATCGGCGCGCTCTGCGGCAGCATCCTGGCGATGAAGGCACTCGATCGCTTCTCGCCGCTGCGTCTGGCCGGCGGCGCGATGGTGCTCGTCGTGCTACCGCTGTGGGCGCTCGTGGCCGACCTGCCCTGGGAGGCGGTCGTCGTTTCCTCCTCCTCTGCGGCGTGTTCGTCCCGCTCGTGAACGCCCCGATCATGGGTCTGCTCTCTACATGGCTGCTCGAAGCGCTCGGCGCGAAGGTGATGACGGCCGTGATGACCTCGAGCGCGCTTGGCGGCCCTGCGGGGACGCCTCGTCGTCGGACCGATGTTCCAGCACTGGGGCATCTCGGCCACGTACGCGGCGCTCGCCGGGGCGCTGTCCTTCGGAGCCCTGCTGTTCGTCGCCGCCGTGCTGCGCGCCGACGACGACGCGCCGGCGTTGGCTCCGATGCACGATCTCGCAGT
>CAVZNV010000013.1:0-43705 GCA_963776735.1 uncultured Actinomycetes bacterium
GCCGTTGCGCCGTTCGCGCAGGGCTCAGCGGGTTCGGGAATTCGCGAGCTCAGGTTCTCCGACCAGGTGTCCGAGATCTCGGCCGACGGCGCGAGCGTCGCCTACGACCTCTACACCGGGCTCTCATGCGACGAGATCACCGTCTGGACACCGGTCACCGGCAGCCGGCTCCACGTGCGGCCGGACCGCGACGACTGCACGTACATCAGCGGCGATGCGACCCTTGCAGGGACTCGCGTGTTGTGGCAGGACGGCGAGTCGGCCAACACGTACACGGACTTCACCGTCCTGACGGCCGACGCGGCGACGCGGCCAGAGCCGGCGGCGCTCTACTCCTACGAGTACACGCACGACGACCAGAACGACAAGGAGTACGGCACGATCGCCGGTCCGTTTGCCGGGAAGGGATCGCTGCTCGTCTTCCAGACCGCGTACGAGCACGTCAAGGGCCCGGATACGAACGCGAAGCTCTGGCGCGTCGACGGGCGCCGGGCGACCCTGCTCCGTAGCGGTCTCGACTTCTACTCGCTGTCGGTCGACGGTGACCGGATCGCCGGCTCGACGGTGAGCGATCAGGTGCTGCTGATGAACGCGAACGGCCGGACGATTCGAACGTACGACCCCGGGCTCGATGAGGTCGACGGCGTCGTGCTCCAGGGCAGCGATCTCGCAGTCGTCGGGGCCGGCGAACTCGTCGTTCTCGACGTCACGTCGGGCCGCGTGAAGGTTCGGCGCAGGCTGCCGCCGCACATCGTGTCCTGGGACTACGCAAACGGTCTGGCGGCTCTTGTCGAGATCACGTCGATCCATGCCTTCCGGCTCTCGGACGGTAAGGACGTGCGCATCGCCAGGCCGACCGGGCCGGACCTCCTGGGCTATGACCAGGTTCAGATCGAGCCGGCCGGTTTGTACTACACGTACTCGAACAAGGCGGGCGGCCACGTCGTCTTCGTGCCCTGGAAGACCCTGCAGCAGAAGCTGCACTGATCCCCCGGCCCTGCCTCGACGGGCGGCTCGCCCTGTCCCGAGCAGCCGCGGCGGCCCCGGGCACGGTCAAACGGCGGTGTCAGACACCAAATTTGTCAAGCGAAATGTGTGACGAAAGTGTGACTTTTTGTCCACAGGCTTTCTCCCTGCTCAGCGGCAACTTCCGCCAAGCGGCGCGTGCAATCTCCAAGGCTGCTTCGGACATCGACTCGGACGGTCAGCTGTCCATCGGTGTCTGACACCGAAGGTTTCGAGCAGGCGTCAGGCGGGCGGTTCGGGACGCGGCTGTCGCCGCGGGAACCGGCGTTCGGCGATGCGGGTGAACGCCTCGCCGTCGAAGGCCAGCGTCTCGATCGCGATCTCGTGCTCGTCCGCGTCGACGACGTGCAGGCCGCGCGCCTCGCCGCGCCGGTGCGGGCGCGGCTGCCCGATGCCGGGCGCGATCGCCGCGACGACCGACTCGTCCGGCCCGAGCCCGACCTCGAACTCGCGCCGCTCGCTCGCCGCCGACTGGTGGATGTGACCGGACAGGACCAGTTCCGCCCCTTCGCCGACAAGCGCCGCCAGCGCCTGCCCGCGCCGCACCAGCGGGCGCTTGCGCGACCTCCACGGCGCGCCGGTCAGGTGATGGTGCAGGCAGGCGACGCGCAATGCGCCGGGCGCCGCAGCGCGGAGCCGCGCGCCCGCCCGCTCGAGAGCCTCGGCGCCCAGTCCGCCCGACTGATGGCGCCACGGCCGGGCCGAGTTCAGCCCGACGACGTGCAACTCGTCTGCTTCGAACACCGGCTCCGTCGTCCCCCAGTGGCGCTCGAACTCGGCCCACGGCCGCGTGAACCGTGCAGGCACCGTGTACGGGACATCGTGGTTCCCCGGCACTGCGAGGACGGCAACCCCGAGCCCCTGGAGCGTCGCCGCGGCCAGCTCGTGCTGGTCTGCCCGCCCGCGGTGCGTCAGGTCTCCCGTGACGACGACGAGCGTGGGCTCGAGCCGAGCCACGAGCTCGCCGAGCGCCGGCCCGAGCGACCGGTCGTCGCCGGCTCCGACGTGAAGGTCTGAGAGGTGGACAAGCCGGATTGGCACGACCGGGCCACGCTATACACTCAAATCGAATGACCGAGCCGACCGAGCTCTTCGACGATCTCTACCTCGGCCTGCGCGCGGGCGGCGCGATCCGCAAGCGCCGCAGGGGCGAGTCGCTCACCTCCGAGGAAGAGGCAGCGCTCACACGCTGGCAGCGGCTCTCCCAGTGGCGTAAGACGATCGCGATCGGCGCCTTCGCCGTCGGCACCTTCGGCCTCGGCTTCACGCTCGGCGGCATCGTCTTCAGCAAGCGCGGAAAACGCGAAGCCGTCTAGCGGGCGTCCATCTTGTCCCACTCGCGACGGGCGAAGTACGCGCTCAGGCCCGCGAGCGGGAGCGTTCCGAAGATCGAGTACCAGTAACCCGCGGCAAGCAGCAGGATCGCGACCGCGACCTCGATCGTCCCGGCGACCACCCAGTAGACGAAGCCCGCCGACCAGCGCACGGCGAGAGACGCTAGCGGTTGACTGGCTTCGGGAGCTGGCCCTCGGCCCACATCACGGCGAGTCCGACGCGCGGCAGCCGCCGCCGCCGCTCGAAGACGAGGTAGCGCGGCTCCCAGCGCGGATGGAACTTCGCGTTGAAGCGGTACAGGCTCTCGATCTGGAAGTACGGGTTCGCGAGCCGGGCCACGCGGCCGACGAACCGCTCGGCCGGGTTGCGCGGACGGTGCATGAAGCGGGCGAACGCGGCGAAGTTGAGCGACAACTCCTCGACCCCCTCGGCGCGCAGCAGCTCGATCGCTCGCACGACGAGGAACTCCATCAGCCCGTTCGGCGTCTCGCGGTCGCGCCTCATGGAGGACAGCGACATGGCCGGGCGGCCGTAGGACGGCACGAAGTGGATGAAGCCGCGGATCCGGCCCTCGCCGTCCCGGGCGAGCACGACGCCTCCGTCCTGCTGCTCCTTGCAACACACGGCGTCCAGCGCCATCGAGAAGCCCCGCTCGGCCGCGCCGTCGCGCCACAGGCTCGACACGTACTCGAGCTCGGCGGCGGTCTCGTCGTCGAGGTCTGCGACCTTGACGAGCGCGGCCTCGAAGCCGGCGGCCTCGAGCCGGGAGACGGACTGGCGCACCTTGCGGATCGACCGACCCTCGAGCGAGAACGCGTTGGTGTCAACGATCGCCTCGTCGCCGACGTAGAGCGTCCGCAGACCGGCCTCGCGCCACAGCGGGAGCATCCGCTCGCTCGCGCCCATCGCAGCGAGCTCGAGGCCGTGCTGCTCCGAATGGCGGCACACCTCTCGGGCCAGAGCCGGCAGCGCGTCGTCCGGGCCGACCGGGTCGCCCGAGACGAGCAGCACGCCGTTCTCGATCCGGTAGCCGACGAAGGCGCGACGGTCCGCCGAGAAGATGTAGTGGGCATCGCGCCTGAGCTTGAAGTAGGACAGCGTGTCCGAGCCGTGCCTGCGGACGAGCTCGGCGGCGCTGCGGCGCACGTCCGGATCGGGGAGGTTGCGCGGCGCCGCCAGCGGCCGGAACACCACGTAGGCGATCGTCACCAGCGACAGGATCCCGAGTAACGCGGCCCCTAGCGGTACCCACCTCAGGTGGTGGTGGAAATGGATCGGGCCGCTGCTCAGGAGGAGCAGGTCGACGGCCTCGCGGCGCACGGTCGCGAAGCCCGCGTGCGGCGCGGCGGCGAACGCGGCGATCGCAGTCATCACGTAGGCGCCGAGGACGATCGCCGGCACGCGCCACGCAGCGCCGCGCAGGCGGATCGGATCGTGCCGCACGTAGAACGCGTCGCGGCCCCACCAGAGGAGCCCGGCGACTACCCACGACAGGCACGCCTCCTCGACGTCGAGGCCCTTGAGCAGGTCGAACGCGCCGAGCAGGAGCAGGAACGCGAGCGCCGCGCGCAGGGCGCGTTCCCTGCGTCGCGCCAGGTAGAAGGCGGTCACGATCAGCGCCGCGCTGGCGGGAAGTGCAAGCGCGTGGAAGACGGGCACGGCCTCCATCGGTTCGAGGTTGAGTAGCAGATGGCCGCGCCAGCCGACGTTCGGCGTCAGCGTCGAGCAGATGTTGACGATGCCCGTGATCGCAGCTGCAGCAGCGGCCAGACCCGGCAGCCAGTCGCCCCGGCGTACGTCGCGGAGCTCGGCGACCCGCTTGTGCAGAAACGGGCGCCAGGAAGCGGTGTCGCGGCGCGAGGGGAAGAGGTCGTGCCAGTCCTTGATCACGAGCCACGCGGCGAGCGCCGCCATCAGCGCCGCGCCCGGATCGTCGACGACGTTCGCGAGCCGGAGCGAGGCTGCCAGGCACCCGACGGCGACGCCGAGCTGCCACTCGTGGACCCGTCGCCCGAATACGCGCACGCGCGGGCCGAGCTGATGGCGTTCGAGGCTGATCACGTGTCCGGGTTCTGGGCGGCGCGGGGCGCGCCTACAGTAGCTTCAATCGGCGGACGGCAAGCCGTGCATTAGCCCGCGCCCACTCGGTTTTTCCCGTCGCGAGCAGGAAGCAGATGATCGCCAGCGGCACTTCGCCGATGACTGCGAGCAGGATCGCGAGGTCGAGGTCCTTTCCCGCCGACGATGTGAGCAGATCGAACCAGGCGTCGCAGAGCAGCAGCGTTCCGCTGACCGCGGCCAGACCCTTCACCAGCTCGCGCCGCCGCAGGTACGCCCAGGCGGTTGCGAGCAGGGAAACGGCGAGGATCACGTCGAACCCCGTCCAGGCGGCATCCCAGTGATTCGCGACATGCCTCGTCGGGAGCATCTGTCCGAGCGCGATCGCCCACGGGATGAGGACGACGGCGGCGATTCCGAGCACCGCCGCCGGCCAGTTCCGCCGGAGATCGAGACGCTCCACTTTCCGAAGATAGCCGAAGCCCTGGCGGTGGCAAGCTCAGCAGGCCTTCGCGGCGCTTGCGATCTCCTTCACGTGCCGGAGGTGCCTCGTCACCGTGACGTCGACGAGCGCGCCCTGTTCGAGCAGCCGGTAGAGCGTCGGCTCGACCACGAAGGCGCGGATGCGCGGCGCTGTGCCGTCATCGACTGCGACGTACCGGCGCTTGTTCTTGTCGCCGTAGACACGGAGTCGGAGGACCTCGCCGCGAATCGTCAGCGGCGAGCCGAACAGGTCCGCGACCGCGCGCACGAACACGAACAACGCGGCGACGAGAGCGATCGAGGCGACGACGAGGAACGGCAGCGCGGCTCCGATGCTGGCGCTCGCGACCGGTCCGGCGAAGACGGCGACGAGGAACGCCGAGAAGACCGCGACGCAGCCGGCGCCAACGAGCGCGGCCGGCGGGCTCAGTCCCCAGCCGAGCGGGAACGCCGTCGGGTACTCGACCCGGACGGCGCGCCAGTGGCCGCTGTAGTCGCTCCACGCCCTCGTGTCGGACTCGGCGCCCATCGGGATCGGGCGGACCGCGCCCGTCGCGACGCCGAGGGCGGCGCCGTACGCGAGATACCGCTTCCAGAGCCCGACCGTGATCGGCGGCAGCGTCGGGAAGACCTCGTCCTGCCGCAGCGCCTGCCGCACTCCGAGCCAGCGTGAGGCGGACGCCAGGCCCTCGGGCGTCTCGCGCTGCGTGTGCAGGCCGATGACGCCCGCGAGCACCAGCGCGCCGATCGCGACGAACGCGATGCCGGCCGCCGACGACCGGTGCCACCAAAGCGCGGTCGGGACGAGGAGCCCGAGGAAGAGGAGTCCGACGAGCTTCGCGTCCGCGATCGGCCGACAGAGTCCGCGTCGCTGCGCGTCGGCGACGACCTCGCCGTCGAAGGCCTTCCGCCAGCCCTTCGCCTCCTGTTCGGGGCCGGTGGTGAGCGCCTCGGGCGGCATGAAGCCGTCGCTTGCCGTCCGCTCGCGGAGCAACGCGACGACCCGTTGCTCGTAGGTCGTCAGGCCGTCGGGCACCACGCCGAGCCGGCAGACGAAGACGTCGGGCCCGCGATGCTGGAGGGAGACGACGCCGCGCGCGGCCAGGTCGAGCAGCGTTGCCGGCACCGCGTCGGCCGTGACGCGGAAGCCGTGCGCGAGCAGGTTGACGACGGCCGGCGGCTCCGGCTGTGGAGGCAGGTCGAGTGTCGGCGGCACCGGCTCCGGCTTGGCCGGCCGCCGGTGGAGGGTGAGCGCAGCGAGCGCGGCGACCCACGCTACGGAGGCCGCGGTCGCGGCGACGAGGGATCCCCTGTCCGTGCCGGCGAAACTAGCTCGGGCGTCGGCGGCCGCAGGAACGGCGCGCTCGCCGCCGAAGCCGTGCGGCGTGGGAATCAGGCCCGAGGAGCGTGTCTGCCTGGACGCCCGGCGGCACAGCGTCGTGCTGCTGCGGCCGCTCGTCCGGGCCGTTCTCCTTTCGGTCGCGGGCCTCGTCCTGCTCGCGCTGCCCTGGCCCGCGCCCGTCGCAGGCGCCGCGTTGCAGGCGATTGCGGCAATCGGCGCGCTTGTGGCCGTGATCCGCTGGGATCGCACCCGCTTCGTCGTCACGACCGAGAAGGTCTTCCTCGTCCACGGCAGCCTGACCCGGCGCCGCGCGTCCGCCGTCATGGTGCGGCAGGTCCGTCTCGTCGCGCTCGAGCAAACCCTGCCCGGACGCGTCCTCGGCTACGGGACGCTGCAGGCGGGACCGCTCGAGGTCGAGTACGTCCCGCACGCGCGAGACGTACGCGACCTCGTCGAGCGGCTCGCCGCCTGAGCGCGGCAGCAGCTAGTGGAGCGTGCCGATCTTCAGCGCCGTCATCGTCCCGTCGCGAACATGGTCGCTCCCGTGGGCGTCGTGGCAGATCAGGCTGACGTCGGTCGGATCCGCCAAGGTCGCGACGTCGCTGATGTGGAACGGAAGGTCGGCGCCAATGTCGCCGTCTGCGTCAATTTGGACACCTCCGAACGGATCCTGGAAGCTGAACCGACACTGCATGTCGACGTTGTCGTTGCCCCCGCCGTCGTCTTCTGCGGTCCCTGTCGCGTCGACGAGATACGTCCCTGCGGGAAGTGACAGAGTGGCGAGGGTCGTGTCGACATCCTCGGGAGTGTCTCCTCCGCGGTACTCGATGTGCCACAGCTCTGGTCCTCCCCCGACGGCCGGCGTTGCACAGGTGATGTCGCCTGCCGCGTCGACGCCGTTCTGGAACTTCCCCGCCGAGCAGCTCTCGTTGGCGTTGGCGGCGGTGAAGCAGCTCCACGGATGCGTGAGCGGCGTGCCGAGCAGGAACGGCGACTGGCCGTTCGAGCAACCCTGGGGGAGCTGGTAGCTGCCGGAGATACCGAACGTGTTGCCGTTCGACAGGCCAAGTCCGGTGCCCGCGAAGTAGGCGTTTGCGCCAGGATCTCCTTTCGGGCCGGTCGGGCCTCTCGCGCCCTGCACGCCCTGCACGCCTTGCGGTCCCTGCGGCCCGGGCGGTCCGGTCTGGCTCCAGTTGACCGCGCCCTCGGCGGCCGTGCACGTCTGACCGAGCGCGGTGTCGATGACGCGCAGTGATCCCGGTTGCGAGCCCGGCGCAGCGGACTTCGCGTAACAGCCGTGGATGACGCCGCCGCCGTCCGGGATGCTCGCCTTGACGGCGGTGGCGACGCCCAGGGCGCAGAGGCCCGCGGCGAGAATGGTGAACACGCGCCTGTGCCTGGTCATTGCTCCTCCTTCTCAGTGGAAGATCGCGAGAGTTCCCATCGGTCCGATGACGACAGGGCCGAGGGACGGGTCGCCGAAGTCGGCGAAGTTCGAGCGGTCGCCGGTGAGGCGGTCGATCCTGCAGATGGCGCCGTTCCCGCTCGCGCCGGGACAGCCGTCGGTCAGGATCGACCCGTCCGAGGCGATCGCGACGGCTGTCGGCTTCCGTCCGCCGGTCGGTCCCTGTGCCGCGTTGCCGAAGTCGCTGATCAGCGACCTCTGCCCCGTCGACGGGTTGACGCGGAAGAGCTCGCCGCAGCCGCAGGCGCCTGCGAACTGGTCGATGACGAGGAAGCTGCCGTCGGCGTCCAGCACCAGGCCGACCGGGTCGTCGCCGAGCGGGCCCTGCGCCGGTTTGCCGAAGTCGCTCACGAGCGTCCGCTGTCCGTTCGCGGCGACGCGGAAGAGCCCGCCGCAGTGGTCGCCGAAGCCCGTGCAGTCGGTCCCGGCCTCGGCGTCGACGACCCACATCTGGCCGGCACCGTCGATCGCGACTCCCTCGGGCGAGTTCCCGAGCGGTCCCTGCGACGGGTCGTTGAAGTCGGTCACCTTCGTCCGCATCCCGTCCTCGACCCGCCATAGCGCGGCGCCGTTCCCGCCGCCTCCCTGACCCCGGTCGGTGACGAGGTAGGTCGTGCTGGAGAGGACGAAGACGCCGAAGGGCGTGTAGCCGACAGGACCCTGCGCGGGGTTCTGGAAGTCGCTGACGACGGTGCGCTGGCCCGTCGCGGGGTCGATCTGGACCAGGAGCCCGTCGTCCGGCATCGTCGTGCTGAGCCCGGTCGCCGCGACCTTGCCGAAGTCGGATGCCAGCCGCCAGGTGCTGAAGGTCTGTCCCTGGCTCGGATCGGTCAGGTCGCTGAGCGCCGTCCGCTTGCCCGTGACCGGATCGACGGCGTAGAGCAACGGGTGTCCGAACTGACCCGCGAAGGTGAGGATCGTCCCCGACGGGGGCGGCGGAGGCGGTGGCGGCGGGGGAGGGGCCGCCGCGGGGACGAACGCGATCCCGTCAAGCCCGCTGTCGGTCGTCGGGCCCTGGCTCGGGTCCTTGAAGTCGCTCAGCACCGTCCGTTGCTTGGTGACCGGATCGAGCTTCAGGACTTGACCCGTCTGGCTGTTCAGCAGGACCGTTCCATCCGTCAGCGGGCCGGCAGGCCCGCTCACGAGCGCCAGCGAGTTGCCGCCCCCGGCGCAGTAGCACGGGCCGAGCGCGGGGTCCTCGAGGTCGCTCAGCGTGGTGACGAGATGCAGGACCGGGTCGGCCCGGAACAGCGCCGTGCAGCACTCCGTCCCGAGCAGGGTGCCGTCGGGCTCCGCAGCGAGTGTGTAGATGGCGCCTGTCCGGCTCGCGACGATCGTCCGCTGCCCCGTCGTCGGGTCGACCTGTTCGACACCGATGAAGTTGACGCCCTGGACGTCCCCCGCGCCGACAGAGATCCGGCTGAACCGGTCGACGGCGATCGGGCCGAGGAGAGGGTTGACCTGGCCCTGCGTCGGATTGCCGAAGTCGCTGATGACCGAGCGCTGGCCGGTGGCGGGGTCGACGGCAAAGAGCCCTCCGCAACGCCTGAAGCCGCACCCGCCGCCGAAATCGGCGACGGTCACGAGGATCCGCCCGTCCGGCATCGTCGCGACCTGTTGCGGGGACTTTCCCGTCGGGCCCTGGCGCCTGACCCCGAAGTCGCTCAGGACACGCCGCGCCCCGCTGCTTGGATCAACCGCAAAGAGTTCGCCCTGGCCTCCTGCCTCCCTGTCGAGGACGAGGATCGTGCCGTCCTGCTCGACGGCCAGCGACCTGACGTCCTTTCCGTCCGGCTCCTTTCCTCGGCCGGCAAGCGGAATCGAGCCGAAGTCCGTCAGCACGGACCGGTGACCCGACGCGTCGAGGACGAACAGCGCGCCCTTATGGGCCGTTCCGGCCGCGTGGGCAAGGACGTAGAGCCTCGCCGCAGGAGCCGTCGACACCGTCGAGCCGGCCGAGCTCGCAGACGCGACGATCGCGACGGCTCCTGCGGCGAGCACGAACAGCGCCCGTTGCCCGAGCCTCGTCACGCTGTCCGCTTCGTGACGCCGTAGACGCTTCCCCGGCCGTCCCTGCTCACGCAGGCGATCTCGCGCTTCGACTTCCCGGCGATCTCGATGCACGTCAGACCGAGGAACGTGCCCAGCCTCGTGTAGAGCGAATGCGGCTTTGCCGCCAGCTTCCGTACGAGCGGCTTCGCAGCCGTGCAGGCGACGCCGGCCGAGACGACGCTCCAGGTCGCGCCTCCGCCGTGGACGGTTCCGCACGCGCGGGAGGCGCTGGTGGCGGGACTCGCCGACGAGGCCGCAGCCAACGCCGCGACTCCGGTCGCGATGACGAGCCTCGTGGTCAAGCCTCTCCCTCCATCTCGAGGGCGTCGAGGATCCGCTCGAACCGAACGCCCGCGCGGCTGTAGGCCTCGACGACGAGCTCGGGCGACGAGGCCGAGAAGACGCAGAACGCGGCGTCGTCGTCGGGCACGAGCGTCGAGTGGAGAAACGCGACGCGGTCGTTCCCGAGCGTGAGCTCCGCCGCCGACGCGCGCACGCGCTCGGCCGCGGAGCGGAACTGGTCAGGCGTGACGCCGGGCCAGTAGTGCTCGACGAGGAACGTCCGCTCGGTGCCGCTGCTTTCCACGACGGCCGAAGCTACGAGCGGCCCTCCCTCGTCGCATCAGGGGGTTCCCTACGGTTTTGCCGCGAGCTCCCCCGGACCGGGCCCGGCCATCCTGGCGCCGAGCTCGGCGCGGGACCGGATCCCGAGCTTCTTGTAGATCCGGGACAGGTTCGCTTCGACCGTCTTCGGGCTGAGGAACAGGGCCTGCGCGACCTCGCGGTTCGTGCGGCCGGCGGCCGCCAGCCTGGCGACCTGGAGCTCCGTGGGTGTCAGCCCGTCGGACGCCTTGCGCCTGATCGGAATCCGCGCGAGCTCGTCTGCGGCCTTCTCGGCCCAGAGCTTCGCGCCCAGCTGCGTGAACATGCTCCTCGCCGCTTCGAGCTCCTCCCGCGCCGCGCGCCGCTCGTTGCATCGACGCAAGAGCCGGCCGAAGAGGAGCCGCGTCCGGCCGAGCTCGAACGGCATCGGAAGGCGCTCGTGATGGGCCAGCGCCGCCCGGTAGCCAGCTTCGGCGGCCTGGAAGTCGCCGGCCGCGCTTTCGAGGAGTGCCCTCGCACGAGCACCCACGGCCAGCGTCCACGGACGCGGGAAGACCTCGGCGCGCTCCTCGAGGCGGATGACGAGCGCTTCCGCACGATCGAGCTCGCCCAACCCGGCGACCGCCTCGACGTGGTCGCCCTGGAAGCGGTTCTTGACGGGCTCCCGGATGCCGATTGCGGACAGGAGCCGGTCGGCCTGCACGTACCAGCGGTCGGCAGCGGCGAGGTCGCCGCGGGACAGCGCGACGAAACCCTGGACGGAGAAGGGGTAGACACGTCCGCGTTCGTCGGGCCGGAGGAACGTCTCGTCGAGCTGCTCGGCGATGGCTTTCGCCTCGTCGAGCTCGCCGCGGAGCGCAGCGAGCATGGCGTTCGTGTAGACGGCGATCACGCAGCCGTTCGGACCCTGGCCGATCTGCTCGGCGCAGGCGATGCTCTCCGCGGCGTGCCGGGCTGACTGCTCGTAGCGGCAGGCCTGGCACTCCGTCTCGGCGAGATGGCCGAGCAGATAGGGGCGGACCGCCTCGTCGCCGGCCTCCGCAGCGAGATCGAGGTAGGCGCCGAGGCGAGCGCAGGCAGTCTCGAAATCGTCGTGGTGCGAGGCCCAGTAGGCGGGCATGAACATGAGATCGGCTCCGAAGCGGCCTTGCAGCTCGCTCTCCTCGATGGCCATTGCCTCGGCCATCGCCTCGTCGTTGGCCGGTAGACCGGCCAGCAGCTCGGCATGAGCGAGCGCCTGCAACGCGTTCGCGTACGTCAGTCCGCGATCGAGGGGCTCGAGCAGGTCGACGGCCTGCCGCGCGTGGACGACGGCCCGCTGCTGGTCCAGGTCGCCGAACGACTGTGCGAGGTAGACGTGAATCCGCGCGAGGAGCAAGGGGTCATCGGCTGCCTCGTCGAGGGCCTCGACGCACCACTCGATCGACTGCGCGTGATCTTCGGGGTTCCCGACGATCACGCCGTAGAGGAGCACGGCCTCGGCGTGCGGGAGCCCCGGGCCGAGCTCGGGAATCGCCTGCTCGAGCACGGCCTCCGCCCGCACCACGTCGCCCGCGACGTTGAGCAGGCTCGCCAGTCTCACAGTCCGCCGGGGGACGTCGGCTGGATCGGGCGTCAGCTGGAGAGCGAGCTCGATCAGCTCGGCAGCGGCGCTTGGCGCCCCGCGGAGGCGCGCGTGCTCGGCCGCGTCTTCGAGCAGCTGTGCGACCGATGCATCCGGGCCGTCGGCGCCGAGAGCGAGATGCCGGGCGCGCTCCTCCGACTCGCGCACGACGCCGGCCAGCCGTGTGTGGACGGCGCGCCGCTTCGCCGGCGGGACGGCCGAGTAGAGCGTCGAGGCCAGCAGCGGATGATCGAAACGGACGATGCCGTTGCGGACTCGGATGACCCCTGCCTGCTCCGCCATCTCCAGTCCGCCGGCCGCTCGTTCCCCCAGTGCCTCGGCGATCAGAGTCGTCTCGGGGAGGCTGAGCGCGGCGGCGGCCAGGAGAGCGTCCCGGGCCTCTCCGGGCAGCCGGCGAAGGCGGGCGTTGAGCAGATCTGCAAGCGTCTCGGGAACCGGCAGCGGTTCTCCCGGCCCCGGGCGAGCCTCGACCTCGAGCAGCGCACGGGCGAGCTCGAGCGCGAGCAGAGGGTTTCCGGCGGACGCCTGCCCGATTCGCTGCAGCATCGGCCGCGGCAGTACGTGGCCGAGCCGATCCTTGAGCAGGTGGTGCAGCCCGCCCAGCCGGAGCGGCCCCAGCCGCAGGCTCTCGACCCGGCCGGGGAGATTCCGCTGCAGGTCGAGCGGATCGGGCGAGGACGCGCGCTCGACGCGGGTCGCAAGCAGCACCCGCACCGGCAGGTCGACAAGCCGGCGCAGCGCGAACGAGAGGGCGGCGGCCGAGGAGCGGTCGAGCCATTGCACGTCGTCGACCGCGACGAGGAAGAGCCCGCTTTCCGCCCGGCGGCGAAGCAGCGAGTGCGTGGCGGTCGCGACGGCGCGCCCGTCCGGAGGCGAGCCGTGCGGTGCCATCCGCAGTAGCGTCACCTCGAGCGTCAGGCGCTGCGGCTCGGGAAGCTCCGCCAGGCCCGTGTCGACGAGCGGCGAGAGCAGGTCGGCGAGAGACGCGAGCGCAAGCTTCGCCTCGGCCTCGACCGGGCGGCACGACAGCACGTCGATCCCCTGCCGACCTGCACGTTCGAGCGCCGCCTGCCACAGAGTCGTCTTCCCGATGCCCGGTTCGCCCTCGAGAACCAGCGCGGCCAGCCCCGATTCCTGCGAGGCCACGAGCCGCTCGATCGCCGTCAGCTCGTGTTCGCGCCCGACGATGGCGTCGCTCATGGCCCGAGTCTAGACCCTCTCGCGCACCGCTCCCGAACATACGTTCCCGTCCGACGGCCCCCGGTAAACTGGGGTTGTGAGCACGTCGGAAGAGCTCGTCGTCCACGGGGCACGAGAGCACAACCTCAAGGACATCACCGTCCGCCTGCCGCGGAACAGCCTCGTCTGCATCACGGGGCTCTCCGGCTCGGGCAAGTCCAGCCTCGCGTTCGACACGATCTACGCCGAGGGCCAGCGGCGCTACGTCGAGTCGCTCTCGGCGTACGCGCGGCAGTTCCTGCAGATGATGGAGAAGCCCGACGTTGACTCGATCGACGGACTCTCGCCCGCCATCTCGATCGACCAGAAGACGACCTCGCGGAACCCGCGCTCGACGGTCGGCACGGTCACCGAGATCTACGACTACCTGCGCCTGCTCTTCGCGCGCGTCGGCCGTCCGCACTGCCCGGTCTGCGGCCGGCCGATCGCCGGGCAGAGCCTGGACGCGATCGTCGACCAGGTGCTGCGACTCCCGGAGGGCACGAAGTTCACGGTCAACGCGCCGGTCGTCCGCGACCGCAAGGGCGAGTACAAGGACGTCTTCGAGGAGCTGCGGGCCGACGGCTTCACGCGGGTGAAGGTCGACGGCGAGCAGCGGTTGCTCGAGGAGGCGATCGAGCTCGACAAGAAGTTCAAGCACTCGATCGAGGTCGTGATCGACCGGCTGGTGATGAAGCCCGACCTGCGGCCGCGGCTGACGCAGTCGATCGAGACGGCGGCCGGGCTCGCCGAGGGGCTCGTGGCGATCGACGTGGTGGAGACGGGTGAGCAGATGCTGTTTTCGGAGAATTTCGCGTGCCCCGAGCACGGCGTCTCCCTGCCCGAGCTCGAGCCGCGCATCTTCTCGTTCAACTCGCCGCACGGCGCGTGCCCGCGCTGCACGGGACTCGGATCGATGCTCGAGATCGACCCCGACCTGCTGGTGCCGGATCCCACGCTGTCGATCGGCGACGGGGCGCTCGTGCCGTGGTCGGTCGGCGGGTCGAGCTTCTACGAATCGGTGATCCAGGCGATCGCGGACCGGTACGAGATCGACCTCGACAGGCCGTGGCAGGACCTGTCCGAGGAGCAGCAGAACCTGTTCCTGTTCGGCACCGGCGGCGAGCGGGTCTACGTCCAGTACCGGAACCGCATGGGCCGCAAGCGCTCGTACATGCTCGCCTTCGAGGGCATCGTCAAGAGCCTCGAGCGGCGCTACCGGGAGACCGACTCGACGCAGCAGCGGGAACGGATCGAGGAGTACATGTCCTTCCGGGCGTGTCCGTCGTGCCAAGGCGCGCGCCTCAAGCCCGAGGTGCTCGCGGTCACGATCGGCGGGCTCAACATCCACCAGTTCACGAAGATGTCGGTCGCCCGCGCGCTGGAGTTCCTGGAGGGCCTCGAGCTGACCGAGGTCGAGGAGCTGATCGGCGCGCGGATCATCAAGGAGATCCGCGAGCGGCTGACGTTCCTGGACAACGTCGGCGTCGGCTACCTGACGCTCGACCGTGCGGCGCTGACGCTGTCGGGCGGCGAGGCGCAGCGGCTCAGGCTGGCGACGCAGATCGGCTCGCAGCTCGTCGGCGTGCTCTACATCCTCGACGAGCCGTCGATCGGGCTCCACCAGCGCGACAACGACCGCCTGATCGGCACGCTCGAACGGCTGCGCGACCTCGGCAACACCGTGGTCGTCGTCGAGCACGACGAGCAGATGATGCGTTCGGCCGACTGGCTCGTCGACATGGGGCCGGGCGCCGGCGAGCACGGCGGCTACGTCGTCGCCGAGGGAACGGCCAAGGACGTCGAACGGAACAAGAAGTCGATCACCGGCCAGTTCCTCTCACGGACGCGGCAGATCGCCGTGCCCGAGCGGCGACCCGCCGACAACGGGTTCTTCCGCGTGCTCGGCGCGCGCATGCACAACCTCAAGGGCATCGACGTCGACTTCCCGGTCAGCCGGTTCATCGTCGTGACGGGCGTGTCCGGCTCGGGCAAGTCCACGCTGGTCAACGAGATCGTCTACAAGGCGCTGGCGAACCGGCTTCATCGGATGCGGACGAAGCCGGGCGACCACGACGGCGTCGAGGGCATCGACTGCTTCGACAAGGTGATCGACATCGACCAGTCGCCGATCGGCCGCACGCCGCGCTCGAACCCGGCCACGTACACGGACCTGTTCACGCCGATCCGCGAGCTCTACTCGCTCACTCCCGAGGCGAAGATTCGCGGCTACAAGCCCGGCCGGTTCTCGTTCAACGTCCGCGGTGGTCGCTGCGAGACGTGCAAGGGCGACGGGCAGATCAAGATCGAGATGCACTTCCTGCCGGACGTCTACGTGCCGTGCGAAACCTGCCACGGACGCCGGTACAACCGCGAGACGCTCGAGGTGCGCTTCAAGGGCAAGTCGATCGCGGACGTGCTCGAGATGTCGGTCGAGGAGGCGCTCCAGTTCTTCGCCAAGATCCCGAAGCTGCGGCGGCGGCTCCAGACGCTACACGACGTCGGGCTCGACTACATCAAGCTCGGCCAGCCCGCGACGACGCTCTCCGGGGGCGAGGCGCAGCGCGTCAAGCTGGCGAAGGAGCTCGGCAAGATCGCGACCGGACGAACGCTGTACATCCTCGACGAGCCGACGACGGGGCTGCACTTCGCGGACATCGAGAAGCTGCTCGACGTGTTGCAGCGGCTCGTCGACGCCGGGAACACGGTGCTCGTGATCGAGCACAACCTCGACGTGATCAAGCAGGCCGACTGGATCGTCGATCTCGGCCCCGAGGGCGGCGAGGCCGGCGGCGAGCTGATCGCGGCAGGCACGCCGGAGGAGATCGCCGACGTCGAGGAGTCGTATACGGGCCGCTTCCTCCGGGAGATCCTTCCCGTGACGGCCGCTGCAGCCTGATCGCACGTTTGACAGCCCGGACGATGCCGGGTAGAAGCACTTCTGGCCATGTGGGCGTACGCCGAGGAGCAGATGGGACCCGCCAGGCGGCGGGTCACGGTTGCCGAGCAGACCGCCCGGCGGCTCGACGCGGGCTCCAGAGACAACGGTTCCGACACGGCGAGATTCAGCTTCGCCGTCGCGCCGCCGGTGCACGCGAAGTCCGTCGACTACGTCAGCGACGACAGCGACGGCTTCGTCCAGGACAGAGGCCCGGACGCAGGCACGGGCGGAGGCGGGAGCGGGGTCGACGCGGGCGCACCCGTGAAGAAGTCGGCCGGCATCGACTCGTTCACGGTGAAGTGGACGAAGAACTCGATCTCCAGCCCGACGAAGCCCCTGCTGCGGCTCGACTACGCGGTCAAGTTCACGAAGGACGCGACGCACGACCCGGCGGTCGCCGAGTTCCGGCAGAACGCATTCCACGTCGTCGAGATCACCGCCGGGCCGGGAAAGGGAAAGAAGGACGACAACAGCCCTTTGCACGACGACAACTACTCGCGGGCCGACGACGACCTCGGTCGGTCGGGTTCCGACGTCGACTTCACGTCGAACGACAACCCAGGGTTGCACGACATCGACAAGGACGATGTCGTCAACTACACATTCACGGCCGAGCAGATGGTCATCGACACGTCGGACAGCAACAAGGTGGTCGCGAAGCGCGGTCCCCACACCGGCACGATCACGGGCAAGGATCCGCGGACGTTCGGCGGCGTTCCGGCAAATCTGTAGCACTAAGCTGGCCGCGGTGAGCGTGACCGACCAGACCGCCATCGACGCGCTCGAGCGCGAGTGGTGGGTGCGGCTGCCGCGGGTGCTTTACGCACCGGCGAGCGTCTTCGCGGAGCTTCGCGACGAGTCGGACGAGGCCGGCGACGCCCGCCAGGAGCCGCTGACCGCGCTCGTCTTCGTCGCCGGCATCGCCATGTTCCTGGGCCTGTTCGCGCTCGAGCAGCCGTACGAGCGTTACCGGGAGCTGAGCGCGCTCGTGCTGACCGTCGAGATGGTCTTCGGCGGCGCCGCGGTCGCGCTGACCAACTTCTGGCTCGGCGGAGCGGTCGTCTACCTGGGCATGCGTGGGCTCGGCTCGGAGACCGGCTACCGGCTCGGCCGCCACCTGGCCGGCCTGGCCACGGCGCCGTTCGTGCTCGTGCTCTTCCTCGTCGTGCCGTTCCGCCTCGGGCTCTACGGCATGGATTTGTTCCGGAACGCCGGGAGCGACACCGGCGCCGGCCGGGACGTGTTCGTCACGATCGACGGCATCGCGCTCGCCTGGACGCTTGGACTGGTGCTGATCGGCATCCGGCAGACGCAGCGGTGGTCGTGGGCGCGCTCGGCCGGTGCGCTCGGGGTCGGGCTGATGTTCGCGATCCTGATCGGCATCCTCGCGTTCGCGTTCAACCAGTAGTTGACACGTAAATACTAAACATTTAGTATCGACGGCGTGCTGACGCGCCTGCTCGTGCTCTGGCTCCTGTCCGAGCAGCCCTTGCACGGCTACCGGATCAAGAAGATCCTCGACGACGACGGGCTCCGGTTCTGGTTTCCGGTCGAGTACGCGTCGATCTACGCCGTCCTGCGGAGCCTCGTCCGAGGCGGACACGTCGAAGCCGTCGCCGTGGAGCGGGAAGGGCAGCGGCCGGAACGCACCCGTTACGCGATCACCGCAGAGGGGAGGCGTCACCTCTCCGAGTTGCTCGAACGAGCGTGGCGCGAGCTGCCGGCAGTCGGAGACCCGCTCGGGCTGGCCCTGGCGGCCCGCTCGGATCTCGAGGACGAGAGTCGAGTCCCCGAACTGCTCGCAACGCGGCGCGAAGCGCTCCGCGAGCGGTTGTCCACGCTCGACGTGCAGGCGCGGTCGGCGCCCGCGGCCGAGATGGTCACGCGGCAGCGTGCGCTCGCCGAGGCCGAGTTGCGCTGGACGGATGACCTGTTGACCAGAGAAGGAGGAAAGACCGATGTCTGACGGACCCGAGATCCAGTTGATCGCCAACCTCGTCGTCGTCCGGCCGGATGGCCGCGTTCTGCTCGTCCGGTACCGGGCAGATGACGAACGCTGGTGGCTCCCCGGTGAGGATCTCGAGCCCTACGAGCATCCCGAGGAGCGTGCACGGGCGGTCCTGGACGGCCTCGGCGGCCTCGTCGTCGGCGGGATGTCGCTGGACGAGATCGAGTCCTTCCGGGGCCGGCGGGGCTGGCACGTGGTCTTCACGTACCGCGTCGAGGCCGACGGCGAGCCGGCCGCCGATTTCCCCGCCGAGTGGTTTGCAGCCGACGAGCTCCCGCGGACGGTGCACGGTCGCTGGGAACGAGACCGCGTCGAGCACGCGCTGGCCGGAGCGCGCTAGCGGTCGGTCTCGAACGCGGCCAGTTCCTCCTCCGACATCGCGTACGCGTGCTCCTCGCCGGGGAACGCGCCGCTGCGCACCTCGGCCGCGTACGCCTCGAGCGCGTCCCGGATCTCGCGGGACAGGTTCGCGTACCGCTTCACGAACCGCGGCAGGTGTCCCTCCGTCAGGCCGAGCAGGTCGTGGTACACGAGCACCTGACCGTCGCAGTCCGGGCCGGCGCCGATCCCGATCGTCGGGATCTCGAGCTCGGCCGTGATCCGCGCGGCAACAGGCGCCGGCACAGCCTCGAGCACGAGCGCGCAGCAGCCCGCGTCCTCGAGCGCGTGCGCGTCGACCACGAGCCGCCTCGCCGCCGCCGCCGTCCGCCCCTGCGTCTTGAAACCGCCGAGCATCGTCGCCGACTGCGGCGTCAGGCCGACGTGCCCCATCACCGGGATGCCGGCCTCGATGATCGACCGCGCCCGCGAGACCATCGGCCCGGCGCCTTCGAGCTTGACGATGTCTGCGCCGCCCTCCTTGACGAATCGGATGGCCGTCCGGACCGCGTCCTCGTCGGAGACCTGGTACGAGCCGAACGGCAGGTCGCCGACGACGAGCGGACGGCGCACCTGCCGGGAGACCGTCCGCGTCAGGAAGAGCATCTCGTCGACCGTCACCGGCACCGTCGTTCCCTCGTAGCCGAGCACGACCATCGCGGCCGTGTCCCCGACGAGCACGACGTCGATGCCCGCGTCCTCGGCGAAGCGCGCGCCGGGCGAGTCGTAGGCGGTGACCATCACGATCCTGTCGCCGCGGCGCTTGATCGCGGCGAGCTCGGGGAGAGGCAGTTTTCCGGCAGGAGGCGTGGACATCAGCCGGCTCCTTTCTCGATGACGACGTTGTCGATCAGGCGCACCCCGCCGATACGCACGGCGGCGGCGAGAACGGGCGGGTCGAACGGGGCCGCCTCGACGTAGTCGACGACGACGCCGTCGAGCATCCGGCGGGCGGCCGCGGGATCGCCGGTCGCGAGCGCCCGGGGAAGAACGGCGGCGCGGCGGCGGTCAGCGGGGGAGAGCAGCACGTTCCGCGAAGACAGGGCGAGACCGTCCTCCTCGCGCACCGTCGGCACGACGCGGAGCTCCAGCTCCAGGTCGAGGTCGCGCACCAAGCGCCGAACGACCTCCACCTGCTGCGCGTCCTTCTGCCCGAAGTAGGCGACGTCGGGGCGGACGATGTTGAACAGCTTGCAGCAGACCGTCGCGACGGCTCGAAAGTGGCCGGGCCGGAACGCGCCCTCCAGGACCGAGCCCAGCTCGGTCACGTCGATCCAGGTCTGGAAGCCGTCGGGGTACATCTCGTCCGCGGCCGGCGCGAACAGCAGGTTGGCTCCGGCCTCGGCGGCGATCGCCGCGTCCCGCTCCTCGTCGCGCGGATAGCGGTCGAGGTCGGCGGCGTCTCCGAATTGCGCCGGGTTGACGAAGAGGCTGACGACGACCGTGTCGCACTCCGCGCGGGCCGCCGCCAGCAGTGCCTCGTGGCCGGCGTGGAACGCGCCCATCGTCGGCACGAGGCCGATGCGGCCGTTCGCGCGCAGTGACGTGAGCGCCGCGCGCACGTCGGCGATCGTGCGCACCGTCCTCATGACGCCTCCGCGAGCGCGCGGTAGAGCGGCTCGAGCTCGGGGATCCGCTCGCGGATCGCCGCCAGGTGCATGTCCATCGTCGACCAGTCGCCTCGCGAGATCGGACCGGTCAGCTCGAAGCCGTTGTCGATCGTGCGCCGCATCAGCGGTAGCAACGCCTCGGGCGGCGCGCCGGCGAGCTCGAAGAGCGAGACCGCGGCCCTGTGGAGCGTGACGAGGTAGCCGCTCGCGAACATCGCGCCCGCGTGGTAGAGCGCACGTCCCGCGTCGGCGAGCTCGAACGGCTCCAGCCCGAGCGTCCGGGCGAACCAGAGGGCGCGCTCGCGGGCGTCGTCGGATTCGGCTGTCACCGCGCCGAACGCGCCGTCGAGCTGCTCCGGCCCCCGCCACTTCACGAGCGTCTGCAGCGGGTGGACGGAGAAGCGCCGCTCGTGCGGGTCGAGCGCCGACAGCGGCGTCGCGCCGCTGACGTGACAGACCCACGGGCCTGGCTCGATACGTCCGGCGACGTCGGCGATCGCCCGGTCGGGCACGCAGAGGATCATCAGCTCGCCGTCGTGCTCCCGTACGTGCACGCCGCGCTCGCGCAGGCGCGCCGAAATGGCCGAGCCTGAGCGGCCGGTGGCGCCGATCACGGTGACGCTGTCGAACATGTCGTTGGCTCCAGTTCCGTACCGGATACCGGGCTGCTGGAGAGTTTAACGACGGCAACCGGCTTCACGAACCGCGCGGGGTGGTCCGATCGAGTGCTCCGCCTCAAGGCCGTCCGACGCCATGCCGAGGCTTACGGCGGGTTGGGAGGGCGCATCACAGCTTTCGTCGTCGCCGCCGTTGCCGCACTCGCGGTCGCGGCGCCGGCGGGCGCGTCGCAGGGAATGCTCGTCGGCGCCGCCGAGGACGCGGGCAAGGAGCCCGATCTCGCGATGGCGAAGACGAAGATGGATCTGGCCAAGCTGGCCGGTCTCGACGCGATCCGCCTGACGGCGCAGTGGAAGCCGGGCGAGACGGCGCCGCTCCCGGACGATCTCGCCGGCCTGCAGAACGCGATCGACGCGGCCGACCTCGACGGGATCACCGTCTTCCTCTCGGTCTACCCGACCGGCAGCTCGGTGACGCCGCTGACGCCGGAGGCACGCGCGCAGTTCGTCGCCTTCGCCGTGTCTCTCGCCCAGTCGTTCCCGACCGTGCACCGCTTCATCGTGGGCAACGAGCCGAACCTGAACCGCTTCTGGATGCCGCAGTACGAGCCGTCGGGAGCCGACGCGGCCGCGCCGGCCTACGAGGCGATGCTCGCGCAGACGTACGACGCGCTCAAGGCCGTGGCGCCGTCCGTGATCGTGATCGGCGGTGCGCTGTCGCCGCGCGGCAACGACTCGGTCGTCTCGAAGAAGCACTCTCCGACGACGTTCATCGCCGACCTCGGCCGCGCCTATCGCGCCAGCAGGCGCACGCGTCCGATCATGGACGCCTTCGCGCTCCATCCGTATGAGGACAACTCGAGCCTTCCACCGACGTTCGCGCACCCGAAGAGCACGACGATCTCGCTCGCCGACTATCCGAAGCTCGTCGCGCTGCTCGGCAAGGCGTTCGACGGCACGGCCCAGGCCGGCTCGACGCTGCCGATCTACTACGACGAGTTCGGGGTACAGACGGCGATCCCGGCTGCGGAGGCCGGCGAGTACGTGGGGGCAGAGCCGCCGTCGACCAAGCCCGTGAGCGAGGCGACGCAGGCGGAGTACTACGACGAGGCGCTCGCCCTCGCGGCGTGCCAGCCCACCGTGGCCGGGCTGCTCCTGTTCCACGTCAGCGACGAGCCGGATCTCGCCCGCTGGCAGTCCGGCCTGTTCTACGCGGACGACGCTCCCAAGGCCAGTGAAGCCGTCGTCGCGCGGGCGATCCGGTCGCTGCGTGCCACCGGCGTCCACCCGTGCACGCCGAGCGGCGAGCTCGGCTTCGCGGCGCGCCAGAGCTCCGGCTGAGCTCGGCTACGCTGCCCGCGTGATCAGGGCCTTCCTGGCGACGGCGGCCGTCACCGCCGCGACGGCCGCCGTCTCGCTCGGCCTCGCTCCTGCCGCCGGCGCCGCCCTCGGCTTTGCTCCCTGCCAAGGCTCGACGAGCGTGAAGTGCGGGAACGTGAGCGTGCCGCTCGACTGGAGCGGTGCGGTGCCGGGGACCGTCTCGCTCGCCGTCGAGGAGCTGCCGGCCGCGGGCACGCCTCGCGGCGTGATGATGATGATCGCGGGCGGGCCCGGCCAGGCCAGCGCGCTCGCGTTCGACCTTTCGAACGAAGGCCCGTCCTTTCAGAGGCTCTTCCCCGGCTACACGCTCGTCGCCTTCGACCCGCGGGGCACGGGCGGCTCGGGCTTCCTGAACTGCATCGTCGGCGCGAACGGCCTCTCCGAGGCGCAGCAGGTGGCTGCGTGCGGCCAGGAGCTGGGGCCGGACCGCGCCTTCTACACCACCGCGACGAACGCCGAGGACATCGACGCGGTCAGGACCGCGATCGGCGTCGACACGATCGCGCTCTGGGGGGTGTCGTACGGGACGAAGGTCGCGCTCGCCTACGCCGCTGCCTTCCCGACGCACGTCGAGCGCCTGCTGCTCGACTCGGTCGTGACTCCGACCGGCCCCGACCCGCTCGGCCTGGACTCGCTCCAGGGCATTCCGCTCGGACTCGCGCAGATCTGCGGCGACGCGGCGTGCCACGCGATCTCGCCCGACCTGGCCGGTGAGACGGCAGCGCTCGCGAACCGCGCAGAGGCGTCGCCGATCCGAGGCCGGATTCGCACGCCGTCGGGGCGGCTCGAAACCATCTCGATGGACGGGGTGACCCTGGTCAGCCTCGCCATCGGCGCCGACCTCGATCCCGGCCTGCGGGCCGAGCTACCGTCGGCGATCCAGGGAGCAACCGCCGGCCGGCCGGCGGAGCTGCTCAGGATCGCAGCCTTCGGCGACTCCGGCTTCGCCCTCGCCGACAACTCGTTCAGCGAGGGGCTCTTCCTGGCGACGACGTGCAACGACGGCCGCTTCCCCTGGGCACCGACCGACGATCTCGCGACGCGCCAGCAGGCGCTGGCGGCCGCGGTGGCGGCGCTGCCCACAGGCGCGACCGGTCCCTTCGGCAGCTGGGCCACGCAGATCGGGCCGGCGTCCCTCTGCGTCGACTGGCCGGCGCCGGCGGGCAACGCGCCGTTCCCGGCCGGGCCGTTCCCGGACGTGCCCGTGCTCGCGGTGTCCGGCACGTTCGACATGCGCACGCCGACGTCGAACGCCGCCTCGATCGTCGCTCAGTTCCCGCACGGACACCTGCTCGTCGTTCCGGGCATCGGCCACAGCGTGCTGACCACCGACCCTTCGAGCTGCACCGCGAACGCCGTCCGCGCATGGCTAAGTGGGCTCGCGGTGCCGGATCGCTGTCCTCGAGTCCGTCCCTATCTGGCCGCCGTGCCGCGGATCCCCGTCTCGCTCGCGGCCGCACACCCGGCGAAGGGAACATCCGGCCTGCGCGGAAGGACGCTCTCGGTCGTCGAGGCGACGGTGCAGGACGCATTCGCCTCCGAGGTGACCGCGGGCACGGCGATCGCGGGTCTCGCGTCAGGCTCCGCGACCGGGGAAGTCGGCGTCCTCGTCCTTCGTTCGTACGGGGACGTCCCCGGTGTCGCCGTCAGCGGCTTCCTGGAGGTGAAGTCCGCGAAGTCCGGGCCGGTCGTCGTCCTCACCGGCTCGGTCA
Organism: uncultured Actinomycetes bacterium; assembly: GCA_963776735.1. Taxonomy (GTDB): domain Bacteria; phylum Actinomycetota; class Thermoleophilia; order Gaiellales; family Gaiellaceae; genus PALSA-612. Next base: position 23,853 of record CAVZNV010000013.1, read on the forward strand.
AGGTGACCGGCGCGAAGGCGGCTCACGGAACCGTGACCTTCTCGCTCAAGGGCGTGAAGGCGGTCTGGGCGAAGACGCACGGATAGACTGACGGCATGCCGATCTACGAGTACGTCTGCATGACGTGCGAGTCCCACTTCGAGGAGCTCGTCCGCGGTGACGACGAGCCGGCCTGTCCCGACTGCGGCGGCGAGAAGGTGGCGCGGCAGTTCTCGGTGTTCGCGACGCGCGCCGAGAAACCGCAGCCCAGCTTCCGCGGGGCGACGGGTGGCGGGGGCGGCTGCTGCGGCGGCTCCTGCGGCTGCCGGCACTAACCCGAACGAGGTTCAGCGCGGCCGGTCGGCGGTCGATACGGGCTGCATGTCGATGCACGCGACCTTCGTCCAGGTCGAACCCGGGCTGCTGGACGATCCCTCGGGGATCGAGTCGCTGTTCATGCCGGAGCTCCCGGCCGCGTTCGACCCCGAGAACATGCGCAGGGCGATCCTCGAGCGCGGGCCGCAGCTCATGGCCGCCGCGATGGAGATGCACCCACAGCTCCGGGAGCAGCTCGAGCAGAGCCTCGGCCGCTCGCAGGCCGCGCTGGCGAACGGCGACGGCGGCGACGCCGTCTTCTCCCTCATCCGGAAGCGGCTCGGCGGGCGCGGTCCGGTGGCCGGCGCAGGCGATCGCCTCGAGCTGGACAAGGCGTGGCACGGACTCCACTACCTCCTTGCGGGCACTGTCGAGCCCGGTGAGCCGCTGCTCAGCCGGGCGGTCCTCGGCGGAACAGAGATCGGCGACGACTTCTCGGGCTACGGTCCGGCGCGGTGCTTCACGGTCGCGGAGGTCGGCGACCTGGCGGCCCTGCTCGGCGATCCGGCCGTCGCGACCGAGGCGGCTGCGCGGTACGACGCAGCCCGGATGACAGAGCTGCAGATCTACCCGTTCGGCTGGGACGAGGACGATCGCGAGTGGCTCCTGGACGCGCTTCGCGACCTCCGGAGCTTCTACGCCGACGCCGCCGGCAAGGGCTCGGCGGTCGTCACCTGCCTCGTCTGAGCCTCGCTTCGCATCCGTCCGCGAGGGCGCCTAGACTCGACGTTCGATGGAGGACAGGCTCGGAAAGCTCGAGCAGCTGCAGCAGGAAGCGTCCGGTTGCACGCGCTGTGCGCTCGCCGCGGGTCGCACGCAGGTCGTGTTCGGTGTCGGTAACCCTGACGCCGACCTGATGTTCGTCGGCGAGGCGCCCGGGTTTCACGAGGACAAGCAGGGCTACCCGTTCGTCGGCCAGGCCGGGAAGCTGCTCGACAAGCTGCTCGGCGGCATCGGCCTGACGCGCGCCGACGTCTACATCGCCAACGTTCTCAAGTGCCGGCCTCCGGGGAACCGCGACCCGATGCCGGAGGAGATCGAGCAGTGCGAGGGCTACCTGTTCCGGCAGATCGAGGCGATCGAGCCGAAGCTGGTCGCGACGCTCGGGAACTTCGCTACGAAGCTGCTGTCCGGCAAGCCGCTCGGGATCACGCGCGTCCACGGCCAGGAGCAGGAGGTCTCGCTCGGCGGAAACCGCGTGCTGCTCTACCCGCTCTACCACCCGGCCGCGGCGCTCTACACGCCGAAGATGCTCGAGGTGCTCGAGGCGGACTTCCGGCAGATCCCGAAGCTGATCAGCCGGTTGCTGCTCGAGCCCGAAGCCGCCGAGCCGGCGCCGCATCCGGAGCTGGCCATGGCCGCGCCGGTCGCAGAGGCTGCGGTCCAGCTCGGCCTCTTCTAGCCGGCGGCGGCCGATGGTCAGCTCGTCCACGGCCGAGACGGAGGAGATCGCCGCGCGGCTTGCCCGGCGACTCGTGCCGGGCGACGTCGTCTACGTCTCCGGCGACCTGGGTGCGGGCAAGACGACGTTCGTGCGCGGAGCCGTCCGCGCACTCGGGGTCGACGCGCGTGTCACGAGTCCCACGTACACGGTCGGCCACCGCTACGACGGCGTCTCGCACCTCGATCTGTACCGGTTCGAGCACCTCAGCGACGCCGACTGGGGCGCGCTCGAGCCGTACTTCGAGGACGCGATCGTCTTCGTCGAGTGGCCGGAGCGCGGCCTGGGCCGCCTGCCGCCGCCTCGCGTGACCGTCGAGCTGCGGCACGTGGACGAGGAGCGGCGCGAGATCGTCGTCGCGGACGGCGATTCAGAGCTTCTCGCCGGGCTACTCTGAGGCGCATGCCGAGCGGTCTCGTCCTGGCGTTCGACACGGCGACGCCGGTCGCAACGTCGGCGCTCGTGCTCGACGGCAACGTGCTCGGCGAACGCACGTCCCGCGCGGCCGCCGTCCTCGCCGACGCCGACGAGCTACTGCGCGCGCACGGCTACACGCCGGCCGATCTCGCCGGTGTCGTCGTCGGCACAGGCCCCGGAAGCTTCACCGGCATCCGCATCGGGCTCGCGGCCGCCCGCGGGCTCGCGCTCGCGACCGGCGTTCCGGTCGCGGGCGTCTCGACGCTCGAGGCGCTCGCGGCCGCGCTGCCGGGAGCCCTGCCCGTGATCGACGCTCGCCGGCGCGAGGTGTTCACGCTCCGGGTCGACGAGCCGGTGGCGCTGCGTCCGGCCGACCTCGAGCTCGAACCCGGCGCGATCCTGATCGGCGACGGAGCCGTGCGCTACCGCCAGGCCTTCGAGTCCGCAGGCGCCGAGATCCCACCCGACCACGACCCGGTGCACGTCCCGCACGCGCGGCTCCACGCCGCGCTCGCGCGCGAGCTCGGCGACGCCGACCTGGTCGAGCCGATCTACGTCCGCCTGCCGGACGCCGAGAGGGCAGCGGCATGAGCACCACGAGCGGACTCGCGATCCAGCGCCTCGACCTCGCCGACGTGGACGCGATCGACGAGATCGAGCAGCGCTCGATGCCCGCGCCGTGGTCTCGGATGATGTTCGTCAGCGAGATCGCGAAGCCGACGTCGATCTGTCTCGGCGCGTTCGTCGACGACGGGCTCGTCGCCTACGTGATCGTCTCGCGTTACGTCGACGCCTGGCACGTGATGAACCTCGTCGTCGCACCCGAGAACCGCCGCCAGGGCATCGCCACACGGCTCCTGAACGCGGTCTTCGAGTCGGCCGGAGACGACGACACGCGCGGGTTCACGCTCGAGGTGCGCGTGTCGAACGACGCCGCGATCGACCTCTACGAGCGCCTCGGCTTCCGCGGCCAGGGCGTCCGGCGCGGCTACTACACCGACAACCGCGAGGACGCCCTGATCATGTGGAGAGAGCCGAACGCCGCGTGAAGGCGCTCGTCGCCTGTGCCATCGTCGCTGCCTGCCTGACCGCGGCGGCGGGCGCAGGCGTCCGTCCCAACGGCTCGTACGGTCCCGTGGTCGTGTTCGCCGACGCGAACCACGGCTGGGCGGCCGGGCACGGCGGCATCTTCGGGACGACGGACGGCGGCGCGAGCTGGCGTCTCGAGAGCACACGACCCGTGCAGGCGCTCGATGCGGCCGACGGCCGGCACGCGTGGGCGCTCAGCGGGTCGACGCTCCTGCGCACGATTGACGGCGCCGACTGGTTCGGCGCCGGCCGCCCGGACCTGGCCATCGTCGACTTCGTCGACCGTGAGCGTGGTTACGGGATCGGCCCCTATGGCGGCTTGCTCGAGACGCGCGACGCAGGCCGGACCTGGACGCGGCTGCACGCGCCACTCGCCGAGACGCTGTGTGCGACCTCGTCGGCGGTCTGGCTGGCCCGAGCGAACATCGTCTGGCGAGTCGAGGACGGTCGCGTCGTCAGGCAGTTCGTGGCACATTTGCCGGGCACCGCTCCGGGCTGGACGCCGAGCTTGAGCTGCGCCGACGACGACGTGTGGGTTCTCTTCACCGGCGGTGCCGCCGGCGGCAGCCAGGCCTATCGGGTGCTCCGCTCGCTCGACCGCGGCAGCATGTGGAAGACGGTCTTCGGCGGACTTCCGGACGACAAGCCCCGGCCGCTCGACGCCTATTCGGGACCGATGCAGGCGTTCGGACATGGAGCGGCGGTTCTCAGCGGCTTCTGCCCCGCTTGCGGCCGCGGGACGACCGAGTTCGTGACGACGAGCGACGGCGCGGCGACGATCCACCGCTCGCGACAGCTCGATCTCGGCTGGCCCGGTGGATTCTGGTTCCTCGACCTGGCCCACGGGTTCTTCCTCACCGGCCGCGGGCTCTGGCGGACCTCTGACGGCGGCGCGACCTGGCGGCCGGTACTGCGTTCGGCACGGCTGACGGCGCAGTGATCCTCGGCCTCGAGACATCCTGTGACGAGACGGCGGCCGCGCTCGTCACGCACGACGGCGAGATCCGCTCGAGCGTCGTCGCCTCGCAAGCCGTTCTGCACGCGCGCTTCGGCGGCGTCGTGCCCGAGGTTGCGTCCCGCCGGCACCTGGAGCTGGTCTCGCCGGTGATCCGCGAGGCGCTCGCCGGGGCCGGAGCGAGCCTCGACGACGTCGACCTCGTCGCCGTCACCGCCGGGCCGGGGTTGATCGGAGCGCTCCTCGTCGGCCTGTCGGCGGCGAAGGCGCTGGCCTGGGGGAGAGGGCTCCCGCTCGCGCCCGTCGACCACCTCCGCGGCCACGTCGCCTCGCTCTACCTCCAGACAGAGTCGTCGGCCTCGGGGCCGGTCGAGCCGCCCTTCCTCTGCCTGCTCGCGACCGGCGGTCACACGTTGCTGCTCGACGTTCGCGACCACTCCGGCTTCACCGCCGTCGGGACGACGATCGACGACGCAGCCGGCGAGGCATTCGACAAGGGCGCACGCCTGCTCGGTCTCGGCTACCCCGGCGGAGCCGCCCTCGACCGGCTCGCCGCCGACGGCGACCCCGATGCGTACGACTTCCCCGTGGCCCGCCTAGACGGCTTCGACTTCTCGTTCTCCGGCGTCAAGACGGCCCTGCTCTACGCCGTTCGCGACCTGCCGGAGGGCGAGCTCGAGCGTCGCCGCGCCGACCTCGCCGCGAGCTACCAGCGGGCCATCGTCAGCGCGCTCGTCGGCCGAACGCGCGCCGCCGCCGAGGCGCTCGGGCACGACCGGATCGCCGTCGTCGGCGGCGTCGCGGCGAACTCCGAGCTGCGCGCCTCGCTGCAGGGTGCCGCGCTCGCGCCGCTCGCGCTGTGCACCGACAATGCCGCGATGATCGCCTCCGCCGCGCGTTGGGTCGACCCGATCGAGCCGCCCGGCTACCTCGATCTCGACGCCTATGCGGCTGCGTAGCCTCGTTCCGGCGGCGCTCCTGCTTCTCGGCGGAGTCGTGGCCGCGGCGGTCGTCGCGTCCGGCGGCCGGGCCTCGAAGCCGGCCGCGCAGAGCGTTCCCGCGGAGAGCTGGCAGGGGCTCGTCGGCAGCGCGCGCGCGCCGGTCGCCGTCGGCCAGCGGATGATCGTCGTGATGAACGCGCCGTCGCTCGCGCAGCGCGTTCAGCAGGCGGGCGGAATCGCAAGCGACGACCAGGAACGGCGCTGGACCGCGCAGGCGCTGTCGGCTCAGCAGCAGGTGCTGCTGCACCTCGACACGAAGGGCATCTTCGTCAAGCCCGACATCCGCTTCACGCGGGTGATCAACGGGTTCTCGGCTCTGCTCGACGCGAGCACGACGGGCGTGCTCGAGCGGATGCCGCAGATCGCCGGCGTCTACAGAGTGCGTGTCGCCTATCCGGCGACGGTCACGACGACGCCGCTCCGCGCGGCGGCTCTCGGTGCCGGGCTCGGCCGCATCCGGTCGTCGCTCGTCGGGCTGGACGGGAACGGGGTGACGATCGCCCTTCTCGACACCGGCGTCGACCTGCAGGCGCCGTATCTCCACGAGCACGTCTTGTCGGGAATCGACATGGCCGGCGGAGCCATCGACGCCCGCGCTCAGAACGGGCCGGGCCGTGTCGTCGAGCGACACGGGACGGAGATGGCGGGCATCGTCGTCGGTTCCGGCCGGGACGGCATCTCCGGGGTCGCTCCGGGAGCGACGATCCTCCCGATCCGCGTCGGAGGCTGGCAACGCGACGTGTCGGGGCGCTACGCGCTGTTCGCGCGCACCGACCAGATCCTCGCCGGCCTCGACCGGGCGGTCGATCCCGACGGCAACGGCGACGCGCACGACGCCGCGCGCATCGCACTGATCCCGCTCGCCGAGCCGTTCGGCTCGTTCGCCGACAGCCCGCTCGCTCGCGCGGCCGCCGGCGCGGCGGCGCTCGGCACGCTCGTGATCGCGCCGGCCGGAAACGACGGCCGGGCAGGTCCCGCGTTCGGGAGCATCTCCGGCCTCGGCGGCGCGCCGGCCGCCCTGACGGTCGCGGCCGCCGATCTGCGGACCCGCACCCAGGTGGCGCGGGTGGTCGTCCGGGACGGCCTGCACGTGCTGCTGAACCGGGACGTCCCGGTGCTCGGCCCGGTCGGCCCGGCCGGATCGACGTCGCTCCCCGTCGTGCTCGTCCGCCGCCTCTTCACGCACGGGGGGCTGAGCAGGGTTGCCGACCGTGCCGCGCTGCTCGAGGCAGGCGGCGACCCGAATCTGACGGCTGTCGTGGCTGCCTCGGCCGGGGCGTCGATGATCCTGCTCGGAGGCGATGCACTGCCGGCCGGGGCACTCGGCCGCGGACAGGCGCTCGGCGTGCCGGTGCTCGGAGTGCCGTCGTCGCTGGTCAAGGCTGCCGACAAGAGCAAGACCCTAGTGATCTCCGTCGGCCCGGCGCACACATCCGGCGGTGACCGGCGTCCGCACATCGCCGCATTCTCCTCGTGGGGCCTCGGCTTCGGCGGCGAGCCCAAGCCGGACGTCGCCGGTCCGGGAGTCGGCGTCGTGACCGTCGACCCGGGCACGATGCACGACGGCTCGTCGCGATTCGTCCTCGTCGACGGCGCGAGCGCCGCGGCAGCGGTCGTCGCGGGCGAGGCAGCCGTCGTGGCGCAGGCGCGTCCCGGCTTGACGGCCGACGAGCTTCGCAGCGCGCTCGCCGGGACGGCCGACCCGCTGCCGGACACGTCCCAGACGGCCGAGGGCAACGGGCTCGTGAGCATCGGCGCCGCCGCCGACGCGGAGGTGGTCGCCGAGCCGGCCTCGGTCGCGCTCGGCCGTGCCATCCGCCCCGGCTACACGGCGACGCGTCCGGTCGCGCTCACCAACGTCTCGACGCGGTGGCTCAGGGTGTTCGTGGCCGTCCCCTCGCACGACTCCGCCGTCTCGGTCGGAGTGGAGCCGAAGGCGATGACGCTTGCGCCGGGGGAGACCGCCGACGTCGCGCTGACCGTGCGGCTCCGCCGGCGGACGAGCGCGAGCGTGATCTCCGGGGCGCTCACGGTCGCCCCGCTCACGGGCGCGCGCGTCCGCGTTCCGTGGGCGCTCGTGACGGCGCCGGTCACGACGGGACTGATCGGCACGGTGCAGCTCTCCGCCCGCGCGTTCAAGCCGTCCGATGTCGCTCCGGCGATCCTCCTCGTCCAGCTCGGCCGCATCGAGACGCGCGAGGCCGGGCTCTCGATCGAGCCCGTGTTGCGCCTCGACATCCGTCTGCGCGACGGACACGGACACGACCTCGGCCTGCTCTCGCGCGTCCGCGACGTGCTGCCCGGCCGCTACACGTTCGGCGTGACCGGCCGAGGCCCCGGCGGCGGGGTCCTGCCGGCGGGCCGCTACTCGCTCGCGCTCCGCGCCTTTCCGGCGGTCGGCGGACCGCCCGTGACGAGATCGGTGGATTTCACGATCCGGTAGGGGTTTTCCCGGTCGAATACCGTCTATACAGCGGCGTATACTCGCGCCGGCAGCACCGGATCCCGGGTGGATCACACGACCAAGGAGAACACGGTGGCAACAGTCGATACGACTACCTCGCATCTTCGCGAGAACCCGTTCGAGATCGCGCGCCAGCAGTTGCGACTCGTCGGTCAGACGTTCAACATCGATCCGAACCTGATCAACGTTCTGCAGGAGTGCAAGACGTCGGTCGAGGTCGCGATCCCGATCGGCATGGACGACGGCTCGATCAACACGTTCAAGGGCTTCCGCGTCCAGCACAACATCGCCCGCGGCCCGTCCAAGGGCGGCATCCGCTACCACCCCGACGTCACGCTCGACGAGGTGAAAGCACTCTCGATGTGGATGACGTGGAAGTGCTCGCTGATGGGCATCCCCTTCGGCGGCGCGAAAGGCGGCGTCGTCTGCGACCCGAAGGCGATGTCCGTTCGCGAGCTGGAGCGAATGACCCGCCGCTACACGTCCGAGATCATCACGCTGATCGGCCCCGAGAAGGACATCCCCGCCCCGGACGTCGGCACGAGCCCGCGCGAGATGGCCTGGATCTTCGATACGTACTCGATGAACAAGGGTCACTCGGTGCTCGGCGTCGTCACGGGCAAGCCGCTGACCGTCGGAGGCTCGCTCGGCAGGCTCGAGGCGACGTCGCGCGGCGGCCTGTACTGCCTGCTCGAGGCGCTGAAGAAGCTCGACATGACCCCGGCCGGCCAGCGCGTCGCGATCCAGGGCTTCGGCAACGTCGGCAGCTTCCTCGCTCAGTTCCTCCACGAGGAAGGGGCCAAGGTCGTCGCCGTGTCCGATTCGGGCGGCGGTGTCTACAACGCGAAGGGCCTCGACGTTCCGGCCGTCCTCGCGTACAAGCAGGAGACGCACTCGCTCGCCGGCTTCCGCGGCGGCGAGGCGATCTCGAACGAGGACCTGATCGTCCTCGACTGCGACATCCTCGCGCCCTGTGCGCTCGAGCAGGTGATCACGGCCGACAACGCCGCCAGGGTCAGGGCGAGGATCATCGTCGAGGGCGCGAACGGCCCGACGACGCCGGCTGCCGACGACATCCTCGAGGACATGGGCGTGCTCATCCTCCCGGACGTCCTCGCGAACGCGGGCGGTGTCGTCGTCTCGTACTTCGAGTGGGTGCAGGGCCTGCAGGAGTACTTCTGGAAGGAGGACGAGGTCAACGAGAAGCTCCGCGACATCGTCTGCCGCGCCTTCGAGGAGACCTGGGCGCTGCGCAAGGAGCGCCAGACGAGCATGCGCATGGCCGCCTACGGCGCGGCCGTGAAGCGGGTCGCGGAGGCCACGACCACTCGCGGGCTCTATCCGTAGTCGCATGGGGGAAACGGCCGGTTTCCCCCATGAGCCCCCTTCCCTTCGTGGACGCCTGGCGCTTGGCCCGAGCTACACCCGGGCCAAGCCCGGGCTCCGCGGGGAGTGTGGTCGCGTGGCGATTCGGTGATCCAGGTCACGCTCTACCACTCGCCGGGCTGCCATCTGTGTGATCGAGCCAGGGCAGTCCTCGACGAAGCTAGAGACGAGCTCGGGTTCGAGCTCGTCGAGGTCGACATCGGCGGCTCGCCCGAGCTCGAGGCGGAGTACCGCGAGTGGTTGCCCGTCGTCGAGATCGCCGGCGAGCGGGCCTTCGTCTACTTCGTCGACCTGAACGGATTACGAAGGAAAGTGGCTAGAGTGGCCCGCGGCGAGTAAGCGCCGGGACTCGCCACAAAGTCCAGCTCGAGCGCGGCGACGGTTGGCTGGGCGACTGGATCTACGCGTCCGGCATTATGGGATGAGCCTGTTACAAACCTCGACACAAGGAGCTCGGGTGGCGGATCGCGTTACGGTCGGCGTCGCGGCACGGCTGAGTCGGTACCTCCAGGTGCTGACGCAGGCGAAGAAGATGGGGAAGGAGCGCATCTCCTCGCAGGAGATCTCCGACTACACCAACATCAACGCGACCCAGATCCGTCGTGACCTCTCCGGCTTCGGCAAGTTCGGAAAGCGCGGCGTCGGCTATTCGGTGGACAGCCTGCTCGGCGAGATCCGCAAGATCCTGCGCACGCAAGGCCAGCACAACATCGCCCTCGTCGGCGCCGGCCGGCTGGGCCAGGCGATCGCCAGCTCGCCGATCTTCGCCGAGCACGGCATCAACATCGCCGCCGTGTTCGACCGCGACCCGGACATGATCGGCCGCTCGATCGGGCCGAACGCCGGCTCGGTGCTCGATGCGAAGACGATCCCCGACGTCGTCCGCGACAAGAACATCATCGTCGGCGTCCTCGCGGTACCGGCCGGCAACGCGCAGAGCGCGGCCGACGACCTCGTCGACTCCGGGGTGCGCATCATCTTCAACTACTCGGAAGCGCTCCTCGACGTGCCGCACGACGTCCAGGTTCACACGTCGAACCCTGCCGTCGAGCTGCTGCACGCGCTCTACTTCCACCTCGCTTAGCAGTCGAAAGTCTCACGACTTTCGACTGCGTAGAAGCGGCGACGCCGCGGCAGGCTGGTTCCGGGCGTGCGCGAACGGCCGAGCCGGACAGGTCCGAGGGACTGTCCCTCGGGCACGGCTGCGTGGGACATGTCCTAGGCTCCCGGCGTGCGCATCCTGCTCTGGCACGGGTACCTGCTCGAAGGGACCGGGTCGAACGTCTACACGCGCGAGGTCGCGCGTGCGTGGCAGCGCGCGGGGCACGACGTCGTCGTCTTCTGCCAGGACCCGAATCCCTCGCGGTTCGACCTCGGCGGGGCGGAGGTCGTGCGGCCCGAGCTGCCGGACGGGATCCTCCCGGTGTTCGTGCTCGACCGTTACGAAGGGCTCGAACCGCGGTTGCTCCAGGATCTGACGACGATGCAGCTGGCGCGGTACGTCGACGCGAACGCGCGCGCTCTCGAGAGCAAGCTGCCGGCCGACCTCGTCTTCGCGAACCACGTCCTTCCCGGCGGAGCGGTCGCGGCCGCGACCGGTGCGCGCTACGCGGTCAAGGCGCACGGATCCGAGCTCGAGTACTCGATCCGCGGCAACGAGGAGCTCGTGGCCGAGTCGCGGGAGGCCCTTGCCCGCGCCGGCGCCGTCTTCGTCGGCTCCGGCCACATTCGCAGCGTCCTCGAGGAGGTCGTCGGACACGTCGACGGCGTCCACGAGGTGCCACCGGGGGTCGACGTGGACGTGTTCCGACCCGAGAACCGCGCCGACGCGCTCGCCAACCTCCTCGCCGAGTGCCGCCGCGACCCACCCAACCCGGGCAACCGCGAGGAGCGTCTGCCGGACGAGGGCAACGCGGGCCGCTTCGAGCGCTTCTTCGCGGCGAACGACCTGCCCACGGTCCTGTACTTCGGCAAGCTGCTCTACAACAAGGGCGTCCACCTGCTCGTGGAGGCGCTTCACGGTCTGGCGGCACGGGCCGTCGTCGTCGGCTTCGGCGACTACCGGGAGCGGCTGGAGGGCCTCGCGCCGCGGCACACGCTCTTCCCGGGCCCGCTCGAGCATCGTCACCTCGTCCACCTGCTGCCGCTCGCGGACGTGGTCGTCGTGCCGTCGATCTTCCCGGAGGCGTTCGGGATGGTCGCCGCCGAGGCCGCGGCCGCAGGAGTACCTCCGCTGGTCGCCCGCCACTCGGGGCTCGCAGAGATCGCAGCGGGCCTCGAGGAGGTCTACCCGGTGCGGTTCCGCCCGCTGACGTCCTTCACGAGCGGCGACTCGATCGAGCTCGCCGAGAAGCTCCACGACCTGCTGCAGCTGACTCCCGAGGAGCGCGCGCACCTCGGGGGCGCCGCCCGCAAGCTGGCCGAGGAGCGCTGGAGCTGGCAGACCGTCGCCGGCCGCCTGCTCGCCCCGTTCCGGCCCTGAGTTAGCCTTTACTTCAATGGGTGAAGCGCAAACCGTTCCCTGGCAGGAGCTGCTCGTCCAGGCGCGCGAACGCTACGACGAGGCCGATGACTTCACGGTCGCCGTCGAGGAGGAGTTCGCGATCCTCGACCCGGTCACGCTCGGGCTCGTGGACGGCTTCGAAGAGCTTCAGGCGGCCTCGCGCGGAACCGATCTCGAGCCGCACCTCGTCGGCGAGCTGATCGCGTCCGAGGTCGAGGCCCGCACGGGGCGCTGCGACACGTTCGTCGAGGCCGCTGCTCGTATTGTGGAACGGCGTCGCCAGTTCACGGAGCTGGCCGACTCGCTCGGTTTCACGCTCGGCTCGATCGGCGCGCACCCCTGGAGCTCGTGGCGCGACCAGCGGATCATCGACACGCCGCACTACCGGCGGAACGACGAGCTGCTGCGCTACGTCGTCTGGCGCAACAACACGTTCGGACTCCACGTCCACGTCGCGATCAACGGCGCCGACCGTGCCGTCGCGGTCTGCAACGGCCTGCGCACGTACCTCCCAGAGCTGCTCGCGCTGTCCGCGAGCTCGCCGTTCGCCGAGGGCGTCTTCACGTACCTGCACTCGGCGCGGTCGCAGCTCTTCACACGCATGTTCCCGCGCTGCGGCGTCCCGGACGCGTACGACGGCTGGGACGGGTACGAGGCGTACGTCCGCGTGCTGTACGAGACGAGCTCGATCGACGAGCACACGCAGATCTGGTGGAGCGTCCGCCCGCACCTCGCGTTCCCGACGGTGGAGATCCGCATCTGCGACGCGCAGCCCGACGCCGCCGAGTCGCAGGCCCTCGCGGCGCTCTCGTACTCGCTCGCGGCGCGCATCGCGCGGGCTGTCGACGAGGGCGAACCGCTGCCGCTGCCGCCGCACCGGATGATCGAGGAGAACCTGTGGCGGGCGATCCGGCACGGTCTCTCGGGAGAGCTGATCGACCTGCAGACGCTGCGGGTGCGGCCGGCGCGGGCCGCGCTCGAGGAGCTGGTCGAGTGGGTGCTGCCGGTGGCCGAGGAGCTCGGCGCCGCCTCGTTCCTCGCGATCCCGCCGGCCAACTCGGCAGAGCGGCAGATCGCACGTCATGCTGAGGGCGCGACGATGGAGCAGATCTACGCAGAGCAGGTGGGCGCGGGAGAGCGCGTTGGCTGAGGACGAGCAGCGCGCCGCCGAGGAGCTGATCAGGCAGATCAAGGTCTCGGACCTGCTGGTCGCGACCCTCACGTCGTGGGTGCAACTCGGCTACGCGAAGCTCGCCGACGGCGAGGCCGAGGAATCGCGGCTCGCGATCGAAGCGATGCGCGCGCTCTTGCCGGTGCTCGAAGGCTCGGCGCCCGAGGACTCGATCCGCGACCTGCGCCAGGCGACCGCAAACCTGCAGCTCGCCTATGCAGACCACGTCGTCAGGCAGCGCGAGGCCCCGCCGACGCAGGCCGAGCCGGCAGCGCAGCCCGACCAGCCGAAGGAGGAGACATGAGCGAGAAGTACGACGCGATCACGCTCGCCGAGATCGAGGACTCGCGGGGCTGGTCGCCGATCCGCAAGCGGCTCGGAGTCGAGTCCTTCGGGATCAACGCGTGGACCGGACACGCGGCGGGCGACCGGATCATCCCCGACCACGACGAGAAGCCGTCCGGGCACGAGGAGCTCTACCTCGTCACGGCCGGGCGCGCGGTCTTCACGGTCGACGGGGAGGAGGTCGACGCGCCGGCGGGCACGGTCGTCTACGTGCGCGACCCCTCGGTGAACCGCGGCGCGAGCGCGGGCGACGCCGGGACGACGATCGTCGCCGTCGGCGCCCGGCCGGGCGACGTCTACCGGCCGCGCTCCTGGGAGGCGAACGCCCAGATTCCAGCGCTGTTCGACAGCGGCGAGCACGAGAAGGCGAAGGAGGTCCTGACGAAGTCGCTCGACAAGTACGAGGACAACGCGGGGATCCTCTACAACCTCGCGTGCGCGGAAGCGCTCCTCGGCGACGCCGATGCTGCGCTCGGGCACCTGAAGTCGGCCCTCGAGGCGCACCCCGACTACAAGGAGAGCGCCCGGGAGGATCCCGACTTCGAGCTGATCCGCAGCGACCCGCGGTTCGCGGAGCTCGTCGCCTAGCTCAGTCCGTCCACCAGCCGGGCACGATCTCGCCGTCGGATTGCTCGGCGATCGGCGCGCCGAAGGCGAGGATCTCGAGCCCGTCAGGCCCGGCCTCGAAGTTGCGCATGATCTGCGGCGGCACCCGGATCACGTCCCACTGCCGGATGTCGACGATGTCGTCGTCGAGCTTCACGCGTCCGTCGCCCGCGACGACGACGTACAGCTCCTCCTGCTCCTTGTGTTTGTGTCCGAACGGGGTGCGGAACCCGGGCGCGAGCCGCTCGAGCCCGACGGCGCCGATCTCGCAGTTCAGCTCTCTCCTGGGGAAGTGCGCGTTCAGCCCCTCGTCCAGGCCGAACTTCGGAGCGAAGTCCTCGCTCTCGCGGATGTTCACGATCGTGTAGTCGCTCATGCCGCGATTCTGCCAGCGGTAGGGTGCCGCCCGTGGCCACGGCCGAGATCGGCATCTTCGGGGGCTCCGGCTTCTACTCGTTCCTCGACGACGTCGAGGAGGTGGAGGTCGAGACGCCGTTCGGCAAGCCGTCCGCGCCGCTGACCATCGGCGAGGTCGGCGGCAAGCGCGTGGCCTTCCTCCCTCGGCACGGACGCAACCACGAGCTGCCGCCCGCGCAGATCAACTACCGCGCCAACGTCTGGGCGATGCGGGAGGTCGGCGTGCGGCGGATCATCGGCCCGTGCGCCTCCGGCGCGCTGCAGGCGGAACTCGAACTCGGCGAGTTCGTCGTCTGCGACCAGTTCGTCGACCGCACCACCGGCCGGGCGGACACGTTCTACGAGGGCGAGCCCGTCACTCACGTGTCCGCTGCCGATCCGTACTGCAGCGACCTGCGCCGCGTCCTCGTCGAGACCGCCCGCGAGCTCGGCATTCCGGTTCGCGACGGCGGCACGGTCGTCGTCATCCAGGGGCCGCGCTTCTCGACCCGTGCCGAATCGCGCTGGTTCCAGCAGATGGGCTGGGACATGATCAACATGACCGCGTATCCCGAGGGCTATCTCGCCCGCGAGCTCGAGCTCTGCTACGCGAACATCTCGATGGTCACCGACCACGACGTGGGCGTCGAGGGCGCCGAGCCGGTCTCGCACGAAGCGGTGCTGAAGGTGTTCACGGAGAACAACGAGCGCCTGCGCGAGTTGCTGTTCGCGGCGATCCCGAAGACCGGCCCGCAACCGGACGACGTCTGCGCGACGGCGCTCCGGACCGCACGCGCCTAGTAGCCTCGGCGGGGCCTCCGGCGATCTCTCGACATGCGTCGGGAAGGGTGTTACGTTCCGCACCAGCCCTGGCAGACGATCTGTTCCCGGCCCCGGTCCGCGGCAGGTCCACGTTCCGAAGGAGGCCGAAAACGATGAGATTCCAGATAGGTGCCCTCGCAGCAGGCGCGAGTGTTGCCGTTGCCATGGTTGTCGCCGGGCCGGCGTCGACGAGCGGTCGCTCGACCGCGGCGTCACCGGCTTCCGCGCAGAGTTCGAGCGCCTCGGTTTCGGCGTGGACCACGCGGAACCTGAAAGGAACCGTCCGGCTCGTCGGCCAGGTTCCGCTCCGGGTGAGCGCCGGCAGCGTGCCGTACCTGCGGGCGCATCCGAGCCGCGCGCAGATCACAGTCAACTTCGCCTTCCCGCTTCGCGACAAGGCCGGGCTGGACCGGTTGATCGCACAGCAGGCGCGCACGCATCAAACGCTCAGCCGCGCCGAGCTGTATCGGCGATTCTCCCCGCCGCAGGCGCAGTACGACGCGGCGGCGACATGGCTTCGCGCGAACGGCTTCACGATCACGCACGTGACGGCCGACCGTCTGTCGATCGGCGCCCGCACCTCGACGGCGACGATCGAGAAGGCGCTACACGTCCAGATCAACGACTACCTCCGGCCCGCGTTCACCTTCCAGAACGTGAAGGTGCCGGCCTTCGGCTTCTACTCGAACACCAGGCCGGCGAGCGTGCCTGCCCGTCTCGGCATCCAGACCATCTCCGGGCTCGCTGACATCGACCGCTTCTTCACCGATTACCAGCTTTCGAGCGGAGGGCGGCAGGCGAAGCAGGTGCGAAGCGGCGGGTACTACCCGACCGACCTGCGGGGGCTGTACGACATCACCGGCCACCCGTTCGACGGCACCGGCCAGACCCTCGGCTTCACGCTGTGGACGGTCCCCGAGCGCCAGGCGGCGATGACGAAGTTCGCCACCGACACGGGCGACCAGCTGATCACCGTCGACCCGTCCTGCACGGCGACCGGCAACTCGCCGACGACGCCGAGCTCGTGCTCGACGCAGACGGTCGCGGCCGACCACCTGATGACGATCCTCGAGAACGGCAACAGCGACTCGAACACCAACTTCGGCTCCAACGTGGAGACGGCGCTCGACATCGAGGCGGCCCACGGCATCGCGACGCACGCCGGGCTCAAGTACTACGCGTCCGAGTGCGCCACCGCCCCGCCGCCCAACTCGGGTCTCGCCAACGCGGGCTGCAACGGCACCGACGTCGGCATGGAAATGGCGATGGAGGACGCGGCCAACGATCCCACGCTGCACAGCGTCTCGAACAGCTGGGGATACGGCGGCGAAGTGGAGTGGGGCGTCACGGATCCGTTCGAAGTCGCCACCGGAAACATCCTGGCACTCGCCGCGGCGGCCGGAACGACGTTCTACTTCTCGACCGGCGACGCCGGCACGTACCAGTCCGGCTACCCGAGCGACAGCCCCTACGTCGTGTCCGTCGGCGGCACGAGCACGTACTCGACGAGCGCTCCCGGCACGTACAGCACGACGACGGCGTGGAGCGGCGGCGGCAGCTGGTGCTCGAACATCATCGGCCGGCCGTCGTGGCAGACCGGAGCGGGCGTCACGGCCAACGCGGCCTGCCCGGGCCGCGTCATCCCCGACGTCTCCGCGGTCGCGGACCCGAGCACGGGCGTCCGCTTCACCGCCAGCACGAACCTCACGGGCGGCACCCAGAGCGGCCAGGTCGGCGGCACGAGTCTGGCGGCCCCGGTGATGAACGGCCTGCAGGCCGTGACCCAGAACTTCGTCAACGCCCAGACGTACTCCGGCCCGACGTCCCACATCCCCTTCGTGGCGCCGCTCCTCTACCAGCTCGGCAACGGTGGGCATGCGGACAGCTACTACCGCGACGTCCAGTGCGGGAACACCGCCAATCCGACGAGCGGGCCCGACGGCGACGCCGCGATCAAGGGCTGGGATGCCGCGACCGGATGGGGTGAGCCCGACTGGTTCAACTTCGCCACCGGGGTCGGGCTGCAGCTCGGCGCCACGAACCTGAGTGTGCCTACGTCGCTCTCGCAGCACCTTCCGTGGACCTGCGCCAAGACTCCCAGCAACTCGACCGAACGTGCCTTCTCCTGTCCGACGGCGTCGACGTGCTACGCGGTCGGCAACGCGTCCGGTGGAACGCCGTGGTACGGCAAGTTCCTGCCGAGCGGCGCCTGGGGCGCGGTCAACACGTTCTTCAAGAGCACGAACGGCGGCCAGACCTGGTTCCCGTCCAACAGCGACATGTTCTCCATCGCCTGCACCAGCTCGGGCACGTGCAGCGAGGTGGGGGCGGGCGGCCGTGAACGGAGAACGACCAACGGCGGCAACACGTGGTCGGACGTGGCGACGGCGCCGGGCAACAACAAGCCGCTCACCCAGATCACGTGCCCGTCCGGCTCGATCTGCTACGCGGTCGGCGACCGTGGCAACGCGATGAAGTCGACCGACGGCGGCCAGACGTGGTCGTGGCTCTCCAGCACGGACGGCAACCCGCTCTACGGGCTGTCCTGCCCGAGCACCACGGTCTGCTACGCGACCGACATCTATGCGCATGTCATCAAGACCACGGACGGCGGCGCCACCTGGGCGTTCCAGACGACGCCGGTGACCACGCCGTACGAGCCCGTCGTCGCCGAGACCGGCGGCCCGAACCCGTGGGCCGGGCTGCTCGGCATCTCCTGCTCCGACGCGAGCACCTGCGTCGCGGTCGGGCTCTACGCGACCGTGAGCGGCCAGGTGAACCCGAATCCTGATCCGCCGATCGTGACGACGACCGACGGGGGAGCGACCTGGACTCGCCAGGTGAGCGGCACGGGCACAGGGAACTTCCTGCACGCCGTCTCGTGCCTGCCCGGCACGACGACGTGCACGGCGGTCGGCCGTGGCGGCAAGATCGTGACCACGACGAACCTCACGACGTGGACGGCCGCGACGTCGAACACGTCCAACATGCTGAACAGCGTCCTCTGCCTGAGCACCTCGTTCTGCATCGCGGTCGGCCAGAACGGAACGGTCGACGTCTGGAACGGCTCGACCTGGACGGCGACCACCGGCAACGGCGGCACGGGCATGCTCGCCGACGTGGACTGCCAGGGGAACCTCGTCTGCTACGCGACCGGCAAGCAGGGAGTCACACTGCTCACGACCACCGGCGGCACGAGCTGGACGCAGCAGGCAGGCGGCGGGACCACGCAGCAGATGAACGGCATCTCCTGCACGAACGCCGGCACGTGCTACGCCGCCGGCAACGCCGGGACGATCCTGAAGACGAGTGACGGCGGCCAGACGTGGCTCGCCCAGACGAGCGGCACGACGACCAACCTGAACGGCATCTCGTGCTTCCAGGCAAACGGGTGTGCTGCCGTCGGCGCGGTCGCGAGCGGCGCGGCCGTGATCCGCTTCACGAACGACGGCACCAACTGGAACGCCGGCTCGAACCCCGGCACACAGGCGCTGAACGGCGTCTCGTGCCTGCCCGGCGGAGCGTGTCTCGCCGTCGGCGCGGCCGGCACGGCCATCTCGTCCACCACCGGCGGATCGTCGTGGAGTCCGACGCCGACCGGCACGTCGAACGCGCTGAACGCGGTGTCCTGTCCGTCGTCCACCGCCTGTTACGCGGTCGGCGCCGGCGGCACGATCCTCATGTTCCCGAACGTCTCCAGCGGCCCTACGCCGCAGACGAGCGGCACCGCCAATCCGCTGAGCGGCATCGCCTGCGTCAACGCCTCGGTCTGCTTTGCCGACGGAACGATCGGCACCGTCGTCGCGACGAGTGACGGCGGGACGACCTGGGCCCAGCAGGGGAACCCGATGAGCGGACCGACGTCGGCGATCAACGCGACGAGCATCGCCCTCAACGGGGCTACCTGCAACCCGGCGCGCTGCATGATCGGGGCGCCGGCGCAGGGCGACATCATGACCACGCCGCTCCTCACCGTCACGGTTCATGCGTCCGGCGTGTACGGCACGGCGCCGGCTCTGACGGGGCTCGCACCCACGAATCCCGCGATCGGATACACACCGCCCGGCGAGGCGGCGAACGTGACCGGCACGCTCACGTGCAGCACGACCGCCGTCAACTCGAGCCCGGTCGGGACCTATCCGATCAGCGGCTGCAGCGGGCTCGCCGACGACGGCTTCAACGTCGTCTACGACTACGCGAACAGCAGCTACACCGTGACGAAGGCGCCGTTGACGGTGACGGCGGACAACAAGTCGCGCCTGTTCGGCTCGGCCAACCCGCCGCTGACCGCGACGCTGACCGGTTTCGTGCTCGGCCAGACGCTGGCGACCTCGGGCGTGACCGGAACCGCGGCGTGCACGACGACCGCCATGCCGTTCAGCACGGGCGGCAACTATCCGATCACCTGCACGGTCGGCAGCCTGACGGCCGCGAACTACAGCTTCGGCCCGTTCGTGCCCGGCACGCTGACCGTCACCTACTCGTCCGCCTGCCTGACCACGAACAGCAACGGTCCCCTGACCGTGCAGTCCGGTCAGGCGGTCTGCATCGGGGCGGGCGGGAAGCAGAACGGACCGGTGACCGTGAACGCCGGCGGTCTGCTCGACGTCGAGGGCGGGACGATCGCCGGGCCGCTGAAGTCGACCGGTGCAGTCGTCATCCGGCTGTGCGGAGGCACGGTCACGGGGCCGGTCACGATCAGTGGAAGCACCGGACTCGTGCTTGCGGGCGGCGACGCGGCGACGGGCCCGTGCGCCGGGAACACGATCACGGGTCCGGTGAAGATCACCGGCAACACGGGCGGCGTGGAGTTCAACGGCAACACGGTGACCGGGCCGCTCACGATCACGGGCAACACCGGCACCCTGCCGCCGCCCGACGTGGGTCCGGTGCACGCGGTCGG
>CAVZNV010000014.1:0-28090 GCA_963776735.1 uncultured Actinomycetes bacterium
GGAGCGGGGGAGAGGCGCGAAGGACGACCTCAAGCTCGGCATCTGCGGCGAGCACGGCGGGGAGCCGCACTCGGTCGCGTTCTGCCACCGAATCGGCCTCGACTACGTCTCGTGCTCGCCCTTCCGTGTGCCGCTCGCTCGCCTCGCCGCGGCGCAGGCCGCGCTGAAGGACGCCGGCGTCGAAGCCGCCGTCGCCGGCGGTTGACGAGCTGGGACGAGGCTTTCGCCGACCGCTACGAGGAGTGGTCGGCGGCGGTGACAGAGGACATCCCGTTCTACGTCGAGCTCGCACGCGAGGCCGACGGGCCGGTCGTCGAGCTGGCCGTCGGCAACGGGCGGGTCGCGATCCCGGTCGCGCAGGCGATCGGACACGCCGTGATCGGGATCGACTCTTCGCCGGCGATGCTCGGGCACGCCCACGCCCGGGCGACCGAGGCCGGCGTCGAGCTCGACCTCCGCGAGGGCGACATGCGCGACCTCGCGCTTGACCACCCGGCGGCGCTCGTGTACTGCCCGGCCCGCGCGCTGCTCCACCTGCCGACCTGGGCCGACCGGCGGCGCACCTTCGAGCGCGTGGCGGCTTCTCTGGCTCCGGGCGGCAGGTTCGCGTGGAACGCTTTCGCCTTCGACCACACGGTCGCCGTGAGTCTCGACGGGCAGCGCAGCGACACGCCTGTCCCGCACACGGTTCGCTACGACGTGCCCGACAATCGGGTCGACCTGGAGCTCGACGGTAGCGCCCTCAGCTCCCTGTGGTGGGCGACGAAGAACGAGTGGCTCGGGCTGATGGATGTGTCAGGGCTCGAGCTCGAGGCGCTCTACGGCTGGTTCGACCGGCGGCCACTCGACGCGGACAGCCGCGAGTACGTCTTCGTCACGCGCCGCCCCGACCCGTCCTGCTGGGACAGGTCCGAGTGACAGTCACGCGGACGTGTCCGGAAGTGCTCTCACGGAACCGTCACGCCATCGGCACGGTTTCTGCGCCGGCCGGCTCGTGGCCGGGGCGCACGTCGACCCACTTCGGCAGTGACTGTCCCATGGGACAGTCACTGAGACCTGGCCGGACGAGCAAGGCCGGACATGGCAGGTGCGGACACTTTCGCGCTGCGCCGTGCGGCGCTACAGTCGGACGCGGTGAGGCGACCGATCGTTCTCGGCACGACCCTTGCGGCAGCTGCGGTGCTGGCCGGGCTCGCGGTCGCCTCCTTACGGCTCTACTCGCACCCGGCGGAGCTGACCGAGTTCGGCTACGTCACGTCGGTCACGCCGAAGGGCTCGGCGTACACGCTCAGGTTCGACCCCGCGCTCTGGCTCGAAGGCGAGACCGCCAAGGCGGCGTCAGGCCAAGCAGTCGTCCCGAACGACTACCTGATCGTCAACCGAGACCACGAGCTGCTCACCTACGAGCTGCCCGCAAGCGCCCACGTGACGGTCCTCGTCAACCTGCAGACGACGAAGGTCACGGTCGCCAAGCTCGCCCAACTCCTGAAGGCGAAGACCCGCTACGCGTGCACGCCGTACCAGCTCCGTCCGCCGTGCCGGCTCGGCTTCTGGCTGACCTACCGGATCGACACCGTTTCGGCGCTGAACCAGCAGTATCAGCCGTAGCGGGGCGACCCAAGGCCGCCCCGCGTCGGCAGATTGCTAGCTCGGAACGACGCTGTACGTGCCGCTCCAGCCGCCGCCGGTCACGTCCATGTAGTGCCAGCGGACGTTGACCTTGTCCTTCTTGTCGGTCGAGGTCACGCCCGTCGAGAACGTGCCTCCCTGCTGCAGCCGGACGAGGGCGCCCGGGTCGCAGAAGCTCGGCACGACCGCCGAGCCCTGATAGGTCGACGCCGCGTTCTGGTCTCCGCTCGGGAACCAGGCCGAGCTGTTGGCCGGGTCGGTGTACGACTCGTTCGGCATGTTGACGGTGATCGTCATGCTCCCCGGTGTTCCGGAGGCGCACGTCGCGTTGAACGTGACCTTGGAGCCGAGGAAGCCGACAGTCGCCGCCGGGCGGTTCCCCGGCATCGTGAAGTCGAAGCCGGCCGACAGCGTCGAGCCCTGCTTCACCTTCTGGTCGCCGTTCATCGCCTGCGTCTTCGTGACGAGCGGCGTCGTCGCCGGCGGGCAGGCTGCGCCCGTCGCCGACGTCAGGAACGGGCTGTACGCGACCACGTGATCCTGGTCGACGATCTTGTCGCCGGTCCCGCCCGGGTTGGACGCGATCGTCGGTCCGGTCGAGCTACCCCACCAGTTGCTCGTCGCGTCGAGCGAGCCCGGAGCCACGGGCGTGTAGCCGCCGCTGTCCTCCTCGAGCCCGGCCGTCGCGTTGCCCGAGATGCAGTTCATGTGCGCGGAGACTGCGGAGTTCGCACCGACGCTGAACGGATCCTCGACCGCGATCCCGCGGTCACCGTTCGCCAGGACGTTGCCGTTGATCGCGATGTTGCTGTCTCCGCCCGCCACATCGACCGCAGTGGACATCGTGCCGAGGCTCGTGTTGCCGCTGATCGTGGCGCCCGAGACGTCGAAGAGCGCGAGGCCCTCGTTCGCCCCGGCCGTCAGCGTGTTGTTCGTGAAGTTGACGTTCGAGCTGGGCGCAACGACCAGGAGCGAGCTGCTCGTGTCGCCGCTGAACGTGTTGCTGTCGATCGTGGCGTTGCAGAGCCCGAAGTTCGTCTGGATCCCGTTGCCTGAGCCCGAGCCGGGGTTGTCGTTGTTCTGGATCAGGTTGTGCTGCACCAGCGTGGGGTTGGTGCAGGTCGAGTCCAGCTCGATCCCGGAGATGTTGTCCTGGACGATGTTGTTCACGATCGTGAAGCCGCCGTTCGTCCCGGAGTAGCCGGGATTCGACCAGATTCCGGAGTTGATGCACGGATCCGGCAGGCTCTGCCCCTCGATCGTGAAACCGTTGATCGTGATGTTGTCCGCCTCGAGCATGATCGGAGCGCAGGCGTTGTCAATGATCGACTCGGGCCCCGACCGGCTCCGCGCATCGTTGCCGGCCTGAGCGCCGTTCAGCGTCACCCCGTTGCGGGAGATCGTCACCTGCTCGTTGTAGGTCCCCGCCGCGACGTTGATCACCGTGCAGCCGGGGTCGCTGACCGCCGCCTGGATCGTCGAGTAGTCCGCCGGGCCCGTGTTCGACACCGTGCAAGTCGGGCCAGCGGCCCGGGCCGAGCCTGCGGTCAGCGCCGCGCACGCCGCGACGAGCGCCGGCAGCGCAAGGACGCCGATGCGTCGCAATCTCATCTGTCGCTCCTCCCCTGTTGTGCGAATCGGGGCGTTCGCCCCGGCTGAGAATGGTCCCGTTCGAGCAGGAGCGCAAGACGTCACTGAAACGAGTGAGGCGGCTCCGGCGGGATGGCGTATAGGGCTCTCCTCCGATGTGCACGGGCTCGTGCGGACCGATACTGAGCGGTATGGCCGGCCGATCGAGAGCGACCGCGCTCGCAGGGATGCTGGTGTTCGTGCTCTCCTCGGCCTGCGCGCTCGCCGCAGGTGGGCAACCGGCGTTCACCGGGCACGGGACGAAGCTCGTCTCGCCTGGAGCGTTCGCGTTCGGATCCGCCGTCGCGGTGTCGGGCGACGGCAAGTCGCTGCTTGCTTCGGCCGAGGAGGGGCGGATCGAGGCGTTGGCGCTCTCCGGCGACCGGTGGGCGTCGCAGGGCGCCTTGCGGATCCCGGGCTACTCGGGAAGGGGTGGGAACTGCTCCCTCGGGCTCTCCGGGAGCGGAGACCTGGCCGCCGTGGCGACGGGCGACGCCATGGAGATGTTCGCCCGCAAGAGCAGTCACTGGTCCCGTGTCGCGGTCATCAAGAGTCGCGACCCGCTGGCGGCCGTCACCGCGGAATGCGTCGCACTCTCGGCCGACGGCGCCACCGTCGTCTCCTCGTCCAGCGTCGGCTATGCGCTCGTATTCGTCCGGAGCGGCAAGGCCTGGCGGCAGCAGACGAGCTTGAAGCCGGCAACGGACACGGCCGCCGATTTCGGAACCAGCGTCGCGATCTCGGCGAACGGTCACGTGGTGGCGGTCGGCGGTCCCAGGGACGCGGGCGGTGATCCGAACGAACCGCAACCAACGGACGTCGGCGCATGGGTGTTCGCCCGCTCCGGCTCGTCGTGGAAGCAGAGACGTGGGAGTTCGGCCGGTCCGGCTCGCACTACGTCCTCGCGAAACGACCAGGCCCGGCGATACACACGAACGTGTCGTGCGCGCTGGCCCTGTCGAGCGATGGCAGGACGGCCGCGCTCGGTGCCTGCGGCGGCATGGGTCGCGTCGCCGTCTCCACGCTCACGACTCACGGCTGGACGCCGCTGGGGCAGGACGTGACGCCGAACGGCTCGGTCGGCAACGCCGCCTTCGGTGCCGCCGTCGCCCTCTCGAGCACGGGGCGTACGCTCGTCGTCGGAGGCCCCGACGACGGTGACGGCCACGGCGCGCTCTGGGTCTATCGCCGGTAGCAGGCTCCCCGTTCCTCGGGGTCTATCCTGTCTGACCCCGGCCAGCCTGCCGACGACTCCGCGTGCTTTTTCCCACATCCACGTTCGCGATCTTCTTCTCGATCGTCCTGATCGTGAGCTGGCTGCTCATGCCGCGCCCGCGCGCGTGGCGGCTGTTCATGATCGCGGCCAGCTTCGTCTTCTACGCCGACTGGGACTGGAAGTTCGTCTTCCTGCTCGCCTTCTCGATCCTCTGGAACCAGGCGATCGGCGTGGCGATCTTTCGGACCGCGGTGCAGTCGACGCGCAAGGCGCTCGTCCTGCTCGGCGTCGCCGTCGACCTCGGTCTGCTCGGCTACTTCAAGTACTACGACTTCTTCGTCAGCTCGAGCCACAACCTGGCCGGCTACGTCGGTTTCGGGTTCCCGCTCGGCATCCGCTCGATCGTCCTGCCGGTCGGCATCTCCTTCTTCACGTTCATGGCGATCAGCTACATCGTCGACATCTACCGGCGCGAGCTCGAGCCGGCCTCGCTGGCGAAGTTCGGCGCCTACCTCTCGTTCTTCCCGCACCTCGTCGCCGGGCCGATCGTGCGCGGTTCCGAGCTCATTCCACAGCTCGAGACGCCCCGCGACCCGCGCCGCGTTGACACGGCGCGCGCCTTCTACCTGATCGGAACCGGCCTGTTCAAGAAGGTCGTGATCGCGAACTACCTGGCCGTGCACATCGTCGACCCGGTCTTCGGCGCGCCGGTACAGCACTCGTCGCTGGAGACGTGGCTCGCGGTCTACGGCTACGCCGTCCAGATCTACGCCGACTTCTCGGGCTACACGGACATGGCCATCGGCCTGGCGCTGCTTCTCGGGTTCAAGTTCCCGCAGAACTTCGACAGCCCGTACACGGCCGTCTCGATCCAGGACTTCTGGCGGCGCTGGCACATGACGCTGTCCCGCTGGCTCCGCGACTACGTCTACATCCCGCTCGGCGGCAACCGCAAGGGTGAGCCGCGGACGTACCTGAACCTGTTGGCGACGATGCTGCTCGGCGGGCTCTGGCACGGCGCTGCCTGGTCGTTCGTGATCTGGGGCGGGCTGCACGGGTCGTGGCTCGCAACCGGCCGCTGGCGCCGCGAGAAGGGCCTCGGACGCGAGGCGACGGGCGGCTGGGCGCTCTGGCGGCAGCGCTTCCTCACGTTCCAGCTCGTCTGCTTTGCCTGGATCTTCTTCCGCTCCGGGTCGGAGAACGGCCTCTCGACGGCGTGGGACATCATCAGGCGGCTGTTCGACAACTGGGGTGCCGCCTCGCCGCTCGTTACCACCGGCGTCGTCGTCTGGATCGTCGTCGGGATCGCCACCCAGTACCTGCCGAGGCGGATCCCGCAGTCGATCATGGCCTGGTTCTCCGGGGCCCGCGTCGCCGTCCAGATCGTCGTCCTCGCCCTCGTGCTCATGGCGTCGCACGCCATGGGCCCACAGGGCGTCGCCCCCTTCATCTACTTCCGCTTCTGATGGACATCCGTACCCGACCCTCTCGCCGCCGCCGTGACGACCGCACGCCGCGCGGCCCGCTCGCGGGCGAGAACGGTGCCGGTCGCGGGCCGCGCCGGAAGCTGCATCCCGCCGGGCAAGCGGTGGTCGTCGGGATCGGCGCGCTCGTCCTGGCCGCGTTCCTGAACGCGCCCGGCCTGCACAAGACCGCCGACTCGCTCGATCCCGGCTGGAAGCGCACGATCGCACTGCCGATCACGGAGAAGCTGGCGACGGTCAGCCACTACACGGGCCTCGACCTCCCGCGCCGCGGCCTCAAGGCCGCTCTCGGCCGCTCGAGCGACGACAACATCACGGCGGCGATCGTGCTCCCGCCTCCGCCTCCGCCAGTCTCGCCGACGCCGCCTCCGCCGCCCCCGCATCACCACCACGGGACGAACCCGCCGCCTCCGCCCGTCTCGCCGACCCCGCCTCCGCCACCGCCGAAGAAGCAGGCGTTCTCGCCCAGGCACCCGCTGAAGGTCTACATCGCCGGCGACTCGCTGATCATCGTCCCGGGGAACTCGCTCCTCCGCGCGATGGGGAGCAAGGTCTACAAGCCGCTGCCGGTCGACGGCCACGTCGCGACCGGCCTCGAGCGGCCCGACGTCTTCAACTGGTTCGACCAGATCAAGAACGTGATGAAGAAGCAGAAGCCGAACGTGGTCGTCGTCGCGTTTGGGGCCAACGACAACCACAGCTACATGACCGGGCTGCCGCCGGGCGTCGACATCGGCCAGTTCGGCAGCGCCGCGTGGGTCAAGGAGTACCGGCGCCGCGTCGGCGGCTTCATGGACACGGTCATCCGCGGCGGCGGCTTCATCGTCTGGCTCGGCATGCCGATCGTGAGCAGCAAGTCGGAGTCGTCGCAGTTCGACCTGATCAACCGGATCCTGTACCAGGAGGCCAAGAAGCGGCCGAACGGCGCCGCCTACGTCGACACCTGGTTCCAGTTCGCAGACCCGAAGACGGGCGGCTACGCGGAGTACCTGCCGAACGCGAGCGGCCAGCTCGTCAAGGTGCGAGCCGACGACGGCGTCCACTTCGAGCCCGCCGGCGGCGACATCATCGCCAGGCTCGTGCTCAAGGAGCTGAACACGCGCTACGACCTGACGTCGTGGCGGAAACACGGGTGAACCCATGGTTCCCCCGTGAGCCCCCTCCTTCGCGTCGGCGACGGTAAGGCGTTTTGTCGGGCGCCAACGCTCCTCCAGGTTCCTCAGTCCGGTCTTGCGTGCCTCTAAGCAGCGACCGTCGGCCCCGAGCCGTCCGGGGCTTTCGAGTCGTCGCTGGCCGCGTCCCAGGCGTCCTTCGCCCGGCGGCCGGTGCCGATCTTCGCGATCAGGTCGTCGTCCATCTCGTCGGCAGTCGATGCGAGCAGGCCGAGGACGCCCATCAGCTCGGGGCCGTCGAGGTGGTCGCCGAGGATGTCGTGCTCGAGGACGACGTAGCCGCCCTCTGCGTCCAGATAGGCCTTGCCCATGAACGTGCGCTTGTTGAAGTCGTTCAGCTCCTCGAGGATCTTCAGGTGCCGGTCGCCGGACGAGTCCACCTGCTCCAGCACGAACGCGTGCAGGTTGACGAGCGTTCCGCCCTCGCCCCAGTCCTTGAAGTCGATGAAGACCCCGGCGCTCCCGTACGGGACGAGAAAGCTCTTGTCGTCCTGGGTCGTCCTGAACTCGACCTTGTTCATGCTCAGGATTCCGTAGACCTGCTGGACCACGCGGTCGTCAGGCATTGCTCACCTCGCTCGTGTCAGGGTTGGGGACGCTCGTTCGGGAGGATCGCCGCGGTCTGCGCCGAGCCGTCGCGCAGGAACTGCACCTGGCACTCCTTGGCGATCCGCGTCCGGTCGAGGAGCCGGAAGATCGCGCCCGGGGCCGGAACCTGCACGCCGTCCAGCGCGACGATCACGTCGCCGCGCCTAAGCCCGGCCGCACCTGCCGGGGAGCCGGCGAGCGGGTCGTCGACGACGAGCGCGCCCGTCCGCTGGCCTAGCGCGGCCTGCTGCTCGGGCGGGATGAACTGCAGGCGCAGGTTGGCGCCGATCGCGGCCCGGCGGATCGCGCTCGCGCCGGTCTCGCACACCTCGGTGTAGACGGCGAGCACCGTGTCGCTCGGGATTGCGAAGCCGAGCCCGGACGAGCCTTGCAGCACGTTGTTGACGCGAACCTGGTCGTTGACGCCGACGACGAGCCCGTCGAGCCCGATCAGCGGCCCGCCTGAGTTGCCCGGGTTGACCAGCGCGTCGGTCTGGATCATGTTGTCGATCGGGATCCCGTTCGGCGCCGGCATCGTCCGGTTCAGGCCGCTGACGATCCCGCTCGTCACGGTTCCGTCGAGCCCGTACGGGCTGCCGATCGCGATCACGGGCTCGCCCACGCGCACCTGCGGGAGCGGCCGCAGCGGCAGGAAGGCGGGCGGGTGCTCGGGGACGCGAAGGAGCGCGACGTCCGTGCTCGGGTCGTCGAGCCGAACCTGCGCCTCGCACTCGGAGCCGTCGTGGAAGCGGACGGTGTACGACTCCCCGCCCGCGACGACGTGCGCGTTCGTGACGATCACGCCCGCGTCCTTGTCCTTTGCCGCCGGCTCGATCGCGAAGCCGGAGCCGTTGCCCGCGCCTCGCTCGCCCGAGACGTGCACGTCGACGACGGCGACGCACACCTGCTCGATCAGGTCGGGAAGCGTCTCGAGAGTGACGGGCACGGCGAGGAGCCTAACCGGCTCGAGAGCGCTTCACCCGATTCGTGGCACGTTCGCAGTCGCCGCGAAGTCCGGGCTTTGCCCGGGCGCAGCTCGAGTGGCTCTATCGTCGCGAGCGCAAAGGAGGGGGCTCACGGGGGAACCACGGGTTCACCCGTGCGATCAGCAGGTCTTGACGATCCGGGCGAGGCCGGCGGCGCGGGCTCTGTAGCCGGCCGCGTTCGGGTGGACGCCGTCCGCGCCGAACCACTCCCTGTGAGCGGCGGCGAGCGCGGCCCAGTCGAACACGTGCAGGTTGCGGTAGCGGACGTCGAGCCCTCGCAGCACCGCGTTGTAGCCGTCGTACGAGACGCCGCCGTAGGGCGGACGGTTGATCGTCGACCAGATCACGCAGCGGCCCGGCCCGGCGACGCGCACCACCGTCTTCACGTACGAGGAGAAGCGCGTCACCGCGGACGGGTCGTCGTTCGTGCCGAGGTCGACGACGACGACGCGTTCGAGCAGGCCTTCGCGGGCGCGCGCCTCGATCGACGCCACGCCCTCGGACGCGTGCCGGCTGACGACGGCGTCCGAGTGCATCGTCCAGCCCGGCAGGTAAGTGGGCAGGTACCAGCCGGTGCCGACCGCGAGCGAGTCGCCGTCGACGAACACCGTCCGGGCCGCCGTGCGGCCGTGCGCGCCGAACGCTGCTCCCGCTGCGAAGGCTCCTCCGAGCAGGACCAGCACAAAGAAAGTCCTGCTCCTGCGCACCATTCGGCCAGGGTAGCGACCCCGTCGGTCGGAACGGTCAGATCAGTGCGTCAGGTTCTTGACGCGTGCGTACGCGATCACGACGGCGAGCACCCCGATCCCGACGACGATCGCCCCCCTGAACAGCGCCGCCCGTCCGACCGCCGGATAGACGTTCCGGAACGAGAGGAACGCGAGCGTGCTCAGGACGCCCGCCGCGAGGCCGCCGAGGTGGCCGCCGATCGAGATGTTCGGCACGGCGAAGCTGAAGGCGATGTTGATCACGATCAGCGTCATCGCCTGGCCCATCAGCCGTCCCGTCGCGTGGTATTCGAGGATGAAGAGGGCGCCGAGGATGCCGAAGATCGCGCCCGATGCGCCGACGGTGACGTCGTTCGGGCTCAGAAGCAGTGCACCAGCCGAGCCCGCGATTCCGGCGACGAAGTAGATCAGCGTGAACCGCGCCCGTCCGAGCGCCGCCTCGACCGGCTGCCCCAGCCACCAGAGCGCCAGCATGTTCATGCCCAGGTGAAGCGGCCCGTAGTGGAGGAACGCAGCCGTGAGCAACCGCCACCATTCGCCGTGCGCGAGACCGACGAGACCTGGAGCCGACGCGTGCAGGGGCACCGGATAGAGGGTGTGATTCGCGTAGATGCCGTTGATCACGAGCGCCCCGTGCTGATAGATCCATCCCGAGGTTCCGTCGACACCGGAGCCGGTGAGGAGCTCGAAGAGGTAGACGGCGACGTTGGCGAGCACGAGCGCCCGCGTGACGCTGAACTCGGGGATCACGTAGCCGTGCCGTGCGGCCGTGCGGCGCACACGCTTGGTCGCCACCGAGGCGGGCTTCGTCGCGGCGGTCACGGCGCGAGGCCGCTGGCCGGCGTGATCGGGACAGCGGATCCCGACCGGCGCCACGGTCATGCAGTCGACGCAGATCGGCCGGCCGCAGTCCGAGCAGGACAGCCCGGTCTCGCGGTCGGGATGGCGGTAGCAGTACCTCGGCTCGGCCATGGAGCTAGCTTACGGCCGTGCGCGTCCACGTCGCGTTCACACCTGCCGAGGACGTCTCGGCCCCGGTCGGGATCGTCGTCGACGTGCTCCGCGCCACCTCGACGATCACGCAGGCGCTCGCCGCCGGCTACCGACGCGTGCTCTGCTGCTCAGAGGTGGACGAGGCGCGGGCGGTGGCGGCCGCGGAAGGCGGCGCCGTTCTCGGCGGCGAGCGGAAGACCGTGCGGATCGACGGCTTCGACTTCGGCAACTCGCCGCGCGAGTTCGTCGAGCCGGCCGCGGAGACGCTCGTCCTGACGACGACGAACGGGACGCGGCTGCTTCTCGCGGCCGCCGAGCGGTGCAATCTCGTCCTCGTCGGCTCCCTGCTGAACCTCGAGGCGGTCGCGCGGGCGGCGCGGGACCTGGGCGCCGAAGACGTGGCGATCCTCTGTGCGGGCGTGCGCGGCGAGCTCGCCCTCGACGACGCGTACTGCGCAGGGCGGATCGCCCGCGAGCTGGGCGGCGAGCCGGCCGACTCGGCCGCCGCCGCGATCCGGCTCGCGGACAGCTTCTCGACGGCCGAGGAGGGCCTCTCGGCGTCGCAGAGCGCGCGCAACCTGCACGCGAGCGGCCTCGACGCCGACATCGCGTACTGCGCGCGGCAGAGCGTCCTTTCCGTCGTGCCGCGGTTCACTCGGATGCTCGGGCCTGCGGCCGAGGTCGCGTTGGCGTGACGTACCGCTTCGCCTTCGGCCGGCCGCCGGCCGTCTCCGCGCGAGGCATGGTGGCGACGAGCCAGCCGCTCGCGACGCGCGCCGGCCTGCGCGCGCTCGAGCAGGGCGGCAACGCAGCCGACGCGGCGCTCGCGGCCGCCGCCGTCCTGTGCGTGACGGAGCCGATGTCGACCGGGATCGGCGGCGACTGCTTCGCACTCGTCTGGCGAGACGGGAAGCTCGACGCGCTCGACTCGGCCGGCCCGGCTCCGCGCACCGCCGAGCCGCTGACGCCGGTAGCGTCGAACGGCCCGCGCTCGGTCACCGTCCCCGGCGCGGTCGCCGGCTGGGCGGCCTTCGCGGAGCGGCACTGCCGGCTCGGGCTCGACGCGAATCTCGCCGCCGCGATCGACGCGGCCGAGCGGGGTTTCGCGGTCGCGCCGCGCACGGCCGCGATCTGGCAGCGCGTGGGCGGTCCGCCCGAATTCGGTCCGGCGCCGCGGGTCGGAGACGTCGTCCGCCTGCCCGAGTTGGGGGCGACGCTGCGCCGCATCGCGTCCGAAGGGCGAGACGGCTTCTATCGCGGACCCGTCGCGGCGGCGATCGCGTCCGCGACCTGGCTCGACGAGGACGACATCGCCGCCTTCGAGCCCGCGTGGGTCGCGCCGCTTCGCATCTCGTATCGCGGCACCGAGGTCGTGGAGATGCCGGCGCCGACGCAGGGCGTCGTCGCGCTCGAGGCGCTCGGCCTGCTCGAGCGCTCGTCGCCGAGCCTCGCCAGCCGCATCCGCTGCGTCAAGCTCGCGCTCGAGGACGGGCTCGCACGCGTCCGCGACGGAGCCGACGTCTCCGACCTGATCGACCCGGCCTACCTCGACCGGCGCCGGAGCGGGGCGGAGGCGGCCGTGGCCGAGCCGGCCGGCGGCACCGTCTACCTCTGCGCCGTCGACGAGGACCGCATGGCCGTCTCCTTCATCCAGAGCCTGTTCGAGGCGTTCGGCTCCGGCGTCGTCGCTCCCGGAACGGGCGTCGCACTCCAGAACCGCGGCGCCTGCTTCGCCGTCTCGGGCGCAGTCGAGCCCGGCCGGCGGCCGTACCACACGATCATTCCTGGCATGCTCCTTCGGGACGGCGAGCTGCTCGGGCCGTTCGGCGTAATGGGGGGATTCATCCAGGCGCAGGCACACACCCAGTTCGTCTCGTCCGTGGTCGACGACGGCCTCGACCCGCAGGCGGCGCTCGACCGGCCGCGCTTCCGCGTGGACGGCGACGTCGTACGGCTGGAGGAAGGCCTCTGGGAGCGCGACGCCGACCTCGAGCCGCTCGGCTACCGCACGGTTCGGGACACGGACTCGTACGGCTTCGGCGGCGGCCAGGCGATCCTCGTGCAGGGCGACGCGCTCGTCGGCGGCTCCGATCCGCGGAAGGACGGGTATGCGGGCGGTCTGTAGCCTCGTCGCCCTCTCGGCGCTCGTGCTCGCCGGCGCGGCCGCGGCTGCGAGTCCGTCCCCGCAGAAGCTCTACCGGGCGCTGCTCTCGGCTCGCGTCTCCGCGTCCGAGCTGCCGGCCGGCTTCTCGTCCCCGAGGACGGTGAACAACACGCCCGGCCCGAACCCGCGGCGCCATCACGTCGTCGGCGAGGTCGAGATCGACCTCAACGGCGGCCAGTCGGCGATCGTCTACGTCGTCTTCCCGACGAAGACCGATGCGCTGGCTGCCTACAGCGACGGAGTCCGCGAGCTGAAAACGACGAAGGGCATCGTCTCCGTCCGGTCGCCCGCGCCGGGGCTCCAGAAGCCCTCGGTGTCGGTCGACGCCTCGGCGCAGGGGCTCGGCATCACCCAGGTCACGCTGGTGTCGGAGAACGTCGAGATCGCGACCGAGACCGCCAGGCACGGCGGAAACCACGGGGACAGGGCTGGAGCCGTCGCGCTCGCGAAGGCCGCGCTGCGCCACCTGGCCGCGGTCGAGCGGCGCGTGGGCTAGTACTATCCGGCGCATGGGACTCAAGGAATGGTGGGAATCGCGCCAGCAGCACAAGCAGGAGCACGAGAACGAGAAGCTGCTCGAGCTTGCGGAGCATCCCAACGACGTCGACACGAGCGGGACGGACATCGACGAGGTGAGGATGGACGCGGGGAACTCGCGGGCGACGCAGGGCGGCGAGCTGTCGTCGGCCGAGGTCGATCGCATCGACTGATCCGGCCTCCGGGCCCGCGCGCATGATCGAGAAGGTCAGCCTCGCCGCGAAGCTCGGGAGCTTCACCGAGCCGTGGCAGCCGAAGATCGTCGCCGAGCTGAACGACTCGTACGTCAAGGTCGTCAAGTTCGAGGGCGAGTTCGTGTGGCACCACCACGACGACGAGGACGAGCTGTTCCTCGTGGTCGAGGGCCGGATGCGGATGCGCTTCCGCGACGGCGACGTGATCGTCGATCCGGGCGAGCTGATCGTCGTCCCGCGCGGCGTCGAGCACTGCCCGGTGGCCGAGGGCGACTGTCACGTCGTCCTGATCGAGCCGAAGACGACGCTCAACACCGGCAACGTCCGCAACGAGCGCACGGTCGACGAGCTCGACCGGATCTAGGCCGCCTGTCCGGCGCCGTCCGAAGATCGCACTGTCCTGCGACATGTCCGGGCAGGACATTTTCCCTGCACCCGGCGTTTCGGTGTCTGGCACCGGGTCATGCCCTTTCGGGCCAACGTCACGCCGTTTTGGACGCGGCTCAGAATGGTGGGTTAACCGAACCGCCGGGCCTGCTACCCTCGGCCGGTCATGGATCACTGGCTTGCGAGGATCTTCGGCCAGAACGGCTAGTCCGCCGCTTTCCGCCTAGGCGTCGAGGAAAGCGGCGGGAATCAGGACGCGATTCGCGCCTTTGCTTCGGCATGGCTCCGGCTCGCGGCCCTTTCCCGCTTCACGTAGCAGCGAGGGAAGGAGTCCGCAGTGCCCATGCCCCACCAGACCCAGATGCGACTGATCAGGCGCCGCCTGGTCGGCAAGGAAGGATCCGAGCGCAACCGCGAGCTGCGCGCGATCCTCGCCGAGCTCCCGAACTACAAGAACGGCCCGTTCGCCGACATCCGCAAGTGGGTGAACGCGCAGATCGACGAGAATCGGGCGCGCGGGCGCGTGCTCAACCGTGACTCGATCGCCGTGCGCCGGGAGGGCGCCGCGCAGATCGCGCTCGTCGGCCCGCCGAATGCGGGCAAGTCGTCGCTGCTGCAGGCGCTCTCCTCGATCCAGATCAAGACCGGCGACTACGCGTTCACGACGACGCGGCCGGTACCGGCGCTGACGCGGATCGGCGGCGTGCTCGTCCAGCTCGTCGAGATCCCCGGGCTGATCGAGGGCGCGCACGAGGATCGCGGCGGAGGTCGCGCGCTGCTCGGCGTCCTTCGGGGCGCGGACGCGATCGTCTTCTGTCACGCGTGCGGCTCGCCGCTCGACGAGCTGGAAACGGTGCGAGGCGAGGTCGCAGCAGCCGGGATCGAGAAGCCCGCGGTCCTGGCGGCGACGAAGGCCGACGACGCGGCGCCGCCCGTCCACTCTGATCTCGACGTTGTGCCCGTCTCCGTGCTCGACGACGCGAGCCTCGATCGCTTCCGCGACGCCGTGTGGGAGCTGACCGGGCTCGTGCGCGTGCACCTGCGCGACGGCGGCGAGCCGGTCGCGCTGCACCCGCCGGTAACCGTCGAGGACGTCGCGCACTCGATCCACCACGAGCTCGCCGCGCGCTGCACGGGCGCACGCGTGTGGGGCGCGTCGGCGCGGTTCGAGGGCCAGCGGGTGGGCAGGACGCACATGCTCGCGGACGGCGACACGGTCGAGATCATCGACCGCTAAGCCTTTCTGTAAAACCGAGTTGCAGGGGAACGTGTGTTCGTGTAGAACATACGTTCCTGTGATCGCCTGCATCCTCATCCCGGGATTCGAGCTGCGGGCGGTGCTCCGGGAGCGGCCACGCCTAGCGACCCGGGCGGCGGCGCTGGCTCCGCTCCCGGGGGAGGAACCTCTCCTCGGCCCGGTGACGGCGGCCGCGGAAGCGGCCGGCGTCCGCCCGGGCATGCGGCTCGGGGAGGCCCTCGCCACGTGCCCGTCACTCGAGCTCGTCGACCAGGATCCCGCCGAGGCCGGCCAGGCGTGGGAGGGAGTCGTCCGGCGGCTCGAGGACGAGGGGTTCGCGATCGAGCCTGTCGGGACCGGGTGCCTGTACTTCGACACGCGCGGAGTCGAACGCCTCTACGGCGGCGTCTCCGGAGTGCTCGAACGTGCGCTCGGCTGCCTCGGCGCGTCGTGGGACGCGCGGGCGGGGGCAGCCGAGCGGAAGTTCGCCGCGCTCGCGGCCGCGTCGGTGGCGCGGGCCGGCCAGGCTCTCGTCGTCGAAGGCGAGCAGCCGGCCGAGTTCCTCGCGCCCTTGCCGCTCTCGCTGCTGCCGCTCGACGAGTCGCGATATGCCGAGCTCGAAGGGCTGGGGATGAAGACGGTGGGGCAGCTGGCAAAGCTTCCCGGCTCCGCGGTCGCGGAGCGTCTGGGACAGGACGGACGGCGAGCGTGGAGCCTGGCGCGGGGAGGGGACAGACGTCGCGTCAGGCCCCGCCGCCCTCCGGTCGAGATCGCAGAGCGGCTCGAGTTCGGCGAGGCGATCGGCAACGAGCTGACGCTGCGCCGGGCGCTGAGCACGCTCGTCGAGCGCACGCTCGAACGTCCGGAACGAGCCGACCGTGCGGTGCGCAAGCTCGCGCTCTCCGCACGCCTCGTCGGCGGCGGCTCCTGGCGGCGGTCCCTGACCGTGCGCGAGCCGACGGCGGAGAGAGAGCGGCTGCGTATCGCGCTCGGCTCAAAGTTGGCCGAACTTCCCGCGCCCGTCCTCGCGCTCGGTCTCGAGCTCGTCGAGCTCGCCGAGTGGACCGGACAGCAGCTCGAGCTCGTCCGGCCGGAGGGCGTTCGCCGCACCGGCGCGCGGCTGAAGGAAGGTCTGCGTCAGGCACGCGCGAGCGCGGGTGCGGGTGCGGTGTGCACGGTCGTCGAGGTGGCTCCGTGGTCGCGGATTCCCGAACGCCGGGCGCTCCTCGTCCCACGCGACTGAATGCGCCGAGGCCGGCGCTCGTGCAAGCCGGCTTCGACGGGACGCCGCGGGACGTGAACCGCCGGCCGGTGATGCTCGTCCGGGAGGAGTGGCGCGTCGTCGACCGCTGGTGGACGGACGACCCCGTCAGCCGCCGCTACTTCGACCTCGTCCTCGAAGACGGCGAGCGCTGCGTCGTCTACCGCGACGTCGAGGAAGGCGCGTGGTTCACCCAGCGGGCCTAGCTCAGCCGGCCATGTCCTTTGTGGACATGCTTCTCGGGGCACCCCAACCTACCACCCACTGCCGATTCTATCGTGAAAATCCGCACGAGTGTGATGCGCGTCTGCAACAAAAGCGTGCCTTTTGCAGGTCAAACAGGCTCGAAGTCGTAACGGGAGGCGATCTCGGCCATCGTGGCCGGGCTGGGCAGCTCGCCGGGAGGTGCCGCGGCCGCGAGCTCCTTGAGGTACTGCTCGAACCCGCCGGGCGCCATCAGGTTGAGCGCGCGCACCGTCCCGTCCGAGCGGTTCGCGAACGAGTGCACGACGCCGGGCGGCATGGCGCCGAACGAGCCGGGGCCTGCCTCGATCTCACGATCCTCGAGCCGGATCGTCAGCGTCCCCTCGAGCACGTAGAAGGAGTCCAGCGTCCGGGCATGGCGGTGCAGGACCGGTCCCGGATAGCCGGGCGGGAGCGTGATCTCCGACAGCGCGAACGTACCGTCGCCGTCGCCGACCTCCGCCTTGAAGAGCACTGCGCCGCCGAGGATCTGCTCTCCCTCGCCCGGCCCGAGCACGACCGCGGCGCCGGCGGACCTCCCACCGTCCTCCGGCGGATCGAACGAATCCCACCGGAACTCCCGGCCGTCCCGGGCGGCTCGCAGCGACTCGGCAAAACCTCTGCTCGGCGCGTGGACGTTCAGGAACCGGGCCGTCGCCTCTCCGTCGTTCCGGAACGTGTGGATCACGCCCGACGGAACGAGCACGAGCGATCCCGCCGGCGCCTGCCGCAGCTCCTCGCCGCCCGGCCCGAGCCCGAACGTGAGCTCGCCCTCGAGCACGTACCACGCGTCCGCGTGCTGTCGGTGGACATGCGGGTCGGGGCCGCGCTCGCCCGGCTCGTACCGCGTCCACGTGACGTCGGCGAGCTCGTGGTCGAGCAGGATCCTGACGTTCCGCTCGGCCCGGTCGCTGATCGTCTCGCCTTCGCCGGGGCCGAGCACGACGGGCGTCATCGCCTGTGACCTACGTCGAGCTGCATTGCCACTCAGCCTATTCGTTCCTCGACGGGGCATCGCAGCCGGAAGAGCTCGCCGTCCGCGCCGCAGAGCTCGGCTACGAGGTGCTCGCGCTCACCGACCACGACGGTCTCTGCGGATCGCTCGAGTTCGCGAACGCAGCGAAGGCGTTCGGCGTCCGCCCGATCACCGGCGCCGAGCTGACACTCGATGGTGGCGCCCACGTGACCGTGCTCGTGGAGTCCGCGGAGGGCTACGCCAACCTCTGCCGGCTGATCACCGCAGCGCACGCTGCGACACGACTGAAACCGACGGAGCTCCTGCCGCCGGCGCTCGCCCCGGAGCTGCTCGTCGAGCTGAACGAAGGGCTCGTCTGCCTCTCCGGTTGCGCCCGGCACGGGCTCGGCGTCCGCGACCCGAATGCCGCCGCGCTTCTTGCTGCAGCCTTCGGCCGTGAGCGCTTCTACGTCGAGCTCCAGCGTCCGTACGAACGAGGCGACGCCCGGCGG
The DNA here is from genome assembly GCA_963776735.1 of uncultured Actinomycetes bacterium. Taxonomy (GTDB): domain Bacteria; phylum Actinomycetota; class Thermoleophilia; order Gaiellales; family Gaiellaceae; genus PALSA-612. The sequence goes on from CAVZNV010000014.1 coordinate 17,916, forward strand.
AACAGGGCACTCCGCGACCTGGCCGAGGCGCTCGGAGTCGACACCGTCGTCACCGGCGACGTCCACGCGCACAGCAAGCCACGCGCCGTCCTCCAGGACGCACTCGTCGCGATCAAGAACTGCACGTCGCTGGAAGGCTGCGAGCCGGAGCGCCGCGGCAACTGGGAGAGCGTCCTGCTCCCGCTCGACGAAGTGCACACCCGGTTCCCGGACGACGCCGCGGCGATCGCGCGCACTCGCGAGATCGCGGATCGCCTCGAGTTCGACCTGACCGAAGAGCTCGGCTACCGCTACCCCGACTTCTCCGACCGCGACGACCCGGCCGACGTCCAGCTCCGCCGCGTCTGCGAGGACGCGTTCGCCGCGCGCTACGAGCCAAGTAACACTGTGTTGCAAAGTCGGGCGAGGTGCCGGCTCGAGGAGGAGCTCCGGCTGATCGCCGACCTCGGGCTGTCCGGCTTCTTCCTGCTGCACCACGAGGTGCTCGAGATGGCGAGCGAGATCGCCGCCCGGCTCCGCGGCCCCGGCTCGCCGCGTCACGCGCTGCCGCCCGGCCGCGGACGCGGCAGCTCGGTCGGCTCGATCGTCTGCTACCTGACCGGACTCTCGCACGTCGATCCGGTCGCCGCCGGCCTCTCGCTCGGCCGCTTCCTGAACCGGGAGATGGCCGGTGTGCCCGACATCGACCTCGACTTCCCGCGCGACATCCGCGAGCAGCTGATCGTCGCCGTCATCGAGCGCTACGGCCCCGAGCACTCGGCGCTCGTCGCCAGCTTTTCGACGTACCACGCGCGTGGCGCCATCCGCGACCTCGGGAAGGCGCTCGGCCTGCCGTACGCCGAGCTCGAGCGCCTCGCACGGTTGACCGAGGGCAACCCGCACCGCGTCGAGGAAGAGCTACGCGCGCTGCCGGGTGCCGAGGAGAAGCTGAGGTCACGGCGCTGGCGCGCGCTCGGCTGGCTGAGCAAGCAGATCGCCGGCCTGCCGCGTCACATCTCGCAGCACCCGGGCGGGATGGTGATCTCGACCAGGCCGCTCGTCGAGCTCGTCCCCGTCCAGCCGGCGGCGATGGCAGGGCGGCAGATCTGCCAGTGGGACAAGGACTCGTGCTCCGACGCCGGGTTCATGAAGATCGACCTGCTCGGGCTGGGGATGCTCTCCGCGGTCGAGGATTGCGTCGACCGCATCGCCCGGGCCCGCGGCGAGACGATCGACCTGTCGCGAATCGCGCTCGACGACGGTGAGGTCTACGCCGAGATCCAGGCGGCGGACACGGTCGGCGACTTCCAGATCGAGAGCCGCGCGCAGATGCAGAGCCTGCTGCGGACGCGGCCGGAGAACCTCGACGACCTGACCGTCCAGGTTGCGCTCGTGCGGCCCGGCCCGATCCAGGGCGGCGCCGTCCACCCGTACATCGAGCGGCGGCAGAAGCGGCGCGAGGATCCGGGCTTCGTCGCGCCGGCCGACCATCCGCTGCTCGACGAGCCCCTCCGCGAAACGCTCGGCGTGGTCGTCTTCCAGGACCAGGTGCTCGAGGTGGCGATGGCGCTCGCCGGCTTCTCGGTCGGCGAGGCGGAGGGACTACGGCGGGCGATGAGCCGGAAGCGGAGCCTGGAGGCGCTCGAGGCGCACCGCGGCCGTTTCGTCGAGGGATCGCTCGCGAACGGCGTCGACGCGGCGACGGCCGACATGGTCTTCGACAAGCTCGTCGGCTTCTCCGGTTTCGGCTTCCCGAAGTCGCACGCCGCCGCCTTCGCCCTGCTCGCGTACCAGTCGGCCTGGCTGCGGCGCTACTACCCGGCCGAGTTCCTCTGCGCGCTGCTGAACGCGCAGCCGATGGGTTTCTACCCGCCCGCCAGCCTCGTGCGCGACGGCGAGCGGCGCGGCGTGCGCGTCCTCCCGCCGGACGTGAACGCGAGCGAGGCACTCTGCGCGATCGAGGACGGCGCCGTGCGCGTCGGCGTCGGCTATGTCTCGGGCGTGGGGGAGAAGGAGGCAGAAGCCGTCGTCGCCGGGCAGCCGTACGCCGGCCTCCGCGACCTGGCGCAGCGCGCGCCGACGGACCGGGGTTGCGTCGAGGCGCTCGTCGAGTCGGGCGCGTGCGACTGCTTCGGCGAGCAGCGGCGCACGATGATCTGGCAGCTCGGCCTCGTCCCGCGACCGCAGAGCGTTCCGGGGACGCGCGGTGCGGCGAAGCAGCTCGCACTGCCGCTCGAGCCGACGGCCGAGGTGCCGGAGCTTCCCGACCAGACGCCGTGGGAGCGCATGCTCGCCGACTACCGGACGACCAACCTCTCCGTCGGCCCGCACCCGCTCGAGCTTCTGCGGCCGCTGTTGCCGTCAGAGGTGATCGCGACCACGGAGCTGGCTGCGAAGCGCGACGGAGACCGGATCGCGATCGCCGGGCTGGCGGTCGCGCGCCAGCGGCCGTCGACCGCGAACGGCGTCGTGTTCATGCTGCTCGAGGACGAGGCCGGGCTCGTCAACCTCGTTGTCCAGCCGAAGGTCTACGAACGCTTCCGGGCGCTCGTCCGGGGGGAGCCGCTGCTGCTGGCGCGAGGCAAGCTCGAGCGCGTCGGGCGCAACCTGAACGTCGTCGTCGACCGGCTCGAGTCGCTCGCGCCGCTCGCCCGCGAAGCCGCCGGATTGGCCGAGGTGCGCTCGTCGCTGCCGCAGGCGCACCACTTCGGTCACCGGTAACACGCCACTTCTTAGACGGTTCTTCACGGCTTTTGCAGCACTTTTACGTTTGGCGCCGGGTGCGCAGGGCAATGTCGAAGGATGCGCCGCTACCCCCTTGCTCTCGGGGCGCTCGTCCTCGTGCTCGCTCTCTCTGCTCTCGCGCGAACGCCGTCCGCCCCGGCCGCCACGCCCTGCTGGCAGGCGGTGATCGCCGACTGGTCCAACGACGGACGCATCGAGGGAACGTACTCGGCCGCGTGCTATCACCAGGCGATGCAGAACGCGCCGACCGACCTGAAGGTCTACTCGTCGCTCGAGGACGACCTCCAGAGCGCGCTCGCCCGTCGCAGCGCGCGCCGGCTCGCGGGCGCCCACGAGACGCCGACGGCGCTCGGCGCCGCGGGCGGCTCGTCGTCGACGGTGCTCGTCGCGCTCGTCGCGCTCGTCGCCGGACTCGCGGGTCTGCTCGCGCTCTCCGGTGGGGCGGCCACGATCGTCCGCCGCCGCGCTCGCTAGCGCAGGTCGATCTCGTTCCCGAAGCGCGCCAGCCGCTTCTTGACGGCGCGGTTGAACGCCTCTTCGTACTCCTCGGCCGCGTCCTCGTCGAGCGTCGCCGCGTACGACCAGCGCAGGTCGGCAAGAGCCTCCGTTCCGGTCTCGACGAGGTCGACGTAGTCGCCATACCGCTCTTCGGCCTCGTCGCGGTCCGCCCGGTCGTAGGCTCGCTCCGCCTCGTCGCACCGGCGGATCAGATCGGCCTCGTCGCGCTCGAACAGGTCGAGCTGGCGGGAGATCACATCGGCGAATCGGCTGCGCCGGAGCACGAACCCATCTTGCTTGATCCTCGATACTCCGACCGTGGCCGGTATCCCGTACGACGCCGCGTACATCGCAGGGTTCTACGACGAGTACGGCGAGCGGGAGTGGGTGCGCTTCGACTCCCGGCCGATGGACCGTGTCTCGCTGGAGGTGCACAGGCGCCTCCTGCGGGAGTTCGTCCAGGCCGGCGATCGCGTCCTCGACGCAGGCGCCGGCCCCGGACGGTTCACGCTCGAGCTGGCCGACATCGACGCCCGCGTGGTCGCCGGCGACATCTCTCCGCGCCAGCTCGAACTGCACCGCGAGAAGACGGCCGCCGTCGAGGCGTCGGTCGAGCGGCGGCTCGTGCTCGACATCGTTGACCTGGGTCAGTTCGAAGACGGGGAGTTCGACGCCGTCGTGTGTTACGGCGGGCCGCTCAGCTACGTCCTCGACGAGGCCGACCGCGCCCTGGCGGAGCTCCTGCGGGTCACGCGCCCCGGGGGTCGCGTGCTCCTGAGCGTCATGTCGCTGCTCGGCTCGATGCGCGCCTTCTTCGCGTTCTTCCCGGAGCTGATCGAGGAGTTCGGCTGGCAGCGTGCCGTCGGCGACGTCGTCGAGACGGGCAATCTGCCCGCGGACATCAACCACGGCCACGTCTGCCGCCTCTATCGCTGGCGGGAGCTCGAATCCTTGCTCGGCCGCCATCCGTGCCGCGTCCTCGTCGCTTCGGCGGCGAACTTCATCTCGGCCGGAAACGATGCCTGGGACGACCGCTTCCTCGAGGTCGAGATCGCCGCGTGCCGCGAGCCCGGCGCGCTCGACGGCGGGACGCACATCGTCGCGGTCGTCGAGCGGGTCTAGAAGGCGATCTCCCGATACAGCTCGAGGTGCGCGGCGGCCGCGCGGTCCCACGTCAGCTCGGCCCGCGCGCGCCGCGCGCCTTCGCGGGCCGTCTCGAGCGCCGCCGGGTCGCCGAGCAGCTCCTCGGCGGCTGCGGCAAGGCCCTCGACGTCACCGGCCGGGACGACGCGACCCGCGCCGAACGCCCGCACGGGCTCGGCCAGTCCGCCGACGTCGTAGACCACTGCCGGCACTCCGGCGCCGAGCGCGCGCAGCAGCGCACCCGACTGGTCGAGCTCGGCTCGGTACGGGAAGACGGCGACGGTCGTCTCGCCGAGCGCGCGGTCGAGTTCCGCGTCCGGGAGATAGCCGAGCCGCCATTCGGCCCGGTCGCCTGCCAGCGCCTGATACGGCTCGACCGGCTCCAGGGGGTCTCCGACGACGAGCAGGCGAGCGCCGTCGATCCGCTGCGTCGCCGCGATCGCGTCCTGCAGACCCTTGTACGGGCGGATGACGCCGAGCGCCAGCAGCGTCCGGCCGTCGTCGCTGCGCGGCGGGTTGCTCGGGAAGACGGGGTGCGGGATCACGTGCAGCCGTTCCTCGGGCACGCCCAGGTCGGCCAGCACCTCTCGGCCCCGCTCGCTGTGGACGACGATCCCCGCGAAGCGGCCGAAGAGCTCGCGCCAGAGTCCGCGTTCCGAGGCGGAGCGGCGCGGGAGCAGGTCGTGCGCCGTGAACACGGCGGGCGCGCGCAGGCGCAGGAGCGCGCGGTCGACGCGCGGCCACGCGAGCCACTGGAGGTGCACGACGTCCGCGTGCGCGCGCGAAAGCCGCGCCATGCCGACCGGATGCTCCGCCGCCTTCAGCGGTAGGCGGAGCGGCGAGCGCCGGAAGGCGCGCGAGCTCCACGGGTAGAAGAGCTCTCGGCGGACGTAGCCGTCGGGCTCGGGCGCCTCGCCGAAGCGGAAGTGCGACGTGACGAGCTCGACGTCCGCGCCTCCGCGTGCGAGCCCGGCGGCGAGCTCGTGGTCGTACTGGGGCGTGAATGCCGGCGGGTCGCAGAGCAGGACGCGCACCGGCCTAGACTAGAGCCCGCAGGCGGTGCTGATCCGGAGCTGGAACGTCTACCACGGCCGCTCGTACCCGCCCGGGCGGCGCGGGTACGTGGAGGCCGCCGTCCGGCTCGCGGTCGCCGGTCGCCCGGACGTGGTCTGCCTCCAGGAACTCCCGCTCTGGTCGGTGCCGCGACTGGCCGGCTGGACGGGCATGCAGGCGTTCGCTGCCCGCGCGCGCCGGGCGCCGCTCGGCGCCAGAGCCGGGAGGACGATCACCTCCGCGCACTACGCCGCTCTCCGCTCCGCGTTCACCGGCCAGGCGAACGCGATTCTCGTCGCGCCCGGGCACGCGGTTGAGAGCCTCGGCTCGCGCACGGTCAGCGACAGAGGCGAGCATCCGCGCGTCTGCCAGGCGGTCCGCATCGACGACAGGCTCGTCGTCGCGAACATCCATGCGTCCCCACACGCGGCCCGGACGCAGGTCGAGCGCGCGCTCACCTGGCTCGACGGGCTCGTCCGCGACGGCGAACCGCTCGTGCTCGCGGGCGACTTCAACGCCTCGCTCAGCCTCCCGGGATTTTCGGCGCCGCACGGCGGGATCGACGACGTGCTCGTCCGCGGAGGGTCCGCGACGCAGCTCGAGGTCTGGCCGGAGGAGCGGCGTCGTCACAATGGCGTCGTGCTGTCCGACCACGCGCCCGTCGAGCTGTCCGTCCTGTGACGACGTTCGAGGAAGCCCGCGCCGCGTTCCCCGTCCTGGCGCGGCTCGCGTACCTGAACGCGGGCACGAACGGGCCCGTCGCGCGCGCGACCGCCGAGGCGATGGTTGCGCAGACGCTCGTCGACCTGACCGAGGGGCGGGCGGGGATGAGCTACTTCACGGCGACCCGGGAGCTGCGCGAGCGCGTCCGCGGGCAGCTCGCCGGGCTGATCCGGGTGCCGTCCGAGAACGTCGCGCTGACGACGTCGACGACGAACGGGTGCAACATCGTCCTCGCCGGGCTCGGTCTCGGGCCCGACGACGAGGTGGTGACTACGGACGAGGAGCACTTCGGCCTGCTCGGGCCGCTGAATGTCTCCGGCGTCCGTGTGCGTGTCGCGGCCACGCGCGGGCTCGCACCCGCGGACGCGCTCGACCGGCTGCTCGACGCGGTCACGCCGAAGACCCGGCTTCTGGCGCTCTCGCACGTGTCCTGGGTCACCGGCAACGAGCTCCCGATCGCCGCGCTTCGCGAGCAGACAGGCCTGCCGCTGCTCGTCGACGGCGCGCAATCGGGAGGAGCGATCGCCGTCGACGCGACGCCGTACGACTACTACACGGTCTCGGGCCAGAAGTGGCCGTGCGGGCCCGACTCGACCGGGGCGCTCTACATCCGCGATCCCGACTCCCTCCGGGTGTCCGCGCCGACGTACTTCTCGCAGACGCGGTTCGACCCGGACGGCGCCTTCCAGCCGTCGGACGGCGCGAAGCGGTTCGACCACGGCTACATCGGCGCGACGCTCCTGGCCGGTCTCGGCGCCGCACTGGACGCGGCGCCCGAGTGGCGGTTCGAGCACGCGCGCGAGACGACGGCCCGCTTCCGGGCGGTGCTCGCGGAGCGATTCGAGGTCGTCACGGCGCCGGGCCAGTCGACGCTCGTCTCCTTCCGTCCGCACGACGAGCCGGCCGCGGCGGTCGCGCGTCTGGCCGAGCGCGCCGTGATCGTCCGGGAGATCCCGGGCAGCGGCCTCATCCGCGTGTCGTGCGGCTACTGGACGTCGGACGACGACCTCGATCGACTGATCGAGGCGCTCGCCGCCTGACCTTGTAACACAGTGTTACTTGGTCAGACCGAGTGTGTCCGCGGACTCGCGCATCGCCTCGATGACGTTCGCGACGTGCTGGTCGAGGTCGAGCCCGAGCAGCTCCGCGCCCGCGTAGACCTCGTCCCGGTGGACGCCGGCCGCGAAGGACGGCTGCTTCAGCTTCTTCTTCACCGACCGCGGCTCGAGCTTCGCGATCCCGTCCGGACGGACGAAGCAGCACGCGGCCACGAAGCCGGAGAGCTCGTCGCAGGCGAACAGCGTCTTCTTCAGCGGCGTGTCGCGCGGCATCGCGAGGTGCTCCGCGTGCGACAGAACCGCCTCGACGACGACCTCGGGATAGCCGAGCTCGCGCAGGATCGGGGCGCCGTCCTGAGGGTGCTTGTCGAGCGTCGGGTGGATCTCGTAGTCGAAGTCGTGGAGGAGTCCGACGACCCGCCAGAGCTCCTCGTCCTCGCCGAAATCACGGGCGTACCAGCCCATGCAGGCCTCGACACCGAGCGCGTGTCTGAGCAGCGCCTCGCTCTTCGTGTACTCCGTCAGCGTCGCCCAGGCCTGCTCGCGGGTCGGTTCCATGAGGTGGGTAGGCTACTTGCGCCTTGCAGACCGCCGTGGCAGACGCTCTCAAGCAGTCGTTCGTGATCGAGGGAGGCAACCGCCTCTCCGGCACGGTACGCGCGACCGGGAACAAGAACGCGGCGCTGCCGATCCTCGCCGCGTGCGTCCTCACCGACCAGCCGGTCGAGCTCGAGAACGTGCCGCGGATCAAGGACGTCGACACGATGCTGGCCCTCCTGCGCCACATCGGCGGCGAGGCGGACTGGACCGGTCCCAGCGAGGTCCGCGTGCACGTTGCGGAAGTGACCACGCACGAGCTCGACGAGGATCTGTGCCGCGAGATCCGGGCATCGATCCTGCTCGCCGGCCCGCTGCTCGCGCGCTGCGGCAAGGCGGTCGTGCCGCCGCCGGGCGGCGACGTCATCGGCCGGCGCCGGCTCGACACGCACATCCACGCGCTCGACGCGCTCGGAGCGCGGATCTCCCTCGGTCAGCACTACGAGCTCGAGGGCAGGCTCACCGGGACGAGGCTGTTCCTCGACGAGGCGAGCGTGACCGCGACGGAGAACGCCGTCATGGCGTCGGCGCTCGCCGCGGGCGAGACCGTGATCGGCAACGCCGCGTGCGAACCGCACGTGCAGGACCTGTGCGAGTTCCTCGTCTCGCTCGGGGCGCGCATCGACGGCATCGGTACGAACCGGCTGCGCGTCGAGGGTGTCGGAACCCTCACCGGCGGGACGCACCGCATCTGCCCGGAGCACATCGAGGTCGCGAGCTTCATCTGCCTCGCCGCCGTCACGGACAGCGAGGTGACCATCGAGGACACCGCTCCGGACGACCTCGGCTCGATCCTGCCCGTGTTCGCCCGGTTGGGCGTCCTCGTCGAGGTCGACGGGACGAGCGTCCACGTTCCGTCGGGCCAGAAGCTCGCCGTGCTCGACGACCTCGGCGGCCAAATCCCGAAGGTCGAGGACGGGCCCTGGCCCGCCTTCCCGGCCGACCTGACGTCGATCGCCGTCGTGCTCGCGTCCCAGGCGCGTGGCACCGTGCTCGTCTTCGAGAAGATGTTTGAGAGTCGGCTCTTCTTCGTCGACAAGCTCGTCGGGATGGGCGCGCGCATCATCGTGTGCGACCCGCACCGCGTGGTCGTCGCCGGGCCGGCCAAGCTCTACGGCCAACGGATGGAGAGCCCCGACATCCGTGCGGGCATGGCCCTTTTGATCGCAAGCCTCTGCGCCGAGGGAACGTCGACGATCGGGAACATCGGCCAGATCGACCGCGGTTACGAGCGGATCGACGAGCGGCTGCGCGGGCTCGGGGCGCGGATTGAACGCGTCGACGGCTGACGGCCACGACGCACCTCGCCTGCGGGTCCGGGCGGCGGTCTCGGGTCAGGAGCGGTCGCAGATCTCGACCGGGCTCCCCGTTCTCGACCACCTGATCGGCCTGCTGGCGGAGTACGCCGCGCTCGACGTGCTGCTCGAGGTTCAGCCGGGGGCGACTGCGGACGAGGTCGCCGCGGCGGGCCGCGCGCTCGGCGAGGCGCTCGCGCCGGAGCTGCGCGACCCGGGTGTGCGCGGTCACGGGTCCTCGGCGGTCCCGGCGGACGAGGCGCTCGCGCACGTCGCGCTGGAGGCGTCGGGGCGGCCGCTCGTCGTCACGAACATCGATCTCACGGAGGCGCGCGTCGGCGGACTCGAGACCGACGTCGTCGCCGAGTTCCTGCGCCAGTTGGCCGAAGGCGCCGGGCTGACGCTGCACGTCCGCTTGATCGAAGGCACCGACTCGGGTCACGTGCTCGACGCAATCTTCAAGGCGCTCGGGGTCGCGCTTGCCCAGGCAGGCCGCCCGCGCAGCGCACCACACCTGAGAAAGGAGTAGTCCGTGGAGGACAAGATCGTTGTCTCGACCGACCAGGCTGCCGGCCCGTTCGGCGGCGCACCGTACTCGCAAGCCATCGTCTCGAACGGCTTCGTCTTCACCGCCGGCCAGATCGGCGCTGCGGCCGACGGCTCCGGGCTCGTCGGCGACGGGATCGAGGAGCAGACCGAGCAGGTGATCGCGAACCTGAAGGCGATCCTGGAAGCGGCCGGCTCGAGCCTCGACGCCGTCGCCAAGACGACGTGCTTCCTCAGCGACCTCGGTAACTTCGCCGCCTTCAACGAGGTGTACCGGAAGCACTTCGGTGCGCCGTTCCCGGCCCGGTCGACGTTCGGCGTGTCGTTGCCGGCAGGCGTCCTGGTCGAGGTGGAGGCCGTCGCACGCGTTCACTGGCACGGGGGAAACGGCCGGTTTCCCCCGTGAGCCCCCTTCCCTTCGTGGTCGCGTCGCGGTTCGCCTGAGCTACGTCCGGGCCAAGCCCGGACTTCGCGGAGATTGCCGAGGCATGGAGTACGCCCAGGCGCGAGTCACAATGCTCTGTATGAGGGCAGAGCA
>CAVZNV010000015.1:0-360889 GCA_963776735.1 uncultured Actinomycetes bacterium
TGCGCCGACGCGTACGGCGGCGCCGTCGGGAAGCTCGTCCCGAGTCGCGATCACGAAGCCCATCCGGTGCGGATCGACGGCCCGCTCGACGGCGTGCCGGGTGTCCTGCCGGAGCTCCTGCTCGTCGCGCACTGCCTCTGGCGCCGGCCCGACGGCGACGTGGTCCGCTTCTACACCGAGCGCCGGCCCGAGTTCGTCGCCGCCGCACGCGATCTGCCGAGCCCCGACGCGGCCGCGTCGCTCACCGAGGTGTACGCGTCAGTGCGGGCGAGAGGACTCGAACCTCCACAGACCTTTCGGCCCACCGGGACCTAAACCCGGCGCGTCTACCAGTTCCGCCACACCCGCTCGATGTTCAGGCTACTGCTCCCACGGCCCGACCTCGTACGCCTTGCCGGGAGCGCCGCCGATCACGAGCAGCGTCGTCGGCGACTCGGTCGATTCGAGCGCGCGCACGACCTCCGGCTCGCAGTGGAGGAACGAGCCGGCCGGTAGTTCGACCTCCTCGCCGTCGACGGTCGCCTTGACGCCGCCCGCGTGGACGAAGTACAGCTCCTGCTGACCGGAAGCAGTCTCGTCGTGGCTCGGGATCAGCACGTTCCCGGCGTCCTTCGTGACCGCGTTGACGCCGAAGCCGGTGATGCCGAAGTGGTGGCGGACGGACTTCCAGGTGTCCGGCCAGTCCTCCTTCACAGGCGGGATCTCGTTCACGTCGGCGACCTGCCAGGCGCTCATGGCGACTCCTTTCGTCTTGAGTCCGGGCCGGGATTGTCCGCGCACCTAGTCTTCGCTGTCAATGACGGCCGCTCCGCCGAACACCGATCGAGCCCGGCGGCTGACGCTGGCGGCGACTGTGCTCGGCTCCTCGCTCGCGTTCGTGGACGCGACCGTCGTCGTCGTCGCCCTGCCGACGATCCAGCAAGACCTGCACTTCAGCCTCGTCGGCGAGCAGTGGGTCTTCCTCGCCTACTCGCTGACCCTCGCCGCGCTCTACCTTCCGGCCGGGGCGATCGGGGACAGCCGCGGCCGGCGGGAGACGTTCGTTTGGGGGGTGGTCGGGTTCGCAGCCACCTCCGCACTCGCCGGCGCCGCACCCACTGGAGGAGTGCTGATCGTGGCCCGCGTGCTGCAGGGAGCCGCCGCCGCATTCCTGACCACGAACAGCCTCGCGCTGCTGCGCGAGACGTACGGCGACGAGGCCGGGCGGGCGGTCGGACTCTGGACGGCGTGGACGAGCGTCGCGACGCTCGGCGGCCCGCCGCTCGGCGGCGTGCTCGTCCAGTGGGTGTCGTGGCGGTGGATCTTCTTCATCAACCTGCCGCTCGCCGCCGGCGCGGTCTGGTTCGCACAGCGCGGTCGCTGCGGCCCGCGCGCCGAGCACCGCGTCGGCCGGCTCGACATCCCGGGAACGGTCCTGGCGGCGCTCGGATTCGGGATGCTCACGTACGGGATGGTGGAGGGCGCCGCCAACGGCTTCGGCACGGTCTGGTGGGCGTTCGCCGTCGCTGCCGGCTCGCTCGTCGCGTTCGTCTTCGTGGAGCGCCACGTCTCCGAGCCGCTGCTCCCGTTCGACCTGTTCCGGCGACGCAATTTCGCGTTCGCGAACCTCGAGACGCTGCTCGTCTACGGAGCGCTCGGCGGATTCTTCTTCTACTTCACGATCTACCTGCAGTTCCTGGGCTTCTCGCCGACGGAGGCCGGTCTCGCCAACGTCCCGAGCAGCATCGTGATGATCCTCCTCTCGTCGAGGTTCGGGAAGTTCGCGGACGAGCACGGCCCGCGGCTGCTCCTCGCCGTCGGCCCGTGTCTCGTGGCGGCGGGTTTCGTGCTCTTCTCGTTCATGCGCAGCGAGACCGACTTCTGGCGCTTCGGCGTTCCGGGTCTGCTGGTGTTCTCGTTCGGCCTCTCGATGGTGGTCGCGCCGATCACGTCGACGGCGCTCTCCTCGGCACCGGAGCGCCTGTCCGGGATTGCATCCGGGTTCAACCAGACAGTCGCGCGGCTCGGCAATGTCCTCACCGTCGCGACCCTGGGGCTCGTCGTGCTGCTCGTCTTCCATGCGAACGGCGGGACCGGCGTCCCGCTCGAGCGAGGCCAGCACGCCGTCGCCGCACGCTCGGCCTCGATGGACGCCTTCCGGATCGCCACGCTCGTCTCGGCCGGGCTGGCGCTCTGCGGGGCGGCCGTGGCGGCGCTCGGGATCTCGGACGGGGAGGCGCGCCGTAAGTGCGAACCCGAAGAAGTCGTGCAGCCGGTCCCGGCCCGATGACGATCCCACGCTCCGAGCACGTCGGCAGCCTGCTCCGCCCGACCGCGCTCCTTGCCGCGCGCGAGCGGCACGAGCGCGGCGAGATCGGCGACGACGAACTGCGCGCGGCCGAGGACGCGGCCGTCGACGAGGTGCTCCGCCGCCAGGAGGAGACGGGCATCGACGTCGTCACGGACGGCGAGCAGCGGCGGCTGTCGTTCCAGAGTCAGATGGTCGAGGCGGTCGACGGGTTCGGGGAGTGGAATCTCGACGCGTTCCTCTGGGGCGACTGGAAGAGCGACGCCGTCGGCGACCTCGCGCTCGCGCGGCCGCCGCTGGCCGTGCGCGCCCGGCTCGAGCGAAGGCGCTTCCTCTCCGCGCACGAGCTCGCCTACGCGCTCCCGCGCACGAGCCGGACGCTCAAGGTGACGCTCCCGAGCCCGGGCCTCTTCTCACAGTTCTGGGACGAGGAGCGGTCTGCCGGCGCGTACGCGTCGCTGGACGAGTTCCTCTGGGACGTGGCCCGGATCCTACGCGAGGAGGTCGAGGAGCTCGTGAGGCTCGGCGCCACCTACGTCCAGCTCGACGCGCCGCACTACCCGCTGCTCCTCGACGAGCGCTGGCGCGACTTCTACGAGGCGCGCGGCTCCGTCGACACCTGGCTCGAGCTCGACAACCACGTCCTGGCCGCCGCGCCCGCAGGCGTGACGACCGGCTTCCACCTCTGCCGCGGCAACCAGGGCAGCCGCTGGCTCGTCGAGGGGAGCTACGACGCGCTCGCCGGGCGGATCTTCCTGCGCATCCGGGCCGACCGGCTGCTGCTCGAGTACGACGACGAGCGCTCCGGCGGCTTCGAGCCGCTGCGGGAGGTACCCGCGGAGAAGGTCGTCGTGCTCGGGCTCGTGACGACGAAGACGCCGCGACGCGAGACGGTGGACGGGCTCGCGCGACGGATCGAGGAGGCGAGCGCCTTCGTCCCGCTCGAGCGGCTCGCCCTGTCGCCGCAGTGCGGCTTCGGGACCTCGGTCGTCGGCAACGCGCTCTCGCGCGACGACCAGTGGGCGAAGCTGCGGACGATCGCCGAGACGGCGGCGCGCGTGTGGAGCTGACGCGCGCCGCCGCCGGGCGTTCGATCTACCCCAGACCGTTCGCCTTCAGGAAGGCCGAAGCCACCGCCTGCGGCGACTTCTTGTCGATCGCCACCGCCTTGTTCATGGCGATCATGGCCGGCAGCGTCAGCTTCGCCGAGACGGCGTTCATGGCCTGCCGGAACTTCGGGCCGAGTGTGGACGCCAGCTTCGTGCTGACCTCGGGCACGACCGTCTGCGACCGCTCGCTGAAGATCTCCTTGGGATCGGCAAGGATCGTGTACTTGGACGGAGACGCGAGCTGCGGGTCAGTCGAGAAGACGTCCCCGACGATGCACTTGCCCGTGTCGAGCTCCTGATAGACGGAGATCCCCGCCAGCGGCACGAACTTCGCGTTCTTGATCCCGTAGGCCTGCTTCAGGCCGACGAGCCCGGCGTAGCGGGTCTGGAACTCCGGGAACCCGCAGATCGACAGGCCGGGGATCTTCTTCATGTCGCTGATCGACTTCAGGCCGTATTTCTTCGCCGTCGCGTTCGTCACGCCCATCTGGTCCGTGTCATAGAAGGGCGTCGGCGTGAACAGCGTGAAGCCGCGTTTTGCGTCGAGCGCCTTTGCCTGCGCAAGAGCGACAGTCGGCGACTTCGGAACCGACGTCTTGTTGAAGACGACGCTGAGCAACGTGCCGAGGTACTCGGGGTAGACGTTGATCTGTCCGCTCGTCAACGCCTTGTCGATGATCTCGGTCGAGCCGATGCTCTGGTGGTAGGTGACCTTGAAGCCCTTCGCCTGCAACGCCTGCTTGTAGAGCTGCCCGAGGATGTACTCCTCGGTGAAGTTCTTGGAGCCGAGCACGACCGTCGGCTGGCCGGCCGAGGCGGTCAGCGCTCCGGCCGTCAGTCCTCCTAAGAGAAGTGCGATGCCGAACGAGACGCAGAAGGCGGCCTTGACGGCGCGCCGTGTCCGCTTCCTGATCACAGCCACTCCCTTCCTCGAGGCCCCGGCTGGGCCTGATTCGGCCGAACCCTACTTGTCGGATACAGGCTGGGAGGCGCCTGCGAACGGCGTCCGGCCGCGTAGGCTCTTCGGGCTGACGGCCCACTGGACCCCGCCGAGCGTGAAGTCCGCGAGGAGGGCGAGCGCGGTCACGCAGTACGCGGCCCCGAGCACGCCGTCGAACCGGTAGCTCGCCTGGTTGACGATGATGTCGCCGAGGCCGCCGCCGCCCGCGATCGCCGCGATCGTTGCGGTCGAGACGACGTAGACGGCTGCCGTCCGCATACCGCCGAACAGCAGCGGCACGGAGAGCGGCAGCTCGACCCGGAAGAGCACGTCCCGCTCGCGCATGCCCATCCCACGCGCCGCCTGGACGACGTCCCGGTCGACCTGGTCGACGGCCACGTAGGCGTTCGTGAGCATCGGCGGCACGGCAAGGATCACGAGGGCGACCATGATGTTCGTGAACGAGATGCCGAGCACGGAGATCCCGATCGCGACGACTGCGAGACTCGGGAGGGCGCGGCCGACGTTGGCCGCGTTGATGGCGATGAACGAGCCCCTGTGGACGTGTCCGAGGAGGACGCCGAGCGGGATCGCGATCGCGATCGCGATGCTCAGTGCCGCCGCGGAGAGCTGCAGCTGCTCGACGACCTTGTGCCAGATCAGCCAGCCGTTCTCGCCGATGAACTCGAAGCCGTCGAGGAAGGTGCCCGGTCCGACCGTGTCCAGCAGGATCACGCCGTGCTCGCCCTCGTCCAGGGAGTGAGGGCGCGCTGTGCCAGGACGAGTCCCCCGTCGAGGATGAGCGCGAGGAGCACGGCCAGCGCGCCGGCGCAGATGATCTCCGTCTTGAAGTAGTCGCGGAGCGCGATGAAGATCGGTTCCCCAAGGCCCTCGGGGATCACGAACGCGGCCAGCGTCGCCAGGCTGACGATCGTGACGACGGCGATGCGCAGGCCGGCGACGATCGCCGGCACGGCAAGCGGCAGCTCGACGCGCCAGAGGATTCTGATGGCTCCGCAATCCCATGCCTCGGGCGGCCTCGATCACCTCGTCGGGAACGGCCCGGAAGCCCGCGAGGATGTTCCGGAAGAGGATGAGCAGCGTGTAGCCGACGAGGGCCACCTCCACCGTGGTCTCCGTCAGCCCGGTGAACGGCACGAGCAGCTGGAAGAGCGCGATGCTCGGGATCGTGTAGACGAGCGCGCTGAGGAGGCTGAACGGTTGCTCGACGAAGCGGAAACGGCGTGCGACCACAGCCGCCGCGAAGGCGATCACGAACCCGACCACGACGGCGATCGCCGTCAGCTTGATGTGCTGGACGAGCGCGGGTTCGAGCGTGCCGCGCCAGTTCTGTTGCACCCAGTCGGTGCAGAACAGGTCGTTGTTCACGACACACTTGCTCGCGCCGCCGAAGTTCGGGATGACGGGGCCGCCGCTGCTCACGCGTGCTCCTCCGCGGAGAGGAGCCTCCCGACCTGGCCGACCGTCAGCGTGCCGGCGACCTCCCCGTCGTCGCGGACGACGACGAGCGACTCGGCGCCTTCGGTGAGCATCAGCGAGAGCGCATCGCGAAGCGACGTCTGGATGTTCGTGCGCGGGCCGTCGAGCCGGCCGTTCGGCGGGTCGAGCTCGATCTCGTCGAGGCGCCGCAGCGCAAGCCGCTTCAGCCCGCGGTCGGCGCCGACGAAGCGCGCGACGAAGTCGTCGGCCGGATTGGCGAGGATCGCGTCCGGCGTGTCGTACTGCGCCAGCACGCCGCCTTCGCGGAGGATGGCAATCCTATCGCCGAGCTTGATCGCTTCGTCGATGTCGTGCGTGACGAAGATGACCGTCTTCCGCTCGACCTCGTGCAGCCGCAGGAACTCGTTCTGGAGGCGGTCGCGCGTGATGGGGTCGAGGGCGCCGAACGGCTCGTCCATCAGCATCACCTTCGGGTCGGCGGCGAGCGCGCGGGCCAGGCCGACCCGCTGGCGCTGACCGCCGGAGAGCTGCGACGGGTAGCGCTTCCGGTCGCCGGCCTCGAGCCCGACGAGCTGCATCAGCTCGGCAACGCGGTCCGAGATCCGCTTCTTCGGCCAGCCGAGCAGCTTCGGCACGACCGCCACGTTGTCCCCGATCGTCATGTGCGGGAAGAGGCCGACCTGCTGGATCACGTAGCCGATCCCGCGCCGGAGCTCGGTGACGTCGAGCTTGCGGATGCTCTGCCCGTCGATCGTGACGTCGCCCTCGTCGAAGTCGATCAGCCGGTTCACGAGCTTCATCGCCGTCGTCTTGCCGGCGCCGGACGGCCCGACGAGCACGCAGAATCTCACCGGCCGGGACCACGAGCGACAGGTTCCGGACGGCCGCGTTCTGCCGTCCGGCGTAGCGCTTCGTCACGTCGGTGAAGACGATCTCAGCGGCAGAGATGCCCATGGCGGCCTCCGATCCGGAGATCCTACGCGCCTGCGCGCTCCTAGACTGCGTCGCTGTGACCGCGGCGGCCGGGCTCGAGGAGCGCATCGCGGCGGAGCTCGCAGCCGCGCGGGCGCGCACGAACGAGTTGCTCGAGCCCGTGCCCGACGACGACCTTGTGCGGCAGTTCTCGCCGCTCATGTCCCCGCTCGTCTGGGATCTCGCACACATCGGGCACTTCGAGGAGCTCTGGCTGCTGCGGGGCCTCACCGGCGCCGAGCCGATCTATCCCGCGGGCGACGACGTCTACGACGCGTTCGAGCACGCGCGCGACGAGCGGCCGTCGCTCGAGCTGATGGATCCGGCGAAGGCGCGCGCGTACCTGGCGGACGTGCGGGCGCGCGCCCTCGATGTGCTCGGTCGCTGCGACTTCGACGCGGGCGAGCCGCTGCTCAGGGACGGCTTCGTGTTCGGGCTCGTCGTCCAGCACGAGCAGCAGCACGTCGAGACGATGCTCCAGACGTTGCAGCTCTCGGGTCTCGAGCACCCGGGCGGCCGGGCGGCTGCGGTCGGGCCGGGCGAGCTGGTGCTCGTCGACGGCGGCCGCGGCTCGGTCGGCAGCGACGAGCCGTGGGCCTACGACAACGAGCGGCCTGTCCACGAGGTCACGCTCGAGCCGTTCCGGATCGCGACGGCGCCGGTCACGAACAGGGAGTACGCGGCGTTCCTGGCGGCCGGGGGCGGGGACGAGCCGCCGCTCGGCTGGGAGGGTGACGGCGAGGGCTGGGTACTGCGGCGGTTCGGACGCATCGCGCCGGTCGAGCCGGACGAGCCGGTGCAGCACGTCTCCTGGCACGAGGCGGACGCGTTCGCGCGCTGGGCCGGCGGGCGGCTGCCGACGGAGCTCGAATGGGAGCGGGCGGCACGGCTCGGCGTGCTCGGCGGCGTCGGCGAGGTCTGGGAGTGGACCGCGTCGGACTTCACCGCGTATCCCGGATTCGAGGCGTTCCCGTACCGCGAGTACTCGGCGGTGTTCTTCGGGCCGGACTACAAGGTGCTGCGCGGCGGCTCGTGGGCCACGCACCCGACGGTTGCCCGCCTCGGCTTCCGGAACTGGGACCTGCCTGGTCCGCCGGCAGATCTTCGCCGGCTTCCGCCTCGCGGCCGACGCCTGACGGACTTTTGCAACACAGTGTTACTTGGCCAGGTGGCGGGCGAACCAGGCGCGGGCGAGCTCGGCGACCTGCTCCAGTGCGCCGCGCTCCTCGAACAGGTGCGTCGCGCCGGGGATCACCTCCAGCTCGACCGACTCGGCCCGGCTCAGCGCCTTCGCGGCTTCGCGGTTGAGACCGAGCACCGGCTCGTCGCGGCCGCCGACGACGAGCAGCGTCGGCGCACGCACCTCCGTCAGCGCCGGCCCGGCCAGGTCGGGCCGGCCGCCGCGCGAGACGACGGCGCGCACGAGCTCCGGCTCACGCGCCGCGGCGACAAGCGCCGCCGCGGCGCCCGTGCTCGCACCGAACAGCCCGAGCGCTAGACCGCCGAGGCGCTCGTCCGCGGCCGCCCAGCGCGCCGCAGCGAGGACACGACCCGCGAGCAGCTCGACGTCGAACCGCAGCTCGCGCGTGCGCAGGTCTGTCCGCTCCTCGCCCTGCGTGAGCAGGTCGACGAGCAGCGTGGCGAAGCCGGCGTCCGCGAGCACGCCGGCGACGTACCGGTTACGCGGACTGAAGCGGCTCGAGCCCGAGCCGTGCGCAAACAGCACGAGTCCGCGCGCGCCCTCGGGAAGCGTAAGGCCGGCGGCGGCCTCGCCCGCGTCGACCTGCACCTCGGCCGGGAGCGGCAAGAGCCGCCGCACGTCGTCGTCCGACAGCTCGCGGAAGTCCTCGTACCAGAGCCCGACCGCGTGGAACGGCTCGGGCGTGACCACCGCGACGACCTCGTCGGCCTCACGCCGGAGCTCTGCAAGCGAGTGCAGCGGCGCCGTCGGTACCGCGACGACGACCAGCTTCGGCCGCTGAGCCCGGACGGCGGCCACAGCCGCCCGCATCGTCGCGCCGGTCGCGAGACCGTCGTCGACGAGCACCACCACCTTGCCCGCAAGCTCGGGCGGCGGGCGGTCGCCGCGATACGCGCGCTCGCGGCGCTCGAGCTCGGCGAGCTCCCGCTCGGTGACCCGGTCGATGACGTCGTCGCCGAGCCGCAGCTCGCGAACCAGCTCGTCGTTCAGGACGCGCGTCCCGCCGGTCGCAATCGCCCCCATCGCCAGCTCCGGCTGGCCGGGGTGGCCGAGCTTGCGGACGAGGAAGACGTCGAGCGGCGCGCCGAGCGCCCGCGCCACCTGGCGCGCGACGGGCACGCCGCCGCGCGGCAGCGCCAGCACGACGACGTCGTCGCGGCTCGCCAGCGCGGTGAGGCGCTCGCCGAGCAACCGGCCGCCCTCGGCCCGGTCACGGAAACGCCCGGCGTCGCCCATCCGCCGCGAATCATGTATTGAAGAGGGCGTGGAACGCGAGGACTGGAACCGCCGCTGGCAGGAGCGCGGGTTTCACTGTGAGGACGACCCGATCGGCGTCGCGGGAGAGGAGATCGCAACGCTCCCGCCCGGCCGCGCGCTCGACCTCGGCTGCGGCGCCGGCCGCGCGGCGATCTGGCTCGCGGCGCGCGGCTGGCGCGTGACCGCGGTGGACTTCTCCGAAACGGCGGTCGAGCTCGGTCGCGCCACCGGCGCCGACGTCGACTGGGTGCTCGCCGACGTGCGCGACTACGAGCCGGAGCCGGAAGCCTTCGACCTCGTGCTCGTGCTCTACATCCACCTGCCGGTGAGCGAACTGGGAAGCGTGCTCGACCGGGCTCGCGCCGCGCTCGCGCCGGGAGGCACCCTCGTCGTCGCCGGCCACGACCTGGCGAACATCGGCACCGGCGCCCCGGGCCCGACGAATCCGGACCTGCTCTACACGGCCGAAGGGCTGACCGCCGAGCTCGCAGGGCTCGATGTCCGTCGCGCGGGGCGCGTCACACGTCCCGTCGACGGCGGTGTGGAGGCGGTCGACACGCTCGTCGTCGCCGGGAAGAAGTGAGGGCCCGCACCGGGCCCCCACCGAAAACGTGCGCTATCTGGCCCGCGCGAACTCGTCGCCGTGGACGATCAGCGAGTAGAGGATGATCGTCCAGAGCCCGACCGCGACCCAGCCCCACGTCGGATACGCGTTCAGGAACATCAGCTGGACGAGGATCCCGAGGCCTGCGAGGACGACGCCGATCATACGGCCGGTCTCCTGCCGGTCGAGGATGGCCCAACCGGCGTAGATCGCGAGGCCGCCGAGGACCAAGAGCACCACTCCCCAGAAACGGATGTTCCAGAACAGCCCGGCGGCACCGAAGACACGCGCCTTGGAGAGCGCGGAGACGCCGTCGATGACGTGGAAGATCCCGACCACGAAGAGCAGGTAGCCGCCGAAGGTGACCCAGCCCGAGCCGGTCGCCGCGGTGAGCGCCTCCTGCCCTTTCTGCTCGTAGCTCGACATGTCGCTCCTTGTGTCGTTGTGGACGACTGCTTTCTAGCTCCGCCGCCGGACGCCTCCCGCGCTGCTCCCGGGCACTATCCTCAGCAGCGATGTCCGCAGCGATCACGATCTGCGACGTCGGGCCGCGCGACGGGCTCCAGAACGACGCGAAGATGCTCGCTCCCGAGGTGCGCGCCGAGCTCGTCGACCGCCTCGCGGGCGCCGGGCTGCCCCGGATCGAGGCCGTCAGCTTCGTCAATCCCGCGCGCGTGCCCCAGATGGCGGGAGCCGAGAAGGTCGTCGCGGCAATCGATCGGGTGCCCGGGGTCGTCTACGCCGGCCTCGCCCTGAACGACCGCGGCTACGACCGGCTTCGCGAGACCGGGCTGGACGAGGTGCACTTCGCCTTCGCGGCCAGCGAGGAGTTCAACCAGCGGAACGCCGGCACGACGGTCGAGGACTCGGTGCAGTCGGCCGAGCGGATCGTCTCCCGCGCACATGAGGACGGCATCCGCGCCACGGTCACGATCGGCACGGCGTTCGGCTGCCCGTTCGAGGGCGCGATCGACCCCGAGCGGGTGATCGAGATCGCCGCACGGCTCGTGCGCGGCGGGGCCGACGAGATCGTGCTCGCGGACACGGTCGGGGTTGGAGTGCCGCGGCAGGTGCGTCACCTCGTCACGGAGACGGTCAAGCTCGGCCCGCCCGTCGGCGTCCACCTGCACAACACGCGGTCGACCGGCTTCGCCAACGCCTACGAGGCGATCGCGTCCGGCGCGACCGTACTCGACGCGTCGGTCGGCGGCATCGGCGGCTGTCCCTTTGCCCCGCGCGCGACCGGCAACATCGCGACGGAGGATCTCGTCTATCTGCTGCACGGCGAGGGCATCGAGACGGGGATCGACCTCGACGCGCTGATCGGCGTTGCCGAGTGGCTCGAAAGCGTGCTCGGGCGCCCGCTCGAAGGCCAGGTCTACCGCGCGGGCACGTTCGCGCCCGTGGCCGGCTGAGCACGGGGGAAACAGCCGGTTTCCCCCGTGAGCCCCCTTCCCCGTCGCGACGTATGGACTGCCGGCCGAGCTACACCGCGGCCAAGCCGCGGCTCCGCGGCGGATGGGTGGGTCTTAAGAATGTTCCGAGTTGCGAGCTAGAGTCGGTCGATGCTGACGCAGGACACGCGCGTCCAGCGGCGGCTCGCGCACCGGCGCCGTGTGCGCAGGCGGCGGATCGGACTCGTCGCGCTGCTCGCCGTCGCGCTCGCGGCCGGGCTCTTCCTCGGTCTCCGGGGCGGAGGGAGCAAGGCGGCTTCGTCGCGGCCCCACACGCACCCGGTGACGATCAACGTGTCGAAGTCCGCGCCAAAGTCCCACCCGGCGTCGAGCGTGAGGCTTTCGCTGCCGGCGACGCTGCCGAGCCGGACGCTCGACGTGCCGATCCTGATGTACCACCGCATCGACGTGCTCAGGCCGACGCTGCCGGCGATCACGCGCTCGCTCACGGTCGCACCGGCGGACTTCGCCGCGCAGATGCACTGGCTGAAGGTGCACGGCTTCCACGCGATCACGCAGCAGCAGCTGTTCTCGGCGCTCGAGCACGGCAAGGCGCTGCCGGCGAGCCCCGTCCTGGTCACCTTCGACGACGGGTACCGAGACGTGCTGAAGAACGCCGCGCCGGTTCTCCGCCGCCTCGGCATGCCGGCGACGGCGTACGTGATCACGGGTCGGATCTCGGGGCCGGACGTCAGCTTCTTCAGCTGGGCGCAGCTGCACACGCTCGAGCAGGACGGGATCGAGGTCGGCTCGCACACCGTGCACCACGTCGAACTGCCGGGGCTCAGCGACCCGGCGGCGCTCCAGGAGCTGATCCAGTCACGACTCGCGCTCGAACGGCACCTCCACCACCCCGTCCAGTGGTTCGCCTACCCCGCCGGACGCTTCGACGCGCGGACGGAACGGCTCGTGGGTCAGGCGGGCTACGTGCTCGCCGTCACGACGGAGCCGGGCTCGACGCAGAGCGCGTCCGCGCCGTTCGCACTCCACCGCTACGAGGTGCTCGACACCACGGGTGTCCGAGGCCTGGCGGCCCTCCTCGGCCGCTGAACGCGAAAAGGCCGGCTGGGCCGGCCCTTTCACAGTCGTTGCAGCTGTCGCGTTAGCCAAGCGTGGTCGAGGCCTGGGCCTGACCCTGGCCGGCGCCGGCGGCGTTGACCGTCAGCGTGACGGTGTACTGGCCCGACGCGGCGTTCGCCGGAACCTTGAACGTCCCGGCCCGCGTGAGCGTCTTGCCGGGAGCGAAGTGGTACGCCATCCGCCCGGACGACCGGTTCAGACCGGGGCCCGAGATGCTGACGGTGATCATCGCATCCGCGGAGTTGACCAGCGACGTGTTCGAGATCGACGTCGAGTACGCGATCGACTGGCCCGCCGAGGCGGTGTCCGGGGCATTGACGCTGAAGCTCAGGCTACCGGCGGTCGAGCTGCCGGTGGTGCCGAATGCAGCCGACGCGCCGAACCCGACGGCGCCGACTACGAGCAGAACGGCGATAAGGCGCATGCTGCGGCGCATGACGCACCTCCTGTGGTAGACGAACATCGCCACTAGGTGTCGGCCACGCCCGCCACTGTGTCGACCCTCGGCTCAGCGTCCCCTGAGTTGGCGTCACTCGGTCGAGCGTGCATAGGGTTCGCCAAACACGCGAGGAAAGGAGCGCAAATGACAGGAGAAATCGTCCACGTCGAGTTTCCGGCTGCGGATGCAGACCGCGCGCAGCGGTTCTGGGGCGGGCTGTTCGGCTGGCAGTTCCAGGACTCGGGCATGCCCGGATTCGACTACCGGATGGCCCGCGCAGGCGAGACGATGGGCACGGCGATCTTCCCGAGCGACGAACGCAGCGGCTATCCGAACTACTACTTCAAGACGGACGAGATCGACGCGGCCGTGGCCCAGGTGCGCGAGCTCGGCGGCGACGCCGAGGACAAGTCGCCGGTCCCCGGCCACGGCTGGTTCGCCGCCTGCCACGACAGCGAGGGGAACGCCTTCCACCTCTGGCAGGAGGACACCGCGGCCGCCTAGCGGACCGGGGCTGCGAGATCCCGGGCCGCCCGGGGCCTCACGGCTAGACAGGGATCGTCAGGCTCTCGAGGTCGCTCGGGTAGTCGGTCAGGATCTCGATCCCGTCGCCGGTCACGACGACGGTGTCCGAGTGCCGGAAGCCGCCGAGGCCCTCCGCATACACGCCCGGCTCGATCGTGAACACCATGCCCGGCTCGATCGTCGTGTGGTCGCCGACGTCGAGGAACGGGGCCTCGTGATTTCCGAGTCCGATCCCGTGGCCCGTGTGCTGCCGCCAGTTCCCGAGCAGTCCGTGCGCCTCGAAGTACGCGAGCACCGCATTGTCGACGACCGCGCACGTTACGCCGGGCCGCACGTGGTCGAACGCAACCTGCTGCGCGGCGCGCATGTGCTCGAACAGCCGGCGCATCTCGTCCGTCGGCTCGCCGACGACCATCGCCCGCTCGAGCTCCGCGTTGTAGCCCCACACCGGCGCGGCCGTCTCGGTGACGAGCACGTCGCCGGGCTGGAACACGATGGCGTGCGCGACCGCGTGCGCCCAGGCGCTCCGCACCCCGATCTGGCCGCGGTACCCGGCCAACGCGCCGTCGGACGACGCGAGCTGGCCCGAGTACTCCGGCCCGAGCGCCTCCAGCATCGCGAGCGTCGCCTCGCGCGTCGCGCGCAGGCTCGCATCCGCCTCGGTCACGCCCACGCGCGACGCGTCCTGCAGGACGCGATGAGCGTACGAGCACCAGCGTCCGCTCTCGCGGATCAGCGCGACCTCCGCCTCGCTCTTGCACACCATCAGGCTCTCGACGACGTCGGCGACCGACTCCACGCGCCCGCCCGTCACCTCGCTCAACGACGGCCCCCGGTAGCCGAGGATGCCCGGATAGCCGTCCTGGTCGGCGGCGATCGCGCCGCGGATGCCAAGGTCGGCGAGCACGCGGGCGAGGATCTCCATCGGGTGCCGAAGCCCGGGGTACTCCGGGTAGGACTCGATCCGGTCGAAGCTCGCCTCGGCACTCGTGCGCTCGACCTCGAACTCGGGCACGAAGATCGTCAGCTCCCCGGCCCCGTCGATCGCGAGCACGACCGGCCGCTCGGTGGCGAGGAACCAGAAGTTCGTGAAGTAGCGGATTGCGAGAGCGTCGAAGAGGACGCAGCCGGAAAGCCCGCGCTCGCGAACGCGCGCGAGCAGCCGTTCGCGCCGCGCCTCGAGCTCCGCAACGGGAATGCCGACGCCGACCTGCACGTGCCGAACCCTAGACGGCTTCGGCGTGCGCGAGTTCCGGTTCCCTCGCCTCCTCGGAGTCCGGCCGCAGGATCGCCGTCTCGCTCGGCGCGTGCGTGAGGATCCAGAGCAGATCCTTGGGCGTAAAGCCCGGCTCCCGGCCGTGCGGAGCCGGGACGACGATGCGGTCGAAGTGCTCGGCGTCCCAGAGTCGCTGCAACGCGTGAACCGGCGTGCGACCGCTCTCGATCCGGGCATCGACGGGGACGCCGGCCTTCAGCGCCGCGTTCTCGACGGCCTCGAGCAGCGGCATCGCCACCTCGACCTGCTGGTGCATCGGCGCGTCGAGCGCGAACTCGTAACGCGTGACCACGAGGTAGGCGGGCACGAGTGTCGCCTCCTCCGCCCGCGCGATCCGGATCGCGGCTGCCAGCACGGCCGGGTCGAGCCGCCCCCGCGTGAACGGCACGAGCACGCGCTTTCCGGAGCCGTTCGACTTCTTTCGACGTAACGAGTTCACTCGCTAACCCCCTCGCGAAGCGCGCGGTCGGTGACCACGCGGATGTCGATTCCCGGCAACTCGCGCACCATCCGCGAGAGCAGGGAGCCGCGCAGGATCTCGACGCGGCGGCGCTCGTCGGGCGTCCCGACGAGGATGTAGGTCGAGCCGCGCTCGTCGGCGATCCGGCGCACCGTCTGGACGAGGTCGTCCCCCTCGACCTCGAGGAAGTGCACTCCGAGCATCGAGGAAAGCCGGCGCAAGGCGGCGAGCTGGGCCGCCTCCTCCGGCGACGGCTGCCTGCCGGGCTTCCGCACCCAGAGCGCGTCGATCTCGGCGCCGAGCCGCTGCGCCGAGCGCCAGGCACGCCTGATGATCCGCTGCGACTTCGGCTGCGGCTCGACGAGCGCGAGCACGCGCTCGGCCACCGCCTGCTGCGAGAGCGGATCGAGTCCCATCGGCCGCCTGCGCTCCTCGACGTCCTCGGCGACCTCCCGCAGAGCCAGCTCGCGCAGCGCGCCGAGGTTGTCGAGCCGGAAGAAGTTCTCGAGCGCCACCTCGGCGCGTTCCGGCTTGTAGACCTTGCCTGCGCGAAGCCGCTCCTGGAGCGACTCCGGGCTGAGATCGACGAGCACGACCTCGTCGGCGTCGTCGAGGATCCGATCGGGGAACGTCTCGCGCACGCGCACGCCCGTGAGCTCGAAGATCGAGTCGTTGAGGCTCTCGAGGTGCTGCACGTTGACCGTCGAGATGACACTGATGCCGGCGGCGAGAATGTCGGCGATGTCCTCGTAGCGCTTCCCGTGCCTCAATCCCGGGGCGTTCGTGTGGGCGAGCTCGTCCACGAGTGCAAGCGCCGGCGCGCGGGCGATCACGCCGTCCAGATCCATGTCCTCGAGCTCGAGCCCGCCGTGCGCCGCGACGAGCCGCGGCACCTCCTCGAGCCCGACGGCGAGCGCCGCGGTGTCCGGCCGGTCGTGCGGCTCGAGGTAGCCGATCACGACGTCCAGCCCTTCGGTCTTGGCCTGCTGTCCTTCCTGGAGCATCCGGTAGGTCTTCCCCACCCCGGGCGCCATCCCGAGCAGGATCCGATAGTGACCGCGCAAGCCACCGTCAAGCCTAGGCCCCGAAGACATTGTGGACGAGGAGGTCGATCAGCTTGATCGCGACGAACGGCAGGATCACGCCGCCGAGCCCGTAGATCAGCAGGTTCCGCCGCAGGAGCGCCGTCGCGCCGATCGCCCGGAACTTGACGCCCTTGAGCGCGAGCGGGACGAGGGCGGGGATGACCAGCGCGTTGAAGATGATCGCCGAGGTGATCGCGCTCTTCGGGTCGCCGAGGTGCATGATGTTCAGCGAGTTGAGCGGGCCCCGCTCGCCCGGATGGGTCGCGTACGTGTAGGCGAACATCGCGGGCAGGATCGCGAAGTACTTGGCGACATCGTTCGCGATCGAGAAGGTCGTCAACGCGCCGCGCGTGATCAGCTGCTGCTTCGCGACCTCGACGATCTCGATCAGCTTCGTCGGGTTCGAGTCGAGGTCGACCATGTTGCCGGCCTCCTTCGCCGCGGACGTGCCCGTGTTCATGGCCACGCCGACGTCGGCCTGGGCGAGCGCGGGAGCGTCGTTCGTCCCGTCGCCGGTCATCGCCACCATGCGGCCCTTTGCCTGCTCGTCCTTGATCAGGGCGAGCTTGTTCTCGGGCGTCGCCTCGGCGAGGAAGTCGTCGACGCCTGCCTCCTGGGCGATGACGGCGGCGGTGACGCGGTTGTCGCCGGTGATCATCACGGTGCTGATCCCCATTCGCCGCAACTCGTCGAAGCGCTCGTTCATGCCGCCCTTGACGATGTCCTTGAGGTGGATGACGCCGAGGACGTAGTTGTCCTTGGCGACCACGAGCGGGGTGCCGCCGGCACGGGCGATCTTGTCCACCTCTTCGTCGAGGCGGGCGGGGGGGCGACCGCCCTGCTCTTCGACGAACCGCTTGACCGCGTCGGCGGCACCCTTCCGAAGCTGCTGGCCGTCCAGGTCGACGCCGCTCATGCGCGTCGTCGCCGAGAAGGGGATGAAGGTCGCCTCGTGCGGCGAGAGTTCGCGCCCGCGCAGGCCGTACTTCTCCTTCGCCAGAACGACGATCGAGCGGCCCTCGGGCGTCTCGTCGGCGAGCGAGGCGAGCTGGGCCACCTCGGCGAGCTCGGACTCCTCCACGCCGTCGACCGGCACGAACTCGGACGCCTGGCGGTTGCCGAGCGTGATCGTGCCTGTCTTGTCGAGCAGCAGCACGTCCACGTCACCGGCGGCCTCGACCGCACGGCCGGACATCGCGAGCACGTTCCGCTGCACCAGCCTGTCCATCCCGGCGATACCGATCGCGGACAGGAGCGCGCCGATCGTGGTTGGGATCAGCGCGACGAGCAGCGCGATCAGCACGGTCGTCGACTGCGGCGAGCCGGCGTAGACGGCATACGGCTGCAGGGTCACGACCGCCGCGAGGAAGGTGATCGTCAGGCCGGCGAGCAGGATGTTGAGCGCGATCTCGTTCGGCGTCTTGCGCCGTTCGGCGCCCTCGACGAGCGCGATCATGCGATCGAGGAACGACTTGCCGGGCTCCTGCGTGACCTCGACCACGAGCTGATCTGAGAGCAGGCGTGTCCCGCCGGTCACCGCCGAGCGATCGCCGCCCGCCTCGCGGATCACCGGCGCCGACTCACCCGTGATCGCAGACTCGTCGACGGAGCCGACGCCCTCGATGATCTCGCCGTCGGCCGGGATGACCTCGCCGGCCACGACGACCACGGTGTCGCCGCGCTGCAGCTCCGAGGCCGGCACGTCCTCGAGGCCGCCGCTTTCGGTGCGCCGCTTCGCGACCGTGGTCGTCCGCGTCGAACGCAGCGCGTTCGCCTGCGCCTTGCCCCGGCCCTCCGCGATCGCCTCGGCGAAGTTCGCGAACAGCACCGTCAGCCAGAGCCAGAAGGCGATCACGGCGACGAACCAGAGCTGATCCGTCTGCCCGCGCGCGATGTCCAGGAAGAAGATCACCGTCGTGATCACGCTCCCGATCTCGACGATGAACATGACCGGGTTCTTGATCTGGCTCCTCGGGTCGAGCTTGGGGAACGAGTCCTTGACCGCCTGCTTGACGATCTCGGGCTCGAACATGCTGGTCTCGCGGCGGGCCATCAGTGACCCTGCGCCTTGTCGAGGGCGAGGTTGAGCTTCAGGACGTTGACGCCGGGCTCTCCGAAGAAGCCGAGCGAGCGCCCGTTCGTGTTTTCAGAGATCAGCTTCTGCACCTCGGAGAGCGGCATGTGCCGGACGGCGGCAACGCGGTGCGACTGCAGCGCCGCGTAGGCCGGCGAGATGTCCGGGTCGATCCCCGAGCCCGAGGTCGTGACCGCGTCGACCGGGATGTCGTGCACGGTCAGGCCCGGGTTGTACGGCCCCTCGAGCTTCATCACCGCGGCGATCGCGGCGTCGACCTGCTTCTTCAGCGCGTCGCTCGTCGGGCCGAGGTTCGAGAAGGTCGTCCCGGCCGCGTTGTAGGCCGGAGCGGTCGCCGACGGCCGCTCGACGAAGTACTGCGGCTTCGAGAACCCTTGCGCGGCGAGCTCGGAGCCGACGACCTTGCCGTTCTTCGTGATCAGACTCGCGTCAGCCTGATGGTGGAAGGCGAGCAGCGAGAAACCGGTGAACAGCGCCGGCAGGCCGAGGCCGAAGAACGCCGTGATCAGGACGATCGCGACCGCCGCGCTGGCGACGTTTCTGAGCACCTTCTCCTTCATCAGTGCATCAGCCCTTCCACGATCGGCCCGAGCGTCAGCGCGGGCAGGATCATCAGCCCGGCCGTGAGCGCGATCACGCCCACGAGCAGCACCACGAAGGTGCCGCCGTCGGTGCGGAAGGTGCCAGCCGAAGCGGGGACGATCTTCTTCTTGCCGAGCGCGCCGGCGAGCGCGAGCGCGGCCAGCATCGGCACGAAGCGGCCAAGGTAGAGCGCCACCGTGCCGAACTCGGCGGAGAAGTTCGTCAGCCCGTAGCCGGCGAACGCGCTGCCGTTGTTGTTCGACTGCGAGTCGTAGGCGTAGAGCGTCTCCGTGAAGCCGTGGACGCCGGGGTTGTAGATCGACGCCGTCCCCACCTTGGTCGAGATCGCGACCGCGGCCATCGTCAGCACCATCGAGGGGACGAAGAGCGCGCCGAGCGCGGCGTATTTGATCTCTCTCGCCTCGATCTTCTTGCCCAGCCATTCAGGCGTACGCCCGACCATCAGCCCGGCCACGAAGATCGCGATGACGATGTAGAAGAACATCCCGTAGAGGCCCGAGCCGACTCCGCCGAAGATCACCTCGCCGAGGAACAGGTTGATCAGCGGCACCGCGCCGCCCGCGGGCGTCATCGCGTCGAAGCCGCCGTTGACCGAGCCGTTCGAGGCGTCGCTCGTCGTCGTCGCCCAGAGCGCGGTGTTGGCGAGGCCGAAGCGAACTTCCTTGTCCTGCATGTTCCCGCCCGACTGGCCGCTGCTGTTCGCCAGGTTGACCCCGGACGCGCGCAACACGGACGATCCGTGCTGCTCGGCCGGATAGGCGACACCGACGCCGATGGCCATGACGACGAGCATCGAGATCAGCACCATCGAGGCGTGCCGCTTCGCGAGCACCATCTTCCCGAACATGAAGACTTGCGCCGCCGGGATGAGCAGGATCGAGATCATCTCGAGGAAGTTCGAGATCCCGTTCGGGTTCTCGAACGGCACGGCCGAGTTCGAGTTGTAGAACCCCCCGCCGTTCGTCCCGAGCTGCTTGATCGCGATCATCAGCGCCACGGGGCCGCGGGCGATCAGCTGCGTCGCGCCCTCGAGCGTGTGCGCGGTCGCGTTGCCGGCGAAGGTCTGCGGCACGCCTTGCGACACGAGGATGATCGCGAGGATCAGCGACAGCGGCAGCAGGAGGTAGGCGAGCGTCCGGTAGAGGTCGACCCAGAAGTTCCCGAGCTCGTTCGACGTGCGACGCGAGATGCCGCGGATGACCGCGACCAGCACCGCGATCCCGACCGCCGCCGACACGTACTGCTGCACGGCCAGGGCCCCGATCTGCGTCAGGTACGACATCGTGTACTCGCCGCCGTAGTACTGCCAGTTCGTGTTCGTGATGAAGCTGGCGGTCGTGTTCAGCGCCAGATGCGCCGGCACGCCCTTGACGTTCGTCGGGTTCAGGAACAGGTGTCCTTGCAGGCGCTGGATGGCGTAGACGACGCTCGAGAAGAGGATGCTGAAGACGACGACCGTGAAGCCGTAGCTCTTCCAGTCCTGCTCCTTCTGCGGGTCGGTGCGGACGAGCCGGTAGAAGAGACCCTCGATCGTGCGCAGGAACCGCGGCGCGCCGAGCGAGCTGTACACGCGCGCCATGTACATGCCGAGCGGGTAGGCGAGCGCGATCAGAACGACCACGTACACGACGATCTGCGCGGGACCCTGGAAGCCCATTTGCCTAGAGCTTCTCTCCGCGGAAGAGCGCGTAGACCAGGTAGATCAGGATCAGGAGCGAGACCGCGAGACCGAATGCGTCGCCTGCCGACATGTCTAGTGCCTCGTCCAGTGATGCCGCCGGAGCTCTGGGTTGCGAGCACCAAGCGCTGGAAGGACGCAGGGAGCGTTCGTATTGGCAAATACGGGCGCGACTGAGGACGCCTCAGCGCGCCGCGTGATCGCGGGCCAGAGACCGGTATGCATCGCTGGGCGAGGCACTCAAACCCTGTCCAGCACCCAGAGGAGCGCGAAGATGACCGCGAAGCAGGCGAGCGCGATGGCGATCGCGGCGACGTCGTACATCAGTGCACCTCGAGGGCGACGAGGATCCGGCGGACCGTCTCCGGGATCTCGTCCGCGCGGTCGCGGTCGTAGAGCGGGCTGCCGCCGTCAGTGAGCAGGGTGTGCACGAACTGCAGCCCCTGGCGCGACGCAGGCTGCTGGAAGTCCCCTACGCGGGCCGCCAGCGTCCGGATCTCCGGCTCGTACAGCCAGAGACCGGGGCGGTTCAGCGGCGAGGCGCCCGGCAGTTTCTTCGGGTCGAGGCTGCGGACGACGCCGTCCAGCGATTTCGCCAGCGACTTGCGCCGACGCGTGGACACAGGCTCCGCGTATCTCCTCCCGACGACCTTCACGCCCTCAAGCTATGAGCGCGTACCTGAACGCCGTCTGTAGATTCGGGCGCCCGGTCTACGGAAAGTCTGAAGGCGTTTTTGGCTGCTAAGCCCGGGTTTTTTGGTCGACCAGGCGGTAGCCGACGCCCGGCTCGGTGAGAAGGTGCCGCGGCCGCGACGGGTCGGCCTCGAGCTTGCGCCGGAGCTGCGACACGTTCACGTGCAGGATGTTCTTCGCGTCCGCGTAGCCCGGTCCCCAGACCTCCTGGAGGATCATCCGGTGCGTCAGGAGCTTGCCCTCGTTGCGCGCGAGGTAGCGCAGGAGGTCGAACTCGTGCGGGGTCAGATGGACGGGCGAGCCGGCGACGCGCACCTCACGGTGCTCGAGGTCGACCTCGAGGTCGCCGACCGTCAGCACCGGCTCGCCGGCAGGTCCGGCGCGCCTGAGCGCCGCCCGCAGCCGTGCGAGCAGCTCGTCGATGCCGACCGGCTTCGTCACGTAGTCGTCCGCGCCCGCGTCGAGCGCGGCCACCTTCTCCGACTCGTCCCCCACGGCCGAGAGCACGATCACCGGCGCCTGGCTCCAGGTCCTGAGCTCGCGGGCAACGTCGGTGCCGGACCCGTCGGGCAGCACGAGGTCGAGGATCACGGCCTCGGGCGGCCGCATCGCGGCTGCAGCCAGCGCGCTCTCGGCGGTGTCGGCCGTGTCGACCTCGTAGCCGGCCGCGCGCAGGCTCGTCCGCAGCGCGCGGAGAATCTGCTGCTCGTCGTCGACGACGAGCACGCGCTGGCCGCTCACGACGCCCGCCCCGCCAGCGGCAGCTCGAGCGTGAACGTCGCTCCCTGGCCGTCGCGGGACTCGACCCAGACGCGCCCGCCGCTGGCCTCGGCGAAGCCGCGTGCGATGGCGAGCCCGAGCCCGGCGCCGCGCACCTTGCCGGCGCTGCGCCCCCGGTGGAACGGCTCGAAGATCCGCTCGGTCTCGTCGCTCGCGATCCCCGGCCCGTGGTCGATCACGCGAACGACGCCGAGGTCGCCGTGCGCCGCCACCTGGACGCGGACGGGCTCGTCGACCGGCGAGTACTTGAGCGCGTTCTCGATCAGGTTCACGATCGCGCGCTCGACCTGCTGCGCGTCGACGCGTGCGATCGGTGGCTCGTCCGGGAGCGTCACCTCGACCCGCCCGGCGCGGCTGCCCATCTCGCCGAGAGCCTGCGCGACGAGGTCGTCGATCGCCCACGGCTCGGGCTCGGGGTGCAGGGCGCCGGCCTGGAGGCGCGAGAGGTCGAGCAGGTTGCCGACCAGCACGTCGAGGCGCTCCGACTCGGCGAGGATCGTCGAGAGCAGCTCGGCTCGGTCCGCGGGCTCGAGCGAGAGGTCGCGGCGCGAGAGCGCCGAGGCGGCCGTGAGGATCGCCATCAGCGGCGACCGCAGGTCGTGGCTGACCGCGCGCAGCACGGCGGTCTTGAGCGCGTCGCTCCGCCGCAGCGCCTCCGCCTCGACGGCTTCCTGCGCCAGCCGCTCGCGGTCGAGTGCGACGCCGACGAGCGACCCGAGGGCCGGCAGGAGCCGACGGCGGGCGGCCGCCGTCCCCGCATGCTGGCCCTCGAGCGCGACCGACCCGACGCGACGCGCGCCGGCGACCAGCGGATAGCCACCGTCGGCCGTCGGCTCCGGCCCGACGCGGATCGTCGCCCGGTCGGACTGGAGCGCCCTCGCGACCTCGGGTGCGAGCTGCTCGAGCTGGCGGTCGACCCCCCCGTGTGCGAGCAGCGAGGTGGCGATCTGCGTGAGCAGCTCGGACTCGGTCGCACGGCGCCGCAGCCCCGCCGCGAGCTGGCTGACGACGATCGCGGTCACGACGAATACGAGCAGCGCGAACCAGTTGCGCGAGTCGGCCAACGTCAGCGTGTACAGCGGCGGCAGGAAGAAGAAGTTGAAGGCGAGCATCGACTCGACGGACGTGGCGACCGAGTAGGGCAATCCCCAGACGACGGCGATCGGGAGCACGGCGAAGAGGTAGAGCACACCGAGGCTGAGAACGGGCACGTGGTCCTTGAGCAGTTCGATCACGCCGGTGACCGCGAAGACGAGCAGGAGCCCGACCGCTGCGCCGGCAACCCGCCAGCGGAGCTCGCCGGGGCGCCTCATCCGCCCATCATGCCGCGCCGGCTAGCTCGCGGCGACCGCCGCCGGAGGGGCCCGAAGCGGTACGGCATCTTCGCCCTGCAGCTCGCGGCGCCAGCCCGCGAGCAGGGCGTGCACCGACGCCGCACCGACGAGCGGCCCGTTCGGTGCGGACAGGTCGGCCGTGTACATGACGAACGGCCGCGTCTGCGGGCCGCCGAGCCCACCGTGGAAGGAGATCAGCTCCTCGAACGCGCAACCCTCGTCGAGATCGGGGTCGTAGAAGCTGCCGACCATGATGTCCGCGACGTGCTCGAAGCCGTCCGTGCGCAGCAGGTGCTGGCCGGCGGTCGGCGAGAATACGGAGAGGGGGTCTTCGCCCTCGACACGGCCTTCGGCGAGGTAGCGCGTCCCGTTCCGGCCGAGCGCGAGCGCGCCGTGCTCGGCCGAGTGCACGAGCAGCCAGCCGACGTGCGGGTGCTCGCGCAGCGCCGGGACCAGACGGGGATGCCGCTCGTCGATCTCCTCGAGCGTCAGCCGGTGCGGTTCCTCCATCAGGTAGACGAGCCCGAGGTTCCCCGAGCCGAGCACGACCGCACGCGCTGCGACCGACTGCTCGCCCGTCTTCCTCTTGCCCCCGGTCGCCTCGGCGAGCGCCATCGACGCCTTTGCGCTCTGCTCGTCGCCGCCCTCGATCGCCTCGACGTCGACATCGTCGAGCGAACGGGCGACGAGATCCTGCAACGAGTAGCCATTCCGCTGCTTGAATGTCGCGCCCTGCGTCTGGCCGTGGTCGGAGAGGACGACGAGCCGGTACGGCCGCGCCGCGTAGCGCCGTGCTTTCTCGATGCGCGCGAACTGCTGGTCGAGCTTGCGCAGGGCCTCCATCGTGTCGGCCCGCTCGAGGCCGGAGTGGTGCGCGACCTCGTCGTAGCTGGAGAAGGTCGCGTACACCGCGGGCCGGCCGCGCATCATGTCGGTGAGGACACCGAAGACGATCAGGTCGCGCACGACGACGCACATCGCCGCGCGCAGGAACGGATACGGGCCGCCGCGGTGACCGCGCGGCCGCACGTCGCGGCGGATCGCCCGCAGCGCCGCCGACCATTCGAGGAAGATCTCCCAGGTGAAGAGGACGAGCGTGCGCGTGACGTTGAAGCCGTTCGCGAAGAAGGCGCGGTAGCCGGGGTTGGCGTGCTTCTCGGCGCTGATCCGGCTCGACGTCAGGATCGTCTCCTCGGCCTCGCCGGAGAACAGGTTGGCGCGACTCGCACCGCCGTTCACGAGCAGGCCGACGCCGGTCGCGTGCGTACGCTCGATCTCGACGCAGGCGTCGATGCCCGAGCACGCGATCACCTTGCCGGTCGGCTTGTCGACCCAGCGGAAGGCCGGGATGTCCTCGTTCGAGCCGAGCAGGATCCCGGCCTGGCTCGCACCGGTCTGCGACGAGAGGTCCGGCTCCCACTCGACGATCCGGTGCGTGCCGGAGGCGAGCCACGACGCCATCGTCGGCGCACTCCCGTCGCGCATCGCGCGCCGCAGCACGGGCAGCGCCAGGCCGTCGATCTCGAGGAAGATGACGCCCGGGATGTCCGTCCTCGTCCCTCCCTGCCGCTTCGCGATGCGCCGGACGACGCGCAGCGAGTACGTGTCGTCGTCGTTCGTCCCGAAGATCACGTCGAGGACGACGCCGACGGCCGACGCGACGAGCGCGGCGAGCAAGGCCCAGCCGAAGTTGTCGACGGTGAGCGCCTCGGGCCGGATCCGCGACGCCGCCTCGAGCAGCGCCGCGTCGACGAGCAGGACGACTACGAACCCGAGCAGCGCCATGAACGGGATCCGCAGCGCCGCGATGATCGGCGGGACGATCGCGTTCAGGATCGCGATCAAGAGCGACGCGACGACGGCGCCGCCGAAGCCGTGCACGACGACCCCCGGCACGATGTACGCGGCGATCAGCAGCGACGCCGCGGCGACGAGCCAGGAGAGAAGGAGCCGGAAGGGGTGGAAGCGGGGCCGCTCCGGCTTCCATGCCGGGCGCTCGCCGTACGGCGCTGTGTCCGACATCGCCCGCAGGACGCTAAACCAGCGCGGCGGCGCCTGACATGACCCAGATCGGATGAGGCGAGTCACCTACCTCGGGCACGCGACGACGCTCGTGGAACTGGACGGCATGCGCCTGCTCACGGATCCGGTGCTCCGCCGCCGCGTCCTGCACCTGTGGCGGTCGGGGCCGGCGCGTCCGGTGGAGCGCGTCGACGCGATCCTGGTCTCGCACGGCCACCAGGACCACCTCGACCTCCCGTCCCTGCGCCGGTTTCCGCGCGAGACGCCGATCGTCGTGCCGCGCGGTCTCGGACGCGCGGTGCGCGGGTTCTCGGACGTGCGAGAGGTCGACGAAGGAGACGAGGTCGAGGTCGGCGCGGTGACTCTTCGCGCGACGCGCGCGGACCACGGCGGCCGCGCGCTGCCGGGCCGCTCGACGGCCGCGGTCGGCTACGCCCTGCTCGGCACGGGCCGCGTCTTCTTCGCCGGCGACACCGGCCTCTTCGACGCGATGGACGGGCTCGTTCCCGACCTCGACGTGGCGCTGCTCCCGATCTGGGGCTGGGGACCGACGATCGGCCCCGGCCACCTCGACCCTCGCAGCGCGGCCGAGGCGCTCACCCTGCTCCGGCCGCGGCTTGCCGTCCCGATCCACTGGGGCACGCTGCGGCCGCTCTACCGCTCGCCGCGGGCCGAGTTCCTGCGCGCGCCCGCCGACGAGTTCGTCGCGGCCGCCCGCGAGCTGGCGCCGGAGGTCGACGTGCGCGTGCTGGCGCCCGGCGAGCACTGCGACTTCTGACAAATTACGTGGCAATTTGCTCTTGACGGAAGTGTGGTCGCCTCGTGATCGACCTCACTGGCAACACGGCCCTCGACGTCTTCATAGGCCTTGCGTTTTTCTTCTTCGTCTTCAGCGTCGTCTGCTCCGCGATCAACGAGGCCGTCGCGACCGCGCTGAACATGCGAGCGAAGACACTCGAGCAGGGCATTCGCAAGTTCCTTGCTGATCCGGCAATCGCGAACAGCTTCTATGACAACTCGCGAATCCAGGCGCTGTACAAACCCAGACTCTTCGGCTGGGGCGACAAGAAACCGTCCTACATCGAGCCTCGCATCTTCGCGTTGACTCTCCTGGACACCGTCGCTCCGGCGACGGGTCAGGCCAGCAGTGACCTGATCTCCCGGGCGAGTGGCGTCGTGAACTCGATTGGCAACCCGACCCTGGAGAAGGTTCTGCGTGATGCGCTCGACGACGCCGGTACGTACCGGGCTACGTTCCAGAAGGCGCTGGAACGCTCGTTCAACGAGGCGATGGACCGGGTGAGCGGCTGGTACAAGCGCAGGGTTCAGCTGATTCTGTTCGTGATCGCCCTGGTCGTGGTCGGGGTGCTCAACGCCGACAGCTTCATGCTCGGAAAGCGTCTCTGGCAGAACGACGCGGTCCGAACAGCGGTTGTCGCCCAGGCTTCGGCCGCGATGAAAGCGGGCCAAACGGCCGCATGCGGGAAGAATCAGGGCAAAGGTGATTCAGCGGTGCAGAAGGCGGCGACCTGCGTCAGCCACGTGAAGCAGCTCGGGTTCCCGATCGGCTGGAGCGGCTTGCCGGCGATCTTCAAGGGCGACGCAACCGCCAAGATCGAGGCGCTTGGTTCCAAGACTCTCGGGCTGCTGCTGACCGCAATCGCCGTTCTCCTAGGCGCGCCGTTCTGGTTCGACACGCTGAGCAAGCTCGCCCAGTTGCGCGGGGCCGGCGCCGCGCCCGGTGACAAAAACAGTGCCGTGAACACGGCGTCCTAGGGACCGATCGCAGCACCGGGCACCGCCGGTCCGGCGATGCGGAGCTTCGCGACCAGCCAGTTGAGCTGGTCGCGATACGCCGCGTCGTTCAGCCCGTGGCCGGCCGCGTACCACCTGACACGCGTGCCTCGAGGCGCCGCGTCGGCGAACGTGAGCAGGGCCTTGCGCGGGACGATCGTGTCCTTCCGGCCGTCCTGGAGGAACAGTGAGCCGGCCCTCGCCTTCGGCAGGAAGCGGAGCGGGTCGATGCTGCCGAGGTAGTGCCGGATCGACCGGCGCTGGTCGGGACGGGCAAGGGCGGTGTAGGCCGAGACCGGCGCCACGCCGCCCGACATGAGGACGATCGCCCGCAGCCGCGGCTCGACGCCGGCGAGGATGCCGCCCGTGTGCGCCCCCGAGCTCCAGCCCACGAAACCGATTCGCTTCGGATCGACATTCTTGCGCGAGGCAAGCAGGTCGACGGCCCGCCGGATCGCGACGACGTCGCGCGCCTGGATTTGCTGCTCCCACCGGAGAAACGGGACGCCCTTCAGCCCGGCCGGCTCCTGGCTCGCCGTCGACGGCGCCGTGATCACGAGCGCGATCGCACCGCGGGCGGCCAGCCACGTCGACTGCACGAGGAGCTCCGTCCGGTCACCTTGCGCGCCGTGGAGGTAGACGACGGCGGGCAAGCGTCCGCGAGCGTTCTGCGGCCGGACGAGGTAGGCCTCGATCCTGTCCTTTCCGGACGTGTAGGACACGTCGTCCACCGCGATCGGGTAGTGGCGGTTGACGCGGCCACGGTCGACGAACGCGAGCGGCTGGGCGGTGTCGTAGGAGAACAGCGGCCGCTGCGAGGCCGCGTTGGCGTGTGCGTACGATCCGCCGCAGCCCACGGCCACGCCGGCGAGCGCAGCGCCCGTGACGATCATCCTTCTTTTCACACCGGCAAACACGGTTAGCCGGTGACTGTAGCGAACGCTCTGCCGGACGACCCCGGCAGGCGCCTCCGTCACAGCTCGACTAACACCTTGATGGCTTCGCGGTCGTCCATCGCCCGGTACCCGTCGGGCACCTCGTCGAGCGGGCCGACCCTGTCGAACACCCGGCCGGGCTCGATTCGACCTTCGAGTACATCGGGGAGCAACTCCTCGATGTACGCGCGTGCGGGAGCCGGGCCTCCTGAGATCGTGATGTTGTCGAAGAAGGGCTGAGTGGCCGGAAGCTTCTCTTCTTGAGGAACGCCGACCCGACCGACTGCGCCGCCGGGTCGTGTGATGCCGAGCGCCGTCAGCGTCGACTGTTCATACCCGACGCACTCGAGGGCGCAGTGCACGCCCAGCCCACCGGTCAGCTCCCGTACGCGTTCTATCGCCTCGTCTCCCCGCTCGCTGACGACAGCGGTGGCGCCGAACTCTCTCGCCAGCCTGATCCGTTCCTCATGGCGGCCGAGCATGATGATCTGCTCCGCGCCCAGGCGACGCGACGCGATCACACCGCAAAGTCCGACCGCACCGTCACCGACGATCGCAACCGACTTGCCCGGCCCGACCCTTGCCGCGAGGGCCGCGTGATGCCCGGTCGACATCACATCCGACACTGTCAGCAGCGAGGGCATCAAGGCGTCGTCCTTCTCGACCGGCAGGACGACGAGCGTCCCGTCCGCCTGCGGCACCCTCACGGCCTCCCCCTGGCCGCCGTCAACGCCGTCGAACCCGTAACGCCCACCGTGCAGGCAGGACGTCTGCAGCCCTGCGCGACAGAAGACACAGGTTCCGTCCGACCAGACGAACGGCGCCACTACAAGGTCGCCTTTCTTCAGCTTCGTGACCTTGCTTCCAACCTCTTCGACGAGGCCGATGAACTCGTGCCCCATACGCCGACCTTGCTCGGCCGGCTCCATTGACTTGTACGGCCACAGGTCGCTGCCGCAGATCGCCGCCAGAGTCACGCGAACCACCGCGTCGGTCGGCTCGACAAGACGAGCGTCGGGAACTTCCTCGACGCGGACGTCACCTGCGCCGTACATCAACGTCGCGCGCATCAGTCGGTCACCTCCGGCGCCTGCGCGTACTCCTTATCCGTCACGTGCTCACCCCACGTCGCCGGGTTGCCTGCCTCGTCTACCTCGAGGATCGCCAGGTGTGTCATGAACCGGTTCGGCGCTGCTCCGTGCCAGTGCTCTTCACCCGGCTCGAAAAAGACCCGATCGCCGGGACGAATGAGTTCGACCCGGCCACCTCGGCACTGACACAGACCGACCCCCTCGACCACCCAGATCGTCTGTCCGTTCGGGTGCGTGTGCCACGCGGTCCGGGCACCAGGCGTGAAGTGGACGCTGCTTGCGCTTACCCGGTGGCCATCAGAAGGCGTAGCAACCGAGTCGACGTAGACGTCTCCGGTGAACCATTCGGCCGGCCCGCGGCCGGTGTCGCTGCCGTTGGGTGTGATCTTCATACACAGCCTCCTCTCTGAGCGGTCCGCACCAGCGTGTCGGCGCGGACGCCGAACGGACCACCGCAGCATCTCACGACATACCCGTACCAGCAGAAAAACGAAGCTGAGACGCGCGCGACTTGCGCACGTCTACCGACCGTGCCGGCATCGGTTCCGTGGTTTCCCGCGTCCCGGCGACGGCCAAGCCCCGATGCCGCCGGCGCGGCTACGCAGCGACGATCACGGGGGAACGACAGAGGAGTGATCGCCATGCCCACAGTGACCAAGACCAGGCCGACGACCCGTTCCAAGGAGTTCGTCTTCCCTCTCACCGTCGAGTGGCTGGGCGGCCGGCGGGTGGCTGCAAGGGTCGAGGGGAAACCATCCGTCACGATCGCCCCTCCCATCGTCTTCCGCGGAGACGATCCGTCGATCTGGAGTCCCGAGGATCTCCTGGTCGGCGCGGCGGCATCCTGTCTCGCCGTCACCTTCACCGGTCTCGCCGAACGCGAAGGGCTGGTCTACACAGGCCTCGAGGTCGACGGGAGCGGCGTCTGCAGCACACGGAACGACGGACGATTCGGCTTCACCCGGCTTCAGCTCCGACTGGTGATCGAAACAACCGAGCCGGACG
Organism: uncultured Actinomycetes bacterium; assembly: GCA_963776735.1. GTDB lineage: Bacteria > Actinomycetota > Thermoleophilia > Gaiellales > Gaiellaceae > PALSA-612. Next base: position 30,181 of record CAVZNV010000015.1, read on the forward strand.
ACCGCGCGCGGACGCTTGCAGAGAAAGCGGAGGCCACCTGTCTCGTTTCCGCCTCGCTCGACCTGCCGGTGGAAACCCTCATCGAGGTGCGCGCGCCGACCAGCCGACCGACCGAGAACGATGAGCGAGCCAGGTTCGGGTGACCACCGGCCAAGAAACCGGTCCGGTTGGCCTGACGGTCGACGGCGAGCCGGCACTGTCGGCGGAGCGATTCTCGAGGGGCTTGAGCAGAACGCTGGACAGATGTCGCCGAAGGCCATCCGCGAGGAGATCGAGGTGGTTCCGTCGCGGCCGTCATCCAAACAGGACGATTTCCGTGTGAGTCGGACGGCACTAGGATCTCGCCGATGCTTGGTGTGAAGGCCCAGGGACGGGCGGTGCAGAGGCGGACGAAGTCGATCGCCCGCCTGAACCTGGAGCTGGCAAAGCTCGAAGCGAAGCAGAAGGCGACTGCGCTCGGCATTGCGGGCGGCATGGCGTTGGTGGCTGTCGTGCTCTTCTTCTACGCAATCGGGTTCGGTTTCGCCGCGCTGGCCGCCGGGCTGGCGGAAAGCCTGCCCCTGTGGGCTTCGCTGCTGATCGTGGCTGGTTCGATCATCCTGACTGCCGCGATCCTCGCGCTGCTGGCGAGGCGCTTCGCGAAGAAGGCGTCGCCTCCCAAGCCGGAGCAGGCGATCGAGGAGGCCAAGCGCACCGTGGAGATGATCGATAGCCATGTCTGAGCGCACGATCGAGCAGATCCGCGGCGATATCGCTGACGAGCGGCGGCATCTCGAGGACGAAATCGATGCGCTGCAGGCCGAGCTGCGCTCGTTCGTGCCCTATGTGATCGCCGGTGTCGTTGCGCTGGCGCTGTTCACGGGCGGCAAGGGCCTCAAGACCGGCATGCGTGTGGTCTGGAGACTGCTCTAGCCGAGGACGCGGCATGGCCGACCGCACCCCAGAAGTGATTCGTGCAGAGATTGCCTCCGAGCGGGCGGCGCTCCGACAGGACGTCGACGCACTGAAGCGCACTCTCCGAGCCCGTGTCCCGTACGTGATCGCCAGTCTCGTCGTGTTTGCGCTCGCATCGGTCGGCCTGTTGCTCGGGATCAAGAGAATCCGCAAGGGCGCCTAGTCGCAACCGTCGATAACACGCTGTCAGAACGACAACGCGCGCACCGCCCCCTGCGCTTGGCCTTGCGTTAGCCGCGGTCGCGGTCGGCGCGTTCGACTGCGCGGGCGAGCTCGACGCGGGACGCCACGCCCACTTTGCGGAAGATGTTGCGCAGGTGCGTCTCGACGGTCTTTTGACCGAGGAAGAGCTCGGCGGCGATCTGCGGGTTTGTCTTGCGATCGACGACGAGCCGCGCCACCTGGAGCTCGCGCTCGGTCAGCGACGCGACGCCGCCTCCGGCTGTGCCGGCGGCGCTGCGACGGTAGACCGTGCGACCGAGCTTTCGGAGCTCCTGTTCTGCCTCGTCGCGGTAGCGCAGGGCGCCGCGCATCCCGAGCGCCCGGACCGCGTGCTCGAGCTCTGCCACGGCGCGGCCGGGGTCGCCGGCCTGTGCAAGCGCGCGTCCGGCCAGTATCCGCGACAGGGCTGCTTCCACCGGCGCTCCGACCTCGTCCGCGGCCGTGGCGGATCCGAGTGCACGTTCGGCTGCGCGGCCTGGGTCGCCGGCGTCGAGTTCGACAGCCGCGGTCGCGCGGCCGGCCCAGACGGCCGCCATCGGGAGCTGCACCGACAAGGCCCACGCCTCCGCGCAATCAGCCGTGCCTCGGGCCTCGGCCAATGCGCCGAGGGCCAGCCGGGAACGGGTGAGTACTTCCAGGTACCGGCATCTCGGGCTGCCTGCGATGAGCACCAGTTCCTCACCGCCTGAGTGCCCGAGCAGGAGCTCGATCGCACGATCGGGCTGGCCGGTCTCGAGCAGGGCGGCGGCGAGGTCGGCGGCCGCCTCGGCCGAGTGGAAGCTCGGGCCGACGTCGCTGGACAGCTCGACGCTTTCCTCGGCGGTTGCGAGGGCGAGCTTCACGTCCCCGGCGCGCAGCGCGGTGGCAGAGCGGCTGGAAAGGCCCCACACGAGCGCGTGCGTGTTACCGAGGACGCGCGCCGCTTCGATCCCGCCGTCGAGTAGCTCGGCGGCTTCCGACAGCTTGCCCCGTTGGCGCCAGAGAGCGCCCAGCGTCTGAATCAGGACGAGCACGTGCTCTCCCTGCCCGGTCGAGCGTGCGACGTCGAGCGCGCGGGAGGCGTGCACATCGCCTTCGGCGTAGCGGTCGAGATACAGCTCGATCCCGCCGAGCAAGGCCGCCGACTGGACGTGGCGGGCGATGTCTGCATCCGGCATCGCGTCCACGAGGCCTGCGGCTTCCGACCTGGCGGCCTCGGCGCGGTCCGGTTGCCGAGTCAGCGACTCGGCAACCGCCAGTGCCGCGAGCGCGGCGGCCGTGAACGGCGGATCTCCGAGTTGCCGCGCTGCTCCCACAGCCCGTTCCGCCGACTCGAGCATGTCGTCGTAGCGCGCACGCCAGAAGGAGCTCATAGCCAGGTCGATCAACAGCGCCACGGCTTCCGGCGAGCACAGGTCGGGAAGCTCCGCGACAGCACCGGCGAGACGGGCGCCTGCCTCCTGATGCCGGCCGACAAGTCCCTCGATCGCAGCGCAGCCGCGGACGAGCTTGGCTCGCAGTCCGAGATCGACCTCGGGCGCAAGCGCGACTGCCTCCAGCATCGCCTCGTGGCTGTCGGAGAAGCGGCCTGCCGCCGTCAGGGCCTCAGCGCGCGAAAGGAGGAGGTCGGCCCGCTCGTGAGCCGGAGCGGACTGCGGCAGGAGGCGGAGCGCTTCTCCGAACCAGCGGGCGGCGCTTCCGGGCGCGAGCCGGACCGTCTGTTCACCTGCCTCGCTGAGGACGGCGACGGCGTCCACGTCACCCTCCCGTGCGGAACGCGCGACATGGTTTGCACGCGCTGCCGCGGGGAAGCCCTTGGCCGCCAGCGCGTCGGCGCATCGTTCGTGAGCGCCCAAGCGCCATCCGGATGGGGTCGCCTCGTAGACCGCGCGCCTCACGAGTGGATGGCGGAAGCGGAAGCGACGGGGCACGTCGGTGCTTCGGACGAGGTCGAGCCGCAGGAGCGCGTCGACTGCGTCCATCACGGCGGCCTCGGAGATCTTTGCCGCGGCCGCTGCCAGCTCGAGCTCGAAGGGATCGCCCGCGACTGCCGCTCCTTCCAGCACGAGGCGGCCAGCCCCCGAAAGTACCGCGAGCTCCTCGGCGATCGCCGCGGAGACGGCAGGCGGAACATCGAGGTCGGCCGGCGCCGTCTCTTCGTGAACGGAGGACGGACCATCCGCGCGATCGAGGGACCGGGCGAGCTGCTCGAGATAGAAGGGGTTGCCGCCGCTCTCCTGGTACAAAAGCCTGGCGTCCGCGCGTTCGACCGAACCGCCCAGCAGCTGCTCGGCTTCCTCGTGGCCGAGCGCACCGAGCTCGATCCGGTTCAGCGTCTCCGCACGGTGCGCCTGCTCGAGCGAAGCCAAGAGCCGCTCCGGCAGCTGGCGCGGACGGACGGCGAGTGCGAGCATCACCGGCCCCGCCGGCGGGCGGCGCAGCAGCGCTCCGACGAGCTCGATCGACGCCGGGTCGGCCCAGTGGAGGTCGTCGAGCACGAGAACCACCGGCTGTGAGACCGCGAGCCGCTCGAGCAGCGCCCGCACCGCACGATGGCTGCGGTAGCGCTCGTGCTGGAGCGCCGGCCCGCGTTCGCCCGCGAGCCCCGTCAGCGCGGGGAAGACGTGTGCGAGCTCGGTCCGTACGTCCTCTTCGAGCGCCTCGAGACGGCTTCGGTCGATACCCCGCAAGTACTCGTCGAGGGCATCGACGAACACCGAGAACGGCAGGTCTCGTTCGAGTTCAGACGCAGAGCCCGACAGGACTAGCTGCCTTCGCTCGTCTGCGAGCGTCGCGAGCTCGGCGAGCAGCCGCGTCTTGCCGATCCCCGGCTCGCCCACCACCTCGACCGCAGCTGCGGAGCCCGCCTCGACCTCGTCGAGGACGCTGTCGAGCAGACTCATCTCGTCGGTGCGGCCGACGAGGTGCTCGGGGTGCAGGCCCATTTTTGTCCCTCCGCAGGGAGGATAGGTCAGGGTCGGACGGCGACCAAGTCAAGGGTGCGGGATCAGGGTGTCCGCCTGATGTCGGCGCCGCGGCGCGGCGGCAGTCTCGCTGCATGGCCCGCTACCTGCTTCACCACATGCACGAGCCGCACGAATGCGGCGTCGTGTTCGCCTCCTTTAGGGGGCACCAGAGCCCGCTCCGCCACCAGTCCACGCTTGCGTCTTGCCGCTCAGGCGGCCACGCGATCTGGTGGACGGTCGAAGCGGCAAGCGAGGAGGACGCGCTCGGGCTGCTGCCCGACTACGTCGCTCGACGCACTACCGCGTCTCGCGTTTGCGAGGTGCGGATCCCATGACCGAAGGAGGATGCATCATGTTCCGCAGCGACGAAAAGACGTCGAAGCGCACCTTCAGCACGGCCCGAATCGTCGCGCTCGCCCTGATCGGCGTGCTCGTGCTCGGACTGGCGTATCTCCGGCTCTCTCCCGACTCCGGCGCGGTCTCCGTGCCCGCCGGCGCGCATGCAGGCCAGTTGACGCTCAAGAGCTGCAACTACACGACTGAGAACGGCACCTCCGCCGCGGATTGCGGGACGCTCGTCGTGCCCGAGAACCGCCATGATCCGAAGTCGCGCCTGATCGCACTTCCGGTCACAGTGATTCGTGCCCACTCGGCCCATCCGGGTGTCCCGATCTTCCGCCTCCAGGGCGGCCCCGGCATCACCAACATGGTCTTCCCGGACGCGAGCCGTTTCACCGCCAAGCACGATGTCGTGCTCGTCGGCTACCGCGGCGTCGACGGATCGACCCGGCTCGACTGCCCGGAGGTGAGCTCGGCAATGGGGCACTCGGGTGACCTCCTCAGCGAGCAGTCGTTCCGCGCCGACGCCGCGGCGTTCCGCTCGTGCGCCGACCGGCTCCGCAGCGCCGGAGTCGATCTCGCCGGCTATTCGATCCCCGAAACAGTCGACGACCTCGAGGCGGCCCGCCGCGCCCTCGGCTACCACCAGATCGACCTTGTGAGCGAAAGCGCGGGCACCCGCACCGCGATGATCTATGCCTGGCGCTACCCGAAGAGCATCCATCGCTCGGTGATGATCGGCGTCAATCCACCCGGCAACTTCATCTGGGACGCAAAGACGACCGGCCAGCAGATCGACCGCTATTCCGCGCTCTGTGCTCAGGCGGCGAGCTGTCGTAGCCGGACGCCGGATCTCGCCGCGTCGGTGAAGTCCTCGTTCGCTCACGTTCCCAGTCACTGGCTGTTCCTGCCGATCAAGAAGGGCGACTTCAGAGCCGCCGCGTTCTTCGGCCTGATGAACGAGACCTCCGACGGCGGCGGCCCGATCGCCGCGCCACTGACGATCAACTCACTCCTCTCCGCCGACAAGGGCGACGCAAGCGGCGCGTGGTTCCTGTCCTTTATGGCACAGCTCACCTTTCCGCGCTCGTTCGTCTGGGGCGAGATGGCGGCGATGGGCCGCAGCGACGCGACCTACGCGAAGCACTTCTACGCGTCGGGAGCAAACCGTGGATCGCTGATCAGTGCTGCCGGGAACGACCTGATCTGGGCCGGCGGCCGCCTCCTCGACGCCTGGCCGGCGAACCCGGACGAGAACGAGTACACCCACGTGCAAAACTCGAACGTTCCGACGTTGCTGATCGGCGGCAACCTCGACTTCGCAACGCCGCCCCAGAATGCGACCCGCGAGCTCCTGCCTCACCTCGCGAACGGCCGTCAGGTCGTGCTCACGAACATCGGCCACGCCGACGACTTCTGGCCGTACGAACCGGCAGCCGGGACCCGTCTGATGAACACCTACCTCGACGCCGGCAAGGTCGACACGTCCCTCTACACCCGCAACAAGGTCAACCTCAGCCCAAGCTCCAGCCAAGGCGCCTACGCCGAAGACCTCCTCGGCGCGATGATGGGCTTCGGACTCCTCATGATCCTGTCACTGCTACTGATGTGGCGCCGGGCGCACAAGCGCGGCCGCTTCGGACGCAAGGCGAGCGCCGCGCTCCGGTCCGTCTACACGCTCGTGCTGGGCCTCGGCGGATGGTTCCTCGGCGTACTGATCGTCCTGATCGCCTTCCCGTCGGTTCCCCTCGACGACCCGCTCCTCGCCGTCCTCTCCATCGGGATGCCCATCGGCCTGGGGATCTATCTGGCCTGGGCCGATGGCGGCCGCCCGTCACGGGCCACGAGAGTCGGTCTCTTCGGAGTAGTCGCCGGCGCTCTCATCGGCGCGCTGCTCGGGTACCACGCCTCGACCGGCCTCCTGGCGGTCGTCACGACGATCGTCGGAGCGGCACTCGGCGCCAACCTCACGCTGCTCATCCTCGACATCCGGAACTCCGCCGCAGAGGCCACCCAAGCCCCGCAACCGGTGGTCACGACGACTGCTGCTCCTGCCTGACCCTCTAGAACGTGGCTGCGGCGGCCCCTGAGTCGCCGCAGCCCGGAGCCGGCACACCCAAGGGGGGAAGGCGCTCTGGCGGGTTCCCCGACGGGCGTTGTCCGGTTAAAGGCCGTGAACGACGGCCTGCGGTTTCCTCTTGAGCTGTGCACCTTGGCCACTGGCCCCTTAAGTGGCCCCAAAGGCCGCAACCAGACTGGATGTCGCCTAGTGCCTGGCTTGGATATGGGGTTCTGGTCGAGTGGCCCCGGGTGGAGTCGAACCACCGCACGCAGATTCGAAGTCTGCCGCTCTATCCGCTGAGCTACGGGGCCTCGCGGGAGCAGTGTAAGGCGGGAAGAGAGCGAGCCCGGCCGGCCCCTCCCGGCCGGGCTCCTTTGCTGCGGTACTACGCGGCGCGGGCGAGAACGCGCGCGACCTTGCCGTCGCGGCTGACGACGAGCGCCTGGCCGCCGACTGCGAGCTTCCCGTTGATCTTGGCGCCGCCGATGGAGAACGTGACGGTGTTCCCGTCAGCCTCCTTGATCGTCAGTGAAGTACCCGCCGACGCCGTCACCAAACCGTGGTCGAGCGAGGCGGTGTGGGTCGATCCGTCGGCGCGGACGAAGCTCACCTGTAGGTGTACGACCGGCGACTTCGCCGCCTCCTTCGGGGCCCTGGGCGCCTTCCGGAACCCCGGGCCGAGCACGCGAAGTGCAACGCCGCCCTGCGAGAACACCAACACCGGCTTACCGGCGGTCGGTGTCCCACGGACGATCGTGCTGCTGTTCAGCGTCACGGCCACCGTCTGGCCGTCCGCCCGCGTCAGACTCAGCGAGGTCGACGAGGCGGTGGTCACCTTGCCGCGGTCGACGCTGAAGGCGTCGGTCGTTCCGTTTGCCCGCGTCAGGCTTACGTCTGCGTGGACACCCGCGCGGACGAGGTTCCTGGCGATCTGCCGCCGAACCGCCTTCCCGGGAGCCGCGCCGGCGACCGCAACTGTCCCACCGGCGACGAGCAGCGCAGCCGCCGCGACTCCGATCCAACGTTTCCTCACGTTTCTGACTCCTCTCTTCTGGGATTCCTGTCGGCCCAGCGTCGTCCTCGGGCGTAAAGAGGCGGGCGGGCCGGACGTAAACCGCCCGCAAAACCAGAGGAGCGAGGGGTGGCCGACGGGATTCGAACCCGCGACCACCGGGACCACAACCCGGGGCTCTACCAACTGAGCTACGGCCACCTCGCAGCGGCCAGTCTACCCGGCCGCGCTGCGGCTCCTAGACGGGCGGCTCGGGGTCGTACTGGATGTAGCGACGGACGTCACGGGCGCGCTCCTCGGAGTGCAGGCGCTTGACGAGGTGGAGCGCCATGTCGATCCCCGCGGAAACACCTGCCGCGGTGATGACGTCGCCGTCGTCCACGAAGCGCGATTCGGCGTCGACCCGGATCGTCGGGTCGAGCTCGGCGAGCAGCTCGAGCGAGCCCCAGTACGTCGTCGCCGGGCGATCTCGGAGCAGCCCGCTGTCGGCGTAGACGAGCCCGCCCGTGCAGACGCTCGTCATCAGCGCACCGCCGGCGGCCAGGGCGCGTACGCGCTCGCGGATGCGCTCGTCGCCGAGCTGAGGCCGCGTCCCCATCCCGCCGGGCCAGAGCACCACGTCCGGCGCAGGAGCGTCGCCCCAGGTGTGGTCGGCAAGCACGCGAAGCCCTTTCGCACACGTGACCGGCTCGGCCGTCTCGGCCACCGTGTAGACCTCGACACCGTCGTCCGGCCACATCCGCGACCACGCGGCAAGCACCTCCCACGGCCCGGCCCAGTCGAGCTCCTCGGCCCCGTCGAAGAGGACGATCGCGATCCGCATGCGCCGTGTCAGGCGCGGTACAGCTTGCGCGTGTTCGTGATCGTGCAGGCGAGATTCTCGCCGGCGGTGGTGCTGACGCTCAGGCTGGTGCCGTAGCCCGCCGAGCCGTCCGAGCACGTGATCCGCGGCACGTAGTTGCCGAGATTCGCGTTCGTGCCGGCGGTCTCGGACACGACGTGCGTCCCGGGAGCGACCGTCACCTGCCCGGTCGTGCCGTTGTCGCCGACGTTGTGCGCATACGTCGTCCCGTCGACGAGAAGGTTAAAGCGGCCGGGGTCGTAGGACGGAACGAGCTTCTTCGTGACGGTGATCGTGGCGCCTTCGGTCTGAATCCGGAACGGCAGTGTCCCGTTCGGCGCCCAGCCCGTGTCCTCACAGAACTGGCCGACGACTCCGCCCGCGCAGCCGTTGTCGTAGCCGCCCGAGTTGTTGGCGTTCAGGAAGACCGCGTCGGCGTTGTCGTCTGTGCCGATGGTCGCCACGTTTCCCGTCGGTGCGCCGACGTTGAGCGAGATGTACGGCCCGGGCACACCAATCGGGGCCGAGCCGAACGTCTCCGTGTTGAAGGCGACGCTGACGATCACGTCGTTCGGCAGCGTGACGTTCAGGCTGCTCATGTCGAAGGTGGCGTTGAAGGCAATCCCGCTGAAGCCGTACCCGGGGGGAAGCCACGGAATCGTCGTCGTCTGGGTCACGGTTGCGATCTTCTGATCGGGCACACCGTTCACGAGATGGTTCGTGTAGACGTTGATCGTGATCGGATGCGTCCAGCTGACGCTGTTTCCCGAATAGCGCGGATCGGACGAGTAGTCCGAGTACAGGGCGTGATCGCTCATCGTGACCGTCACCGACGCCAACTTGCGCCCCGTGCCGGCGAGGTGGACATAGTCACCGAACTCGGCCGTGTGGTTCGACTGGAAACCGAGGCTCGCAACGTTCGGCGGCAACGGGTTCGGGATCGCGTCGTAGACCGAGACCGACGGGACGGCCGCTCTGACCGCAGTGTGAGCCGCGCTCGACGGGAGAGCCGCCGAGGCAACACCGGCTGCCACCACCGCCGCAGCGCAAAACGCCCCCAGGAAGCGAGTCCTACTCATGTAGGAGCCAAAGGCGCATGCCGCAGAGATGGACCCTACCACGCCTGAGGTCTTCGATCGTCCTGCGTTTGAAATCGACCGGAAGCGGGGATAGAAACGACTGTCCAGTTGGCTCTCGGGCGCGCCGACCGGGTGTCCCGATCCTTTCGACCAGGAGACAGTGTGCAGAGAGCCGCGAGTTTCAGCATCGGCGACCGGGTGAGGCTGGGTCGCGATCTGCCGAGCATGAGGACAGATACGGAGGGCATCGTCCGCGGTGTCCTGGCGAACGCGAACGGCATCCGCTACGCAATCCGCTTCGACAGGGAGATGCGCGTCGTTCCGGAGCGGGATTCTCAGAGCACACCAGCCTGTTCACGCTCCGGCTGAACGGGCCAGGGCGTAGCGAGTGCGCCTGGGAGGATTCGAACCTCCGACCCGCGGATTAGAAGTCCGCCGCTCTGTCCCCTGAGCTACAGGCGCTCGTCGGTTCGCCAAGGGTACAACGGGGATTCGCGGACACTTCCGGCCGTGCCCGCCGCCGGCCCTTTCCGGACAGGTCCGAGTGACTGTCCCATGGGACAGTCACTGAGACATGGCCGGCCGGCCGCGAGAGGCGGCGTCTCATGGCGCGCAGAAGCGCTCAGGGACACCTCGGATTCGGCCAGGCGGATGGTGTCCGGGCAGGCCGTGTCTCGACCTGGCCGGCCGGGACACGGCCGGGGGACAGTCACTCGGACATGTACGGTTGGCGCATGGCCGAAGCAACGCTGCACACGAACCACGGCGCGATCCGGATCGAGCTGTTCCCGGAGGACGCGCCGAAGACGGTCGAGAACTTCGAGGACCTGGCCCGCAAGGGTTTCTACGACGGCACGGTGTTCCACCGCGTCATCCCCGACTTCATGATCCAGGGCGGCGACCCGCGCGGCGACGGGACCGGCGGGCCGGGCTACACGTTCGAGGACGAGCCGAACGACCATCGCATCGTGCGCGGCGCGCTGGCCATGGCGAACGCCGGGCCGAACACGAACGGCAGCCAGTTCTTCATCGTCACCGCGGACGAGTGCTCGTGGCTCGACGGCAAGCACACCGTCTTCGGCCGCGTCACCGACGGGATGGACGTCGTCGACGCGATCTCGAAGGTGTCGACCGGCGCCGGCGACCGGCCGAGCGACCCGGTCGTCGTCGAGCGCGTCGAGCTCAGCTAGCCGAGCCGACCGAGTCGAGCCAGTCCGCGACGAGCCCGGCCAGCGCCGGTCCCGCGTCGCCGATCAGGTCGTGCCCGGCGCCGGGGAGCGCCACCGTCTCCGCGCCGCGGATCGCCGCGCGCAAACGCTCTGCGCCCGCCTCGTTCTCCGCACCCCGCTCGGGCGGCTCCGTCGCGTAGACGAGCAGGGTCGGGATGCCGGCCGCGTCGATCGCCGGCCATGCCTCGCTCGCCCGCGTGCCCGCGAGGGCCTTGTAGACGGCGCCGCGAACCTCCGGCGCCGGCCCGCTGACCGATCCGTCCGGCTCGTCGACCATCCCCGCCAGCACCGCCGCCTCGTACGCGGGCGTCGTGCGCACTGCGTCCTCCGCGTGTAGCTCGGCGAGCAACGCCTCGCGCGACGGCCAGCGCCACGTCTGCCTCGCGGCGCGCTCCACCCACGCTTCCAGCGGCAGTTCGGGATCGACCCCGGGCTGATCCGGGTAGTCGAGGTGCCCGCTGTCGAGGAGGACGACCGCGCTCACGCGTTCCGGCTCTGCCGCAGCCAGGTAGAGCGCGAGCAGCCCGCCCCACGAGTGACCCATTACCGCCGTGCGCTCGACATCGAGCTCGTCGAGCAGCGCGACGAGTCGAGGCACGTAGCGGCCGGTGCCGTACTCGTCCACGGCCAGCCCTGCAGTCCCCGCGAACCCCGGCGCGTCGACGCCGATCACCCGACGGCGCAGCAACGGCGCCATCTCGGCCACGTAGCGGCCGCTGGTGCCGATCCCGAGCGCGTGTAGGAAGAGGAGCGGCGGCGCGGCCGGGTCGCCGAGCTCGTGCGCGACGAGGCTCACGACGCGACCGCCACCGCAGGCGCGGGTGAGGAAGGAAGCGTCAGGCTGGCTCGCCCGAGGAGCCAGAACGAGCCCTCGATCGACGGGCCGATCAGCAGGGCGAACGCGATCGTCCCCACGCCGATCGTGCCGCCGAGGACGAAGCCGGCGACCAGCGCGCAGAGCTCGATGCCCGCCCGGACCACCGCGATCCTCAGGCCGCTGCGCTTCGAGCCGACGACCATCAGCGAATCGCGCGGGCCGGCACCGAGCGACGCCGCGAGGTAGAGCGCCGAGCCGAAACCGGTCAGGGCGACACCCGCGGCGAGGAGTCCGATCCGCACGCCGAGTGCGTCGTGGGCGAGCGCCTGGACGACGCCGATCGACGTCAGCGCGACGACGAAACCGCCGACGAGCAGCGCATTGGCGAGCGTGCCGATGCCTACCGTCGCCCCGAGCAGCCATGCGACGGCGAGCACGGTGACGCTGACGACGATGTTCGCCTCGCCGAACGACAGCGGCGAGTGCCGGGCGACTCCCTGGTGGAGCGTGTCCCACGGCGACAAGCCCAACTTCGACTCGAGGAAGGCGACGATCCCGAGCGCGAACAGGAACAGCCCGGCGACGAGGACGGCGAGCCTCAGCGCGAGAGTCCCCCGGATCCGCGGCGGAGAGCCCATCCGCTTAATCTACGGGCCGATGGGCAGGCTGCTCGTCCTCGGACTCCTCGCCGCCGCCGTCGGTCTGGCGATCGCAGCGCCCGCAACGCCCGGTCGGTCGGCAGCCCCGCTCCGTTACATCGCACTCGGCGACTCGTACTCGTCGGGAGAGGGAGTCCCGCCGTTCCGCCCGGGCACCGCCGAGCTCTTCCCCGTCCACGATGCCTGCCACAGGTCCTTCCGCGCGTATCCCGTGCTGATCGCCGGCAGGCGCAGCTCGCCGGGCACCTGGGGCTTCTGGGCCTGCAGCGGCGCCGTTGTCGCCGACATGACGAGAACGAACCACGAGAACCCGTCGGAGATCGCCCAGCTCGACCGGATCGCCCCACCCGGCCGCAGCGATCCGCACGTCGACCTCGTCACCCTGACGATCGGCGGGAACGACGCGCAGTTCGGAAGCGTGACGACGGCGTGCATCTTCGCCCGGGTCATCCCCGGCCTGTCCTGTCAGTTCGACTGGCGGGCTCGCGTCCAGGATGCGATCGCAAGGCTCGCCACGAAGCTCCCGGCGGTCTACCGCGCGGTTCACGCCCGGGCGCCGAACGCCCGCATCCTCGTGCTCGGCTACCCGAATCCGTTCCCGGCGACGGCCGCGCAGTTCTCGAAGTGCAGCCTCTGGTTCGATCCCGGCGACCTGCGCTTCCTCCACGACGAGGGAGCCAGGCTCGATACGACCATCCGCGCCGCCGTCTCTGCTGCGGGGGCATTCGCGACCTACCTGGCGCCGACCGGTTTCGCCGGCCATGACGCCTGCTCTCAGAGCCCGTGGCTCACGGGACTGGTCGCGACCGACCTTCGCTACAGCTTCCATCCGAACGCACTCGGTCAGCGCAGGCTCGCGAAGATTGTCCTGGCCGCGATCTGAGCCGGCGCGCCGCGCGACGTCCCCGTCGGGTTTAGCGATCGGGCCCGGCGGGGGAAGTCGTCCCCGGGAAGGCGTCTCCCCGGACCAAGGAGGCCGCGCGCTGGGCGTTACCCGACTCACTCAGGTTTGTCGCCACAGTGCTACCCCGCGCGCGCCTCCGCCTGCTCAGCATCGTGGCCGTCTGTCAAAACACTGAAGCACGTGGGAGGAAGGGGAGAGAATCCATGAGGCACAGAGCTTCGCGAGCGGGGAGCCTTGGGCTCCGTCGGCTCGGCATCGCCCTCGCGGCCGCAGCGCTGATCGGCGCCGCAGCAGCCGCAGGTGCGCTTGCAGGAGGGAAGTCGTCGGCAGCGATCTCGCCGCCGCCGTCGCAGAACTGCCAGCTCGGAAACGGGGTCAAGCACGTGATCGAGCTCACGTTCGACAACGTCCACTTCAACCGGGACAACCCGAACGTGCTCTCGGACCTCGAGCAGATGCCGGCGCTCTACAACTTCATCACGCAGAACGGCACGATGCTCTCGAACAACTACACGCCGATGATCGCCCACACGGCCGACGACTCGCTCACGAACTACACGGGCCTGTACGGCGACCGGCACGGCCAGGGGATCACGAACACGTACGAGACGTTCGTCGGCGGGACGCCGGTCTCGAAGTCGTCGTTCGCCTACTGGACGGGAACGTACAACCTCGACGCCTTCCCGAACATGCCGTACTCCGCGAACGTCCCGGCCGCGGGCTCGCCGCCGAAGACGCCGCCTGCACCGTGGGTTCCGTTCACGCGCGCCGGCTGTGACGTCGGCGACGTCTCGACGGCGAACATGGTGCTCGAGAACACGAACCCCGACCTGCAGAACGTCTTCGGGCCGAGCTCGCCCGAGGTGGCGCAGTACAACGCGGACACCGACTCGTTCAAGGATCAGGAGACGAACGACTACGTGGGCGTCGGCGTCCATTGCGCAGCGAGCGACTCGTTCTGCTCGACGGCCATGGCGACCAAGTTCGGCCAGACGAGCCCGTCGAACACGCAGGTGCCCGACCTGCTCCCGGACGAGCCGGGCGGCTACAACGGCTTCGACGCCGTCTTCGGGCACAAGTACCTGACGCCGCAGCTCGCACAGGCGGCCAATGCCGGCACGAACCGCAACTTCGGCAACGGGGACTCGTTCCCGGTCGTGGACGGCATGGGCAACCTGACCGACCTGAACGGCCAGACGATGAAGGGCGCGTTCTCCGTCCCCGGCCACGGGTTCACGCCGGGCTTCCCCGGGTTCGGGCCGATCAGCGCCTCGCAGACGCTCGCCTACATCGCCGACATGCAGGAGACGGGCGTGCCCATCACCTACGGCTACATCTCTGACGTCCACGAGAAGAAGACGGCCGGCGGTAACGCGCAGACGGGCTGCACGAACCCGAGCACGTCCTCCAGCGCCGCGCAGGGTCCCGCCGACCCGTGCGACGTGCAGAACCTCCAGAACTACAACACGGCGTTCACGAAGTTCTTCCAGCGGCTCGCCGACGACGGAATCACGCCGGCGAACACGCTGTTCATCATCACCGCCGACGAGGGCGACCACTTCGCGGGCTCCAATGCGAACCGCGCCGTGCAGCCGGCGTGCACGGGCACTCCCGACACGGCGACCTACTCGTGCAACTACGCCACGGTCGGGGGCGTCCCCCGAATCGGAGAGCAGCAGGTGTCGATCCACGGCCTCCTGCAGAACCAGGAAGGCAACTCGACGCCGTTCTACAACGAGTCGCAGGGCAACTCGATCTACATCAACAACCAGCCGGGCCCGAACGACCCGACGACCCGGCAGTTCGAACGCGACATGTTCGCCGCGACCGCGAACGACGTGTTCGACGGCAACGTGCAGGAGAACATCACGAACTACGAGGCCGACCCGACGGTGGAGCAGTTACTCCACTTCGTCAGCGCCGACGCGGCGCGCACGCCGACGTTCACGCTGTTCCCGAAGCCGGACTTCTTCTTCACCATCGGAGCCAACGACGGGACGGTTCCGAACCAGTGCGCTTCGGGCGTCAATCAGTCGAACGCCTGGCAGAAGTGCTCGCAGACCAACCAGGGCTTCGCCTGGGATCACGGCTACTACGCGCCGGAGATCGACAACACGTGGCTCGGACTCGTCGGGCCGGGGGTCGCGCACAACGGGATCGACGGCTCGCCGGCCTCCGCGGGCCCGAACTCGGACGGGACTGCCAACTCGACCCCGGTGCTCGTGACCCCGAGCTCCAACCACGGGACGTGGGCCGACCACACCGACACCCGGCCGACGCTGATGGCACTGACCGGGCTAAAGGACGACTACACGACCGACGGGCGTGTCCTCACCGAGGACCTGACCATCCACCCGGGCAAGACCGGTAGCTCGTCCTACCTGCCGCTCGCGACCTGCTACAAGCAGCTCAACTCGAGCGTCGGGCGGTTCGGAACCGACATGCTCGTCGCCGACACGGCGGCGCTGCGGACGGGCTCGAACGCGAACGACAGCTACTACCAGCTGATCTCGTCCGAGATCAAGGCCCTCGGCACCGAGCGTGACTCGGTGGCGACGACGATCAAGAACGACCTGTTCAATGCCGAGTTCTCGAACAGTGGCCTGAACCTCGCGGCCGCGGAGCTCGCGCATTGCAACAACGTCCTCAAGCTCGCGGACACGCTCAAGACGGCAGCGGCGTCGGCGGCGACCGCGACAGGGACGACGTGCTCGAACGCGACGTACACGGGCACCACCGCGTCGCTGACGGTGCCGTCGAACACCTGGTGCATCCTGGCCGGGGCGACGGTGACGGGCAACCTGACCGTCCAGCCGAACGGAGTCCTGATCAGCTTCACCGGCTTCTCCGTCGGCGGCAACCTCACAGCGGGTCAGAACGCGGAGCTCGATCTGTACAAGGGCTCGGTCGGCAACGACTTCAACGCCGACAAGTCCGCGGCAGTCGATCTCGGCTTCGGTGGACCGGTCACGATCGCGCACGACGCGACGATCGGCAACTCGTCGAACGGCGCGTTCGCCGACGTCTGCCAGACGACGGTCAACCACGACCTGAAGGCAACCGGCAACGTCGACTCCGGAGAGGTCGAGATCGGCGACGACGAGTTCTGCCCGGCTGCGGGCGGGAACACGGTCAGCCACGACCTCCACGTCGACGGCAACACCGGGAACTTCGTGGACGTGGGCAACAACCACGTCGGGCACGACCTGAGTGTCAACGGCAACCACGCGGCGTCGGGCGGGTACATCGACGTCAGCGACAACGTGGTCAGCCACGACGCGGGTTGTAACGGCAACAACCCGGCACTGAGCAAGGACGGTGCCGACGACCACGCGAACAGCGCGGGCCACAACAACACCTGCGGCTAGCGCAACGCGGATTCGAGGGGGCGGGCAACCGCCCCCTCGGGTCACTTCCTAGGGAAGCTCGACCCGATTCGTGATGTGGTCGGCGGCGACGTCGTAGAGCGTCCGCGACCCGCCGCTCTGGCACAGGTAGTCGAAGCCGCCGTTCGGATCGGCTGTGCAGCTCGGCCGCGCGGTTCCGAGGCCGCCGAGCAGCTGCTCGAGCGCCGCGGCGCTCAACTTGCCGCCGTGCGACGCCGAGCCTGACCCGTGGTGGAGTGCCGCGAACGCCGTGCCCGCGAGCAGGAGATCGAGGACGATCGCCGCCAGGCCGACCTTCTTGAAGCGTGCGCTCATGTCACTCACCTTGAGACGGAAGCGCGCTTCTGTCTTCCCCCGCGCGGGGGAATCCGTCAGCTCAGCCGGATGCGCGGGTCGAGGAACGCGTACGCGATGTCGACGATCAGGTTGCAGACGATCACCGCGACCGTCGCGAAGACGACGATCCCCATGATCACCGGCAGGTCGAGCTGGTTCGCCGACGTGATGAGCTGCTGGCCGAGTCCGTGGAGGTTGAAGATCGACTCGGTGAAGATCGCGCCGCCGAGGACGAGGCCGATGTCCATCCCGAGGATCGTCACCACCGGGAGCATCGAGTTCCGCAGCACGTGCTTGACGATGACCCGGCGCTCGCCGGCACCCTTCGCCCTCGCGGTGCGGACGTAGTCCTCGTTCATCGTCTCCATCACGTTCGCGCGGATCAAGCGGACGTAGAGCGCCGCATAGAGGAGCATGAACGCGCACCAGGGCAGGAGCAGGTGGTACGCCCACTGGACGGGGCCGCCGCAGCTGTCCGCAGCGCCGGCTCCGAAGAAGTTGCAGTAGCCCGAGATCGGCGTCCACCCGAGCTTGTACCCGAAGAGGAACGAGAGGATCAGGCCGATCCAGACCGGGTGCGCCGAGATGCCGACCAGCACGAAGACCATGCCCGCGCGGTCGAGCAGCGACCGCGGCTTCAGCGCGGACAGCACACCGATCGGGATCGACAGTGCCAGCCAGAACACGGCGCCCCCGAAGACGAGCGAAGCCGTGACCGGCGCCTCCTGCGTGATGTAGTAGTTGACGGACTGACGGTTGGCGAACGACGTGCCGAGCGACTGATGGCCGACGAGGTTCCAGAGGAAGTGCAGGTACTGCTGGTAGATCGGCTCGTCCAGGTGGAGCAGGCGGCGGACACGAAGGATGTCCTGGTGGGTGCACGCGCGGCCGCAGGCGAGCTGGGCCGGGTCGCCCGGGACGAGGAAGAAGATCACGTAGGTGACGATCGTCGCCGCGATGAGCAGAAAGACGGCCCAGAAGAGACGGCGGATCAGGAACGCGGCCATCAGCGACCGGTGGAGCCGGGCCGGGGCGCCTGACACGAGGCCGCCGCGCGCGCCGACGAGACGTGGCCGGCCGGGCACCGGTGCGCCCCGCCGCCGAGCGGCCCCGCGACAGCGGCGGCCAGCCCGCCGGCGGCCACGGCCAGGGCAACCGCGAGCGCGACAGATCGCCGCCGGCGGCGGCCGCGAGTGGCGGGCTCGAGCCGGACCGGCTCGACGCGTTGAAGCGGGGCCAGGAGCCGCCGCGCGAGCTCGTCCTGCCGTCCCGTTGCCATCGTCAGACCTCCTCCTCGATCCGGAACAGGAGCCCGTCCGCGCCGGCAGCGTCGAGCAGCTTGCGGCGGGCCCGCGAGAGCTGTTGCCGGACCGCATCGGGCGTCCGGCCGGTCATCTCGGCGAGCTCCGGCGCGTCGAAGCCGTGCAGGTAGCGGAGGACCACGAGCGCGCGCTCGTCGGGGCGCAGCGCACGGTCGAGCAGCTCGCGCACCGCGAGGACGTCGGGCTCCTCCTCGACGCTCCACCGGAAGCCGCGCTCGAGGCGAGCCAGCGCGCGGTGGAAGCGCCGGCGGCGTCTCAGCGCTGCGAGCGCCCGGTGGCGGGCGATCCCGTACAGCCACGCCTCCGGGCTGTGCACCTCGGCGAGCCGGTCGCGCGCCCGCAGCGCGTCGTGGAAGGTGTCCTGGAGCAGATCCTCCGCCAGCGCGCGATCGCCGACCATCTGCGCCAGGTAGCGGCCGACGCGCACCTCGAGCTCGAGGAAGAGCTCGCCGACCTGCTCGCTCGCCTCGTCAGGGAGCGGCCGGGGCGCGACGGCCGCTGCAGGCAGGCGACCGAGCCGCTGTCGCACCCGCACCGGGTCTGCACCCACAGTCACATGGACGTAGATGCCGCTCGGAGGTTGGGTGTGACAGGCTCCTGCTCGTTCTTGTCGCGCCAGTCGAGCGCGGCTCGCCTGGCGCGGAGAGCCAGCCTAGAACGTGTGCCAGGAGTGCAGGCTGACGAAGAAGCCGTGCCCGCTGCGGTTCTTGCAGGTCAGCCCGCCCGTGGCCTCGGTGCACTTCAGCCCGGGCGCGCTCCACGACTTGCCGTAGTGGAGGACGACCGCGGCGGCAGGATCGCCGAACGGCCCCGCGTCGCCAGAGCAGGGGATCAGCTCGGTGCGGCCGGTGACGTTCAGCGTGAGGCGGTTGCCTTCGTAGTCGAGCGAGCGGCAGGCCGCCGGATCCGCGCTCTTCGGAATCGGCGGGTGCAGCGTCGGCATCTCGCCGCAGAAGACGATCGCCGAGGGCGAACCGCCCGTCACCCAGCCGCAGAAGATCTTCCCGGACGGCGTCTTGAAGTACCCGGAGCCGCTGGTGGTCGCGCCCGCCCCCGGCGCCAGGACGGCGGCGAGGCAGACGGCGGCGAGGCAGACGACACGCACGGCCAAAGCGTACGCCTTGACTCATAGATCGTGTCGATGTATCGTCACGACTCATGGAGGTCACGTCGGCGACCTGGGCGGTACTGGGACTGATCGAGCGGAAGCCGCGGACCGGCTACGACATCAAGCGCCTGGTCGAGCGGACGATCCGGCACTTCTGGGCGGCAAGCCCGGGCCAGATCTACCCCGAGCTCCGCCGTCTCGAGCAGGCCGGCTGGATCGAGGGCGTCGACGAGCCGAACGGCGGCCGCAGGCGCCGCGTGTACCGGATCACCACGGACGGCACCGCGGCGCTGCAGGGCTGGTTCGCGGGCATGGAGACGCGGGTCGAACTCCGCGACGAGTCGCTGCTTCGTCTCTTCTTCGCCGACGCGATCCCGCTCGAGCACGGCCTCGGCCTCCTCGCGGGCCGGCGTGAGGGCTACCGGCAGATGCTCGCGTACCTCGAGAGCCTCGACGACGGAAGTGGCGTTCCCGACCCGCCGTTCGTCGACCTCGTCTACCGCTGGGGACTCGACTACTGCCGCTGGGGCATGGAGTGGTGCGACAGCCAGGCCGAGCGGATGCGGACGGAGCATGAGCGAGCTGCCTGACCCGACCTGGCGGATGCTGCTCGGCCGCGGGCTGCCGACGCTCGCGCTCGAGGGCATCTTCCCGGTGCTCGTGTTCTACGGCGTCTGGCGCGAGCTCGGCCTCGGCCCGGCGGTCGTGGCGTCGACCGCGGCGGCGGGAGTCGTGGTGCTCGTCCAGCTCCGGCGCGGCCTGGACGTCGCGCTCGCAGCGGTGACGATGCTGTTCATCGTCATCCAGGCGCTCGTCGGCCTCGCCGCGCACAGCGCCACGGTCTACCTGGCGCAGCCCGTCGTCCTCAGCGGGCTCTGGGGCATCGCGTACCTCGTGTCGGCGGCGATCGGACGGCCGCTGATCGCCGCCTTCGCACGCGCGTGGTACCCGTTCCCGCCCGAGTTCCGGGCCAGCTCCGTCTACCGGCGGGAGTTCGCGATGCAGAGCGTCGTCTGGGGCGTCTACTGCCTCGCCCGCTGCGGCCTCCGGCTGTGGGCGCTGCTGTCGACCGGCGTCGGCGGGCTGCTCGTCGTCTCGACCGTGACGAGCACGCCGATCCTCGTCGCGCTCGTGCTCTGGGGCGTCTGGCACGCGCGGCGCACGTTCACCGCCGCGCTCGCCGTGGACGCCTCGACCGCTTTCTGACCGACGGAGCGGCGCCAGCCGCGCGTGAGAATCCGGCTCCCGGGGAACCACGACCCGTGGCAATCGCATCGTCCGTACCCCGGATCACCCGCTGGCAGCGGCTCCGCGACGGCGCGGGAGGCGTGCGCTCCGACGGCTCGATCGCGCAGCGCGGGCTCGCCGCCCGTCGGCTGGGCGCGGCAGCCGTCGCCGCGGGAGTGACGCTCGCCGTCTTGCTGGTGACCGGCATCTCGTCGGTCCCGGTCGCGGTCGACGCGAGTTGGGACGCAGCCGCGCTGACGATTCTCGCCTGGGTCTGGATGAGCATCGCCGGCAAGGACGCCGAGGAGACGGCCCGGATGTCCGGAGCCGAGGATTTGTCGCGACCGCTCGCCGACATGATCGTGCTCTCAGCGAGCGTGATCAGCCTGGTAGCCGTCGGATTCGTGCTCTCGGAGGCGAGCCGGCATTCGGCGACGACGAAGGGCCTCCTGATGACACTCGCCGTGCTCAGCGTCGCGCTGGCCTGGGCCACGCTGCACACGCTCTACACGCTCCGCTACGGCAACCTCTACTACCGCCGGCCGACGGGCGGGATCGACTTCCACAGCGACGATGCGCCCGACTACCTCGACTTCGCGTACGTCGCGCTGACCATCGGCATGACCTATCAGGTCTCGGACACCGACCTCACGACCAAGCCGATCCGGCACACGGCAGTCCGTCACGCCCTCCTCTCGTTCCTCTTCGCGGCGGTGATCGTCGCGATCACGATCAACGTCGTCGCCGGCTTGCTCGGGCACTGATCGCCCAGCTTTGTGCGGCCGAGGCGGCAGGAGTAGGGTCGCGCCGCTGGAACAACGGTCAGGCGGAAAGGAGGCCCATGTTCAACGGCGCCAACACCGGTTTCATGCTCCTCGCGGCCGCCCTGGTGATGATCATGACACCCGGGCTGGCCTTCTTCTACGGCGGCCTCGTCGGCCGGTCGAACACGCTGACGATCATGATCCAGAGCTTCGCCTCGATGGGGATCACGACCGTCATGTGGTGGGCGGTCGGCTACTCGCTCTGCTTCAGCGGCGGGGGGAACAGCGTCTTCGGGAACTTCGACCACGCCTTCCTGCGCGGCGTCGAACCAGGCTCGATCTACGCACCGTCGGGAATCCCGACGACCGTCCTGATCGCCTACCAGATGATGTTCGCGATCATCACGCCGGCCCTGATCACCGGCGCGTTCACGAACCGCGTCACGTTCAAGGCGTACCTGATCTTCCTCGTCGTCTGGCAGCTGCTCGTCTACTACCCGTTCGTCCACATGTTCTGGGGCGGCGGACTGCTGGCCGACTGGGGCGCACGCGACTTCGCCGGCGGAATCGTCGTCCACGCCAGCGCCGGCTGGGCCGCGCTCGCGTCGGTGCTCTACGTCGGCAGGCGCCGCTATGCCGACGCGGCGCACAACATCCCGTTCATCGCGCTCGGCACCGGCCTGCTCTGGTTCGGCTGGTACGGCTTCAACGCGGGCAGCGAGCTGAAGGTCGACGACATCACGGCGCAGGCGTTTCTGAACACGGACCTGGCCGCCTCGTTCGCGGCGGTCACGTGGCTGTTCGTCGAGTGGCGGGCCGCGAGGAAACCGCACTTCGTCGGGCTGCTGACAGGAGCCGTGGCCGGACTGGCCACGATCACGCCGGCCGCGGGCTACGTGCCCATCTACGCCTCGGTGGTCATCGGTGTCGCCGCCGGGCTCGTCTGCTACTACGCCGTCCAGCTCAAGAACCGCCTGAACTGGGACGACGCGCTCGACGTGTGGGGCGTCCACGGCGTCGGCGGGTTCCTCGGGATCATCCTGCTCGGCGTCTTCGGGAGCCTTGCCGTGAACCCGGCGGGCGGCGCCGGACTCGTTCACGGCAGCGCCGCGTTCTTCGGCAAGGAGGTCGCGTCGGCGGTCGGCTGCTCGATCTACGCCTTCGCGTTCACCTACGTGATGCTGAGGGCGATCGACCTGATCGCGCCGGTGCGCGTAGGCCAGGAGGCCGAGCGCGGGCTCGACGAGTTCATGCACGGCGAGAACGCGTACGTCGACACGTCGCCGGTGGAGGCCTCGCCGGCCTGATCCGAGCCAGACGGAAGGGCTCCCGCGGGAGCCCTTCCGAACTGTTGGCGAGTCCTAGTACTTGATGTTGGCCGCGGTCATGCCGCTGCCCTTGCGAGGCGCGTTGGGCGACGACACGCTCGTGGTGCAGAGCGGGACGCAGACTCCGCCGACGTTGCCGCAACCGGTGCAGCCGTTGCTCGTGATGCAGACAGATCCCGCCGGGCAGTCCGAGGACGCGGAGCAGGTCGGCACCTCGTCGCAGAACGAGTTCTGACCGCAGATGGCCGTGCCCTCGGTCGTCGTGAAGCAGAAGTAGCCGAGACCGTCGGGCCCGCCGCAGGGACTGCACTGCGAGAAGCCGACGTTGCAGTCGCCGCCCGTGCAGGTCCCACAGCTGGTGTTGTTCCCAACCGGCGTCAGACAGCACGTGCCCGTGCCGACGCTGGTTCCGCACGGCGGCAGGCAGACCGGCTCGCCGCAACACGTCGTGGCGCTGCAGGTGTAGCCCGGCGGACACTGCGTTTGGCCGCCCGGGCAGACCTGGAGGTCGCCGCAGCAGACGTTGAAGTCGACGCAGTAGGACTTCGTGTTCTGGAGCTTGCTGTTCGTCCACTGGGTCGCGCATCCGCAGTTGCTGCCCGGTTTGCCGCACGTCGTGAAACCGGTGCCTCCGCACCGGTAGCCCTGGCCGGGCTTGCACGGGACCGGATACAGGTTCCCGGCACGCGCGCGCCCGGGCATGAAGCTCAGACTGCCGAGAGCGGCTCCGAGCACGCTCGCGGCTCCGACCTTGAGCGCCTTCGACCGGGTGATACCCCCCTGCTCGTCGGTCTCGACGAGCATCGTCCCGTCGTCACGCATTCGAACCTCCTCACCATCCACTGTCCAAAGACCCCCGCGGGCGGGAGAATACGGCACCCCGATGCTGTTTCGGGCCCTCTCCAGACGATGTCGGTGAAGCCGCGTGCTAGCCTCATCTGACCTAGGGCGAGTACCGGTTGCAGATTCGTTTGCCTCCTCTACGCGTTCGTGAGTAGCGGAGGAGGTGTATATGGCAACTGGAACCGTCAAATGGTTCAGCAACGACAAGGGCTACGGCTTCATCACCCCTGACGACGGCGGGAAGGACGTTTTCGTCCATCACCGCAGCATCAGTGGCGAGGGCTTCAAGACGCTTGCGGAAGGTTCGAAGGTCAGCTTCGAGCCCTCCGAGGGAGCGAAGGGCCCCGAGGCAACCAACGTCGCGCTAGCAGCCTCCTAGCCGAGAGACGGCGTCCCGCACTTCTTCGGGAGTGCGGGACGTGTCCGGCCATGCAGCACGACGAGTTGGGAGTCCCATGTACGCGACGGTACGGCGCTACGAAGGCATCGACGAGAGTCGGTCCGACGAGCTGGCGACGAGGATCGGCGAGAGCCTGATGCCGCGTCTCGGCGAGCTGCCGGGGTTCGGCGGCTACTACCTGATCGAAGCCGGCGAAGGAGTGCTGACCTCGGTTGGCCTGTTCGACACACCGGAGCAGGCCCACGAGTCGACGCGTGTCGCAGCGCGATGGATTCGCGAGCAGCAACTCGAGGCTGCGCTTCCGAACACCCCGAAGGTCACCGCGGGAGAAGTGGTCGCGCACCAACCGAACGCGGCAGGAGGTGAGCAATGAAGGGTTCCGAGAAGCCGAAGAAGCTGGAGAAGAAGCAACCGCAGAAGACGCTCAAGGAGCGTCGCACCGAGAAGCGGGCCGCGAGGAAGCACAAGCTCAGTGACAGCTAGGGGCTGAACTGCGTTGCGGGTGGCCGTACTGGCGCCCGTGTCGTGGCGAGTGCCTCCACGGGCGTACGGTCCGTGGGAGCAGTTTGCCTCGCTGCTCAGCGAGGGGCTGGTCGAACGCGGCGTCGACGTCACGCTGTTCGCGACTGCCGACTCCCTGACAACGGCGAAGCTCGCCTCGGTCGTGGCGCGCGGATACTCGGAGGATCCCGGCGTCGAGCCAAAGGTGTGTGAGTGCCTGCACATCGCGCACGTGTTCGAGCGCGCGGCGGAGTTCGACGTCATTCACAACAGCTTCGACTTCCTGCCCCTGACCTACAGCGAGCTGGTGGCCACACCGCTGCTCACGACCATCCACGGCTTCTCGTCGCCCGCGATCCTTCCCGTCTACCAGCACTACGACGCTCGAAGCGCCTACGTGGCGATCAGCGATGCAGACCGTCACCCGTCCCTGGAGTATCTGGCGACGATCCACCACGGGATCGATACGGACGCGTTCTCGCTCCACCCGGCACCGGGCCGATACCTGCTCTTCTTCGGACGCATCCACCCCGACAAGGGCACGGCCGAGGCGATCGAGGTCGCCCAGCGGGCCGGGCTGCCGTTGACGATCGCGGGGATCGTCCAGGACCAGCGGTACTTCGACGAGGAGGTTGCTCCGAAGATCGACGGCGACCGAGTCCGCTTCCTGGGGCCGGTCGGGCCGGAGGAGCGGGTCGGCCTGCTCGGGGGTGCTCACGCGCTCCTTCATCTGATCGGGTTCGAGGAGCCGTTCGGATACAGCGTCGTCGAGGCGATGGCGTGCGGAACGCCGGTGATCGCGTTTCGACGCGGCTCGATGCCCGAGCTGATCGACGACGGCGCCACGGGATTCGTGGTGGATGCCGTTGACGAGGCAGTCGCCGCGGTCGAGAAGGCCGGCTCTCTGGACCGCCACCGGATCCGCGGGGAGGCAGTTGCGCGGTTCGACAAGGCGCGGATGATCGACGCGTACCTCGACGCCTACGAGGTCGTGGTACGTGGCCGCCGCTAGCGAGAACCTGTTCCGGCTCGGCATCAACTACTGGCCCGCCGACGCGGCGATGGACTGGATGCAGGCGTACGACCCGGCCGTCACTCGTCGCGACTTCGGTCGGGCGGCGGCAGCCGGGTTCGAGACCGTGCGCGTCTTCCTCCGCTGGGAGGACGTTCAGCCGTCCGAAGCGAACGTCGACCGACTCGTGCTGGCCAGACTGGTCGACGTTGCGGACGCTGCCGTCGAGACCGGTGTCACGCTGCTCGTCACGCTCTTTGTCGGGCACATGAGCGGAGCCAACTGGATTCCCGCGTGGGCGACCGGCGGCGATGCGGGCGATCCGCGTTTCCGCGTGATCTCCGGAGGACGGCCCCGCCCGACGTCGGATCTGCGCAACTGGTACGGAGACTCCGCCATCGTCGCTGCCCAGGAGCGGATCGCTGCGACCGTCGCAGCGGCTCTGGCGGGTCATGACGGCGTCTGGGGATGGGATCTCGGGAACGAGAACTCCAACTGCACCGTGCCGCAGAGCCGGGCCGAAGGCGAAGCCTGGCTCGAGCGGATGTCGACGGCAATCCGACGCGCCGACCCCGGGCGGCCGCTGACACTCGGGATTCACGCCGAAGACCTGGAGCACGACCGGCGGATCGGGCCGGCCGAGGCCGCCCGCTGGTGCGACTACGTGTCGATGCACGGCTATCCGATCTACGCCGACTGGTCGGCCGGAGCCACCGACGACCAGATGCTGCCGTTCCTCGCCGAGATCACCCGCTGGCTCGCGGGTGGCGCTCCGGTCATGTTCGAGGAGTTCGGCCTTCCGACGGCAAGACTTGCGGCTCCCGACGACCGCCGTCTGGTCGACGAAGCGGACGCGGCCACGTTCATCGGCCTCGCACTCGACGGCCTTCGCGCCGCGGGGTGCGTCGGCGCCTTCGTCTGGTGCTTCACGGACTACTCGCCGACACTCGCAGAAGTGCCCCCGTTCGATCTGGCGCCGCACGAGATGAGCTTCGGGCTCTGGCGAGCAAGCGGCGACCCGAAGCCTGCGGTGGCGCAGGTCACCGAGCGAGCAGGCGCCCTGTGTATGCCTCCGCGCGCACCCGGAGCCTGGCTCGACATCGACCCGGCCACGTTCGACCAGGACCGGAGCGGCCAGCTCGCGCGCCTGTACCGCCGGTTTCGGGACGCTGGTGCGCAGCCCGAGCGAACGCAGTCGGCGTGAGCACGGCAGCTAGAGTGGATTCCAGCCCGACAGATCCTGGCGCGTCTGATGCCGGCATGTCGGATCGGGTTCTCTTGACGAAAGGGCGCGGCGGTGCGTAGCGCGATCCTGTCCACGTTTCCCCCGCGTGCATGCGGGATAGGCGTCTTTTCCTCGGATCTGCGCGCCGCGCTCCTCGAAGCGCCCGGCATCGACGACGTCGGCCTGGTGGTGGTCGTCGACGAGCCGTCTAGCCCGCAGCAGCCGGACGTGCTCGCAACGATCTCGCAGTCGTCGCGGGGCGACTACGTTCGCGCTGCCAGGCTGCTCGGCCACCTCGACGTCGACGTCGTCCTGCTCCAGCATGAGTACGGGATCTACGGCGGCGCGGAGGGCGAATACGTCCTCTCGTTCGCGCGTGAGCTCTCGCAGCCGCTGGTCGTGTCGCTGCACACGCTGCTCTCGGAGCCTGCGCCCCACCAGCTCGAGGTGCTCCGGTCTCTGTGCCTGGAAGCCGAGCGGGTGATCGTGATGACCGAGACCGCCCGCCGCCTGCTGATCGAGCTGGGCGCGTGCCCCGCGGAGAAGATCCGGATCGTCCCGCACGGCGTGCCCGCGCTCCTCGGGGACCGGCGTGCGGAGCACGCAGCCGGACGCAGGCCGGTCTACGTCACGCCGGGCAAGGGAGGCTACGAGACGATGCAGTCTCGGTTCCTCCTCTCGACGTTCGGGCTGCTGTCTGCCGGCAAAGGACTGGAGACGGCGCTCGAGGCGCTGCCGGCGATCGTCGAGCGGCATCCCGAGGTCCTGTACATGATCGTCGGCCGCACCCACCCGCAGGTCGCCCGCCGTGAGGGCGAGCGGTACCGCTTGCAGCTCGAGCGCCAGGTGCTCGACCTCGGCCTGGAGAGTCATGTCTCGTTCGACGACCGCTTCCTGTCGATCGACGAGCTCGCCGACCTGCTTGCGGCGACCGACGTCTTCGTGACGCCGTACAGAAACCGCGAGCAGATCGCTTCCGGCGCGCTGACCTTCGCGCTGGCGGCCGGCTGCGCCGCGGTCTCGACCCCGTACTGGTACGCGGAGGAGGTCCTGGCATCCGGGGCGGGCACGACCGTGCCGTTCAACGATCCGGAGGCGCTCGCGGATGCCGTCTGCAACTACATCGACCAGCCGGACCTGCTCGCCGCCGCGCGAGTGGAAGCCCGCCGGATCGGCTCCGAGCTGCGCTGGTCGTCGGTGGCCGAGGCCACTGCCGACGTCCTCGGCGAGGCCGCCGGCGCGGCGCCGACGCGCGCGCGGATTCCGTCGGTCGACTTGCGGCTCGACCGGGCGCGCGTCGACCACCTGCACACGCTGGTCGACGACGTCGGGATCGTGCAGCACGCGTACGGCGTCATCCCCAACTGGAGCAGCGGGTACTGCGTCGACGACGTGGCGCGGCTCGCGGTCGTGGCCCTCGAGCTCGAGCGGCGCGACGGCGACGAGCGGTGGACGTCGATCCTCCATCGTGCTCTTGCGTTCCTCCACTCCGCGGCCGAGGGCGACGGAAAGGGCATGCGGAACTTCCTGAGCTACGAGCGGCGCTGGCTCGACGATCAGCACGTCGGGGACCATGTCGGCCGGTCGATCTGGGCGCTCGGAGAGATCCTCTCGACCGCTTGGGTGCCGGGAGTGGTCGGCCCCGCCGGCAGGTTGCTCGCGTCGCTCGTGACCTCGCTGAACGGCGAGGTCTGGCCGCGGACGGCTGCCTACGCGATTCTCGGCCTCGCTCGGCTCGATCCCGACCGTCTCGAGCCCGAGGCCCATCAACTGCTGGAGCGGCTCGTCGATCAGCTCGAGGCCGACTACAGGCGCGAGGCCTCCGATACGTGGCGCTGGTTCGAGGACGACCTCAGCTACGACAACGCTCGCCTCTCCCAGGCGCTCGTCGTCGGCGGCGAGGCACTCGGGAGAGAGGACACCGTGGCGGCGGGTCTCGAGTCGCTCTGCTGGCTCGGCGACGAGTCCGGCCTCGCGGACGGAATGCTCCGGTTGACCGGCCACCTGGGTCGCAACCGCAGTGAGTCTGCTCCGGGAACCGGCGACGAGCAGCCGCTCGACGCGGCAGCGCTCGTCGAGGCCGAGCTGGCCGCGTTCGCCGTCACCCACGACCCGGAGCACGGGGCGAGAGCCCGGACCGCGTTCGACTGGTTCCTGGGCCGCAACCGGCTCAGCCGGCCTCTCTACGACTTCGCGACCGGAGGCTGCGGCGACGGGCTCGGCCAGGACGCGATCAACGAGAACGAAGGTGCCGAGTCGACGCTCGCGTTCCACCGTGCCCAGCTGTCGCTCGACGCTGCCGGGCTCCCCGTCGTCATTCGACACAGGTCCTCGACCAGGAGCCTGGTCGTCGCGTGACCGCGGTCGAGGAGAAGCTGAGTGGCCTGGGTGCAGAGCTGTTCGTCCGCCACCCGGCGAATCCGATTCTCACGGCCGGAGAGTGGCCGTACAGGGTCAACGCCGTCTTCAACCCCGCCGCGGCGCTCCTCGGTCGCGAGACCGTGCTCCTGGCACGTGTCGAAGACCGCACCGGCATCTCTCATCTCGCGGTTGCGCGCTCGTCGAGCGGGGTCGACGGGTGGAAGATCGACCCCGAGCCTCTGCTGGCATCAGACCCGGGCGACGACACCGAGGTCTGGGGATTCGAGGATGCGCGGATCGTGTGGGTCGAGGAACTCGACCGCTTCGCGATCACCTGCACCGCGTACGGCCCGGCCGGACCGGCTGTCTTCCTCGCGACGACGACCGACTTCTCCTCCGTCGAGCGGCACGGCATCATCAAACGCCCCGAGGACAAGAATGCCGCTCTCCTGCCCGAGCGCGTCGACGGCAAGTGGATCCTCTTCCACCGTCCCATGAACGCCTTCGGCGGGTCGCGCGGAGCGATCTTCATCTCCCGCTCCGACGATCTCGTTTCCTGGAGCCTGCCCGAACCCGTGCTCCAGCCGCGACACGGCGCCTGGTGGGACTCGCTCCGGATCGGCATCGGGCCGCCGCTGATCAAGACCGAGCACGGCTGGCTGCTGATCTACCACGGCGTCAAGGAGACGGTCTCTGGCTGCATCTACCGAGTCGGCCTTGCGATGCTCGACCTCGAGGAGCCCACGCAGGTTCTCAGGCGCCACCCTGACTGGGTCCTCGGCCCGGCAGCTGCCTACGAGCGCGAGGGCGACGTGCCGAATGCAGTCTTCCCGTGCGGGGTCGTCGTCGACGAAGCCTCGGAAGCTGTGCGGCTCTACTACGGCGCCGCCGACACCTCGGTCTGCCTCGCGACGGCACATCTGCCCGATCTCGTCGAAACCGTCATGGCGGGACCCGCAGAGGCTGCTTGAGGCGCCGCGAAAGCACGCTCTCGACCTTTCAAACGACGACGTCACCTCTGCCCGGCCGTAAGTGAAGGCCCGACGTTTCACGTTTGGCCGCGGGCGAGCCTGCCGCGCCGCACCGGCCGCAACCGCCGCAAGGAGGGAAGCCCGGCCAGAGCGGGCAGCATCGGCAACCACAGGTTGATCACGCGGTAAGCGGCAACTCCGAGCAAAGCCGGAACGCGAGCGATGCCGACCCAGCCGAGCGAGAACGGCAACAGCGATTCGACCACACCCGCTCCACCCAGCGGCAGCGTCCGGCGGGTCAGCGCATACCCCGACGCGTAGCCGACCAGCAGCTGGGCCACCGGCGGTGTGTGCGCGTAGAAGACGTGCAAGGCAGCCCACAGGCAGGCGATGTCACCGAGCCAGTAGATGCCGATGCTGAGGAAGGCAATCAGCGCGCTGCGCCGGCGCTTGAACAAGGCGAGCAGCAGCGTGATCGCCTGCAGGTTGTCGTATACATGCCGGCGCCAGCCGCGTCGGCCGAAGCGGTCCCTGTGACGGAGCAGCAACAGCGCGATCGCAGCCCCGACCGGAACTCCGACGATCCAGGGCAATGTCATGCTCGGATCGAGGCCGCGGCGGCGGACGAGTACCCACAGCGCGGCAAGCGCCGTTGCCGGCGCCAGCACCGCGTACTCGAGCGAACCCAGTCCGAGCACACGCGCCCGCGCCTCTCGACTTGACAGCCCCGCCCGCTCTAGCGCCGCACGATCGAGTGCGAAGCCACCACCGTGCACGAATACTCCGAATCCGGTCGTGACCAGGACGACCGCACGCGGCATATCAAGCTCCGGACCCCGCTCAGCCCGCGCCACCTCCCGGTAAGCCAACGTGTAACCCAGATACGCCACCAGCTCACACACGAGCGCGACCGGAACCCACACCCAGTGCGGATGCAGCAACTGATGGGCCACCCGCCCGAACCCGACCGTCGACGCCACCCCGAGCAACGCCCCGACAGACAACCCGGCGGCGACCAGCACCACCAACGCCAACCGGTGCGGCCTGGCCAACTGATCGGCAAGCCACCCGCCACCGTCACGCTCGCCGCCACGCATCGACCGGGCATTCCCCGAACCGCCCGGCGACAACCCGGACCGCTCTCAAATCAGCGACTTTGGGCTATTCCTTGGCGCGAACATCGGCACGTGTTCCCCGGCGCAGCGGCAGTATGTACCAGACCCACAGCACCCCGGCCGCAGTCACAGCAGTCGTGGCGATCGCGGCTTCGACGCCGTAGAGGACGGAGCTGACGAGATAGACGGCGGCTGTGATACCGACGGCCAGCAGGGTCGTTCCAGCTATGAACAAGCGGGTCGCGACGACGATCACGTCGGTCTTGCCCCCACGGTTCCAGCGCATTCGGTGATAGACCGAAGGCGCCATCAGCAACATCGTTCCCGCGACCGTACTGACCAAGGCCACGAAGAGCGCCACCTTTCCGGAGGCTCCGACCCGGCCGAACCGAGTTGCGAACGGGACGGCGAGCAGGAAGGCGAGGAGAACCTGAGCCCCAGGAAGCGCCACGCGCAGCTCGTTCAGCAGCTCCGTCAACTGGCGATCGCTTCGCTCTTTCAATGTTTCCGACACGTGGTCCCTGTACCCGCTTCCGTCGTGAGCCAACTCAGTCTCGGGACAGCGCTCGAGAAAGCGTCAGCGCCGCCCGCTAAGGAGTCGGGGGCGATGGGTACTGCTCGAGGAGGTCGAGCAGGCGTCCGATCTCGAGTCCGCGCTGAAGTTGATGTCTCATTTCAGTGGTCGGTTCGATCGTGTAGTGGTTTCGCCGGCCCACCCGTATACGGCTGATATAGCCGGCTTCGATCAGGTCGGCGACGATGCGTTGAGCAGCGCGCTCCGTAATCCCGACTTGAGTGCCAACGTCTCGGAGCAGGACCTCTTGATCCTGCGCGATGCAGAGCAGCACCTGTGCGTGGCTGGTGAGGAACGTCCACGGCTTCTCTTGCTTGACAGACGACATTTTTAACGTATGATTTCTATCGGTACAAAGTTGTCGTACCTATCGTAGCCCTGACCCTGCTGCCCGATCAAGTGCTGGAGGTCGAGATGAGCGCCACGGGACAAGAGCTGCCGGTCGTCGACGTCGTCAAGGTGACCGACGAGATCACGGCCATCGATCTCGAAGGGGAGCTAGACATCGCAAACGCTCCCGAGGTCATCAGGCAAGCCCAGCGGTTGCTCGGCGATGGTCGTCATCTGATCATCAACCTGAGCGACGCGACCTTCATTGACTCATCGATCGTCAACGCCCTGTTCACAGTGAACGCGGCAGCAGCCGGCCAGGACAGACAGTGTGTGCTCCAGTTCGGCACTCACCCAGGCGTCGAGCGTGTGCTCTCCATAACCGGCGCGGACAGGAAGCTGGCCTGCGCTCCCAGCCGGCAGAAAGCGATCGACCTGATCAACAGCTATATCTCCGACGCGCCGCCGCACTCGCGTGGCGACGAGTGGAGATGAGCGGGTGCAGCGCCGGGCCGGCCCAGCGGCAGTAAACGGCTCATGAGAACGCGCAGTTGGCGGGCGGACATGCAGATCGTCCAGCGGCGGCGTCTGCTGATTGGCGGTGTTGCCGCGACGTTTGTGTTGGCCGCGGTTGCCGCCGGCTTCAGCTGGCGGCAGTACGACGACGGAAAGCGGCACGCGTTGAACGAGCTGGACGCCCGCGTGGTGCTCGCCGCCACCGTCTTTGACACGTACTTCTCGGGTCAGATCGCGGCACTGCGCTCGATTGCCGCGGCGCCGCCGGTCGTGGCCAAGGACGCTCCGGCTATGGCCAGGTACTTCCGCCGGGTGCGACGGGCCGACAAGGCGCTGTTCACGGGCGGCCTGGGATGGATAGATCGCTCGGGTGATGTCGAGGCTTCAACTACAGCCACCCGTCTCTCCCCGGCGGTCAACGTGTCCAATCGGGGCTATTTCAGGACTGTGATGGCAACCGGCAAACCGTCTATCAGCGCTGGATTGGTGAGCAAGAGCGGCCATCTGCGGGTCGTTGTGATGGCGGTGCCGACCCATGACGCGAAAGGGCGATTGAGCGGGGTGCTGGCCGGCTCGCTTCAGGTGATGCAGTCGCGGCCGAGTCGGCAGTCGATCGATCTCGGCTACCAGGGTCTGGTCGTCGTCGATCGCGACGGCCAAGAACTGACGGCGACCGGCTTCGCGCACCCGGCAAACACGGCTCTCCTCGAGCGGATGCGCAGCCGTGGGACCGAGGTTCTCGCAGACACCAGAGGCCTGAGCGGCTCTCGCGGTCGGGTCGTTGCCTACGCAACGTCGCCGTTGCCGGGCTGGATAAGCGTCATCGACCGTCCGCCGTCGTCCGTATTCGCCTCTGCACGCCGCGCCTTGCTACTCGAGCTGGTCTCGATCATCGGCGCTGCGCTGCTGGTGCTGGCCCTGCTCGCCTGGATCTCTCGTCGCGCCAATCGCAACGCGCTGGCTGAGCGGCAACGCGCGGAGATCGCTGCCGAGCTGACCCGCTCGCTCGCCGACGCATACACGCCGGTTGACGTGGGCCGCGCTCTCGCCGCGGCCCTGGCGGCAAGCTTCCCGGAGTCAGCAGCCGCGGTGGCGTTGAGCGACGGTGACGGAACTGGTCTCGGGCTCGCCGCTGTGGAGGGATGGAAGCCGCCGTTGCCCGATCGTGATCACGCGACACTTCTCGGGCCTGCCGCAGCGGCGTTCGAGCCCGGCCGGCCGCTGCGGTTGAAGACTCCCGCGGCGGTCACGAAGGCGTTCACCGACCTGCAGCGGGAATGGGGTCAGGAGATCGGATCGCTTTATGCCGCCCCGATCGGGAGCCGAGGCAGCCACAAGCTTGGCGCCATCGTCCTCATGTTCGACGAGCCGCGAGCGTTCGACCCGCGAGACGAGGCCATCGTCAAAGCTCACTTGGAACAAGCGATCCAGGCTCTGACGAGAACGGTGCGGCAGGAACGCGAACACGAGGTAGCAGTCGAACTGCAACGCAGCCTGCTGCCGGACGAATTGCCCCAGGCCGACGCCGTCCGCTTCGCGGCCCGCTATCACGCCGGTGGCTCCGGCGTCGAAGTCGGCGGCGACTGGTACGACGCCGTCCGTCGCCCGGACGGCGTCTTCCACATCACAGTCGGAGACGTCGCCGGACGCGGCATCAGGGCGGCCACGCTGATGGCCCAGTTGCGGAACGCCTTCCGGGCCTACGCCTTCGACTGCACCTCGCCGGGTGAGATCACGCGCCGCCTGCTTCGCCACATTCCGATAGACGGCATGGCAACTACGGTCTGTCTGACCTACGACCCCTACACACGGCATCTCGGCTACTCGCTCGCCGGGCATCCTCCGGTGCTGCTCCTCGACCGAAACACCGGGCAGGTCTCAAAGCTCGCCGACGCGGCCGCGCCGCCGCTGGGATTCGCAAACCCCGAGTCGATCAACGAGGACTGGCTGACGCTCCCCGAGTCGGCGACCATCGTCGCCTACACCGACGGTCTCGTCGAGCGTCGCAGAGCAAACATCGACGACGGCATCGAGCGCATCGCCGTCGAGCTGGCGCACACAACCGGACGGAGCGCCGAGGCCCAAGCGGATGCCCTCTTGGCCGCCGCAAGCGAACGAGGCATTGTCGATGACGACACCGCACTCGTCGTCATCGACGTCGGCCCGACCCCGGCAACGCTCGAAATCGAGATACCGGGCGACCCCGGCGCGATGTCAGCCCTACGACGCCGCATCGATACCTGGATGGCTCTGCGCGGTATCGGCGAGATGGAGCGAATCGACGCCGTCCTTGCTCTGCACGAAGCCTGCATCAACGCGATCGAGCACGGTTACCAGTCAACAAGCGGCACGATCAAGCTGACCATCGAGCACAGGGACGGGAGCCTCGCGATGGAAATCGAAGACCGAGGCAGTTGGCGCCCGCCGACGCTCGACCCAACCCGAGGACGCGGGACACAGATGATGGCCAAAACCATGCACTCAACCCAGGTCAGCCACAACGGCAACGGAACCCGCGTCCTCCTCGAACAACGTCTATCGACAGACGCTCCGCGCCTAGCCGGCGGACAGTAATTGACAGCCGGTGGAGGTCGGAAGAAGTTCCACGGTCCGGGCGGGTACGGCATCGGTTTCGCGGTTTAGGCGCGCGGTCGATCGGGGACCGTGTCGTTCTCTGAATCAACCCACTGGTCCTGATCGCCGCCGCCGCTGCCCTCTCTGTGCCGGGCAAATCCAAAGGAGGTCGAAGTGGTGTTCAACTCACTGTCGGATGTCTTGGTCGAAGAAGTCGCCAACCTGTATAACGCCGAACAGCAGCTGGTCGCCGGCCTGCCGAGTCTGGCCGCCGCGGCGCACTCTTATGACCTCAGGGATGCGCTTGAAGTACACCTCGAGCAAACGCGCGGTCATGTCGAGCGCCTGAAGCAGGTGGCGGTGGAAATTGGCCTCGCGATGCCGGGCCAGACAACGTGCGAAGCGATGCGAGGCCTGATTGCCGACGCGACAGCGACGGCAGAGGCAACCGGTGACTCGGTCGCAATAGACGCGGCGTTGATCGGCGCGGTGCAGCGTGTTGAGCACTACGAGCTGGCCGCGTACGGAACGGCGCGGGCACTTGCCCGCGAGCTGGACTTTGATGCTGCTGTGTCGCTTCTCGACCAGACGATCGACGAAGAACGCGGCGCGGACAAGCAACTCACCAAGCTCGCCGAGGGCGGTCTGCTCAGCAGCGGCATCAACCGGCTCGCTGCGAACCGGACGGACGAGCCAGCCGGAGAAATACAAGAACAGACAGCCTGAGCGATAGACATCCCGCGCACCGCATACGACCTAGGGAGACTGGATGTCCGTGTTCGAGCATGACCTCCGTCGACTCCAGAGCCGAACGGTACTTCGTCAGAACTTCGCCTAACAATCGGAAGAAGCGGGCGGTGGGAATCGAACCCACGTGGCCAGCTTGGAAGGCTGGGGCTCTACCATTGAGCTACGCCCGCGCTGGCGGCGCCTCGGCACCGCCGGAGTAGCGTACCGAGCGTGGTGGCGCCCTCCGACTGGAGCCTGGATCCCGACGGGTTCGTCACCGCCGCGGGGCTGGCCGTCGTCTACGTGGTCGCGACCCGGGTGTTCCCGGCGCCGCGCTGGCGCGTCGTCTGCTACTCGGCCGGTGTCGCCATCGTCTTCTTCACGCGCGTCACGCCGCTGGCGACGCTGGCGAACCACTACCTGCTGACCGCGCACCTCGTCCAGAACATCGCCATCGCCGAGTGGGCGCCGGCGCTGCTCGTCCTCGGGATCCCGCCCGCCCTGGCCGAGTTCCTCGGGCGCGCCCCGGGAGCTCGCGCGCTCACGTTCCCACCGGTCGCCCTCGGAATCTGGCTCGGCACCTACCTCGTCTGGCACCTGCCGTGGGTGTACGACGCGGCGCTCGAACATCCGCGCTCGCTGCTGCACCTCGAGCACCTCTTCTACCTCGCAGCCGGCTTCCTGCTCTGGTGGCCCGTCTTCCAGGACGCGCCGCGGCGGCTCGGCTCGGGCGGGAAAGCCGTGTACCTGGGAGCCGCCTTCGTCTTCGCCTCGCCGTTCGGACTGGTCGTCTCGCTGCTCGGGCGGCCGATCTATCCGTTCTACGAGCATGCGCCGCGCCTGTGGGGCATCGGCGCGCTCCAGGATCAGCGCATCGCCGGGGTCGCGATGACCGTCGAGGAGGCCGTCCTCTTCTTCTGCCTCCTGCTCGTCTACGTCTCGCGCTTCTTCCACGAGGAGGAGACGCGCGACCTGCTCTCGACCGCCGGACGTTAGCCCGGACGGGATTTCCGCAAAGTGCGAATGTCGTCAAACTCGACGACAAATCGGTTTTCGCAAATTGCGGGAAGTTCGCTCGCCGAGTTCCTTGCACACTCGACCCCTACCCCCTAGTCTCCCCGATGCGCCGAGCACGGAGCGCAAGTAGACCGAAGCCCATCCGGGCGGCACTAGGCGGAAGCCGAAGGTCGGTGGGAGGGGTGGACGAAAGCGAGACCGGCTCGGCGAATTCTTTGGTCCCGGCGTTTTCTGTTTAGAGAACGGGAGCTTCGAGCCAGACGGAAAGCAGGTCGCCGAGGCGTTCGCGCTCGTCGGCCGTGAGGCCGCGGAGCGGGCGGCGGACGTCCTCGTTGATCAAGACGCCGCGCGTGCGCAGGACGTGCTTCAGCGCAGCGTGACGCGGGAAGCCCTCGATCGCGGCCCGGAGCTCGCCCACCCGTTGCGTCGCCTCGGTGTTCCCGCTGCGCACCGCTTCGAGCACGAGCTCCGGAAACGCCGTGGCGAGCGCCGAGACCGCGCCGACCGCGCCGCGGGCCATGCCCCGCCCGATCAGCGACTCAGGCCCGACGAAGACGTCCAAGCCCTCGATCAGGTAGGGCTCGAACCGCTCCCAGGGCGCGTCCGAGACCTTCATCCCGGCGAGGTTCGGGGCCGCCTCGCGCAGCTGCTCGATCACGTGCGGCGGGACGGCGTAACCGCTCGTGCGCTCGAACTCGTAGACGTAGAACGGCACCGGCGCGCACGCGGCCGCTGCGGCCGTGAAGTGGGCGATCAGCGCCTGGTCGTCGAGCGGGAAGTACGGCGGGGCGATGACGGCGACCGCGTCCACCCCGGCCCCGGCCGCGTGGGCCGCGAGCTCGACGGTCGCAGCCGTCGTCTGGGCGCCGCAGTGCGCGGCGACGCGCAGGCTTCCGTTCGCCGCCTCGAGAAATCGCTCGGTGACGAGCTTCCGCTCTAGCGTCGAGAGGTTGATCCCCTCGCCGGTCGTCCCGAGCGCGAGCAGCCCGTCGAGACCGGCGCCGGCGAGGAACCCGACGAGCGGCCCGAACCCGTCCTCGTCGACCGCCGCCCCGCCGTCGCGAAGCGGCGTCGCAGCAGCAGCGAGCGCTCCTGAGAGCTTTCCGGCCATCCGGGCCAACGTACCACCCGCCGCGAAGCCCCGGCTTGCCCGGGGCATAGCTCGAGCCGCACGACACGCGCCGCGAAGAAGGAGGGGGCTCGTGGGGGAACCCTGGGTTCCCCCACGCTCATCGGGACGGCCAGATTCGAACTGGCGACCTTCCGCTCCCAAAGCGGATGCGCTACCAGGCTGCGCTACGTCCCGTGCCTGGAGTGTAGGCGGCGGTCGTGCTGTAGGTTCCCGTCCCTTTGTCCGACGTGATCCCGATCCCCGGGGCGGAGCCGATCCGGCCCGAGCGCCGGCCCGCGCTCGGGTACGCGATGGCGCTCGGCGCCGCGGCCCTGTTCGGCGTGAATGGCGCCGTGATCAAGGTCGCGCTCGACGACGACCTTTCGGCCTACCGGCTGGCGGAGCTCCGGTGCCTGCTGTCCTTCGTGATCTTCGTCTTCGTCGTCGCCGCGGTGCGCCGCGACCGGCTGAGAACGAGCTGGCGAGAACTCCTCTACCTGGCGGTGTTCGGTGCGTGCGCCGTCGTGCTCACCCAGCTCCTGTACCTGCTCGCGATCCGGCGGTTGAAGATCGGCGTGGCGCTCGTGCTGATCTTCCTCGGCCCGCTGCTCGTCGCGCTCTGGTCGCGATTCGTCGGCAAGCACGAGCTGCGACCGCGCTTCTGGGCAGCGCTCGCCCTGTCGATGGTGGGTCTCGTCCTCGTCGTCAGGTTCTGGGACGGCTTCTCGCTGGACGGCCTCGGCGTTGCCTTCGCGCTGGCCGGCGCGGGCGCGTACACGTTCTACGTCCTCTACGCGGAGCATGCGGTCGGGCGGCGCGACCCGATCTCGCTGCTCTGCTTCGGCTTCCTCTTCGCAACGCTGCTCTGGACCATCGTCCAGCCGTGGTGGAGCCTGCCCTGGCACGCGTTGACGCAGGACGTGTCGCTGCACGGCAACCTGGCCGGCCAGTCGCTGCCGGAATGGGTACTCGTGGGGTGGATCGTCCTGGTCGGGACGGTCGTGCCGT
Source organism: uncultured Actinomycetes bacterium (assembly GCA_963776735.1). Taxonomy (GTDB): domain Bacteria; phylum Actinomycetota; class Thermoleophilia; order Gaiellales; family Gaiellaceae; genus PALSA-612. Next base: position 69,002 of record CAVZNV010000015.1, read on the forward strand.
TCATCCTCGTCGTCGGCGCTCTCGAGCACCTGCCCGCGACGCGCGTGGCCATCTGCGGGATGCTCGAGCCGGTCGTGGCGACGCTGATCGCCTACGCGTGGCTGGCCGAGACACTCGCTCCGGCGCAGCTCGTCGGTGGCCTGCTCGTTCTGGTCGCGATCGGAATAGCCCAGTCCGCAAGGTAGCTCTTTACAACTGGCGCAGAACAAGTTAGGTTCCGCACCACTGGGCGATGCGAACCGCGGCGCCTGGCGCATTTGCCGCGGTGAGCAGTCGGAGAAGGCCCGCCGCACTCGACCCCCCAGGTGGCGGGCTTTCTCTTGGTCCCGTACTAACGCGTTCCTCACAAGGCCGGGGCTACCATCAAGCTCGATGGTCAAGCGTGTGCTGCTCGCGGCGCCGCGGGGGTTCTGTGCAGGCGTCGAGCGGGCGATCGAAACTGTCGAGCGAGCTCTCGACCTCTACGGGCCTCCGGTCTACGTCCGCAAGCAGATCGTGCACAACGTCCACGTCGTGCGCGACCTCGAAGAGCGCGGGGCGATCTTCGTCGAGAGCGAGGCGAGCGTGCCCGCGGGCGCGACGCTGGTCCTGTCGGCCCACGGTGTGTCGCCGGCAGTTCGGTCGGCCTCGGCGGCGCGGAAGCTCGAGACGATCGACGCGACCTGTCCGCTCGTCACCAAGGTGCACGCCGAGACGCGCCGGTACGCGGCCGCCGGCTACACGGTCGTCCTGATCGGGCACGACGGCCACGAGGAGGTCGTCGGTACGCACGGGGAGGCGCCGGAAGCGGTGCGCATCGTCGGCTCGGTCGCCGAGGCCGAGTCGCTCGCGGTTCCCGACCCCGGTCGCGTCGCCTATGTCACGCAGACGACGCTGTCCGTAGACGAGACGGCGGAGATCGTCGCCGTGCTCAAGCGCCGCTTCCCGGAGATTCGCGCGCCGCGGCGCGAGGACATCTGCTACGCGACGACGAACCGCCAGGCCGCCGTGAAGGAGCTCGTCGCCGAGGTCGACCTGCTCCTCGTGATCGGATCGCAGAACAGCTCGAACTCGAAGCGGCTCGTTGAAGTGGCGCGCGCGGCGGGCGTCGAGTCGCACCTGATCGACGACGAGACCGAGATCGACGAGCGCTGGCTCGTCGGGCGCGAGACCGTGGGTGTCACCGCCGGCGCGTCCGCGCCGGAGCGGCTCGTCGGGCGCGTCTGCGACTGGTTTCGCGCGCGTGGCGTGACCGACATCCGCCCGCTGGGCTCGCTCGTCGAGGACGTCTTCTTCCGCCTCCCGGTCGAGATCCGCCGGGCGACGAGCACGGCCGCGTAGGCCACTCACCGTTCGGCCACGGCCAGCCCGGTCCCGCGCGGACACGTCCGCGCGAAAAACGCCTGCTCGGACCGGGCGACTTTACAAACGGTGTCTGACACCGATTTTGAAGAGGAGCCAGGTCCCGAGCCGACAGCCGGCGGCTCAGCGGCGGGCGGCGGCGAGGAGGCGGTCGACGAGGGTCGGCCGGGCTTCGCGCGGCGCGGTCCGGGCGACGAACATCGCAAGCCGCAGCGCCTCGCCCTCGTCGAGCGACACCGCCGCCTCCGCGGTGCCGTCCTCGTTCCAGACGCTGAAGCGCACGTGCCGCTCGTCGTCGCCCGGGCCGAAGTAGCGCGACACCCGCAGCGCCCGGCCCGCGTCGCCCTCGACGAGCGGATGCGGAGAGAAGAACTCCACCAGCTTGCTGCGCAGCGCCGCCGCGCACCACGGGCAGAAGCGGAACGCTTCGTCCAGCGACCCTCCACACTGCCGACAGTCCACGACCGGCACAGCGCCTCCTTTCGCCGCAGCCTAACGCATCGGTTAGAACTCACCCATGCGCGCCACGGAAGGAACGATCCCGTTCCGCGGGCTCGACACCTGGTACCGCGTCGTCGGCGACGGCGAGGAGCCCGGAAAGCTGCCGCTGCTCTGCCTCCACGGCGGCCCGGGCGCACCGCACGACTACCTCGAGTCGCTCGAAGCCGTCGCGGACACCGGCCGCCGCGCGATCTTCTACGACCAACTCGGGTGCGGAAACTCGAGCCGCAGCGACGAGTCGCTCTGGAACGTCGAGACCTTCGTCGAGGAGGTCGGCGTCGTCCGCGACGCGCTCGGGCTCGACCGCACGCACGTCTTCGGCTCCTCCTGGGGCGGCATGCTGGCCATGGAGTACGCGCTGACCCAGCCCACCGGCCTCGCGAACCTCGTCCTCAGCTCGTCGCCCGCGTCGATCCCGCTCTGGGCCGAGGAGACAGCCCGCCTCCGCTCCGAGCTACCCGCCGACGTCCAGAAGGTGCTCGACGACCCCGCGGCCGCCGACGCCGAGTACGAGGCTGCGATGATGGAGTTCTACAGACGGCACGTGATCCGGATCGACCCGATGCCGCCCGGCGTCGCGCGGACGTTCCAGAAGATGGCCGAGAACTCGGACGTCTACAACTACATGCAAGGCCCGAACGAGTTCGTGATCACGGGGACGTTCAAGGACTGGGACATCACCGACCGGCTCGGCGAAATCCGCGTCCCTACGCTCTTCACGTCGGGGCGCCACGACGAGTGCACGCCAAAGCAGGCCGAGATCGTGCACCGCGGCATCGCGGGCTCCGAGTGGGTCGTCTTCGAGGACAGCTCGCACATGCAGTTCGTCGAGGAGCCGGAGCACTACCTCGCCGTGCTCGACGACTTTCTGACGCGCGTCGAAGCCCGCTAGCCGTCGTCGCCGCAGATGTGCTTGTGCAGCGCCGCGGTGAGCGTGTCGATCCGCTCGGCCAGCTTCTTCGTCTCTTGCGTCAGGCCGGTGTTCTGCTCGATCAGCTGCTGCAGCATCTCACTCTGTTTCGCGGCCGTCTCCTGGCGGTCGAAACCCTCCTGGGCGAGCGCCTCGCGATGCTCCGCGTCTGCCTCGGCGAGAACCTTGTCGCGCTCCGCCTGCCGCGTCTGCGCGAGCAGGATCAGCGGCGCCGCGTACGCCGCCTGCGTCGAGAACGCGAGGTTGAGCAGGATGAACGGATACGGGTCGAAGTGGACGAGGATCGAGTAGGCGTTGAAGACGATCCAGAAGATCACGACGACGGTCTGCGCGAAGATGTACTTCGGCGTCCCGAAGAGGCGTGCCAGCCGTTCCGCGAACTGGCCGAACCAGTCGTCACCGAACACCGAGGTCGCGCTCTTACGCGGGACGAGAAAGCGGAGCGCGTGCTCGGGCGCCTGGAGCAGCTTTTCGGGCGCCGACTTCAGCTGCTCGACCACGGCGCGAGCCTAGCCAGGGCCTCGGCTAGCGCCTCGAGGTCGCTCTCGTCGTTGTAGCCCTGGAACGACGCGCGCAGGAGCGTCCGGTCGCGCCAGCGCTGGACGGGGATCTCGATGCGGTGCTCGTCGTACAGCTGCCGCTTCAGTCCTTCCGTGTCGCAGTCCGCAGGTACCTCGACCGCGACCATCTGGCCGAGCCACGACTCGTCGGGCGCGAGCTGAGGAAGGCCGAGCCCGGTGAGCCGCGCGCCGGCCTCGACGGCGAGCCCGTGGCAGCGGCGGCGCACGTCATCCCAGTCGTGCTCGGCCTGGAACCGAATCGCCGCGGGCACGGTGAGGTACGCGGCCGGGTCCTGCGTGCCCTGCCACTGGTGCCGCGCGGCGAAGCCGTCCTCGCGCTCGCTCCAGCCGACGACGAGCGGCGCCAGCCCCGGCTGGTGCTCCGGCCGCGCCCAGAGGAAGCCTGTGCCCTTGGGCGCGCACAGCCACTTGTGGCAGTTGCCGCTGTAGAAGTCCGCGCCGAGCGACTCCAGGTCGACCGGAACCTGCCCCGGCGCGTGGGCGCCGTCGACGATCGCGAGGATCCCGCCGGCGCGCGCCCGGCGGCAGATCTCCTCGACCGGAAACCGCAGCGCGGTCGCCGAGGTGATGTGGCTGACCGAGATCGCGCGGGTGCGCGGCGTGACCGCGGCCCAGAGCTCGTCGACGAGCGACCGGCCTGGCTCGACGGCGTGCCGTACGAAGGTCGCGCCGGTCCGGCCGCAGACGTGCTCCCACAGGTAGTCGACGGCGCCGTACTCGTCCGTCGTCGCCAGCACCTCGTCGCCCGGGCCGAGCTCGAGGGACCGGGCGACCACGTTCATGCCCGCGGTTGCGTTCGGGACGAAGACGAGGTCGTCCGGCCGGGCGCCGAGCTCGGCCGCAAGCGGCTCCTTCGCTTCCTCGACCAGCTCCGGATAGCGCCGTGCGAGGAACTCGACCGGCTGCCGCTCCAGCTCGCGCTGCCAGCGCTGGTACTCCTCGAATACCGGCCGCGGGCACGCGCCGAACGAGCCGTGGTTCAAGAAGACCACGTCGGGGTCGAGCAGGAACAGCTCGCGCAGCGGGTTCAGGTCTTCTCGATCCGCAGCTCGTCGCCGTCGGCCTGGAGCTCGACCGCAAGCGTGTCGCGCTCGATCCACTCGCCGTGCACCTCGGCGAGATCGGCGTCGGCGACGGGCACCGCGAGCCGGATCCGGTCGGTCATCGCGAGACCCTGGTCCTTCCGCAGCTGGTTCACGGCACGGATCAGGTCGCGAACGCGCTTCTCGAGCCTGAGCTCGTCGTCCAGCTCGGTCGAGAGAGCGACCGAGATGACGCCGTCGTCGGCCATCACGAAGCCCGCCACGGACAGCCGCTCGCCTCGGATCAGCTCGTCCGCGCCGAGCACTTCGCCGTCGACCCGCACGGACCCGTCGTCGAGCTGCTCGTAGTCGCCGGCAGCGAGCGCGACGCCGACGTCACGCAGCTTCTTGCCGAGCCGCGGGCCGAGCAGCGGCAGGTTCGGCTTGAGCTGGACGCGCGCGACCGGTCCCTGGTCGAACAGCACCTCCTTGACGTTCAGCTCGTCGGCGATCTCGGCTGTGTGCGCCTGGGCGAGCGTCGCACCGCGGACGAACATCTGCCGCAGCGGCTGGCGCAGGGCGATTCCCGCCTCGCCGCGAGCCTGATGTCCGAGCTCCGTGACGCGGCGTACCTCGGCCATCTCGGCCAGGATGTCCTCGTCGGGCTCGCCGAGATCCGGCCAGCCGGCGAGGTGCACCGACTCCGGCCCGTCCGCGACGAGGTTGCGCCAGAGATGGTCGGTGACGAACGGAAGCACGGGAGCCATGACACGGAGCGACTGGACGATCGACCACCAGAGCGTCGCGAACGCCGGCGCGTTGTCCGAGTAGAAGCGCGGGCGCGAACGGCGGATGTACCAGGTGGAGAGGTCCCCGACGTACGACTCGAACGCGTCCACGACCCGGTAGGTCAGCGTGTCCTCGTATGCGGCCGTCGCCTCGCGTGCGAGCAGGCGTGTGCGCTCGACGAGCCAGCGGTCGAGCGCGTGCTCGGGCGCAAGCTCGTCGCCCCAGCGCGGCGCGAACGCCTCGCTGTTCGCCAGATCGACGAAGAACTTGACCGAGTTCCAGAAGCGCAGGAACCGGCGCTTGATCTCGTGCGCAGGCCCGTAGCCGAAGAGCAGGTTCCGGTCGGGCGGCTGCTCGCAGTACTGCCAGCGCATCACGTCCGCGCCCATCTGCGAGAACGCGTCCTCGGCGGGAATCGTGTTCCCCCAGGAGGCGTGCATCTCGCGTCCCTGCTCGTCGAGCATCTTCTCGTAGGCCAGGACGCGGCGGTACGAGGACTGCCCGACCAGGGCGACCGACATGAAGAACTGGGAGTAGAACCAGAGCCGGATCTGCTCGCGCATCTCCGAGACCCAGTCGGCCGGGAACCACGTCTCCCAGTACGCGTGATCCGGGAGGTCGGCCTTCGTGAGCCCTTTTGCGGCGCCCGTCGCGTAGCCCTCGGGGATCCACTCCGGGTTCTCCCAGCCGAGCGTCGCGAACGGGACGATGCCCGCGTCCAGCCAGACGTCGCCGACCTCGGGGATCCGGTTCACGGACTCGCCGCAGGCCTCGCAGCGGATCGGCACGCGGTCGAGCCAGGGCCGGCGGAGCTCCTCGAGCTGCTCGAAGCCCTCCGTCGCGCGTTCGCGCAGCTCCGCCTTCGACCCGATGACGTTCAGGTGCCCGCAGGAGCACGGGTAGAACGGCAGCGGCAGACCGTAGTAGCGGCGGCGCGAGATGTTCCAGTCGCCCATGTTGTGCAGCCAGTCGTCCATGCGCTTGCCCATGTACTCGGGCACCCAGTCGACCTTGGCGTTCTCCTCGAGCAACTTCGGACGGATCTCCTCGACCGAGATGAACCAGTCGTCCGAGAGCCGGAAGATGAGCGGCGTGTCGCAGCGCCAGCAGTGCGGGTAGGAGTGGTTGTAGAGCCCGGCGGAGACGAGGAAGCCGGTCTCGCCGAGCCTCCCCGTGATCTGGTCGGCGGCTTCGCCGGTCGAGACGCCGTGCAACCAGCCGTAGTCGTCGTAGAAGTGGCCGGCCTCGTCGACCGGCGTCAGCACGGGGAGGTCGTGGACGCGTGAGAGCTCGAAGTCCTCGCCGCCGCAGCCCGGCGCGATGTGGACGATCCCGGTGCCCTGGTCCATCGTCACGTCCTCCCACGGGATGACGCGGTGCTCGATCCCCGCAGCCGCCGGCAGGTCGTCGAACGGTCCCCGGTAAGGGCGGCCGACGAGCTCGCGGCCGGGCACGCGCTCGACGAACTCGTCGTCCGGGAACAGCTTGACGGCCACCCACTCGCCGTTCTCGCGCCGTCCGTACTCCTCGCCGGGATGCACCGCCGCGGCGACGTTCGCAGGCAGCGTCCACGGCGTCGTCGTCCAGACGACGAGGAACTGCCCTTCGGCGTCGAGCAGCGGGAACCGCACGAACAGTGACGGGTCGGAACGGTCCTGGTAGACGCCGCTCTGCGACAGCTCGTGCTGCGAGAGCGAGGTGCCGCAGCGCGGGCACCACTCCGTCGAGCGGTGGCCCATGTACAGCCACCCGCGCTCGTGGACGATCGCGAGGAACTTCCAGATGTACTCGATGTTCGTGTCGCTGAACGTGAAGTAGTCGTTGCCCCAGTCCATCCACTGGCCGAGGCGGATCGAGCCGCGCGTCAGCGCCGCGGACGAGTTGACGACGACCTCACGACAGCGCCGCGCGAACTCCTCGAGGCCGAACTCCTCGATCTCGCGCTTCGAGTTCAGACCGAGCGAGCGTTCGACGCCGACCTCGATCCAGAGCCCCTGGCAGTCGAAGCCGTTCTGGTAGCGCTGGTGGTGGCCGCGCAGCGCCTTGTAGCGCTGGAAGACGTCCTTCAGCGTCCTCCCCCAGGCCGTGTGCACGCCGAGTGACGACCTGTTCGCGGTGACGGGACCGTCGACGAAGCTCCACTTCGGGCCGTCCTTCGTCTGCTCGCGCAGCTTCTCGAACGTCCCTTCGCGCTCCCAGAGGTCGAGGATCTCGAGCTCGAGCGCCGGATGGTCGGGCTTGTCCGGAAGCGGCGTGAACATCCGTCGATTCTAGGCGTGGGAACACGAACCGCCGACCGACCGTTTACCTTCACGCAACACCGGAAACCGAAAGGAACTCATGTCTGACGCAGTTACAGAAGCAACGTTCGCCGACGAGGTGCTCGGGAGTGACAAGCCGGTTCTGGTCGACTTCTGGGCCGAGTGGTGCGGTCCGTGCCACGCCGTCGCGCCCGTCCTCGAGAAGATCGTCGAGGAGCGGCCCGATGAGCTCAAGCTCGTCAAGGTGAACATCGACGACGAGCAGGAGCTGGCGAGCCGCTACGGGGTCATGTCGATTCCGACGATGATCCTGTTCAAGGACGGCGAGCCGGCCGCTGCCGTGATCGGCGCCCAGCCGAAGGGCGCGATCGAGCGCGCGCTCGGTCTCGAGCCCGCAGCCGTCTAGCGCCGCCAGGCCTGCAAGAGCTCGCGGACGTTCGGGAAGCCGATCTCGTCGTCCGGCGGGAGGTCGTTCGGCGCAAACCAGCGCAACTCCGCCGCGTCGTCGCCCGCCTTCGCGTGGCCGCCCGTCACGCGGGCCGTCCAGTAGAGGTTGAGCGTCGTCGCGGCGTCTTCCCCGGTGCCGTAGCGGTCGAGCCTGACGTCGACGAAGTCGACCGGCTCGACCGCGAGGCCCGTCTCCTCGACGAGCTCGCGGCGCAACGCGTCGAGCGGGTGCTCGTCCTCGTTCAGGAATCCGCCCGGCACGTCCCACGTGCCGCCGTGGGGATCGCGAGCCCGCCGCACGAGCAGCAGCCGGCCTTCGTCGTCGACGACGAGGGCGCCGACGGTGGTCTCCGAGTTCGAGTGCGCGACGAAGCCGCACGCCGGGCATTCCACCCGTTCGAACGCGTGCTCGAGCTCCGCGGCGCACCTCGGACAGAACTTCCAGCGGTCGACCCGGCCCACCGCGGCACAATAGACGGATGAGCCCCCGTCACATCCCGGCAACGCAGCACGAGTTGAACCGCTGCACGCTGCTCGCGGAGCTGCCCGGCGAGCAGCTGATGAAGCTCGCCGCCCGGATGAACCGGGAGGAAGTCCCGGCCGGCAAGGCGCCGGTGCTCGAGGGCGAGCCGGGCGAGCGGTTCTACGTCGTGCTCTCCGGGATGATGGTCGTCAGCCAGGAGAGCATGGGCGCGCGCCGCGTCCTGCGGCCCGGGGACTACTTCGGCGAGGTCGCGCTGGCGATGGACATCCCGCGCACCGCCTCGGTCCGCGCGCTCACTCCGTCCGTCGTCGCAAGCTGCGACCGCGAGACGTTCGACGAGTTCGTCCGGCCGCTCTTCGCCGAGAGCGTCTAGAGCAGCTGCTTCGATGCCCCACGAGCTCGACCGTGTCTACGGCCCCGAGACCTGGGCGGTCTACGAGGTCATCGACCGCAGCCTCGAGCCGCGCGGCCCCGATTCGCTGCACGACTTCGCCGCGGAGTACCTCAAGCAGGGTGCGACGATCCTGGATGCCGGCTGCCGCGACGCCGCACATCTGATCCGGCTCCTGCAGGCGCACGACGCAAGCGGCGTCGGCGTCGATCCGGTCGCACTGCACATCGAGCGGGCGCGCGAGGCTGTCGATGCCGCCGGCCTCGGCGACCGGATCGAGCTCGTGCACGGCACGATCGAGGAGCTCGACTATCCCGACGGACACTTCGACTTCGTCTGGTGTCGCGACGTTGTCCCGGCCATCGCCGACCTGCCGGGCGCACTGCGAGCGCTGGCACGCCTGCTCGCCGAGGATGGCCGCATCCTGATCTACACGGCCTTCACGACCGAGCTCCTGGAACCGCGCGAAGCGGTGATCCTGAACCGGAGCCTCGGCACCGTCGCGGCGAACCGCGACGAAACGTACGTCGAGCACGAGTTCGCCGACTCGGGTCTCGAGATCGAACGCAAGGAGGTCATCGGTACCGAATGGCGCGAGTACCAGGAGGAGCGGACCCAGCCCGCCTCGCGCGCCCTGCTGCGACTCGCCCGGCTTCGCCGCCAGCGCGACGCGATCGTCGCCGCGCACGGCCAGGACATCTACGACCACATCGAGGCCACCACGCACTCGGAGGCTTTCCAGATCCTCGGCAAGCTCGAGCCGGTCGTGTACGTCCTGAAGCGCCGCTAGGCGGGAACCGGCTCTTGCACGCGGCCGTCGCGCATTGCGATCTGCGGATTCGCGCGCGCGGCCAGCTCGGTGTCGTGCGTCGCGACAACGATCGTCGTGCCGTGGCGCGCGGCGAGACCGGCGAGGAGTTCGATGACGTCGTTGCCGGTCTTCGTGTCGAGGTTGCCCGTCGGCTCGTCGGCGAGGATCACGCGCGGGTTCTTCGCCAGGGCGCGTGCGATCGCGACACGCTGCTGCTCACCGCCGGAGAGCTGGCTCGGCAGATGGTCGGCCCGCCCCTCCAGGCCGACCTCGCCGAGGAATCCGACCGATCGATCCCTCAGCTCGGTGGACGCGAGGCCGAGCGGGGCAAGCCCGGCCTCGACGTTCTCGAGCGCGGTCAGGGTCGGAATCAAGTTGAACTGCTGGAAGACGAATCCGAACGCGCGCAGCCGCAGCTCCGCCAGATCGCGGTCGGGCAGCGCGCCGAGGTCGCGCCCGTCGAAGAAGACCTGGCCGCTGGACGCGCGGTCGAGCGCGCCGAGGAGCTGGAGCAGCGTCGTCTTGCCGGAGCCGCTCGGCCCGACGAGCGCGATGAAGTTGCCCGCCGGGATCGTCAGGTCGATCGAGTCGACGGCCGCGATGGTCGTGTCGCCGCGCCGGAACGTCCGCGAAGCGCCCTTCAGCTCGTAGAGCGTGCCGTTGCCGTTGGCCTGCGTGCCCGTCACTCGAGCTGCCTCAGCGCATCGGCCGGGCGCAGGCGGGCGGCCCGCAGCGCACCGGCACCGCCGGCGACGAGGCCGCCGAAGAGCGCGACGCCGAAGCCGATCACGATCAGCCACACCGTCAGCGGTGCGTCGAGCGAAATGGTCGTGCTCGCGGTTCGCGTTGCGGCTCCGCCGAGACCGAGCAGGCTCCCGCTGCCGCCCGTGATCGAGGACGCGGTCAGACTCGGCCCGAACCCGTCGACGATTCCCGCGATGAGGATGCCGAGCCCGATGCCGAGCGCTCCGCCGATGATCCCGACGGCGAGCGACTCGCCGAGGATTTGGCGGACGACGAGCCGCTGTGTCCAGCCGAGAGCCTTCAGCGTCCCGAGCTCGCGGACGCGCTTGCCCACCGACGTGAGCGTCAGGAGGGCTGCGATCAGGAAGGCTGCCGCGACGGCGATGATCGACAGCACCAGGCCGAGCTTGCTGGAGAGGTTCGACGCGTCCACCAGCGAGCCTGTGATCTTGTCCGCAACCTGCTTCGAGCTCGCGACCTGGGATCCGGTCAGGCTCTGCTCGATCGCTTTCTGCACGCTGCCGACCTGCGAACTGGAGGTCGTCCGTACGAGCGCCACGTTGGCGAGGCCCTTCTCGCCCGCCAGCTTCTGCAACTGGGCGAGCGGAAGATAGACGTCGGCGGTCTGGCCCCCGAGCGGCGGCGAGACGATGCCGACGACGGTGAACGTCGTGCCGTTCAGCGTCATCTTCGAGCCCACCTTCAGGCTGTGCTTGCTCGCGTAGCTCGGAGCGAGGAGAGCCTGATGGCCGCCGCCGGCCGTGAAGTACCGGCCCTTCGTGACCTGGGCGGGCGTGATCAGGGCGATCGACGGCTGGTTCGTGTTGACGCCGCCGATCGTGTACGGCTCGGTCTGGATGTTCGTCTGCGGCGGGTCGAGGACCTGGCGCAGCGTCTGCGTCGGCGTCGTGAAATTGGTGCGGAACTGGCGGAAGCGCGCCGGGAGGCACTGCGAGAAGGCGCCGCGTCCGAAGAGCCGGAAGCCTCCGCCGCCCTGGCCGCCGCCTCCACCGCCGCCCCGCTGGCCGAAGCCGCCTGCGCCCGTCGGCCCGGCCGCGCCGGTCGTCCCCGAGGGGGCGAGGCTGCTGCCGTTCTTCGCCGCGAGCTTGGCGATGCACGAGCGGATCGCCTGTTGCTCGGCGGCCGTCGGCGGAGTGATCTGACGGCGGATGTTGAAGGTCTGGCCGCCCGCCTTCAGTGTGGCGACGATCTTCGGCACCGTCCCCTGCTGGTGCTCGGCGATCAGGACGAGCCCTTCGCTGACGGCCGACACGCCGGCGATCTTCTTGATCTGCTGCACCTGCGAGACGGGGAACGTCAGCTGCGTCCCCGGGAGGAAGAAGTCGTGCACGAAGTGCTGCCCCGGCTTGCCCAGCTTGGACAGATCCGTGATCACCGAGCTGTTCGCCTGCACGAGATCGCGGTTGCCGCCTCCGCCACCCCCGAACGGTCCGCCGAAGGAATTGCTGTTGTCGGCCTGGGCGGTCCGGGTCACCGTCAGATCGGTGCCGATGCCGGAGAGCGGGTTCAGCGCGGTCTTCTGCGCGTGCGAAAGGCCGTTCGAGATCGCCGAGATCGCGACGACGAGTGCGACCCCGAGCCCGAGGCCGATCGCGGTCAGGATCGTCCGCGTCCGGCGCCGGAACAGCTCGTTGCGCACGTAGTTCAGAAAGAACATGCGGACGGAGAAAAACAGCGGCGCCTAAGAACGGCGTGAGGCGGAGCTAAGAATCTCGCGTCTCGGCCAGCACCGCGTCGGAGAGCCGCGGCCAGGCCTCGAGCGCCCACGGGCCGAACTCCCGGTCTGTCAGGCAGATGCAGACGATCCGCGGTTCGGGATCGACCCAGAGGAACGTGCCGCTCCCACCGAAGTGGCCGAACGCGCGCGGCGACGTGCGGCTGCCGCTCCAGTGACCCGCCTTCTCGTCCTTGAGCTCGAAGCCGAGGCCCCAGTCGAGCGGGTCGTAGCGGCCGACACCCGGCAGGACGCCTGCCAGGCCGGGGAACTGGACGCTCGTGGCCTCGGCGAGCGTTTCCGCGTCGACGAGGGTCGGGTCGAGCAGTTCGCGCGCGAAGCGGGACGTGTCGGCGAGCGTCGAGAAGACGAAGGCGGCGGGCGACCCGCGGAGCTCGGTTTGGGTCATGCCCAGCGGCTCGAAGACGGCCGCGTGCAGGTAGTCGGCGAAGGGCATCTCGGCGTGGGTTGCGACGGTGTCGGCGAGGGCTTCGAACCCGCTGTTCGAGTAGATCCGCCGCGTGCCGGGGCGCGCGATCGGCGGCCCGTCGCCCTCGAACGGAAGACCGGAGGCGTGTGCGAGGAGGTGGCGGACGGTGGAGCCGGGCGGGCCCGCCGGCTCGTCCAGGTCGACCACACCTTCCTCGGCCGCGACGAGTGCCGCGAGCGCGGTCATGAGCTTCGTGACGGAGGCGAGCCGGAAGATGCGGGTCGAGTCACCGCGCGAGCCCAGCTCCTGCCCCTGTGGACCGAGCACCGCAGCCGCGGCGTTCGGGACGTCCCACGCGTCGATCTGGCTCAGTGCCTGCACGCGGGCGATACTACGGTCGTGGCGCGCAAGGTCGTCCCCGCCGTCTCTCCCATGGCCGCCACGGTCGGGTACTCGCGGGCGGTGCGCGTCGGCGACGTCGTCTCGGTCGCGGGGACGGCGCCGGTGATGCCGGACGGCGGCGATCCGCCGGTCGACGCGTACGGGCAGATGCGGCGCTGTCTGGAGATCGTCGTCGCCGCTCTCGCCGAGGTCGGTGCAGCGCCGGAGCACGTCGTGCGGACGCGCATCTACCTCACGAACGCCGCCGACTGGCCGGAGGCCGGCCGCGCGCACGGCGAGGTGTTCGGCGACGTGACGCCGGCCTCGTCGATGATCGTGATCGCCGGCCTGCTCGACCCGCGCTGGCGGGTCGAGATCGAGGCCGACGCCGTCGTCGCCTAGACCTGTCCACCCGGAGCACCGGTGTCAGACACCACTTGGTCGACAGGGCTCGATGCGACAGCTCACGCTCGGACAGCCATGAGCCAGCGGGCGTCTTGGATCCGCCGCTGAGCAGGGAGAACGTCTGTGGACAAAAAGTCACAAACTTGTCACACATTCCGCTTGACAAATTCGGTGTCTGACACCGCCGTTTGGGCATGGCGTCCGCGGACGGGCCCAGCATGGGCGCGTTGAAGGCCGGGCGCGGCTGGTCGGGAGCCTCGCGGCTGCCGTAAAGTCCCTGCATGGACAGCGTCGTCCCCGCCAGCATCACGAGCAAGGGGCTCGCGACTCACGGCAGCGTCTACGAGCACGCCTTCGGCAAGGGCGACCCGTACACGCTCGGCGTCGAGGAGGAGTACATGCTCCTCGACTCGACGACCTTCGACCTCGTCCAGCACATCGACACCGTCCTCGCCGCGGTCGAGGGGAGCGAGCTCGAGAAGGTCATCCGGCCCGAGCTGATGCAGTCGGTGCTCGAGATCTCGACGCCGATCTGCCGGAACATCGGCGACGTCGACCATCAGCTCCGCAAGCTGCGCACCGCGGTGACGCAGATCGCCCGCGAGATGGACATGCGCGTCGGCTCGGCCGGCACGCACCCGTTCAGCCTCTTCGAGCGGCAGCGCATCACGGCCCGTGACCGTTACCGGGCGCTCGTCGACCAGCTCCAGTACGTCGCCCGCCGCGAGCTGATCTTCGGGATGCACATCCACGTCGCGATCGACGACCCGGAGAAGGCGATCAAGGTCACGAACGGGCTGCTCGTCCACCTCCCGCAGTTCCTCGGCCTGTCGGCGAGCTCGCCGTTCTGGCGCGGAGAGCCGACCGGGCTCGCGTCGACGCGCCAGCTCGTCTTCGCCGCCTTCCCCCGCTCCGGCCCGCCGCCGCGCTTCCGCGACTACGCCGACTACGCGGAGGTCGTCGGCCAGCTCGAGCGCACCGGCTGCATCGCCGACTACACGCACATCTGGTGGGACATACGGCCGCACCCGCGCCTCGGCACGATCGAGGTTCGGATCTGCGACGCCGTCACGCGCGTGGAGCACGCCGTCGCGATCACGGCCTACTGCCAGGCGCTCGTCAAGTACTACAGCGAGCGCTACGAGGCCGGCGAGGAGATCCCGTCCTACCACCGCATCCTGACGAGCGAGAACAAGTGGCTGGCCGCGAGGTACGGGCTCGAAGCACCGGTGATGGACCTCGCCACCGGCCGCCGCAACCGCGTCCCCGTCTCGCAGCTCGTGCGCCGGACGCTGCGCGACATCGAGCCGCACGCACGCGAGCTCGGGTGCGAGCGAGAGCTCGAGGGCGTGCGTGAGATCTTGTCGAAGGGTGCGAGCGCCGATGGTCAGCTGCGCATCTTCAACGCGAACCGCGACATCGTCGAGGTCGTGCAGGCGATCGCCGACGCCACCGAGGCCGCCGCGGTGCCGGCCGCCGCGTAGCTACTTCCGGTCGCCCCAGTCGAACACGGGACCGCTGGACCAGACGTCCTCCAGCGACTCGAGAAACGTCTCCGCCTTCGAGCGGTCGCGATCGCGCACCGGCCCGCGGCCGCGACGGCCCTTCCACTCCGCCGTGTCGAACGCGGCGCCGGCGGCTCCCGCCTCCACGTCGTAGATCCCACCGCTCCCGGCGACGTACTCCGAGATCGGCATCTCGGACTCGAGCCTGCTGTTGCGCCTCTTCAGCTCCTGGTGCTGCTTGATCACGTCGTCGAACGACTCTCCCACATGGACTCCTTTCGGCTCAGGGGCTGGTCGGCGCATGGATCGACTTCGCGTACGCGGCCAGCCGGCCGACGAACGTCTGGACGGTGCTCGCGTACGTGCTCACCTCGCCCGCGAGCGCGGCCGACGCGCTCCCGACGCGGTCGAGGCTCGGGGTCAGATAGCCGAGCTGCGTCTTCAGGAACGCCGGGTCGAGCGAGCCGCCGCCGCCGACGTAGCTCGACAGGCTCGCGAGGTCCTTGTCGAGCGTTGCAATCAGCCCGCTGAGCGAACCGGCCTGCCGGGTCAGGGTTGACGCCTGACTCTCGAGCGAGCCCGCCGTCGCGACGAGCGGCTTCGCGCTCTGCGCGAGCCCGGCCACCACTTCGCTCCCGCGCCTCGCAGCCCGGCCCGCCGCGGCCGCCGTCTTCGCGCTTGCGTCGAGCTGCCGCTGAAGCCGGCGAACGTCCGCGCGGAGATCGACGACTCGCCCGCGCGACGACGCGAGCTGCGCCTGGGCCGTCTCGCGACTCGCCGCTTCGCGCTGCCATAGCGTCGCGAAGACGAGCGAGCCGATCGCCGCGCCCGCCAGCAGCGCAGCGACGACGAGCACCGGCGTCGCCAGCTTCGCGGACGGCCGCCACGGCAGTCGCAGCGCGATCGCGCCGCCCTGCGGCGGACGAGTCCTGACCAGCTTTCCCGGCACGAGGAGGACAGCTTCGCCCCCTCGACCGGGGACTCCTTCCCGGCTTTACCGGGGCGCGGCGACGGTCAGCAGCGCCTTGCCGTCCGTGTACCGGCGCACGATCAGCTGCGTCTCGTCCGTGCTCAGCGTCAGGTGGACCGAACCGAGGTTCGCCGGGTTGCCCTTCCAGTCCAGGTCGATGCAGACGGCGACTCGGGCGCGCGTGTTCAGCGCGTGGATGAAGGGCTTGCCGCCTGGCACGCCGACGCGCTGGTAGAGCGTGTAGACCCACGTCCCGTCTGCGGACTCGACCCGGCTCATCGGCAAGCCGCTCATCGCGCCCGGCTCGCTCTTGTCGGCGATCGCGCCGGGAACGAGCCGGTGCTGCCAGAGGTCGTAGGCGCGCACGAGGTAACGGAACGAGCCGTTGGCCGCCGGCAGAATCTGGATCGGGTAGAGCGTCCGCCCCTCGGGCGAGATCGCGTCGTAGCCCCACGTGCCCCGGAGCGAGAACGTCTGCTGCGGCTTCAGGGAGCGTGTCGAGAGGACGACGAAGCGCGTCGTCTTCGGCCCCGCGGGCGACTCGAGCACGAGCAGACGCCCGTCGTGGGTGAGACCGCCGGCCGTGCCGTCGTACGCGACCTCGGGAACGCCCCATTCGCCGCGGATCGTCCTCGACCGAAGCTGGCGTGAGTCGACGTAGCGCACGACGCTCACGAACGTGCTGTCTGCGCGAGGGGCCGCGACGTAGCGAAGGTTGCCGTCGCGGCTCGGAACGCCCTCCTGGGCCCAGCCGGGAGTCGGGCCGGCGGCGGGTGCGAGCCCGGCCGCGACTGCGGCGGCGAGGCCGGCGAGAGCCGTAGCTGTCCAGAGACGCATCGTGATCCTCCTGGTTCGTTTCGATTCTTACACCGCGGACCTACGGAAGGTTCCGGCGCGTAGGTTCCTCGTGGACCTCCCCCGCCCTCGGGCTCGTATGGTGTGCGCGCGATGGCGGCGCCCACGGGCGACGAGCGCGCCTGGATCCGGGGGGCCCAGGCGGGATCTGCCTCGGATTTCGAGGCCCTGTTCCGCGCGTACTGGCCCAATGCCTATCGCGCTGCCTACCTCGTCGTCCGGGACGCGGCCGCTGCCGAGGACATCGCGCAGGAGGCGTTTCTCGCCGCTGTGCGCAACCTCGACCGCTTCGACCGGCGGCGGCCGTTCGGGCCGTGGCTGCACCGGATCGTCGTCAACCGGGCGATCGACTGGTCGCGCCGGCGGGCGCTTCGCGGCGAGGTCGAACTGCACGAGGCAGCCCGTCGAGCAGCGGCGCCCGATGTCGGCTCGGACACGGTCGCCCGGATGCGCGAGCTGTCGCCTGAGCACCGCGCCGTGATCGTCCTGCGGCACCTGCTCGGTTACACGCCGGGGCAGATCGCGAAGATGCTCGACCTCCCGCGAGGAACCGTGAACTCGCGCCTGCGGCGCGGCCTCGACGAGCTCAAGGAGCGGCTGTGAATCTGGACGTGCCGATTCCGGAGGGCGCCGAGGAACGCGCGCACCGCGTGGCCATGGCGGCGTACGGCATCGCACCGGCCGGTGCCGCGGCGGCGCTCCTACTGGAAGCCGGCGGTCGCGATCGTCGCCGTCGCGGCGGTCGCGGGCGTGCTCGCGAGCCCGCCGGGCCGCTCGGTGATCAGCTCGATCCGCGAGGCAGTGGGCGTGAAGAAGGCGCAGCGCGAGCTGTTCTCGTTGCCGGCGCCCGGCCGGCTGCTCGTCAACTCGCCGAGCGGCCCGTGGGTCGTCCAGCAGAACGGGGCGCGGCGCCTCCTCGGCCGCTTCGACGAGGCGTCGTGGTCGCCGTACGGACGTTTCGTCGTCGCGACCAGGGGCGACGAGGTGGTCGCGATGGATCCGTCGGGCAAGGTGCACTGGGTGCTGGGCGTGCCGGTGCCTCGGCTCCCGGCCTGGGGCGGGACGCACACAAACACGCGCATCGCCTACCTGTCGGGCGAACGGCTGCGCGTCGTCGCCGGCGACGGAACGGACGACGCCGCCGGCTGCCCAGGCTGGGTGCCGATCAGCCCGGCCTGGCAGCCCGGATCGACGCGGATCCTCGCCGTCGCCACCCTGACGCGACTCGAGGTCGTGGACGCAGGCACCTGCAAGCCGCTGTTCATCCGGGACGGGAAGGCGACGAAGCTCCAGTGGTCGTCGGACGGGAAGCTGCTGCTCGCGCTCGGCCCGGCCGGGCTTCGCGTCTACGACCTGCACGGTCGCATCGTGGTTCGGGGCGGGCGCGTGCTCGACGCGACTTTCCTCGGCGACACCCATCGCGTTGCCGAGCTGCTCTACGGCGGAGACGCGACGCTCGGCGGGAAGGTGCTCTTCCACGCCGCCGGGCTGCGACAGGTCGTTTCGTCGCGGGACGGACGCTGGCTCTTCATCACCTGGCCGGCCGCCGACCAGTGGGTGTTCGTCCGCGTCGCTGCGCCGCACACGATCCGCGCCTACTCGCAGATCACGCAGCAGTTCGGTCGAGGGACGTTCCCCGAAGTCGGCGGCTGGATCGGCAACTAGGCTCGAAGCATGCGGATGGCCATCGCCCTCGGCGCGCTCGCGCTCGGCACGAGCGTGCCGGTGACCGTGCTGCCGCGGCCTGCGTTCCCAGGACCGGCCGCCACATCGCGCGGTCCGCACCGCCTCGTCCTCGTGTCCTCGCACCACGAGGCGCCGAGCGGACCCACGGGCTGGACAGGCTACGCACCCGCCTATGCCTTCCGTGACGCACCCCTCCAGCGCGTGTTCCCGACCGCGAACCGCTATTTCGCGCTCTACGGCAAGGACGGGTCGACGATCCACTATCTCGTCGGCGAGGACAAGGCCGGCCATCCGCTCTACGCGTTCGACTTCGCGAGCTATGCGTGGCCGCCGCGCATCAAGCCCGGCGAGCGCGACTACGTCTACGAAGAGCCGGTTTGGGCGCAGGAGTCGAACGGCACGCTCTACGTCGAGACCGCGCACTCGACCTACGCGAACTCCTCCTACGGCCGCAACGCGTACATCACGTCGATCGATCTCGCGACGAAACAGGCCGTCTGGCGCAGCCCGGCGCTCGTCGCCAACGCCGGCACGTTCCTGGTCACGAAGCACTACCTCGTCACCGGCTACGGCTTCACCGACGAGCCGGACTACCTCTACCTGCTCGACCGCGCGACCGGCAAGGTCGTGGATCGGCTGCTGCTCCCGACCGCGGCCGAGCACGTCACGTGGCAGGGGACGGCGATCCGCGTGCGCACGTACGATCACGTCGTGGTCGTCCGTCTGCGCGGCAACTGATGCTCGAGGTCGGCGAGCGCATCCCGCTGGATGCGTCGGTCTGGCTGCAACCGAACGAGAAGCACACGTTCGCCGAGATGGTCGCCGACGGCCCGGTGCTCCTGCTCTTCTACCTCTTCGACTGGACCTCGACCTGAACGAACGAGTTCGAGCTCCTGCGTGACAGGAGGGAGGAGTTTGACCGCCTCGGCGTGAAACCGCTCGGGATCTCCCGCGACTCGCCGTGGACGCACATCTCATGGATGCAGGCGCTCGACCTCAACTTCGGACTGCTCTCGGACTGGAACGCGGAGGCGGTCCGCGGTTTTGGCGTGTCTCGCGATTTTCGGGGCTTCCGGGACATCGCGAAGAGGACGGCGTTCCTGGTGGATCGGGAGGGGGTCGTGCGGGGCGCATGGGACTACGAGGACTCGGAGGTCCCGGACCTCGACGAGCTGCTCTCGGCGGCCGGCGCGCTCTAGCGCTCGCAACCGCGATCTTCGCCGTCGCGGCCGTACTGGCCGCGCTGCCGGGGATCGAGCACATCGGCAGCGACTTCCTCGCCGGCGGCGCGCCCGGCTTCGGCGAGGCTGCGCCCGGCGACCACCTCCAGACGACGTACCACCTCTGGCTGTTCGGCGACCAGATCGAGCACGGCCGCTACCCGTGGCGCGACCCGTACTCGTTCCGGCCGGAGTCGGGGCCGACGATCAACCCGGCGGTGTGGCCGTTCGGGCCGGTGTTCTGGCCGCTCTACCACCTGTTCGGGCTCGTCCTCGGCTGGAACGTCTTCGTCCTGCTCACGTTCGTCGCCGCCGGGCTCGTGGCCATGGCGTGGCTCCGCGAGCTCGGCGTCGGGTGGTGGCCGGCGATCGCCGGCGGGCTCGCGTTCGAGATCGCGCCGTACCGCGCGCTCCAGAGCGCCGGCCACCTGCTCGGGCCGATCTCGCTGCTGCTGCCGCTCTCGCTCTGGGCGCTCGAACGCGGACGACGAGGGAACCCGGCCTGGTTCGCGCTCTCGGCCGTGGCGATCGCGTCGATTCCCCTCTCGGGGCAGGTGCACCTCGCGATCGGCGCGATCCCGTTCTACGGGGCCTACGCGCTCGTCCGACTGCCCGCCGTGACGCACCGGAGGCCCGTCTACCTCGGAGGCGCCGGGTTGGGAGTCGCGCTCGCGATCGGCGCCGGCCTGCTGATCGACCGGGTCGTGGTGCAGGGCTCGCTGCAATCGAAGGGCCGCTCGCTGAACCAGGTCACGGTCTACTCCGCGAACTGGGTCGACTTCTTCAGCCGCGACCAGAGGCACGGCAGCGAGAGCTTCGTCTTCCTCGGCTGGCTGACGCCGCTGCTCGCGCTGTTCGGGCTGTACGCGCTCGCCCGCACCGGTCGGCGGCTCCTCGCGGCGCTCCTCGGCGTCGGCGCGGTCGTGCCGATGCTGCTCGCCCTCGGAACGAACACGCCGCTCTACAAGCCGGTCCACGACCACATTCCCGGGCTCCAGTACCCGCGAGTGCCCGAGCGGCTGATGCCGGTCGCCTGCCTCGCCGTCGCCGCGCTGGTCGCGTTCGCGCTGCACCTGTGGTCGGACGAGCGTGTGATCGGCAAGCACCGGAGCTTCGGCTGGTGGACCGCCGCCGTGGCCGCTGTGGCCGTGATCGCGATCGCCGCGGATCTCCACTCGCAGGCGCTGAAGGCATCGGCGGCGGACGCGGGCAACACGGCCTACAAGGCACTCGAAGGCGGCCCGCGAGACGTGCGGCTGCTCGAAGTGCCTGTCCTGCTCCCGGACAACGACGACGGCAGCGTCTACCAGTATTACGACACGGCTCCGCGCCGCGAGCGGCCGGGGGGCTATTCGACGACTGCGCCCGTGAGCGCGGACGTCGTCGCACGCGCCCTGCAGCCGATCAACTGCGGCGACTGGACGTCGCGTCCCGGCGTCGAGATCCAGAAGCTCGGAGTCCGCGAGATCGCGTTCCACCGCGGCCTGTTCGTGCTCAACCCGTCCGTCCCGGGCCGCACGTGGTTCGCCTGGCGCGGCCTCACCGAGCACGGCTATCGGCCGTGGGCGCACGACGGCGCGATCTGGATCTTCGACCGGCTGCACGGCCACGGGCCGCCGCCGCCACCGCCCGTCCGCGAGCCGGCTCGCGACACGGCCCAGTTCTGCGCCGGGTGGTACTCGAACGACGGCAACGGCCGCGCGATGTCGGCCGGCTACTCGGCGCTGTGGGCGTACTCGCCCAGGCCGGGAAGCGCGCTGTCGCTCGTCGTCCGCTCGGACTCGGCGCTGCCGGTCACGTTCCTGGTCGACGGCCGGCAAATCCGCGAGGAGCGCATCTCGTCGCTGACCGAGGTGCGCCTGCCGCTCGGCGCCGCCGGCTGGCACCTCGTCGCGCTGAAGACGAAGGAACTGCCCGACGTGAACGGCCGCAAGGAGGGCGCGCGGCTGATCGCCTACCGGCTCGATTGATTGATAGAAAAGCGCGATGCTTGCGGTGACGACCTACGACTGGCTGAAGTCCGGCCACGTGATTGCAGCGGTCATGTGGGTCGGCGGCGACGTGATGTTGACCTTGCTCGCACTGATGACGCTCGGGATGCATGACCCGGTGCGCCTCGCGCAGTTCGTCAAGCAGGTCTCGTTCCTCGGCAGGTCGTACATCCCGATCCTCTCGCTGATGGTGCTCGGGTTCGGATTCGGGCTGACCGAGAACGGCGGCTGGAGCTACAGCACCACCTGGATCCAGATCGGAATTGCCGGCTGGGCTGCGACCTTCCTGATCGGAGCCGGTTACCTCGGCCCGAGCGCAGCAAAGATCGACCGGCTCATCGAGGAACGCGGCCCGGAGGACGCCGAGGCGCAGGCGCTGATCGGCCGCGTGCTGCGCGTCGCCCGCGTCGACGCGGTGCTCCTGCTCTTTCTCGTGTTCGACATGACCGCCAAGCCGTGGTCGTGAGGGTCCGCTGATCCGCGCGACCCTCTTCGGCAAGCCGCTGCCGGACGGCGGGACGATCGGCATCTGCTCGCCCGCGACCGGCGTGTTCCGGCGCTCGGACGTCGAGCGTGGAGTCGAATGGTGGGAGTCGCAGGGCTACCGGGTCAAGCTCGCCGAGCGGGTGTTCGAGAACGACGACTGGATCGCCGGCGACGCGCGGCTGCGTGCGCACGACCTCGAGTCGCTCTTCGCCGACGCGGAGGTCGACGCCGTGCAGTGCTTCCGCGGCGGGTACGGCTCGGCGCAGCTGATCCCGTTCCTCGACTTCGACCTGATCGCCGCCAACCCGAAGCCGTTCGTCGGCTTCTCGGACATCACGTCTCTCCACGAGTCGATCCGGCAGCGGACGGGACTGGCGACGTTCTACGGGCCCGGCCTGACGAGCGTCGGCGGCGCAAACGCCACGGAGTTCACGCGCGAGCAGGTGCTCACGCGGCTGCGCGGGACGGTCGGCGAGGTCCCGCGGTCGCCGGACGATCCGTACGTGCGCACGATCGCCGGGGGACGGGGGACCGCGCCCCTCGTCGGAGGCTGCCTGTGGCTGCTGATGCAGACGATGGGGACGCCGTGGGAGTTCGACGCCGAGGGCGCCATCCTGTTCTTCGAGGACGTGAACCTGCCGGCCTGGCACCTCGACGGACTGCTCGTCCAGGCACGGGCGGCCGGCAAGCTCGAGGGCGTCGTCGGGGTCGTCGTCGGCGAACTGGCGAAGTCGGAGTACCCGGAAGTGGCGTCGAGCTTCCCGCGAACGAAGTCGCTCGAGGACGTGATCGAGTCCCGGCTCGGCGACCTCGGCGTACCGGTCCTCTACGGATTGCCGCTCGGGCACGGCAAGCACATCGCGACCCTGCCTCTCGGGGTCACGTGCACCGTCGACGGCGACGGGCGGACGCTGACTGTCGACGAGCCGGCCGTCCGCTAGCGCACACAATTCCATCCCCCGGGGCCTTCGCCGCCACGCCGGCAGTTTTCTTTCCCCCCGGGGCCTTCGGCCCTTGCCCCCCCGCTTTGGACCATAGCCGCGAGAATCCGCACACAGGGGTGACGCGGCCGTGACAAATCCTGCGCACCTCGGCCCGAGGTCCTACGCCCAATTTCCGATGGCGACTGGGGCCGGCCGCGGCGTAGCGTGAGCCGCATGAGAACAGCAATCGTCACCGGAGCATCCCGGGGACTCGGCCTGGCACTCGGGCGGGCGCTCGCCGAGCGTGGCTGGCGGCTCGTCGTCGACGCGCGCGGCGGTGCGGCGCTCGACGAGGCCTGGGCCGGCGTCCCGAACGTCATCGCAATCGCAGGCAGTCTCGCCGACGTCCGCCACCGGCGCGCGCTCGTCGCCGCGGCCGGGCCTCGCATCGACGTGATCGTCAACAACGCGAGCGTGCTCGGCCCGAGCCCACAACCGGTGCTCGCCGACTACCCGCTCGACGAGCTGAGGCGCGTCTTCGAGATCAACGTCGTCGCACCGCTCGCACTCGTCCAGGAGGCGCTTCCGCGGCTCGCACCGGGCGCGCGTGTCCTGAACCTCACCTCCGACGCGGCGGTCGAGCCGTACGAAGGCTGGGGCGGCTACGGCTCGTCCAAGGCGGCGCTCGACCAGCTCACCGCAATCCTCGGCACCGAACACCCCAACCTGCGCGTCTACGCGGTCGACCCGGGCGACATGCGCACCCAGATGCACCAGGAAGCGTTCCCCGGCGAGGACATCTCCGACCGGCCCGAGCCGGAGGAGAGCGTGCCGGGGCTGCTCGAGGTGATCGAGGGCGACCTCCCGAGTGGGCGCTACCGCGCGCGGGAGCTCGCAGGAGTCCCGGCGTGAGCGCCCTGGCGTTCGAGCTGCCGACCCGCCTGGAAGCGCACGAGCCGCCCGAGGCGCGCGGTCTCCGCCGCGACGAGGTGCGCCTCATGGTCGCGTCAGGGCACGACGACCGGATCGAGCACGCCCGCTTCCGCGACCTGCCGCGGTTCCTGGAGCCCGGCGACCTCCTCGTCGTCAACGTCTCGGCGACCCTGCCGGCGGCGCTGCCGGTCAGGCGCACGGACGGCACCGACCTCGAGCTGCGGCTGTCGACTCCCGCCCCGAACGGGCCCGGCGACTCCTGGTGGGTCGTCGAGGCGCGCTGCGCCGGCGGCACCACGCCGTTCGGCGGCCTGCGCGTGGGCGAGCGCCTCGGGCTTCCGGCCGGTGCGACGGCAGAGGTCGTCGCACCGGAGCCGTTCTCCGGACGGCGCCGGCTCTGGATCGCGCGCCTCGACCTGCCCGAGCCCTTGATCACCTTCCTCGGCCGGCACGGCCACCCGATCCGCTACGGCTACGTGCCGAAGCCCTGGCCGCTCGAGAGCTACCAGACCGTCTATGCGCTCGAACCCGGAAGCGCCGAGATGCCGAGCGCCGGCCGGCCGTTCACCGCGGAGCTGGTCACCGAGCTCGTCGCGCGCGGGATCCGGGTGGCGCCGATCGTCCTCCACACGGGCGTCTCCTCGCCGGAGCGCGGGGAGCCGCCCTATCCCGAGCGCTACCGCGTGCCGGACGCCACTGCGCGCCTCGTCAACGCGACGCACCTCTGGGGCGGCCGGGTCGTCGCCGTCGGGACGACGGTCGTCCGGGCGCTCGAGACAGTGGCCGAGCCGGACGGCGCCGTCGCGGGCGGCGAGGGCTGGACGAATCTCGTCGTCACACCCGAGCGCGGGCTGCGCACGGTCGACGGCCTGATCACCGGCTGGCACGAGCCCGAGGCGTCACACCTGCGCATGCTTCAGGCGGCGGCGCCCGACAGCCTCCTTGACCGCTCCTACCGCGAAGCGCTCGACGGCGGCTACCTCTGGCACGAGTTCGGCGACTCGCACCTGCTGTTGCCCTAGGAGGGCCTGGCGGAGCGTTGCACGTCGCCAGGGCGCGATGGGCGTCGTGATGCAAGGACGCAGTCAGCTCGGCGCTCAGCGCGTTCCGGCGACCTCAGCCACGCTTCGTCAGGCTCTCCCCGATTAGTTCTTCAGCAGCGAGCCGAGAACGGCTGCGGTGCCGACCTCGCCTCCGGTCTCCGTGACGATGTAGGGCTGGAGCGCATGGGCGAGCCCGGCCAGGGTCACGGTCTGGAGCCAAACGTCGCCGGGGCCAGTGAGCTGGGCGAGGAAGAGGCCGTCGCCGCCGAACAGCTTGTTCTTGATCCCCGGGATCTGCGTCAGGTCGAGGGAGACCGTCGCGTCGAACAGGCCGAGGTGGCCGGGGTGGACGAGGAGCTTCTGCCCGGCCTCGAGGGTGAACGGCACGACCTGGCCGTGGAGCTCGATCCACGCCTTGCCCGTCCCCGAGAGCTTCTGGAGCATGAAGCCCTCCTTGCCGAAGATGCCGACGCCGAGCTTCTTCTGCAGGAAGATCGCCAGCTCCACGCCCTGCTCGCAGCACATGAAGCCGTGCCGGTGGACGACGTACTCGCGGCTGCCGTCGAACGCGAGCTCGCGGATCTCGCCCGGAGCCTTCACCGCGAACGCGACGAAGCCCTCGGACCGCGCGGTGTACTGCGTCATGAAGTACGTGCCGCCGCTCGCCGCGCGCTTGACCGCTCCGAGCAGGCCGCCCTTCGACATGCCCGTCGACTTGCCGGTCTGGAGCGAGACGTCGCCGCCGTACCACGACAGCTCGCCGGACTCGCCGACGATCGATTCGCCCGCACCGAGCGAGACGGTGAGGACGGGGGCGTACTGGCCGGTGATCTGGGTCTCCACGGAGCGCTCCTCTCGAAGTCAGGGTGCCCGCCTTCCGGCGCGAGTGTAGTGGCTTCCCTTCGCGCCCGGTTCACAGCAAACTCTCAGGAACGTGGACGGAATTCTCAGGAGGCCCACAGCCCGTCGTGAGACCGTGAAGGCATGAACAACGGGACGAACGACCACCGTATCCTCGTCGTCGACGACGAGCCCTCCATCGTCGACGCCGTCGCAACCGCGCTCCGCTACGAGGGCTACGAGGTCGAGGAGGCGACGACCGGCCGGGACGCGCTGACCTCGGCGACGACCTTCGACCCGGACCTGATCGTGCTCGACTGGATGCTCCCGGACGTCGAGGGCATCGAGGTCGGCCGCCGGCTCCGCGAGCGTGGCTACAAGACGGCGATCCTCTTCCTGACCGCGAAGGACGCGACCGAGAACAAGGTCGAGGCGCTGCGCGCCGGCGGCGACGACTACGTGACGAAGCCGTTCAGCCTCGCCGAGCTCGTCGCGCGCGTGCAGGCGATCCTGCGGCGGACGTCGAGCGAGCTGCCCGGCGACGTGCTCAGCTTCGCCGACCTGACGCTGGACGAGACGCGTCACGAGGTCTTCCGCGGCGAGACCGAGGTGCCGCTGACGGCGACCGAGTTCAACCTGCTGCGCTACTTCCTGCTCAACCCGCGGCGCGTGCTCTCGAAGGCGCAGATCCTCCAGAACGTGTGGCGGTACGACTTCGGCGGCAACTCGAACGTCGTCGAGACGTATGTGAGCTACCTGCGCAAGAAGCTCGACGCGGCCGGGCCGCCGCTGATCAGGACGGTGCGGCAGGTCGGCTACATGCTCGACGTCGAGCGGGACTAGAGGCCGGTGCGGCGACTGTCGCTGCGCACCCGGCTCGTCCTCGGCCTGCTCGTGCTGGCTGCGGCCGGGCTCGTGGTCGCGGACGTCGTCACGTACAAGTCGCAGGAGTCGTTCCTGCTCGACCAGACCGACCAGACACTGCAGGCCGACCACCAGCTCGCCGAGCAGTACCAGCAGGGCGGTCCCGGGCCAGGCCCGGATGGTCAGCAGCGGCGCGACGTGCCGCCCGGGTTCGTCATCGAGTTGATCAACCCGAACACGGGCAAGATCGCCCAGGGGCCGTTCGTGAACCCCCTGCCGGGCACGAAGGCACCGCCGCTTCCCAAGCTCCCGTCGAAGATCTCGCTCAGCGCCCCGACGGAGCACGAACCCGATTACCTCCGCTATCTCACCGTGCCGGCAGTGAGCGGCGGCGACCGTTACCGCGTCCGAGCATCGCTCGATCCCGGGTCTTCCGCTCTGCTCGTGTTCGCGGTCTCGCTCCACAGCGTCGATGCGAGCCTGCATCGGCTGTTCCTCATCGAGGTGATCGTGACCCTTGCCGTTCTCGGCGCTCTCGTCCTGCTCGCGCTCTGGGTCGTTCGCGTCGCTCTTCGCCCGCTGCGCGAGATCGAGCAGACCGCGGCCGCGATCGGTGCCGGCGACCTCTCGCGGCGAGTCGAATACACGGCGCCGAATACCGAGATCGGCCGGCTCGGGCTGGCGCTGAACGCGATGCTCGGCCAGATCGAGCGGGCGTTCAAGGCGCGCGAGGCCTCCGAAGCGCGGCTGCGCCGGTTTGTCGCGGACGCATCGCACGAGCTGCGGACGCCTTTGGCCGCCGTGCGCGCCTACGCGGAGCTTTTCCGTCGAGGCGCTGCGTCGCGGCCCGACGACCTCGAGCGCGCGATGGGCGGCATCGGCCGCGAGTCGGAGCGCATGAGCCTGCTCGTCGAGGATTTGCTGCTGCTGGCGAGGCTGGATGAGGGCCGTCCACTCGAGCGCGAGCCGGTACACCTGGAGGAGGTCGTCGGCGAGGCGGTCGAGACGGCGAGAACCGTCGAGCCGTCGCGGCCGATCGACCTTGCCGCGGAGCCGGCGGTCGTGCTCGGCGATCGCGACCGACTGCGCCAGGTCGTCGACAACCTGCTCGCGAACGTGCGGGCGCACACGCCCGCAGGCGCGCCCGTGCACGTGCGCGTGTCGCGGAACGGGACGAACGCGGTGCTCGAGGTCGAGGACTCGGGGCCCGGCCTGTCCGCGGAGGAAGTCGAGCAGGTGTTCGAGCGCTTCCATCGCGGCGACCCGTCCCGGGCACGGTCGAGCGGTGGCGTCGGGCTCGGGCTCTCGATCGTCTCGGCGGTCGCCGAGGCCCACGGCGGGACGGCGACGGCGCACTCGGAGCCCGGCCAGGGCTCGACCTTCGTCGTCAGCCTGCCGCTGCTCGAGACTGGTCCCCGCTAGCCCCGGTGTCAGACACCGAAGGTGGGCGACCGCGCGAGCCGTGGCCGATCCTTCGAGCGAACAAACGTCCGGGACACGCCGTGAACGTGATGGTTGAGCCAGTTTGCCTGTGGACGAAAAGTCACACTTTTGACACACATTTCGCTTGACAAATTCGGTGTCTGACACCGCGGTTTGGCTCTGTCCGAAGCAGCCGTGTGTCGGGCTGCGACCGCGTTTGCCGCCGGATCGCTCACCACCTGAGCACTGCAGGCCGATAACGGGGACATGACCAGGCGATGGCTTGCCCTGGCCGGCATCGGGCTCCTGGCGCTCGCCGCAGCCGGATGCGGAGGCGGCGGGTCCTCCGGCTGGAAGATCCTCTTCCTGAGCGACCGGGACGGCGACTGGGCGCTCTACACGATGGACGCGAGCGGCGCCCATGCCCAGCGCGTCCTGAAGGCCGGCAACGTCGATCCCGGCGGCTCGGGAGTCGGCCTGGGCGAGCCCGTGGTCTCGCCCGACGGCCGGCGGGTCCTGCTCGCCGACCGCGGCGTCGCGATGGCCACGCTCGCGACCGGCGCGGTGCAGCACATCGGGACGGGCGACGAAGCCTCTGCGGGCTGGTCGCCCGACGGCAACCGCATCGCCTTCAGCGGGCCCGAGAACACGGGCCTCGAGCTTATGGATCTGCGAAGCCGCCGCACACGCACGCTCTTCTCGGACTCGCAGATTTGGTCACCGACCTGGTCGCCGGACGGCGAATGGATCGCCTTCAGCCGCCAGATCGGCTACGGGCCGGTCGGGGTCTGGGCCATGCGTCAGGACGGAAGCGCGCTCCGCCAGCTCAGCGACTACTCTCCTCGCAGCGGCAACCTCGACTGGTCACGTGACGACGAGCTCGCCTTCATCGGGGCCCGCGAAAGCGAGGATTGGTCGCACCTCGTCGTCGTCGATCCTCGCACGCGGCACGCCCACTCCCTGCGCTCGGAGCTCGGCGACGGGACCGTCGCCTGGTCTCCCGACGGCCGAATACTCGCCTACGCGGCGGCGGCGAAGAGCTCGAACGTCTCGACGATCACCACCGTCCGCCCCGACGGCAGCGACCGGCGCAGACTCACGCCCCGGTGGCCCCCGGCGTCGGACTCCGCGCCGGTGTGGGCACCGGATGGCAAGACCCTCGTGTTCGTGGGGGCACCGGTCGGCGGCGGCGCCGCGCGCGGCATCCCGCAGGTGTGGTCGATGTGGCCGGACGGTTCGCACCGCCACGCGCTCACGACCCCGTATCCGGACGGCGGCGACAATCTCGAACCCACCTGGGTCCACGGCGACGTGCACCTGGACGTCGCTCCGCAGGCGGAAGCGGCGCACCGTGGCACCACCGTGGTGCTGCGCGTCCCGTTCGCCGTCGGCGGAATCGCAGCCGAGGGCGAACTGGCCGCGATCGCCCCGGTCGGATTCGAGCAGCAATCGGACATCCTGCCGACGCCGCCGATCCTCCTCTGGCGCCCAGGCAAGAGCCCGCCGGCGCGGGTCGTTGCTTCGTCTTGCGGCGGCGTCACCCAGCTCGTTCTCGTCCGCAGCCACCTTGCGTTCGACTGCGACGAGCAGTACTTCGACTTCAGCGCACAGGCAGTCTGGGTCGCCGACCTGCAGACGCGAGTCCCGCGCGAGGTCTTCTACGGCGAGGGCGCGTTCGCCGGCGAAGGCCTTCCCGACCCCCGCGGCACCTTCCTCGACAAGATCGTCGGCGCAGGCGGCCTGCTCGCCTTCAGCAGCGAGATCGACGGCGCGAAGACGACACGGCGCACGCTGTGGCGGGTCGACGGCTTCCTCGGCGTCGCCGTACGGACGGATGCGAAGACGGGGAACGTCGTCGCGGCCGGCGGCGACCGCCTCGCCGTCGAGTTGCCCGGAGGCCGGGTGTCGATCACCACGGCAGACGACAAGCCGATTCGAGTTCTGCCCGTTCGCGTCGGCCGGGACGGACAGTTCCTGATGACGGGCCGCACGCTCCTGGTCCTTCAGCACCGCGAACTGGTCGCGTACGACACGACGACGGGAAACCCCGGCCGCCACCGGCAACTGCCGGCCGGCGCGAGGCTCGAAGCCGCGAACGGCCGCGTGACCGTGTACACCGTCGGAGCGACGATCCACCTCCTGTCGCGCACCGGCGACAAGGTCGTCCGCACCGGCGCCCGAGCGCTGCCCCGCCTCCGCGGCTTCGTCGACGGCCTCGTGCACGCAGCGCTGACACCGAATGGGCTCTTCTACTGCTTCGACGTGGCCGACCCGCGCTATCCGGGCCGCGTCGTCTACATGCCCATGGAGTGAAACCCCGCGTCGACGTAGAGCGTCGTCGCGGTCACGTTCACGGCTGCGTCCGAGAGGAGGTACGCAGCCGCGGCACCCACGTCGTCGGCCTCGATCTGGCGGTGGAGCGGGGCGCGCTCGTCGACGATCGCCTCCATCGTCGGGAATCCCGCGATCGACCGCGCCGCGAGCGTTCGCACCGGCCCGGCCGAGATCGCATTGACGCGGATGTTCTTCTCGCCGAGATCCCACGCCAGGTAGCGCACCGACGCGTCGAGGGCGGCCTTGGCGACGCCCATCACGTTGTAGTGCGGCACTGCGCGCTCGCCGCCGAGGTAGGTCATCGTCAGCATCGAGCCGCCGCCGCGCGCCTCCATCAGCGGCTCCGCCGCGCGCGCACACGACACCAGCGAATAGGCGCTGACGTCGAGGGCGAGCCAGAAGTTGTCACGCGACGTGTCCGTGAACCGGCCGGCGAGATCCTCCTGCGCCGCGAACGCGACCGAGTGGACGAGCAGGTCGAGACCACCACCGAACGCTTCGCCGACCTCGGCGAACACCCGCGCCACGTCCTCGTCCGACCGCACGTCGCACGAGGTGACGAGCGGGCTGGAGACGCTCTCCGCCAGCTCCCGGACGCCGCTCTCGATGCGTTCGCCCTGGAAGGTGAACGCGAGCTGCGCGCCTTCGTCGGCCAGCGCGCGTGCAATCGCCCACGCAATCGACCGCTTGTTCGCGACCCCGAGAACGAGGCCCTGCTTGCCTTCGAACCGTCCGGCCATGCGGGCGCGAGTGTACGCTAAGCCGCCCGTGCGCCGGATCATCGTGCTGATCACGCTGGCTGCGGCGCTCTTCGGGAGCGCGACCGCTTCCGCAGGGTTCGTCCAGCTCCGCAGGCACTTCGGCGACGTCACGATCCCGCGCGTTCGGCACGGGACGATCAAGGCGCCGCCGGCCTCGCTGCGCGGCAAGTCGACCGTGATCGTGGCGCTCGGCCTGCCGCCGCTCGCGGCGGCGTACGGCAACGGGTACGCCTTCAAGACCGGAGAGCGGCAACTCGACGTGACGACCGGCTCGTCCAAGGCCTATCTGGCCCGCGTCGACGCCGTCCAGCGCGTCGCAATCGCGCGCCTGAAGCAGGCGATTCCGCAGGCGACGGTGTCCTGGCGCTACCGGATCGTCCTCGACGGCTTCGCCGTCACGCTGCCCGAGACGAAGCTGCCGAAGCTGCTCGGCATGGGCTACGCGCACGTCTATCCGAGCATGCGCTACACCCTCGACCTGGACGAGAGCCCGGCGATCATCGGCGCCACCCAGCTCGAGCAGGCCACCGGCGCGAGCGGTGCCGGGATCAAGATCGGCGTCGTCGACGACGGGATCGACGAGACGAACCCGTTCTTCAACCCGAGCGGCTACTCGTACCCGCCGGGCTTCCCGAAGGGCAACACCGCCTACACGACGCCGAAGGTGATCGTCGCGCGCGCGTTCCCCGGGCCCGGCTCCGGAGCGGGTGGACAGCTGCCGCTCGACCGTCGGGCGTCCTTCCACGGCACGCACGTGTCGGGCATCGCCGCCGGCAACGCGAACACGACGGCCACGGCCGGCAGGGATCACCCGACGGTTCAGGGGCTCTCCGGCGTCGCGCCGAAGGCGTGGCTCGGGAACTACCGCGTCTTCAACGTGCCCGCACCGCTCGTCGGCGGCGACTTCGCCGAGACGCCGCAGATCGTGGCCGCGTTCGAGAGCGCGGTCTCGGACGGCATGAACGTCATCAACTTCTCCGGCGGCGGGCCCGAGAGCGACCCGGCGCAGGACGCGATGATCCCGGTCGTCCACAACGTCGCCGCGGCCGGTGTGGTGCCCGTCATCGCGGCCGGGAACGACCGTGACGACTTCGGGCTGGGAACGGTCGGCTCGCCGGGTTCCGCGCCCGACGCGATCACCGTGGCGGCCGTGACCAGCAACCACTACTTCGGGCAGTTGCTGACCGTCCTCTCGCCCACGCTCCAGAGCTCGCAGTCGTTCCCGGTCGTCCCGACCTCGGACGGCGTCCCGGCGTCGTGGGCGACGACGCCGCAGACCGTCGTCGACGTCAGCACGCTCAAGGGCTCGAACGGACGCCTGCTCTGCGGGCCGAAGTCCGATCCCGAGCAGCTGAAGGCGAGCCTGCCGAAGGGCTCGCTCTCCGGCAAGATCGCGCTCGTCCAGCGCGGAACCTGCTCCTTTCTCTCGAAGGCGTACCGCGCCGTGAGCGCGGGCGCGATCGGGATGATCGTCGCCGACAACCGGTCGGGCGACCCCGACCAGATCCCGGTCGCCCTCGGCTTCCCGATGGCGATGATCTCCGACCTCGACGGCGAGCACATGTTCTCGGCCATGGAGTCGAACGGCGGCCAGGCGAGGATCACGATCGGCCAGACGGTCCTCGAGATCCAGACCGGCCGGTCGGGAGTGATCACGAGCTTCTCGTCCGCCGGGCCGACCGCCTTCGGGCACCTGCTCAAGCCGGACATCTCGGCGCCGGGCGCGCAGATCCTGTCCTCGACGCTGCCCGAGTTCACGGGCGGATCGCCGTGGCTCGTCCTGGACGGGACAAGCATGGCGACGCCGCACATCGCCGGGTCGGCCGCACTGCTCCTGCAGCGGCACCCGGCCTGGACGCCCGCGCAGGTCAAGTCCGCGCTGATGACCACCGCGAACCCGGCCTGGTCCGACACTGCACGCACGAAGGAGGCATCGGTGCTGCTCGAGGGCGCCGGGCTCGCCTGGCTCCCGTCCGCGGACAACCCGCTCATCTTCACGGCTCCGCAGTCGCTCTCCATCGGCGAGCTGAACGTCGCGTCCGGCGCGCAGTCGAAGCAGCTCATGATCGACGTGTCGGACGCAGGCGGCGGCGACGGCTCGTGGACGGTCGGTGTCCAGGCGCAGAGCGCGAGCACCGGCGCGAACGTCGCGGTGTCGCCGTTGGCCGTGATCGGGCCGGGCGGCAGCACCCTCGTGACGGTCACCGCCAGCGCCTCGGCCGACGCGGCGCCAGGGGACGACTACGGCTTCATCGTCCTGACGCGCGGCGGGACGACCCGGCGGGTGCCGTACGACTTCTTCGTCGCCAAGCCCGGCCTCGCCGCCGGCCAGGCAGTCGCGCTGAAGACGCGGCAGTCGGGCGACACGCGCAAGGGCGAGAACCGCGCGAGCGTGTACCGCTGGCCGGCCGACCCGTTCGGCCACCCTGCGAACTACGCCAGCGGGGCGCCGATGAACGAGAAGGGCAAGGAGCACCTGTACGTGAAGACGCTGCCGAAGACGGTGGTCAACTTCGGTGTCGCGGTCGAGTCGGAGTCGCCCGGTGCCCTGATCGATCCGTGGCTGCTCGCCGCACCGGACGAGAACACCGTCCAGGGCTATGCGGGGACCCCCGTGAACGTGAACGGGATCATGCTCGACTACAAGGGCGACATCGGCGTCGCCGGCGGCGTCTTCGTCAGCGCCGGCACGTACTACTTCTCAGTCGACTCGGCCAGCGATCCGGTTACGGGCAAGTCGTTCGCCGGAAGCTACGTGCTCCGCTCGTGGGTGAACGACCTGACGCCGCCGAAGGTCTCGCTGATCACGACGAAGGTGGCCGCGGGCAGACCGACGATCGCGATCCGCGCGACGGACAGCCAGTCCGGCGTCGACCCGTTCTCGGTGCTCGCCGGCTACGGCCAGCAGCTCGTCGCGGCCGCCGCGTACGACGTGAGGTCGGGAACGATCCTGATTCCGCTGCCGGCGGACGCCTCGCGCCTGAACGCCGGGCGCCCGAGCCTCACGCTGCTCGTCGCCGACAACCAGGAGTCGAAGAACGTGAACACGATCGGAGCCAACGCGCTCCCGAACACGACGATCAAGACGGTGAAGCTGACGGTCGTGAACGGGCCCGCGATCACCTGGATCGTGCCGGACGCGAGCGCGTGCGCGACGAAGTCGCAGCCGCTCGGAGTGCTCGCGAGCGACACGGCGAAGATCAAGGGCGTCACGTTCCTCGACGGCGCGACGAAGATCGCGACGGACACGAGCGGAAACGCCGACATCTACTCGACGACGTGGAAGACGGGCAAGCTCGGCCGAGGGCGTCACGTCCTGCACGCGGTCGTCACGGACAGCGCCGGACGCAAGGCGACGGCAACGCGCGTCGTCCGCGTCTGCTCCTAGCCGGAGCGGATGGACAAGGTCGCCGTCGTCACCGGGGGCTCGTCGGGTATCGGCGCGGCGATCGCCCGTGCCCTCGCCGGGCGCGGTTGGCGCTGCGTCCTGATCGCACGCCGGGAGGAGCTGCTGCAGCAGCTCGCGGAGGAGGTCGGCGGCGAGTACGAGGTCTGCGACGTCGGCGACCGCGAGGCGGTCGACCGCACCGCCGCGGCCGTCCTCGAGCGGCATCCGCAGATCGGACTGCTCGTGAACAACGCCGGCATCCCCGCGCGCACCGGCTTCGTCGAGGGCGACCCCGAGCGGATCGAGCTGGTCACGCGCGTCAACTACCTCGGCGGCGTCTGGTGCCTGCGCGCGTTCCTGCCCGGGCTCGTCGCCGCCGCCCCGTCGGACGTCGTCAACATCGCCTCCGCCGCAGGCACGGTGACGGCAGGGACGTCGGGCCCGTACGCGGCGTCGAAGCACGCGCAGGTCTCCTTTTCGCGCGCAGTCGCCGCCGAGCTCCAGCCTCGCGGCGTCCGCGTCCATCTCGTCATGCCGGGCTTCGTCGAGACCGAGGGCTTCCCGCAGCGGGCCGTCTTCCCGCGCTACGTGCACCGCGTCATCGCCGAACCGGAAGACGTAGCCGAGGCCGTGCTGAAGGCGCTCGACCATAACCGGCGCGAGGTGTTCGTGCCCTGGTACTACCGCTTCGGCGCGCTGGCGCAGGCGCTCTTCCCCGGCGCCGTCGCCCGGACGGCCGCGTCCGGAAGGCTGCGCAAGCCGGCGTAGCGTCGTGTCGGGCCAGGCGCAGGCGGAGCTCGAAGGCATCGTCGGTCGCGACGGGGAGCTCGCGCGGGTCGCCGACTTCCTCGCCGGCTCGCAGTCCGGCACGCTCCTGGTCGAGGGACCTCCCGGGGTCGGGAAGACGACCCTGTGGGACGCAGGTGTTGCGATCGCCCGCCGTTCGGTGCGCGTCCTCGCCTCGCGGCCGAGCAGCGCCGACTCCACGCTCTCCTTCTCGGGGCTGACCGACCTGCTCGAGGACGTCGACGTCGGCTCGCTCGCGGCCGTACCCGAGCCCCAGAGACAGGCGCTGGAGGTGGCGCTGCTGCGCGCCGTGCCGGGAAGCGAGCCGCTCGACACCCGCGCCGTCGGCACCGGGCTGCTCAGCACGCTTCGCGCCCTCGCGGAAACCACGCCGCTGCTGGTCGCGATCGACGACGTGCAGTGGCTCGACACACCGTCTGCGACGGCGCTCGCCTTCGCGCTTCGGCGTCTCCGGGACGCGCCGGTGAGCGTGCTGCTCGCCAAGCGGGCGGCAACGACGGCGCAGCTCGGCCAAGCTCCACAACGGCTCGGTCACCGCGAGCAAGCTGGCCGCGAGCGCGAAGGTCGCCGGACCGCAAGGCCCCGCGGGGCCGCAGGGTCCCGCCGGCCCGAAGGGCGGGGCAGGCCCGGCCGGGCCTGCCGGCACGGTCAGCGCCTGGACTGGCTACGCCTATCCCGGGAGCCCGGCGATGCATCTACTCGGCAGGCGGAGCCGAGCTCGCCCACCTCACGTTCACCTCCCCGTCGAACGGGTTCGCGATCGTGACCGCGAACTTCGCCACGCGCACCAGGCGGCCGCCGCCGACTGCCGTGTGCAGACGCAGCTTTCTCCGACGGCGGGCGTGCCCGACCCGTCGGCCGCCGGCTTCGTCGACCAGTGGATCAACGGCAATCTGCCGACCCAGTTCGGTGCGGGTACGTATCTGGGGCTGAACGCGTCCGCGACCCGCGTGGTCCCGGTCGTCAACGGCTCGAACACCGTCTACCTGAACGGCAAGAGCGACTGCACGGCTGCCCTGCTCGGCCCGGTCACGCTGACCGCCGTCCTCACGCAGAGCAACCCGACGAGCTCGATCGTCACGCCGTAGCAGGCCCTCGCGACGGCCCGGGGCGAGTGTTCCCGGGCCGTCATTGTTTGAAGGTTTCCGCGATTTCGCCCCGGCCGGGTCGCGCATAGCGTCGAGTCATTCGATCCACCACGAGAAAGGAGCGACTCGATGTTGAGAAAGACGCTGATCCTGCTCGCCGTGGCCGCCGTCGCAGCGGGCGCGTCGACGTTCGCGTACGCGTCGATCCCCGACGCGAGCGGCCTGATCCACAGCTGCTACCACGTGAACGGCCAGGGCCAGGTCGACGGCAGCGCCCAGCTGCGCGTGATCGACCCCGCCTCGCAGAACAAGGACGGCAAGGCCTGCAAGAAGGACGAGAACGAGCTCGACTGGAACCAGCAAGGCATCCAGGGACCGCAAGGCCCACAAGGAGCGCAGGGCGCGCAGGGTGTGCAAGGCCAGCAGGGCCCGCAGGGACCCGCCGGCCCGGCGAGCGGTCACGTCTACGTCTCCAATCCCAACTCGCACGTGATCGACAACCCGCAACCGGCAGAGCAGGAGATCGTCGGGCTCAGCGGCCTGCCCGCCGGCAACTACCTGATCTGGTCGCCGATCGAGATCTACGGCGACGACGGCGACTTCGACGCACAGTGCGCGTGGCGGATCAACGACGCGCCACTGGAGCCCAACCCGACGAACGGCCAGTTCCCACTGTACGACGCGAAGGACGACCAGCACGGCCAGTTCCCGATGTTCGGCGAGGTCAATCTGCCGGACGCAAGCAACTCCGTCGTCGTCTTCTGCTCGACGACGAGCGGCAACAAACCGCAGGCAAGCGGTCAGATGATCGCCATGCAGATCGGCGCGGTGAACTAGGCGACACCGCCGACGCGGCGCGGCGATGCTCGTCGCCGCGCCGCCGAGGTTTCCGCACGTCTCCCCGGTGGGTATCTCCCGCTCGCGTCACTTTCGTGTCAACCCCCCACGAAAGGAGCAGGCAGATGCTCTCTTCGCTCAAGCGCAGCCGTCGGCTGTCGCTGGCCGTGGTCGTCGTCGCGGCCCTCGCCGTCGGAGCAGGCCTTGGAGCGGCCGCCTACGCGTCGATCCCCGACGCAAGCGGCGTGATCCATGCGTGCTACCACGTCAACGGGCAGGGCCAGGTGGACGGAAGCTCACAGCTTCGCGTGATCGACGCCGCCTCGTCGAACAAGGACGGCCGGGCCTGCAAGAAGGACGAGGCCGCCCTCGACTGGAACCAGCAGGGCATCCCGGGCCAGCAGGGACCCCAGGGACCCCAGGGTCCGCAAGGCCCGCAGGGGCCGGAAGGCTCCGGGCACGCGTACATCGCCGACTCGGGCGGAACGGTGACGATCCACGGCTCGACGGCGATCGCCACGCTCAGTGGGCTTCCGGCCGGCAAGTACCTCGTCTGGTCGCCGGTGAGCGTGGTCGGCGACGGCGACGACGGCACGAACGACGTCTGCGACTGGATCATCAACGGCAGCCAGATCGTCGTCACCGACAACGGCGACTTCATGTTCTCGGCCAAGGACAGCGCGTTCGGCCTCGCAGACATGTTCGGGTCGGTCACGTTGCCGAGCGACAACAGCTCGATCGAGGTCAACTGCGACGCCAACACGAACGGCGCGCAGGCGTTCACGAGGATCACGGCGCTCAAGATCGGCGCGATCAACTAACGGGCTCTCGGCCCGGGCCGTTTCGGCGGTTGCCGAGCGGCCCGGGCTCCGTTCTCGCGTCCGAGGGCGCCTGGCTCGGCTCGGTCTACGGCCTGGAGATCGAGTTCGGCCTACGATCCGACCGGCGGCTCGCCCAGGCATACACCGCTCTCTGGAGCTTCCCGGCTCTCCCACACCCGGTTACGGCACGTGAGCCACAGCCGGACGACCAGGAAGTCGTCTCGCCCGAGACGTTCGTAGCTCTCGGCTCTGCGTTCGGTGCCGGCACGCTTCCCGACGGCCCCCGGGTTCGTGCGGTGTCCACGCGTACCGGCGGTCGCCGTCCTCCACGTCGTCACGCGACGAGCAGGGAACGGACTGGCTTTGGCTCTCCGGCGACAACAGCCGCCGGTGGTGGCGGTGGCAGCGCGAAGGATTCCCGTCCGAGCGGTGGGAGAGCTTTCTCGTTCCCGGGGACGACGGAGAGCTCGCATGGCATCCGCAGACCCGTCGCGGCGGCTGGGTGCTCTGCGACCCGGACCTGACCTGGGCCGACATCTTCAACCAAGACTCGGAGACGGCGGACTGAGCCGGTCGGGTCAGATCTGCCAGGCGCCGCCGCGGAGCACCGGCACGCGGTGGCCGTCCCGCGTGATGCCGGTCACGTCGACGTCGTCGCCGCCGACCATGAAGTCGATGTGGATGCCGCTCTTGTTGATGCGCGGCACGTCGTCCTCGCTCACCGCCTCCTCGTAGGCGGAGCCGAGGGCGACGTGGCTGGTCGCGTTCTCGTCCAGCAGGGTCTCGTAATACACCCGGCCGAGCCGGCCGATGCGGCTTTCCCGGTCGACGAGCGCGATCTCGCCGAGCCGGCACGCGCCCTCGTCCCGCGCCGTCCGCACCCGCACGACCTCTTCGCCCTCCTCGGCGTGGATCTCGACCGCCCGCCCACCCTCGAACCGCACCTCGAGCCCGCGGACGAGCGTGCCGTCGACGAGCGTGAGCGGCTTCGTCGAGCGCACATGGCCCTCCGTCCGCTCGGGATCGGGGGTCGTGAAGACCTCCTCCGTCGGCACGTTCGGGAGATGCTCGAGCCCGTCCACCGTGGTCGACATGGCGCCGATCCAGGTCGAGCTCGGCAGCAGGCCGACCGTCAGATCGGTCTCCGGCCCTTCGAAGTGGATCGCGTCGAGGTCGAGCGCGCTCAGCCGCCCGCCCACGGCATTGAGCTCGTCGCTCCGCTTCCGCCAGGCCGCGGCAGGGTCGGGTTCGTCGAGCCGGCAGACGTGAGCGATGTCCTCGCGCAACCGGTCGCGCGCAGCCCCGTTCTCGAGCTCCGGGTAGACGAGCCGGGCCCAGGTCTCGGTCGGGGCCGGAACGATCGTCCAGTTCACGGTTCGGTCGGCGAGCACCTCCATCCAGTCCGGGAGCGCGGGGAGCAGGTCGCGCCCGAGCCGTTCGGGATCGAGGCCCCGCAGCACGTCGGGATCGTTCGGTGCGGCGAGCACGATTCGCGCCGAGTGGCAGCGGCCGAGCTCGCGAACGCGCTCGCCGTACCAGGACGGCACGAAACCGAGCGTCTCGCCGTCCGCGTGCTCGATCCGCTCGCGCTTCAGCCCCGCATCGAAGAACGTGACGTCCACGTACTTCGCGCCGCGCCGGTACGCGGTGGCCGCGACCTTGCGCGCCAGCTCCTCCATGCCCAGGTCGGCCGAGACGGTCACGACCTGCCCCGGCTGGACGTTCGCGCCGATGTCGACGGCGAGCTCGGCCAGCCGCTCTTCGAGCGCGTCCGCCGTCAAACGGCGACCGGTGAGAGCTGCCAGGCACCCTCGCGCAGGAGGGGGACGCGGTCGCCGGCTTTCGTGATGCCGGTGACGTCGACGTCGTTGCCGCCGATCATGAAGTCGATGTGGACGGCGCTCTGGTTGACGCGGGCGCGGTCCTCGTCGGTCTCGACCGCCCACGAGAACCCGGATCCGAGCGCGATGTGGCTGGCGGCGTTCTCGTCCAGGAGCGTCTCGTAGAAGACCGTGCCGAGCTGGCCGATACGGCTCTCCCGGTCGACGAGCGCCACTTCGCCGAGCCGGCACGCGCCGTCGTCGATCGCCGCGCGGCCGCGCAGCACCTCGGCTCCCTCGTCGGCGTCGATCTCGACTGCGCGGCCGCCCTCGAAACGCATGCGCAGACCGCGCACCAGCGTTCCGTCCGAGAGGACGAGCGGCTTCGTCGAGCGCACGTGACCGTCGACTCGCTCCGGATCCGGCGACGTGAAGACCTCTTCGCTCGGGACGTTCGGCAGGTGACGGATGCCGTCGGCGGTCGCCCAGCGCGCCATCTTCCAGATTGACGACGGGAACAGCCCGATCGTCAGGTCTGTGCCTTCGCCCTCGAAGTGGACGGCGTCGAGATCGGCGTCGTTGAGCGCCTCTGCCGCGCGCTCGAGCTGGTCGATTCGGGCCTCCCAGGCCGCGAGCGGATCGGGCTCGTCGAGCCGGCTCACGTGCTTGACCTCCTGCCAGAGGCGCGCGAGCGCGGCCTCGTCGTCGAGTCCGGGATAGACGAGCCTCGCCCAGGGAACCGTCGGATAGGCCACGATCGTCCAGTTGACCGTGCGCTCGTTGACGACGACCGTCGTCTCCTTCACGCGCGGGAGCTGGTCGCGCCCGGCCCGCTTCGGGTCGAGCCCGTCGAGCGCGCCGGGAACGGTCGTGCCGCGGATCGTGATGTTGGCGCCGCGCTGGCGTCCGAGCTCGAGCGCGCGCTCCCCGTACCAGGGCGGGACGAACTCGAGCGTGTCCTCGGGCGCGAACTCGATGCGTGCGCGCTTGACGAGCGGGTCGATGTACCAGACGTCGACGAACTTCGCGCCGCGCTCGTAGGCGGCGGCGGCGATCGCGCGTGCCAGGTCGTGCTGCTCGAGCTCCGCCGTGATGCCGACGATCTGCCCGGGCTGGACGTTGGCGCCGACGACGACGGCGAGATTCTGCGAGCCGGGCGAGGTCGTCCTGGTTCACGCCGGGAAGCGTACTCGTCACGGAACCGGCTTCGCGGCCAGGTACCAGCCGATCGTCGCCACGATCCGGGACGGTGCCGACGCCGCCGCGGCTTCCCGTGCGTCGCCCTCGCACCCGGCAAGGTCGAGGTACGCGTCGAGGTCGCGCGGCTCCTGGAACTGGCGCGACGCCTTGAGGACGAGGCCGTTCGCCTCGAGCAGCGCGCAGATGTCGATGTCCGGAAGGAGCCGCGTGTGCGACGGGTCGCGGGCGCGCTCGAAGCGGTCGAGCTCGAGCGCGGCGAGCGGGTCGGCGGGCGCGATCTGGTCGAGTACGAGCACGCGGCCGCCGATGCGCGTCACGCGGGCCATCTCGGCGACTGCGAGCTCGGGCCGCGCCATGTGGTGCAGCGTACGGTGGCACGCGGCGAGGTCGAAGGCATCGCGGTCGAACGGCAGCGCGGTCGCGTCGCCCTTGACGAAGACGACGTTGCCGTACTCCGCGGCGGCCTCACGTCCGACCTCGAGCAGCTCCTCGACGAGGTCGAGTGCGACCACCTCGCGCACGAGCGGCGCGAGCGCCAGGGCGAGTGCGCCGGTTCCCGCGCCCGAGTCGAGAACCCGCTCGTCGCCGTCGAGCGGAACGAAGCGGCGCAGCTCGTCGCGGAGCATTTCCCGCCGGGCTTTCTCGCGCTCGACCATGCGCGCGGACGTGCGCGCGAAGCGTTCCTTCACGGCCTCAGCGTGAACGTCGTCGGACAAGCTCCAGCGCCTCCTCTCTGGTCGAGATCATGCCTGCCGCGCGTTCCTCGGCGATCAGCTCCAGCAGCGCCCCGATCTCCGGCCCCGGGGGCAGGCCGAGCTCGTCGCCGCGCAGCAGCGGCTCCGGCGGATCGGCGGCCCGGGACTGCTCGAGCGCGGGCTCGAGGTCGAGCCGGCCGTGGAACGCGAGCGCATCGCGCGCCCACGGCTCGGTCTGGCGACGGAACTGGTGCAGCGAGCGCGGCGACGCGTCGGCGGGCGGCGAGCTTCGCAGCAGCGCGACGGCGTAGCGGCGCAGCTCGCGGGAGATCGGCAGCAGCCCGAGCGAGTCCCGGAGGAAGACGGCGAGCCGGTAATC
The DNA here is from genome assembly GCA_963776735.1 of uncultured Actinomycetes bacterium. Classification (GTDB taxonomy): domain Bacteria; phylum Actinomycetota; class Thermoleophilia; order Gaiellales; family Gaiellaceae; genus PALSA-612. The sequence goes on from CAVZNV010000015.1 coordinate 111,124, forward strand.
CGGCGAGTCGACGGCGTCCGCGCGGCCGGCGAGCTCGAGCGAGCCGCCGAGCGGGGCGAGGAGCCCGAGGTCGTCGAGCCGGTGCCAGCCGGCGACGCCGAGCCGGCCGAGAACCTCGAGCGTTCGCTCTCCGGCGGGCTTCGTGACGAGCTTCGCCTGCTCGCGGATCAGCCGCTCGGTTCGCCGCTCGATCGCGAAGCCGAGCTCTTCCTCGAAGCGCACGGCCCGGAGCAGCCGGAGCGGGTCGGCCTCGAATACACCGGCGTTGACGGCGCGGATCGTCCGCCCGTCGAGGTCGGCGCGGCCGCCGAACGGATCGACGTGCTCGCCGCCCGCGAGCGGTCGGGCAATGGCGTTGATCGTGAAGTCGCGGGTCGCAAGGTCGTCTTCGATCGATCCGCGGAGCGGCGTGAAGTCGACCGTGCGCTCGTTGTCGAGGGCCACGCGCCAGCCGCCGTGCGTCGCGGAGAGCGGAAACGGCGCTCCGCCAGCGCGGTCGGCGTACGCGCGCGCCGTCTGCTCCGGCTCGGCGCAGGCGATGTCGAGGTCGAGGACGGATCGGCCGAGCAGCTCGTCGCGAACCGTGCCCCCGACGACGTACGCGTCGCGGCCGGCGAGGATCTCGACGGCGAGCTCAAGCATCGACGACCTTTCTCGTCGTGCGGTCGTCGTTCGCGCGCAGCCCGGTGGCGAGCTCGTACGTGATCGTGCCTGCGTGCCGCGCGTGCTCCTCGGCGAGGAGTCCGTCGCCGATCAGCGTGACCGGCGTGCGCGGGTCGACCGGCCTGGCGAGCTCGACCGCGACCGAGTCCATCGACACTGTGCCGACGACGCGGCGCCGCTCGCCGTCCACCAGCACCTCGGTTCCGGTCAGGTCACGCCGGAAGCCGTCCGCGTAGCCGACGGGCACCAACCCGATCCAGGTCTCCCGCTCGGCGACGAAGCGCCGGCCGTAGCCGGTGCTCTGCCCGGGCGCGAGCCGCCTCACCTGCGCCAGCTCGCTGCGCCAGGACAGCACCGGCTCGAGCCCGTCCTCTGCCGGGTCGGTGCCGAACGGCGACAGACCGTAGAGCGCGATGCCGCACCGGGCCGCGCCGAGCCGGGACGCGGGCAGGCGCAGCGCGGCGGCGCTGTTCGCCGCGTGCAGGGTCAGAGAGGGGTCAGACCCCTTCACGGCCTCGAGGAAGCGCCGGAGCTGGATTTCGGCGAACTCCGTGTCCGAGTCGGCCGTGGCCAGGTGAGTCATGAGCCCGACGACGTTCGCGGGCAGCTCCGGCAGCCGCTCGTAGCCGAACCGGCCCATGCCGGTGTCGAGCTTCACGTGCACCGGAACGCCGTCCGGGATCGGCCCGTCGCCGACGACCAACTCGAGCCTGGCCTCCCGGGCCGCGCGCACGTCCGCAGCCGGGCCGAGAACGAGGATGTGCTGTTCGGGCAGGACGCGTCGGAGGGACAGTCCCTCGGCCACGGTCGCGACGCACAGGGCCGAAGCGCCCGCGTCCGCTGCGGCCCGGGCAACGCCGGCCGCGCCGTGCCCGTACCCGTCCGCCTTGACCACGGCCCAGAGCTCGGTCGAGCCGAGCACCGAGCGCAGCTGCGCGACGTTCCGCCGCAGCGCGCCGAGGTCGATCGTGATCTCAGAGCGCATACAGGGCGGCAGGCAAAGCCTCGACGACGTCGCTCGCGACCTTGCCGGGGCCGTCGAACTGCCTCGCCGCCAGAGTGTGTGCCGTCGCCGCCGCGGCGGCAGCCAGGCGCGCGTCGACACCCTTCGCGAGAAATGCGCCGACGATCCCGGTCAGCACGTCCCCCGTTCCGGCCGTTGCGAGAGACGGATCGCCGGGACACACGAGGACGCCTTCGCCGGGTGCGCCGACGAGCGTCCCGTAGCCCTTGAGGAGCACCACGCAGCGGAAGCGCTCGACGGCACGCCCCAGGGCTTCGATCCGGTGAGCGTCGACCCAGGGAGCGTCCGTGCCGAGCAGCCGCGCCAGTTCGCCCGAGTGCGGCGTCAGAACGGTCGGCGCGGTCCTCGTGAACGGCTCCAGGCCGAAGAGGGCGTCCGCGTCGACGACCGCCGGCAGGTCGGTCTCTTCGAGCAGCCGCCGGACGAGCGCTCGCTCCTCGTCCCCACGCCCGAGGCCCGGGCCGATGGCGAGCGCGCCCGCGCGGCCGACCGCGTCGAAGACGTCCTCACGCGACCTCTTGACCGCCTCGACCACGAGCGTCTCGAGGACGGGCAACGACTCGCGAGGCGCGGCGATCGCGACGTAGCCTGCGTCCGCGCGGAACGCGGCCCGCGCGGACAACGCCGCAGCACCCGTCATCCCCTGCGAGCCGCCGATGACGAGCACTGATCCGGCCGTGTACTTGTTGTCGCGCGGGGAGCGCCGCGGGACGACGGAGAGCACGTCCGGCGTCACCAGCGCGGCCGCCGTCTCACGTGGCTCGAGCCCGATGTCGACGAGCGCGACCGACTGTGTTCGGAACGCACCCGGCGTGACGTGCAGGCCGACCTTCTCGCCGTGGAACACCACGCTGCATTCAGCCTCGACAGCGACTCCTGCGACCTCGCCGGTCGATGCGTCGACACCCGACGGCACGTCCACGGCCACGATCTCGGCGCCCGACACGTTCATCGTCTCGATCAGCCGCGCCGCGTCGGGCCGCGGCTCGCCCGAGAAGCCGGTTCCGAACAGCGCGTCGACGAGAACCTCCGGCGAGCCGAGGTCGGTCTCCCCCGCCTTCGCGTCGACGACGCGGACCTCCCGGCCCGCCCGCTCCAGATAGCCGGCTGCCACGCGTCCGTCGCCGCCGTTGTTCCCGCCTCCGCACACGACGGTGATCCGCCGCGCGTCGCCGTAGTGCTCCAGGACGAAGTCGGCGACCGCCTTCCCGGCACGGTCCATGAGCACCGCCACGTCGTGCCCCTCCTCGGCACGGCGCATCTCCTCGGCCGTGTAGAGCGGCTCGAACATCAGGAGACGACCGCGACTGCGGCGGCCAGCTCCTTCGAGTGCGTCATCGACAGCTCGATCTGGCCGGCCCCCATCCGCTCAGCGCGAGCCGCGAGCCGCCCGAACAGCCGCACCGACGGCTTCGGCCGGCCGACGATCTCGACCTCACGCCAGGCGAAGTTGACGGCGACACCGAATCCGAGCGCCTTCCCGACCGCCTCCTTGCCGGCGAACCGCGCCGCGTAGTGCTGGGCCGGGTTCGGGCGGGAGTCGCAGTACGCCTGCTCGGCCCCGGTGAAGCAGCGGTCCCGGAAGCCCTCGTACCGTGCGAGCGTCCGGCGAACGCGCTCGATCTCGATCAGGTCGACGCCCACGTGCACGTGCCGACACCTCCGGAACGCAGAATTGACGCCATCGCGGGCGAGTCTAGTGCCAACCGGATCCAGGTCACGCGGAGCGTCTCGATCGCGCGCTCCGAGGTCCGCTTCCGCACGTCGCGGTCGAGCGGGCCGGGCGGCCAGCACGCGCAGAAGTCGGAGACGCGGGTCGAGGCGCTCTTCGACGTCGAGGCGTCGCCGTCGCTGAGCGACGCGCAGAAGCGCCGCGTCCTCGCGCGCGCCGGTCCGGTCGTCAGGGCCGTCGCCGAGGACGAGCGCAGCCAGTTCCGGAACCGCGAGCTGGCGCTCGAGCGGCTCGTCGCCGCGCTCGGCGAGGCGCTGCGGGTGCGCCGCGCACGCAGGGCGACCCGGCCGCCGCAGAAGGCCGTCGAGAACCGTCTCGCCGACAAGCGCCGGCGGGGTGAGAAGAAGCGTCGCCGCGGTCCCGTGTCCGACGAGTGAACCCGCAGTTGAGGATCGTAAGGTCTGTGTTAGTACCTCCCCGCCCGGTTCACAATCCCGCTAAGGTCCTGAAGCTCGCCCGCCGAGCCTGTCGCCGCCCCAGATGAGAAACCGGACCCGCTTCATACTCGGCTGCCTGCTCGCATTGGCCGCCGCGATTCCCGCCGTGGCCACCGCCGCGCCGCGGATGCCGGTTGGTTTCAACGACGATCCGTCCTTCCGCTGGCGCAACGACGCGAAGACGAACTTCGACAACGCGGCGCAAACCGACGCGTCGATCATCCGCACCACGGCCTACTGGTCGCGAATCGCGCCGGCACGACCGGGAAACCCGACCAACCCGCTCGACCCGGGGTACCACTTCGAGGATCTCGACCAACTCGTGCTCAACGCGACCCGGCACGACATGACCGTGCTGATCACGATCTGGGGCACGCCGGGCTGGGCCAACGGCGGCCAGGCGGAGAACCACGCGCCGACGAACGTGAACGACCTCCAGAACTTCGCCCAGGCGCTGGCCGCGCGCTACTCGGGGCGCTACACGGCTCTGCTGGGCATTCCGGTCTACGTCGGCTACTTCTCGGTCTGGAACGAGCCGAACCTGTCGGAGTTCCTGGCGCCCGCGTATACGAACGGGAAGCCGAGCTCCCCGGCCGTCTACGCGAAGATGGCGGCCGCCGCGATCGCCGGCATCAAGGCAGCCAACCCGAAGGCGATGGTCGGCGTCGGCGAGACGTCGCCGCGCGGCCGGCAGAAGCCACTCGGCAGCAGCACTGCGCAGGACACGATCGCGCCGGGACTCTTCGCTCAGGACGTGGCCAAGGCGGCGCCGAACCTGAAGTTCGACGCGTGGGCACATCACCCGTACTCGGGGCTCGGACAAGGCCCGAACGTCAAGGTCGCCTTCCCGAACGTGAACCTGCCGCAGATCCCGACGTTCGAGAAGAAGCTGCAGCAGTGGTTCCACCGCAAGTTCGTGAAGATCTGGATCACCGAGTACGGGTTCGAGACGAAACCGGGCCAGCCGAAGGGCGTCACGCTCGCGCAGCAGGCCGCCTACGTGAAGCAGACGATGGCCACGATCGGGAACGACCCGTACGTGTTCATGTTCATCTGGTTCATCTTCCGGGACGACCCGACGAGTTCCTGGCACAGCGGGCTCGAGAACTTCGACAACTCGCGCAAGCCGGCGTTCGCCACGTTCACGACCGGCGCGCGGGCGCTCGACATCCGCAGCCCTGTCGTCTACATCAAGGCCAGGCTGTCGAACCCGGTCATCCGCGTGCCCGTCTGGGATCTGCTCTGGCGCGACGGCCCCGGCGCCGTGCTCGGCTCGACGGTCAAGGTCTTCTATAACAGGCGCAACCTGGCGGTCTCCCAGCCCCAGACCACGATCGCGGCCGACGGCTACGTGAGCCTTCCCATTCCGCTGAAGAAGCCGCCCAAGAATACGTCGTACACGGTTTCGATCCAGCTCAACGACAAGAACGGCAACCAGGTCTTCCGCTCGGCCACGCTGATCGTGCCGTAGGATCGCCGCCGTGCGACGTCTCGCCGCGAAGGTCTCGGCGAGGAGCCGGAGGCGGAAGCTCGAGCTCTTCCTCAGTGCGATGCAGCCGACCGCCGAGACGACGGTGGTCGACGTCGGCGTCAGCGACGGGGGCTACGGCGAGGACACCTACGGCACGGCGAACTTCTTCGAAGCGCTCTACCCCTGGCCCGAGCAGATCGTCGCCGTCTCGACGCAGCACCTGACGGTCTTCCAGGAGGCGTTCCCGCTCGTGACGGCGCTGCGGGCCGACGGGCGCGCGCTGCCGTTCCTCGACGACCAGTTCGACATCGGCTTCTCGAACGCGGTCGTCGAGCACCTGCCCGACCTCGAGTCGCAGCGTGCATTCGTCTCCGAGCTCTGCCGGGTCTCCCGCCGCGTGTTCGTGACGACACCGAACCGGCGCTTCCCGCTCGACACGCACACGCTCGTGCCGCTCGCACACTGGTTTTCCGACGAGCGTCGTGACCGGCTCTACCGGGCGCTCCACCGTGACGAAGGGCTGGGGCTGAGACTCCTCGGGCCGGACGACTTTCTCGGGCTCTTTCCCGCTTCCGCGCGTCCGACGCTGCTCCGGCGGGGCATGACGCTCGTCGTCGTGGCCGACACGGCCTCTCGGTAGGTCGGCGCCCCTCGCACGGGGGATGGGTCGACCACCGCTCCCGCGCCGATCCCTCTCTTGAGCGAGACATGAGCGACGCGTGAGCCCGAAGCAGACTGCCGGAAACCAGCCCCTGGATGACGCCCAGGTGGAGCTCGACACGGGGTTCGGCAGCGGCCTGCGCGCGCAGCTCGAAAAGAAGGCGCCGGTCACGCGCACGCGTGGCGCCGCGGGGCACGAGGACGGGAAACCGTCCGAGAAGACGCGGAAGCCGGCCGCCGCCGAGAAGCCTGCCGAGATCGATCCCGAGCTCGTCCACGAGCTCGCGCGCCGCTCGGCGGAGATCGACAAGATGCTCGCGGAGCAGGAGCAGCGCGAGGCGGAGCTCCGCGAGAGCGAGCTGGAGCTCGACTCGCACCGCGCCGAGTTCGATGCGCGCTCAGCCGACCTCGACGCACGGACTGCTCGCATCGACGAGCAAGGCGACGAGCTGAACGACCGCGCCGCCGAGCTCGAGGGCCGCGTGCAGGAGCTCGAGCGCGAGGCCGAGCGGCTCGCGCAGCTCGAGCAGAGCCTCGAAGATCGGACGAAGGATCGCTCCGAGCACGAGCGCGCGCTCGACGCGGAGCTGAAGGAGCGCGACCGCCGGGTCGCCGAGCTGGAGCGAGAGCTCGACCGCCGCGGCCGCGACCTCGAGCGCGAGCAGGAGCGCCGGGCGCGCGACGCCGACCGCGACCTCGAACGTCGCCGGCGCGAGCTGGAGCAGGAGCTTTCCGCCCGCGGGCGCGAGCTCGACCAGGAGGCCGAGCGGCGGCGGCGCGAGCTCGAGCAGGAGCTGGCCGACGCGAAGAAGCATCTCGCCGGCGACGCCGACTCGATGCAGGCAGACCGCGACGCGATCGCCACCCAGAAGGCCGAGCTCGAGGCGGAGGCTTCCCAGCTCGCGAGCGACCGGCACGCGCTGACCAAGCAGCAGAGCCAGCTCTCCGAGCGCGAGCGCAAGCTCGACCACCGCAGCGCCGAGCTGTCGACGAAGGCCGCCGAGGTGAAGCGCACGGAGGAGAACGTGCTGCGCGGCCGGGAGCTGCGCGAGCTCCAGGGCGACCTCGACCGACGCGCCGTCGAGCTCGAGCAGCTCGCCGCCGACTGCGTGCGCGGGCGCAATCTCGACTCGCTCGCCGAGGAGCTCGAGGCCAGGCAGCGCGACGTGTCATCGCGCGAGGCGGAACTCATCAAGGCCGAGGAGCAGATCGAGAGCGAACGCGAGCGGGTCGAGAAGCGGGCGGCCCGCCTGAAGTCGCGCGACAGCGAGCTGAAGTCGCGCGCGGAGGAGATCGACGAGCGAGAGGCCGCGATCTTCGACCGCGAGGACGAGGTCGCGACGCACCGGGCCAAGGTCGAAGTCGACATCGAGCTCGAGAGCGACCGCCTCGACCAGTGGGAGCAGGAGCTGAAGGCCCGCGAGGCCCGGCTCGAGAAGAAGGAAGGCGAGCTCGAGTCCTACATCGGGCGCGCCCAGGGCGAGCTCGGTAAGCGCGAAGCGGCGCTCCGCGTCGTCAACTCCTAGCCACGCGCTCGAGCACCTTGCAACACTGTGTTGCAAGGAACGACACGGCCCGGACCGGCGAGCCGGCCGGTTTTGCACCTCGTCCGCGCGACCGTGATTACGTCGGCTGAAGGGTTTCGCCGCGCACGAACTGGTAGAGCAGCGCGCCGAGGGACGTCCCGACGACGGGCGCGACGAGGTAGAGCCAGAGCGCGTGCAGGTCGCCCGAGACCACCGCCGGGCCGAACGATCGCGCCGGATTCATCGACGCGCCGGAGATCGGCCCGCCGAACATCGCGTCGAGGCCGATCGTGCCGCCGATGGCGATCGCGGCGGCCTCTCCGACGGCCCGCGTGTCGGTCGCGACGGCGAGGATGACGAACATCAGGATCGCGCTCAGGATCAGCTCCCAGAGGAACGACTGCCTCTGCGAACCGGACGGGAGCGTGGCGCCGACGTGGGCGATGGTGCCCAGCGAGCCGCGCAGAACGGCGGCGGCGGCGGTCGCACCGGCGAACTGAGCCAGCCAGTAGCCGGCGGCACGATGCCAGGGAAAGTGCCGCGTGAGTGCAAAGGCGAACGTCACTGCGGGGTTGAAGTGCGCGCCCGAGACGTGTCCGACGGCGTAGATCATCGCCATGATCACGAGCCCGAACGTGATGGCGACGCCGACGTGCCCGAGCGCGTGGGTCTTCGCGTCGACCATGATCGCTCCCGCACCGGCGAAGACGAGGGCGAAGGTGCCGAGCGCCTCGGCGACGAGCTTCCGCGTGAGCGGTGGCGCAGTCACCCCCTGACGCCGGGCTTCGTCGCCTGGATGACGGCAGCGTGCATCCCGTCGGCGACGTCGTGCGTGAACGTCACGCTCACGCCGACCAGGCCTGCCGTGTGCAGTCCGTTCTCGTACTCGCCTCTCGAGAGCGCTCCGGCGATACAGCCGACGTAGCTGCCGCGCTCGGCGCGTTCGGCGGGCGAGAGCCGGTCATCGGCGACCACGTCAGAGACGCCGATCCGCCCGCCGGGCTTGAGCACCCGCGCCATTTCCGCCAGCACGGCCGTCTTGTCCGTCGAGAGGTTGATCACGCAGTTGGAGATGACGACGTCGACACTCTCCGCCGGGAGCGGCACGTCCTCGATCACGCCCTTCAGGAAGATCGCGTTGCGGATGCCGGCTTCCTCGGCGTTGCGCCGCGCGAGAGCCAGCATCTCGTCGGTCATGTCGAGCCCGTAGGCGAGCCCGGCGGGTCCGACACGCTTCGCCGAGAGGATCACGTCGATGCCGCCGCCTGAGCCGAGGTCGAGCACGACCTCGCCCTCGCGCAGGTCGGCGACCGCCGTCGGGTTGCCGCACCCGAGGCTGGCCAGCGCCGCCGCGTCGGGGAGCTCGCCGCGCTGGTCGGCGTCGTAGAGCGCCCGGCCGAAGTCGCCTGGCTTTCCGCCTCCGCAGCAGTCGTCGCCGCAGCAGTCGTCGGCGCGAGTGCCGTCGGAGCAGCATGCCGTCCCGCAACCGCAGCCTTCGCCGGCGGTGACCGACTCGGCCGCCTGCGCGTATCGCTTGCGAACCTCCTCCCTGAGCGTGTCTGCTTCTGGGCTCATTTCGTCTCCTCCTCGAGCTGCTGGATCAGCCGCCGAACGCGACCGTCGATCTCGTCGCGGATCCGGCGCACCGTCTCGACGTCCTTGCCCGCGGGATCGTCGAGCTCCCAGTCCTCGTAGCGTTTCCCGGGGTAGATCGGGCAGGCGTCGCCGCAACCCATCGTGATCACGACGTCCGCGGCTCGCACGACTTCGTCCGTCAGCGGCTTCGGGAACTCCTCGCTCATGTCGACGCCGATCTCCGACATCGCCTCGAGCACGGCCGGGTTGATCGTCTCGCCGGGATCGCTGCCCGCTGAGCGGACGTGAACGCGACCCTCCGAACGGAGCTTGACGAGCCCCGCAGCCATCTGGCTGCGGCCGGCATTGTGGACGCACACGAACAAGACCTCCGGCTGCTCTTTCACGATCTGACCATCTGCCTGCGCCAGCGCCTTGAGCCGTTCGCGCGCGAAGCGATGGGCGAGCACGGGCACGTAGACGTTGATCCTGGAGCCGCCGAGCAGATCGACGGACTCCGAGATGTACCGCTGGATCGTCTCCGGCGAGAAGACGCCCTTGAACTCGTCCTGCAGTCCGTCGGCGACTCGCTTGATGTGGGCTCGGGTGACGGGATCGAGAACGTCAGGCATTGTCGGCTCCCCAGACATAGACGACGGTCGATGAATACATCTTGCCGCAACACATCCATGTCTGTCAATATGTGGGAGTGCAGACGATCGCGACCGTCGCCGCGTGCTGCCCGCCGATCTCGCAGGCGGCGCTGACTGCAGAGGACGCCGAGGATGTCGCGGCCGCGCTCAAGGTCCTCGCCGACCCCGCCCGGCTCCGGCTGCTCAGCCTGATCCAGGCACAGCCCGGCGGCGAGGCATGCGTCTGCCACCTGACCGAGCCTCTCGGGCTGAGCCAGCCGACGGTGAGCCACCACCTGAAGGTGCTCGTCCAGGCCGGTCTGCTCGAACGTGAGCAGCGCGGGCGGTGGGCGTACTTCCGCGCTGTGCCAGGCTCGCTGACCGCGCTTCGCGAGCTCCTCGGCTAGTTCACCAGATCGTCACCCGGGCGTAACCCACTGTCTGCCCGAAACCGCCGTAAGGTCGCGGCCGTGAGGTTCGCGTCGAGAGGAGCACATGTCCGCCGGGGCGCGTTCTTCACGGCCGTCGTTCTGATCGCCGGCTTTGCAGTAGGCGTGGGATCACGGTCGACGGCGCGGGCGGCGAACCCGGCCGACCTGCTCGACGTCCTCCGGATCGGCACAGGGTCCAGCGGTCTGAGCAGCAGCGCGACCCCCGCCTTCATCGTTCCGTTCCTTGGTGTCGGGCCGGGGCAGGGGACGGTCGGCACGCCGATTCCGCTGCCGACAGCCCAGAGCGGAAGCAACGCGCCTCTGACGATGAGCGGCAGCGCAAGCTCCGAGGGGTCGCTCGAGCTGTCGGGCAACGGGCAATACCTCACCGTCGCCGGCTACGACGCGACTCCCGGAACGGCGGGCGTGGCGAGTTCCACCACGATCCCGCGCGTCGCCGGCCGCATCGACGGCGCAGGAAACATCGACACGTCGACCGTGCTCAAGCTCGGGTCGTTCAGCGGAAACAATGCCCGCGGCGCGGTCACGAACGACGGGAACGAGTTCTGGGTGACGGGCGCCGGCGGTAACCCGCGCGGCATCGTCTACGCACCGCTCGGGAACGGCGCCGCCGCAACCGCCGTGACCTCGAACAACACCAATGCGCGCGTTCCGGTGATCGCCGGCGGCCAGCTCTACCTGAGTACGAACAACAACACACCGCCCGGTCTCTACAAGGTTGGAACCGGCCTTCCGACCGGGTCGCCAAGCGCCACTGCGGTGACGCCGCTTGTCACCGGATCCAGCAGCGACCCGTACGCCTTCGTCTTCACGGACGCGAACACGCTCTACGTCGCCGATCCGCCCGGGATCAAGAAGTACTGGTTCAACGGCTCGGCCTGGGTGCCGCAGGGATCGGCAACAGCACCCGGCCAGCTCGCCGGCCTCACCGGCAAGGTCGAGAACGGCGCGGTGCAGCTCTACGCGACGGACCTGAACGGAACGACCATCTATGCGTTCACCGACTCGGCCGCCTCGAACTCGACGATCTCCGGCTCGTTCTCGACGCTCGCACATGCGCCGGCAAACACGCTCTACAAGGGTGTCGCGTTCGCTCCGGCCGGCCAGACGCTGTCGAATGCGCCGCCAACGATCTCGCTCCAGGACTCGGCCCTGACGCGGTCGATCGGCGATACCTACAGCCCGACGCAAACGACCGCGACGGTGTCCGATCTCTTCTACACGGATCCGTCGCAGCTCACCGTCACCGCCACCTCGTCGAACACCGCCGTCGTGCCGTCGGTCTCGGTGAGCGGGACGGGCGGCACGCGGACGATCACTGTCACGCCCGCTGACACGGTCGGTATCTCGAACATCGTCGTCACCGTCTCCACTCCGGACGGCCGTTCGGCGAGCGCCACGCTCGAGTACGGCGTCTCCGCGCAGGCGCCGGACGCGACGAGCTACTGGCTTTCCGGCGGATTCTCGAATGCGTCGACGGCACAGGACGCGGGGGACGGCTACTTCATCGTCGGCGACGACGAGTTCAACCAGCCCGCGCTCTACAAGGCAGGCGTCTCGGGCGGTCCCGTGAAGACCTGGAACTTCGACACGCAGATGGGTGTCGCCGATTCGTCGCAGATCGATATCGAGGCATCCGCCCGGCTCGGCAGCACCATCTACTGGTTCGGCTCCGAGGGCAACAACTCGGACGGCTCCGTGAAGGCGAACCGGGCAATCGTCTTCGCGACCACGATCAGCGGCTCGGGCGCGTCGACGGAGCTCGCGTTCGCCGGCTTCTACAGGAACCTCCGCAACGACCTGCTCGCGTGGGACACGGCGAACGGCAACCAGTTCGGGTTCGTGGCCGGCGCTGCCGACGGCCAGATCCCGAAGGAGGTCAACGGCTACAACATCGAGGGTGCGGAGTTCGCCGCCGGCGCGTCGAGCACGCTCTACCTCGGCTTCCGGGCGCCGATCGTGCCCACGTCGAACCGGACCCAGGCGCTCGTCGTCCCGGTCACGAACCTGATCGGCCTGATGAGCCCGAACGGGACGTCGGGTGGCCCGGCCGCCTTCGGCAGTCCGATGCAGTGGAACCTGACCCCGTCGGGTTACACCAATCCTCTCGGCGACACACCTGCGCTCGGCATCCGTGAGATTCCGCAAGAACGCGCACGACCAGTACATGATCGTCGCCGGCTCCTACGAGGAGGTTCCTGCAGCGCCGACCGGAGGCGCGGAGTTCCTCTACGCCTGGGACGGCAATCCGGCTGACCAGCCGTTGCTGACGAACACCGTGCTTCCGACACCGGACGCGGGCTCCGTGGAAAGCATCGTCTCGGTGCCTGACCCGCTCGCGAACGGCGCGCCGGTCACGTTCCTCTACGACAACGGCGACGACGACTACTACAACACCGGCCAGGAGGCGAAGGACCTCGACCCCGGCCTTCAGAAGGATCGCGCCGACGTGTTCGACCTCGCGCTCGTGCCGCCGACGATCACCGCGAGCGCCAGCTCGAACGGCAACGCCTACACGGGCGGAACGTGGACGAATCACGACGTCGTCGTCCACTTCGTCTGCACCGACAACAGCACCACGGGCATCGCGAGCCTTACGCCGGACCAGACCGTCTCCACCGAGGGCGCCGGACAGTCGGTCACCGGCACGTGCACGGACAATGCGGGTGGAAGCTCACAGGCGACGTTCTCCGGCATCCAGATCGACAAGACTCCGCCGACCGTGTCGATCACGACGCCGCCTTCCGGAGCGGTCTACACCCAAGGCCAGGTCGTCGACGCCGCCTTCTCGTGCGGTGACTCGGTGTCCGGGCCGGCGAGCTGCGTCGGCACGGTCGCGAACGGCTCTGCGATCGACACGTCCAACGGCCCGCACTCGTTCACGGTCACCGCCAGGGACCAGGCCGGCAACCAGACTTCCCAGAGCGTCCAGTACACGGCCGCCCAGCAGCTCGGCGGGAGCCAGACGACCTGCGACGGTTGGTTCATAGGCACCGGCAAGGACGTCGTCGTGCCCTCGGGCGCCACCTGCCATCTGCTTTCCGGGACGAACGGGACGCACGACCTGACCGTGCAGAAGGGCGGGACGCTCGACGCGCAAGACGTCACGGTCGGTCATGACCTGAGCGCAGACGGAGCGGCCGCCGTCCGGGTCTGCGGCACGAACGTCGCGCACGACCTCTCCGTTCAGAACTCGACGGGCGCCGTTCTCGTCGGCGACATGTCAGGCGGCTGCGCGTCCGGTAACACCGTCGGTCACGACCTGACGGTTCAGAACAATTCGGCAGCGGTCGACGTCGGCGACAACACCGTCACGCACGACGTGAAGGTTCAGAACAACAAGCCGGGCGGTGCGACGGTCAACCGCAACAGCGCCGGCCACGACGCGACCTGCCAGGGCAACAGCCCGCAGACAGGTATCGGTAACACCGCGGCGCACGCGAACACCTGCCCCAGCTGACCCAGGGTCTCACTCGTCGGCGGTGCTCGGCAGCGTCGGTTGGTCGGTGGGATAGACCCCGACCGCGAAGCCGTACATCGTGCTGCCCGAGCGCGGGAGCCGGTCGAACTCCGCCACCAGCTCCGCCATCCGCTCCCAGAACGCCGACGCCTGCGCCTCCGTGATCCGGGCGTGGCGGATGAAGCCCCACAGCTTTCCGTCCTGGAAGGCCGCGACCGACTCGCCGGCAGCGACCTCGAAGTCGTTGAAGTCCCTGGGCATCTCGTCGCCCCCGGGGCTCCGCCCCACACCGACGTAGAACATCCGCGCCGTGCGGCCGTAGAAACGCTCCTCGATCGCCCGAACACGGCGCGTCCGAACGACCTGCACGAGTCCGGCCGCGCCGAGCACCTTGACGTGGTGGGCGATCGTGCTCTTCGGCCGCTCCAGCGTGGTGGCCAGCTCGGTCACCGTCGCAGCCCGCTCGTGGAGCAGGCCGAGGATCGAGGTCCGCAGGGGATGGCCGATCGCTTTCACCTGCGACGGCTCCGTCAACGCGATCCGGTCGGCGAGGTCGTAGTCGGGAGGCGACTTGCCGGCCATGGTACGAACAGACTAACATTGCAGAATGTTCCACACTAATGGATCATTATGCGAGGAGGTACCGAAATGACCGAGGTCGTCCTGTATCACCACGTCCAGGGGTTGACCGACGGTGTCAGGTCGTTTGCCGACGAGCTCCGGCAGGCGGGGCACACCGTCCACACCCCGGACATGTTCGACGGGCGCACGTTCGCCACGATCGAAGAGGGGTTGGCCTTCGCTCGCGCGACGGGCTTCGGGGCGCTCGCAGTGCGCGGTGTGGAGGCTGCGAACGAGCTTCCCGATGCCGTCTACGCCGGCTTCTCGTTCGGCGTCATGCCGGCCCAGCAGCTCGCCCAGACCCGCCCCGGCGCACGCGGGGCCCTGCTCATGTACTCATGCCTCCCCGTGTCGGAGTTCGGGGCCGCTTGGCCCGAGGGCGTTCCGGTGCAGGTCCACGGCAAGGAGGCCGATCCGTTCTTCGAGGAAGACCTCGAGGCAGCGCGGGAGCTCGTCGACTCCACCGACCGGGCCGAGTTGTTCCTCTACCCGGGGACCGAGCACCTCTTCGCCGACTCCTCGCTGCCGGCCTACGACGCAGCGGCCGCGGCACTGCTCACCGAGCGCGTGCTCGCGTTTCTCGCCGGGGTCAGTACCTAGACGCGCGCCCGAACACGAATATCTTCACGCCCTCGACCCACCTTGCAACACTGTGTTGCAAGGAAGGACAGGGCCGGACCTGACTACTTTCCTCCGCTGAAGAGCCCGGTCAGCGAGAGGAACGCAGGGCCGATCGTGACGATGAACATCGACGGGAAGATGAACAGCACCGTCGGGAAGAGCATCTTGATCGGCGCCTTCATTGCCCGCTCCTCGGCCATCAGCTGGCGCTTCTCGCGGGAGTCCGAGGCCTGCACGCGCAGGATGCGTCCGAGTGAGATACCGAGTGTGTCGGCCTGGATCAGCGAGCGGGTGAAGGCCGAGAGCTCGGTGACGCCGGCGCGCTCGGACAGCTTGCGCAGCGCCTCGGGCCGGGCCTCGCCGACGCGGATCTCGGACAGCGTCAGGTTGAACTCGTCGATCAGCGGACCTTCGAGGCTGTCGATCAGCTTCGTGACCGCACTGTCGAAGCCGAGGCCGGCCTCGACGCTGACCGCGAGCAGGTCGAGCGCGTCCGGCAGCTGCGCGCGGATCGCCTCCTGGCGCGACCTGATCTTCGAGTTGACGACGTAGTCGGGGCCGATGAACCCGAGCGCGGCGAGTCCGATGACCATGGCGAAGGTCATCATCGGGCTCATCGACGAGGCCAGCAGCAGTCCGAGCAGCCCGAACGCGATCGGCAGGATGCCCTTCAGCGCCAGGAACGTCGTCGGCGAGATCTTGCGGCTGACACCGGCCGAGACCAGGCGGTAGGCGACCCCGTCGGTCGTCGTCTTCGGGTTGATCCGCAGCACGAGCTTCGCGAACCGCTCGATCAGCGGGTTCACGAACCGCACCCTCATGGTCTCCTCGGTGACGTCGAGGATTTGCCGCTCGCGCTCGATGCCGTAATCCGACACGTGCTTGATGAACCGCTGCCGCTCCTGGGCCGGCTGGGTGATCAGCTGGCCGATCAGGTAGATCGCGGCTCCGAGACAGATGACGGCGAGAACGAGAATGATCATCGATTACTCCTAGCCCTTGAAGCTGACGATCTTGCGGAGGATGACGGAGCCGATGCACATGGCCACGAGACCGATGCCGATCAACCAGTGGCCGGAGGAGCTGAAATACAGCGGGGCCATGTACTTGTGGTTCACGGCCGTCAGCAGCAAGGCCAGGAAGACAGGCAGCGCGATCAGCACGTAGGCCGACGCACGGCCCATCGCGGTCAGCGCCTTGATCTTCCTCGAGAAGGTCTGCCGCTGGCGAACGGTGTCCGCGACCATGTCGAACAGCCCGGCCAGCGAGCCGCCGACCTGGTTCTGGATCGTCACGGCGGTGACGATGAACGAGAAGTTCTTCGAGCCGAGCCGCTCGGCCATGTCCGAGAGCGACGCTTCGATCTGCCGGCCGAGGCTGGCCTCGGCGAGCACACGCTGGAACTCCTTCTTCGCCGGGTCGCGCGCCTCCTCGACGATCGTCTGGATCCCCTGCTTGAAGCTGTGCCCGGCCTTGAGCGACGCGGCGACGGCCATCAGCAGGTCCGGAAGCTGCTCGTCGAACGCGTTCAGGCGCTTCTTGGCCTTGTGCATGACGAACAGGATCGGGATCGAGGCGCCGACCAGGAACGCGCCGAGCAGGAAGATCCCGCTCAGGCCCATCACGGAGACGAGGAAGCCGACCGCCAGGCCCGACAGCAAGATGATGTAGGCGAACTCGACCGTCTTCAGCGGGAGGTCGGCACGCTCGAGCAGCCGGCCGAGCTTCGTCCACAGGTTCGACTGGCCGAGCACGTGCTCGGTCGACGAGAACAGGCCGAGCAGGAGGTTCGGCTTCTCGCGCTTCGACTTGGCCTTCTTCTCCTTCTCCTCGCCGATGTGCGGCTGGATCCGGCGGCGAAGCTCCTCGGTCTTGCTCTTCTTGAACAGGAACCGGAAGGCCAGCATGACGAGCAGGCCGACGATCGCCGCGAGGACCAGCACGCCGCCGGTGGTGAACGCGCCCTTCGGAAGCGAGCCGCCGGACGGAGAAAGCGACCCGACCCCCGCGATCGTCGTGGCCAGTACAGCCGTGCCCTGACCCGGGACCGCAGCGGTGATCGTCACCTTGTCGCCCGGCCGCGCCGCGGTCAGGTACTCGACCTGCCACGTGCGCTCGAGCTCGTCGGCGATGCCGGAGTAGATCCGGTGCAGGAAGCCCGGCGAGGCGGCGGCGTAGTAGTGACCGCCCGTGCCCGCGGCGAGCTTCTTCAGGTCGCCCGGCGAGAACAGGTGGCTCTCGATGCCGATCACGTAGATCGCCACGTGCGCCGTGCGGGCGGCCGAGACGACGTCCGAAAGCGTCGCCGAGCTCGATGTCTCGTTTCCGTCGGTGACGACGATGATGACCTTGCCCGCCGTGTTCTGGTGGCCGAGCGCCTGCACGTCGAGGAGCAGGTCGTCGTACATCTTCGTGCCGGCCGTGGCGTCGACCGCGACCGAGCGGAGCGCCTGGTCGGAGTCGGTCGTGCTCGGCGAGAACGGTGTCGGCGCAAGCGCTTTGCTCGCGAACGTCGAGACCGCGATCTGGTCCGACGCCGGCTTGGCATCGGCGAATGCCTTCGCGGCAGCGACGGCCGTGTTCAGCGGCGCCCCGATCATCGACCGCGAGCGGTCGATCGCGAGGACGACGCTCTTCGTGTCTCCGAGGTTGATCGCGTTCGCGCCGTCGACCGTCTGACCATTCTCGAGCAGCGCCGGCGGCTTCGACGAGGGCTTGTCGGTGACGACAGTGACGCGGACGCGCGGGTAGCCGGTCGTGTCGACGGCCCGGACGTGGACCGCGGCCGAAGCCGCAGCCGGAACGGCGAGGCAGAGCACCGCGACGGCAGCGAGGACGCGTTTCCTCATCGCCTGAAGCTCGTCCGGCCGAAGTTCCCGGCGGCGAAGCCGCCGCGTCCGGTCGTGTCCTCGTCCTCGTTCTCGAAGAACGCGGCCGGCAGCACGACGCCGTTGGTCGCCATCTTGTTCAGGAAGTGCGGCTTGAGACCGCTGCACTGGAGCGCGCCGAGCAGGCGGAGCGCCTTCGTTCCCTGCGACGTCTCCTCGTCCGGCGGCCGGGCGATGAAGACGTCCTGAAGCGTGATCGTCTCGCCCTCCATCCGCAGCGCCTCGGTGATGTGCGTGACCCGGCGCGAGCCGTCGACGAGGCGCGAGATCTGCACGATCAGGTCGAACGCGGCCGCGATCTGCTCGCGGATCGCGCGCAGCGGCAGGTCGACGCCGGCCGTCAGCACGAGCGTCTCGAGACGGGAGAGCGCGTCGCGCGGGGTGTTCGCGTGGATCGTCGTCAGCGAGCCTTCGTGGCCCGTGTTCATCGCCTGGAGCATGTCCAGCGTCTCGGAGCCGCGGACCTCGCCGACGATGATCCGGTCGGGGCGCATACGCAGCGAGTTCCTGACGAGCTCGCGGATGCGGATCTCGCCCTGGCCCTCGATGTTCGGCGGGCGCGACTCGAGCGGCACGACGTGCTCCTGGAGGAGCTGGAGCTCGGCCGCGTCCTCGATCGTGACGATGCGCTCGTCGTTCGGGATGAACGCTGAGACGGCGTTGAGCGTCGTCGTCTTACCGGAGCCGGTACCGCCGGAGATGAGGATGTTCAGCTTGCCGCGGACGCACGCGGACAGGAAGTGCGCGGCCCGGGGCGTGAGCGTCCCGAACGCGATCAGGTCGTCCATCGTGTACGGGTCCCGGGAGAACTTCCGGATCGTCAGCGTCGGCCCGCGCAGCGCGAGCGGCGGGATGATGGCGTTGACGCGGCTCCCGTCCGGGAGGCGCGCGTCGACCATCGGCGACGACTCGTCGATGCGGCGGCCGATCGGCGACACGATCTTGTCGATGATCCGCAGCAGGTGGGCGTCGTCCAGGAACGACGTGTTCGTGAGCTCGAGCTTGCCCGAGCGCTCGATGTAGACCTGGTTCGGCCCGTTGACCATGACTTCGCTCACGGCCGCGTCACGAAGGAACGGCTCCAGCGGCCCGTAGCCGAGGATGTCGTCGGCGATCTCGCGGACGAGCTTGCGGCGTTCGTCACGCGTCAGCGGCGTCCGGTCGAGCGCGAGCTGCTCCATCACCGCGCGCAGCACGCGGTCGGCGATGTCGCCGCTCGCATCCGCGGCGAACAGCTCCGGGCCGAGACGCGCGATGCACGCGTGGTGGATCCGCGTCTTCAGCTCGGCGTACGGATCGGCTCGCCGATCGCGATCGCCCTGGTGCAGCACCGGCTGCGCCGCGAGCGACGCCGGCATCCCCTGGTCCTCGAAACCGGCGTTCCGCTGCTGCTCCTGCTGCTGCTCGGCGCCGACCTTCAGACGGTCCTGGAGGCCCATGCCGCCTAGCTCCTCAGCTTCGAGATGATCGACTGACGGGCCTGCTTCGGCGCCTTCTGACCCTTCGCGGCCTTTGCCGCAGGCCTTGTCGAGGTCTGGCCGGCGATCTTGTCGGCCAGGTCGCGGATCGCCTTCGAGAAGTCCGATCCGGGCTCGGCCAGCGCGACCGGCTTGCCGCGGTTGACGGCCATCGGCACGGCGCGGTCGCTCGGCAGCTCGACGTGCACCTTCGTCCGCAGCGTCTCCTCCACCTCGCTCCGCTTCAGGCCGACGTTCGTGTTCGCGCGGTTCAGGATCACGCGAATCCGCTCGTTCGGGTACGAAAGCAGCTCCAGCGTCTGCAGGCCGAGCCGAACGTTCTTGATCGTCGGGATATCCAGCCCGCACAGGAGCAGGAGGACGTCCGTCCGGTCGAGCGTCGCGAGCATCGGCCCGTGGAAGAACGGCGACGTGTCGACGATGATCGTGTCGTACGACGCACGTGCCACCTCGAGCAGGCGGGCGAGCTTGCCCTCGGTCACGAGCTCGGCGTCCTCGGGCCTGATCGGCGCCGGCAGGACGTCGAGGCCGCACGGGTGCGAGGTCGTGTAGCCGGCCAGCTTCTCGGTGTCGAGCTCTCCCGGGGCGACGACCAGGTCGTAGATCGTCTTCTCGGGCTCGATCCCGAGCATGATCGCCGCGTCCCCGAACTGCAGGTCGAGGTCGAGGAGCAGCACGCGGTTCTTGTGGTACTTCGCGAACGTCGCGGCGAGGTTGACCGAGACGCAGGTCTTGCCGATCCCGCCCTTCGGCGAGAACACGGTAGTGACCTTGCCCATGTGGCTGGCCGCATTCGCCGACCGCTTCTCGGCCTGGCAGGCCTTGCGGATCGCGAAGACGATGTTCTCGGTCAGCTGCGGCAGCGGGATGACGTCGGCGACCTCGGCGTCGAGGGCGTCGGCGAGGATCCCGGAGCACTCGCCGGAGCAGAGCAGGATCACCGGCGCCCGTGTGTACTCGCGGATCGCCGCGTATGCGTCCCGCGGGAACTCCCCCCCGCGGGTCGCGTGGATGACGGCGTCGAGGTGGCCGCCGGTCAGCGCGGACGCCGCCTCCGGCACATCCTCGGTCATCCCGACGAGCTCGATGCCGCCGTGGATGCGCAGGGCGTCGACGATCTCCGCCAGGCCCTCGCACGAGCCGGTGATGTAGATGCGCAGCGGTGCGCTTCCGTTCAGGTCGCTCATCAGTGGCCTCCCGCCGCGGCCGCGATGACGGACACGCCGAGCGCGGCCTTCAGCGTGGCTCCGGAGAGACCGTCGGTCAGGAGCGTGAAGCCGGTCTCGACGCTGTTCGGGCTGTCCTGCGACTTGATTCCCGGGCGCAGCAGCAGCGTCCAGTAGGCGTTGCTCGACTGCTTGGCCGTCGCATAGACGAGTGCGATCTTCTGGGTCTGCGCGTCGGTGGCGCGCAGCATCACCGAGGCGTCGCCGGTCGAGCCGGGACCGCTCGGGCTTGCAATCTTCCCGTTCTGCGTCGCAGTGGTCTGGACCTCGATCACCTTGAGGTCGCGAACCACGATGCGGCTGAACGTGACCGAGTTCGTGCCGCCGAAGTCGAGCGTGACGACGCCTTCGAAGTCGACGTGGTCGCCGGGCTGGATCGTCCCGGCGAGCGTCTGATTCGGGTCGCCCGCAAGCTGGATTGCGCGCTGGGTGCCGGCGATCTGGCCGGCGACGCCGGTCTGGGCGATCGGGCCGAAGCGCTCGGCCGTGATCTGCTCGCCTGCGTACGTGGGCTGGGTCGCGACCAGCGACTTGATCTGGTCGGGACTGGAGATCGCGCCCGGCACGACCGCGCTGCGCGGGATCTGCCGCGTCGTCAGCCAGCCGTTCGCCACGACCTGCGAGCCCGGCGTGTTGACCGGGATGTCGTGGGACGCGACCGGCACCGTGACCGTCGCCGACTGGTGGTTGACGCTGCTCTTGTAGTTGGAGACGTAGAACGTCACGAGAAGCGCCGCAAAGCCGGCGAGGGCGACGGCGATGAGGATGTTCCGCATCCGATACGTCATCGATTCAGCCTTTCGTCGTCGTCTGATTCCTCGAAGAGGCTCGGCGCCTCCGACGCCTCTATCGGCGGCAGGGTGCGCAGCCTTGAGAGCAACGCTCGACGACCTCTCGCGGGCGGACTACTCGACCCGCTCGGTCGTCGTGGAGGTCATCGTCCCCGAAGCGACGTTGACACCCATGACGTTGATCGACCACGGGTACGAGGCGGAGACGGTGGCGTCCGCGCCCTGCGCCCAGGTCGACGTGACCGTGACCGTGATGTTCCCGGGGGTCAGGTTCGCCGCGGAGTTCTTGACCGCGGTCGTGACCGCCGTCGTGGCGTCCGGCGAGCAGCCGCTTCTGCAGACGGCGGCCTTGCGCGCGCCGGCGCGGGCGGCGTCGGTCAGCGTGACCCAGTTGTTGTAGACGACCCCGAGCTGCATGATCCCCATCAGGACCAGCAGCAGCACCGGCGCGACGATGGCGAACTCGGCCATCGACTGCCCACGCTGCGATCGGAGTCTGAGACGTGGCGTTGTCATCTGGGTGATCGTCCGGCGCCGGGTGACGCCTCGATCTCACCATCGCGCGTGGGGGCTCCCTTGGTAATCCCCCGACCAGGGGATTACGCGTGCCGGTACCGCGCCGGCCGAGGGAACAGACCCGATCGGGGGATCATGCGTTGGCCGCCGGAAATCGATCTTGTTCGGGCAAGCGGCCCCCCTGAGTTCGCCCGAGAGGAGGTGACAAGCACATGACGCTCTCCGATTCCCTCGCACTGTTCAAGGCGTTCCGCATGCGCCAGGACGGTCAGACGATGGCCGAGTACGCCGTCGTCCTGGGTGTGATCACCCTCGCCGTCGTCGGCGTGTTCACCGCCCTCTCCGGCGGCATTTCCGGCGCCATCGCCAACGTCACCGGCTACATCTAGGCCGGCCCAAGTCCGAATCCCCCGTTAGGGGATCGAGTGACACCGAGTACCAGACGATTCTTGAACCGATGTCGTGCAGCCAACGCGTAAGTGAGCGACCGCCGAGAGGAGGTGACAAGGAAATGACGTTCTCCGAATGCCTCGACCTGATCAAGTGGGCGCGCAAGCGCCAGGAGGGTCAGACGATGGCCGAGTACGCCGTCGTGCTGGGTGTGATCACCCTCGCCGTCGTCGGCGTGTTCACCGCCCTCTCCGGCGGAATCTCCGGCGCCATCAGCACCGTCACGAGCCGGATCTAGGACTCTGACGCTCGGCTCGCGCCCCGCGCGCGGACCGGGCGTGAGCGTCGCACCGACGGAGCTCACTTCGAGGGACCACCCCGGCACCCTCGTCGACCAGCAGCCGGCGCCGCGAGACGGCGATGAAGGGAAGTGACGTGTTGACGATCCAGCCCCGCCTCCGGCTTCTGGCTCAGAGCGAAGGGCAGACCCTGGCCGAGTACGCCGTGATCATGGGCGTCATCACCTTGGCCGTCGTCGGCGTGTTCACAGGCCTCTCGGGCGGTATCGCCGGCGCGCTGAACAACGTGATGAGCGCCTTCTAGGCTGCCACCCGTCTCGGCCGCATCCCCCGTTCGGGGGAGGGGTTGGGCGCAGACACGTTCGATGAGTCGAGTATGGGAGTTGCGACGCAGCCGCTGACCTCGCCTGCCCGCCCGCGCCACGTCCTCCTCGTCGGTTCCTTCGTGGCCGGCTGGTCGGTCGGTCGCAGCAGCCCGCGGCCGGACGCGTTCGTCAGCCATCCGCCCGAGCCCGTTCCGCTCGAGCTGCCGGATGTCTTCGTCGCGCCGCACCCGGCGCGCCTGCGCAGGCCGGCCCGGCTCGCGCTCGCCGGAGCACTCGCGGCCGTCGTGCTCGCCGGTGCAGGGCTCGTCGTGCGCCCCGACAGCGCCGCCGCGCCGCTCGTGGACCCGGCCGTCGCCGCGCGCGAGCACGCGCAGGCCGAGACCGCCCGGCTCACGCTGCTCCGCCACCTCCAGCTCGCCGGCATCGCCGGCCGCGGCACGGGCCTCGCGCAGCCGCCCGAGGCACAGGCGCTCGCCGCCCCCGTCTCCGAGCCGCCGTTCCAGGTCAAGCCGACCGACCGCCAGGTCGCGCTGGCGACGTATGTCCAGGCGCTCGGGCTCCCGACGATTCTGAACGGCCTCGAGGCGTCGCGTGACGCTCTGCAGCAGCAGGTGCTGAACGACCCCCGTGTGTCGATCTACCCGGCCGGCCGCGGCGACGTGACCTCCGGCAAGCTCGACGTCCGGATCCTGGCGATCATCGAGTACCTGGCCCAGGCCAACGGCTCGGTCGGCGTGTCCTGCCTGATCACCGGCCATTCGCTGTACGTCGCCGGCCGGCCCGGCGTCATCTCGGCGCACCACTACGGGCGCGCCGTCGACATCAGCTCCGTGAGCGGCATCCCGATCCTCGGCCACCAGGGCCCGGGCACGATCACCGAGAAGGCGATCGAGCAGATCCTGGCGCTGCCGGCGTCGATCGAGCCGCTGCAGGTGATCTCGCTCATGACCCTCGGCGGGCCGTCCTTCGCGTTGCCGGACCACTACAACCACATCCACATCGGGTACTAGCAACATGGCCAAGACGTTCTCCACGGTCCTGACCGGCGACGGCAACGTCGTCTGCGAGAGCTGCCTGATCGCGAAGAGCCCGTGGTTACGGATGAAGGGCCTGCTCGGCCGCGGCGACCTGCCGCAGGGAGAGGGCATTCTGCTCAGCCCGGCGTCGTCGATCCACATGGCGTTCATGCGCTTCCCGATTGACGCCGTCTTCCTCGGCCGCGACCTGACCGTGCTCAGGGTCGTGCGCGACCTGGCACCGTGGCGCATGGCGTCGAGACGGCGCGCGCACTCGGTGCTCGAGCTGCCTGCGGGCACGTGCGCGCGCAGCGGCGTGCACGAGGGCGACCGGCTGACGATCGCAGACTGATGTCGGAGCAGGCGGCTCCCCGGGTCTCGCTCGGCCCGTTCGTCGCACCGACAGTGCTCGCGCGGCTCTGGCGCCTGCTCGCCGACGAGTCGCTGCTCGTTCTCTGCACCTCGATCTTCGCGATCGCGTTCGTCCTGCGGCTCTCCGGCCAGGTCAACCAGGACGCGTGGCTCGCCCTCACCGGAGGCCGGTCGATCCTCGACCACGGGCTGCCGCATCACGAGGCGTGGACGATCTGGGGCGCGGGACAGGCGTTCGTCGACCAGCAGTGGCTCGGCCAGGCCGTTCTCTACGTCGTGCACGCTGCGGGCGGATTCGGGCTCCTGGCCGCGTTCCACGCCGTGCTGACGCTCGCGGCGATCGTGTTCGCGCTGGTCGTCGCGCGGAAGCGCGGCGCGTCGCAGCGCAGCGTGCTCCTGCTGCTGCCGCTCTCGTTCTTCTGCCTGATCGGCAGCACCTGGCAGGTGCGGACGCAGAGCTTCGGGTACCTGTTCTTCGTCGTCTGCGTCTGGCTGCTCGTCGACGACGCGCGGCGACCGTCATCTCGCGTCTTCTGGTGCCTCCCGCTGCTCGCCGTCTGGGGGAACCTGCACGGCTCGGCGACGCTCGGCGCGGCGCTCGTCCTGCTGCGCGGGCTCGACCGGGCAGCGCGCGGGCGACGGCGGTCCGGCATGGCTCTGGCTGCGCTCGCGCCGGCGATGCTGTTCGTCTCTCCGTACGGCGCGTCGCTCGCCGGGTACTACCACTCAACGCTCTTCAACCCGGCGTTCAGCTCGATGCTCAACGAGTGGCAGCCGCCGAAGTGGGGTCTGATGACGGCGCCGTTCTTCCTGCTCGGGATCGGCGTCGCGTGGCTGGCCGGACGGTCGCGGCTCGCGCTGACCCGCTTCGAGCGCGCGGTGCTGCTCGTCACGCTGCTCGCCGGGCTGAGCGCGAGCCGCAACATCGGCTGGTTCGCATTTGCCGCGATCATGCTCTGCCCGTCGGCAGTGGAGGAGATCTCGCCCGCACGCGCGGGGAGCCACGCGCTGCGCTCGCGGGCGAACGCGCTCGCGGCCGCGGCGACGCTCGCCGTCCTGCTCGCCCTGCTCGCGGCGGCGGTCGCGAGGCCCGCCTCCTGGTACACCGAGCCGTACCCGGCTGCGGCCGGCGACGCCGTCGCGCGCGCGGCGGCACGCGATCCCGGCGCGAAGATCTACGCCGACGTCAAGTACGCCGACTGGCTGCTGTGGGCACACCCCGATCTGGCCGGGCGACTCGCGTTCGACGCCCGCTTCGAAGTGCTCTCGCATTACCGGATCGCCGAGATCTTCAACTTCGACAACGCCTTCGGCGCCTCGTGGCGCACAGCGACGCGCGGCTTCCGCATCCTCGTGCTCGACGAAAGCCTGAGCGCCCGGCCGATCGCCGGGCTCGAGCGCGAGCCGGGCACGCAGCTCGTGTACTCGGGTCACGGTGTGGCCGTGCTCGAGCGCGCGGCCTGACGCAGTCCCGGCAGGACCAGCACGAGCCAGAGACACGCCGCTCCGAGCAGGATCAGCCCCCACGCCGGGCTGACCTTCGGCGTCGTCACGTCCGGCACCTCCCACCGCGTCCAGCCGCGCTTCGTGACCTGCTCGAGCCAGGCGTCGTTGGCGATGTTCCCGACGCCGTAGCAGAACATCACCGCCAGGTACGCGCCGAAGGCGCCGCGCAGCCGGCGACCGCGGATCGTCCCGAGTAGCCGCGAGAGAATCAAGGCGACGAGCACGAGCAGCGTCCCGTCCATGCCGTGGTGGTGTCCATGGTGGACGGCCGGATGGAACACCGGGTCGCCTGGCTGCGTCCGGAGCGAGCCGGTGAGGAAGACCGAGCCGAGACCGGGGACGCCGTCGAGCGAGAAGCCGAGGTCGGCGGCTTCCCACGGCAGCGCGAGCAGGAGCAGCGCGGCCGCGACCGCGATCCGGACCCGATCGCCCGCAACGTGCGCGATCCGCCACGAGCCTCCGCCACGAAAGCTCCAGAGCGTGAGGCCGAACGCGATTCCGACGCCGACGGCAGGAATCGCATTGACCGGCCGCGCGTCGAGCTTCCCCTGGTCGACCAGCTTCGGCCAGACGACGGCTGCGCAGAGCACGATGCCGATGACCGCCAGCCAGAACTCGACCGCGCCGTCGAACCCGTCCAGCAAATAGAGCAGCACGGCAACCGCGACGAGCGCGGCGGGGAAGTCGAGGAAGAGCAAGGCCCGGCTGAGCCCACCCGCCGGCCCGCTGCCCGTCACGTGGTAGAGCTGGTTCCAGGGCAGCCGCCAGTAGGTCACGAGGATCTCGACGGCGACGACCCCGATCAGCGTCCAGACCGCGACCAGCTCAGCGCGGCCTTTCACGGGCTGATGTCTACTCGACTGTGACGGTCTTCGCCAGGTTCCGCGGCTGGTCGACCGGGAGGCCGCGCAGGCGCGCGATTCGGTAGGCGAGCAGCTGCAGCGGCATGACGGCGAGGATCGCCGACAGGAAGGCCGGCGCCTTCGGCACGTAGATGACGTCGTCCGCGTGGTGCTGGATGTCCTCGTTGTCGTCGCTCGCGATCGCGATCACGTGCGCTCCGCGCGCCCGAACTTCCTGGATGTTCGAGACGAGCTTCTCGTAGACCCGCTCCATCCGCGTCGCGACGACGACGACCGGCGTCGAGTCGTCGAGCAGCGCGATCGGACCGTGCTTCATCTCGCCGGCCGAGTACGCCTCGGTCGGGATGTACGAGATCTCCTTCAGCTTCAGCGCGCCTTCGAGTGCCACCGGCAGCCCGATGTTGCGGCCGAGGTAGAGGAAGAACGGCCGGTCGTAGAAGCGCCGTGCGATGTCGTCGATCGGCGGGTTGCCGTCGAGGAACTGCGTCATCAGCGTCGGCAGCTGGTAGACGGAGTTGACGATGAACTCGAGCTCTTCCGCCGGAAGCGTCTCCCGCACCTGTGCGAGCTTGAGCGCGACGAGGAAGAGGAGCGACAGCTGCGCGGTGAACGTCTTCGTGGCGCAGACGGAGATCTCGAGCCCGGCCCGCGTGTAGAGCACCGAGTCGACCTCGCGCGTGATCTGCGCGCCCATCATGTTCGTGATCGCGACCGTGTGCGCGCCCATCGAACGCGCGAGCTGCATCGCGTTGATCGTGTCGCGGGTCTCGCCGGACTGCGAGATGCCGAGCACGAGCGTGTCCTTGTCGAGCACCGGGTTGCGGTAGATCCACTCGGACGCGATGTCGTGCTCGACGGGGATTCGGCCCCACTCCTCGATCGCGTAGCGCGCCGCGACGCCGGCGTGATAGGCGGTGCCGGTCGCGAGGATGACGATGCGGCGCAGGTCGCGCAGCGTCTCGTCGGGCACCCCGAGGCCCTCGAGGCAGAGCCGTCCGTGGCGGACTCGGTCGCCGATCGTCTCCGCGACGGCCTCCGGCTGCTCGTAGATCTCCTTGAGCATGAACGTCTCGAACCCGCCCTTCTCGGCGCCCTCGATGTCCCAGTCGAGCACGACGAGCTCGTGCTCGACCGGCGTCCCGTCGATGCGGCTGAAGACGATGCTCTCAGGAGTGATCGCGACGACGTCGCCGTCGTCAGGGAAGTAGACGCGCCGGGTCTCGGAGAGGAAGGCGGCCGCGTTCGAGGCGAGGAACGCCTCGCCGTCACCGATACCGACGACGAGGGGCGTCTCGAATCGTGCGCCGACGAGCAGGTCCGGATGGTCGGCATGGATGGCCACGAACGTGAAGTGGCCCTCCATCTCCGCACACGCCCTGTGTACCGCCTCGACGAGGTCGCCGTCGTAGTGGCGCTCGATCAGGTGCGAAACGGTCTCGGCGTCGGTCTCCGATGAGAAGATGTGGCCTTCGCGTTCGAGACCGTCCTTGAGCTCGCGGAAGTTCTCGACGATGCCGTTCAGCACGATCGCGAGCCTGGCGTCGTCGCAGCCGGTCAGCGGATGCGCGTTCGCCTCCGTGACGGCGCCGTGCGTCGCCCAGCGCGTGTGCCCGACCCCGGTGATCGCGCGCGAGCCGTCCTGCCCCGCGCGCTGTTTCAGCTCCTGGAGCGGTCCGACGGCACGGGAGTACTCGAGCGCGCCGTCCGCGAGCAGCGCGATGCCCGCCGAGTCGTAGCCGCGGTACTCGAGACGCTCGAGCCCGCTGAGCAGCAGGCCCTTGCACGGCCTTCGGCCGACGTACCCGATGATCCCGCACATTCCGGCCTCCTCCGTCGTGTCGGGCGATGCGTGCTTGCTCCTAAAGCACGACGAGCCCGGACTGGCCGCCGGCCACGTCGCCGACGATCAACCGAGCTCAGCGCTCACGAGCGAAGCGATGGTACCACAGAGATTTCGAGCCTCTTCCTCGTTTTCGGCTTCCGCAAGCACTCTGACAACCGGCTCCGTGCCGCTCGGGCGCACGAGCACACGGCCACGGCCCGCGAGAGCGGCATTCGTCTCCTCCACACGCTCGCGAATCGCCGGCGTCAGCTCCTTGTCGGTGACCTGGATGTTCTCCATCACCTGCGGGAAGCGGTCCATCACGGCCACGGCCTCGGAGAGTTTCCGGCCGCCGAGCGCCTTGCAGAGGAGCAGCGCCGCGACGAGCCCGTCGCCGGTGACGTGGCCGTCGAGGTAGATCAGGTGACCGGACTGCTCGCCGCCGAGCACACCGCCCTCGCGGCGGAGCGCCTCGAGCACGTAGCGGTCGCCGACGTCGGTCGTCACGACCCGGATGCCGCGCTCCTCCATCAGCCTGTGGAGACCGAGGTTCGCCATCGTCGTCACCGCCACCATGTCCACGTCGCGGTCGAGCGCGAGCACGGCCAGGATCTGGTCGCCGTCGACCGCCTCGCCGCGCTCGTCGACCGCCAGCATCCGGTCGCCGTCGCCGTCGAACGCGATGCCGAGATCGAGTCCTTCGCGGACGACGAGCTGCTGCAGGGCACGCAGGTCCGTCGCGCCGCAGCCGACGTTGATGTTGTTGCCGTCGGGGCTGTCGCCGATCGCCGTCACGCGGGCGCCGAGCCGCTCGAACGCGGCGGGTGCGATGCCGGAGTAGGCGCCGTTCGCGCAGTCGACGCCGATCCGCAGCTCCTCGAGATCCTGCCCGAAGCGCTCGATCACGTGATCGACGTAACTGCCGTGGACGACGTCGAGATTGTCGATCTGCCCCTGGTCGGCGTTCCGCGGAGGCTCACCGAGCAGCGCCTCGATCTCCTCCTCGGCCTCGTCGGGAAGTTTCTGTCCGTCGCCGTCGAAGAGCTTGACGCCGTTGTACTCGGGCGGGTTGTGCGAGGCGGTGATGACCGCTCCGAGATCGAGCGCGAGCAGCGCGACCGCCGGCGTCGGCAGGACGCCGGCGAGCATCGCGTTCCCGCCCGCGGACGCGACGCCCGAGGCGAACGCGCGCTCGAGCTCGCGGCCGGACGCACGCGTGTCGCGGCCGATCAGCACCGCGCCACCGCCCATCCAGAGCGTCACGGCGCGGCCGAGCCGCTCGACGAGCGCAGGCGTCAGGTCGCGCCCGACGATCCCACGCACGCCGTCGGTGCCGAAATAGCGGCGCTTGCCGGTCATCCCGGACAACGATAGGCCGTCGCGCATCTGGCTCAGACGGTCAGCAGCCGCGACAAGTGCAACGCGCTACGAGCCGCCGCGGAGTGCCGGCTTCGCCGGCGCGTAGCTCGAGCCGTCCTGGCGTCGCCCACACAGGGAAGGGGGCACACGGGGGAAACCGGCTGTTTCCCCCGTGATCAACGCTTTGCCCACTGCGGGGCCTTGCGGGCCTTCTTGAGGCCGGCCTTCTTCCGCTCCACCGCACGGGCGTCGCGGGCGAGGAAGCCCTCCCGCTTGAGCGGGACGCGGAGCTCTGGGTCTGCCTCGACGAGCGCGCGGGCGATGCCGTGGCGCGCAGCGCCGGCCTGTCCGCTCGGCCCGCCGCCGTGGAGGCGGATGCGGACGTCGTACGTGCCCTCCGCGCCGGCCACCCTGAGCGGGGCCTGCACCTGGGCGCGATGCACCAGGCGCGGAAAGTAGTCGTCGAGCGAGCGGCCGTTGATCCACCAAGTGCCGTCGCCGGGACGGAGGATGACGCGGGCAACCGACGTCTTCCGCTTGCCCGTGCCCTGGTACGTGGCCTGTTCTGCCATCAGCTCGTCTTCAGCTCCTTCGGTGCCTGCGCCGAGTGGGGGTGCTCGGGGCCGGCGTAGACCTTCAGCTTGCGGAGCTGCGCGCGACCGAGCCGGTTGCGCGGCAGCATCCCTTTCACCGCCTTGCGGATGACCTCTTCCGGCCGCCGATTGAGCTGCTCGCGCAGCGTCCGGCTGCGCAGGCCGCCCGGGTAGCCGGAGTGGCGGTGGTACATCTTCTGGTCGAGCTTGTTGCCCGTCACAGCGACCTTCTCGGCGTTGACGACGACGACGAAGTCGCCGGTGTCGACGTGCGGCGTGTACTGCGGCTTGTCCTTGCCGCGCAGCGTGTCGGCGATACGGGTCGCGAGACGCCCGAGGGTCTGGCCCTCGGCGTCCACCACGTGCCACTCACGCGTGATCTCGCCGGGTTTTGCGTTCCAGGTCTTCATCTCGGACGTAAAAGCGGCGGACCAGTCGTCCGCCGACGGAGAAGTGTAGCCAAATCGGCCCCGAGGTCGGTGGCGGCCGCTACCACCGTTCCCAACGGATGACCTCGTCGAGCGGCTTCCGCCGGGCGCGCATGGCCGCCTTCCGGCGTGCCTGAACCTCCTCCGGCTCGGGCGCCGCCTTGCCGACGGTGACGATCGCGACCGGCAGGATGTCGTCGGGGATCCCGAGCAGCTCCCAGATCGGCGCCCAGTCGAGCACGCCGAAGACGCCTGCCGCGAGTCCCTCGTCGATCGCGGCCAGCATCAACAGCATCATCGACGCGCCTGCGTCGACGTGCCAGTACGGCACCGGCCAGTGGATCTCGGTGCCGTCCTCCTGGAGCTTGTCGGGCTGCCGGTAACGCTCGTGGTAGTCGTCTTCGCGCGTGCCGATGACGACGTGTGCCGGAGCGCGCGAGATCCACGGCTCGAAGCCCATCGCCACGTACTCCTGCTCGTCGGCGAGCTCGGCGATCCGGTGCCGCGTGTCGCGGTCGGTGACGACGACGAGGCGCAGTCCCTGGCTGTAGCCGCCGGACGGGATGCGCTTGCCCCGAGCCACGATCCGCTCGAGCGTCTCGCGCGGGATCGGCTCCTCGGAGTAGTTCCTGACCGCCTTCCGGCGGCGCAGCACCTCGGCAAAGTCCATGATGCGCGACATGATCGCAATTCGGACGCTGACGGACGGCGGCCAGCAGCCGATCGACATCGCGCAGATGCTCGCGGCGTGGCTCGGCGAGGCGCAGAAGAGCCTCGACATCGCCATCTACGACCTGAAGCTCGAAGGCGACACGGAGACGACCGTGATCGGCGCGATCGAGGGCGCGGGCAAGCGCGGCGTCGCCGTCCGGGTCGCGTACAACGCCGACTACCGGTTCCCGCTCGCGGCGACGGCGCCGCCGAAAGCCAGCCCCGAGGACATCGAGAAGCTGACCGTTCCGACGCGCGGCATCCCCGGCATCCCTGATCTCATGCACCACAAGTTCGTGGTTCGGGACGGCGCGTCGCTCTGGACCGGCTCGACGAACTGGACGAACGAGTCGTGGTCGCGCGAGGAGAACGTCATCGTGACCGCCGACTCGGCCCAGCTCGCGACCGCGTACACGATCGGGTTCGAGGAGCTCTGGAACGGCGGCGATGTGATGAAGAGCGGCTTCGTCGAGCCGCGGCCGGTGACGATCGACGGCGACCAGGTGCGGCCCTGGTTCTGCCCCGGCTTCGGCGACGCGCTGGCGCACCGGATCGCGAAGGCGTGCGGCCGCGCACAGAGGCGGATCCGCATCTGCTCGCCGGTGCTGACATCCGGGCCGATCCTGGCCACGCTCTGCCAGATCGCGTCCGAGGGGAAGGTCGACCTGGCCGGGTGCGTCGACCAGACGCAGATCGAGGAGGTGCTCTACCAGTGGCGCACGAACGGCGTCTCGGCCTGGAAGATCCCGCTGCTGCAGACGGTGCTCACGCGAGCGCCGTTCTCGGGCAAACGGTCGACGCCGTACACGCCCACGAGCGTGCACGATTACATGCACGCGAAGATCACGGTCGCGGACGACACGGTCTTCTGCGGCTCGTTCAACCTCTCCCGCTCGGGCGAGAAGAACGCCGAGAACATGCTCGAGATCCACGACGCGAAGATCGCCGACGAGCTGGCCGCGTTCGTCGACTCCGTGCGCGCTCGCTACCCGAAGGCCGACCCGTCCGAGTCGTCCTCGGCACCGCCGCCTCGGGACGCCTAGTCCGCCGCTTCCTCGGCCGCTTCCCCGTGCTGGACGATGTCGCCGGGCTTGAAGAGGATGCCCTGCAGCGTCTCGCGCCAGACGTC
Organism: uncultured Actinomycetes bacterium; assembly: GCA_963776735.1. Lineage (GTDB taxonomy): Bacteria > Actinomycetota > Thermoleophilia > Gaiellales > Gaiellaceae > PALSA-612. The sequence goes on from CAVZNV010000015.1 coordinate 143,711, forward strand.
CTTGCGGCGGAGCAGGAACTCGAGGTCCATGCCGAAGTGCTTGAACTCCTCCTGCTGAGCGTTTTCCATGATCGCGCGTGCCTCGGCATCCGGCTCCACCGCCAGGCGCTGCTCGTACCAGCCGATCGCCTCCGCCTCCTCGACTAGCGACGTGCAGATACGCGCGAACGTGCGCATCTCGGCCGGCAGCTCTTCGGGCGGCTCGTGGTACTGGTCGAAGCCCACTGGCCGGCACGTACCCGCGCCGGCGATCGCTAACCGCGGAGCGCCTCGAGCCACTCGTGGCCGGGATGGACGCGTTCGAGCCAGCCGGCCAGGCGGTCACGCTCCTCCCGGCCGAGCTTCGGCAACGCCGCGGCGAAATCGGCCCGGTTCTTCTCCTGAGCCGAGTGCCTCGCCTTGAAGAGGAGCACCAACTCGGGCCGGCCGTACGGAATCCCGTCGTCGGTGAAGCGGATCGCCTCGGCGAACGGCATCCGGATGCTCTCGTCGCGCCGGCAGATCCAGGTGTCCGCGGTCGAGGGCTCGCGGAACAGATCGAGCCGCCAGTCGCCGCTCTCCGGGTCGCGCACCCAGGTCTGGTGCGTCTCGGCGAGGCCCGGCCCCGCGTCTGCGAGCGGCGTGAAGATGCCCTTTCCCGGGACGCGCACGGCATAGATCTCGAACCCGGCAAGCGCGTCGACGAACTCCGTCAGGCTCGCGGCCGGGATCGCGATCTCGAGATCCTCGTGCTCGCGCCGCTTGCCCCCGAGAAAAAGGTCGATCGCCCAGCCGGCGGCGACATACCACGGTGCCTCGACTCCGGCGAACCGGCGGACAGCCTCGGCCGGCTCCCACGCGTCCCAGCGGTCGGAAGCGAGCTCTGGCGTTACTCCCACTCGATCGTGCCGGGTGGCTTCGACGTCAGGTCGAGCGCGACCCGGTTCACGGCGGGAATCTCGTTGACGATCCGGCTCGAGATCGTCTCCAGCAGGTCGTAGGGCAGGCGCGCCCAGTCGGCTGTCATCGCGTCGTCCGAGGTGACCGCGCGAATCACGATCGGGTAGGCGTAGGTGCGCTCGTCGCCCTGCACGCCGACGGACTTGATTGCGGGAAGCACGGCGAAGCACTGCCAGAGCTCGCGGTAGAGCCCGGCTCGGCGCACTTCCTCGAGCAGGATCGCGTCGGCCTCGCGCAGGATCTCGAGCCGTTCGCGCGTGACCTCGCCGATGATGCGGATCGAGAGCCCCGGCCCGGGGAACGGGTGCCGCCAGACCATCTCCTCCGGTAGGCCCAGCTCCTCGCCGACGCGCCGCACCTCGTCCTTGAACAGCGAGCGGAGCGGCTCGACGAGCGCGAAGTCCATCTCCTCGGGCAGCCCGCCCACGTTGTGGTGTGACTTGATCTTCGCCGCCACGCCGGCCTCGCCGCCCGACTCGATCACGTCCGAGTAGAGCGTGCCCTGGACGAGGAACTTCGTGCTGCCGAGCTTCGCCGCCTCCTCCTCGAAGACGCGGATGAACTCCTCCCCCACTCGGCGCCGCTTCTCCTCGGGATCGGTCACGCCGTCGAGCCGGACGAGGAAGCGCGCCTCGGCGTCGACGTGCATGAGCGGCACGTGGAAGTGACGACGGAACGTCTCGACGACCTGCGGCGCCTCGTCCTTGCGCAGCAGGCCGTGGTCGACGAAGACGCACGTCAGCTGGTCGCCAACAGCCTTGTGGACGAGCAGGGCGGCGACCGACGAGTCGACGCCGCCTGAGAGCGCGCAGAGCACGCGCGCGTTGCCGACCTGTGTACGGATGCGCGCGACCTGCTCCTCGATCACCGCCGCAGCCGTCCAGGTCGGAGGCATCTGCGCGACGCCGTAGAGGAAGTTCTTCAGCACCTCTTGGCCGTGTGGCGTGTGGACGACTTCCGGGTGGAACTGCACGCCGTACAGGCCGCGCTCGGGCGCTTCGAAGGCCGCAACCGGCGTGTGCGGCGACTCGGCCGTGACCGTCGCGCCCTCGGGCGGTGCAGTGACGGTGTCACGGTGGCTCATCCAGGCTGTCTGTTCCTCGGGCAGCCCGGCGAAAAGGGCGCTTTCCCCTGCGCGCAGATCGGTCTTGCCGAACTCGGACACGCCGGTGCGCTCGACCGTGCCGCCGAGATCGAGAGCCATGAGCTGCGCGCCGTAGCAGATGCCCAGCACGGGCACGCCCAGCTCGTAGAGGCCTGGGTCGATCCGCGGCGCACCCTCCGCGTAGACGGAGGCCGGGCCGCCGCTCAGGATCAGCGCGGCCGGCTTGCGCCGTCGCGCCTCGCCGGCCGTGACCCGGTGACCGACGAGCTCGGAGTAGACGCGACAGTCGCGGACGCGGCGGGCGATCAGCTGCGCGTACTGGCCGCCGAGGTCGAGCACCAGCACCGGCCGCTCCTCCGCGCCCTTGTCGGGCTGGGGGAAGGGGATCACCTCGGCGCCTATCGTCACGCGCGACGGTAGTTGGGGGCGTCCTTGGTGATCGTGACGTCGTGCGGATGGCTCTCGCGGAGGCCGGCGCCCGTGATCCTGACGAATTGCGCGCTCTTCATCGCCTCGATCGTCGGCGCGCCGCAGTAGCCCATGGCCTGCCGAAGGCCGCCGACGAGCTGGTGCAGAACGGGTTCGAGCGGCCCCTTGTACGTCACGCGGGCCTCGATGCCCTCGGGGATGAGCTTGTCGGCCTCGACGTCGCCCTGGAAGTAGCGGTCCTTCGAGAAGCCGCGCCGCATCGCGCCGAGCGAGGCCATGCCGCGGTACTCCTTGAAGCGCTCGCCCTGCTGGATGATCACGTCGCCCGGCGCCTCGTCGGTACCCGCGAGCATCGAGCCGAGCATCACCACGTCTGCGCCCGCGCCGATCGCCTTCGCGATGTCGCCCGACGACGTGATGCCGCCGTCCCCGACGACCGGGACTCCCTCGTCGGCGGCGACCTTCGCGGCGTCGTAGATCGCCGTGAGCTGAGGCATCCCGACGCCGGCGACAACCCGCGTGGTGCAGATCCCGCCGGGCCCGATCCCGCACTTCACGCCGTCGGCGCCGGCGTCGATCAGCGCGCGCGCGGCCTCGGACGTCGCGATGTTGCCGGCGATGATGTCGGTCGCGACGGCGTCCTTGATCCGGCGCACCATGTCGAGGACGCCCTGCGAGTGACCGTGCGCGGTGTCGACCACGAGGACGTCGACGTCCGCGGCCGCGAGGGCCTGGGCCCGCTCGAGCGCGTCCGGTCCGACGCCGACGGCGGCGGCCACGCAGAGGCGGCCGCGCGCGTCCTTCGTCGCCTGCGGGTACTCGATGCGCTTCGCGATGTCCTTGACCGTGATCAGGCCGCGCAGCATTCCGTCCGCATCGACGACCGGCAGCTTCTCGATCTTGTTGCGGTGGAGGATCTCCTCGGCCTCCTCGAGCGTCGTGCCCACGGGCGCCGTGACGAGATTGCGTTGCGTCATCAGCCCGGAAACCTGCCGGCCGGGGTCCTTCTCGAAGCGGAGGTCGCGGTTCGTAAGGATGCCGACGAGCCGGCCGTCCGCGTCCGTGATCGGCACGCCGGAGATGCGGTAGCGCGCCATCAGCTCGAGCGCCTCGGCGACCAGCGCGTCGGGGCCGAGCGTGACCGGATCGACGATCATGCCCGACTCCGAGCGCTTGACCCGGTCGACCTCGGCGACCTGGTCGGCGATCGAGAGGTTCCGGTGGAGCACGCCGAGGCCGCCGACGCGGGCCATCGCCACCGCCATGCGCGACTCGGTGACGGTGTCCATCGCGGCCGAGACGACCGGGAGCGCGAGGCTGAGGTTCCGCGTCAGGCGCGTCGCGGTCGAGACGTCGTTCGGCATGACGTGCGACTCGGCGGGGACGAGCAGGACGTCGTCGAACGTGAGGCCCTCGCGGGCGAACTTGTCCTCGAGCGCGAGCAGCCGCTCGATCCGTCCGACGTCCAGTTCGGTCAACTGACGACCAAGGCTAGCAGCGGGCCGGGACGGCGACGCCCCGTTCGGCCGGGGCCGAAGGGCGGTGTCAGACACCGAATTTGTCAAGCGAAAAGTGCAACAACTTCGTGACTTTTCGTCCACAGGCCGTTTCGCCTCAACCACGCCGTTCACCGCTCGCGCGAGGAGCGCGAGCTCGTAGCTCCGGACGGTGACCGTCTCCGACACCGCCCGAGGCGGTGTCTGACACCGGTGTTCGGTTGGGCCTAGTGCTCGGCGGCGACGGAGGCGAGCTCGGACACGTCGACCTCGGCCACGAGACGCGTGGCCTCGCGCACCTCGAACTGGCCTGAGCCGACGACGAACGTCGACGCGCTGCCGGCCGCGACTGCTCGTCGCAGCGCCTCCTCCGGCGGCAGCTTCTCGAGCCGCGCCGCGATGAAGGCCGCCAGCAGCACCGACCCGGCGCCCACCGGCGAGACGGCATCGACGACCGGTGCCTCGACGCGGAAGCGCATTGGCCGCCCCCGCTCCTTCTCCCGCCGCAGGTGCGCGTAGACGCCCCGGTCGTGCTTGACGAGCACGTTGCGCCCACCCATCTCGACGAGCGTGTCGAGCGCGACCACGAAGTCGTCCTGGTCGTTGAGCTCCTGGCCGACGAGCCCCTCGGCCTCGAACTGGTTGGGCGTCACCAGCTCCGGCTCGGCCTCGATCCCGAGCCGCAGCGGCTCGCCCTCGGTGTCGAGCACGGTCGCCACGCTACGCCGGTTGAGGTCGCGGATCATGTCCGCGTAGAAGCCCTCGTCGACTCCGCGCGGCAGCGACCCGCAGAACACGACCATCTCCGCCCCGCGCGCGAGGTAGTCGAGCTTCTCCCGCAGCGTCTCGAGCTCCTCCGGGTGGACGAGCGGGCCCCATTCGATGATCTCCGTGTACTCGCCCGACGTCGGGTCGATGACGGCGGTGGACGTGCGCGACTCGTCGTCGATCCGGACGAGGTCGTTGAGCACCGCCTCTTCCGACAGCTCCTCGAGGATGCGCCGGCCGTTGCGGCCGCCCACGAGCCCGGTCGCGACGACGGGGACGCCTAACCGCTTCAGGGCACGCGCGACGATGATGCCCTTGCCGCCCGCCTGCGTCAGCTTCTCGCTCGCCCGGTGGCGCTGGCCGCGCTGGAAGTTCGGAACCGTGAGGATCCGGTCGAGCGCGCTGTTCATGGTGACGGTGACGATCACGGGAGCCCTTTCTAGCTGAACCAGCCGCCGATGTGGTCGAGCGTGCGCTCCGCGTACCAGCCTACGCGCCCGAGCATGCCCGGCCGCGCGACCGAGCGGTCGGCCACGAGCGGTGCGCTCGCGACGAGCTTGCCACGGTCGTAGACGAGCACCTTGCCGAGCCGGCGGCCGGCCTGAATGGGCAGCGACACGACCGTCGGCGTGACGACACGCTCGACGAGCGGCCGGCCGACGCGCTGCACACGCAGGACGTCCTTCACCGCCACGAGCCCGAGCGGATGCTTTCCCCAGGGCACCTGCGCCGTCGCGTACACGCGACGCGAGGAGATCACCGGGAAGACGCGGTACTGCGCGAGCCCGAACGCGAGGAGCTGCGCGAGGTCGTCGTTCCGCACCGACCGGCTCGGCTCGCCGAGCAGCGTGGCGTAGATCGTCACGCCGCGGCCCTGCGCCGCCGCGACCTCGCTCCACCCCGCGTTGTCCGTGTGACCGGTCTTCACGCCGATGACGCCGGGAAACGTGCCCAGCAGGTCGTTCCACGTGTGCAGCGTGCGCCCGGTGATGTGCGCGACGCGCATGCGGACGACCGAGCGAACGAAGGGGTCGTGCATGTCGATCTCGGCGAGCTTGGTCACGTCGCGGGCGCTCGAGTAGTGGCCGTCCTCGTCTAGTCCGTCCGGATTGGCGAAGTGCGTGTTCGCAAGGCCCAGCTGACGGGCCTTCGCGTTCATCATCGCCACGAACGCCGGGACGCTGCCGTGACCCACGTATTGCGCGAGGGCGACGGCGGCGTCGTTCGCGCTCTGGATCAGAGCCGCCTCGATCAGCTCTCGCACCGTCAGCTGCTCGCCGGCCCGCAGGTAGATGGACTCCTCCCCCGTCTCGGCCGCTTCGCGCTGGATGGTGACGACGTCGTCGAGCTTCGTGTGCTCACGTGTCACGAGCACGGTCATCAGCTTCGTGATGCTCGCGATCGGCACGCGCTCGTCCGCGTTGCGCTGGAGCAGGGTGTCGCCGCTCGCGCTGACCACGAGGTAGGCGCGGCCTCCGACCCGCGGAGCGGCGAGCGCGGCCGAGGCGAGCGCCAGCGCCGCCGCCAGCACGACGGCGAGCCACACCCTGCGGCTCACCAGCCTGACGCCTTCCAGATCTCGCTGCGCAGCCGGGCCGCCTCGGCCGCGGCGGCGGTGCGCCAGTCGGCGTCGTCCTCGCGGTAGGCGTAGTTGATCGACCGCGACACGGCGACGAGCGCACTGGCCGGGCCGCTGGTGAACGCCCGCGCCGCGTCCGCAGGCGTCGCGCCCTGCGCGCCCACGCCCGGCAGCAGGAACACCGCCTGCGGCATGAGCCGGCGGGCCTCGCTGATCGTCCGCGGATAGGTGGCTCCGACGACGGCGCCGATGCTCGAAAGACCGCATTCGCCGACGACGCCCTCGCCGAGCTCGGCGACCATCTCGGCCACCTGCTGCCAGACGACGCTGCCGTCCGTCAACTTCAGATCCTGGACGTCGACGCCGCCCGGGTTCGAGGTCTTGACGAGGCAGAAGAGGCCGCGCCCGGAGCGGCGGCACTCTGCGACGAAAGGCTCCAGCGAGTCGCGGCCGAGATAGGGATTGACGGTCAGCGCGTCGACGAGCGGAGGCTGCGATCCGCGCGGCTCGAGGTACGCGGTCGCGTACGCGCGCGCGGTCGAGCCGATGTCGCCGCGCTTTACGTCGCCGATCACGAGCAGCCCGACGGTGCGGGCGTAGTCGCAGACCTCCTCGAACGCTCGCACACCGTCGGCGCCGAGCGCCTCGAAGAACGCGCTCTGCGGCTTGACGGCGACCGTGTACGGACAGACGGCGTCGATCAGGCCGCGGCAGAAGCGCGAGAACGCCGCAGCGGCCGCCTCGCGGCCGGTGTGCGCATCCCCGCGCAGCTCGACGGGCAGGAGATCGAGCCGCGGATCGAGGCCGACGACGAGCTGGCTGCGCCGCTCGACGACGGCGGCCGCGAGCCTGTCGGCGAAGACCCGGGTCGCCACCGCTACCTGCGCCTCCATCGAGCCACAGGCTAGCGAGAGGCTCCGCTGCCGGTCCGCAGAAACGTCGAGGGCCGCTCTCGCGACCCTCGACGGAACGTCTCTCTTCGCCTCGCCTCGCTAGGCGCCGGCGCCGCCGCCCTTGACGGACGCCTTGAGGGCGCTGCCTGCCTGGAACTTCGGCACCGTTGCTGCCGGGATCTGAACTTTCTCGCCCGTGCGGGGGTTTACACCCATGCGTGCCGCGCGGCGCTGTGCCGAGAACTTCCCGAAGCCGGTGAAGTTCACCTGGCCACCGCTCGTGAGCTCCCTCGTCACGGTGTCAAGGAACGCCTCCACGGCTTTTCCCGCATCGCTCTTCGACAGCCCAGCTTGTGCCGCCACCCGATCGACGAACTCCTGCTTGGTCACGCGAACCCTCCTAGTGGGATCAGGGACGGATCGCAGCGTAACAGGCGCGTCAGATGGGCTCAACCATGCGGTATTTGCGGGGGTTTTGCAGCCTCTGCAACTTGTGCCGCAGTGAACAAGGGCCACAATCTGACCGCGACGCGCGCCAGAGCGTCCGCGCCGCCCTCCTCGCGATCGATCACGCAGACCGCGTTTCGGCAGTGGAGGCCGGCCTCGCGGAGGGCCTCGACGGACTCGACCGCGGCCCCTCCCGAGGTGACGACGTCCTCCACGAGGCACACGCACTCGCCCGGCTCGAACGCGCCCTCGAGGCGGTTTGCGGTGCCGTACTCCTTCGCCTGGTTGCGGACGATCACGAACGGCAGCCCGCCGCGCAGGGAGGCCGCCGCCGCGACGGGAACGGCGCCGAGCTCGGGGCCTGCGAGCCGAACCGCGTCCGGCTCGACCGCGGCGGCCTTCGCAGCAACGCGCGCGCCGATCGCGTCGAGCAGGTCGGGCCGCGTCTCGAAGCGGTACTTGTCGAGATAGAACGACGACCGGCGCCCCGAGCGGAGCACGAAGTCTCCCTCGAGCCAGGCGTGCTCGCGAATCGCTGCGAGCAGCTCGCCGTCGGTCACGGCGCTACGAGCGGGCCGCGCGGATGACGTCGGACGCAAGCGGCAGCATCGTCACCGCGCCGTCCTCGCCCTGCTCGACCGAGACGACCGAGCCGTCCTCGTAGTAGAGGTCGACGCGCTCGCGCCGGCCGGCGAACCGGCGCCGGTAGACGAGCAGCCCGGCGAAGGCGACTCCGACGAGGACTAAGGAAGCCGAAGAGCCTACGCAGCACTCTCACTCGGGCTCGCCTCCTTCTTCCGCGCCCGCGGGCGCGGCTTGCCGTCTCCGTCGCCCGGCGTGCGCGCGGCGCGAAGGCAGCTCTTCAGGTCGTAGAACACGAGCCCGACCGTCGGCGACTCGCCGGTCACCGCCGCGGCCGCGAGATCACCGTCGACGACGATCAGCACGCTGCCCTGCAGCGTCGCCGCCTCGAGCTGGACAAGCGGTGGGTCGTCGGCTCGACCGGTCTTCGCCGCGTGCAGGAGCGCCCGCGCCGAGTCGACGAAGAGCTTCGAGCGCTCCTCCCCGGGCAGCGTCGACGCGCCGCCGGAGCCGTCCACCTCGAACAGACAGGCGGCCTCGATCTGCGACGAGATCTCGGTCAGCTCGGTGAGTGCCTGCATCGCGTCCATCGGGCGATGACCCTAGCATGGCCCGGTGTCCGGTCTCCGCCAGATCTTCTTCAAGTTCCAGGCCGACCGGGGCCCGCATCTGGCGGCGATGATCGCCTACTACGCGCTGCTGTCCTTCGTGCCGCTGAGCTTCGTAACGTTCGCGCTGCTCGGCCTGTTCGGGCACGAGAAGGAGACCGACTCACTGGTCAAGAAGCTCTCGTACGTCTTCCCGGACAAGTCGCTCTCGACGATCGCGAAGACCGTGAACAGCCTCGAGGCGCACGCGACAGCGCTCGGCATCGTCGGCTTGCTGTTTCTGATCTGGACGTCGATCTCGCTCTTCAGCGCGCTCGAGTCGGCGTTCAACATCGTCTACGGGCGACCGAACCGGCGCTTTCTCTCGGGCAAGTTTCACGCGGTGGCGCTGCTCTCCGGCCTGCTCGTGCTGCTCTTCGCCGGCCTGACCATCGGCTCGTTCGGTTTCGGCGTGCTGGACAAGCTGTTCCCCGGGATCGGGCACAACACGGTCGTCGCCTACGCGGTGCCGGTGATCGTCTCGTCCGTCGCGGTCTTCGGGTTTCTGCTCTGCGTCTACTACTTCCTGACGAACGTCGCGCACACGTTCGGCGACGTCCTGCCCGGGGCGATCCTGACGACGGTCGTCCTCGAGGTGACCTTCCAGGCGCTGCCGATCTACCTGCACCTGGCACGCGACTCGACGCCGCAGCGCGCGTTCGGCGGCCCGGTGATCCTGCTCGTCTGGCTCTACGTGATGGCGAACGTGATCGTGCTCGGCGCCGAGTACAACTGGTGGCGCGCGCGAAGGACGGCGCAGGCGTCGACCGAGGACGTGGCCGGGCTCGCGTAACCGTGCCGGAGCGGCGGGCCGGGCCTAGGATCTGCGTGCATGCGGGTCTTCGTCGCACTGCTCGCCTCGGTCTCCGTCCTCGCTCCTCCATTCCTGCACGGCAGCACCGAAGCGATGCGTTCTACGGCGCTCCGGGAGCCGGGGTCGTTCGGCTTCTTCGATTCGCGACACGGCGTCATCTCGACAGGGGACGGGTGGCTGCTCGCGACCGAGAACGCCGGGCGGTCCTGGCAGCGCGAGGGTCGTCGCTGGCTGAGCGACATCGCAGTCGCATCGCGGAGCACCGCCTTCGCAACCCGCGGACGGTGGTTGCTGCGCACTGACGACCGCGGACAGACGTGGACCGCCGTCACGCGGGTCGTGGGAACCCTCACATTCGCGGATCCACTCCACGGCTGGATCGTCGACGGCTCACGCGTCCTCGCCACGGACGACGGCGGCCGGACGCTGAGGCGGCTGCACATACCGTGCGCGCTCGCGATCGACTCAACGGTCGCACTGAGCCGCGTGACGGCCACCGTCGGCTTCGCCGCGTGTGCCGGCGAGCCGGGCACGGGCGAGCAGGAGAAGTGGCTCTACGTCACGCACGACGGCGGCCGCACGTGGCGGCTCGTCGCAGGAGAAAAACGGCTTCCGATCGGCGGCTACCTCGCGTCGATCGCCTTCGCGACCGCGCGGACGGGCGTGATGACGACCGCACGCGGAGGCGTTGCGGTCACGGACGACGGCGGCCGAACATGGCGCCCGGTGTTGGCGACCGACGAGCCGAGCGCGGCAGAGGCGCTACCGAGCTCCCGCGGCGGAACGATGCTGGCCCTGCTCGCGAACGGCGCGCTCTTCCGCTCGGCCGCACCCGGGCGACCGTGGCACCTTCTCTATCCCCTCACCGAGCCCGGGCCGGACGAGCTGACCTTCGCCGGTGCCGTCGACGGATTCGGGATCGGCCGCGACTGGACCATGTACGGCCAGCAGGTCGTCGCCACCCGGGACGGAGGAAGCACGTGGCACGCTCGCAAGTCGTTTTCCGAGTCCTCGCCGCTCGACGGCATCGCCGGCGCCGGGGGCGACGCCCTCTATCTCGTCGTCAGGTCCGGAGACGGCCGCGGCGACGACCTCCTTCGCTCCACCGACGGCGGTCGGACGTGGATCCGGGTCACGACACCACGCCGAGACGAGCTCATTGCTGTGTCGTTCACGAATCCTCGAGACGGCGTCCTCGGTGACGGCGACGGGCGCTTCTACGCCACCCGTGACGGCGGGCGCTCGTGGAGGCTCGTCCACGGGCCCGGGCCGGACCTGCGCTCGTTCGCGTTCCTGTCTCGCACGCACGGGTTCGCCCTCGCGACCGGGCTGGGTGGCGAGATCTACGAGACGGTGGACGGAGGCCACCGGTGGCATCGCTTCACGAAGCTGCCCCTCGTCGAACCCCTCACCCTCGCAGTCCTCCCGCCGGATCACGTCTGGATCGCCGGCACCCGGTGGCTCTTCCGCAGCTCGGACAGCGGACGCACATGGCAGCGAATCGAGCTCAACTCCGTGCCTACCGGCTTCGACTTCGTCACCCCGCGGTTGGGTTACGCGCCGTCCGGCGCCGTCTCGTCGTACCGCACGACCGACGGAGGGCAGCACTGGGAGCTGACGCGCTGACGGCGGGGATGCGCGCCGCTACGACGCCGCGACAGTCAGGGCAGCGACTCGATCAGCTCGATCAGCTCGTCGCGGCGGTAGCCGCGATGGCGAGCGAACTCGACCAGCTCCCTGGCCTTGTCGGTCACCGCGCCGCGCTCGGGAGTGCCGGCGACGGTGACGCCGCGGCCCCGGCGGAACTCCAGCAGGCCCTCGTCGCGAAGGAGTCGGAACGCGCGCAGGACCGTGTTCGTGTTCACGCCGAGGACCGCGGCGAAGTCGCGGGCCGGGGGGAGCCGTTCGCCCGGCTTCGCCTCGCCGTCGCCGATCGCACGGCGGATCTCCGCGGCGACCTGCTCGTGGAGAGGCGTCGGCTCGTCCCGGTCGACCTTGACGGTTCGCATGACGCTAGGCATAGTAGCACCAATGAAGGCACTGATCGGACAGGCACGTCGCAGGCAGCACCGCAGGCGGATGATCCTCGCGGTCGTGGTCGTGGCTCTCTGCGCCGCAGGTGGCATCGCGTACGGACTCGAGAGCGGAGACAGCGGCCGTGCCCGGACAGCGAGCGGCAACCCCGGTTTCGCGACGATCGAGCGCGCCGGGACGACGTACGTCGTCGTCAGGCCGTCGACCGGTCAGGTGATCCACCTCTGCTGGGCGCCGACACCTGACGTGAAGTTCTCTCCGGCGCCGGCATCTCGTAGCGGCTGGGTGGCCGACTCGAGCTCCGCCGTTCAGCACTGGCTTGCGTACGGCCCGGTGAAGGCGTGCAAGCACTAGCCCAGCTGGTCGCGTAGCGCCTGCGCCGCCCGGGCGCGGTGGGAGTGCTCGGCCTTCCAGGCGTCGCCGAGCTCGGCGACCGTCCGCTCCTCGCCGTCCGGAACGAACACCGGGTCGAAGCCGAAGCCCGCTGTCCCGTGCGGCGCGTCGGCGATACGGCCCTCGAGCGTGCCCGTCCCGCGCAGCTCGCGGCCGTCCGGCGCGAGCGCGACGAGCTCGCAGACATAGCGCGCGCGGCGGTCGATCTCACCGTCCAGCACCTCGAGGATCCGCTCGACGTGCCGGCCCCCGGCCCAGCGCGCCGTCTTTACCCCCGGCGCACCGCCGAGCGCGTCGACCTCGAGCCCCGAGTCCTCGCCGAGCATCCATGCGTCGGCAGGCCCGACCTCGCGCCCGTACAGCGCTTTCCCGCGCGCGTTTTCGAGGAACGTGTCGCCCGTCTCCTCCGGGTAGTCGGCGGCGCCGAGCGACGCGACCGGCGCGTCCAGCGCGCGTTCGAGCTCCTCCCGCTTGTGCTCGTTCTGCGAGCAGAGGACGAGCTTCAGGGTCGGGCCGCCTCGACGCCGCGGAGCTGCTCCTCGCCGATCCGTCCGATTCCGAGCGCCGCCAGCTCCAGCAACTCGTCGAGCTGCGCGCGGCTGAACGGGTCGCGCTCGGCCGTTGCCTGCACCTCGACCAGCCTGCCGTCCCCGGTCATGACCACGTTGAGGTCGACGTCCGCCGTCGAGTCTTCCGAGTAGTCGAGGTCGAGCAGCGCCTCGCCTCCCACGACGCCGACCGAGACCGCCCCGACCGAGTCGCGGAACACCTTCGCGAGCCCGAATCGCTCCAGCGCACGCCGCGCGGCCACGTACGCGCCCGAGATCGCGGCGCAGCGGGTCCCGCCGTCGGCCTGCAGCACGTCGCAGTCGAGCCACAGCGTCCGCTCGCCGAGCGCCTGGAAGTCGCAGACAGCGCGCAGTGCACGGCCGATCAGCCGCTGGATCTCGACGGTGCGTCCCTGCTGGCGGCCCGTGCGAGCCTCGCGCGCAGTGCGGTCGCCCGTCGACGCCGGCAGGAGCGAGTACTCGGCGGTCATCCACCCCGCTCCTTTCCCCGACATCCACCTCGGCACACCGTCGTCGATCGTCGCCGTGCAGAGAACGATCGTCTTGCCCTGCTCCCAGAGAACGCAGCCGTGCGGCTGCTCGAGGAAGTCAGGCGTGAGCTCGAGCGGCCGCAGCTGATCTGCCCGACGACCGTCCACGCGGGTCATGTCGTTCCTTGCAACACAGTGTTGCTTGGCTTCATGCGGCGGCTCGTTCGAGGTCGGCCAGGGAGACGACCTCGACCTCTCCGATCGGAAGTTGGAGGAAGCGCGCGCCCATCTCACGGAACTGCTCCGCGTCGCCCGTGGTCAGGAACCGGTACGTGCCCTCGCGCGCCTCGTCGTTCTCGAAGCCCTTGCGGGCGAGCGTCTCGGCGGCTTCGTGTGCCGTCTCCTCCGCCGAGAAGACGAGCGTGACGCCGCGGCCGAACACGCGCTGGAAGATCGGGCGGATGAGCGGGTAGTGCGTGCAGCCGAGGATGACCGTGTCGACGCCGGCTGCCTTGAGCGGCCCCGAGTACTCGCGCACGGCCAGCGTCGTCTCCTCGCCGAACGGATCGTCGCTCTCGATCAACGGCACGAGCCGCGGACACGCAACAGCCGACACCCGCACGCCCGCGTCGAGCGTTCGCACGAGCTCTTCGTAGCGCCCGCTCGACACCGTCGCCTTCGTCGCCATCAGCCCGACGCGCCGGTTCCGGGTCGCCTGGACGGCGGCGTGCGCCTCCGGCGTGATCACGCCGACGATCGGCACGCTGAGACGCTCCTGGAGCTCGGGCAGCGCCGCCGACGTCGCCGAGTTGCACGCAGCGACGATCAGCTTCACGCCCTGGTCCTCGAGGTAGCCGGCGATCTCGTGCGCGAAGCGCCGGATCTCGTCGCGCGGACGGGGGCCGTACGGGAGCCGCGCGTGGTCGCCGAGGTAGACGAAGTCCTCGTGCGGCATCGTGACCAGGCACTCGTGCAGGACGGTCAAGCCGCCCACACCCGAGTCGAACACACCCACCGGCCGCGAGTCCACGGGCGGATTGTAGGCTCGGGTGGTGGCCGCCACCGTCCGGATCGGCACCTGCAGCTGGGCCGACGAAGGGCTCGTCAAGCACTGGTACCCGCGCGGCGTGTCGAGCGCCGAGGCGCGGCTCCGTTACTACGCGAAGCGTTTCGACGTGGTCGAGGTCGACTCGCCGTTCTACCGGCTGCCCGCGCCCGAGGTCGCCGCGAGGTGGGCCGAGCGCACGCCGCCGGACTTCGTCTTCCACGTCAAGGCGAGCGGCGAGATGACGGGCCATCGCGAGTCCGAGCTCGAGCCCGCGTTCCGCGACTTCCGCGAGGCGCTGGCGCCGCTCGAGGCGTCCGGGAAGATGCGCGGCGTCCTGCTCCAGTACCACCCGCGCTTCAAGAAGTCGCGCGAGGCCCTGGACGAGCTGACGCAGGTGCGCGGGCTGCTCGAGCCGCTCGTACCGCTGATCGAGTTCCGCCACCGCTCGTGGGTGACCGAGGAGGAGCTGCCGGACACCCTCCGGTTCCTCGAACGCCACGGGCTGGCATTCGTCTCGCTCGACTCGCCGCCGACACGCGCGACGAACGTCGTGCCGACGATCGCGGCGGTCACGAACCCGGTCGCCTACGTGCGCTTTCACGGACGCAACTGGCGCACCTGGAACATCCGCGACGCGAAGTCGTCCGCCGACCGCTTCGATCACATGTACACCGAGGAGGAGCTGAGCGAGTGGGTCGAGCCGCTCGAGCGGCTCTCGGACGAGGCGGAGGAGGTCTACGCGCTGATGAACAACAACCGGGACGACTTTGCCCCGCGTTCGGCGAGGATCCTCCGTGGGCTGCTCGACGAGGCGGGCGTTCCGTCGTCGGGTGCGATCGAGCCGGTACGCGACACGCAACTGGGGTTGGAGCTATGAAAGTCCTCGCCGTCGTCCACGGCGCCGACGCGCCGGCCGGGTCGTTCGGCGACGTGGTCGCCGAGCGCGGGCACTCGCTCGACGAGTGGCGGATCGCGACGGAGCCGGCCCCGCCCGGGCCGCCGGAGGAGTACGGCGCGGTGATGATCTTCGGCGGCGCCATGCACGCCGACCAGGAGGCGGAGCACCCCTGGCTCGGCGACGAGCACGCGTTCATCGAGGGCCTGCTCGACCGCGAGACGTCACTGCTCGGCGTCTGCCTGGGAGCACAGCTCGTCGCCAAGGCAGCCGGTGCGCGCGTGAGCCGGCTCGCGGAGCCGGAGATCGGCTGGTACCAGGTCGACGTCTCGGCGAACGGCGATCCGGTCCTGGGTGCGCTCCCGCCGCGGCTGCTCGCGTTCCAGTGGCACCTCTACGGCTTCGACGTCCCCGCCGATGCTCTGGAGCTCGCGCGTAGCCCGGCCTGTCCGCAGGCGTTCCGGCTCGGCGGCGCCGCCTGGTGCGTCCAGTTCCACCCGGAGGTGACGGCCGAGATCGTGGCGCGCTGGATCGCCGAGTCGCCGGACGAAGCGCCCGCCACTCTGCTCGCCGAGACCGAGCAGCGCATCGACGAGTGGACGCGCATCGGCCGAGCCCTCTGCGGCGCGTTCCTCGACGCGGCGGGCGGCTAGCGCTCGACCGGCAGCTCGTCGTGGCGCGACCACTCGTGCCACGAACCCGCGTAGTTGCGCGCGTCGTAGCCGGCGGAGCGGAGCGCGATCATCGCCAGGCCGGAGCGCGAACCCGAGTGGCAGTAGGCCATCACGTCTCCCGCGTCGCCGACGAGCGCCCTGATCTCCTCGGCAGGCTTGGGAAGTCCGTCGGGCGTGAACAGCGTCGACACCTCGACCTGCTTCGCGCCGGGAATGTGCCCCTGGCGCGGGTCACACGGCGCGCCGCCCTTGCCCGTGTACTCCTCGTCCCGGCGCACGTCGAGGAGCAGCGTCGACGCGTCGCGGTCGCGAACCTCCCACCACGCCGCCACGGCCTCGGGCCGCGGAGTCAGCTCGGCGCGGCTCTTGTCGAGTTCGACCACGCCGGTCTCCCGCTCGCCCGGCCAGCCGGCGAGGCCGCCCAGGAGCACGGCGACGTTGCGGTGCCCGCCGAGCTCGGCGACCTGCAGCGCGGCCGCGGCGTTGCCGAGGTCCCCGCCGTCGTAGAGCACGAGCCGCTCCTCGCCCGTGACGCCGTGCCGCCGCAGCCGCAGCGCCGCCTCGGCGGCGAACGTCTCGCGCAGCTCGGCGTCCGAGAACTGCCCAGGTGTCCCGATCATCATCGGGATCGAGCCTGGGATGTGCCCCCGGGCATGGGCATTAGGCCCGCGGACGTCGGCGAGCAGGAGACCGTCGTCGCCGAGGTGAGCGGCGAGCCACTCGGCGTCGACGACGGCGGGGAGGGTGTCCGTGCTCATCGGGGCAGCCTCACCGCGGCAGCGCGGCGACGACGTCGACCTCGGCCCTGACGGCCGGCCGCTCGCACAGCTCGTCGAGGCGCGCAAGCACGGCAGGGAACGGCGAGAGGTCGAAGCCGAGCAGGTCGCGCAGGCGGATCAGCCAGGGCACGTAGGCGATCTCGGCCAGCGTGTACCGGTTCCCGAAGCGGTCGATGTTGCGCTCGAAGAACCCGAGGCAGTGCGAGAGCCACTCGGCGCCGTTCGCGTCCTGCCGCCGGAAGGCGTAGTACGCGTCGCCGAGGTTGTTGTCGAAGCGGTCGACCTGAAGGCGGATCAGCGCACGCTGGTTCGGGTCGGACGGAAGCAGCGCGGGCTCGGGGAACCGCTCCTCGAGGTACTCGTTGATCAGGTGCGACTCGGGGAGGACGAAACCGCCTTCCTCGAAGACCGGCACCTTGCCGAGCGGGTTCTTCTCGTAGATCCAGTCGGGCCGGTTGCCGAGGTCGATCTCGACCGTCTCGTACTCGACCCCTTTCTCGGCCAGCGCGATGCGAGTGCGGGCGCAATACGGGCAGCGCGGTGCGTCGTACAGGGTGATCATCCGGACTCCGATCCTACTCCCAGCACCTCGGCCAGCTGCGCGTAGAGCTGCTCGGCGGCCGGAAGATCCTCGGGCGCTTTCGCGGTGCGGGCGACCTCGCGGACTCGTGCAGGATCGGCACCGGTGAGCCGGTGGGCGACGGTCGGGTTCGCGCCGAGCGCGATCACGTCTCCGGGCGGCAGCTCGCCGTAGTACTCCGGCACGGACGCGTACTCGTCGGCGATCGAGCCGCGTTCGAGCAGGACGTACCGGACAAGCGCACCGTCCTCGATCCCGAGGGTGAGGACGACGCCGCCCGTGCGGTAGGAGAGCTCCTGGCCGAGCCGCCGCAGAGACTTCGGGTCGCGGCTGCAGAGCTCGTCGTCGATCTCGATCCAGCCGTTGCGCGGCTCGGAGACGTTCGTGTGGGCCGAGCGCCCGAACCGCGGGACGAACTGGGCGACCGCGTGGTCGATCGCAGTCTCGTCGTCGGTCTGCACGAAGACGCGACCCATCGTCTCGCCCGCCGGCTGCTTGCCGAGCCGGTGGTCGAGGTCGTCGAGCGAGACGGACAGGCGCCGCTGGTACTCGGCGAAGCCGAGCCGCTCGTAGGTCGCCAGGGCGCCGTGGTTCGTGGTCAGAACGTCGAGATGGATGTGGTCGTAGCCGTGGTCGCGGGACATTCCGACGGCCGCGCCCAGGAGTGCAGACGCAACTCCGCGACGCCGCGACTCGGGCACGACGTACACACTCTGCACCTCGGCGATCTGCGGGTCGCGGAAGTCGAGCCCGAGGTAGCCGACCGGCTTCCCGTCGTCCTCGGCGACGAAGATCGCCGCGTCCTTGAGGCGGCGCTCGACGTCGACGAGCTCCTCCTCCCACGTCTCCTGCACCCAGCGCGGGCCGCCGATCTCGTCCTCCATCGCCTGCCAGAGCGTCCGGATCGTGTCGAGATCCTTCTTCGTCGCCTTGCGGACGTCCATCTAGCCGGCGAGGTAGAGGTCGGCGAGGAGGTAGTGCGCGGTCAGGTTCTGGAACGGGTCGAATCGCGCGCCGGTCACGCGCACCTCCTCTATCGACGGCATCGAATCGTCACCATAGAACGCGGCGACGGCCTTGCGGAGTCCCAAGTCGCCGGCCGGCCACGCATGTGGGCGAGCCAGGTGGCGCGCGAGGAACCAGTCGGCCGTCCACTCGCCGAGACCGCGGACAGCGACGAGGCGCTCTTTCACCTCGCTGTCGGACAGGCGCGCGAGCTCGTCGTAGTCGAGGTCGAGACGGGCCAAGCCGATCACGTACTCCGCCTTGCGACCCGAGAATCCGACGGCGGTCAGCTCTGCGGGCTCGGCCGCGGCGAGCCGCTCGCGCGTCGGGAAGGCGTAGGCGATCCGGGCGCGCTCGCCCAGGCGTTCGATCATGCGGCTGCGAATCGCGAAGGCCGAGGCGAGCGAAACCTGCTGCGCGGTGATCGACGTGACGAGCGTCTCGAACGGGTCAGGCGATATCGGCGGACGAAAGCCGCGCAGGCGCTCGACGACCGCTCCGAGCTCGGGACTCTGGGCGTGGGCGAACGCCTCGAAGCCGGCCAGGTCGAAGCCGAGTCCGAGCAGCGTTGAGACGACCACGGCGGTCTCGTCATCGAGCGGCTCGACATCGACGCCACCCGGCGCGAGCTCGATGCGCACCTCGCGACCACGGACGACGCGGTGCAATCCGCCCTCGTGCCAGAGGTTCGCGAGGTCGGGCCCGAACCGGCGAAAGCGCTCCGTCGAGAGCGCGAAGTCGTACGGCTCCGGGATCCGCAGGAGAGCCATCGCTCAGCCGTCGAGCGCGTGCAGCACGTCGAACAGCGTCTCGAACGGCTCGAACTCGACGCCCTCTGCCGCCAGGTAGTCCGCCAGGCCGGCGCGGGCGAAGATCCGCTCCGCCGAGAGAGCGGGACAGCGGTCCGAGTAGCCGTCGCCGACGTAGACGAACGGCTCGGTGGGGAGCCCGACGCGCTTGCACCAGTCGCCGCAAACCTCGCACGGCGCCTCACGGTTCCAGATCACGTGCCAGCCGCCGGGCCGCGCCTCGATCCGGTTCGAGACGAGCTCGAGGTCGACCCTCTCGCGGGCCATCAGCGGGCGGATCAGCTCCTCGAAGCCGCTGGAAAGCACGAGCGGCTCGTGCCGCGCGATCAGCTCGTGGAAGCCGGGGCGGATCTCGGCGTGCCCGACCAGCCAGGTCGTGACCTCGTCGAGCGTCGCGTCCTTCACCGTCGAGAACTCGATCTCCATCAGCTGGCGGTAGTCGATCTCGCCGCGCATGAGCTGCTCGCCGGCGCTCGTGAACACCTCGTAGTCGCCGAACTGCTCGAGCACGAGCCAGAGGGTGTCGACGACCGTGACCGTGCCGTCCCAGTCGAGGACGAGCTTCGGCTCGGCTGCGTCTGTTTTGTCACGGTCCGGTGTCACACGCGTCACAGCTTTGCGGTTACGCTCGCAGCGGGGAGGAGGCCGGGGACACCTAGCCCCGCCGAAACGGACGTGTCCGCAGGAGCCGGGGCCGAAAGGGTCAGCGGCCTAGAAGTGCGAGGTGACGCCGGCCGGGTCCTCGTCGGTCGTGTCCGCGCCGGCCTTGTCTTCGAGCCACGAGTACGCATACGTCCCGTCGTCGAGACCGCGCGCGAACGTCGTCAGCCGCAGCGGCCGGAACGTGTCGCACATGACCGCCAACTCGTGCGTCTCGGTCATTCCGATCGACTTCTCCGCCAGACCCGGATGCGGGCCGTGCGGAATGCCCGACGGGTGCAGCGTCACCGACCCGACGTCGACCGCCTTGCGCGACGAGAAGTTGCCCGAGACGTAATAGATCATCTCCTCCGAGTTCACGTTCGAGTGGTGGTACGGGATCGGGATCGCCTCGGGGTCGAAGTCGAGCTTGCGCGGGCAGAACGAGCAGATCACGAAGTTCTGCCCCTCGAACGTCTGGTGCGACGGCGGCGGCATGTGGATGCGCCCGGTGATCGGCTCGAAGTCGTGGATCGAGAACGTCCACGGGTAGACGTAGCCGTCCCAGCCGACCACGTCGAACGGGTGGTAGTCGAGCACGTAGGTCTGGTACCCGTCGAGCACGCGCACCTTGACGACGAACTCGCCCTTCTCCCGGTGCGTGTGCAGCTCGGCGGGCGGGTGGATGTCGCGGTGGTAGTACGGCGCATGCTCGAGCAGTTGCCCGTAGTCGTTGCGGTAGCGGCGCGGGATCTCGATCAGGCCTGGCGACTCGAAGACGAGGTGCCGCTGCGGCCCCTCGGGCGCGAAGCGGTGAGTCGTGCCGCGCGGGATGACGACGTAGTCCCCTTCCTTGTACGGCACGTCGCCGAAGATCGTCTCGAGCGTCCCCGTCCCCTCGTGGACGAACACGACCTCGTCGCCCTCGCCGTTGCGGTAGAAGCCTTGCATCGACTCGGTCGGCCGGCAGAGCGAGATCTCGACGTCCTGGTTCCACATCAGCAACCGCCGGCTGGTGATCGGGTCGCCGCCGGGCTCGACGTCCCACGTCCGGAAGTGCCTGTGTGCGTGGCCGTCCGGCACCCATTCGTCGCGCACGATCCGCTCGAACGCCCCGACCTCGGTGATGCGGCACGGCGACTGGAGGTGGTAGATGATCGACTCGTTCCCGGAGAAGCCCTCGAGGCCGAAGACCTCCTCCGTCAGCAAGAGGCCGTTGTCGCGGAACTGCACGTGCCGCTTGCGCGGGACCTCACCGAGTCGCTGGTAGAACGGCATCCCATGGAGGATATCGCCCGCCTGATCGCCGACGAGGTCACGAGCTGGGAGGGCGTCACGTCGCACCCGCACCGTTTCGGCGCCGTCGAGTTCCGGCTCGGCAAGCGGGAGCTCGGACACCTGCACGGCGACCGGCTCGCCGACCTCCCTTATCCGAAGCGCATTGCCGGGATGCTGATCGAGACCGGCCGCGCCGAACCCCATCGCTTCGCGCAGGGAGGCTGGGTGTCGAAGCCGATCCGCGGGCGGGAGGACGTCGACGAGGTCGTCGAGCTGTTGCGGCTCAGCTACGAGCGGGCGCTGGTGGCTCAGCAGCAGGGCGCGGCCCGACGACGTTCCTGAGCACGCCGATCCCCTCGACCTCGAGCTCGACGACGTCACCGGGCTCGAGCCAGCAGCCGTCGCCGAGCTCGAGGATGCAACCGGTGCCGACCGTGCCCGAGCCGAGGATGTCGCCCGGCAGCAGACGCGTGTTCATCGCCGCGTGGTCGCGAATCGCCTGCCATGAGTGGTGGATGTCGGCGACGTCGCCGCGGGAGCGCTCCTCGCCGTTCACGCGTGCCACCATCGTCCCCGCAGTGCCGTCGAACTCGTCGACGGTGACGACGACCGGGCCGAGGCTGGTGGCGAAGTCCTTGCCTTTCGACGGGCCGAGTCCGACCTTCATCTCCGCCCGCTGCAGGTCGCGCGCCGACCAATCGTTCATCACCGTGAAGCCGGCGATCTGCCCCTCGGCTCCGACCACCGCGGCCACCTCGAGCTCGTAGTCGAGCTCGGCGGTTCCGGACGGGTACGGAAGCACGTCGTCGGGCCCCAGCACGGCCGCAGTGTTGGAGAAGTAGAAGACCGGGATCTCGTACCACTCCGCGGGGACGTCCAGCCCGCGTGACGCGCGCGCCGTGCGGACGTGCTGCTCGAAGGCATAGAAGTCGCGGATCGCGGGCGGGTGCAGCACCGGTGCGCGCAGGTCGACGTCCTCGAGCGCGAACTCGTCGTGCTCGCGCGCAGTGCCGCCGCCCGTGAAGAACGACTGCAGCGTCTGCGCCGCGAGCTGGATCACACGGTCGCCTTCGATCCGGCCCGGCCAGCCCCGCTCGAGGTCCCGGCCCTTCGGCGAGAACATGCAGAGCTTCACGGGCGCGCACGCTACCGCTAGGGCTCGGTGTGAACGTGCACTTCGGAGATCTCAGGGCGCTCCTGGCGGATGCGCTCTTCGATCGCGCTCGCCGTGGCGTGCGCCGCCTGCAGCTCCGCGCGCGGGTCGAGCGCCAGCGTGAGGAAGGCGACGAGACCGCCGTCCGTCTCGAGGAAGCGCAACTCGCGCGGGGCGCCTCCCGTCTCGTCACGGACGATGCGGAGTACGAACGCCTCCTCGCTTTCGGTCGCACCGGCGGGCAGGCGGTGACCCTCGGCCACGTCGGCGAGCGGCTCGAGGTGCGTGCGGACGACCGAGACCTCGGGAGCGGCCGAGAGGATCGCCGCCTCGACCTGCTCCGCGGCTTCGTGGGCAGCGTCGAGCGAGAGCGTGCCCGGGAGCTTGAGGTGGAGCGAGATCTCGGTCCGGCCGCCGACGTCGATGACGTTCACATTGTGGATCTCGCGGACGCCCGGCACCTGCAGCGCGGCCGCCTGGACTCGCTCCCGGAGGGCCGACTCCGAGCCGGTCTGAGGCTCGACGTGAACGACGACGTCCGCCTCCGGCAGCGCGCGGCGCACGGCTTCCTCGACCTCGTCTGCGGCGGCGTGCCCCTGGGCCACCGCGGCTCCGGGGGGAACGCCGATCACGACGTCGACGAAGTGGCGGCCGGCCGCCTGCCTGAGTCGCAGGCGGCGCAGGCTGATGCCGGGCACGCTGCGCTCGATCGCCTGGCGCGCCGCCGCGGTCGCCTCGGCCGGAGCGCGATCCATCAGCACGTCGATGTTCCGCCGGATCAGCCGCGCCGCCGCCATGAGCACGATCACGGCAACGACGAGCGCGGCGATCGGGTCGGCATCCGGGTGGCCGGCACGTGCGAACGCGAGTCCGACCAGCACGGCGACCGAGCCGACGAGGTCGCTCCCGAAGTGGATCGCGTTCGACTGCAGGGCGGCGCTCGAGAAACGCTCGGCCGCTCGCCAGGACACGATCGAGCGCGTCAGGTCGATGGCGATCACGACCCCGACGACCACGAACGCGTACCAGGCCGGATCGACCTGCGAACCGCTGGAGCCGGTGAGTCGCGCGACCGCGTTCCAGACGATCGCGCCGGTGGCGGCGACGAGGATCGTCGCCTCGGCCAGCGCGGACAGGTGCTCCGCCTTGCCGTGCCCATAGTGATGCCCGCGATCGGCCGGCCGAATCGAGTAGCCGACGGCGTAGAACGTCAGCAGCGCAGCGACGAGGTCGGTGCCCGAGTGGAGCGCCTCGGAGAGGAGCCCGAGGCTGTGCGTGACGAGGCCGATGCCGAGCTTGAGCCCGAGCAGCGCCGCCGCCGCCGCGACGGAGACAAGCGCTGTCCGCCGCTGCGGGCTCATGCCGGAAGGCTACGGCGCGGGCAGGTCGCCGCCGGGTTCGCTGCGCAGAAATCGTCACACCCGCGTATCCCCTGCGTGCGCATTTCCGAGCTACGCTCACATCGGGGGGCCAGTGCCGAAGGCCCCGGGGGGAAACAAATAGAGAGAGCGGCCGCGCCGCTCGGCTAGAGGTTTCCGCGGAGCGCCTGTTCGCGCTCGATCGCCTCGAACAGCGCCTTGAAGTTCCCGTCGCCGAAGCCGCGCGCGCCGTGGCGCTCGATCACCTCGAAGAACAGCGTCGGCCGGTCCTGCGCCGTCTTCGTGAAGATCTGCAGCAGGTAGCCGTCGTCGTCGCGGTCGGCGAGGATGCCGAGCCGCTGCAGGTCACCGTAGTCCTCGTCGATCTCGCCGACGCGGTCCGGCACCTCGTCGTAGTACGAGTCGGGCGTGTTCAGGAACCTGACGCCGCGCTCCTGCAGGGCGTCGACGGTGCCGACGATGTTGCTCGTCGTCATCGCGATGTGCTGCACCCCCGGGCCGCCGTAGAACTCGAGGTACTCCTCGATCTGGCTCTTCCGCTTTCCCTCGGCGGGCTCGTTGATCGGGAACTTGACCTTCCCCTGCCCGTCCGTCATCACCTTGGACATCAGGGCCGAGTACTCGGTGGAGATGTCCTCGTCGGAGAAGTGGATCATCTCGGTCATCCCGAACGAGCGCTCGTAGAACTCGACCCAGACGTTCATCCGGCCGAGCTCGACGTTCCCGACGCAGTGGTCGATCGCGGTCAGGCCGACTCCCTCGCGGCGCTCGCCCTCCACCGCCCGGTAGCCCGGCAGGTACGGCCCGGCGTAGTCGGCCCGTGCGACGAAGGTGTGCAGCGTCTCGCCGTAGGTCGCGATCGACGTCAGCTCGACCCGTCCGAACTCGTCCTCGACCACGTGCGGCTCGACCACTCCGCGAGCGCCGCGCTGCACCGCCTGCCGGTACGCCTCGGTCGCGTCCGGAACGGTCAGCGCGATGTCCTTGACGCCGTCCCCGTGGCGCACGACGTGGCGCGCGATGTCGTGATCCTCGCGCAGTGCCGTGGAGAGGACGAAGCGGATGTCGCCCTGCTCGAGCACGTACGAGGCGCGGTCGCGCAGCCCCGTCTCCGGCCCCGCATACGCGACCGGTGTGAAGCCGAAGGCGTGCTCGTAGAAGTAGGCCGACTGCTTCGCGTTCCCGACCCACAGCTCGACGTGGTCCCAGCCGTCGATCGGCATGAAGTCGGCATTCATGATCCGCATCGTAGTTCGCGGCGGGTACTTTCTGGCGAGATGCGCCGGCTCATCCTGCTCGGACTCCTGTGTACGGCGATCGCGGGCGCAGTCGCACCGTCGAGCCCGGCCGGTCCGCGGGCGACCACGTTCGAGCTCTCCGGGCTGGCGACGGGGCCGACCGCGTTCCACGACACGGTCCTGTTCGGCTCGCGCCGGCTCGAAGCGGCGCGCCGCGCCGGCGAGTGGGGCGGCAACATCACGGCCAGCGACGGAGAGGTGCTCCAAATCTTCGTCTCGGACGCCTACCCGGTCGACCAGACCGTTCCGCAGAGCGTCGCCGAGTTCATGATCCAGCTCTACCACGGGCCCGAGCTGAGCCAGGCCATCGTGTACATCGCTCCGCTCGCCGAGGTGCAGCGCATCTGCGGTCCCGACGCCGGGGGCTGCTACGACCCGGACAACGAGAACATCGTCGTCCCGGGCGACCCGCTCCCGGACGGGACGACGAAGGAGACCATCCTCGTCCACGAGCTCGGCCACAACCTCGCGCGCAACCGGCTCAACCCGCCCTGGGACGCGGTCGACTGGGGCACGAAGCGCTGGGGCACGGCGATGAACGTCTGCGCGCGGACGAAGGCCGGCACGGCGTTTCCCGGCGACGAGGGATCCAACTACGACCTGAACCCCGGCGAGGCGCTTGCGGAGTCGTACCGCGTGCTGAACTTCCAGAAGCAGACGTGGTCGACCTGGACGGTGTTGGCGCCGCTGATCGTCGATCCGAGCTTCGCCCCGACCCCGGCGGCGCTGGATGCGCTCAAGGAGGACGTGCTCGAACCGTGGACGACGCCGGCGGTCGGGGGCTGGCACGGGCGCGTCCCGGCCGCCTCGCTCCTGGCGAAGCACGTCGTCGTGACGCCGCTCGACGGGTCGTTCAGCGTCAAGCTCGTCGGCCAGGTGCCCGCCGGCGTGTCGATCTCGCTCGCGTTGCCGAACGGACGTCTCGTGTCGCGAGGTCCGCGGCGCGCGTACACGACCGTGTGCGGCACGCGCTCGCTGACGGTTCTCGTCCGGGCGAAGAAGCCGGGCGCGTTCAGCGCAGCGTTCGCGACGCCGTAACGCTCACTCGGCGCGGCTCGGGACCGGCTCGCGCGATCCCATGCGGACACGGCCGATGGCAATCCCGGCGGCGATCAGCACTCCGCCGGCGACCTGGAGCCCGGTCAGGCTCTCCGACAGGAGGACGACCGCGAACAGCACCGCCACGAACGGCTGCAGGTTCGCGAACAGCGTCGCGCGGGACGGACCGACGTCATGGATCGCCTTGAACCAGAGGATGTTCGTCAGCACCAGCGGGCCGACGATCGCGTAGGCGAGCGCGAGCCAGTCGAGCGTCGAGACCGCGCCGTAGTTCTGCTCGCCGAGCACGCCGATGCTCGTCAACAGGAGGAGCGCCGTCATCGGCAGCAGAACGAGGCCGCTGACCCGGTAGGGCGAGTACTCCTTGAACAGCGGCGCGAGGCAGACGGAGTAGGCAGCCCAGGACGCTGAGAGGGCGACGGCGAGCAGCTCGCCGCCGAGGTCGGAGGAGAGCGCGCCGCCCGAGCCGAGCGCGACGAGCGCGACACCGGCGAAGGAGGCGAAGGTCGCGAGCCAGGCGCGGCTCGAGAGCCGCTCGAGCCCGACCGCGGAGGCGATCAGCGCGGCGAAGATCGGCGTCGTCCCCATGATCAGCGCCACGGTCGTCGCGCTCGCGAGGTCGAGCGAGTAGACGAAGCAGAGCTGGTTGGCCCAGAGGAACAGCGCCGCGGTGCCGATCAGGAGCCAGGCGCGGCGGCCGTGAACCAGCAGCGAGCGCTCGAGCAAGAGCACGAAGGCCGCCGCGAGCACGGCAGCGATCGCGTAGCGGATCGACCCGTATGCGAGCGGCAGGAACCCGTGCGTCAGCACGTAGCGGGTCACGCTGACGTTGAAGGCCCAGATCCCGACGGTCGCGAGCAGGAGCAAGTCCGTCGTCCCCCCGAGCCGTCGCACGGCGCGGACAGTACCCGCGTGGCCGTCCGCTGCTCGTCCGCGGTCGACTAGGCTTGCTGTCGTGCGTGACGCGACGCTCGAGGAGATCGACCGACTCGTCGGTGCGGCGACGCCGCACTTCGCCTACCAGCTCCGCGCGCGAATCCGCGAGCTGATCGAGGGCCTGCAGGCGGACAACCCGACGCGGCGGTACGGCGAGGAGAAGATGGCGCTCCTCGACCGCCTCGGCCACGCATCCTCGAAGGCCGAGGAGGGCACGACGGAGCCGCGCTCGCGCATCGGCTGGGACGAGATCCCGAGCTCGGCCCCCGCCTCGGCGCCCCTGCCGTCACGGCGATGAAGCAGTTCGACGGCGCGTCGGTGCTCGTCACCGGCGGCTCGAGGGGCATCGGGCGCGAGATCGCGCGCACGTTCGCTCAGCGCGGCGCCGCACGGATCGCGATCGGATACATGCGCTCCGACCGTGCCGCCGAGGAGACCGCCGCCGAGCTGCGCGACCTCGGCGCCGAGGCGACGCTGATCCGCGGCAACGTCGCCTCGACGCGCGTCGCCGAGGTGGTCGCCGAGCTCGGCCCGCTGACCGTGCTCGTCCACAACGCGGCCACCGGCGTCATCCGCCCCGCCGTCGAAGCCGAGGACAAGCACTTTGACTGGACGATGTCCGCCAACGCCCGCGCGCTGATTTCGCTCGCCCGCGCGGCCACCCCGAACATGAGCGCCGGCGCGTCGATCGTCGCCGTCTCCAGCCTCGGCTCCGGTCGGGTGCTCGAGAACTACGCCCTCGTGGGCGCGTCGAAGGCGGCGCTCGAGTCGATCGTCCGCTACCTCGCGGTCGAGCTCGCCCCGCGCGGCATCCGCGCGAACACCGTCTCGGCCGGGCTCGTCGACACGGAGGCGCTCGACCATTTCCCGAACCGGGAGCAGATGCTGGCCTCGGCGCTCGAGCGGACGCCCGCCGGCCGCATGGTCACGCCACGCGACATCGCGGACGCCGTCTGCTTCCTCTGCTCGGACGAGGCGAAGATGATCTGCGGCCACACGCTCGTCGTCGACGGCGGCTACTCGCTGCTCGCCTGAGCCCGACGGGATGGAGCCGACCGCAGAGAACCGCGCCGCCTGGGACCGCCTTCAGCGTGCACGGGTCGAGCAGTCGACCGAGCCGCCGGGCATCCCGCCTGTGATCCTCGAGCTGTTGCCCGACCTTCAGAGCGCGCACGTGCTGCACGAGCAGTGCGGCACCGGCGAGATCAGCGCCGAGCTCGCCGGGCTCGGCGCGATGGTGACCGGCATCGACGTCTCCGAGGAAGCGCTCGCCCAGGCGCGGCACGCTTTTCCGAAGATCCTCTTCCTCCAGGCCGACCCGCACGAGCTGCCCGTCAACCTGCGGCGGCGACGCTTCGACCTCGTGTACGCAGCCGGGCTCCTGCCGTACCTCCACGACCTGCACCCCTGGGCCTTCGAGGCCTCCGCGGCACTGCGTGTGGGCGGACGCCTGATCGTCGTCGATCTCCACCCCGCCGGGGCCTGCGTCGACGCGACGACGCTCCGCTGGCGCGACGACTACTTCGCCGGGCACCTGGTCGTCGGCCATCGGTCGCAACCGGCCGGACACCTCAGGCTCTGGCGGATCGGCGAGCTGGTGAACGCCGTCGCCGCCACCGGCCTCGTCGTCCGGCGCTTCGAGGAGTTCCCGACGCTGTCGCATTTGCGCCGCCAGGATCCGCGTGTCCCGGGCGCGTTCGCCCTCGTCGCCCAGAAGGTCGCGGACGACTCCGACGAGACATGACCGGCGCGTCTCGAACGGACACGCCCGCGCCCGGCCCCGATGGCCATGTCCTCGAACACCGCCTCGGCACGAGAAGAGCGCATCACGCGTCGCATCGTGCCCGACCAGCCGTGTCCCTCCCGGCCACGTCCTAGTGACTGTCCCATGGGACAGTCACTAGGACTTGTCCGGAACGGGCAGGTGGCCGCCCCGCCGGGCTAGCGCTCGCGCATGAAGCCCTGGCGCGCCGCGCTGACGAGCGCGACCGCCTCGGGGAACAGCACGCGCATGGCGTCGCGCAGGGCGATCGCCTGCTCGTCGACAGTGCCCGTGACCTGCATCCGCTTGAGCGCGGCGCCGGTCAGCTCGACCGCGGTGTTCAGCGTCAGCGTCGCGAACTGCTCGCGCTGAGCCTCCGCGACCGACTCCGCCTGCTGCTCCGCGAACTCGCGCAGCGAGCGCATCAGGTCGTCGGGATTGCCGCCGAACGGAAAGTTGAAGCCGCCTTCCTCGTCCATTCGCCCAGGGTAGCGGCACAATGCCCGCATGAGCGACGCCGTCGTGTTCGTCGAGATCCCCGGCGGGTCGCGCAACAAGTACGAGTACGACGACGAGCTCGGCGGGATCGTCCTCGACCGGCGGCTGTTCACGTCGATGAGCTACCCGGCGGACTACGGCTACGTCGAGGGCACGCTGGCCGAGGACGGCGATCCGCTCGACGCGCTCGTCCTCGTCGGAGACCCGACCTTCCCGGGCTGCCGCATTCGCGTCCGCCCCGTCGGCGTCTTCCACATGGACGACGAGAAGGGCAAGGACCACAAGCTCGTCTGCGTCCCGCTCCGCGACCCGCTCTGGTCGGCCACGCACGACATCCACGACGTCCCCTCGCCGCTGCGGGAGGAGATCGAGCACTTCTTCCAGGTCTACAAGGACCTCGAGGACAAGGAGACGCGAACGAGCGGCTTCGGCAACCGCGCCGAAGCCCTCGAGCTGCTCGAGTCGGCACGGCAACGCGCCGATACTGCCCAGTAGCCCCCCGGTTACAATGGCCGGGCTGCAGCGCGATGAGGCTCGCGCCCAACCGCCTCTGCTGACTGAACGGCAGAGTGCTGATGGCCTCTACCACTGACGTTCGACTTGCGTTCGACTCGGAGGTAGAGATGAGCGACATCGCAATTGCGGCACTCCTCGCAGGCACCGTGCTGCTCGCGTCGATGATCTCGGTCGAGATCGGGATCTCGGTCGCGCTGATCGAGCTGATAGGCGGCTTCGTGGTCGGCAACGCGTTCTCGATCGACGTCCCGTCCTGGCTCAGCTTCGTCGGCGGGTTCGCCGGCATCGTGCTCACGTTCCTCGCCGGCGCGGAGGTCGACGTGCCGCAGTTCCGGCGCGAGTGGAAGGCCTCGACGTCGATCGGGCTCGTCTCGTTCGCCGCGCCGTTCATCGTCGTCGGGTTGCTCTGCTACTACGGGCTCGGCTGGAATCACCGCCAGGCCGAGATCGGCGGCCTCGCGCTCTCGACGACGAGCCTCGCCGTCGTCTACGCAGTGCTCGTCGAGACCGGGCTCAACCGGGAACTGATCGGCAAGCGGATCATGTCGGCGACCTTCGTCACCGACATCGCCACCGTGGCCGGCCTGACGATCCTCTTCATCACGCCGACGGTCTGGATCGTGCCGTTCGTGCTCGTCTCGATCGCCGTCATCGTCGGGCTCCCGAAGCTGTCGCCGTGGTTCTTCGGCCGCTACGGCGACCGCGTGATCGAGCCCGAGATCAAGCTCGTGTTCGCCGTGCTCTTCCTGCTCTCGTGGCTCGGCGACCGTGCCAACTCACAGGCCGTTCTGCCCGCGTTCGTGCTCGGCCTGGCCATGAGCGGCCACTACGTCCGGCACCGCCTGGAGCAGGAGCGGATGCGGGTCGTCGCGTTCGCGTTCCTGACGCCGTTCTTCTTCCTCAAGGGCGGCATGAACGTGTCCGCGCACGCTTTGTGGGTGAACTTCGGCGTTCTGATGCTCCTGTTCGCGGGGAAGATGGTGCCGAAGCTCGCCGGCGTCTACCCGCTCGCGCGCCGCTTCACGGCACCGCACGCGGAGTTCACGACGCTGCTGATGTCGACCGGGCTGACGTTCGGGACGATCACGTCGCTGTATGGCCTGAACGCCGGGATCATCGACCGGACGCAGTTCTCGCTGCTGATCGGCGTCGTCGTGCTGTCGGCGATCGTCCCGACCGCGATCGCGCAGCGCTTCTACCAGCCGCGCTCGGAGCACGACCGCGACCTGACGGAGATCGGCGCGCCGTCGCCGGCGGCCGAGCCCGCCCAGTGAGAGTCACCGCGGCGGTTGCCGCCGGCGGCGTCCTCGGCGCGCTCGCCCGTGTGGGTCTCACCCGGGCGTGGGTCTGGGACGGACACGGCTGGCCCTGGGTCACGTTCGGCGTCAACGTCGCGGGGGCGCTCCTGCTCGGCTTCTTCGCCACGCGCCTGCAGGAGCGTCTGCCGCCGTCGACCTACCCCCGCCCGTTGATCGGAACCGGCTTCTTCGGCGCGCTGACGACGTTCTCGACGCTGCAGGTCGAGGCGATCCAGCTCGCACGCCACGGTCACGCAGCGGTTGCCTTCGCCTACGCCGGCTCGACGATCGTGGCCGGATTCGCCGGAGTGCACCTCGCGAGCGCGGCCGCCCGGGGCGTGAGGAGCGCATGACCGTCGCGGTCTGGATCGGCGTGGGTTGTCTCGGCGCGCTCGGCGCGGTCCTGCGCTTCCGGCTCGACGGGATCGTCCAGCTCCGCGCCACGGGAGAGTTTCCCGTCGGCACGCTCGCGGTCAACGTGGCCGGCTCGTTCTGCCTCGGCCTGCTGACCGGCCTCTCCGTCGCGGGCGACGAGCTGCTGCTCGCCGGCACGGCACTGCTCGGATCGTTCACGACGTTCTCGACCTGGATGCTCGAGACGCAGCGACTCGCCGAGGAAGGCGACGGAGGTCTCGCAGCCGCCAACGTGCTGGTCTCGCTCGCAGCCGGACTCGCCGCCGCGCTCGCCGGGTGGGGACTCGGAGCGCTGGCGTGACCGACGACAGCGTCAAGCTCACGGTCTACTTCGGCGAGTCCGACCGGACGGAAGGGCACCTCGTCTCCGACCGACTCCTCGACGTCTTCGAAGAGGGTGGAGTCCAGGCGGCGGCGCTGCTTCGAGGCGTGGAAGGGTTCGGCGCCGCGCAGCGGCTGCGGACGGACCGATTCCTGACGCTGTCCGAGGACCTGCCGCTGGTCGCGATCGCCGTCGACGAGCGCAGCCGCGTCGAGGCGCTCCTACCCCGTGTCACCGAGACGATCGGCGGCGGGCTCGTCACGCTGGAGCGCGCGCGGCTCCTGCGCGGCGGGCTCGAGCCGGTGGAGTTTCCCGCCGAGCTACACGACGCGGCGAAGCTGACGGTCTACCTCGGCCGGGCGGAGCGGGTCGGCGACACACCGGCGTACCGGGCGGTCGTCGAGCACCTGCGGGCGTCGGGGCTCGCCGGCGCGACGGCGCTGCTCGGGGTCGACGGCATGGCGCACGGCCGTCGCGCGCGCGCGCGTTTCCTGCACCCGAACACCTCCGTGCCGACGCTCGTGATCAGCATCGGTTCGGGCGAAAGCGTCGCCTCCGCGCTGCCGGGCCTGGCCTCGATGCTCGAGAACCCGATGCTCACGCTCGAGCGCGTGCGCGTCTGCAAGCGCGACGGTGAACTGCTCGCCGAGCCGCGCCATCTTCCCGAGCGCGACGACTCCGGGCTCGGAATCTGGCAGAAGCTGATGGTCTATGCCTCCGAGCAGGCACGGCACAGCGGCCACCCGCTGTACCTCGAGCTGATCCGGCGGCTCCGCGCCGAGCACGCGGCCGGCGCGACGTCCGTCCGCGGGTTCTGGGGCTTCTCCGGCGACCACACGCCGCACGGCGACCGCCTGCTCGGCCTGAGACGGCGCGTTCCGGTCGTGACGACGATCGTCGATACACCGGTGAGGATCCGTCGCTGGTTCGAGCTCGTCGACGAGTGCACCGACGAGTCCGGACTGGTGACGAGCGAAATGGTGCCTGCGTTCCGCGAGACCGCTCCGGGAAGACGCGTCGGCGGACTCCGCCTCGCGCGGCTGCGCTAGCGAAAGCCCATGCGCTGGAACGGCCAGTAGAGGCCGATCACCGGGCCGATCATGTTCTTGCGCGGCACCGTGCCCCACTCGCGCGAGTCGCACGAGGCGGCACGGTTGTCGCCCATGACGAAGTACTGGCTCTTCCCGTCGCGCGGCCACGTCTTCGTCGTGCGGTCGCGGCGAGAGGGGTCGATGTACGGCTCGATCAGTCGCTTGCCGTCGACGTAGACGAAGCCGTGGCGCTCGGAGACGACCTCGCCGGGCAGGCCGACGATCCGCTTCACGAACGTCCCGCCCTCGGCACAGACGCTCTTCGCGCGCTTCGGCGCCGTGAAGACGACGACGTCGCCGCGGGCCGGGCTGCGGAAGTCGTAGACGATGCTCGCCGCGAGCACCCGGTCGGAGGTCTTGCCGAGGCAGCCGGAGGCCGGTGCGGCGCAGTGGAGGGTCGGCTCCATCGACGAGGTCGGGATGCGGTAGGGCTTCGCCACCTCCGTCTCGAGCACGAGCACGAGCGCGGCCGCGATGCCGAGCGTCGCGAACCAGTCCACAGCGATGCGGACCGGCCGCGGCAAGCGGTAAAGCGGCCAGCGAACGGCGTGGCGATATTTCGTGAACAGCAACTGAGGCGGCTAGTCGAGCTCGAGCTTGTAGTGGCTCTCTATATCGGCGGCGAGGCCGTCGATGGTTAGCCCTGCCTGCTTCATCGCCTCCGTAAAGGGGGATGCGCCCTCCTTTCCCAGCGCCGCCTCGAGGCGGCGCGTCGCGACGCCTATCTCGTCCAGGTACTGGGGCGAGGCGACGCGGACATCGCCCTGCACGACCTCCTCCGTCCACCCGATCGCCTCCGCGGCCTCCTCGGCGAGCTCGACCATCCCCGCGATCGAGACTGCGTCCCGCAGCACGCGACGGTCGTGGACGGGCGCGCCATCCGGGTCGAGAGCGAGCCAGGACTTGCGCTCGCCGGCCGTGTAGGCACAGAGGTAGACGCGTTCGCCGCCGACGGCCTCGGTCGGGATGACGGCGGACAGCTCCTCGTCCGGACCCGCGTACGCGACCGCGACGTCGGCAATACGGCGCAGGTCGTGGCTCAGTGCCATCTGTGCCAGCATAAGCGCGCGATGAAAGCTGCCTACTACTCGCTGCGGCCGGGCGGGTGGCGGGATTACGTCACGCTGATCCACTGGCCGTACACGCTCTGGAACCTGGCGTACGTCTGCATCGGCGCCGCGCTCGCACCGGAGTGGCTACCGGGAAGACTCGCGGCCGGGCTAGTCGCCTTCTTCCTCGGGCTCGGGATCGCGGCGCACGCGCTCGACGAGCTGAAGGGCCGGCCGCTGGGGACGGGGATCCCGGCGCCGGTGCTCTTGACGCTCGCCGGCCTCGCGCTCGCGGGCGCGGTCGGGATCGGCGTAGCGGCCGCGATCGCCTGGACGCCATGGCTGCTCGTCTTCGTCGCCGTCGGCGCCTTCATGGTCTGCGCCTACAACCTCGAGCTGTTCGGCGGGCGGTTCCACGGCGACTGGCAGCTCGCGGTCGCGTGGGGCGCAACGCCGATTCTGTCCGCCTATCTCGTCGCCGCGGAGAAGCTGACGTGGCAGGCCGGCTTCGCGGCGCTCTTCGGCGTGCTGCTGATCGTCGCGCAGCGGCGGCTCTCCACCCCTGTGCGCGCTGTACGGCGGCGCATGCCGGACGTCGAGGACGCCGCCCGCGCGGCGCTGATCGCAGGCGCCGAGGACGCGCTGCAGGCGATGATGGCCGCGGTCGTCGCCCTCGCGATCGCCCTCGTGATCCTCCGCGCCTCCTGAGTAGGATGACTCGGATGCGGCGGAAGCAGCAGAGCGCCGACGAGACGCTGGCGCAGGAGCGCGCGCGACTCGACGCGCTGATCGAGCAGGAGTACCGGGATCGCACGGATGAGCTGCGTCGCTCGCTCGCGACCGTCCGGTCCGAGCTCGGCGCCGTCCTCACGGAGGAGGCACGCCGGCTGGCCGAGGAGCGCCGCGAGGAATTCGAGGAGAAGGAGCGCCGCGCGGCGACGGAGTACTCGATCCGCCTCCACAAGGTGCAGCAAAAGGTCGAGGAGCGGCTCGCCGAGTGGGCCCAGGACCTCGAGCGGGTCGAGAACTCGATTGCCGAGGTGATCGTCAAGCTCGAGGAGCGGCAGCGCGAGGCGCTCGCCGAGGTGGCCCGGCAGATGCGGCAGGAGATCGAGGAGATCGCGATCGAGTCGCGCGAGCACAAGACGACCGTGCTGCGCTTCCGCGACGAGGCGCAGCGCGCGGCGAAGGAGGCGATTTCGGCCGCAACCTCGGACATGGAGGAGACGGCTGCGCAGCGCCGCCACGCGCTGCAGGAGGTCTCGGACCGGCTCGCCGCGCGCGAGCGCGAGCTGCTCAAGCGCATCGACCGTGAGGAGGCCGAGGCGACGACACGGATCGACCAGCGGTTCCTGGATGTCGAGCGCCGCCAGGTCGAGCGGCTGCAGCGCTCGCTCGAGCACGAATCGGCCCGGCTGCTCGAGGACGCTTCGCGCGAGTTCCACAAGACCGTCCGCACCGCACAGGAAGACGCGGCCAGGCGCCTCGCGCGCGAGCTCGAACGGGCACTGGCGTCGATCACGTCCGAGGGCGAGCGCATGCTCCGCGCCGAGGCCGAGCGTCTTCGCAACTAGCGCGAAACGCCGTAAATCCTCTGTTAAGACGCCAAACCGGCCCGGGCAGGGTTCGTCTACGTCAGCAAGAAAAGGGGGCGATGCAAATGACGCAGACCGTCGAGACGTACGACGAGCGCGTGAAGGTCGAGACCTGGAGGCTGCACGTGCTGATGGAGGCCGGCTACCCGGTGCCGCTCGCCGAGCGTGTCGCGCACTCGGCGGCCGACCTGCACCAGGCCGTCGCCCTCGTCCGCTCCGGCTGCACGCCCGAGCTCGCGACCGAGATCCTGCTCTAGAAACTCGAGCCGAGGGCCCTGCGTCGTTCGGCGCCGGCCGTGTCCTCAGCGCACTTCGAGCTCAGGACGACGGCCATGTCGCGAACTGCCTCTTGACACATTCGGTGTCTGGCACCGAATTCGGGTTGCGGCGCACGTGCAGGAGAAAGTGCCTGCACCGGGCACTCTTTCTCGTCGATCGCCGGACAGCGGTGTCAGACACCGGTGGACAGGACGGCCCGCGCAGCCGTGTCGAGCCCGGACGGGACAGTTCGGGCACCGTCCGGCGTCTGCGGCCGTCGGCCTGCGGGGCGCTCCCGCACGAGGCACTAGGCTGACGCGATGGGCAAGGTCGAAGCGATCGACTACGGCGACCGGCAGGTCTTCACGGTCTCCGCGTTCAACCGTGGGGTCGGGTCGTGGCTCCAGCGGCTGCCCACCGTCTGGGTCGAGGGAGAGATCTGCGAGCTGCGGCGGCAGGAGCGCTGGCAGAGCGTCTTCTTCACCCTTAAAGACACGAACGACAGCTCGATCGTCGCCGGGCTGATGCCGCGCGGCCAGTTCGACGCGCTGCGGCTCGACCTCGGAAACGGCGAGCGCGTCCACGTCTACGGGCGACCGGAGCTGTTCGAGCCGCGCGGCGAGTTGCGCCTGCGCGCCCTCGGCATCGAGCGGTTCGGCGTCGGCGAGCACCTCGCCGCGCTTGAGCGACTGAAGCAGAAGCTCGCGGCCGAAGGGCTGTTCTCACCCGAGCGGAAGCGCCCGCTGCCGCGCATCCCGCGGCGGATCGGGCTCGTCACCGGCAACGACGCGGCGGCGAAGCGCGACGTGATCACGTCGGTGCAGGCGCGGTTCCCGCCTGCGCGGATCGTCGTCGCCGAGACGCTCGTCCAGGGCCCTCGCGCAGCGCCCGCGGTCGTCGACGCGCTGCGCGCGATCTGCGCCGAGCCGGAGGTGGACGTCGTCGTCCTCGCGCGCGGCGGCGGCAGCTTCGAGGACCTGCTCCCGTTCAGCGACGAGCGCGTCGTGCGCGCCGTCGCCGCCTGCCCGGTTCCGGTCGTGAGCGCCGTCGGGCACGAGCAGGACACACCGCTCTGCGACCTCGCCGCGGACGTGCGGGCATCGACGCCGACCGCCGCCGCGCGCCTCGTCGTGCCCGACCTCGAGGAGCTGCTCGCGTCACTCGAACGCGCCCGGACCGGCCTCGGACGCGGAGCGAGACGCGTTGTCGAGCGTCACCGCGAGCGGCTCTCCGCCTCGACCACCCGGCTCGAACGCGCCGCCGGGCTTCTCGTCGAGCGCAGACGTGCCGCGCTCGACCGCTCGGCCGGCCGGCTGCGCGCGCTCTCCCCGCTCGCGACGCTCGAGCGCGGCTACGCGATCGTCAGGCGCGAGGGCGCGGTCGTGCGATCGGCGGCCGGACTCGCCGCTGGGGACGAGGTCGACGTCAGGCTCGCCGAAGGCGGCTTCACGGGCTTGGTCGGCGAGGTGCGCCCGTGACGTTCGAAGAAGCGGAGAAGGAGCTCGCGCAGATCGTCGAGCGGCTGGAATCCGGCAACGTGCCGCTCGACGACGCGGTCGCGCTCTGGGAGCGCGGCGAGGAGCTCTACCGGCTGTGCCGAGAGCGGCTCGACGCAGCTCAGGGCAAGGTCGAGGAGCTCGCGCGCCGCGTCGAGGAGTCGCGACCCACTTCCGCGCCGCCAGCTGTTTAGAATCCCGCCATGCCGCTCGACCCCGCGGAACTCAAGTCAGTCGACCTCTTCTGCGGCCTCGATGACAAGGAGGCTGCCAAGATCGCGCCGCTGTTCAAGGAGCGCACGTACGCGCCCGGCGAGACGATGGCCGAGGAAGGCAAGCACGGCGTCGGCTTCTTCGTGATCGAGTCCGGCACCGCCAAGGTGACCGTGCACGGCGAGGAGCGCCGCACGCTCGGCCCCGGCTCGCACTTCGGCGAGGTTGCGCTGCTCGACGACGGCGTCCGGACGGCGACGGTCACGGCGGACACCGACGTCACCGCACACGTGCTCGTCGCCTGGGACTTCCGCCCGATGGTGCAGGAGGATCCCGAGCTGGCCTGGGGCCTTCTCTGCGGCGTGGCGAGCATCCTCCGCGAGCGCGACGCCTAGCTAGTCGACGAGCCGTAGCCCGAGCTCGACGAGATCTTCGCGTGCCCTGAGCGGATCCCCCGAGAGCGCGACCGTCTCGACGCCCTCGAGCGGCTCGGCGACGAGCCCCCCGAAGACGACGCAGCGGACGCCCGCGTCGCGGCAGCGTCGCGCGACCTCGCCGGGAGCCTTGCCGGTGGCCGTCGTGCGGTCGACTCGGCCCTCGCCGGTGACGACGAGGTCGTAGCCGCCCGGGTCGAAGCCGGCCGTGTCGAGGACGAGCGCCGCTCCGGGAACGAGCTCGGCGCCGAGGGCGGCCAGTGCTGCGCCGAGACCGCCCGCGGCGCCGGCCCCGGGGAGACAGGCGAACGGCGCGAGCTCCTCCATCGCGGCGAGCCGCGCAGCAAGTTCCTCCACCTGCGCCGGCGTCGCGCCCTTCTGCGGCGCGAAGAGCCGCGCGGCGTCGAGCAGCGGCACGAGCGAGTCGCAGGCGACGCGAGTCGGCGCAGGCAGCGCGTCCAGCACCTCCCGCAGCCCGGCGCCGCCGTCGACGTTGGCCGTCCCGCCGAGTCCGACGAGGAGCGCCGCGGGCGAGCCCGTCGCCGCGATCAGCTCGCCGAGTCCGCGGCTCGACGCACGCATCGGGTCGAGCCGCGCCGGATCGAGCGGGATCGCCTCGGCAGCCTCGACCACCGCCGTGCCGTCCGGCAGCTCGAGCCAGCGCGCCTCGTGCGCGCGCCCGAACGCGTCCGCCACGACCGCCCGGTGCCAGACACCGCCGCGCGCCCGGAACAGCGCGTCCACCGTCCCCTCCCCGCCGTCGGCGACCGGCAGCTCGACCGTCTCCGCGCCACCGCGACGCAGTCCCTCGGCCAGCGCCGCCGCTGCGTCGGCGGCGGCGAGGACGCCCTTGAGGCTAGCCGGGCACGCCAGCGCGCGCACGTTGCTCCTCGGCCGCCGGCTTTTCGTCGTCGTCCGCGCCGTCGTCGTGCTCCTCCTGCGCCTCCGTCGCCATCGGCATCCCGCGCAGCGTCGCGAACGACAGGCCTTCGTGTGCGAGGAAGAGGAGCCCGAGCCCGATGCCGACAGACGCCTCGATCGCCTGCAGCCCGAACCCGAACGCGACGCCGTCCGCGTAGGCGACGCCGTACGACTGGAGCGGGATCGCGATCGCGACCTGGACGGCGCCGACGTTGCCGGGCCAGAGCGGGATGATCGTGGCGACGTTCATCACGAGCAGGACGAGCGCGGCCGCGGGAATGCCCTCGTGGATGTCGAACGCGCGCATCGCGGTGTAGACCGCGAACAGCTGGCACACCCAGCCGAGCGTCTGGAAGCAGATCGCACCGGCGGCCGGCCACGGCCGGTGCATCACGGCCAGGCCCTCGCGGCCCATCGCGATCACGTGCCTGACGGTCCCCATGCCGTCGAGACGGTCCCGGCCGGCCTTGCGCGCGCTGAGAAAAGCGAAGATGAACAGCGCCGCGCCGATCGAGACGACCGCGACGATGGTCGAGTACGCCCAGGCCGGGATCTTCGCGGTCACGAGGACGTAGAGGACGAGCATCGTAATCGGGATCAGGTCGAAGATCCGGTGTGCGACGACGGTCCCCACGAGCGTCGCCCAGAGGCCGCGCCGCTTCGGCATGCGCCTGGTCAGGACGCCGACGCGCGCGAGCTCGCCGATCCGGCCGGGCAGGGCCGCGTTGCCGAGCAGTCCGACGCAGAAGGCGGAAAAGACGTGCCGGAAGCGCGGCGGGGGCGGCGGCAGCAGTGCCTGGTCGATCACGAGCTTCCACGCGATTGAGCGCGCCACGATCGATACGACGTTGATCGCGATCGCGACGGCGACCCACTCCCAGTGGACGTTCTGGAACGCGCTGCCGACGCCGTTCCAGTTCGGCAGCTGCCACAGCGCCACGCCCACGCCGACGAGCGAGACGATCATCGCTCCGAGCCGGACCCAGCGATTCCGGCCGAGCTTCAAGAGCGTGTCTCTCACGCCGTGGCGGCCTCCGGCAGCGCCTGCCTTCGTACTTCGCCGTGGACGACGAGCTCGTAGAATCTCGAGCAGCCTTGGCGCGATCGCGTCCCAGGAGTAGTGCTGGATCGCGACCGCGCGGGCGTTCGCGCCGAGCGTCCGCCGTTGCGGCTCGTTCGCGAGCAACTCGACCACGGCGTCCGCGAGCGCTGCCGCGTCGCCGGGCGGGACGAGCAAGCCTGTCTTCGGCGTCACGACGTCGCGATACCCGGGAATGTCGGATGCGACGACAGGGAGCGCACAGCCGTATGCCCGCGCGAGCACCATCCCGAAGCTCTCCATGCCGAGCGAGGGCGCGACGAGCGCCTTGGCCGCGAGCAGCTCCGCGGTCAGCTCCTCCTGCGAGAGCAGGCCGAGGACGTCGATGCCGTCGTCCGGCACGCGGCGGCGCGCGAGCAGGAGCCGGACGGCGAGCGGATCGGCGCCGGCGACGCGGAGGCGCGCACCGGTGCGCCGGTGGATCTCCGGCCAGGCCGAGAGGAGCGTCGGCAGGCCCTTGCGCGGGTCGTGCCGGCCGGCGAAGACGACGCGGTGCTCGCGTCGACCCGGATCGGCCCGCGGCGGGATCAGCGCGCCGTTCGGGATCACCTCGTACGGGCCGGGCAGCATCTGCTCGACCGAGACGCGCGCCTGCTCCGAGACCGCGATCCGATAGTCGATCCGGTCCATGAGGAAGCCCCAGAAGCGGAGGGCATTGCGGTTCCAGCGCAGGGGCCCGGCCGCGTGCCAGGTCGCAACGACCGGGCAGCGCGCGAGCGCCATCGCCGTCACGCAGACGGCAGGCGTCATCGGCTCGTGCACGTGGAGCAGGTCGAAGCGCTCCTCCTCGAGCACGCGGGCGAGCTTCCGCACGGCCGCGGGGCTGAGGACGATGTTGGCGAGCGAGCCGTTGGCCGGGACGATCACGGTGCATCCGACCGGGATGACGTCGACGGGCGGCTCGTCGTGGCGGCCGAGCCGGGGGTGCAGAACGCGCGTGAACGAGCCGGGCGGATCGTTGCCGGCGATCGTCCGCGTCTCGACGCCGAGCCGCCGCAGCGCCGCCGCCTGCAACTCGGCGTGCTCCGTCACGGCGCCCCAGAAGGACCAGGAGAAGGGAACGACGATGCCGACCTTCACTGGTGCGGAGTCTATTTCGCGGTCCTGCCGCTCCGCCCGGGCGGAGCGGCGCCGCGCGGAACGCCTAGACCGAGGCCGTCTCGGGCCGCTGTTCCTTCAGGCGTCGGATCAGGTCGGCCACGTCGGCGACCTCTTGCTCCAGGTCGCGCTGGTGCTCCTCCAGCCGCTCGAGCAGCTGCTCGGCGTTGGGGACGCGCCCGCGGCCGAAACCATGGCCGTGGCAGCGCTTGCCGTGTCGGTGTCTGTTCTTGTGCATTCACTCACCTCCTCTCTCGTAACGGTCGAGGAATGCGGAGATCTCGTCGCGCGACCGACGCAGGGCGTCGGCCCACTGGGCGAGCAGCGCCTCGCCGGCGTCTGTCAGCCGGTACGTGCGCTTCGCGGGGCCGGGCAGTTCGCCGTCCCATTCGGACTCGACGACCCCGTCGGCTTCGAGCGAGCGCAGGAAGCGGTAGAGGTTGCCGACGTCGACGCGATGGCCGCCCGCGAGCTCGGGCAGTTGCTCGATCAGCTCGTAGCCGTGCCGCGGCCGCTCCTTGAGCAGGAGCAGCAGCGACGGCTCGTGGAAGCGCTCGACGCGCGCACGGACGTCCCACTCGCCGGAGCCGGTGCGGCGCCGGCTGCGGGAACCTCGTCCGTGATGTCTCCTGTGCATGACGAAAACATATGTGAAATACATATAGATGTCAAATACTCTGGCTGGGACGCGGTTAGGATCGGCGCGTGTTCAGAAGGGCGCAGCGGCTCGAAGCGGTGCGCGGCTTCGGCATCGATCGCGTGGCGGCGGCCGCCGACGCGCCGGCCCGCGCGAGGCCCGAGTCCCTCGGGTTCGAGCCGGCGGAGGCGTCGCGCCTCTTGCTGGAGGAGTCCGCAATCGCAGCGACGGGCACGACCGGCTGGGGCGCCGAGGTCGCGTCGCGCTACGTGCGGTTCGTGTTCAGTGCGGAATCGCCAGAGCGTCTGGGGACGATCCCGGAGCGCGTCGAGGGCACCACCCTCGCGGCCGCGGTCGCGTCTCGAGCCGCGTAGTTGGTCCTAACAGAGGTGTAGGTCCGGGCACCCGCCAGCCCCCGCCTACTGCCAATTCTATCGAGGAAATTCGCACGAATGGGACACGCGGATGTGCCGAAAGCGTGACGATTCGTCCACAGGGCTAGACTCGCGCGATGGATTTTCCGGGCGGCCTCGCTGAGCTCCACACGCACCTCGGCGGCTCGGTCGCCTCGAACGAGATGTGGAGCCTCGCGCACGAGCAGGGCATCGCGCTGCCGGTCAAGGACTACTGGGAGTTCGACCGCCTCGTCACGGTCTCCGACCCGCGCGGTGTGCCCGACCTCGACGCGCTCGACGCGATCTACCACTGGACGGAGCTGATCCAGTCGAGCCCGCTCGCGGTCGAGCGCTCGGTGCACGGCGCGATCGGCGGCGCCTACCGCTCGCAGGGCATCACGACGCTCGAGTTGCGCTTCAACCCGATGAAGCGCAACCGCGGCGGAGAGCGCGACCTCGACCACATCATCCTCGCCGCGATCCGCGGCCTCGACGTCGCCGAGCTCGAGTATCCGCAGGTGCGCGCGGCGCTGATCCTGATGATGGACCGCACCTTCACCGAGGCGCAGAACGCGATCATCGTCGAGAAGGCGATCCGCTGGTCGTCGCGCGGGATCGTCGGCGTCGACATCGCCGGCCCGCGGCCGCGCGGCGAGCGCTATCCGTACCGCGACCTGGCGCCGCTCGTCGAGGAAGCCCGTGCGGCCGGGCTCGGCGTGACGATCCACGTCGGCGAGGAGGGTGGCGGCCAGGGCGTCGAGGAGATCGCCGAGGTTGTCGAGACCCTGCGGCCCGACCGGATCGGCCACGGGATTCTCGCCGCGCGCCAGCCGGGGCTGATGCGCGAACTGGCCGGGCGCGGGATCGTGCTCGAGATCTGCCCCACCTCGAACCTGCTGACGAAGGCGCTCTCGGGCGAGGAGGAGCTGCGCGAGACGATCGTCGCCTTCGTCGAGCAGTCGGTGCCGTTCACGATCGCGACCGACGGCCCGGAGATGATGCGCACACGGTTGCGCGACGAGTTCGAGCTGCTGTTGCGAATCGGCGCGCTCGACGAGGAGGGGCTTCGCGATGCCAATGCCCGCGGGCACGACGCGGCTTTCGCCCGGGGTGCTGGGACGCGAAGCGTCGTCTAGCGAAGCAAGTTACGCCTTTCGGTCAATAGCGATGCACAGAGGGCGCTTGTAGCGTCGAGACCATCATGTACGAGACCCTCAAGAGCGCGATTCCGGCGATCACGACCCGCCAGCGGGAGGTCGTCGAGCTGATCGCGGCAGGCTGCTCGAATGAGGAGATCGGCGAACGTCTCGGCATTTCTCCGAGAACCGCCAAAGCCCATTCGGACATCCTCCGCCAGAAGCTCGGCGTCTCGCGACGGCGCCAGATCCCGGCCGCCTACCGCGCTGCAACCGGCGACGACCCGTTCGCACACGGAGTGGTCCCCGCCGCCGGCAGCAGCTACTGAACGGGTTCCGGCGCCGCGCCGACAGTGTCTGCGCGGCGCCGGACTCGAATTCGCACCGGAAACGCGATACGGTGCGAGCCGTCGTCAAGCAGCTTCAAGGTGGGAGATGGATCTCGAGGCAGGCCAAGCAGTCGAGGTCGGGCGTAGTCACATCATCAAGCGTCCACGCCTGACGCAACTTCTGGACGAGACGAAAGCGCGGATCATTCTCCTCGTCGCGCCGGCAGGCTACGGGAAGACGACGCTGGCCCGAGAGTGGCTGGCCGACAAGCCACACGCGTGGTACCGGGGCAGCCCTGCGTCGGCAGACGTTGCCGCGCTTGCGCTTGGACTGGCCAGGGCCGCTTCCACCATGCTCCCTGCTGTCGGCGACCGCCTCAGAACACGCCTTCGTGTGTCAAAGGGGCCAAACGAAGAGGCAACTCGCCTCGCGGATCTGCTGGCGGAGGACCTGGCTCCTTGGCCTGAAGACGCCGTGCTTGCGTTTGACGACTATCACTTCCTTTGCGACTCCGATGAGGCAGAACTCTTCTTCGAGGCCTTCGTCTCGTCCTCGGATGTCCGCCTTGCCGTTGCTACACGTACTAGACCGCGATGGGCGACCGCTCGACGAGCGGTGTATGGGGAGATTCTTGAGATTGGCCGCAACCCTCTAGCGATGACGCTTGATGAGGCTCTTGCAGCGCTTAGTCCCCGCCCGGGAAGGGACACGGACACTCTTCTCGCACTCGCGGATGGTTGGCCTGCACTGATCGGTGTCGCGTGTCTGGCGTTTGATACCGAGTTACCCACACACTCTGTACCCGAGGAAATCTACGAGTTCTTTGCAGAAGAGCTCTACCAAGCAGCGGGGCTGCCAATCCGCTCGGCGCTTCGTCTACTGGCGCTTGCGCCATACGTAACACTCGACATCGCAGAAGGCGTACTAGGCCCCGACGCCGAGGCTGTTCTCACACGCGGTTCAGAGCTTGGGTTTCTCGATTCGCGACGCGGCCGCTTCGAACTCCACCCCCTCTTGAGGTCTTTCCTCGTCTCGAAGTTTCAAGCGGACGTGGACGATCCTCATGGAGCGGCGCTCGGTCGCTTGGTGCACATGCTGATTGGGCGCAAGGAGTGGGACGCGGCATTCGAGCTAGCTGTGCTCTTCACCGACGAGTGCCTTTTGTCTGACGTGCTCGAAGCATCTCACTCAGAAATGCTCGACCAAGGACGCCTCCCCACGCTGAGCCAATGGACAGCAGCCGCGAAGGCTCGAGGCTGGGACTCTCCTGTCGTCGATTTCGTGGACGCGGAGCTCGCGTTCCGAATGGGACACTTTGGGAAAGCCGAGGCGCTGGCGCGTCAAGCAGCACGCCGCCTTCCACCGAACGACAAGCTCACGTCAGAGTCATTTTGGATTGCGGGCGCCTCGGCCCGTCTGTCGAGTGACGATGACAAGTCGCTTGCTTATTTCACTCTCGCGGAGGAGACAGCACTGAATGCCGCCGCTGCGCAGCGGGGAGTCTGGGGACAGTTCCTCTCGAATGACGCCCTCGAGCGACAAGATGAGGCTGCCGCGCTCCTGACCAGGTTCGTCCATGGATCGGGTAACACGGTCGACGACCTTCTGCGGGCTGCAACCGGTCACTTCCGCATGGCCACACTCCGCGGTGACATCAGTAGCTCACTCGAAGAACATGGAGAATTGATTCATCTAGCGGAACGAGCTCGAGA
This sequence comes from uncultured Actinomycetes bacterium, assembly GCA_963776735.1. Taxonomy (GTDB): domain Bacteria; phylum Actinomycetota; class Thermoleophilia; order Gaiellales; family Gaiellaceae; genus PALSA-612. Next base: position 188,682 of record CAVZNV010000015.1, read on the forward strand.
TCCGTTAGTTCGCAGCTCGTTTCTTGTCGCATACGTCTGGCTCCTCGACCTTGCCGGGCGATATGAGGAGGCATTGAAAACACTGGACACGCTGCGAGAGTTCATCCGAGAGTCGTATCTTGATTTCGTTGACGCTTGGGTCCTGCAACTATCTAGCACGGCCCTGCTGGGTGTGCGTCAGTTCCGATCCGCCCGCTCTGAAATTGCACGGTGTGCGCAGTCCGGCACCTCGGTGCCGCTCATCGCATGCAGCGCGTCATGGCTTCTGGCCCGCCTGCAATTGGCAACAAATCGCCCTGAAGCCGCCGCTGAGACTCTCGATCGCATCTTCTCCACCGCGAGGCAATGTCGGCCTGCGCTAGCAGAACATCTTGCGTGGCGATCTCTGGTGCACGCGATATTGGGGCAAACGCGCGAAGCCTCGGATCTGGCTAGACGGGCAGAGTCACTGTCAAGGCGGGTCGAGATAACTGCTCTGGTTCCATGGATAAGAGCGATCTTGGTTCATGGCGGGACTCTGGCGAACGAATCAGCCAGCTCGGCCATGGAGGCGACCCTCGCCTCAGGCAACATTGATTCGTTTGTGACCGTGTACAGGAGCTGCCCTGATGTCTTGCGAAGTCTCGCGTCGGATGATCAATACAGGGACTCCTTAGCGATCATTCTCGAGAGTGCGCATGACGGCACCTTGGCCAAACAGGTCGGAATCCCGGTTGGCGGTGGCGGCCACGCTCCAAGTCCCAAAGGCCTGACCACGCGTGAGCGAGAGGTGCTCGACCTCGTCAGTCAGGGGATGATGAACAAGGAGATCGGGCGGGCACTGTTCATCGAAGAGGGGACCGTGAAGACTCACATGCGCAGCGTGTATAGAAAGCTCGGCGTTCGAACCCGCACCGAGGCGGCCCTGCGCGCTGCCGAGCTCAGCGACTAGCCGGCTCGACAGGCCCAGGCTTCGTACGTCCCCGCCGGCGTAGCTCGAAGCGGCTCTCCGTACCGTTCAGCAGGCGCCGCACGTTCGCTCGGTGCAGTACCAGCACGCCCGCACCCGCAGCAGCGCCGAACGCGATCACCGGCCACGGGTAGCCCAGCCCGTAGGCCAGGGGCGCCAGGGCCAACCCCGACACGATCGACGCGACCGAGGCGTACCGGGTTAACAGAAACAGCACGAGCCACAGCGCCGCACCAACCAGGCCCAGCACGGGCGCGACGCCCAGAAAAGCCCCGCCCGCCGTCGCCACCATCTTCCCGCCCTTCGCGAACTTCAGGTAGATCGGCCGCGCATGACCGGCCATCGCCGCAGCGCCCGTCAGCACGCCCGCAAGCTCGCCGGCGACGTGCGTCGCGATCACGACCGGGATGAACGCCTTCAGCACGTCGAGCAGCATCACCGGCAGGCCGTAGCGCCAGCCGTACGTTCGCCAGACGTTCGTCGCGCCCAGGTTGTGACTGCCGACCGTGCGGATGTCCACGCCCTTCGTCCACCGCACGATCCAGTAGCCGAAGGTGATGCTCCCGGCCAGGTAGCCGACGACGACGAACAGCGCGGTCAGCACGGGTGAGGGCTAGCGGATGCCGTAGCTGCCGATCCAGCCGTTCACGACGCCCCAGTCGAGGTTGCGGAAGAACGCCTCGATGTACGACGCGCGGTCGGTCTGGTAGTCGAGGAAGTAGGCGTGCTCGTAGACGTCGAGCGCGACGAGCGGCGTCGCGTTCCAGATCGGGAACGTGTTCTGCGCGTCGCCGACGTAGTTGACGAGCCGGCCCTCGTCCCAGTCGTAGGCCGCCCAGGCCCAGCCGCGGCCGGCCATCCCCGTCGCCTTCAGGTCCGCCTTCCAGGCGTCGAACGAGCCGTAGCCCTGCTCGATCAGACCTGCGACCGCACCCGTCGGCGAGCCGCCGTCGCCGCCCAGGTGCTCGAAGTAGATCTCGTGGTTCTTGACCCCGCCGACCGCGAAGCTCAGGTCGACCTTCAGCGCGCGCACCTCGGAGTAGACCTGGTTCGCCGCCGACAGGTCGACCTCCGCGAGCTTGCCCAGGATCTCGTTCCGCTTGTTCACATAGCCCTGGTAGAGCTTGTAGTGCGCGTCGACCGTCGCCCGCGAGATGCCGTCCAGCTCGTAGAGGCTCGGCTTCAGCTCGCGCGGCGCGATCTCTTCGGCGTTGAAGGCCAGCGTCGCCATCCGTGTCCTTTCCGTTCGGAGTCGAAAGCCGTGGGAGCATATCCCGTGCGGCTCGAAAATCCGCATGGCGCCCGGCTCCGTAAGCACAGTCGATGGCCATGGACTGTGCCCTGGACCCACCGTTCAGCTTGCCGAGAGCGCGGAAAGCCGCAAGCATCCCCGAGGTGAGCGCGATCGCCCCAACCGACGAGGAACTGCTCGAGCGTGTCGGGCACCGTGACGCGGACGCGTTCGAGACGCTCTACAAGCGTTACTCGCGCTCGGTGCTCGGGCTCGCGCTGCGCCGCCTCGGCGACCGCGGCCGTGCCGAGGACGCGCTCCAGGAGACGTTCGCGGCGATCTGGCGAGCGGCCAGGACGTACAACCCCGAGCGCGGTCCGGCGGCGCCGTGGCTCTTCGCGGTGGCGCGGAACAGCATCGCCGACCGCGGCCGCGCACGCCGCGAGCCGCCCGCGGAGGCACCCGACGAGCCGTCCTCCGAGGCAGGGCCGGACGAGCGGGCCGAGTTCAGCTGGGTCTCGTGGCGCGTGCACAGTGCGCTCGAGGTCCTCCCGGACCAGGAGCGGCGGTTGATCGAACTCGCGTACTGGAGCGGGCTGTCACAGAGCGAGATCGCCGGGCTGGAGGGAATCCCGCTCGGTACGGTGAAGACACGAACACGGAGTGCACTCGCCCGCCTCGCGGACGAGCTGCAAGAGGAGCTGAAGTGACGCAGGACCCCGATTTCAACGAGCTGATCGGCGACGAGGGCTCTCCCGAGGAGCTCGACCGGCTCCGGCAGGTGCACGAGATGCTGCTCGCCGCCGGCCCGCCGCCCGAGCTGTCGCCGGCGCAGGAGCACGCGCCGGAGGTGCCCGAGGACTCGAAGGTGGTCGAGTTCCGCCGCCGCAAGCCGATGGCCGTCTACGCCATCGCGGCCGCGGTCGCGATCGCCGCGTTCGCGATCGGCTACGCGGTGGCCGGGCGCAACGCAGCGTTCCACTCGTCGGCGTCGGTGCCGATGCACGGCCTCGGCGCGCAGAAGACTGCGACCGCCGACGTGGAGATCGGCTCCCACGACAACGGCGGCAACTACCCGCTGCAGATGAGCGTCAAGGGCCTGAACCGCCTGCCGAAGGGCGGCTGGTACGAGCTCCTGCTGTCGAAGAAGGGGAAGCCGACGGCGTCGTGCGGCACGTTCATCGTTGACGGCGGCGAGACGACGATCCGCATGTCAGTACCGTACGACCTTCCGGACTGGCACAAGCAGAAGCTGTACGACGGCTGGGTCGTCGTCAGGCACCTGCCGGGGCAGAAGACCGCTCCGATCGTCATGTCGACCTAGCAGTCGGGACTACGGCGCGACGCGGTCGTTCGCCACGAACGCCGCGTGGGTGACGGGCATCTTCTCGGCGAACAACGTCTCGACCGCTTCGGCGTAGCGCCGGATCTCGCGTTGCGCGTTCTCGTGTGCGCGCAGGGCGACGAAGTTCATCAGTGCCCGCGCGTTGACCGTCCAGTAGAACTCGGTGTAGGCACCGACCGGCATCACGGCCCGCGCCAGCTCGCGTGCGACGCCGGCTTCGACGAGGCGCTCGTATGTCGCATACGCCTGCTCGTAGACCGCGCGCAGCTCCTCGCGGGTCTGCTCGGCGAGCTCCGGATCGACCGGCTCGAACGAGTACGCGCCCGGCTTGCCGACCTGCGTGCGCACGTCGTCGGGCTCGGGGACGTAGAAGTCGTCGGTCGCCTTCGCGTACCGCATGCTGAACTCGTTGAACGACCCGACGCGGTGCCGGAACCACTCGCGGGCGACGAAGATCGGCGCGCGGATGTGGAAGCGGAAGGCGTTGTGCTCAAACGGAGTCCCGTGATGGTCGCGCATGAGAAAACGGATCAGGCCCTCGTCGGACTCGTCCATCTCGGTCTTGCGGCGGCCGAAGGAGACGCGCGCCGAGTTCACCACCGACAGGTCGCTCGCCATGGCGTCGTCGAGGCGGACGAAGCCGTGGTCCAGCACCTGGATCGCGTTCTCGGGGGTCACGTCGGTCGCGATTGCCACTGCCTCCGACTCTAGCTTTGCGGTCCGACGGCGGTCCCTGCGGCAGGATGTCGCCATGGGCCAGCTCTACGCCGGCAGTTCCGGGTTCTCGTACCCGTCCTGGAAGCCGGAGTTCTACCCGCCGGGGACGAAGTCGACCGAGTTCCTGCGCTCGTACGCGGAGCGGCTGACCACCGTCGAGCTGAACACGACCGGGTACCGGCTGCCGGAGGAGGCGCAGTTTCGCCGCTGGGCAGAGGAGACGCCCGAGGGGTTCCGGTTCGCCGTGAAGATGCCCCACCCGAACCGCCTGGTGCCGTTCACGGAACGGGTGCGGAGTCTCGGCGAGCGGCTCGGCCCGGTGCGGATCGTGATCCAGCAGGTCCGCGACGACGAGCTCCTCGCCCGCCTGCTCGACTCGGTCGACCCGGAGCTCAGCTGGGCACTCGACTTTCGACACGAGTCCTGGGCCGGCGCGGACACCGGCGCCGCGATCGCCGTCAACGCCCTCGAGGGCGACGCGCCGTTCCGCTACCTGCGTCTGCGCGAGCCGCCGTACGACGAGGCAGTGCTCGCCGCCTGGGCCAACCGCATCCGCCCGATGCTCGCGGCGGGCGTCGACGTCTTCGCGTACTTCAAGCACGAGGACGAGCCAACCGCGCCGCAGTACGCGAGGCGGTTGCTCGAACTCGTGCGCGACGGCTAAGCGTCTGCGCTTGCGACCGCGAGGATCGTCGCCCGCCACGGGCCGCGGGGTGCCTGGACGTCGACCTCGTCGCCCACGCGCTTGCCCATGATCGCGGCCCCGAGGGGCGATTGAGGCGAGACGGTACCTTCGGATCCGAGCGCTGAAAGCTCGATCTCGACGCGGTTGCCGGATTCGTCCGCGACGACCACGTGTGACCCGACCGACACGACGTCGGCGTCGCCGCTCTCGACGATCTCTGCCTGGTCGAGCCGGTCACGAAGGATCGCGATGCGGCGCTCGAGCAATCCCTGCTCGTTCTTCGCGGCGTGATACTCGAAGTTCTCCGAGAGGTCGCCGTGGCCCCGCGCGACGCGAATCGCCTCGACGATCTCCCTGCGCCTCGGCCCTTCGAGCTCCGCCAATTCGAGAGCGAGGCTCGCGTGCTGCTCAGCAGTCATTCGGTCACCCATGGTTTTCCTGCGGCGCTCGCTTCCTCGTTCTAGGCCGTCGTCGCGAGCTGCTCTTCGATCCAGGCGTCTGCGTCCCCGGGATCGAGCCCGTGCGCCAGCCCGATCTCGCCGGAGAGCAGCCTGCGCGCTCGCACGTAGAGGTCACGCTCGCTCGCCGAGAGATGAGACCCGTTGCCTTTCGCGATCAAGGTCCGTTGGCGAAGCGCGCCGTCACGCACGATCTCCGCAAGTTCGAGCGGGTCGCCGCTCGCCAGCTTCACCTGCGTTGCCTTCATTCGCTTCACCCAGACATCGGCGCTGAGCGCATGATCCTCCCGTAGCGTCTCGCCCACCCGGCTCAGGTCAGCCTCGCTCAAGAGCGGCCGCAGCAGCCCCTCGGCACGCTCGACAGGCAACGTGACGGAGAGGCCCTCCGAGAGCGAGAGCACGAGAACGTCCTGCTCTGCTCCTTCGACACTCCGTTTCTCGCGGGCCGTCACGTGACCGACACCATGTCCGGGGTAGACCACCCGGTCTCCGACGACCAGTCTCACCTACCCACCTTAGCCCGTGCCGGTACGGCGCCGACGCCTGCGATACTCGCCGTCGATGAGCGACGAGCGCGAGCGCTTCCTGATCCGCTACGCCGCGGGCTTCGCGCCGTTCGTCGTCGCGCGGGCGGAGGGTGCCTGGGTCGAGACGACCGACGGGAGACGCGTGCTCGACTTCACGTCCGGCCAGATTGCTCGACGATCGGACACGGCCATCCGCGCATCGCCGACGCGATCCGGCAGTCGCTCGACGAGGTCGTCCACCTCAACTCCTGGATGCTGTCGGAGCCCGTGCTGGAGCTGGCGGCGCGGCTCGCCGGGCTCGTCCCCGCGCCGCTCGAGCGGTCGATCCTGCTCAACACCGGCTCGGAGGCCAACGAGGTCGCGCTCAAGCTCGCGAAGCTTCACACCGGCCGCTTCGAGGTTGTCGGGCTGACGCGCAGCTTCCACGGGCTCTTGACGGGGATCACGTCCGTGAACTTCTCGATGGCGCACGCCGGCTACGGGCCGCTGCTGCCCGGGTCCTTCGCGCTGCCGGCGCCGTACGCGTACCGCTGCCCGATCCGGCACTGCGACGGTCAGTGCGACTGCACGTGCCTCGACGCCGGCTTCGAGCTCGTCGACCAGCAGTCGGTCGGCTCGCTGGCGGCGGCGATCGCCGAGCCGATCCTCTCGACGGGCGGGATCATCGTCCCGCCGGACGGCTATCTCGCGCGACTGGCGGAGCACTGCGCGCGGCGAGAGATGCTGCTCGTGCTCGACGAAGCGCAGACGTGCCTCGGCCGGCTCGGGACGATGTTCGCGTTCGAGCGCGAGGGCGTCGTGCCGGACTTCCTCTCGCTGTCGAAGACGCTCGGCGGCGGGCTCCCACTTGCGGCGACCGTCACCTCGGCAGCGATCGCCGAGGACTGCGAGCGCAAGGGCTTCCTGCACGTCACCTCACACGTGTCCGACCCGCTCCCGGCCGCCGCGGGCCTGGCCGTGCTGGACGTGATCGAGGAGGAGAGCCTGGTCGAGCGGGCGGCGACCGCGGGCGAGTACCTGCTGGCGCGCCTGCGCGAGCTCCAGGAACGGCACGAGCAGATCGGCGACGTGCGCGGGCGCGGGCTGCTCGTCGGGCTCGAGCTCGTCACCGACCGCGCGTCGAAGGAGCCTGCGGACGCGCTCGGTCGCGCGGTCACCGACGAGTGTCTCGAGCGCGGGCTGTCGATGAACATCGTGCGGTCGGGGAAGATCGCGAACTGCTTCCGGCTCGCGCCGCCGCTGACCGTGACCGAGGACGAGATCGACACCGCCGTCGAGATCCTGGACGCGTCGCTCCGCGCCGTGCTCGACCGCGACGCGAGCCTCGTCTCGGGCTGACGCGCTGGTGGACGAGCTCGCCCGCCTGACGGCCGACCTCGTCGCCATCGACTCCGTCAACCCGTCGCTCGTCGCCGGTGCAGCGGGAGAGCGGCAGATCGCCCACTTCGTCGCCGCGTGGATGCAGAGCGCCGGACTCGAGGTCGAAGTGCTCGAGCCGGTGAGCGGCCGGCCGAGCGTCGTCGGCATCGCGCGCGGCTCCGGCGGCGGGCGGTCGCTGATGCTGAACGCGCACCTGGACACGGTCGGTGCCACAGGCATGGAGACGCCGTTCACACCGCGGGTCGAAGGCGACCGGCTGTACGGGCGCGGCGCACTCGACATGAAGGGAAGCCTGGCCGCGGTCATGCTCGCGGCCCGCGAGGCGGCCGGGCTCGGGCTGCGCGGCGACGTCGTCGTCGCGGCTGTCGCCGACGAGGAAGCCGGCAGCGTCGGTACCGAAGCAGTGCTCGAACGGCTCCGCACCGACGGCGCCATCGTCGCCGAACCGACGTGGCTGAAGCTCGCGATCGCGCACCGTGGCTTCGTCGGCTTCGAGATCACGGTCGCCGGACGCGCTGCGCACGGATCGCGGCCCGACCGCGGCGTCGACGCGATCGTCCGCATGGGCCGGGTCCTCGTCGGGCTCGAGGAGCTCGACCGGCGGCTCCAATCGGTGCCCGCGCACCCGCTGCTCCGCACCGGCTCGGCCCACGCGTCCGTGATCGAAGGCGGGCAGGAGCTGTCGAGCTACCCGGAGCGCTGCGTGCTGCTCGGCGAGCGGCGGACGCTCCCGGGCGAGACGACCGTGGACGTCGAGCGCGAGCTGGCGGCGATCCTCGCCACGGCCGGCCGCGGCGACCCGCAGTTCAGCGCCGAGGTACGCGTCCCGTTCGCTCGCGACGCGTACGAACTGCCGGCCGGCGACCCGTTCGCCGAGCTCGTCGGGCGCCACGCCGGCGGGCCGGAGATCGTCGGCATGCCGTTCTGGGCCGATTCCGGCCTGATCGCGGCAGCCGGGATCCCGACCGTCCTCCTCGGCCCCGGCGGCGAAGGCCTGCACGAGACCGAGGAGTGGGTCGACCTGAACGACCTGCGGCGGTGCCTGGACGTCTATCTCGCGGTCGCCTGCGAGTTCTGCGCCTAGATCGCGTAGACCACGACGACGACGACGATCAGCGCCGGCACGAGCAGCACGAAGGACGCGAGGGCCGTGACGCCGGCGAGAAACACGAGCCGCCGACCGCGAGCGCCGAAGGCGGCCGTGACCGGCACGGCGACAAGTGCTGCAGCGATGGGATAGAGCCAAGCCTTCGCTCCAAAAGAGTCGAAGGAGGTCACCATCGCCAGCGCCGTCAGTGCAGCGAGTGCGAACGCTGCCGCAAGCGATCTGTCCTCCGTCTGGGCTTCTCGGCTGATTCCCTCGAAGAGGGACCGCACCGATCTACGTCGCCACGAGAACGAGCCTGGTGTCGCGCGAGAGCGGCGTGCCGTCGAAGTCCCCGTGGCAGGCGACGTGCTCGAAGCCGGCTGCGCGGACCATCGCAACCAGCTCGGTCGCCGTGTACACACGGCACTCGTACTCGACGCGGACGCGCTCGCCCTCCACTGGCACGAGCTCGTGGCGCACGACCGTGACGCCCCGCTCGAAGTCGATCTGCCGGTCCTCGATCAGCACGTCACCATCGGGCAGCTCTTCCCACGACCTCGGGCTGTAGATGTGCATCAGCCGGTCGCGGTGCATCGTCTCGACCACGAGCGTTCCACCAGGGCGCAGCACGCGCCGGAACTCGCGGATCGCCTGCAGATCGCCGTCGTCGCCCCAGTAGCCGGGCGAGGTGAAGAGGTTCGCGACGCAGTCGAAGCTCGCGCCGGCGAACGGCAGCTCGCGGTAGTCGGCCTGCACCCACTGCGGCCACTCGTTGTCGCCGCCGCGGCGACGTGCCTCGGCGAGCTGGGACTCGGAGTAGTCCGAGCCGACGACATGGAGGCCGAGCCGGGCGAACTCGAGCGAGTGCCGTCCGTAGCCGCACGGGCAGTCGAGGAGGTCGGCCCCGGGCTCGAGGCCGACGAGGCGCACGAGGCCTTCGGCCTGCTTCGGCCCGGTGTCGGGATCGGCGAGCGCTCCGTAGGTGCGGAGGTACAGCTCGCCGAACATGACGGACCAGGCGCTCTCGCGGTCGTCGGACACGGCCCGGGGAGCATATTCTCCGGCTTGTGACGAACCTGACCCCGGAGCAGGACAAGGCCCTCGACGCCGCGATCCTCGCACTCGAGCAGTCGTACAGCCCCTACTCGGGCTTTTGCGTCGGTGCGTGCGTGGTTCTGGATGACGACACGTTCGTCACGGGCGCGAACGTCGAGAACGCGTCGTACGGTGCCACGATCTGCGCCGAGCGCTCCGCTGTCGTGCGGGCGAACGCCGAGTGCGGCAAGCGGCTGTTCAAGGGGATCGCGATCACCGGAAAACCGAGGTCGAAAGAGAACGACGAGTGGCACGAGCTCGCCGCGCCGTGCGGCGTCTGCCGGCAGGTGCTCTTCGAGATGACCGACCTGAGCGAGATCGTGCGGGATCCCTGGGTCGTTCTCGGCACTCCCAGCAAGGGCAACGTGAAGGTCACGAGCGTGCGCTGCCTCCTGCCAGATCCCTTCGGGCCGAGCAGCCTGGGCATCAAGCTCGAAGACTTCCGGGCCTGAGCTGACCGCGACCGCGCGCCTCTTCGGCCTCGCGACGGCGCTGACGGTGGTCGGGGTAGGCCTGTCCGACGGAGGCTTCTTCCCGCAGACGTGGCGCTGGACGACGCTCGCCGTGCTTGCCGCGGCCGGAGCGGTGCTGATGCTGTCCGACCGAGTGGTGCTCTCGCGCCGCGAGGTGACTTCCGTCTCGATCCTGCTCGCCTTCGCGGGCTGGAACCTGGTGTCGTGGGCGTGGTCGTCGACGCCGGCGCTCGCCGGCCCCGAGGCCGAGCGGGCGCTGCTCTACGCCTCCGCCCTGCTCGCGTTCCTCGTCGTCTTCGACGCACGCGCGACGGTGCCGGTGCTCATCGGGCTGCTCGGCGCCTCGACGTTCCTGTCGGCGTGGGCGCTCGGCGATCACGCGAGCTCGACGGCCGCGCCCGGTCCGCTCGTCGGCCCGCTCGGGTATGCGAACGGTGCCGCCGAGGTGGCGGCCGTCGGGATCGTCGTCGCCGTCGGCCTCGGGCTCGAGTGGAGCGGCGGCGGGCGGCTCGCGGTGCTCCTGCCGCTGGCGATCCTCGTACCGACGCTCGCGCTCGCGGAGAGCAGCGGCGCCGCGCTGGCCACCGTTGCCGGGCTCTGCGTTCTCGCGCTCGCCTCTCGTGATCGCATGCGGCGCCCGGCGATCGCCCTCGCCTGCGTCGCCGGCGCGATCGTCGCGGCGGTCGCGCTCATCGGCGCGCTGGGTCGCGGGAACATCCGCTGGTCGTACTGGAACGCCGCGCTCCACGACTACGCCGCGCATCCGGTTCTCGGCTCCGGCGCCGGGTCGTTCGGCCGCTACTGGGCGCTCCACAAGACAACCAAGCTCGGCGCGCTCGACGCACACAGCCTGTTCGTCGAGTCGCTCGCTGAGCTCGGCCTCGTCGGCCTCGCGCTCGTCGTCGCCTACCTCGTCACCGTCTTCCTGGCCGCACGCGAGAACGCGGGCCGATGGCGCGCAGTGACGACGGCCGCGTTCGCGACGTACGTCGTCCACACGGGGGTTGACTGGGACTGGGAGCTGCCCGCGACGACGCTGCCGGGAATCGTGCTGGCCGGGATGCTGCTCGCAGGCGCGCGGCCTGCGGGCGCGAAGCGGCTCTCCGAGGATCGGCGGCTCGTGCTCGCCGTGGCCGTCGCCGCCTTCGCGATCCTGGCGCTCGTCAGGCTGAAGACGGCGCCCGGTACCTGACCGGAGCGGACACGTTGACTCAATCCGCCCGGCTCCCTAGACTCGCGGCAACGTGAGCGCAAGTCTTCGCCGTCGTCGAGGCGCCCGGGTCGTGATCGGCCTGCTCTTCGTCGGGCTCGGGCTTTACGCGGTCGGCTCGCTCGGCGCGTCGATCGGCTCACGCAAGAGCGCGTCGGTCGCCGAATACCAGTACCCCGAGGTGGATATCAGCGCCAACCCGACCTCTGTGGCCCCCGGGTCGACCTCGACGCTGACGTGGACGACGACCAACGTCGATTCCTGTGAGGCGTACGGCGACTGGTCGGGCTCGAAGCCTCTGTCGGGCAGCGAGAGCGTGCTCGTCTGGGGGTGGGAGCACGGCTTCTACGAACTGGAATGCAGCGGGATCTGGGGAGAGGGAGGATCCGGCGCGTTCGTGCAGTCGACCGCGCCGCTGGCGTTGCGCGCCGTCGTCGACCAGCGCCAGTTCTTCGTCGACGACATCTCCGAGAACGTTCCCGGGTTCGCGCAGACGTTCACGGTCGGCGTCTCTGGCTGGCTCACGGACATCAACGTGAACGGAACGGGCGCGAACCCGTCCGACGTGCTCTCGATCACCAGGACGACGCAGTCCGGCACGCCCTCGAGCTCCGTCCTTTACTCGACGACGCTCTTGCACCAGAGCACGGTCGGGAACGTGCACCTGACGAAGCCCGTCTTCGTCCTCACGGGCCAGCATTACGCGATCACCGTCGTCGCCCCCAACGGCCTCTCGGACCCGCAGACCGACTACACGTACTACCTCTACAGCTGCGCAAGCTCGTACTCGCGCGGCACGTCCTACTATCTCGACGGCCAGGGCACCTGGACCGAGTCGCCCGGCTGCGACGACGTCTTCGCGACGTGGGTCGTGCAGCGGATCAAGGTCTCGCCCTGATCAGCTGACGCGCTTCAGGAGAGCGAGCGCCTGCTGGTTCCACGGCATCCGGTGCGTCGTCCCCGCTCGGCCGAGCGTGCCCCGATGCTCGAGATACCAGTGGTACGTGCGGCAGAGCGCCTCCGCGTTCGAGTAGCGCGCGTGCCAGCCGAGGAGGCGCTCGGCCTTCGAGACGTCGACGAACGAGTCGCGGTGCGCGGTCTTGTAGTGCCACTCGGCGAGCGGCGACACGCGCGCGAGCTCGAGGGCGCGGAGAGCGACCTCGGCCGGGCGGGCAGGCACGGGTTGGAGCCGGCTGGTGGAGTCTGCGTGATCGATCAGCGCCTGCAAATCGGCGCGGACGGTGCCGAACTCCTGCGCGCCGACGTTGATCGCCTGGCCTGCGGCTGCCTCGGCCGACGCGGCGCGCACGACGGCGTCGACGAGATCCTCGACGGCGAGCAGCTGGTAGCGGTTGTTCCCGTCGCCGAGCACGTAGATGCGGCGGCCGTCGTGGATCCAGTCGAAGAGGATCTCGAAGACTCCGAGCCGTTCCGGGCCGATGAAGGTCTTCGGCCGGACGATCACGACCTCGTGCCCGCGGCGCGCGAACTCGAGGCAGACGCGCTCGGCCTCGATCTTCGAGCCGCCGTAGGCGCCGACGCCGACGAGCGGGGCGTCCTCGAAGATCGGGTGGACCTTCGGCACGCCGTAGACGGCGGTGGACGAGATGAAGACGGAGCGCTTGACGCCTGCGTCGGCCGCCGCGCCGAGCACCGACGCGGTGCCGCCGATGTTGACGGCGACGATCTCGTCCCGCGAGCCACGGATCGGCAACGCGGCGGCGGCGTGCACGAGCAGGTCGGCGCCGGCGACGAGCTGCGCGGCCGCCGCCGGGTCGCGGACGTCGCCGCGCAACTCCTCGACCGCGCCTTCGAGTGGCGCGTCGTCGAGCGGAGCGAGGTCGAGCGTGCGCACCGTGTGCCCGTCGGCGACAAGCCTCCGCGCCAGGTGCAGGCCGAGGAACCCGGCGCCTCCGGAGATCGCCCAGAGCATCTGCCCACGCTAGCGATGCGAGGCGGCGCCGCCTGCGGCGGCTGCGGAGCGGTGCGAGAGGGCGGCTTCGAGTTGACGAGGAACGCGGCCACGAGCAGCACGGCGAGGCCGACGGTCATCTCGCCCGCGAGGCTCGGCCGGACCCGCCGCTGTACGTCCGGCACGCGGACGCGCGGCTCGACGACGAAGTGGTGCACGGCGCCCCAGAGCAGCACGAGCGCGACGAGCGAGAGCTTGACGATCAGCACGTGCCCGTACCCCGTCGTCCACAGGTCGGACAGGGACGGCAGGCGCAGGACGCTGAGGTAGATGCCGGCCGCGAGCAGGAGCGCGATCAGCACCGGCGCGAACCGCGCGAAGCGGACGAACGCGTCGCCGCGCAGCGCCGGCGCCGTGAGGAAGACGGCGAGCAGCATCATGAGCCCGCCCGCCCACAGGGACGCCGACGAGAGGTGCACCCAGTCGGCGAGCTCCGACCACTTCGACGTCGGCGGGTCGAATGCCGAATGACCCGAGAGCGACAGGCCCGAGGCGAGCACGAGCGACAGCGCCAGAGCTGGCCAGAGGAAGACTCGCTCCCGGTCGGTGAGCCAGGCCAGGAAGATCAGCGCGGTGACGACTGCAAAGCCGAGCGTCATCACGACGAACGCCTCGCCGAAGCGCGTGCCGTCGGCGAACGGCGTCAGGTCGCCGTAGAGGAACCTGCTGAACGGGAGCTGGAGCGCGTCCTCGGCCCGGAGCAGGAACGCGAGGCAGCCGACCTGGATCGCCGCGACGACACCGCCGAGCGCGAGCCAGTAGAAGACGCGTTCGAGCCGCTCGGGCACCCGGCGGGGTAGCACGACGAGCCGGAAGGCGATGCCGCCGATCACGAGCGCGAGGCTGACGAAGAGGAGCCAGCGGAGCACGTTCTCGGTCGTCGTCGGGCCGGACGAGCCGTAGGCGTCGTTCGGCGGCGGCGCGGCGACGCGGACGCCGAACGTGTAGACGCCCGAAACCACGTGACCGTCGCCGGAGAGCGCCTGCCAGCGCACGGTGTAGGCGCCGGTCGGCAGGTGCGCGAGCGGGGCGACGATCGCGTGCCCGCCGCTCTCCACGTGCACTCCGCGCGCGTAGTCGCGCCCGTGCACGTCGTAGACCTTGATCGCTCCCGGGAAGACCTTCACGCCCTGGTCGAAGTCGATCTCCACCTGCGTCGGGGCGCGCTCGAGGCGCTGCCGGTAGCCCGGCTCGGAACGCTTGATCGACGCATGCGCGAACGCCGTCGCCGGCGCGACGAGCGTCGCCAGGAGCGCGCCGCAGAGGATCAGCCGCCTCACCGGTGCGGGTTCCCCGCCTCCGGCGAGAGGTGCCCGAAGATCGGCGCCGTGTCACGGTCGGCGTAGAGGACGGTCGACACCGACACGAGCAGAGCTGCGAAGCACAGGCCGGTCACGATCGAGCGCGGCCGGATCGAGAGCGCGACCGGGATGAGCGCGCCGCCGATCGCGATCCAGCCGAGCAGGTGGTGCCCGAACGCGGCGCGCGAGTAGAACCAGCCGTTCTGCTCGTGCACGAGGATCGCGACACCGCCGACGAAGAGTCCGATCGCGAGCGTCAGGTTCCAGAGCGGGCTCTTGAGCTTCCCCGCTGCGAGGCCGAGCTGCGCGCCGCCGGCGAGCATCATCGTCTCGGCCCACGAGCCGTGGGCGACCATGTGGACCGCAGAGTTGGTGTAGAAGACCATCACCGGGAACATCAGCAACCCCATCGCGAACAGCACGCCCGGGAACAGGTAGCGCCGCCACGGCCGCCGGTCCCAGACCTCCCCGCCGACGACGCTGCGCGCCGCAAAGCAGAGCGCGAGGATCAGGAAGCCGGTCGCGAACCACCAGTGGATGAACTCGGACTTCGGCTGCAGGGCGGCGACGATCACCCTCGGCGCTCCCTTTCGGCCTGCTCCAGATCTTCGAGCACGCTGGGCGCCACGAACCAGTAGAACGCGAGCCCGACGACGACGGCGTAGAGCGGCGGCTCGGCGATCAGCCACCAGACGCCCTGCCCGTACGGGTGCAGCAACGTGATCCGGTACGGCTGGAGCAGTGCCCAGGCCACGCCGCCGAGAGCGCACACCGGGCCGAGCGACAGCACGAACACCGCCCGTGGTGAGCGGCGTACCGCTTCGCGGGTCAGGTCGGTCGAGATTTGCACACGCACCTCCTCTCCCCAGGGGACGACGCCGAACAGCCCGCGCCGGGCAGAAGGTGTGGCGCGGGCTAGGCGGCGGCGGGAGGCGGGCGCGAGTCGAGGACGAAGCCGAACCGCCGGCGCGGCGGAACGGCGACCGTGACGTGCGGGAAGGCGACGACCCGCGGACGCGTGCGTGCGAGGCTGCGGGCAAGGCGGGCTGCGTCCTCCGCGTACTGCTCGTAGTCGGCGAGCCAGCGCTGGACGACGGCCCAGAGGACGGCCGTGAGCACCGCCAGCACCGCGAACACGGGCAGCGCGGACGAATGGATCAGCGGGAAGAAGAGCGCCCAGCGGCCGGCGGCCACGCGGTCGTAGTTCGCGTGCAGGAGGTACGTGAGCGACGTGACGGCGAAGAATGCGAAGGCAAGCCGCGGCGAGAGCGAGATCCGCAGGCGCGGAAGCCGCCCGCCGCGCGCGCCGGCCGTCCTGGCGGCCTGCTCGATTGCGTGAGCCCTCAACATACGCCAGAGCAACGACGCGAGCAGCAGCGCGATTCCGACCTTGACCGTGGCGATGACGGCCGGGTAGTACGCCGCGTCCCGGTAGCTCGGCGAGCGCACGTGGCGACCGAGATCGAAGCGGTGGGTCAGGCTCGCGCCGATCAGCTCGGCCGCGACGGCGAGAAGGCCGAAGACGAGGGCCGACAGAAGGCGCTGGTGACGACGCGCCCGCTCCATGGGCGGATGATAGAATCCGTTACCGAAGAATGCGAAGCACTGCCGCCATCGGCACGAGCGTCACCGTGCGTCCGGCCGCGTAGAACACGCCCGCCGACGTGATCTGCGAGCCCGCGAGACCCGCGACCGTGACGAGCTTCCGGTCACGGCCGTCCGAGAGCCGCAGCACGCGCACGGTCGAGCCGACGTCGTAGAGCGCCAGGCCGCCGGCGGTTCCTTCGAGTGACGTGCCCTTCGGAACAGGCCTCGCCGGGCCGGCGCCGGTCTTCGAGTAGACACGGAGCGTCCGCAACTGGTGGATCACGACCGAGTTGCCGGCAATCGCACCCGCGTACACGCCCGTGACCCCGGGAAGGCTCCAGAGCTTTGCCCCGGACGCGTCCCAGACGGTCAGCGTCGACTTCGGCTCGATCGTCGCCACGCGCCAGTTGCGGGCGTCGAGGAAGACCCGGAAGTCGACCGGCTTCAGAAGCGTGACGACTTTCCGACCGACGAGCCGTCTCACCTCGACGCTGTAGTTCCCGTCCGGCAGGAGCTGGCCCTTCGCGCCGGTGCAGTCGGAGTCGCAGACGGTGTAGTCGGAGATCGCCGCCACCGTCCTGTCGCCGGCGAACTCGTAGAAGGTGTCGCCCTCGGTGCCGTCGCAGACGCCGAGCGCATGGCTGCTCGCGTACACGTCGTCGCAGTAGACGTGGTTGCCTGCCGACTGGTCCCACCAGATCGGGGTCGTGCCAGCAAGCGTCAGGTTCTGGAAGGTCGCGTCGCTCGTGCACGGGTCCTTCAGCTTCATGACCGCTCCCGTCGCGGCGTTCCAGACCATGGCGGGCGTGCAGAGGTTGACGCCGTCGCCGACGTGGATCGCCGCCGAGCTGCCGCTGGCCGAGATCGAGCCGACCGCGTCCGGCGCCTTGAACGAGCGCGGGCCGCCGCCGGCGAGGGCGCTGGACGCGAGGCAGGCGACGACGAGAACGGCGGCGAACGCGGGCGCCGCCCCGCGCGTCACGCGATCAGCGTCAAGTCGTAGCCGGCTCGTGCGTCGCCGTTGAACCCGAAGAGCAGGATCCGCTGCCACTGGCCGAGCGTCAACCGGCCGTCGGCATACGGGATCTGCTCCGTGCGGGCGCCGAGCAGGCCGAGGATCAGGCGCTCGCGGTTCGCGGCCGGGATCGGCACGAGCCGCGAGAGCATCTCCTCGAAGTCGCAGAAGAAGCCCGACTCGCGTTCGGTGACCCGGATCAGCGACGAGGCCGCGTGCGGCGTCACGTAGGCGAGACCCGAGCCGAGGTCGGCCTTCCGCACGTCGCGCGACACCTCGTTGGTGATGTCGAACACCGCGAGGGTCGGCAGTGCTGCGGCAACTGAGCTCGGAATCTCGACGGATGTCACGCGTAGACCTCCCGGGGCAGTCTGAAGTGCACATCCTCTCTTGCGACGGTGATTTCTTCAACCTCGTCGTAGCCGCGGCCGGCGAGCGTGCCGAGGACGGACTGGACGAGGCCCTCCGGCGTCGAGGCTCCGGCGGTCAGACCGACGATCTCGTGGCCGTTCAGCAGCTCGGAGTCGAGCGGCGACTCGCCGTCGATCAGCGTCGCCTCGGCGCCACGCGCGCGGGCGACCTCGACGAGCCGGTTCGCGTTCGAGCTCGTCGGGGAGCCGATCACGAGCAGCAGCGTCGCTCCCCGGCTGACGATCTCCTTGACCGCATCCTGGCGATTCTGAGTGGCGTAGCAGATGTCCTCCGCCCCGGGCCGCTTCAGGCCCCCGAAGCGGTCCGAAAGGACGTCGACGGTCGAGGCCACGTCGTCGAGGGACAGCGTCGTCTGCGTGATGACCGCGAGCGGCTGGCCCTTCGTATCGAGCTCCGCCGCATCCTCGGGCGACTCGACGACGACGATCTGCTCCGGCCGCTCGCCTTTCGTCCCGATCACCTCGACGTGGTTCGCGTGGCCGATCAGCGCGACGAGGTGGCCGGAATCGGCGTAGCGCCGCGCCTCCGCGTGCACCTTGGAAACGAGCGGGCAGACGGCGTCGACGACGCGCAGGCCCTTGTCCTCGCAGGCCTTGCGCACCGCGGGCGCGACGCCGTGGGCCGAAAGGACGCAGAATCTCGCCGGGGGGGATCTCGTCCTCGTGCTCGACGAACACCGCGCCGAGCTCCTCGAGCCGGCGAACGACGTTGTCGTTGTGGACGATCTCGTGACGGACGTAGACGGGCGGGCCGTACTGCGCGAGCAGCCGCTCGACGATCTCGATCGCCCGGTCGACCCCGGCGCAAAACGACCGCGGCGCCGCGAGCAGGACGCGCTTGCTCCCGTTCCCGCTTCCGTTCGACGTCCCGTTCGCCGCGGTCAAGCCGGCACCTCGTCCGACTTTGCAACACAGTGTTGCAAGGAGTCGAGAGCGCGCCGGACGTCGCCGAGGGCTCGCGCCGTGCTCCGCGGGTGGGCGACGAGACCGAGGATCCCGGCGGCGCGGAGCCGTCCGTCCGGCCCGACGGCGTCGGCGAGCGGGCCGAGCGTATGGCTGGGCGTGTCGCTGATCGCGCGGACGCAGCCGGCGAGCTTGCCGGCACGCGCGAGCGGGCCCGACTCCATGTCGGCCGCGTCGGCTCCGGTCTGCTCGTGGAGCCGCCGCCGCTCGCCCGGGTCGTCGAGCACCGCGTCGACGGCGACGATCGTCGCCTCGCGGGCGCCCGAGGCGCCGAGCGGGCCGCCTTCCCAGAGCACCGTCCCGTCCGGCTCGACGACGCGCGTCGCGTCCAGCACCTCGCCGCACTCGAGCCCGTCGTGCAGGCCGCCGGCCAGGCCGAACGAGACGACCGGCTCATCCGGCACGCCCTTGCGGGCGCCGATGCCGACGAGCACGGTACGCGCCCCGACCTTGCGGGCCGCGCGCTCCTCCGTCCGGGTGGCGCAGGCCAGCGTCATCCCGTGAAGGTCCAAGCCATGCTCCGGACGGTCTCCTTGATGCTCGACGTGGCGGCGATCGCCGCGGCCGGCTCGAACCCGCAGTGGATGGCGCAGTGCTCGCAGCGCGGGTCGTTCCCCGGGCCGTACATCTCCCACTCGATACCCTCCATGAGGGCCTCGTAGGAGGGGAAGATGCCGTCGGTGAGCAGGTAGCACGGGCCTTTCCAGCCGTACGGGTTTCGGGTGATCGATCCCCACGGAGCGCAGGGGAGGGTTCGCTCGCCGGTGAGGAAGTCCTGGTAGAGCGGGCTCGCGAGCCAGCGGTAGCCGTGCTCCTTCGCCGCGGCCCGGATCTTGCGGAACTTCTCCTCGTGCTCGGCGCGCGTCATCGTCAGGGCCGGATCGATCTGCGAGTACTGGTACCCGGGTGCGATCAACAGCCCGTCGATTCCCACCTCGTTGGTCATGTAACCCATCATCTCGATGACGTCGTCGACGGACGACTCCTTGAAGATCGTCGTGTTCGTCGAAACCCTGAATCCCGCCTTCCGGGCCTGCTTGATCGCGTCGACCGCGACGTCCCAGAGGCCCGGGTAGTCGCAGATGTAGTCGTGGATCTCGCGCATGCCGTCGAGGTGGACGACGAAGGTGAGCCGCGGGTCGGGCTTGAAGACGTCGAGGAACTCGACGAGGCGCAGTGCGTTCGTGCACAGCTCGATCGTCTTCTTCATCTCGAGGACACCGGCGACGACGTCCTCGATCCCCTTGAAGATCAGCGGCTCGCCGCCGCAGATCGAGACGACCGGCGCCGGGCACTGGACGGCCGAGTCGATGCACTCGTCGACGGTCAGCCGCGCCTTGTTCGACTCGTATTCGCGGATCTTCCCGCAGCCGATGCAGGCGATGTTGCACGCCAGGGTCGGCTCGAGCATCAGCACGAGCGGGTAGAGCTCCCCCTTCTTCTTCTGGGAAGCGACGTAGCGGCCGATCTGGATCGTCGAGCGCAGCGGAAATTTCATGCGTTGAGCCTTTCTCGTAGACGACCGAGAGCGATCAGAGGGAAGTGCAGACGGTAGAGGTGATAGCGGATCATGAAGTCGGTAGGAAACCCGGTGCCGGTGTAATGCTGCTCCTCCCAGTCTCCGTTGTCGAGCTGAGTTGAGCAGAGATAGTCGGCCGCTCGCCTCGCGGACGGTCTCTCTGCCTCGCCTGCCGCCACGTAGGCTAGTACGCCCCACGCGGTTTGTGAAGCCGTCGGGACGCCCCGGCCGCGCCATTCCGGCTCGTGGTAGGAGCGGATGTCCTCGCCGAAGCCGCCGCTCCCTGCCTGCACCGAGTCGAGCCACGCGACCGCCCTGCGCATCGCCGGATGGTCGTGGTCGATGCCGGCCGCCTCGAGCGCAGGCAGCACGGCGGCCGTCCCGTAGACGTGGTTCACGCCCCAGCGGCCCCACCAGGAGCCGTCCGCCTGTTGCTCGCGGAGGAGGTAGTCGATCCCGCGGCGCATCGGCTCCGCGTACTCGGGATACGGCGCGAACGCCTCGACGGCGTGGCCGGCGACGTCCTCGCTGGGCGGGTCGATGACGGCGCCGAAGTCGAAGAACGGGATGCGGTAGAGCCACTCGCTGTCGTTGTCGACGTCGAACGCGCCCCAGCCGCCGTTCGAGCACTGCATCCCGGCCATCCACTCGAGCGAGCGTGCGACGGCCGCCTCTTCGCCGATCCCGAGGTCGCGGAGCGCGAGACAGATCACCGCGACGTCGTCGACATCCGGGTAGTTGTCGTTCTGGAACTCGAACGCCCAGCCGCCGGGCGGAACATCGGGCACGCGCACCGACCAGTCGCCGCGGACGCGGATCTCCTCGTTCAGCAACCACTCGCCGGCCTTCACGAGCTGCGGGTGGCTGTCCGGGACGCCCGAGCAGCGCAGGCCGAGGAGCGCGAGGCCTGTGTCCCAGGTCGGCGACTGGCACGCCTCTGGACGCAGCCGGTCGCCCTCGTCGATCAGGAAGCCGCCCCAACCCTCGACGGCGCGGCGCAGCTGTTCGTCCTCGAAGCCGTAGCCGAGCGATGCGAGCATGAGGATCGACCAGACCCACGGAGGCTGGATCCCGCCCCAGCCTCCGTCGGCCTCCTGGCGCGCGCGCACCCAGCGCTCGGCCTCGGCGATCGCGCGGCGGCGGATCGGCCCGGGCCGGGGCGGCGGGGTGGTCTCGCCGGGACGCGCGCCGATCTCGCGCAGGTCGACGTCCGCTCGGCGGTGCGCCCGCAGCGCCATGACGACGGAGAGGGGGACCACGGTCTGCCGCGCCCAGCAGGCGAGGTTGTAGACCGAGAACGGCGAGGAGGGCGGCAGGAGCACGATCTCCGGCGGCACCGGCGAGACGCGCTGCCACGGCCACTGGCCGAGGAGCGAGAGGAAGCACTTCGTGAAGACGCGCGCCCTCGGGATGCCGCCGCGGCGGTTGATGTAGTCGCGAGTGAGGTCGCCCGCGTCGACGCCGAGCATCTTCAGCGCGATGTACGACTCGATCGTCGTCGAGAGATCGGCCGGGCCTTCGAACCAGTTCGACCAGGTGCCGTCCTCGCGCCGGCGCGCGAGCAGCTCGTTGGCGAGCTTCTTGTCCGTTCGCCGGTCGCGAAGGCCCATGAAGTGGAGCCAGAACAGGTGCTCCGCGGTCATCGTCGCGTTCGACTCCAGCTCACCGACCCAGTAGCCGTCGGGGTGCTGCAGCTCGAGCAGGCGTTGCGTTCCGGCCTCGATTGCCTTGTCGAGCGCCCCCAGCTCCTGCACGACGGTCATGGCCGAACCGCCCGCATGTCGCTGATCCTACGCGCCGCGAGGACGCCGCTGCGGACGGCGCTCTCCATCGTCGCCGGCCAGCCGGTGTCCGTCCACGTGCCGGCTCGCACAACGTTCGGACGGTCGGTGTCGGTGCCGCGGCGTTCGCGCTGGGTGCCGGGGCGGAGCGCGACGGTGGCGTAGGGCTCGCGGCTGACGCGCGACCACAGCAGCTCGGCGTGACCGAGCCGGCCGGTCAACTCGTCCGCCATCAGGTCGACGAGCCCCTTGCCGCGGATCTCGAGCAGGTCGGGGACGCCGCTCGCGACCACCGTCAGGTACTGGCCGCGCTCGGGTTGGTGACCGGTGAGCGCGCCCCGGTCGAAGACCCAGTGGGCCGGAGAGTCGAGCAGCGCGGCGAGCGACGAGCGGAGCAGCGGCCGGTCGAAGAGGAGGTGAACCGAGACGATCGGCGACGGCTCGAGGGCCGGCTCGGGCTCTCCGAGCAGCCGTGACGACTCGGCCGGCGGGACGGCGACGACGATCGCGTCCGCGTCGAGGTCGTCCAGCGCCTCGACGCGGTTGTTCGTCTGCACGGTCGCGCCGGCAGCTTCGAGCGCGCGCCCGGCAGCGTCGCCGTGCATCTCGCCGAGCGGCCGTGTCGGCAGGATCACGTCGGCGGCAGCCGCCTTTCCGAGCAGGGCCGTGCGGACGGTGAAAACGCCCATCGCCGCGCTGGCCTCGTCGCTGCGCAGGTTGAGCGCCGGCCGGACGAAGACGTCCCAGAACCGGTCGATCTGGAGGTCGGTAGCTCCGAGCCGGCGCAGGAGCGCGCCGAACGACTCTCCGTCCTCCCCCTGCGCGCGCCGAAGCGCCAGCAACGTGCGCACGACGCCACCGCGCTCGCGCGCCGGCAGGTGCCGGTAGCGGAGGATCGAGAGCGGCGAGCGGCTGATCGCGGCGACGCTCGCGTCCTCGCCGATGACGGGCAGCGAGAGCCGCTCGCGGCGGTAGGCGCCGCCCTCCCCGACGCGGTCGAGGAAGCGCAGGTACTCGGTGAAGCAGCCGAGCGCGATGTGCTGGCCGTTGTCGGGCGGAGGCGGCGGATCGCCCTCGCGCTCCGGCAGCGTCTGGACGGCTCCGCCGAGCGTCGGCCGTGCTTCGAGCACGGTCACGACGTGGCCGGAGTCGGCGAGCTCGAGCGCTGCGGCGAGCCCGGCCAGCCCGCCTCCGACGACGGCGACCCTCACCTCGCCTGCCCCGCGCTGAGCGCGGATATCGGCACACTTCCGTCACCCACGGGCGCGATTTTCCGCGCTACCCTCAAAAGCGGGGGGAACGGGCCCGAAGGGCCCCCGGGGGGAAGAAAAACGGAGAGCGGCCGCGCCGCAGCGCCGGCTGTCACCGCAGGACGAGGCCGGAGCCGACGATGCGGAGCTTCGTCATCGCCGAGAGGCTCGGCGGTGAGTTGAAGACGTCGAACCCGCTCTGCTCGATGCGCTCGAGGGTCGCCTCGTAGAGGTTCGCGAACGCCGCCACGCACGCGGCGCTGCGGCGGTCGAGGTAGCCCAGCAGCGTCCGGCCCTCCGCGAGGTACGTCCGCGCGCGGGCGGCCTGGTACGCCATCAGCGCCTGCCACGCGGACGTGCACCGGCCGGCGGCGATGTCCCCCTCGGACACGCCGAACGAGGCCAGCTCGTCCTGCGGGATGTACACGCGGCCGAGGCTCCAGTCCTCGTCGACGTCGCGCATGATGTTGATCAGCTGGAGCGCGATGCCCATCGCCTCGGCACGCTGCGGCTGGTCGGCTCCGTACACGGCCATGCAGGCGACGCCGACGGCGCCCGCGACCCGCCGGCAGTACCCCGCCAACTGGTCGAAGTCCGCGTACCGCGCCTGCTCGGTGTCCTGCATCCCACCCTCGACGAAGGCGTGTAGCGCCTCGGCGCGGATCGGATAGCGGCTGCGGGCATCGGCGAGTGCGACCAGCATCGGGCTCGAGCCCGGCTCCGCATCCAGGGCGCGGTCGAGCCCTTCGAGGCGCGACCGCTTCGCAACCACGGACAGCGTCGGGTCGTCCGCCACGTCGTCGACCTCGCGCGCGAACGCGTAGATCGCCGCGATCGCGCGCCGCTTCGGCTTCGGCAGGAGTCGGATGCCGTACGAGAAGTTGCGCGCCCGCGCCCTCGTCAGCCGCTCGACCTCGGCGTACGCCTGCTCGACCGCCACGCTCATCGGACGAGCTCCACCACCGCGGCCCGCGCCAGCCGAGCCCGCGAGGGACGCGGCCGCTGCGTGAAGATGTCCCAGTTCGCCTCCTCGAGCGACTCGAGAGCCGCCAGGCCGCCGCGCGCGAACAGCCCGACGCCCTTCCCCACTCGGCCGCCGATCGCCTCGCGCAGCTTCACGCCCGCGCCGAGCAGCCCGCGTGCCCGCTCCGCCTCGAAGCGCAGCAGCCGCGTGAGCGGCTCGTTCGGCCGGTCGAGCTCCGTCACGTCGAAGCGTCGGCGCTCGTCGGCCGGCACATAGATGCGACCGAGCTCGAGGTCGCGCGGCACGCCCTGCAGGAAGTTCACGAGCTGGAGACCGGTACAGACGTCGTCCGACCACGTGACGAGCTCGGTGTCCCCCGCGAGCCCGAGCACACCGAGCACGAGCCGCCCGACCGGATCGGCCGACAACGTGCAGTACGCCTTCAGGTCGGCCCAGGACTCGTACTCGGAGACACGCTGGTCCTGCCGGTTGCACTCGATCAGGCGGAAGAACGGCTCGCGCGGCAGGTCGCAGGCGCGGATCGTCGGCTGCAGCTCGCGCATCACGGGCCACTCGGGCTCGCCGTCGTAGCAGAGGTCGAGCTGCCGCTCGAGCTCGTCGAGCACCTCGAGCCGGTCGCCGTCCCAGTCGTCGCCGAGCAGGTCGACGAGCCGCGCGAAGCCGTAGATCGCCCGCAGGTGCGGCCGGTACTCGCGCGGGAAGAGGAACGAGGCGATCGGGAAGTTCTCGGTCCGCGCGTGAGCGGCGACCTCGGCGACGTCCATCGGCATGCCAGGATTATCCCTGCCGATGAAGGCGATGGTGCTCGACCGTCCCGGGACGCCGCTTCGAGCGGCCGAGTTGCCCGACCCCGAGCCTGCCCATGGGCAGGTGCTCGTCGAGGTCGCGGCCTGCGGTGTCTGCCGCACCGACCTGCACGTGGTCGACGGCGAGCTGCCCAACCCGAAGCTGCCGCTCGTCCTCGGCCACCAGATCGTCGGGCGAGTCGTGCGCGGCGGCGAGCGGTTCAACCACGGTGACCGCATCGGCATCCCGTGGCTCGGGTGGACGGACGGCGAGTGCCGCTATTGCCTCGGCGGCCGTGAGAACCTCTGCGACCGCGCCCACTTCACCGGCTACACGCTCGACGGCGGCTACGCCGAGCTGGCCGCCGCGGACGAGCGCTACTGCGTTCCGATCCCCGACGTGTACGGCGACGAGGAGGCGGCGCCGCTCCTCTGCGCGGGGCTGATCGGCTACCGCGCGCTGCGAATGGCCGGGGACGCCGAGCGGCTCGGCC
The DNA here is from genome assembly GCA_963776735.1 of uncultured Actinomycetes bacterium. Taxonomy (GTDB): domain Bacteria; phylum Actinomycetota; class Thermoleophilia; order Gaiellales; family Gaiellaceae; genus PALSA-612. The sequence continues at coordinate 213,922 of CAVZNV010000015.1, forward strand.
TCTACGGCTTCGGCGCGTCGGCGCACATCGTCGCGCAGGTCGCGCGGCACGAGGGCAGGCGCGTGTTCGCGTTCACGCGCGCGGACGACGAGGCGGCGCAGTCGCTCGCGCTCGAGCTCGGCGCCGAGTGGGCCGGCGACTCGGCCGGGCCGGCGCCCGAGGAGCTCGACGCGGCGATCCTGTTCGCGCCGGCGGGCGAGCTCGTCCCCGCCGCGTTGCGGGCGTCAGCGAAGGGCGCGGTCGTCGTCTGCGCCGGGATCCACATGAGCGACATCCCGTCCTTCCCGTACGAGCTGCTCTGGGGCGAGCGCGCCGTGCGCTCGGTCGCGAACCTGACCCGCCGCGACGCCGAGGAGTTCATGGCGCTCGCGCCCGGGGTTCCGGTGCGGACGGAGGTCGAGGTCTTCCCGCTGACCGAGGCGAACGACGCGCTCGCCCGCCTGCGCCGGGGCGAGGTGCGGGGCGCCGCCCTGCTGCGCGTCAGCGAACCGTGAACGGCTTGCTGACGAGCAGCGACGTGCGGGACGGGTTCATCGTCGCGTGCAGCTGCACCGCGTAGACGTACCGACCCGGCGCGAGCTTGCCCCGCAGCATGAACGTCCTGCTCGTGTTCGCCTTGATCAGTCCGCTCGCAGACGGCAGCGACGCGATCCCTGTGGCGCCGTTCCCGAGCGCGGCTCGTATCAGGGCCGCCGTGGTTGCCGCCGGGAAGATCGACGTCGTCGCCGAGACCTCTTCGCCCGCGCCGGCCGTCGACCGCCACGTGCGCTGGGCGGCGACCTTCGTCGTCACGTTGAAGCTGCCCTTCGCGCCGATCACGACGGTCGTGTGCTTCCAGGTGTGCGGCTTCGCGCAGGCGCGCGCGGCGGCGATCGCCTGCTTGACGGCGGCGTAGGACGGCCGCTTGCTGCCGTCGATGCGCAGCAGTCCGCTCTGGAATCCGCTGTTCAACAGCGGCTCGTCGATCAGATGGAAGAGGTCGAGCGTCGAGACCGCCGGATCGCACTTCGCGAGGTTGATCAGCCCCGTGTAGTACTGCGCCTGCGTCGCCTCGTCCACCGTCGGGACGTTCTCCGTGCCCGAGTAGAGATCCGGGTTGACCTTGGTCGGGTCGATCTTCACCTGCGTCCCGCTCTCGTCGATCCGGAACGTGACGTACGGCCCCGGCCCGGTCTGGCCGGCCTCCCGGAACACGGGCTGACCCGTCCCGTGGAAGGCGTCCCACCACGCCTGCTCGAGGCGGTCGAGGTTCGCCGCGCCTGCGTTCGGCCACTGGTACGGCCGGGTCAGCGGCTGCGTGTTGATGTTCGAGTACGCGTGGAAGTCGAAGACGTCGGCGATCGGCTTCGTCCGGCCGCTCTGGCGATAGGCCGCGCCGAGGGCGGCGATGAAGCGCACCGGGGAGACCGACTCGGCGTTGGTGCCCGGCGCGCCGTCGTTGCCGCGCGGCGAGAGCGCGAGCCCGTCGACCGTGATCGACGGGTCGATCGCCTTGAGCGTGTCGTACGACGCGGCCAGCACCTGCTCGTAGACGGCGGCCGAGGAGATCGAGCCGTCCGGGTTGTGCTGCGGCTGCCAGAAGCGCTTGACGTTCGGCTCGTTGCCGATCACGAACTCCTTCACCTGCGGCCAGCGTCGCGCGACCTCCCGGACGTAGTTCGTGAACGCCGCGATCTTCGCCGCCGTGTTCGTCGCGAACGCGAACGCGTGGATCGGCTGGATCGCCATCTCGACGCGGATCCCGTACTGCGCGGCCACCGGCATCATCCGGTCGACGAAGTCCCCCTCGAGGATCTTCGTCGGCGTGTTCTCGTCCCAGAAGACGTTGATGCGGTTGTCCGTCATGCCGAGGTCGTTCAGGTCGGCGAAGAGCGAGCCGCCGCCGTCCTCGGCGTACTTCATCGCGTCGTCCGTGATGCCGAACGAGATCGAGGTCGCGGCGGCAGGGCGGTCACGGGCCGCGCCCGCCGCTCCGGCGACGGCTGCGATCAGGACCAGGACGAGCGGGGCGAGAAGCAGTCGGCCGCGGCTCACGGACCGAAGAGGTTAGCCGCGCGGGTCGGGAAGTGGAGTGAGGAGCGGCTCGACCTGTGCCCGGAGGTGCTCGAAGTCCGGCGGCAGCGAGAGGCGTTCGCCCAGGCTCTCGAACGGCTCGTCGGTCGCGAAACCGGGCCCAATGGTGGCGATCTCGAACAGGACGCCGCTCGGCTCGCGGAAGTAGATCGACTTGAAGTAGAAGCGGTCGATCACCGGCGTCGGCCGGCCTCCGGCCCGCGCGACGCGCTGGTGCCAGTCCTCGTGCTCCTCGGGCAGCGAGGCCCAGGCGACGTGGTGCACGGTGCCGGCACCACCCATGCCCGGTTCGGAGGGCGGCTCGTCGTAGCGGTACCACGACCCGCGCCTGGCCCCCCGGACTTTGTAACACAGTGTTGCTTGGGGTTCGAAGGCGAGGGCGTTTTCGAGGAGGTTTCGGCTTGCCTCGGGGTTCGCGGCGTACGCGCGCACGCCGTCGAAGCCCTGGAGCGCGAGCTCCTCGGGGATGTCCGGGTGCTCGGCGACGAGGGGCGCGTCCTCCGTCTCGACGACGGCCAGCTCCAGGTCGAGTCCTTCCGGGTCGGAGAACAGCAGGCTGCCGTCGTCGCGCGCCGTCGTCACACTAGCGTCGCCGAGGCGGCGCTCCCAGAAGTCGAGCGCGTCCGTCGACCCGAGCCGCCAGACGACGCGATGCACCATCCCCGCGCCGGCCCGCCCGCGGCGCGCGTGCGGGTACTCGAAGAAGGTCATGTCGGCCCCGGCACTCCCGCCCTCGTCGGCGTAGAACAGGTGGTAGACGGTCGGGTCGTCCTGGTTCACCGTCTTCTTGACGAGCCTGAGCCCGAGCAGCCGCGCGTAGAACTCGACGTTCCCGGGCGCATCCGCGGTGATGCACGTGACGTGGTGGATCCCCTCGAGCTTCACCGGCCGAACGCTACAGAACGGATAAGGGCCGCCTCCCGGGCGGATTGGGAGGCGGCCCTTGGGGTGCGCGTCGAGGCGGGAGGAGACGCGCTAGCGCAGCACGGGCAGCGACACGAGCCGCCGTGACGACACGCCTGCGAGGACGCTGTCGCCGGGCTTGCTCGCGCGGACGAAGATCGTCATCAGCTGCTGCTGCTTGCTGACCGGGAAGCCGGCCTTCGTCTGGAACGAGACGACAGCCCAGCCGTTCGAGTCTGTCGCGACGAGCGGCGGGGTGCTGAGCTGGTTGAACGGCACCGCGGTGGCGTAGACCATCGCGCCCTGCACCGTCTGATTGCAGGTATCGGACACGTGGAAGCGCACGGTGAGCTGCTTCGAGTCGCGGCGCAGGATGGTCGGCGACGAGCTGATGCCGTCGACGACGAGCCGGGCCGGCGCGTTGACCTGCGAGACCAAGACGGTCTTCTCGCCGATCGGGCAGCCGTTCGCGCTGCTCGACACGGCCGACGTCGGCACGGACGTCGCCGAGGTGGAGCCGAACTGGTTCTTCGCCCTCACGCGGACGCGGATCGCGTGACCGGCGTCGGCCGCTCCGAGCACGAGCGTCTGGTTCGTCGCGCCGGCGATGTTCCCGCAGGCGCCGCCGACCGAGTCGCAGCGGAGCCACTGGAACGTGAACGTGATCGGCCCCGGCCCGGTCCAGCTGCCGGTGTTCGCGGTCAGGGTCGCACCGAGCTGCGGCGTGCCGGCGATCGTCGGCGGAGCAGTGTTCGCCGGAGCCTGCGCAGCCGCGATCATGGCCGAAGGAGACGACGCTGCGGTCGCGCTCCCGGCCGAGTTCGACGCGGTGACGACGACGCGCACCGTGTTGCCGACGTCGGCCGAGCCGAGCGTGTAGTCGCGGTGCGTTGCGCCGCCGATGTTCCCGCAGCTCCCGCCGCCGGCGTTGCAGCGCTGCCAGCGGTACGCGAAGGCGATCGGCTGCGAGCCACTCCAGCTGCCGGGCTCGGCGTGGAGCGTCTGGCCCTTCTGGGCCGCGCCCGAGATCGTGGGCGACGACGTGTTCGACGGCGGCGTGGCCGCGCCGGACGCCCCCGCTCCGGCCACGAGGCCGAGCGCGACGACGAGAGCGAGCGTCCCGCAGACGCCGAGCGAAATGCCTGCGAGGAGGGATCGTCTCTTTGCTGACTGGGACATGTGAACCTCCTTCGAGGAGTGCTTCCACACGTTGGGACGCTCACCTCGTCCGCGCGGACGCGCCGGTCGGCCGCATTTGCCCGGACCTGACCGAGCTTTTGCGCGTTGCTTACCCACCGCGCGAGTTGCTTGCAATTCCGTCGGACTCCGTTAAGAATCGCGGCCGAGACGACGTTCCGTGCTGGACGGCCACGGAGGCGGGGAAGTGGGTAAGGGAACGAAGCTGGCAGGCGTGCTCGGCGGCACCGCCGTCGCAGCCGCGCTGCTCGCGTTCTACATCGTCGGCTACCTGATCGTCACGCCGCCGAACGTGCAGGCGTCCGGCGGCGCGCCGCACGCGAAGGTGACGCTCCAGACCGTGGCGGCGCTCGGCTTCGGCCCGCACCCGGACTGGGTCTCGTATCTGGTCAAGAACGACAAGGGCGAGTGGCAGCACTCGACCGTCGTGACGGTTCCGGCGAACTCGCTGGTCACCGTCACCGTCCTCCAGTACGACACCGCCACAGGCCTGCGCAACCCGTACTGGGGCGGGCCGCGCGGGATCGTCGGGCAGATGACGATCGACGGCAAGCCGTACGCGACGCTCGACCCCGACCTCGCCTCGCACACGTTCGCGATCCCCGAGCTCGGCGTCAGCGTGCCGCTGAAGGGCGTCGCCGACGACGCGAAGGATCAGTGCTCGGTCGCGCCCTGCACACTGCAGGAGGCGCACACGACGGTCGTGTTCAGCTTCCGCACCGGGAAGAAGGGCACGTACCGCTGGCAGTGCTTCGTGCCCTGCGCCGCCGGCTTCATCCTCGGCTTCGGCGGCCCGATGCAGAGCCTCGGCTACATGGACGGGCTGCTCCACGTCGTATGACGACGAGCGCGCCGTCCGCGAACGAGAGCCCGCAGCACCACGGGCGCCTGCTGCTCGCCATCTGGCTGGTCGCGAGCGTGATCGCCGTGCCGCTCGTGATCTGGGTGCTCGGCCCGCACCTGCCGCCGGGTGACTTCACCTCCGAGGCGTCCGACCAGACGAGCGCCAACATCGTCCTCACCGCCGTTTGCGCGCCGATCGTGCTCGGCGTCGTCATCTACTTCCTCTACGCCGCGTTCGCCTTCCGCCAGCGCGGTGCCGAACTCGAGGACGGCACGCCGATCAAGGGCCACGCGCGCACACAGACGCTCTGGATCGTGCTCAGTTCCGTGATCGTCATCGCGCTCGCGATCTGGGGCAGCCTCGTGCTCGTCGTCAGCGCCAACGGCGCGGGCGGCGGCCAGGGGCCGAGCCCCGTCAACCCGCCGAGCGGCGAGAAGCTCCAGGTGCAGGTGATCGGGCAGCAGTGGGCCTGGACGTACCGCTTCCCCGCGAAGACCGGGGCGACGACCGCGCTCGAGACGGACCAGCTCGAGCTGCCGGCCGACACGCTCGTCGAGTTCCATGTCACCTCCCTCGACGTCACGCACTCCTTCTGGGCGTACGAGCTCGGCGTCAAGGCCGACGCGGTCCCGGGTGCCGACAACATCGCCTTCGTCCACACGCGCGGGACGGGCAGCTTCTCGATCCGCTGCGCCGAGCTGTGCGGCCTCTGGCACGCGCACATGTTCCAGACCGGCCACGTCGTCTCGAAGGCCGACTTCGCCACCTGGCTCGTCCAGCAGGCGAAGTCCGAGAGCCTGAACCTGAAGTACCTCCCGCCGTACGCGAGCCACTACTACCCCGACCCGTTGAGGAGAGCCGGCTAATGCAGGTCAGCCACGACCTTCCCGCCACCGGCTCGCCGCGTTCGGGCTGGCTGCGCCCGAACCTGTTGACGGCGATCGCGCTCGGGGTCGGCGGCTTCTTCCTCGGCGCGTGGCTCGGCAAGGAGATCGCCGGCACGAACGACTACCTGATCGGCACCGACCAGAACGACGTCGCGGTCTTCATGGGCTTCCTCGGCGGCACGATCGGCTGGCTCGGCGGCCTCGGGTTCTTCAACTACCCGCTCATGCGCATGGCCGGGCGGGCGGCGCACCTGCCGGTCGAGGAGTCGAGCGGCGCCGGCCGGTTCTTCCGGCTCAGCACCGACCACAAGGCGATCGGCATCCAGTACTTCTTCGGCGTCGGCACCTTCTTCCTGATCGGCGGCATCAACGCGATGCTGATCCGGATCGAGCTCCTGACGCCGACCGAGAAGGCGTTCCCGGCCGGCCAGTACCTGTCCATCGTCGGCCTGCACGGGACGATGATGATCATGATGACGTCGGCCTTCATCCTGGGGCCGTTCGGGAACTTCTTCGTGCCGCTGATGATCGGGTCGCGGCGCATGGCCTTTCCCCGGATCGAGGCGCTGACCTTCTGGCTGACACCGCTCGCCGGTCTCGTCCTCATGTCGGCGATCGCGTGGAACGGCTTCCCGACCGGCTGGACCGGCTACGCGCCACTCGCCACCGAGGCCAGGGCCGGCATGGACGCCTACGTCTGGGCCTTCATGCTGATCGGGATCTCTCTCTGCCTGAACGGCCTCAACCTGCTGGCGACGATCCTGACCATGCGCGCGCCGGGACTGACCTGGACGCGGCTGCCGATCTTCGTCTGGGGCGTGCTGTCGACGTCGATCCTGATGGTGCTGGCAGCGCCGGTACTGCTGACGACGCTGCTGCTCGTCCTGCTCGACCGGAGCGCGAACACCTCGTTCTACCTCGCCAGCCAGGGCGGGAGCCCGTACCTGTACGAGAACCTGTTCTGGTTCTTCGGGCACCCGGAGGTCTACATCCTCGCGCTGCCGGGGTTCGGGATCGTGCTCGAGATCCTGCCCGTCTTCGCGCGCAAGCCGCTCTGGGGCTACCGGCTTGCCGTCGCAGGCATGCTCGGCGTCGCCTTCCTGAGCTTCTTCGTCTGGCAGCACCACCTGTTCGTGAGCGGCATCAACGCCAGCCTGCGGCCCTTCTACATGCTGACGACGGAGCTGATCTCGATCCCGACCGGCTTCATCTTCCTGAACGCGATGGGCACGCTCTGGCTCGCGCGCATGCGCTACACGGTTCCGATGCTGTTCGCGCTCGCGTTCTTCTTCAACTTCCTGATCGGCGGGCTCTCCGGGGTCTTCCTCTCGGACGTGCCGAGCGACGTGACGACCCACGGCTCGTTCTTCACGATGGCGCACTTCCACTACACGATCATGGGCGGGCTCGTCTTTGCCTTCTTCGCCGCGACCTACTTCTGGCTGCCGAAGATGACAGGCCTCAACCTGAACGAGACGCTCGGGAAGATCCACTTCTGGACGAGCTTCGTGTTCTTCAACCTGACGTTCTTCCCGCTCTTCGCCGCCGGCTTCCTCGACATGGTGCGCCGCGGCTCGGTCTACCCGTCGAACCTCGAGACGCTGAACCAGTTCGTCTCGGTCTCGGCCTTCTGCCTGGGCGCATCGATGCTCGTCTTCCTCGGCAACCTGATCTACTCGCTCGTCTTCGCGCGCGTCCCGGCCCCGCAGAACCCGTGGGATTCGCGTGGACTCGAGTGGCAGGTTCCGACGCCGGTGCCGGTCGACAACTTCGACGTCATCCCCGAGATCACCGGCGACCCGTACGACTACGGCGTGCCGGGCGCCGCACCGGTCGCCCGCTTCGGGCCTCAGGCCGCTCCCGCGAGGGCGAAATGAGCTCGCAGCCCGCAGAAGTCCCGATCCCCGTCGAGCGGCCGACACTCGAGGCGCGCGTCGCGACGGTCGGCGCCTACCTGCTCTCCGCCGGGACGGTGTTCTTCTTCGTCGCCTTCCTGTTCGCGTTCTTCTACCTGCGCGCTCTCAACTCGAACCACATGTGGGCGGGGCCGAACGGGAAGCACGTCTCCGTGCCGACCGCCTCCGGCATCGTGATCGTCGTCTGCGTCCTGCTCAGCGTCGTCCTCGTGCGGCTCGCGCTCAACGACCTGCGCGGCTCGCGGCGCGGGTCCTGGTACCCGCTCGGGCTCGCCTCGCTGCTGCTCGGGCTGGCCGCCGTCGCCGTCCAGTGCTGGCAGTACACGGACCTCGCCTTCGGCACCGAGGAAGGCGGCTACGCGAGCGTCTACCTCGGCTGGACGGGGACGTTCACGCTCTTCGTTTTCGGCGCGATGATCTGGCTGGAGATCCTGCTCGCGACGGCGCGGCGCACGTCGAGCGCGCCGATCGCCGAGGAGTCGAGCGTGGCGAGCTTCTCGATCTTCTGGACGACGCTGGGGGTCGTCGAGGTTTTCGCGTTCATCCTGCTCTTCGGGGTGAAGTGATGGACGTCGACGCGGGGACGGTGATGACGCTCGTGATCCCGCTCGCGTTCCTCTTCGTCGTGCTCGGCTGGTGGGCGATCGTCGTCGCCCGGGCCCGCCGCCGGTAGCCCCGCGTGGGCTGGCTGCTCGACCCGAGCCTCCTGTCGATCCTCGTCCTCGCCGGCGTGCTCCTGTACGCGCTCGGCCTGCGCCGGAGGCTCGCGACCGGCAGGCGCCGCGCCGAGCTGTGGCGGCGGACAGCGCTGCTCGCGGCGGCGGTCGTCCTGCTCGACCTCGTGCTCAGCCCGGCCTTCGACCGCTACGCGGCGGAGTCGCAGGCGATGCACATGCTCCAGCACGTCGTGCTGATGGCGATCGTGCCGCCGCTCGTCGTGCTGGCGGCTCCCTGGCTCACAGTGTGGCGCGCCCTCCCCCTCGATGCGCGCCGCTCGACGGCCCGCGCGGTGCTGCGGCTCCCGGCCGGCATGCGTCGCGCGCTGCGCGGGCTCGTCTCCCCCGTCGTCGCGTTCGTCCTCGTCTCGGCCGACCTCGCGGTCTGGCACATCCCGGGGCTGTACGACCTGACGCTCCGAAACGCGGTCGTGCACGATCTCGAGCACGCGACCTTCCTGCTCTTCGGGACGTTCTACTGGCTCGCGCTGCTCGACTCGCCGCCCATGCGCTCGCGACTCGACAACCTGCAGCGGGCGATTTACGCAGGCGCCGGGATGATCACTGGGTGGCTGCTCGCGCTCGTGCTCGCCTTCGCGTCGACGCCGCTCTACTCGGCCTACGCAGATCTGCCGCGGCGGCTCGGCGGGCTCTCCGCGCTATCGGATCAGGCGCTCGCGGCGGGCGTCATGCTCGGGATCGGCTCGATCCCGTACACGGTGGCCGTCTTCGTCTTCGTCTACCGCTGGCTCGAGGACCCTCGCCCGCTGACGCGGCGGACGGCGTTGACGACGTCTTCCGAGCGGTAGGGGTAGAGGAAGAGCGCCCGCTCGTAGCCCGACGGGTCGACCACGTATGCAGCTTCGGTGTGGTCGACCGTGTGCTCGGTGACCCCCGCGAGCGTCTTCGTGTGCACCTGGACGCCGATCGCGTACTGCGCCCAGACCTTCGACAGCGCCGCGTAGCTCCCGAGCGCCCAGCGCCATTCGGGCACGAGGTGCCACTTCTCGCGGTCGAGCCTGAGGTCGGTCGCCGTCTGGTTCCACGGGTTGACGCTGACGGCGACGACCGTCGGACGGCTCGCAACGGGAAGGGTGGACACCGCGTCGTTCAGCACCTTCGCCTCGAGCGGGCAGAGGTTGCGGCAGACGGGGTCGATGAAGGCGATCAGAACAGGCTTGCCGCGCAGCGAACGCATGCTGATCGCCCGCCCGGACTGATCGCGCAAGCTGAAGTCAGGCGCCTTGCGCGATCCGGCCGGGAAGGTCGTGCCCGGATCGGTGCCGGCCCCGAGGTTCTGCCCCGACGTGCCAGATCCCCGTGCGAGCGCGACGCCGATGCCGACGCCCGCGCCTACGACGAGCGCACCCACGACCAGGGCCGCCTTCAGCCAGGGAACGCGCTTCGGTGAGGGCTCGACGCTCACGTGCCGAGCACGGAGCGTAGCGAGCCCTCGCCTGCGCGCGTGCGTACGAAGCGCTAGGCGGCGCGGCGGTCGCGAGTCGCCTCGCGCTCGGCCGTACCCCGAACCAGCTCGAAGCGGAGCGGCGCGCGGTCGAACTTGCCTCCGCCGGTCAGGTGGCCGAGTCGGGTGACGGCGTAGAGCCCGCCGACGACGACGGCTGCTGCGATCGAGTTGATGACGATGAGTGCGGTCATGGTTGTCTCCGTTTCAGGTCGTTTCCGGTCTTTCGGAAAGGAAACCCGCCGCCCGTGGGACCTCCCTGAGCCGAGCATCGGAAAACCCTGTGAGCGACTCCCTCGAACGGGTGACGCGACAGCGGGGCGATCGGCTCAAGACCCGGAAAGCCGCTGCCGATGCCGTTTTTGTGCATCTCGTGCGTATGCGGCCTGCGCTCGTGCTGCTGGCCGGGTTCGTCCTGGCGGCGGCCGCCGTGCCCCTGCTCGTCTCCGGCTCCGGCCACGCAAGCACGCTTCGCAACGAGCGAATCCTGCGCGTCACCGAGCGCGACTTCCATATCTCGGCACCGAAGCAGCTGGCGCGAGGTGACGTCGACCTGTCCGTTCACAACGACGGTCCCGACACGCACGAGCTGATCGTCGTCCGCGCGAACGGCAAGCCGCTGCCGCTGCGCCGCGACGGTCTGACGGTGAACGAGGCGGCCCTGAAGTCCCGTACCGTCGCGTCGTTCGAGGGCAGCGGCGCAGGCGGCGGGCGCAGCGAGCAGGTGCATCTCCCGCCGGGCACGTACGTCCTCTTCTGCAACATGGCCGGCCACTACCTCGGCGGCATGCACACGACCCTCGTCGTGAAGTGATTCGCCGGAACCGCGCCTTCAAGCCGTTCGCCTCCGGGAGCCGCCGGATGGTGATCGCGATCCTGATCACGTTCGCGCTCTACTCGGCGATGAGCGTCGGGCTGTCGATCCGCACGACGTCGGGATCCCGCAACAAGGCGGCGGTCGTGCAGACCGCCGCGCGTCAGCGGACACTGGCCGAGCGGTATCTCGGCGACGTCCTCCTCGCCCGCGAGGGCGACCCGGTCGACCCGACGGTCACCGCATCGCTCCTCTCGCGGAGCGCGCACGCGCTGCTCGACGGCGGCAACGCGCCCCCCACACCAGGCGACGACGACGGGACGACGCTTCCCTCGGAAAGCGGCAAGGTCGTGCGCGGGCAACTCGAGCAGGAGCAGCGGCTCGTCTCCGATCTCACGCGGACGGGGGCGGCGGTGCTCGCGAACCGCCCGGTCGCGGCGGTGGCGCTGACGGCGCACGAGCACCTCGATACGCCCGATCCCATCGCCCGTCTCCGCGTCCTCACGGCGATGACGTCGAACGTGTCTCTCGACGCCGTCCGGTCGATCGCGAGCGGCACCGACCAGAACATCACGGACCTGATCGTTCTCCAGGTCGGCCTCGGCATCCTTGGTCTGCTCACCTCGCTGCTGCTCGCCTGGGCGCTGATCTCGGCGACCGGACGCCAGACCGCACACTTCCGCAGCCTCGTCACGTCGTCCACGGATCTCGTCCTCGTGCTCGGCGCCGGTGGCTGCCGGTACGCGAGCGACTCGGTGACGAACATGGTCGGCAAGCCCGCGGCGGATCTGCTCGGTGAAGGATTCCTCGCGTTCGTGCACCCGGACGACGTGCCACCGCTCCGTGCCGTCTACGCCGAAGGCGACCCGCCGAGCGAGATGGTCTTCCGGATGACGAACCGCTTCGGCGAGACGCGCTTCCTCGAGGCGCACATCACCGACCTGCGCGCCGACCGCCGCATCACCGGCGTCGTCCTCAACGCGCGCGACGCGACCGAACGTGTCCAGCTCGAGCAGGAGCTGACGCGGCAGGCGTTCCACGACGGGCTGACCAACCTCGCGAACCGGGCGCTCTTCCGCGACCGCCTCGACCAGTCGCTCGCCCGCGCGAGCCGCTCTGCCGCGACGCTGTGTGTGCTCCTCATCGACCTGGATGGCTTCAAGCAGGTCAACGACACGCTCGGCCACGACGCCGGCGACCTGCTGCTGGCGGAGGTCGCGAAGCGCTTCGCGGAGACGAGCCGCCCCGGAGACACGCTGGCGCGCCTCGGCGGCGACGAGTTCGCGCTGCTGCTCGAGGACGCCGACGAACGGTCCGGGATCACGGTTGCGCAGCGGCTGCTCGAGGTGCTCTCGGAACCGATCGAGGTCGTCGGCCGCCAGCTCACGCTCGGCGCGAGCATCGGCGTCGTCACCAACACCGGCCCGGGGTCGAGCGACGACCTCGTCAGGCACGCCGACGTCGCGATGTACGCCGCCAAGGAGGCGGGCCGCGGGCGGATCGAGCTCTACCGCGACGGCATGGCGCGCGAGCTCGGCGAGCTGCTCGGGCTCGAGCACGAGCTGCGGCTCGGCCTGAAGCGCGACCAGTTCAAGGTGCACTACCAGCCGTTGATCGACCTCGACTCGGGCTCGATCATCGGCGTGGAAGCGCTCGTCCGCTGGCAGTCGCCGAACCGCGGACTCGTCGCGCCCGACCGGTTCATCCCGGTCGCCGAGTCGACCGGCCTGATCGTCCAGCTCGGCGCGCACGTCCTCGCCGCGGCGTGCCGGCAGACCGAGGAATGGCAGAGCGCGGGCATCTTGCCCTCGCCGTTCACGACGTGGGTGAACATCTCCGGGAAGCAGCTGTCGGCCGGCGACGTCAGCGCTCTCGTCCGCCGCACGCTCGCGGAGACGGGTCTCCCGCCGAACCTCCTCGGCCTCGAGGTGACGGAGACGGCGATCGTCGTCGGCGGCGCCGCCGGCGAGCGCGCCCGCCGCGAACTCCAGGACCTGCACGACCTGGGCGTGCGCATCGCGATCGACGACTTCGGCACCGGCTTCTCGTCGCTCGCGCACCTGCGCAGCTTCCCGGTCGACGTGATCAAGGTCGACCGCTCGTTCATCCAGGGCGTCGGCCAGAGCGCGAAGGACGCGGCGATCACGGCCAACCTCGCCAGTCTCGCGCATTCGCTCGGCCTGGTCGCGACGGCCGAGGGGATCGAGTCGGAGAGCCAGCTCGCGTCGGTGCGTGAGCTGGGCTGCGACCACGCCCAGGGCTTCCTCTTCGCCCGGCCGGTCCCGGCCGAGCAGGTGAGCGCGCTGCTCGCCGGCCGCGCCGCGGGCGGCGAGGTGCGCGACACGGCTGCCTAGAGCACGGCGCTAGAGCCAGCCGAAGTAGAACGCGTACGCCACCGTCACCTCGACGGCGAAGAGGACGAACACGGCCGCGGCCACCTGCAGCACCATGACGAGCAGCGCCAGGCCGCTGTCGCCGCGCTCCTCGATCTCGTGCAGGTGCCGCAGCTCGTCGCCGACCGCTTCGACGAGGTGCAGATGGCGCTCGTCCCGGGCAGGCTGCGCAGCCGGATCGGTACGGACAGGCAACGCCATGACCTTTCTGTACCCGGCCTGACCAGGCCAAACCCCGTACGATCCGCCCGTGGAGCGAGCCGTGCACGACCGCGGCGGGATGCCGTCCAGCGAGCCGATCGACCGCACCGAGCACGAGCTCGAGGACTGGGAGCTGCTGACCGACGCGCTCGTCGGGGCGCTCGGCCGGGCCGGGGTGATGAACGTGGACGAGCTGCGCCGCGGCATCGAGAGCATGCCGCCGGACGAATACGAGCGGGCGTCGTACTACGAGCGCTGGCTCTTCTCCGCCGAGACGATCCTGACCGAGAAAGGCGTGCTCGGGCCCGGCGAGCTGGAGGCGCGGCTCTGACGTTCGAGCCCGGACAACACGTCCTTGTCGCCGCGCGCGAGCACCGCGGGCATCACCGCACGCCCGGCTACCTGAAGGGCCGCGTCGGCACGGTCGAGCGCTGCCAGGGCAGCTTCACGAATCCCGAGACGCGCGCCTACGGCGATTCCGGGCTCCCGGAGCAGCGGCTCTACCTCGTGCGCTTCGACAACGGACACGTGGTCTCGGCGGACATCTACGAGCACTGGCTCGAGGACGCCTGATGTCGCACGACCACGATCACGATCACGACCATCCGCATGAGCCGATCGGCACCGACGGAGAGCCGCCGGCAGCCGCCCGTGCCCGCGCGCTCGAGGAGCTGCTCGTCGAGAAGGGCGTCGTCACGCGCGAGTCCGTGCGCGAGGGCATCGACTGGCTCGTGTCCCGCTCGCCTGCGGACGGCGCGAAGCTCGTCGCGCGAACCTGGGTCGACCCGGAGTTCAAGCAGCGCCTGCTGACGGACGCCCGGGCCGCCGCGCTGGAGGTCGGGCTCGACCCCGGCCCGTCGCCGGTCGTCCAGGCCGTCGAGAACACGCCGGGAACGCACCACATGGTCGTCTGCACGCTCTGCTCCTGCTATCCGCGCGCCCTGCTCGGGCCGCCGCCCGCCTGGTACAAGAGCCTCGCCTACCGCTCGCGGGCGGTCTCCGAGCCGCGCGCCGTGCTGGCCGAGTTCGGCGTCGAGCTCGAGCCCGGCGTCGAGCTGCACGTGCTCGACTCGACCGCGGACGTCCGGTACCTCGTGATTCCGGAGCGGCCGGCGGGAACCGAAGACCTGTCCGAGGACGAGCTCGCCGCGCTCGTGACGCGGGACAGCATGATCGGCGTCGCGCAGCCGGCCGCCCCGGCCGCAGCGGCCGTGTGACCTTTTCGCGCGCCGGACGAGACATCTGAGTGGCCGATGTTCTCGACCGGGCGTTCCGCGCCCACTACGGGCAGGTCTACCGCTATCTGCGGCGGCGGACCGGCGACGACGGCCGCGCCGAGGAGCTGGCGCAGCAGGTGTTCGCGGACGCAGCGGCCGGACTGCCGGATTTCGGGCCGGACGCACCTTCGCCGCTCGCCTGGCTCTACACGGTCGCGCACCGGCGCTTCGTGGACGAGGCGCGCCGGCGCGCCCGCGAGGCGGAGCTCCACGACGCGGCACCCGAGCCAATCGCGTACGGCGAGGAGCTGACGGGCCTGCTGACCGCGGCGTTCGAGCGGCTTTCGGACGACCAGCGGGCGGTCCTGACACTGAAGCTCCTGCGCGGGCTGCGGTTCAAGGAGATCGCGAGCAGGCTCGGCATCGGCGAAGGGGCGGCGAAGATGCGCTTCCTGCGCGCGCTCGCGGCCGTGAGAGAAGAGCTCGAACGTGAGGGGGTGGGACGATGACGATCCGCGATCCCGAGGTGCTGGAGGCGCTGCGCGACGAGCCCGAGCTGCTGGCGCTGGCCGATGCGCTCCAGAGCACTGCGATCCCGGTGCCCGCTGAGCCTGCCCGGAGACGCGCTCCGGTGTTGCGACTCGCCGTCGTCGGCACCGCCGCAATCGCGGCAGTCGTGCTGCTGCTCGTCTCGCCGTGGAGCAGTGGGCCGTCGCTGACGGACCGGGCGCTGGCCGCCATCGGCAACCAGCCGGTTCTCCACGTGATCGTCCGCTACACGCTCGGCGAGCGGATCGACCTGCGGACGGGGCAGCGAGCGCCGCTGCACCTCGAAGGCGAGATCTGGTACGACCAGGGGAGCCACGTCTATCGCACCGTCACGCGCTCCGACGGTCGTGTCGTCCATCGCAGTTCCGGCACGGGCGATCTGTCGATGGACGAGCCGTTCGTGTTCACGACCCTCTTCCGCCGGGCACTCGCCGCCGGGAAGCTGCACGCCGTCGGAAGAGACGTGATCGACGGGCAGGACGTGATCCTGGTCCAGGCCGTCGGCGCGAACGGGAGCCGGATGCGGGCCGCCCTCGATGCCGAGAGCTACCGGCTCGTGCGCCTGCAGATCTACGCGCAGGGCCGACTCGCCTCGCAGCTCGACGTCCTTCGCTTCGAGACGGTCGACCGCACGCAGGCGCACCTGCCGGCGCCCAGGCCGGGCCCGGTGCCCTCCGTCGCCGGTTCGTCGGTGTCCGGGGGTTCCGATCTCCGGCCGCTCTCTCCCTCCCAGGCGCGCGTTGTCTTCGCGAGCGCACCCGTCTGGGCCGGCCGGGTCGTCGACGGGCATCGGCTGACGGCGATCCAGCGCGAGGACGTGACCGACACGAGCGGAGGCGTGACCGTTCGCGGGCGGCGCCTGACCTTCGACTACGGGCCCGGAGGCCGGCTGGGCTCGGAGCCCTATCTCGAGATCGAGGAAGGCCCGGCTGCGAGCCCGACGTGGAGGGTCGAGAGCGTGTACGCGCCTCCCCCGGGGTACGTGGACGTCACGAGCGGCCAGACCAGCTCGAACGGACGAAACGAGCGGACACAGTGGACGGGTGTCATGCGGCTGCGCGGGTTCGTCGTGCGGCTCACCTCGTGGAGCGAGCAGACGCTGCTCACGGCCGCTCGGGCGCTGCGACCGCTGCCGTAGACCCGCGCTACCCTCCTTCGCGATGCGCGCCGCGCGGTTCGTCGTCCTGGCCCTCGTGCTCGGCGCACTCGCGGGCACCGGCGGCGTCCTCGCCGCGACTCCGGCCCCGACGATCTCGACCATCGCCGGCAACGGCACACTCGGCATGACGGGCGACGGCGGCCCGGCCACCGCAGCCGAGCTCAACCACCCACGCGGCCTCGCGGTCGCGCCCGGCGGAGGGTTCGCGATCGCCGACGCCTTCGGCGAGACGGTCCGCCGCGTGCTGCCGAACGGGACGATCGAGACCGTCGCCGGCACCGGCACCGCGGGCTACTCGGGCGACGGAGGCCCTGCGACCACGGCCGAGCTGAATCTCCCGCACGGCGTCGCCTTCCTTCCGGACGGGACGCTGCTCGTCGCCGACACGCTCAACAACCGCATCCGCGCGATCTCCCCCTCGGGCACGATCACGACGGTCGCAGGCACCGGCGCCTACTCGTACTCGGGCGACGGCGGGCTGGCAACCGCCGCCACGATCGAGGCTCCGCGCGGGATCTCCGCGCTCGCGGACGGCGGCTACCTGATCCCGGACACGGACAACCAGCGGATCCGGCGAGTCGCGCTCGACGGGACGATTACCACGGTCGCGGGCGACGGTGTCCGCGGTTTCGCCGGCGACGGTGGCCCCGCAACTGCGGCCGAGCTCGACGAGCCGTTCGGCGCCGTCGCGACCCCGGACGGCGGGCTCCTGGTCGCGGACACCGGCAACAACCGCATCCGGCGAGTCGCGCCCGACGGGACGATTACCACGGTCGCGGGCGACGGCACCCGCGGGTTCGCAGGCGACGACGGGCCGGCCACAGCCGCCGAGCTGAACGCGCCACACGCGGTTGCACCGCTTCCGGACGGCGGCTTCCTGATCGCCGACGAGGCGAACAACCGCGTCCGCCGCGTCTGGCCGGACGGGACGATCACGACGATCGTGGGCACCGGCGAGGCGACGTTCGGCGGCGACGGAGGCGCGGCGTCGGCGGCAGCGGTCAACGGGCCGAAGGCATTCGCGATCCTCCCGAGCTACCTCGGCTTCCTCTTCGCGGACGCGTACAACAGCCGCGTCCGGCTCGTCTCGGTCGACCTGCGGCGCACGCTGACCCTCCGCGTGGCCGTGCGGTCGCTGCGGATCAAGGCGAAGCACGCGGCGACCCTCGCGTACACCGTCTCGGATCCCGTGAGCGTGCGACTCGACGTGATTCGCGCCGGCCGGCCGGTCGTCCACTTCACCGGGTCGGCGAAGGCCGGGCGGAATGCGTTCCGCTTCGGCAGCGGTCTCCGCCCCGGCACGTACACGCTGCGCCTGCGTGCCTCGGCCGCGATCGACAAGCCTGCGACGGCCACCGCCACGCTCCGCATCAGCTCCTGAGGACCGCGCGGGATCGTTCGGTCAGACCCGGAGAGCTGAAGGTTCCGGAGCCTGCGGGGCGGGCGTGCGGCGGGCGTCGATCGCGGCACGATCGCGGCGCTTCAAACGCAGGAACGGAAGCTCGACGAAGTAATAGGAAAGCGTTGCGGCAACGAAGGCGAGCCCGACCTCTGCGCCGGTCGGCAGTCGGTGGAATCCCCAGATGAAGATCGGGTGCCAGAGGTAGAGCGCATAGGAGATCTTGCCGACGAAGACCAGCGGAGCGAGCGAAAGCAGACGGGCGAGAGGTGACCGAGGGTCGGCGAGAACGGCGAGGATCAGGAGCACGATCCCGACTGCGAGAATCGGCAAGACGCCGAGCACGACCCGCCACTTCTCGAAGTACGGCAACACCCACATCAAGGCGACAGCGGCGATGCCGATCAACAGCGCCGCCTTGTTGAACAACGGCCGCGCGAGCGCAACCGACGCCCCGCCGCCCGCGAACCACAGTCCGGCGAGGCAGCCGATCAGGATCACGTCGAAGTGACCGTCCGGCGCGAAATAGACCCGCGTGAACGAGGCATGCCCGAGCAAGAGCTGAAGCCGGTCGATCTCGAGCAGGACGATTGCCGCGGCGAGGCCGATCATGAGCGCTCGCCGCGTGGCGCCTGCCCGCAGCGCCAGGAACAGCGTCAGCGGCCAGACGAGATAGAACTGCTCCTCTGTCGCCAACGACCATAGGTGGCCGACCGCAAGCGGCATCGCGTGCCCGGAGACGATCAGGATGTTCTGGACATACAGCACGCCGTACACGGCACCCTCGACAGCATTTGCGACGGGGGTCCCCGAACGGGCGTGGCCGGTGATTGCGGTTTCGAGCGCGATGTAGAGCGCGTACGCGCCCGCCGCCACGACGAGAGCCGGCACCAGCCTGAGCGCCCGCCGGAAATAGAAATGTCCGAGCGAGATCCTTCCGTTGGACTGCGCCTCCTCGAACAGCAGCGTCGTGATCAGGAAGCCGCTCAGGACGAAGAACATGTCCACTCCGAGATAGCCGCCCTCCGGGAAGACCCATGCGTGGAATCCCACCACCGACAGAATCGCGAGCGCCCGCACGCCGTCGAGCTGCGGTCGGTAGCCGAATCGCCGGTGCTCCTCGAGCGTCGGACGTTCCGCAAGCCCCGATGTCTCGACGCTGGTCAAGGCCTACACCCACTTCCGCCCGATACCGCCCCGCAAACGAATGACCGCGGTTCGCGGAGAACGTGGAGGCCTGCCACTCTGATCGAGTCTCCGAGCGCTGAACAAGCAAGCCCGGCGATGCGAAAGAACCTACACGACGATTTTGACGACGCCATTGGCCATGCCGGCGGCATTGATCGTGACGGTAGTTCTTCCTCCGGGGGCGTCGGCGAACGCTCACGCCGCATCACGACCTAGCCTGGCTACCCTGCGCGCATGAGCATCGTCCGCCGCGCCCCGGTCGTGCCGGAGTCCCAGCTGGATTTCGTCCCGGCCCGCTGGGTCGTCCTGGCACTCGGGGCAGGGCGCTTGCTCCTGCGCGGCGGGAAGCTCGGCCTCGCCGGTCTCGCGTGGACGTTCCTGCCGCGGAAGCTGAAGCTGTGGGCGGTCGGTCTCGCTCTGGCGGCGTCGATCGTCGTCGTCGGCGCTCTGGCCGCGATTGCCCTGCTCGTGCTGCAAATCGCTTCCTAGCTTCGCGCGTCGTAATCACTCGATCGGGGGACGACAAACGTTCAAAACCGTGCCTCACTGAGTCGAAGAGTTCCTAAGAAATCGACCCGGGAGGCTCGAAATGACGCTCGTCCAGCGCGGCATGTTCGACGGCAACTGAGCCGACGCGTTCCAAAGCTGAATCCCACGCAAGGCCCGCTCCCGCGGGCCTTGCTGCGTCCGGGGACGGAGTCGGCGCCGGTTCGCTCCATCGAGGGATTGCGTTCGGACTACCCCGAATCAGACTCAGTCAGACGGACACTGCGGCCTGGGGGGTTTGCGATGGAGGACGAGAGGATCGAGACGGCCGGCACGGCTCCGGCCGCGCTGGCGGAAGCCATGTTCTGGCGGTCGGTGAGCACGAGCCTGCTCGACCGCCAGCCCGAGCTGACGGACGCCTTCAGCGAGCACGAGTCGACGGGTCGCGATCTGGTCGCGGTGCTCGTCGAGCGCGGGCTGATCTCGGCGGACGACCTTTACGAGGTGGTCGTGCAGTCGGGCCGGCCCGAGCTGCCTGCGGAGAGCGTGCCGGCGGAGCCCGAGGCGCAGCCGGGCCTCGTGTACCTGTTCCCCCGCGCCGGCGAGTACGAGCTCGTCGAGCGCGATGGTGCGACCCCGGCTCCGGGCGAGCAAGTGGAGCTCGAGGGCGAGAGCTTCGTCGTCGCGAGAGTCGGGCGATCGCCGCTCCCCTTCGACCGGCGCTCGTGCGTGTACCTCACTCGCTAGCCGTCCCGTGCGACCCGGCTACCGCCGGCGAGATCGATTGCATCTGATCGAACGGCTTGTGAGACTCGTCGTGCCCGCGGATGAGCGCGTGCTCGAAAGCGAGGAGGAGTTGTGGGAGACAAACCGTTCACTAGCAGGACGGTTCGCCGGCGTCTGATTCCGTCGCCGGCGACGGTGATCGCGTGTGTGGCGTTGCTGGTGGCTCTGGGAGGTACAGCCTTCGCGGACAACGGCTCCTCCGCGCAAGGCCGTGACGGACAGGCGCGGTTAGCGAAGGGGACGCCCGGCCCCCGGGGGCCGAGAGGCCCGGCTGGGCCTCGGGGACCTCGCGGGCTCACGGGCTCTCCCGGCCCCGCCGGTCCCGGCCGGCCCGGCCGGCGCTGCCGGCGCACCGGGGGCGGCCTTCGCCTACGCCCACGTCCTCAGCACTGGTCTGGTCGATCCTGCAGCCAGCAAGAACGTCGACATCGAGGACTTCACCCTGGTCGGCGTCCACTGCCTCACGGTCACCGGCGGTACGCCGAAGAGCGTGACGGCAATGATCGACAACACCGGCGCCGACCCGCGGACGAGCCAGATCGCCGGCAATGTCGCGCCGCCGGGCAGCAACACGGCCGCGGGCTGTTTTCCAGGCGACAACGTCTCGATCGTCACCAGCTCGTCAGGGACGTTCGCGAACCTGCCCTTCTACGTGACCATCAACTAGGCGACCGGACGCAGGGCGGGCGGCACTCCCGTCCGCCCGCGCCCACTCGCCTACCGCGTCTTCGACGACGTCCAGGCGCGATAGGCGCTGCCCATCACCGTCGGCGTGCCGTCGTAACTACGGATCAGCAGCGGGCCGCCTTCCCCGTACTGGCCGGTCGGGCAATGCCACCCGTCCGGCCCCTGGACGGCATTCCAGGCCCACTCGAACACGCCGAACGTGTTCCCCTTGCGCTTCTCGGCGTCGACCAGCGCGAGGACGTGCCGAGTGTACGAGGCCGTTCCGGAGTCGCAGTAGCGCTCGCCGAGCTCGCCCACGATGACGGGTAGCCGCTTCGCGATCGGCTCGAGCTGGTCGTGGAAGAACGAGTCGACGCCCTTGCCCTGCACGAAATCGTAGATGTGCCCCGAGGCGACGAGCTGGTGCGCGGGGTCGCTCGGAAGGTACTGCAGGAGCCGGCTCAGGTCGGCGTTGTAGTCGATCCCGCCGAGGACGATCGGCTGCTTGGCCCCGGTCGAGCGGATCGTGTTGACGAGCGACTGCAGTCCCACCGCCGCGTATCTGGGCTGGCCGTTGTAGACCGAGTCGATCGTGCAGCCGTGGAGCCAGCACGCCCACTCACCAGCCGGATCCGGGTGCGGGTTGTTCCAGCCGGCCATCGCCACCTCGGTCACGGGATCGAACAGGATTCCCTTGTCGCCTCTCAGCGCCGAAGCAAGGCTGCGCCAGAAGGCGGGCATGTGGCTCTTGTCCGGCATGTTGTCGATCTCCGTCGCCTTCTGCGCTCCCGGGCCGAATACCTCCACGACGGGCATGACATAGAGACCGTTCTTGCGCAGCAGGGAGATGTAGCTGAGGACAGCCCGCCGGTATCCCGCCGCGTCCCCGCCGGCGGGCAAGCCGTTGACGCCGAGCCAGCACTGGTCGTTCAGCGTCACACGCACCGCGTTGATCTTCCACGCCTTCATCGCCGCCACCGACGCCTGGTCAACCGGACCGTCGTTGAACCCCGTGTCGTCATACGTGCAGCGGCTCTCGAACACCGCCCGGTTCACACCACGAAGCTGAACAACGCGGCCAGAGCCATCCACGAGCTGACGGCCCTGTACGCGAATCGTCGCCGGACTCGACACCGCACCGGACGTCGAAGCCACAGCGACAGCCGCTGAGGCCAGCGCGACTCCAGCGCAGACGGCGCCGGCGACTCGTCTCATGCTCCCTCCCCCCTCACGTTCACCAAACGGTGAACGTCACGGACGTTACAACAGGCCCAGGCGAGGTTCAACCCACAGAGGGTTGCTATTTCTCTGTGCGGGTACCACGCGTTGGGCGTTTTGGCGGCTTCATCGACCGATAGCAGCTTCTTCGACCGGTTCGCCGAGCGATCGGCGAGGGTGACCGGTGGGGCGGTGTTCTTCACGGCCTGCGTGCTGCTGGTCGTGCTGTGGGCGCCGAGCTACTTCATCTTCCGCGACCTCAACACCTGGCAGCTGGTGATCAACACGGCGACGACGATCGTGACCTTCCTTCTGGTGGCGCTACTCCAGAACTCTCAGCGTCGCACGGAGGAGGCCGTCAATCAGAAGCTCGACGCCCTCGCCGACGGCCTTGCCGACCTGATGCGCCACGTCGGCGGCGACGACCCGGAGTTGCGCCGAGACATGCACGACCTTGAGGCCTCCGTCGGCGTCGAGCGAGTCGCAGGCGCGACACCCGCCGCCGGCAACGGCGACAGGTAACCGCTGCCGCGGCTATGCGCTTGTTACAGCGGCCTGGATTGGACTACAGACGAACTTGGTCAGCGCGTGCGTGGATGCGTCCGTGACGAGCCAGTTTCGCCCGCCCATCACGATCGTGGCTCCCTCAACCAGGTCCTGTCCGTTGCAACGCGGCAGCAGACCCGCTCGAACGCTGCAGTCCCCGAATCGACTCTCGTCTCCGCCGAGGTGGCGGATCACCACTTGAAATAGAGCCACGAATCTCCTTTCCGCTCCAATTGCGCGACTCACCCGTTTCGTGCAGTCACACGCTTGCACAACCATCCGGACGCCGCATCGGGGGATGCGCTCACCCCCGGGAGAGGAGACCAAGCCGACGGGCCGACGGGGACAGCGAGCGGGCACGCCGAGGTGCCTCGCTCACTCTCCGAGTCTGCGCGGACTACGGCCGGATGATGTTGTGAATCGGGAGCTGCTCCGGCTGGCCCGGCTCGATGCCCACCTCAGCCAACACCGGCATCAGCTTCTCGCCGAACTCCCTCCACTTGTCCTCCGACTCCCAGATCTCGCTCACCCTCAAATTCGGGTCAGACCCGAAACACACATGGAACTCAAGCCCATCAGCCGGCATGATCCCGGCCTCCTCGAGCTTCGCGATCGACTCGTCGTACTGCGCCGCAGTCAGCGACGCCGGCGCGAAACGCACCAGGATGCTCATCTCGATCCTTCCGTTCGTTGGACACGCACTGTGTCACACAGCCGTCGTATGGCCGAGGACGGGGAGTCGCATGTCTCGCACAATGCGCCACCGAGTGCCTCCTCAGGTCTCGTTCGCCTTCCCCTCAAAGCAAAACCCCGCCAAGAAGCGGGGCTTTGCAGGGACTTCTCTGGAGCCGACGCGCGGATTCGAACCGCGGACCCCTTCATTACGAGTGAAGTGCTCTACCAGCTGAGCTACGTCGGCGCGCTCGCGTGAGTTTACCCGGACGGTGAGAAGCCGATCGTCCCGCGGACGCCGGGGCCGAAGCGCACTTCGACCCGGAACGGTGTGGCCGGGACGGGCACCACGATCGCGCCCGAGGCGGTCTCGGCGTCCTTCGTCGCCGTGACGCGCCCCAGCGCCGGGGCGCCGCCGCCGGTGAGCGTGCCGGCGCGGACGTGTACGGCGATGTCGCCCGAGCCGGCGGGCCGCGCGATCGCGATTCGCACCGTGTGCGCGCCCGGCGCCCACCGGTCGTAGGCGGCGTACGCGGAGCTCTCTCCGTCCCGGAACACGCCTTCGACCGCCGACGCGAGCCGGAGGGGCGAGGAAACGCGGTCGTAGAGGACAAGCGCCGGCGTCGCGCCCCGCCGGCGGCCGACGACCTCGAAGCGCGGGTCGACGAGCACAGCGGTCGCCGGCGTAACGCCCGAGACGACGCCGGTCGACCAGTCGAGCGTGCCCGCGCCCTGCGCAAGCGGCAGCGGCTCCGGCGAGCCGAGGCTGTCGACGGCGCGGGCGCTGCGGTTCCAGAACTCCGTCTCCCACCAGGGCAGGAACACCGGGTAGATCTCCTGACGCAGCGTCTCGGGCATGAAGTTCGACGCGTTCAGGAGGGTCACGGTCGCGCCCTTCCCCATCGCGTCGTCGACCCAGGAGCGATTTGCCGGCTGGGTCGCGGTCGCCGCGATCGCCCGCGCCTGGTCGTCAGCCGCGCGCGCCGCGAACCCCGCAGCGACAAGGAGGAACACCGCGCAGAGCCCGACGACGAGCCAGCGCGCCCGGGCGAGCGCGAGCAGCCCCACGACGACGACCGCGACGGCGAGCAGCGCGCGCAGTCCGTTCCCGAAGCCGACGAGGTTGCCGAGGCGATGGAAGAGCTCCATGCCGAGCGCGTTCCCCGGCAACGAACCGGCCGTGAGCAGCGGTGAGAGCGGGAGAAAGGCGACGGCGAGAGCGAGCCCTGCGATCGCCGTCAGCGTGACGGCGCTGCGACGGACAGTTCCCCGCTCGGCCCAGAGGACGAGGGCCAGCAGGAACAGCGGTTGGAGGTAGAAGACGTAGCGCTCCTTGAGCCCGTACGGCTGCCAGCTTCCCGAGAGCCCGCCGAGGACGAGGAACCAGCCGACGCATGCCCAGGTGACGGCGAGGAAGACACGCTCGGCGGGACGGTGTGCTCCCCGCACCGTCACCGCAACGAGCGCGACGAGGGGGACGACGCCGGTCGCGAGCGCCAGCGCCGCCAGCGTCCGGACGAGCCAGGTCAGCACGCCGCCGACGCTGTAGCCGGCGGACGTCTCCGGGAACGTCTGCAACGCGTCGCGGATCAGCGACGGCTGCGCCGCCTCGACGGCGATCATCGCGACGATCGCGCCGAGGGTCACAACCAACGTCGGGGCCAGCCGGCGCAGAGGCGCCCGCGCGAGCAGGACGGCGGTCGGGACGATCGGGACGAGCACGAGCAGCTCGAAGCGTGCGGTCGCGGCAAGCGCGATCGCGCCGAGCAGGAGCGCTTGTCGGCCGACCGACGGCTCCTCGAGCACGACCGCCAGTGCCAGCACCGCCAGCAGGAAAGCGGGGAACGCGATGTCCTCCTGCATCAGCGCGCCCGTGAGCGCAAGCTCGGGCAGGAGCAGCGTCAGCACGGCGGCGACTGCGGCACCGACCGGCGTGACGAACCGCCGCCCGAGCAGGTACACGGGCACGGCCGCGCCGCACATGAGCGCGACGCCGATCGCCTTCGCCGCCGCGTAGGTCGCGCCCATCGACGACAGCAGCCACGCCGGCGCGATCACGAGCGGGTACGCGTAGGTGACGTTCACGGCGCGGCCGCGGATCTCGAAGAGGTGCCCGTTCGCGAGGTTCTTCGCCAGCTCGGAGTGCACGAGCTCGTCGCTGAAGAGCCACGGCATCGCGATGCGGCTCGCCAGCCAGCCCCGGATCGCGGCCGCGGCCGCGATGCCACCGGCCAGGATCACCCAGTGCGCACGCGAGGCCACGCGCGAACCCTACGATTCCACGATGCGCGGCGAACCGCTCGACGGCAGCGACCTCGTCGTCTCACGGGTCGGGCTCGGTTGCAACAACTTCGGCGGCCGCCTCGACCTCGAGCGCACGCGGGAGGTGGTCGACGCCGCGCTCGACGCCGGCGTCGCCTTTTTCGACACGGCCGACGTCTACGGGAACAGGGGCGGCAGCGAGCGCTTCCTCGGGGAGGTGCTCGCCGGGCGGCGCGACCGGGTCGTGCTGGCGACGAAGTTCGGAAACGACATGGGCGACGGACCGAACGGCTCCGCCGAGTACGCCGGCCAGGCCCTGCGGGCCTCGCTCGAGCGCCTGCAGACCGACCACGTCGACCTCTTCTACTACCACCGCCCGGACGGAAAGACGCCGCTCGCGGAGACGCTCGGCGCCATGCAGGAGCTCGTCGGCGACGGGCTGACGCGCGCGATCGGGTGCTCGAACTTCTCGGCTGGGCAGCTCGCCGAGGCCGAGGAGCTCGCACGCGCGAGCGGCGGCGCTCGCTTGGTCGCCGTGCAGAACCACTACAGCCTGCTCGAGCGCGAGGCGGAGGAGACCGAGCTGCCCGAGGCACGCCGCCTCGGCGTTGCCTTCGTTCCCTACTTCCCGCTCGCGAGCGGGCGCCTGACCGGGAAGTACCGCCGCGACGAGCCGATGCCCGAGGGGACACGTCTCGCCGGCCGTGAGATCGACGACGAGCAGTTCGACCGGATCGAGCAGCTCGAGGCGTTCGCGCGCGAGCGCGGGCACACGCTGCTCGAACTGGCGATCGCCGCGCTCGCCTCGCAGCCCGGCATCCCGTCGGTGATCGCTGGCGCGACGAGCGCCGAGCAGGTGCGCACGAACGCGGCCGCGGCCGACTGGCAGCTCTCGCCGGACGACCTGGCAGCGCTCGGCCTGACGGCCTGATCGCCCGGCCGGGCGAGGAACCCGTCCGTCCGGCGCGGGCATGGCCCGAACGGCCCTGCCCCGGTGTCAGACACCTTGACGTGTCCGAAACGGACATTTGCCCTGCACATGAGATCGGACAATGGCCGTTCCGGCCATGTGCCGGAACCGGGCGAAGGACATGGCTCCGGACTGGATGGTTGATGCCACGAGATCGTGCTCCTCGGGGCGTGGGCTGGCTGCTCCGGGGCGCGGCGACTGGCGTCGCCGATACGCAGGCGTATCGGTGGCGACGCGACGGCGTGAAGCGCACGTCTGGCGGAGGCCGGCTTCGCCGGGCTCCGCCGGGCGGGAGCGGCCCAGACACGCCAGACCGCGCAACCGAGCGCGCGAGATCGTGGCATCACCCATCTAGTCCAGTTCGCGCATGCTCCTGCCTTCGGCGAGGGCGAACGCCGTCCCCACGAGCGCGAGGTGCGTGAACGCCTGCGGGAAGTTCCCGAGCTGCCGCTTCGCAACCGGGTCGTACTCCTCGGCGAGCAACCCGACGTCGTTGCGCAGGTCGAGCAGCCGCTCGAACAGCTCCCGCGCCTCGTCCTCCCGACCCTGGAGCGCCAGGACGGACGCGAGCCAGAACGAGCACGGGAGGAAGACGCCTTCGCCGGGCGGAAGCCCGTCCACGCCCGCCGAGTCCTCCGGCAGATAGCGCAGCAAGAGGCCGTCGACGGACAGCTCGCGCCTGATCGCCTCGGTCGTCGACACGACGCGCGGGTCGTCGGCCGGCAGGAAGCCCGCGAGCGGCATCAGCAGCAGCGCCGCGTCGAGCCGGTCGGAGTCGTACGACTGCGCGAACGCCTGCTTCTCCTCGCACCAGGCGCGCTCGAGGATCTCGGCGCGAATCTCCTCGCGGATCGAGCGCCACCGGTCGACCGGCCCGTCGCGCTCGAACTCCTCGACGTAGCGCACCCCGCGGTCGAACGCGACCCAGGCGTTGACCTTCGAGTACGTGAAGTGACGCTCCGGTCCGCGCACCTCCCAGATGCCGGAGTCCTTCCGCCGCCAGCCCGTCTCGAGCCACTCGAGCAGCTTGAGCTGCAGCGACCAGACGTTGTTGTCGGGCTCGGCGCCGTGCTTGCGCGTCTGGTAGAGGGCCTCCAGCACGTCGCCGTAGACGTCGAGCTGGAGCTGCTCGGAGGCCGCGTTGCCGGTTCGTACCGGTTGCGAGTCCTCGTACCCGGGAAGCCAGTCGAGCTCGCGCTCCCCGAGGCGCCGCTCGCCGGCGATGCCGTACATGATCTGAACGTCCGCCGGGTTCCCCGCCACCGCGCGCAGCAGCCAGCGGCGCCACGAGACGGCCTCGTCGTGGTAGCCGGCCTGGAGCATGGCCAGAAGCGTCAGGGTCGCGTCGCGCAGCCAGCAGAAGCGGTAGTCCCAGTTGCGCACGCCCCCGATCGCCTCGGGCAGCGAGGTCGTCGGCGCGGCGACGATGCCGCCCGTCGGCTCGAACGTGAGCGCCTTGAGCACGAGGAGCGACTGGTGGATCTCGTCGTGATACCGGCCGCCGTGGTCGCACCTGGACGCCCACTCGTTCCAGTACGCCTCGGCGTCGTCGAGCGCCTGTTCCGGGTCGATCTCGTCCGGCAGCGCGCGGTGCGACGGAAACCACGCGAGCACGAACGGGATGCGCTCGCCCGGCCGGACGACGAAGCTGGAGACCGTCGTCAGGTTCTCGCCGTGCGTCTCGACCGGCGTGCGTAAGCAGAGCGCGTCGGGGCCTGCGGTCGCGATCAGGGAATCGCCGACGCGGCGCACCCAGGGGACGATCGAGCCGTAGTCGAAGCGGATGACAAGCTCGGAGCACATCGGCACTTCGCCGTCGAGGCCCTCGACGATGCGGACGATGTCGGGCACCTCGCCCCGCGGCGGCATGAAGTCGATCGCGCGCACGGAGCCGGTGTCGGTCTCGAACACCGACTCGAGGATCAGCGTGTCGTGCCGGTAGCGCCGTTGCGACCGTCGAACCTCGTCCTTGGGAGCGAGGCTCCAGCGTCCGTGGTCGGGCGTTCCGAGCAGGGCCGCGAAGCACGCGCCCGAGTCGAAGCGAGGGAAGCAGCACCAGTCGATCGACCCGTCGCGGCCGACCAGCGCCGCCGTCTGCAGGTCGCCGATGAGGGCGTAGTCCTCGATTCTCATCGCGAGTGAAGCGCGTCGAGCGCGGCGCGGGCGGTCTCGACGCGCTCTGCGGCCTGCTCGGCGTCGCGCTTCGTCTCCTGCCAGCGCTTGTGCGCCTGCCGTTCCTCGGCGAGCGCGGCGCGGTGCTCCTCCTCCGCCTCGCGTAGACGGGCACGCGCCTCGGCGAGTGCGCGTTTCGCCGCGGCAGGTGATTCGCGCCCGGGCTCGGCCCGCTTGCCTCGCGGCGCTTTCGGAGCGTGCGCCGCGAGCGTGCCGAATCCGGCGGGCTCGAACTCCTTGCCGAGCCGGCCGGCGCGGACGGCCTCGGCGGCGCCGTCGTCCACCGCCGCGGCTTCGAGCGTCTGGCGGATGCGCGCCGTGACCACCTCGGACGCATCGCCGCCGAGCTCCTCGCGCGCCGCGCGAATCAGCGTCTCGAGCGCCGCACGTTGGCGCTGAACCGCGTCACGCGCGTCGGCGGCGCCGCTCAACTGCGCGTCGCGGGCGACAACCGAGGCGTCGAGGAACTCATCCAGGTCTGCGTGCCGCCGGCGCGTGAGCTGGTTCACGGCCCACGCCGCCACGGACGGCTTGACGAGCGCCTTGACCGCGTCGGCCTCCTCGCGCAGTCCACGGTCGCGGAACTCCTTCGCGGCCGCGTTGCGAGCCGGCGTGAACTCGTCGAGCGGAAGCCCGTAGAGGAGATCGGCAACGGCGTCGACCGGGTCGGCCATCGTCAGGCGGTCGCCGGCCCGGCGAGGGCGACGCGGAGCTGGACGAGCAGTGCCTCCACGGCGAGCTTCGGCTGCAGGTTCAGCTCCTCGAAGCGCCGCCACGTCTCGCGGACGAGCTCGACGGCGCGCTCGGCGCCCGCGAGCCGCTCGGCCGACGCGTCCTCGGCGAGCTGCGGCAGGTGGTCGTAGTGCGCCACGACCGCTTCGGCGCCGACGGCGACGCAGATCAGGTCGCGGTACCAGGCGGCGAGCTCCTCGAGCGCCTCGAGCACGCCCTCGCGCTGCGCTCCGAGCTCGACGCGCCGGCGGCGCAGATCGGCCTCGCGCTCGGTGAGGTCGAGCCACTCGAGATCCTTGTCCGTCCGCTCGCGGACCTCCTTCGCGCCTGCGTCGACGAGCTCGAGCAACCGCCCGGCTGCGACCGAGGTCGAGAACGCCGGGTCGGCGTAGACACCGCGCGCGATCGCGAGCAACTCCTCGCGCCGCTCCGCTGCGTCGGCGTCCAGAAGCCGCTCGGCCCGGTCGAGCCGGCCGCCCGCGACACGCGCCACCGCGGTCGCCCGCTCGGGCGAGATCCCCGGCGCCCACGCGTCCACGACCGCTCTCACCGCCCGCTCCGACAGCCGCGAGAACGGCACGAGCTGGCAGCGCGAACGGATCGTCTCCGGCAGCGGCCCGAGCTCGTCGGCGAGCAGGACGATGACGGCGTACTCCGGCGGCTCCTCGAGATCCTTCAGCAGCGCGTCGGCCGCGTCGACGTTGAGCAGGTGCGCCGAGACGATCAGGTAGACGCGGTACGTCGCCTCGAACGGCCGCATGTGCAGGTCGCGCCGCAGCGCCCTGATCTCGTCGATCCGGATCTGGTCGCCGAGCGGCTCGAGGACGTACAGATCGGGATGCGCGCGGCGTTCGACCCGGCCACGGTCTCCGAGCAGCGCCGCAGCAAACGCGATCGCCGCCTTCTGCTTCCCCACACCGGCCGGCCCGTGCAGCAGGTAGGCGTGCGCCGGCCCCTCGTCGAGTGCGGCCTGGAGGAGGCGTTTCGCCTCGGCCTGCTCGACGATCTCATCGAACACCGGCGGCCTTCTTCCTGCGCTGTGACTCGGCGTGCCGCCTGCGCGGCGGCGGCCACGGGAGGACGAGCCGACCGCCGTCCGGCGTGTTCTTCCAGGCCGGCACGAGCTCGTCGAGGCGCCGGCAGATGCGCAGCGCCGAGTCCGCGTCGAGCCCCGCCCGGCGCCGGATCTCGGGCGTGAGCGACGAGTCGAGCACGCGCTGGATCGAGTCCACGTCGCGTGCCGGCGCGAGGTAGAGGCGCTCGGCCAGACCGACCACGACCTCGACCTCCGACCCCTTGCCCGTGGGAGCGCGCCGCAGCGGCGGCATCCTCCGCGTCGGCCCCCGGACGATCTCGACCCGGCCCAGGACCTCGCCGTGGGCGACCTTCCCCCAGAAGCCGCGGTCGAGGCCGAGCTCGTACTCGACGGCGTAGTGGACGAGGTCGTGCGGCGGCTGCGTCTTTCCCGGTCCCCGAAAGCGGATCAGCGCGCCGTCGTCGCGCTCGACCTCCAGGAAGTAGCGCGATCCGTCGCGGACGAAGGAGATCTCCATCTCTCCGGATCGTAACGGGCGGACCTGCGACGGCCCGAAGCTCGTAGGAGCGGTGTGCGACGGCTCGCGCTCGTCCTGGTCGTGCTTGCGTTCGCGTCCGCCTCCGCCCGCGCCGGCGGGGACTTCATGGACGTCTCGGCCGGCGACCGGACGGTCTGGGTCGGGGGCGACTTCGGCGTCGACCAACTCGATGCGCGCACCGGCCGTGTACTCCGGAACGTCGTACTGCCCGGCCTCTACCCGCTCAGCATCAGCCGTGGCGGTGGCGCCCTCTGGGTCGGAGCCGTCGATCAGACGGGCCTGTCCGGAAACGTCACACGGATCGACGAGCGAACGGGCCGGGAGCGCGTGCTCCTGACCCGCTTCGGCTCGGCGCAAGAGGTCGCCGTGGCCGGCGGAGAGGTGTGGGTGCTGCTGGCGGATCGCGGCCGTTACCGCGTCGCGCGGCTCGACCTCGCCGGACGGCTGCGCACGCTCGTGAACCTCGGCCGCGACGGCGGGTGGCTGACGGCTGACTCTCGAGGCGCCTGGATTTGCTGCCATGACCGCACGCTGCTGCTCCTCGACCCGGCAGGTCACCGCCACTCGACCTTCTCGCTGCCGACGGACAACCCGGTGTGGGCGGCCGCCGGCTCGATCTGGTTCCCCGGCCCCGGCGTGCTCGACCGGCTCGACGAGCGGACGGGACGGACGCTGGCCCGGATTCCGCTCGCAGGAACGCGAGACGTCGTCGGGTCGAGCGGTTCGGTGTACGCACTCGGCAGCAACTCGGTCGTGCGCATCGACGTGGCGACGAACCGCGTGCTCGCGCGCCGTCGTGTTCCCGGCATCACCCAGGCACTGTCGGCAACGCCGGGCGGCGTGTGGGTGGCTTTCGCGACACGGCCGGCGGCGTCGCACGTCGAGAAGCTCGACGGCCGGACGTTACGAGTGGTGCTCAGGCCGGCGCTGTACTGACGGGCAGGAGCCCGCCGATCCGGGCCGCCAGCTCTTCGCGGGAGAGCGAGCCGTCGAGCAGCACGATCCGCTCCGGGAACCGCTCCGCGACGTCGCGGTAGCCGGCGGCGACCGCGACGCGAAAGGACGCGCCCTCGCGCTCCAGGCGGTCGGGCCGCGCGCCCAGCCGGGCGATCGTCGTCTCCTCGTCCACGAGCAGCACGAACGTCCGGTCCGGCAGCAGTTCGGCGACTGCGGCATTCAGCTCGAGCACGCGATCGATCCCGAGGCCGCGCGCGACACCCTGGTAGGCAAGCGACGAGTCGAGGTAGCGGTCGCTGACGACGACGGCGCCACGGGCCAGCGCGGGCCGGATCACGCGCTCGGCCAGCTCCGCGCGTGCGGCGGCGAACAGGCTTGCCTCGGCCCAGGCCGTCATCTCCGGGCCGTCGAGGAGCAACTCGCGGACGCGCTCGCCGAGCGGCGTGCCCCCGGGCTCGCGGGTGAGGACGACCTCGCGGCCGCCCTCGGCGAGTCGCTCCGCGGCCAGCGCCGCCTGGGTCGACTTGCCCGAGCCGTCGACTCCTTCGAAGGTCACCAACATGGCCGCTCTCTACGATACGGCGCGATGCGGGCGATCGTGACCGGGGGGGCGGGCTTCATCGGCTCGCACGTCGCCGAGGCGCTCCTCGCGCGCGGCGACGAGGTGCACGTGCTCGACGACCTGTCGACGGGCAGGCCCGACAACGTGCCGGCGGGCGCGCAACTGCACGAGGGCGACATCCGCGATCCGGGCGCCGTGTTCGACGCGGTGCGGCCCGAGCTCGTCTTCCACCTGGCCGCCCAGGCGTCGGTGAGCGTCTCGGTCGCGCAGCCCGGGCTCGACGCAGACGTGAACGTGCTCGGGACGGTGGCCGTGCTCGAGGCGGCGCGGGCGCACGGCGCGCAGATCGTGTTCTCGTCCACGGGCGGCGCGATCTACGGCGAGTGCCCGACGCCCGCGACCGAGGAGTGGGAGCGCCGGCCGCTGTCTCCGTACGGCACGTCCAAGCTGGCCGGCGAGGAGTACCTCGCCTCCTGGAACCGGCTGCACGGGACGCATCACGTCGCGCTCCGCTACGGGAATGTCTACGGGCCGCGGCAGGACCCGCACGGCGAGGCGGGGGTGGTCGCGATCTTCCTGCGCGCCGTGGCGGACGGGCGGCAGCCGACGATCTTCGGCGACGGCTCGCAGGAACGGGACTATGTGTACGTCGGGGACGTGGCCCGGGCCACGCTGGCCGCGACCACGCTCGACGGCGGCGTGCTGAACGTCGCGACCGGCGCGCCGACGTCGGTGCTCGACCTCGTGGACGCGATACGGCGCGCCACCGGCCGTGAGATCGACCCCGAGCACGGCCCGGAACGCCTCGGCGATCTCCAGCGCTCCGTGCTCGACCCGGCCCTCGCCGAGCGCGAGCTCGGCTGGCGCCCCGAGGTCTCGCTCGAGGACGGCCTCCGCGCCGCCTGGCAGTTCTTCTCCACAGCCGCGGCCTAGTTCTCAACAGCCCCGCGGGCGGGTTATCCCCGACGCTGTCCACAGGAAGGAATCCCGCGCGAGGAGCGCGAACATCGACCGGCGATGGATCACTACGCGCCCACGCACGACCTGACGCAGCCGTGGCGCACGCGGACGATGGTCGTGTCCGCGATCGCCGTGGTCGAACTGGTCGCCCTCGTCGCCGTCGGCGTCGTGTTCCTGGGCAAGGGATGGTTCCAGAGCGAGCGGGCGAGCGCCGTCCGCACAGCGACGCATCACCACACGGCTCCGGCCGCCACGACGCACGCGACGACTCCGCCTCCCGCGCAGACACACCCCGCCGCGCCCGCGAAGCCGCTCCTGCCCCGCGCCCGGACGACCGTGCTCGTCCTGAACGGCAACGGGGTGAGCGGCGCGGCCGGCGCCGAGGCCCGCCTGCTCCGGGCGCACGGGTACCCGGTCGCCTCGGTCGGGAACGCGAAGCGAAACGACTACGCCACGAGCATCGTCATGTACCGGCCGGGCTACGAGGGCGAGGCGCAGCGGCTGGCGCAGGACACGCACGTCGGCGAGGTCTCCCCGCTCGACGGCCTGCTCCCGAGCCAGCTCGGCTCGGCCCGGGTCGCCGTCATCGTCGGCAACTAGGCGTGCCTTTCTTCTCCACGGCGCTCCGCGCCTGGTCGAGGAGACCGCCGGGAATCCCCGCCTGCCCGAACGGGTCGAGCGTGTACGCCTGGTTCAGCGCCCGGTAGGCGACGAAGACGTCGCCGAAGCAGAGCTCGTACTGCCCGAACACGACCCAGGTCTGGGGGTTCTCCGGCTGAAGCCGCGTCGCGCGCTCGTACTGCCGGCCGGCCTCGGCCCGGTCGCCAACCGAATGAATACGCCAGCCGCGAGCGCCCAGATCGGCTGGACGGACAAAGGGTTGAGCGAACGCGGCGTCGCGCGCGTCGGACGCAGCCTGCCGGGGGTTGATCGGCCGGCCGCCGCTGAACGAATCGCTCACGCGGCTTGCCGCCAGCCACGGCGCAGCGAGCGAGTACGCACACGCGAGCAGCCCGGCGGCGACGCCCACGGCGAGCACCGTCCGCCCGCCGAGCCGCACCTCGCGGACCTCTCCGCCCATCCCGACGAGCAGCCCGCCGAGTACGAACACGGGCGCGCATACGGCGACGAAGTTCCAGTCGATGTCGACGAGCGAGTGCAGCAGAAACGACGGGATCCCGATCGCGAGCGCCACCGCGGCCGCGCGCTCCTCACCGCCTAGCCGCGCCAGCGCGCGCCAGACCGCGACGAGCACGGCGATCACGGCGCCGATCCCGAGCAGGAAGCCGACGATGCCCGTCTCCGCCAGGGCCTGCAGCGCGATGTTGTGCGGCTCGTTCGTCACCGTGCTCCCCTTCCGCACGCGCAGCCGCGCGTCGACGAACGACGCCGCGCCCTTGCCGCCGAGCGGCTTCTCCTGGAAGACCTGCCACGCCTCCTTCCACCACTCCCAGCGGTTGTTCGAGCTGAACGACGCCAGATGCGCCGAGTTCGAGACCTCGCCGCCGCCCCGGAAGTCGTTCAGCCACCGCCCCGGCCCTCCGCTCGCAGCCGTGACGGCGATCACGCCGGCGACAACGACCGAACCGAGGCCGATCCCGATCCGCCGGGTCCACCGGTGCCGCTCGGCGGGGTCGACGAGCCGCGCGTCGACGCGATCCGCCCACACGGCGGCAACGACGACGACAACGGCGCCGAGCACGAGCGCGAGCGCGAACCACCCGCCGGCCGCGCGCCTCGCCGCGAACGACTCCCCGTCGTCGACGAGCCCGTGCCGCGTCGAGGCCCAGCCGGCCACCACCGCCGCCGGAACACCGGCAACGAGCAGCGCGCCGAGGCTCTCGAGCCGCGCCGGCACGAGCGCGAGCCAGAGGAGCACCGCGATCGCGGCGACGAGGATCCCCGCCCGCGACGAGGTGAGCACGAGCGCGATCGTCGTCAGGTAGAGCAGCAGCACACCCGCAAGCCGCAACTCGCGCCGCCACGACCGCCGCGTCGCGATCCACAGCCCGAGCGGCACCGCCAGCGCACACGCGAGCGCAAGCGCGTTCCAGTAGCCGATCGGGTTCCGCAGCCGCGCGACACGCGCTCCGTCCGGGAACAGCGACGGGACGACCTTCCCGAGCAGCGCCCACCCGACGACGCCGAAGAGCAGCACCGCCAGTCCGCCCGCGACCACCCGCGCCGGCGCACGCACGCTCGCCGCGACCGCGAGCCCGAGCAGCGCGAACGCGACATAGACGGCGCCTCGGTTCAGGTACGCCCACGAGAGGTCGGGCGTGATCGACCAGATCATCGTCACGCCGTTCCAGCACACGAAGCCCGCGAGCAGACCGAATGCCGCGAGCCCCCACCTGTCCGGCACGGCCACGTCCACGAGCCCGAGGAGGCTGGCCGCGAGCCAGCCGAACCCGACGGCGACCGCGAAGATCCCGATCCAGAACAACCGGCTGTCGCCGATGCCGCCTCCGAAGAAGAGCGCCCAGGTGACGAGCGCCGCGGCGGCCGAGAGCGGGAGAAGGCCGGCGGCCGAGCGCATCGAACAGGCACGGTAGCGCCCGCGTCGGGCTGGTTTACCCCGGCCGCGCGCTGGCTAACAAAACCCTGACGTCGGGATTACGGGCGGCAAACGGCTGTGCAAGAGACTGGAACCACGGTTCGGTGGCGGCGCCGACGGAGGCTTTGCGTAGACTCGATGATGAGCACACCGATCCCCCGGAGACGCGCGTGACGCGCACACCTTTCAGACTCGTCCTCCTCCTTCTCGTTGTCCTTGCCGCGTTCGCAGCCACGGCCGGCACCGCCGTCGCCGCCAAGTCGTGCGGCGAGAAGGTGATCGACGACTGGTACGGCAGCCAGTCGGGACAGCTCAGCAAGACCTACCCCGTCCACTGTTACCGCGACGCGCTCAATCTGATCAAGGGCCGGACGGACATCGACATCTACTCGAACGCGAAGCAGGACATCACCTTCGCCATGCAGCTTGCGATCGCCCGGGACAACCGCAAGGGTGGGCCGCCCAGCGCCGGCGTCTACTCGACTGACCCCAGGCTCACAGACGCCCTGCCGAGCTTCCGCGGCGGCCCCGACGCGAAGAACGGGGGGCACGCGCCGTCCGGAACACCGGTCGGACCGACAAGCCCGACAGGGCCGAAGAGCACGGGCCCGGTCACGGGGCCGCTCCAGAGCTCGAGCCCCTCGTCCGTTCCGCTCCCTGCGATCGTGCTGGCCGCAGTCGCCGCCTTGCTCCTCGCTCTCGGCGCCGCCGCGTTCCTCGCCCGCCGCCGCCAGACGCGCCGCCAGACGCTCACGCCGCGGCACGCGAACGGCCGGAATCCCTAGCTAGAGCTCGTCGAGGTACCGGTGCACCAGTTGCACCGCCATGGCGCCCTCGCCGACGGCTGACGCAACCCGCTTGACCGACCCGTGGCGCGCGTCGCCGGCGAAGAACATGCCGGGGATGCTCGACTCGAGGAACGCCGGCTCGCGGTCGAACTTCCAGCCGCCGCCGAGGTCGTGGCCCGTGAGCACGAAGCCGTGCGAATCACGCGCCAGCCCCAACGGACAGCTCGCCGTCGAGGGCGTGCCGCCGATCAGGATGAACAGCGCGTCCGCCGGCACCTCTTGCTCGACGCCGTTGGTCTCGAGGACGAGCGTCTCGAGCTTGCCGTCGCCGGACGCGCGCACGACCTCCGTGTCCAGCCGCACGGCGATCCCGTCGTGCACGCAACAGCGGTCGATCAGGTACTGAGACATCGACTCCTCGAGCGTGTCTCCGCGGACGAGCAGCGTCACCGAGCGCGCGTGCTGCGCCAGGTGCAGCGCCGCCTGGCCGGCCGAGTTGGCGCCGCCGACGACGAACACGTCCTGGCCGCGGTGGTAGCGGACATCGGCCGGCGACGCGCCGTAGTAGACGCCGATGCCGACGAAGTCCTCGATGCCCTCGGCCTCGAGCCGGCGGTAGTTGAAGCCGGTCGCGCCGATCGCCGTCCGGCCGTGGACGACCGTGTCGTTGACGAGCTCGATCGCGATCGTCCCGTCGTCGGAGGCGCCGCCCGCACGGATCTCCGAGCCGATGACGATCTCGGCGCCGAAACGCACCGCCTGCTCGTGCGCCGCGTCCGCGAGCTGCTGACCCGAAAGGCCGTGCGGGAAGCCCGGGTAGTTCTCGATCTTCGCGCTCGTCCCGGCCTGCCCGCCGGGCGCGTTCCGCTCGACGACGACCGTGCTCAGGCCCTCCGACGCCGCGTACAGCGCCGCCGTCAGCCCGGCCGGGCCGCCGCCCATGATCGCCACGTCGTAGAGGTCGAGGTCGGCGCGAACGTGCAGGCCCAGCCTCTGCGCAAGCGCAGAGCGCGTGCGCGCGAACGAGCCGTAGTCGTCCTCCTCGCCGAGCGGCTCCAGCGTCGAGCCGTCCGAGAACACGAACACGGGCAGGCGCACGCCCTCGACGTCCGACGGCGCGCCGAGGAAGCGCGCGAGCGGATCGTGCTCGACGTCGACCCACTGGTACGGCACGCGGTTCCGCTCCAGGAAGTCGCGGTAGTCCTGGGCGTGCGGCGACGTCCGGTAGCCGACGACGTAGACGTATCCGTCCGCGGCGACGAGTCCCGGCGAGGCAGCGGCGAGAGAGCGTTCGCGCAACATGGGCCGAAGCCTGCACCCGCCTCCCTCGGCACGCCGTGGAGCCAGCCTGAAAGCCATGGTGCGGCCAGCCGTACCAGTGGTCGAAAAGCCTGCAAAGTGCGCATTTTCGACCCCCTGCCCGGCCGATAGAATGGTCGTGCCAGGCAGAGAAAAGGGTTCCGTCCGACCGTGCCTCTACGGTCCACTTCCCTTTTGCGACGAAGAGCCCGGGAGGACTGAGGACATGGCGACCGTAGAGCGCACCGACATCACCGACACCGACCTCACGAACACCGTCACGGACACGGCGAAGACGCTCGGCGTCAAGCGCTACTTCACGATTCCGGGGCGCGACCCGTTCGACGAGATCGAGTGGGAGGTGCGGGACGCCTTCATCCCGGGCAAGGAGAAGGCTGCGTTCGACCAGAAGTCGGTCGAGTTCCCGAAGTTCTGGTCGCAGACGGCCACGAACATCGTCGCGCAGAAGTACTTCCGCGGAAAGCTCGGCACGCCCGAGCGCGAGACCAGCGTGCGCCAGATGATCGGCCGCGTCGTCGACACGATCGGCGGCTGGGGCCGCGAGGGCGGCTACTTCGCGACCGACGACGAGGCCGACACGTTCGAGTCCGAGCTGAAGGCGATCCTCGTCAACCAGCTCGCGAGCTTCAACAGCCCGGTCTGGTTCAACGTCGGCTTCGAGGAGAAGCCGCAGTGCAGCGCGTGCTTCATCCTCTCGATCGACGACTCGATGGACTCGATCCTCGACTGGATCCGCCGCGAGGGCGTCATCTTCCGCGGCGGCTCGGGCTCCGGCGCCAACCTCTCCAAGCTGCGCTCGTCGAAGGAGCAGCTCTCGAAGGGCGGCTATGCCTCCGGGCCGGTGTCGTTCATGCGCGGCGCCGACGCGTCCGCCGGCACGATCAAGTCGGGCGGCAAGACCCGCCGCGCGGCGAAGATGGTCATCCTCGACGTCGACCACCCGGACATCGAGGAGTTCATCTGGTGCAAGGCGCGCGAGGAGCAGAAGGCGCGCGTGCTCGAGGCGGCCGGCTACGACATGTCGCTCGACTCGGCCGACTGGAGCTCGATCCAGTACCAGAACGCGAACAACTCCGTGCGCGTCACCGACGGGTTCATGGAGGCCGCCGAGTCCGGCGCCGACTGGAACCTCACCGCCCGCACCGACGGCACCGTCGTCGACACCGAGAGCGCCCGCGACCTGCTGCGCCAGATGGCCGACGCCGCCTGGCAGTGCGCGGACCCGGGCATGCAGTACGACACGACGATCAACTCGTGGCACACCTGCCCGAACTCGGGCCGGATCAACGCGTCGAACCCGTGCTCCGAGTACATGCACCTCGACGACTCGGCCTGCAACCTCGCCTCGCTCAACCTGATGAAGTTCCGCCGCGAGGACGGCGAGCTCAACGTCGAGATGTTCGAGCACGCGGTCGACGTGATGTTCCTCGCGCAGGAGATCGCCGTCGGCTACTCGTCCTACCCGACGCCCGAGATCGAGCGCAACGCGAAGGCCTATCGCGAGCTCGGGCTCGGCTACGCCAACCTCGGCGCCCTCTTGATGGCGCGCGGGCTGCCGTACGACTCCGACGAGGGCCGCGCCTACGCAGCCGCGATCACCGCGCTGATGACCGGGCGCGCCTACCGCAAGTCGGCCGAGATCGCCGGCCGCATGGGCCCGTACGCCGGCTACCGCGGCAACGCCGCCGCCATGCTCGGTGTCATCTCCAAGCACCGCGCCGCGGTCGGGAACATCGAGCACACCGACTCCGTGCCCGCCGACCTGCTCAACGCCTCCCGCCGCGCGTGGGACGAGGCGCTCGAGATCGGCGAGGTCGCCGGCTACCGCAACTCGCAGGCAACCGTGCTCGCGCCCACCGGGACGATCAGCTTCATGATGGATTGCGATACGACGGGGGTCGAGCCCGACTTCTCGCTCGTCAAGTCGAAGAAGCTGGTCGGCGGCGGCGAGCTCACGATCGTCAACCGCTCCGTGCCGATGGCGATGGAGAAGCTCGGCTACGCGCCCGAGGAGGTCGAGCAGATCGTCGCGTTCGTCGACGAGCGCAACTCGGTCATCGGCGCGCCGTTCGTGAAGGCCGAGCACTACCCGGTGTTCGACTGCGCGGTCGGCGAGCGCGCGATCCACTACTCCGGCCACGTGAAGATGATGGGAGCCGTCCAGCCGTTCATCTCGGGCGCGATCTCGAAGACCGTGAACATGCCCGAGGACGCCACCGTCGACGACGTTATGCGCCTCTACATCGACGCCTGGAAGCTCGGCGTGAAGGCGATCGCGATCTACCGCGACAACTGCAAGGTCGCCCAGCCGCTGTCCGGCAAGTCGGGCGGCTCCGCCGCGGCGAGCCCGATCTTCGCGGGTGCCGTCGCCACGCAGCCGCGGCGCCGCCGCGTGCCCGAGGACCGGATCGAGGTCGGTCGCAAGTTCCAGGTCGGCGAGTACGAGGGCTACATCCACGTCGGCCTGTTCGACGACGGCACCCCCGGCGACATCTTCTGCGACATCGCCAAGGTCGGAACGACGCTCCAGGGCCTGATGAACTCGCTGATGATCTCGGTCTCGCTCGGCCTGCAGTACGGCGTGCCGCTCGAGGTCTACGTCTCGAAGTTCTCGCACATGCGCTTCGAGCCGAGCGGACTCACGAACGACAACGACATCCGCGTCGCCAAGTCGATCGTCGACTACATCTTCCGCTGGATGGGCAAGAAGTTCCTCACCGCCGAGCAGCAGGAAGAGGCCGGTATCCTCTCGCCCGAGGTGAAGGCCCGGATGGCCGAGCGCTACGCGAACGGCGACACGGCGGCCGCCCCGTACGAGGCCGAGCCGGCCCCGAAGGGCCAGACGGCGCTGTTCAACTCGTGGGAGGACGCGGTCGAGTGCGCAAAGTGCGGCGGCCGGATGGTTCGGACGGGCAGCTGCTACACGTGCCGCGACTGCGGGACTAACACGGGCTGCAGCTGACGGAAGCATCCGACCAAGCCTCACCTGAGTTCGTGAACGCGGTCCCGACAGCGGCTAGGTCATTGGTGGGCGCTGAGCTGCCCGGCGGATGGCGGGTCGTGGAAGAGATCACTCGCGGGGCGGGGCAGACTGGTGGCTTCTTTTCGGTTAGCTACCGAGTGGAGGGCGAAGACGGATCGCCGGCGTTTCTCAAGGTCCTCGACTATGAGGCAGCTCTACAGCTCGCCAATGACCCGGCCCATGCTCTCCAGGAGATGACCCGCGCCTATCTGTTCGAAGTTGAAGTCTTAGGACTCTGCGGTGAAAGGCGCTTGAGCCGAGTCGTGCTCGCCCTTGACAGCGGAGAAACGTTCGTTACCGGCCCACGGGGGCAAGAGCGCATCAGCTATCTCGTATTCGAGATCGCAGACGGTGATATCCGCCAGGCTCTGGATGCGCCAGACCTTGCCGACGACGCGTGGAGGCTGAGGATGCTCCATCACGCCTGCAACGGCATGAGGCAGCTTCACGCAAGCGGGGTGGCCCACCAAGACCTCAAGCCTTCCAACGTACTCGTCTTCGAGGGACGATCGTCAAAGGTCGCCGATCTCGGTTGTGCCTCAGTTCGTGGTGTCGCGTCCCCGCGCGACGAGCACGCCATCGCCGGCGATCTCACGTATGCGCCACCTGAACTGCTGTATAGCCACATCCACCACGAATGGGGCGAGCGACGCCTCCCTGCCGACCTCTACCACGTTGGTGGTTTGGCCGTATTCCTCTTCAGTGGGCACAACATGACCAGCCTGATGCTGGAGCGACTCGCACCCGAACACCGTCCGGCCGTTTGGGGGGACTCCTACGCTGCCGCGCTTCCTTTTCTACGATCGGCCTTCAATCAGGCACTCGAT
This sequence comes from uncultured Actinomycetes bacterium, assembly GCA_963776735.1. Classification (GTDB taxonomy): domain Bacteria; phylum Actinomycetota; class Thermoleophilia; order Gaiellales; family Gaiellaceae; genus PALSA-612. The sequence continues at coordinate 255,920 of CAVZNV010000015.1, forward strand.
GAGTTCGAGAGTTCCTGCCCGCCGGAATCCGCCGTTGAACTTTCCACATGCGTTCGCGAGTTATGCGACCCTGATCCCGCTCTGCGGGGTCATCCGTCCGACCGTATTGGTCATCGGAGCCGTTACTCCTTGGAGCGTTACGTCACCATCTTTGACAGGCTTGCAAGAACGGCGGAAGTGAGGCGCAGGATCAGGGAATGACGGCGTCCCGCAAGGATGTTGCACGGCGGATCATCCCTCGTTGGCACGACCTCCACACGGCACTTGCTGAAGGAGAACTTGGCTCTCTCCATCGACCGGCGATTGACCTGGCCGAACGCGGCCATGCCGAGCTCAATCGGATGGCGAGGAACTGGCTTGACCGGAGGACGCTGAGCGCGGCGGCAGAGTTGATTGCCGCATCCGCCGTCATTGGAACCGACCCAGCAACATTCGAAGCCGCGAGATCGGTCACGGCGTCCGAGGATGCGCCTCGGCTTACGCGCGTTTCCGCGCAACGGCTGCTAGAGACGGAGGCGACAGCGTTGGAGGTTTCCACGCCCGAATCGGCAGCCGAAACGCTCGACCCGGAGATCCGAAAGGAGGCCGCAGTAGCGCGAATCGCGACGCTCAAACGTACGGTTCGCCGAGATCCCAGACAAGCCTTAGCGTGGAGCGAGATTGCACGCCAATACGAAATTTTGGGCCAGCGACGCCAGGCGAACCAAGCCATGAAAATGGCGTTGCGCACTGCTCCGGACAACAGGTTCGTCCTTCGGTCGGCGGCGAGGCTTGCAATCCATCACGACGATCCAGAGCGAGCCCATCGATTGGTCGAACAGTCCCCCCGGACGCCCCACGACCCATGGCTGGTGTCTGCAGAGATCGCGCTCGCATCGAGACTTGACCGCCGTTCACAGCTCATCAAGCACGGCGAAAGGATGATTGCCTCCGATCAGTTCCACTTGGCAGACGTTTCGGAGCTGGCAACCGCACTAGGGACTGAAGAGCTCAACTCCTCACGCACCCGTCAAGCGAGGCGCCTGTTTGAGCACGCCCTGCGCGAGCCCACCGAGAACGCGATTGCCCAGGTCGAGTGGGCGAGCCAGTACATAGGTGGGCTAACGCTGGAACCCGAACACTTGGAGAGGCCTGATTCGTACGAGGCCCGGGCGCTGCAACACGCTGAGCGCGGCGAGTGGCAAGAATCCTTGAATAACAGCTGGCTGTGGCTTGCTGCGCTCCCGTTCGCTTCAGCACCCGGTATCCACGGCTCTCACCAAGCTTCCGTCGGCGGGAACTTCGCACAAGGCGCCGCAATCGCGCAAGCCGGCCTTGTCGCGAATCCAGACGAGTTCCTCCTAAACAACAACCTCGCCTACTGCCTGCTTGAGCTCGACAAGGTCAAAGATGCGGAGCCATATCTGGTGGCAATGCGAGGCTTGAAGCGGAGCGACGAGGAGGAGATGGTCTTCCTCGCAACAAGTGGCCTCCACCAATTTCGCAAGGGCTCGTTCGAAGAAGGACGACGGCTCTACCTCGACGCGCTCGGACGAGCTAAGAATCCGGACGATCAAGCGGTAGTTCTCATCGAGTTGGCGCGGGAGGAGATCATCTGCGGATCGTCTGAGGCGCCCCAGGCGGTTGAACGGGCTCTCAACGCGGCGGCCCGTGCTGGCGGATCTCTGTTCCAGCGCTCGTTCATCTCTCTTCTCCTGGAACAGCTACAGGCCACCAAACCGCGCGCCTAAACGGTCTTGGCCTCATGCGCGGACCGACCGCGATCCCAATCGTGTCCGGTACGCGCTTGCTCGGAGCTAGTAGCTAAAGACGGTCGTGTCGTCGCCGGCCCATTGCCACATTGGCGTGGCGCCGGCGATCGTCGCGTGCGGGACCATCTCCTCGTCCTGCAGCCCGCGTGCATTGACGCAGATCGGACAGAGCCAGAGCTTGCCGCCCCACTCCTCGAACTGCTGGAACAGCCGTTCGAGTGGCGGGCAGCCGTCGCACGCCTCGCCCGTCGCCGTCCCTGGCAGGCCGAGGCGCACCGCCTCCTTCGTCGTCCACAGCACCACCTCGTGACCCTGCTCCAGCGCGGACGTGGCCACAAGGAACGCGAGGGTCACCTGCTCCGGGTCTTCCATCCCCGTCGTCAGGTTGACGAGCACTTTGCCTTCCACGCCGAGACCCTAGCTAACCGCCGCCGAGCCGGGCATCCTCCAGATCCAGTTCGCGGAACACCTCCCGCTCGACCGCGTCGCTGATCTCGCCTGACCTTCGCAGCTCGACCACCGCGGCTCGCTCGGCGTCCAGGAGCTCGCGGCGCAGGTGTCTCGACGCCCTCACCTTCTTCTCCGCCTTGCGGTCGGGCTCGCCGTCCTTCCTCGCGGCGTACTGCGCCAGCCTCAGGTCGAATGTATCCCGCAGCCGCTGGACGACGTTCGGGTCGACCCACGGCTCGTCGTGCAGCTCCTCCAACCTCGCGATCCCCGCCTCCGTCGCGCGAATCCACGCGTACGCCTCCTCCTGCGGCCCGCGCTCGTCGACCGGCAGGTCGGCGGCACGGGCGAGCGCCGGCAGCGTCAGCCCCTGCAGCACGACCGTGACCACGATCACCGCGAACGCCAGGAACACGATCACGTTCCGCTCCGGAAAGCCCGAGCCGGAGTCGGTCGACAGCGGCAGCGCGAGCGCGGCCGCCAGCGTCACCGCGCCGCGCATGCCGCACCACGAGAGCACGGCCAGCGTGCCGTTCGTCGGCATCCTGTCGGGGTCACGGATCACCGGAATGACCCGCCACTGCAGGTTGGCGGCAGCCCATATCCAGGCGATACGCGTCGCGATCACGGTCACGCTCACGGCCACGGCCCACAGCGCCAGGTCGCCGGTCTGGCGGTTCGAGATCCCCTCGACGATCGGCCGCAGCTCGAGGCCGACCAGCACGAACAGCGTCGCGTTGAGGACGAACGTGACGATCTCCCACACCGCCTCGCCCTGGAGCCGCGTCTTCGCGGTCGTCAGCTCGGGCGTGTACCAGCCCATGTACAGCCCCACCGTGACCGCCGCGAGCACGGCCGAGACGTCCAGCGCCTCGGCGGGCAGGTACGCGAAGTAGCCCGACAGGAGCGCGATCGTGATCTCCGTCGGCGAGTGGTCGATCCGGCGGCGGATCTGGCGGATGACGAAGCCGACCGCGAGCCCGACGGCGATGCCGCCGATCACCGATACGAAGAACTTCCAGGTCGCGTGCGCGAGCGAGAACGAGCCCGTGACCGCCGCCACGACGGCGAAGCGGTAGACGACGAGCGCCGTCGAGTCGTTCAGCAACCCCTCGCCCTCGATGATCGCGACGACCTGGCGCGGCAGGCCGACGCGGTTCGCGATCAGCGACGCCGCGAGCGGGTCGGTGGGCGCGACGACCGCGCCGAGCACGAACGCAGCCGGCCAGGACATGCCCCGGACGACCGCGTGCGCCACGACGGCGACGGTGGCGACGGTGGCGAAGACGAGACCGATCGAGAGCGACGCGATCGGGCGGAACTGCCGTCGCAGTTCGCGAATCGAGGTGTTGTACGCCGTCGCGTAGAGCAGCGGCGGCAGGATCCCGATCAGCACGATCTTCGGGTTCAGCTCAGGGTGCGGCAGCCCCGGGATCAGCGCCAGCACGATCCCCGCGAGCACGAGCAGGATCGGGTACGCGATGCGCAGCACGAGCGCACCCACGAGCGCGCCGGTGGCGATCGCGAGGAGTGCGACGAGAACGAGCGAGTCGTGGGCGCTGAGGGTCACGGCCGGAGTCTGTCAGCCGTGGCAGGCGTGGGGTTACTCGTGCCTGACGATGTCGACCGAGATCTCCACCGCCGGAACGGCTCCTCTGTTCTCGAGCCAGTGGGTGGTGTTCCTGTCCTCGGGCCATCCCACTCCCGGCCCGTAGTCCGTGGCGACTCCATCTCGGTGGTCGGTGATCGTCCCCTGCAGGATGTAGACGATTCCCGGTCGGTCCACGTGGTCGTGAACCGGGCCGAAGACACCTCCGGGCTCCATCGTCACGAGACGCATTCGAAGTTCGCGTCCCGCCATGCCCTCGATCTCCGGGCCGAGGTCGACCGTTGCCAGTACCTCCGACGTGACGCCCTTCGTCTCCGGTGCCGCCTGCCCGTCGCTCATCGTGCTCTCCTCTCTCTGGACCGAGCTGACATTCTGTCTGCGTGCTGACCCCGGACGAGATCGCGGCCATCCCGCTCTTCGAGGAGCTTCCGCCGGCCGAGCGAGAGCGGCTGTCGCGCGTCGCCGCCGATATCTCGCTCTTGCCCGGCGAGTACCCGGTGTCCGAGGGCGACGAGCGGGCGCTGTTCGCCGTGCTCGAAGGGCACCTCGAGGTCGTCAAGATCTTCGACGGCGTCCCGCGAGTGATCGGGAACCGGCACGCGGGTGACATCTTCGGCGAAGTGCCGATCACGCTCGGCTCGCCGTTCCCCGCCGGCTACCGCGCAGCCGAGCCCTCACGCATCATGCGGATCGAGGCCGAGGACTACTACCGCACTGCGGCGTCCGCGCCGGACATCGCGGTCAAGGTCGGCGAGATCGCCCGCAGCCGCATCGGCGGGCTCCAGAGCATCACCGCCGAGCCGTCACCGCCGCGCGCGACCGTCGTCGGCGCGCAGTACGACGGGTGCTGCGCGCAGGTGCGGCAGTTCCTCGACCGGAACGAGATCCCCTTCGAATGGCTCCCGCGGGACGACGGCCCGACCGAGATCCGCATCACCGACGGGCCGACGATCGAGAATCCGACCCTGCGCCAGGTCGCCGAGCAGCTCGACCTCCAGACGCAACCCGGCGGCGAGGAGTACGACACGGTCGTGATCGGCGGCGGGCCGGCCGGGCTCGCCGCCGCCGTCTACGGCGCCTCGGAGGGCCTGCGCACGATCGTCGTCGAGCGCATCGCACCGGGCGGCCAGGCGGGTACCTCGTCGCGGATCGAGAACTACCTCGGCTTCCCGTCGGGCGTGTCCGGTGACGAGCTCGGTCGACGCGCGCATCAGCAGGCGAAGCGGCTCGGCGCCGAGATCCTCGTCACGCGGTCGATCACCGGCATCGACCCGGCCACCCGAACGGTCAGCCTCGACGGCGGCGACGTCCTCCGCACGCACACGATCGTCGTCGCGACCGGCGTCACCTGGCGGCACCTGCCGATCGAGGACTTCGAGCGGCTCGTCGGCAAGGGCATCCACTACGGCGCCGTCCGCAGCGAGGCGCCGGCCACGCACGGGCTCGACGTGCACATCGTCGGCGCCGGGAACTCGGCCGGCCAGGCGGCGATCTTCTTCGCCGGGCACGCACGCAGCGTGACCATCCTCTGCCGCTCGGACTCGCTCGCGAAGGGCATGTCGCAGTATCTGATCGACCAGATCGAGACGAAGCCGAACATCGAGGTCGCGCTGCAAAGCGAGGTGACGGCCGTGCACGGCGACGCGTGCCTCGAGGCGATCGACGTCCACGACAGCGCGACCGGCGAGACGAGGCGCGTCGAGTCCGGCGGCCTGTTCATCTTCATCGGCGCCGACGCCGACACGGGCTGGCTGCCCGGAGAGATCGCGCTCGACGAGCGCGGCTACGTCCTCACCGGCCAGGCCCTGCGCGCGAACGGCGCCTGGCCGCTCGACCGCGACCCGTTTCTGCTCGAGACGAGCGTGCCCGGCATCTTCGCCTGCGGCGACGTCCGCTCGAGCCCGGTCAAGCGCGTCGCGGCCGCCGTCGGCGACGGCAGCATGGCGATCGCCTTCGTCCACCAGTACCTTCAGGAGCCCTCGTGAAACCGAACCGCTCGCTTCCGTCCGCGACCGTCATCCCGGTGCTGATCTATCCCGACGTGCGGGAGGCCGTCGAGTGGCTCACCGCCGCGTTCGGCTTCCGCGAGCGCCTCAAGATCGGCGACGACCACCGGTCGCAGATGAGCATCGGCGACGGCGGCGCGGTGATCATCGGCGACGTGCGCAAGGACCGCGTGCCGCCGCAGCCGGGCACCGTCACGCACCAGATCAAGGTGCGGGTCGAGGACGTCGACGCGCACTTCGCGCGGGCGCGCGAGCACGGCGCGACGATCCTGTCCGAGCCGACCGACCAGCCGTACGGCGAGCGGGAGTACGACGTCGCCGACCCGTGGGACCACCGCTGGCAGTTCAGCCAGACCGTCGATGACGTCGACCCGGCCTCGTGGGGCGGCGCAGTCGTCGAGTCGTAGCGTGAACGACCTCGGGCTCGACCGGGATGCGCTGATCGGCCTCTACCGCTCGATGCTGATCACGCGCCGGCTCGAGGAAGCAGGCCACACGCTCTACAAGCAGGGCAAGATCCCCGGCTCGTTCTACACGGGCCGCGGAAACGAGGCGGCGTCTGTCGGCGTCGCGGCAGCGATGGGGCCGGACGACGTAGGCGCGCCGCTGCATCGGAACGTCGGCGTTCACATCGTGCGAGGTACCGAGCCGTGGCGGATCCTCGCCAACTACCTCGGACGCGTCGACGGGCCTGCGCGCGGCCGCGACGGGAACATCCACTTCGGCGACCTCGACCACGGCCAGATCACGATCGTCAGCCATCTGCCCGCGATGCTGCCGGTCGTCGTCGGCTGCGCGCTCGCGTTCCGCATCCGGCACGAGCCGCGCGTCGCCGTCGGCTGGTTCGGCGACGGCTCGTCCGCGCGGGGCGACACGCACGAGGCGATGAACTTTGCCGCCACGCGACGCCTGCCGGTCGTCTTCGTCTGCGACAACAACCAGTGGGCGTACTCGACACCCGTGCACCTCGAGTACGCGTGCGAACGGCTGTCCGACCGCGCGGCCGCGTACGGCTTCGAGGGCGTGACCGTCGACGGAACCGACGTGCTGGAGGTGTTCCGGGTCGCGCGGCGCGCGATCGAGAAGGCGCGCGCAGGCGGCGGGCCGACGTTGATCGAGTCCGTCACTTTGCGTATGGAGGGCCACGCCGTGCACGACGACGCGTCCTACGTGCCGGAGGAGATGTTCCGGGCGTGGGCCGAGCGCGATCCGGTCGAGCAGTACCGTGCCCGGCTGATGGAGCAGGCGACCTTCACCGAGCACGAGGACGAGCAGCTGCACGCCGAGGCGAACGCGCTGATCCGCGACGCGCTCGCGCGGGCCGAGGCGTCACCGCTCCCGGACGGGGCCGAGGTCGCCGACGGCGTGTACGCGTGACGCCGGCCGAGCTGCTCGCCGCGCACGACGCGCAACTGCGCGCGCACGTGCCCGCGCACTTGCCGGACGCCGAGACCGTCGACGTCGTCGGCCCGCTCGTTCGCTTCTCCGGCGGCTTCGGCCGCGGCTGGGTGCTCTACCGCGACCTGGACGGGATCGAAGGCGACGCGCTCGACCAGCTGATCGCGAGCCAGGTCGCGTACTTCGCGGAGCGCGGCCAGCGGTTCGAATGGAAGACCTACGCCCACGACCGGCCCGCAGACCTGCCCGAGCGGCTGCTCGCCGCCGGCTTCGTCGCCGAGGGGCCAGAAACGGTCGTGATCGCGACGGTCGACGGCATCGCCGGCGAGCCGCAACTGCCCGACGGCGTCCGTCTCCGCGACATCACCGCCCGCGCTCGACCTGGAGAAGATCGACGGCCTCGAGGCGGCGGTCTGGGGCGAGGACGAGGAGGAGGCCGGCTACGCGGACTTCCTCGAGTCGGAGCTCGCCGTCGACCCGCAGGCGCTGTCGGTCGTCGTCGCGGAGGCCGGAGACGAGGTCGTCTGCGCCGCCTGGGTGCGCTTCCTCCACGGCACCGAGTTCGCGTGCTTCTTCGGCGGCGCGACGCTCGAGGAATGGCGCGGCCGCGGCAGCTATCGCGCGACGGTCAAGCACCGCGCCAACCTCGCCGCGGCGCGCGGCTGCCGCTACCTCCAGACCGATGCGTCGGAGGACAGCCGCCCGATCCTCGAGCGCCTCGGTTTCGTCCCGGTCACGAAGACGACGCCGTACCTCTGGTCGCCGTAAGAACGTCGCCTCACGTGCCCGTTCCGGCCAGGTCCTAGTGACTGTCCCATGGGACAGTCACTAGGACCTGGCGTCCCGGGACATGTGCCGGCGCTTCGCGAGCTGTGGAGCCGTGGGACTTGTGCGGAGCAGGCTGCTCCGCGAGGACGTGGCTCGAGGCGCCGGCCAGGGGCATGGCCGGAGCGGCCGGGTGAGGGATGACCTTCCCGGCCGCGGCCGGCCGCTACTCCACCCGGCGCTACGCAGACGGTCCCGGCACGACGCCGAGCTGCTGCATCATCCCCATCGCGTCGAAGACGCCCCAGTGCTCGCGGCCGACGCCGTCGTCGCCGAAGCGGACGATGTCGACGAGGTGGACGTCGATGCTCTTCCCGGTCGCCGGGATGCCCATGAACTCGCCCTGGTGCGTGCCGGTGGCGCGCGTGTAGACGGCCGCGGTGTCGCCGTTGACGAAGAACTGCTCCGGCTCGAAGCGCAGGTCGGGGAACGCGGCCCGGTACATGGTGAAGAACTGCACGACGCCCGACTTGTTCGGCTCCAGGCCAGGCGTCTGCTCGTGCTCGACGAAGTCGTCCGAGAGAAGGTCCGCAAAGCCGTCCAGGTCACCGGCATTGAGCAGGTCGTAGGCACTGCGCATCTGCGCGGCAGGATCCATGATTCCTCCTTTGGGGTTGCGCCGATCATGACGGGTACGAGCCCCGCCCGCCGGGCGTCTAGGCTCGTGCCGTGACCGACCCCCGCAAGCTCGTTCGTGTCGTCGTCGAGGAGTGCTGGCCGAGCCTCGACGGTCTCGACCGGCTGGAGGAACTGGTCGCGCCCGACTACGTGCACCACACGCCGTTCGGTGATCTCGACTTCGAGCAGTTCCGCGCCGGACTCGCCTACGTCGAGTCCGTCTTCACCGACCGCGCCTACCGCGTCGAGCACGTGGTCGTCGAGGGCGACCTCGTGGCGGCGTATGTCTCGTGGACGGCGACGCGCGTCGCCGACGGAAGCCCCGTCGAAGGCCGGGGTGCGTACAACTGCCGTGTCGCCGGCGGCCTCGTCGCCGAGGACTGGGACGTGTTCTTCCCGATGAGCTAGGACGGGCCGCCGAGCGGCGGCTCCGAGACGAAGAGGCCGAGGATCCCCCGCTTGATCTGCGTCCGGAGCGGCGGGCCGGGCGGCCCCGGCGGCCGCGACCAGGCGGCGGCGACCTCGGCGCCGAGCAGCAGCGACGACGCGTAGAGGTAGATGGAGTAGAGGAAGACGAGCGCGGTCGTCAGCGACCCGTAGACGACGCTCAGGTTCGTGGTCTTGTCGTAGATGATCCCCGACGCGAACGAGATCGCCTGCAGCAACACGGCGGTCACGAGCGCGCCGGCGAGCCCGTCCCGGAACGCGATCCCGCGCGCAGGCACGAAGCGGTACACGAGGAGGACGACGCCGATCGTGAGCAGGAACCACGCGAGCCGGATGAGCCCTCCTGCGACGGCGCTATCGGTTGCCCGCTGCAGGTATTCGCCGGCCGCGGTCAACCCGACCGTGACGATGACGAGCGCCGCCGCGCCGACGATCAGGAGCACGTCGACGAGCTTGCCGCGTACCAGCGGGCGGCGCTGCGTGACGCTCATCGCCGTCTCCAGGCCGGCCCGGATCGCGGCCATCATCCCCGTCGCCGCCCAGGCGAACACGATCAGGCCGACGAGCCCGGCGGCGCTCGCGGGCGTGGCGATGTCGGTGATCGCCTTCTCGACGTCCTTCCGTCCCGCGGCCGACACCGGCAGGTAGTCCACGATCGCGTTCGTCACGCTGTCGCGCACGCCCTCGTTCTGCAGCACGAGCCCGAAGATCGAGACGAGCACGATCGCGAGCGGTGCGATCGAGAACAGGACGCGATACGAGATCCCGGCCGCGTGCTGCGGACAGCGGTCGTGGAAGTACCGCTGCAGCGCGTCCGAGACGACACGGATCAGCTTCCTCACTGCTCGGCGCGCCTGCGCTCGAGGTGCTGCCTCAGCACGTGGACGAGGTAGATCACGATCAGCACGTTGACCGCGAGCCCGCCGGCCTTCCACACCGTCGGGTTCCGGGCGAACTCGTAGATCTCGACCGGGATCAGGAGCGAGGTGGCGATCACGGTCAGGTACTCGGCCCAGAGCTGGTCGAGCCAGAGGCCGGCGCCTTCGACCAGCTCGAGCAGGCCGTAGCCGAGCGCGCCGATGCCGACGACGCGCACCTCGGACGCGTGAAGACGGTGGAGGTAGACGACGATCCGGTGCAGGAACGGGCGTCTCGGGTCGAGCTCGACCGCACGCATGATCCTGTCAGCGGTCTTGCCGAAGTCGGTGCCCATGTGCGAGAGCAGGTAGATCCCGGCCGCGATCAGCAACACGCCGCGGACGATCCGCTCGAGTGCGATGAGCTTGAGAACGCGCCGGCTGCGTCGAGGGTCCGCGGCCTTCGTCACCGCGCAAGCCTACGACCGAGCCGTCCTCGTGCGAGGGATGACAAGCAGGGGGATCGCGTTTACTCTTGCCGCTCAGCCACGAGAAGGGAGACGTCATGAGCGCAACCGCCACCCCTGAGGACGCGGCGCGTGACGAGCTGGGAGGGTCCTTCGCGGGCAAGCTGATCGGCCCGACGGATCCCGGCTACGACGAGGCACGCGCGCTGTACAACGCGATGTTCGACAAGCGTCCGGCGCTGATCGCACAGTGCGCGTCGGCCGGCGACGTGGCGGCCGCCGTCGGTTTCGGGCGCCGTCACGATCTGCCGGTTGCGATCCACGGCGGCGGCCACAACGGCGCCGGGCTCGGCAGCGTCGACGACGGCGTGGTCGTCGATCTCCGCTTGCTGCGCGACGTGTCGGTCGATCCCGCCAGCCGAACGGTTCGCGTCGGCGGCGGCTGTACGTGGGCAGAGGTCGACGCGGCAACGCACGAGCACGGCCTGGCGGTCCCGTGCGGCGTGATCTCGACGACCGGCGTCGGCGGGCTGACGCTCGGCGGCGGCATCGGCCACCTGACGCGCGGCTGCGGGCTGACGATCGACAACCTGCTCTCGGCCGAGATGGTGCTCGCAGACGGTCAGCAGGTGACGGCGAGCGCGGACGAGAACCCGGACCTGTTCTGGGCGATTCGCGGCGGCGGCGGCAACTTCGGCGTCGTCACGACGTTCGAGTTCCGAGCGCACCCGGTCTCGATCGTCCACGGCGGCCCGACGTTCTGGGCGATCGAGGACACGGACGAGGTACTGAAGGCGTACCGAGACTGGATCGGCACTGCACCACGCGAGGTGGGCGCGTTCTTCTGCTGGCACACCGTGCCGCCGGGGCCGCCGTTCCCGGAGGAGCTTCACCTGCGCAAGGTGTGCGGCATCGTCTGGTGCCACACGGGCAGCGCCGAGCAGGCCGCGGCGGACATGGCCCCGATGCTCGCTGTCGGCACGCCGTTGATGAACGGCGTCCAGGAGATGCCGCTGCCGGTGATGAACAGTGCGTTCGACGGGCTCTATCCACCGGGTGACCAGTGGTACTGGCGGGCGGACTTCCAGAACCGGATCGCCGACGAGGCTGTTGCCGCGAACCAGGAGTGGAACGAGAAGATGCCGACGTGGAAGTCGGGCTCCCACGTCTACCCGATCGACGGGGCGGCGCACGACGTCGGCCCGAACGACACGGCCTGGGCCTTCCGCGACGCGGGTTGGGCGCAGGTGATCATCGCGGTCGATCCCGACCCGGCCGGAGCGGGGGCCTTGCGCGACTGGGCAGTCGGCTACTGGGAGGCGATCCACCCCTACTCCGCCGGCGGCGCCTACGTCAACTTCATGATGGACGAGGGCCAGGAGCGGGTGCAGGCGACCTACGGCGCCAACTACGACCGGCTCGCGTCCGCCAAGGCGCAATACGACCCGGACAACGTCTTCAGCGTCAACCAGAACATCAGGCCGAAGGGCTAGCCCTCCACGGACAGCCTCGCCAGTCCCGCCGGGCCGTGTCCCCGACACTCATTGTCCACCGACATGGCCCGGCCGGACATTTTCCCTGCACCTCGGGTTTCGGTGTCTGACACCGGGGCAGGCCGTTTGCGGACAGAGACGCGTCGGCTCCGACCGTGTCGCCCGGAGCCGGGCTTTCGTAGGATCGCGGCGTGGAGCGAGACGAAGACGTCCGCACTGCCTGCTTCCTGGCTCTCGACGTCCTGCAGGCGAAGTTCGGCGACGAGGTGCCGTACAAGCACGGCCTGGACCAAGGCTTTGCCTTCCGCGGACGCCGCGTCCCGTTTCTGAACCTTCAGAAAGGGATTTACAAGGCCGCGGCGCAACGAGGCCCGGCGGCGCTGTCGATTCAGACATCCGCCAAGACGCCGTATGACGACGCGGCGACGGATGACGGCTTTCTGTACGCCTACCGTGAAGGCTCGATCGACCAGGCGGACAATCGTGCGCTCCGCGCAGCCAACCGCCTGGCCGTTCCGCTTGTCTACTTCGTCGCCACGAGACAGGGCTGGTACGAGCCGCTGTACCCGTTCTACGTCTCGGAGGACCGCCCGGCCGAGCGTCGGGTGCTCGTATCGGTTGGCAGGAGGATCGGTCCCGTGGATGAGCTCGAGCCCGTGCTGATCACCGACTCGATCGAGCGAAAATACGCGGCTCGGCAGGTGAAGGTTCGTCTTCACCAGCGACGCTTCCGATGGCTCGTAATCCCGGCCTATCGGGACCAGTGCGCGATCTGCCGGCTCAGGGAGATTCGCCTGCTGGACGCCGCCCACATCGTCGGAGACCTTGAGCCGTCCGGAACACCCGAGATCCGAAACGGCATCAGCCTTTGCTCCATCCATCATCGAGCATTCGACCAGGACCTCGTCGGAATCTCGCCGGACTTCGTGGTGCGCGTGGCAACGCGGCTTCTCGAGGACGAAGACGGCCCGATGCTCGATCTTCTCAAGGGATTCGAGGGTGTCAGGATCGGCCTGCCACGAAGGAGCGCGCTCCATCCGGACGCCGAACGGCTCGCCGTCCGCTTCGAGCAGTTCGAGTCAGCCAACTAGCCTTTGGCAATGGACGCGGACGCCGTCGAGATTCGAGTCCTCGGCTGCCTGGTCGAGAAGCAGCGGACGACGCCGGACGTCTACCCGCTGTCGCTGAACGCGCTCCGGCTCGCCTGTAACCAGGCAACGAACCGCGATCCCGTCGTCGGCTACGACGAGCCGACGATCCGGCAGGCGCTCGACCGCCTCGACCGCAAGCGCTGGGCACGCCTCGCCAGCGGACGCGGGAGCCGGGCGGCGAAGTTCCGTCACCTGCTCGGGGAGACGCTCGGGCTCGACGAACGGCAGCTCTCGCTCCTCGCCGTGCTCATGCTTCGCGGCCCCCAGACCGAGGCCGAGCTGCGCCAGCGGTCTGAGCGGCTCTACGAGTTCGCGGACGGCGAGGAGGTTGCGGCCACGCTCGCCGGACTCGCCGAGGAAGGCCTCGTCCACCGCATCCACGCGCGGCCGGGCCAGCGCGGCGACCGCTGGGAGCAGCTGCTCGGCGACGGCGAGAGCGATGAGGCGCCGGTCACGCCCGTCGGCGCGCCGCGCGACTCGATCGAGGAACGCCTCGCGACCCTCGAACGCCAGGTCGCCGAGATCCTCGAGCGGCTGGACGCGACGGGCTAGACGCCGACGCCGGCGACGAGCACGTACTTCACGTCGAGGTACTCCTCGATGCCGACCGAGCCGCCCTCGCGGCCGTAGCCGGACTCCTTGACGCCGCCGAACGGCACGTTGGCGGCGCTGATGATCCCTGTGTTCGCGCCGACGATGCCGTACTCGAGCTTCTCGGCGACGCGCAGCAGTCGCGCGTAGTCGCGCGTGTGGAAGTAGGCGCAGAGCCCGTAGACGGAGTCGTTCGCGAGCCGGATCGCCTCCTCCTCGGTCTCGAACCGCGAGATGCCCGCCACCGGCCCGAACGTCTCCTCGGTGCAGATGAGCATGTCCGGCGTGACGCCGTCGAGCACGGTCGGCGCGAAGAACGACCCACGCGCGAACTCGCCCTCGGTCAGCCGGTCGCCGCCCGCGACGACGCGTGCGCCCTTCGCAACCGCGTCCTGCACGTGCTCCTCGGCCTTGTCCACGCCGGCCTCGTTGATCAGCGGGCCGATGACGACACCCGGCTGGTCGCCCGGTCCCACGACCATCCGCGTCACCTTCTCGGCCACGCGGCCGACGAACTCGTCGTAGAGGCCGCTCTGGACGTAGGTGCGGTTGGCGCAGACGCAGGTCTGGCCCGCGTTGCGGAACTTGGACGCGATCAGCCCGTCGACCGCCTCGTCGAGGTCGGCGTCGTCGAAGATCAGGTACGGCGCGTGGCCGCCGAGCTCGAGCGAGAGGCGCTTCACCTGTCCGGCCGAGAGCCGGATCAGGTCCTTGCCCACCTCGGTCGAGCCGGTGAACGAGACCTTGCGGACGCGGCGGTCGGAGAAGATCGTCTCGGCGACCATCCCCGACGAACGCGAAGTGACGAGGTTGACGACGCCCGCCGGGCAGCCCGCGTCCTCGATCGCGCGCAGCACCAGCGCAGCAGTGAGCGGCGTCGCGCTCGCGGGCTTGACGACGCTCGTGCAGCCGGCGGCCATCGCCGGGCCGAGCTTGCGGGTCATCATCGCCGCCGGGAAGTTCCAGGGAGTGATCGCGGCCACGACCCCGACCGGCTGGCGCAGGACGAGCACGCGATTCGCAGGGTTCATCGCCGGCGGGATCTCGCCGTAGACGCGCTCTGCCTCGCCGCCGAACCATTCGAAGAAGCTGGCGGCGTAGTCGACTTCGCCCGCGGCTTCGGCCAGCGGCTTTCCCTGCTCCGCCGTCATTACCGCAGCAATCTCGTCCTTCCGTTCGCGGATCACGTCGGCGGCGCGGCGCAGCACGCGTGCGCGCTCGATCGCCGGCAGCGACTTCCAGCCGTCGAGCGCGTCCGCTGCCGCGTCGATCGCGGCCTCGATGTCCTCCTGCGCCGCGTCCGGCATCGAACCGACGACGTCGCCGGTTGCCGGATTCGTCACGTCGAAGCGCTCGCCCGAGCCGGCGGCGACCCACTCGCCGCCGATCAGCAGCTGCTCGTCCTTGCCGGTGACGACTGCCATGCAGGTGAGGCTAGCGAATCCCGTTTACTCTCCAGGCATGGCGACTACGAAGACCGAGACGGAGCGGGTGCTCGAGGAGCGCGCGCGCTTCGTCGCACGCGGGGTCGCGGCGGCCCCGGTGGTCGTCGCCCGCGCCGAGGGCGCGCGGATCTGGGACCTGGACGGCAAGAGCTACGTCGACTTCGCCGGCGGAATCGGCTGCCAGAACACCGGGCACGGGCTGCCGGCTGCGGTCGCGGCGATCCACGAGCAGGTCGACCGCTACCTGCACCAGTGCTTCATGGTCGGCACCTACGAGCCATACATCGAGGTCTGCCGCAGGCTCGCGGAGCTGTCCCCGTGCGGCCCGGGCGAGCAGCGCAGCGTGCTCGTCAACTCGGGCGCCGAGGCGATCGAGAACGCGGTCAAGATCGCCCGCGTCGCCACCGGCCGGCCCGCCGTCGTCGTCTTCGACTACGCGTTTCACGGCCGCACGCTGCTGACGATGACGATGACGAGCAAGGTCGCGCCGTACAAGCTCGGCTTCGGGCCGTTCGCACCCGAGGTCTACCGCGCTCCGGCGCCGTATCCGTATCGCGGCGTCGACACCGACTCGGCCATCGCGGCGCTCGAGCACCTCTTCAAGGCCGACGTCGACCCCGGCTCGGTCGCGTGCGTCGTGCTCGAGACGGTGCAGGGCGAGGGCGGCTTCATCCCGATGCCCGACGACTACCTCGAGCGGCTCGCCGCGCTCTGCCGTGACCACGGGATCCTGCTCGTCGCCGACGAGGTCCAGTCGGGCGTCGGGCGCACAGGGCCGGTCTGGGCGATCGAGCACTCGGGCGTCGAGCCCGACCTCGTCGTCTCCGGCAAGTCGCTCGGCGGCGGGCTCCCGCTCGCGGGGGTCACCGGCCGCGCCGAGGTGGTCGACACAGTGCCACCCGGTGGGCTCGGCGGCACGTTCGGCGGCAACCCCGTCGCCTGCGCGGCGGCGCTCGCGGTGCTCGACGAGGTCGCGACGCCCGCATTCCGCGAGCGGGCGGACGCGCTCGGCGAAACGTTGCGCGCACGGCTCGACGCACTCGCCGCGCGCGTGCCGAACGTCGGCGAGGTGCGCGGGCTCGGGCCGATGCTGGCGCTCGAGCTCGTCTCCGATCCGGAGACGAAGACGCCGGCCGCCGATCTCGCGAAGCGCACGACCGAGATCGCCCGCGAGCGCGGACTGATGCTCCTCGCCTGTGGGCTCTACTCGAACGTCATCCGCGTGCTGGTGCCGATCCTGGCCGACGACGCCGACGTCGACGAAGGGCTCGCGCTGCTCGAGGAGTCGCTGACCGAAGCCGCGGCTTAGAACTCGTCTCAGAATGATCCCAAGACGCGAGGCTGGATCTCTGGCGGGAGCCGATGAGTGTTCGGTGGTCTGAGAGTCTCTACCGCGTGCGGATCCGTACGCGGCCCGAAAGTCTCGCCTGCAGTAATGACTTCAGGAGGCAGCATGAAGCTTCTTCTCACTTCCGCTGGCATCAAGAACACGAGCATCGACGACGCGCTGGTCGGGCTACTAGGGAAACCGATTGCCGAGTCAAGTGCGCTCTGCATTCCGACCGCCATATATGCCTTCCCCGGCGGTGCCGGCAGTGCATGGCGGCTGATCAATGGACGAGCCGCCACCCCTTTGTGCGAACTGGGCTGGAAGTCCTTGGGAGTGCTGGAACTCACGGCGCTGCCCAGCATCGATGAAAAGCACTGGGTCCCCCTGGTGCAGGAGACTGACGCCCTGCTCGTAGGAGGCGGCGATCCCCGGTACCTGTGCTACTGGATCCACCAGTCGCGACTGGCGGATCTCTTCCCGTCACTGCGCGAAACGGTCTGGGTGGGAGTAAGCGCCGGGAGCTTGGTGATGGCCCCCAACGTCGGGGCGGAGTTCGTCTACGGGAGTCCGCCCACCTCCGGTGGTGAAAGAGCGCTGGGATTGGTCGATTTTGCGATGTTTCCGCACCTGGATCACGAGGCTATGCCTGACCATTCCATGGCCAATGCAGAAAAATGGGCGGCCAGGCTACCGGTGCCGGGGTACGCGATTGACGATCAGACCGCAATCAAAGTGATCGACGGCACCGTCGAAGTCGTCTCCGAGGGGCACTGGAAGCTGTTTACGCCCGGCCCGGACGCAAACTAATCGGGCTCAGGAGACACGCGCGCTCGGTTGAGCGAGCGTTCACAGACGTCTGCAGCCTCCTGAAGCAGACAAGGCAGCACGCGATCGCGAGGAAGGCCTCGTGGATGTCTGCGCGGCGGTCGTAGCGGACGAGCAGCCGCTTGAACTGGTGGAGCCAGGCGAAGGTGCGCTCGACGACCCAGCGAGCGCGTCCGAGCCCGGAGCCGTGCTTGGTCTGGCGTCGTGCGATCTCGGGTTTGATCCCGCGCTGCCAGAGCTCGCGGCGGTACTTGTCGTGGTCGTAGCCGCGATCAGCCGTGACGATGTCGGGGCGTCGGCGCGGGCGGCCGACCTTGCCGCGCACCGGCGGCACGCGCTCGACCAGCGGCACCAGTTGCGTGACGTCGTTGCGGTTGCCGCTCGTGACCGTCCAGGCGAGCGGGATCCCTGTCGCGTCTACCAGCAGGTGATGCTTCGAGTCGTTTCTGGCTCTATCAACCGGGCTCGGGCCCGTCGCGGAGCGACCACAACTCGTCCGACACGATCCACGGCCCAGCAGCCATCGGCACCCTCCAAGCTTGACGACAGGTACCAACGCCGTTCGCGGTCAGCGAACCGGTCCCTTCATTTCGGTGCGAGCTCTTAGCTCACCACACGCCGGGAACGAGCCGCGCGCGGCCGCGCGCGAAGCGCTCGTAGTCCTCGCCGAACGCGCGCCAGAGCTCTCTCTCTTCCACCCGGATCCTCGGTAGGTGACCGACAAAGGCAACGGCGGTTCCGGCGATCGCGCCGATCCAGCTTCCGGCAGCGAGCCCGATGCCGAAGACGATCAGCAGGTCGCCGAGATACGCGGGATGGCGAATCCAGCGGTACGGGCCGGACGTGTGCACGGTCTGGCCCTGCTCGATGGTCACCTCACGGCGGAAGTACGGTCCCAGGCTGAGGACGGCCCAGACGCGGAAGCCCATGCCGGCAGCGAGGACGAGGAGGCCGAGCGCGTAGGTCGCCCAGCTGTTGGCGCCGATGCGGAGCGACGGCACGTCGGCGGCGACGAACGCGGCCAGGAGGATACCGCCGAGCGTCGCGAGGACGACGATGCCCTTCGTCCCGCGGTCGAGCTCGCCGGTCGACGGGGGTCGGTCACCGCGGGTGCGGCCGGTCGCGATCGACTCGGCAACGACGCCCGCCACGACGAGCCCGAAGATCGCGTGCTGTGCCCAGCGATGCTCGTCGACGAGCAGCACTCGACCGACGATACTCCTCGTCATGACCGTGCTGGCGCTGACGGGAATCGTCGTGGCCGCGATCCTCTACTGGCGCGGGACGCGCCTCGAGCGCGGCAGCCGGTCGCAGCGCGAACGTCCGTGGCGCGGGCAGGCGTTCTACGCCGGGCTGATCGCGCTCGCCGTCGCGATCGCACCGCCGCTGGACGGGCTCGCGGACAGGCTGTTCTGGGCGCACATGGTGCAGCACGGCCTGCTGCAGATGCTCGCCCCGCCGCTGATCGTGCTCGGCGCGCCGTGGCTCGTGATCGTGAGGCCGCTCTCGCTCGGCGGGCGGCGCCGCGCGAGCCGCTGGCTCGTCCGCTCGCGCAGCGCCGGGCCGCTCCGGCTCGCGGCTCGCATCCTGACCGTGCCGGCGGTCGCAGCCTTCCTCTTCCTCGGCACGATCTGGCTCTCGCACCTGCCGGTGTTGTTCGACTACGTCGCTGCGCACCCGCTGCTGCACGAGAGCGAGCACCTCGTCTTCTTCGCGCTCGGGCTCCTGTTCTGGTCGCGGGCGCTCGACTCGCCGCCCTTCCACGCCCGGCTCACGCACTGGCGTCGCCTCTCGTACTTCGCCGCCGCCGCGCTCGCCGAGGCCGCCCTCGCCGTGCTCGTGCTCGCCGCAAGGAGTCCGCTCTACACGATCTACGAGCAGGTCAGTCCACGGCCCGAGCACCTGAGCGTCCTCCAGGACCAGCAGCTCGGCGGGGCGATCATGCTCGAGCCGGCCGGGCTGCCGCTGCTGTTCGCGATCCTCTGGTCGATCGGCACGCTGATCGGCCCGAAGGCCCGGCGGCGGGGAGCCTCGACTCTCCCCGCCGCCGTCTCGGCTCCCGATCGCTAGCCGACCGAGAGGGCGTTGAAGTCAGGCTCCGCGAAGTACGACGAGTACACGAAGTTGTGCACCTTCGACGACACGAAGAAGACGCCGTTGATGATCGAGTACGGAACCCACGGCGCGTAGTCCTTCATGATCGTGTAGTCGAGCTTCTGGTACGCGTTCGTGCGGGCGGAACCGGAGAGGTTGGCCGCCGCGTCCATCTGCGCGTTCAGCTTCGAGCTGTTCAGGTACGAGTAGTCGACGTTGTTCTGCGCCTGGATCGAGCGTCCGTCGAGGTTGACGTTGATGTAGTCGAACGGGTCGAAGTAGTCCGCGCACCAGCCGGCGCGGGCCATGTCGAAGTCGACTCCCTTGGTGCCGAGCGTCTTGTAGTAGATCGCGCCCGGAACCGGCTTGTCGACCGTCTTCATCCCGATCTTCGACAGGTTGAACGACGCGACCTGCGAGATGTTCACGGCCAGCGAGCTGGTCGAGTGGAACACGACTGCGGTCTTGCCCGCGAGCGCCGGATCGACCTTCGTGGCCATGGACGGATTGGCTCCGCGGAAGGCGTAGAGGTTGTACGGCTTGTAACCGGGCACGCCCGGAACCAGGATCTGGTCGGAGCGCTTCGCGCCGAGATAGCCGTAGAGCCTCGTCATCGCCGGGCGGTCGAGCGCCCAGTTGACCGCCTTGCGCGCGGCGAGCGTGTTGAACGGCGCCCGTGACGTGTTCAGAGCCCAGTACACGACGCACGCGGAGCCGCCGACGAAGAACCGGGACTTGTTGACGCCGTACTGCTGTGCGAGCTGGGCGTTCGCCGACGGCGGCGGACCGGCCGCGTCGACGTCGACCTGCCCGGCCTTCGCCTGCAGCAGGCTCTGGTCCTGGTCTGTGTTCATCGTCCAGACGATCTTGTCCGGGTTCGCCGGGCGGGAGCCCTTGTAGAACGGGTTCCGGGCCTCGACCAGCGACTTCCCGACCTCACGGCTCTGGATGAAGTACGGGCCGGCGGACGGATAGGAGTTCGTGATCCCCGACGTCGTATACGGCATGCTCGTCTTCACGGCGCCGAACCACTGCATGCCCATGAACGCCGTGAACGTCGGATTCGGCTTCGTCAGGTGGAACGTCAGCGTCAGCCCAGCGGCATGGATGCCGCTGATCGACTGCGCCTTGCCGTCCAGGAACGCCTGGGCACCGGTGACGACGCTCTGGAACTGGTCGTTCACGCCCACGGGCGATCCCATCTTCGGACTGAGCGCACGCTCCCACGCCCGCTGGTAGCTGGCGGCCGTGACCGGCGAGCCGTCACTGAACTTCAGACCCGGCCGGATGTGGAACGTATACGTCAGCCCGTTCCTCGAGACGGTCGGAAACGAGGTCGCTGCCTCGGGGTACAGGACGCTTCCCGCCTGACCGTTCTTCTCCGGGAAGTTCACGAGCAACATCTGCGTCGTGTACAGCATCGACCACGACAACGTGTCGTAGGCGAGACCCGGGTCGGTGAACTCGAAGTCGTTGTTCGAGGCGTTCACCCGCAGCGTGCCGCCCTTCAACGCGTGATTCGCAGCAGGCCGCGCGGCCTGCCGTGTGGCAGAACTCGCCGTCGCAGCGAAAACCGCGGCGACGAGCATGGCGACGCCGAGGGCGGTAAAAACCGCCGAGAGCAGCGTCTTTCTTGGCATTTCCCCTTCCTTTCTGCATCGCCCCGGAAGCCGGCGAAGGCGCGGGAGGGCCGCGCCTCCGCCCACGAACGGTTCAGTTGCAAGGAGGAGTGCAGGCCTGCCCGGCAACACCGAAGACGGTAGGCGCGGTAGCCGTGTCCGTCTTGTACGTGCCGTGCGCGCTTTGGTACGCCCGTCTCAGAGCCTGCCTTGCGACTTGCTCGAGGTTGTCTCTGAGACTTGCTCTGAGACGGGCTAGCGGTGAGCCGCGCGGTAGCGGGCCGGCGTCAGGCCGAAGCGCCGCTTGAACGCGCGCGTGAAGTGGCTCTGGTCGACGAAGCCGGCCTCGTTCGCGAGGCTCGCGAGCGGCACGTCCGTGCGGGCGAGCCGGGTCGCGGCCCATTCGAGCCGCAGGCGCCGGACGCACTCGCCGAGGCTCTCGCGGTAGTACGCCCGGAAGCAGCGGGCGAGGTGCGACGGATGAACGCCGACGCTCGCCGCGATCTCGCCCACGGACGGCGACTCGCGGAAGCGCTCGTGCAGCAGCTCGTACGCCTCGACCACCCAGCGGCCGGGCGGCTCCGGCGCCGGCCCGCGACCGACCGCCGCAGTCAGCTCCAGCGCGAGGCCCTCCAGCGCAAGCGGCGCGAACGCGTCGTCGACCTGCAGCTCCCGCTCGATGCGCAGCGCGACGAGCAACGCGCTCCAGTCCCGGAAGCCCGTGACCGTGTCGATGCCGTTCGCCGACTCGACCGTGACGATCACGGTGCGGTCGCGGCCGAAGCTGTCACGGTGCGGTTCCTCGGGCGGCAGTGCGATCACCGACGCCTCGCGGGCATCCATCGCCAGTCCGGCGAAGCGCTTGTCGACGACCCCGCCGACGACGACGGCGACGCACGCATGCGGATGCGAGTGCCAGCCGAGCTGCGTCCCCGCCTCGAACACGACCTCGCCCACGTCGAACGCCCCCGCCCGCACGTGGCGGCGACCGCACGTGCCGGTGTCGATCGGGACGGGGGCCACTTGTCCCGTTGAGACTCCGCCGCGCTGAGCCGGTTAGGAGTCGTGTCCCTCGAGGAAGTCCGCCAGAGCCGGCGCGACCGCCGCGACGCGCTCGGGATCGAGGCTGTAGACGACGTAGTACCCCTCGCGGCGCGGCACGACGAGCCCCGCCTCTGCGAGCCGCCGCAGGCTCTTCGACAGGCCGGCGGTCGAGAGCCCGACGAGCGGCCCGAGCTCCTGCGTCGTTCGCGGCCGCTCCGCGATCAGCTTCAGGATCCGCAGACGGGTGTCGTCGCCGAGTGCGCGCAGGATCCGCAGGAGCTCGGCCGGCGGGACGCGCGGCACCGCCTCGCGGGCAAGCGACGGCGCCGCGTAGACGAGTGCCGTCGGCCACGGTGGGTCGCAGTTCACGCGCAGGTGCGGCCAGACGAAGACGCTCGGGCTGAGGACGAGCGGGTTCGCCTCGGAGATCTCGACGTCGTGCTCGTGCGGCAGGTCGACGACGAGCCGGCGCTGCTGAACATCCACGCGGCAGCGCGGCGGCAGCCGGCCGAGCACGGCCCAGATTCCGGCCGACGCGAGCGTGCGCCCCGCCTCCGCGACGGCGTCGGCGAGACGCGGCTCGACCCGCTCCCACTCGGCCGAGAACGCCGCCTCCCAGTACGCCGCCAGCACCGCAGCCCACCGGCGCGCGAGCTCGACCGGATCGTCGAGCAGCAGCTCGGCGAGCAAGCGCGACGCCTCACCGTGGGCGGCCGCGTGCCCGAGCATCACCGCGCGCACACCCGGGTCGGCGTAGACGCCCTGGCCGTGCCGCCCGCCGTGGTCGTAGAGCGGCCGGCCGAGCTCCTCGACCAGCAGCTCCGGCCCGAGCGCGGCGATCCCGGCGAGCTCCTCCTCGAAGGTGGCCGACGGGCCGGTCGCCGACGGCACCAGGAAGTCCGGGAGGTGCCGGCGGTAGACGAACCCGAACGCGTCGATCTCCCGCCGCAGGGCCGGGTCGAGCACCCGCATCCGACGCACCCACCCGTGCTGGAGCGCGTGGTGCTTCGGCCCGACCAGCACGTGGAGGCTGAGCACGCACTCGAGCAGCGGCGAGTACGCGAAGGCGACGTGCTCGGCGGGATGCTCGGGGAGGCTGATGCGGATCACTACCGTCCGATCTTCTCTTCGGAAGAACAGTTGACCGGATCATGACGTGGCCGCGATCCTCGGTGCATGACCATCCGCCGCCTCGCCCTCCTCGCCGTGCTCGCCGCCGTCGTCGCACCCGTCGCGCAGGCGCGCCCCGCCGCCAACCCGACCCTGATCGGCAAGGTCGGCCTCCACGACGCCTACCGCATCACGCTCACGTTCACGAACGGGAAGCCGGTGAAGTCGATCCCGGCCGGCACCTACACGCTGATCGTCCACGACTACTCGAAGATCCACAACTTCGCGCTCGGCTCGCAGACCCAGAACCGGCGCCTGTTCACGACCGGCATCCCGTGGGTCGGAACCCGTACGTACCACCTGACGCTCGCACCGGGCCGCTACGCCTACGCGTGCTCGGCGCACTTCCGGACGATGAACGGCTCGTTCGTCGTCACGCCTAGAAGCTAGGAAACCCAGGCGCTCGCTAGGATGCGGGCATGTGGCTCTACCTGATCCCGGTCTTCATCCTGGCCGCAGTCGTCATCGTCTTCGGGATCTTCGCGCTACTCGCGCGGATCAAGGGCGGCAAGTACCTGCGGCCGATCATGCAGTTCCTGATGAAGGTGCCGCTCCTCGGCAGCGCGCTGAAGAAGATGTCCGAGGCCGCGCTCGAACGGTCCGACCCCGAGCTCGCGAGCGCCGTCAAGAAGCTCGAGCGGATGAACGCCGCCAGCGACCCGCGGCGTGCGCAGCAGGCGATGTCGCAGCTCTCGCCGGCCGAGCGGAAGGCAGTGCTCGACGCGACCATGGGCCAGCAGCAGGCGCAGGAGCAGGTGCCCATGAACCGCGCCCAGCGCCGGAAGCTCGAGCAGCAGCGCAAGCGCGGCTAGCCGATGGCGGCCTCCGTCGACGACTGGAACCGCGGGGTGATCGACGAGTTCCGCGCGAACGGCGGACGGGTCGCGCAGTTCGAGGGCCGGCCGCTCCTGCTCCTCCACCACAAGGGAGCAAAGACAGGCACCGAGCGCGTCAACCCGCTCGTCTTCCTGCCGGTCGGCGACGACTTCGCGATCTTCGGGTCGAAGGCCGGCGCCGACACGAATCCCGCCTGGTTCCACAACCTCCAGGCGCACCCGGACACGACGATCGAGGTCGGCACCGAGACGATCCCAGTCCACGCCCGGGTCGCCGAGGGCGACGAGCGCACGAGGATCTGGGAGGAGCAGAAGTGCGAGAACTCGAACTTCGCCGAATACGAGAAGCTGACGACGCGCTCGATTCCCGTCGTGATCCTCGAGCGCGTCGCCTCGTCGTAGCTCCTACTCCGCCGGGTACTCGACCAGCGGCTCGCCGGTCTCGAGCAGCGTCTTCAGGCCGCAGAGCACGTGCATCCAGCCGGTGCCGGAGACACCTTCCGCTGTCTTCGGGGCGCCCTCGAGCTGGTCGTGGACGACCGTGAGGAGCGTGACGCCGGCTTCCTCCGAGAGCTCCCACGTCACCCGGCTCGGCTCCTCGACCGCCATCTCCGGGTCGTAGAACGACAGCCACGAGTGGACGAGCTTCCGCGGCGGATCCCACTCCAGGATCTCGGCCTCGTTCGCCAGCTCACCGCGGTAGTACGTCTTCCGCACGGTCGGCTCGGTCTCGATCGTCACGCCGTGGAAGTACTGCGAGGTGAACTCGGGCTTCGTGATCGCGTCCCAGACCGCCTCGGGAGACGCCTTGATGTAGACCTGGTAGACCTGCGTGGCGGTCGCGGTCGGCGTTGTCGTCGTCATGCGGTTTCCTCCAGTTCCGTCTTGAGCTGAGCGAGCGCGGACACGCGCCGCTCCGTGTACTTGTCGATCCACCGGTCGTGGATCAGCCGGATCGGGACGGGATTCAGGAAGTGGAGCTTCTCCCGGCCCTGCCGACGGGTGACGACGAGCCCGGCCTCTTCGAGCAGGCGCAGGTGCTTCATCACGCCGAAGCGCGTCATCTCCAACTCGGACTCGAGCTCGGTGAGCGTGCGGCCGTCGCGCTCGTAGAGCCGGTCGAGCAGGAAACGCCGTGTCGGGTCGGCCAGCGCCCTGAAGACCCTGTCGTCGTCCATGCCGGAACGATACGTGACCAAACAGGGCGATTATCCCTTGACGGTAGGTAGTTAGCGC
The DNA here is from genome assembly GCA_963776735.1 of uncultured Actinomycetes bacterium. Lineage (GTDB taxonomy): Bacteria > Actinomycetota > Thermoleophilia > Gaiellales > Gaiellaceae > PALSA-612. The sequence continues at coordinate 281,179 of CAVZNV010000015.1, forward strand.
GGTACCCTTACAAGCGGAGCGGCGCGGAATCGAACCGCATGTCTGTCCAGGCATCCCCGGGTCTAACCCCGTGCCCTAGCACCAGCTAGGGAAGCCGCTCCAAGAAGGACGAAGGGCGAGGCTGCTACCTCGCCCTTCTCTTACTAATCCTCGTCTAGTAGCTCGTCGGTCTCGTCCTCCGCGTCGTCCTCGTCCTCGACGTCCTCGTCCTCGTCCTCGTCCTCGATGATCGGGATCGAGTAGTCGAGCAAGGTGTTGAACGCGACCTTGAACGACGCCTTCTGCTCGGCGGTCCAACCCTGACCGATCGGGGGCAAGTCGCCGAGGACGCCGGCCAGCGCCGGGTGCAGCGTGGGAAGCGTCACGCCTCCGCCGCCCTGGTTCTGCTCGGCGGTCTGCTTCACGGCGGTCTTCGGGGCAGTTCGCTTCGTCGCCTTCGTGCGGCGGCTCACAGTCCCGTCCGCCTTCTGGATGGACGGCGTCTTGAAGTTCGGGCTGACTGGCACCTCCGCGAACTCCGCCGCCTTCAAGTAGAACGCGACCGCCTTCCTCATCGTGTCACCCGAAATGCCAAACGCCTTGAAGGCGTCCTGCAACTGGCCCTGGGTCGCGTTGATGCTGCCGAGCCGAACCGGCTCCGGGTAGTGCTCCTCAAGCAACGCCTTGAAAGCCGCCTTCCTGCTATCGGGACGCTTCACCAGCTCGGTCAATGACAACTGGACGTTGCCGTCCTTGTCGATGAGCCCGAACGCCTTGAGCGCGGCCAAGACCTGTGTCTTTGCCCCCTCCGAGCCCGTGAGGAACGAACGGTCGATCCGCGGCGGGATGCCGTTGTCCGCCATGCGGTCGATGAGGTGGAGGAGTGTCCGAAACGCGATGTACGGCGGCTTCCAGACCCCCTCGCTAGTTGTGGTACTCATGATACCTCCGATCCGTGAGTGGCATTCTGACGACGATGATACCGAAATGCCACACGGCGTCAAGGAGACTCGTCGGACACTATTTGGCATTTTCTTGGTATTGACCTACGGTATCGCCCAGGAGGTGACGCCATGAAGGCAATCCAGCCTGGCGATAACGTCGTCGTGCGAGCTGCAGACGGAGAACTTCTTGACCGTCGTGCGCTCAGCGGCGTCGAGATGGGAAGCACGTTTGAGGTGGTCTGGGTGTGCAAGGCGGCGGACTGGACGGCCGACGGCGACTGGCCAGAGGGAGCCATGCCTTGGCCCGCCGATGCGGTCGAACTCGCAAGCGAGCGAGTCGCCGCGTGACGAACAAGAAGGACGAGAAGCCGACCGATCCGCCCTACGAGCGGTCGGACTTCCTGCGCGATCTCGGCAAGGCGTCTAGAAAGGTAGAGCCTGAGAAGCGGAAGGTGGCACCGAAGCGGCCTTCCGGACGTTCGCCAAAAACAGCTTGAACATCGGTACGCCGTCGTGTCGGTGGTTGTACTTGAAGGCGAACTCCTGGACATATAGCTCGAGCCACTTGCGGCTGACGTTGTGCTGGACGCCTGAGAGGCCGCGCTTCACGTTGCCAAAGAAGCCCTCGATGGTCTGAGTGTGGATATGCCCGTCGGCGTAGATGCCGTCCTTGTGCTTGATCCGGTAGTGGGCCGCGTACTCACGGTCGAGGCCGACGTATAGCGCCCACTCGTCGGTGTAGATCGTCGCGTCCGGACTGACGTTCTCGCGGATGACGGCTTGGAGCGTTTCCTTGCTCCGGTCGGGCACGACACGACACGGACGCGACCGCCGCGCTCGACCATGCCAAAGATCGTCGGACGGTTGCGAATCTTCGCCATAGCTTCCTGACGCCGCTTCGTGGACGTCTCGGCCCGAGAGCGATCGGCGGCGCGAATCTTGCCGCCCCAAGCCGACTCATCGATCTCAACCTCGCCAGTCAGCGGCGAACCGTCGTCTTCCTGTAGGAGCCGGCGGATCAGATTGAACATGCGCCACGCGGTCTTGTAGGTCACGTCGATCTCGCGCTGGAGCTGCTTGGCTGAAATGCCGCAGCGGGTCTGGCTCAGAAGGAAGATCGCGTGGAACCACAACCGCAGCGGCGTGGTCGACTTCTCAAAGATGGTCGAAGCCGTGGGATGCAGATGGTGCCCGCACGTGTCGCATGAGTAGGACTGGCGGCTCCGCACGCGGTGGAAGCGGCGGGTTCGTCCACACTTCGGACACTCGGCGTGCTCGCCGTCGGCGCTGTGCATCTGACGCCACAAGTAGGCGAGGCAGGCGTCATCGTCCGGGAACTCCTGGTGGAAGTCCGCGATGCTGTAGCTGTCGGGCTTGTGCTTCTTGGGGCTCCCTGGCATGGCAATACCCTATCACGGTAGGTACCTTCCGTCAAGGGATAATCACCCCAAACAGTCACATGTCAACTCGGGCTCGCGCGAAACCACCTTGCGTCGCACTCCGTAGGATCGAAGGTGAATACGACTCCAAGGGGGTTCGAGTGACGTCCCGCTTCCTGAAGAGCCGCGTGGTCGCGGCCGGTGCCGTCGTCGCGGTGCTGGGGCTGACCGCAGCGGCGATCGCCGCCACCGCCACGCCGAGCCAGGTCAAGACGCGCAAGACCGGCGTCGGCACGGTGATCGTGGACGGCAAGGCGAGCCACACGCTCTACCTGTTCGAGAAGGACAAGGGCACGAAGAGCTCGTGCAACGGCGCCTGCGCGGCCAACTGGCCGCCGTTCCTGACGACCGGCAAGCCGAAGGCGGGCGCCGGCGCGAAGCAGTCGCTGCTCGGCACGATCAAGCGCTCGAACGGCAAGCTGCAGGTCACGTACAACAAGCACCCGCTCTACTGGTTCAAGTTCGACAAGGCCGCAGGGTCGACGAAGGGCCAGGACGCGGAGGCGTTCGGCGGCTCGTGGTACGTCGTCAGCGCCAAGGGGGCCGCGATCAAGCCGTCGGCCCCGACCGGCGGCGGAGGGTACGGCGGCGGCTACGGCGGGACCGGCGCGACCGGTGCCACCGGCAGCGGCGGTTACACGCCCTAGAGCTTCTCCACCCGCATCGCCACACGCACGCCGGGGGCCGCCAACGCGGCCCTCGGCGCGTTCTCGGCCTCTTATCGACTTCACAGCGCGGCTTCACAGGCGCCTTAGCCCGCCCGTCTTCACTTGGGCGCATGAACGCGACACGACAACTCGTCGAGATCGTCGTCCCAGTCCACAACGAGGAGGCGGTGCTCGAACCCAACATCAGGCTGCTGCTCGACTACCTGCGTAGCGAGTACCCCTTCCGCTTCTCGATCGTCGTCGCCGACAACGCGAGCGTCGACCGGACGTTCGCGATCGCCGGCCGCCTGGCACGGACGGAGCCGGAGGTCTCGGTGCTCCGGCTGGAGCGCAAGGGCCGCGGTCACGCGCTCCGCACCGCCTGGCTCGCGAGTCCCGCGGACGTCGTCTCCTACATGGACGTCGACCTGTCCACGAACCTCCGAAGCTTCCTCCCGCTCGTCGCGTCTCTCCTGTCGGGTCACAGCGAGGTCGCGATCGGTACGCGGCTCGCGCACAGCGCGCATGTCCGGCGCCGACTGAAGCGCGAGGTGCTCTCGCGCGGATACAACGCGCTCGTCCGCATCGGCTTTCGCGCCGGGTTCTCGGACGCGCAGTGCGGCTTCAAGGCGCTGCGCGCCGACGCCGCCCGGCGCCTGCTGCCGCTCGTCCAGGACGACGGCTGGTTCTTCGACACGGAGTTGCTCCTCCTCGCCGAGCGGAACGGCATGCGCATCCACGAGGTTCCGGTCGACTGGATCGAGGATCTCGACTCGCGGGTCGACCTGGTTCCGACCATCGGCGGCGACCTCGCCGGCCTCTGGCGGATGCGGCGCGCGTTCTGGCGCGGCCGCGGCCGCGTTCCGGTTCCGTCGACGGTGACGCCGGCGGTGATCGCATGAGCGCCGAGCTCGTCCACGACCTGCCGGTCGCGCGACCAAGCGTCCGCCGGCTTGCGCTCCGCCCGCACTACGTGCCGCTGGCCGCGATCCTCGCGCTGGCCGCCTGCCTCGACTTCTGGAACCTGACGCAGAACGGCTACGCGAACACCTACTACGCCGGCGCGGTCCGCTCGATGCTGAAGAGCTGGCACAACTTCTTCTTCGTCTCGTTCGACCCGGGCGGCCTCGTCTCCGTCGACAAGCCTCCGCTCGCGCTCTGGTTGCAGGCGTTGAGCGCGAAGGTGTTCGGCTTCTCGTCCTTCTCGATCCTCCTCCCCGAGGCGCTCGCGGGCGTCAGCGCGGTGTGGCTCCTCTACCTGCTCGTCGTGCGGTACTTCGGCCGCGTAGCGGGTCTCGCCGCCGCGCTGGCGCTCGCAGTGTCACCTGTGTCCGTCTCGGTCAACCGCGACAACAACCCGGACGCGCTGCTGGCGCTCTTGCTCGTCGCCTCCGTCTACTTCGGCGCGCGGGCGGGCGAGTCGGGGCGGCTCCGATGGCTGGTCGGATCGGCGCTGCTCGTCGGGCTCGCCTTCAACACGAAGATGCTCGCGGCGATGGTCGTCGTCCCCGGCATCGCGCTCGCCTACGTCCTCTTCCCCCGACTCACGTGGCGTCTGCGCTTCTTCCACCTCGCCGTCGCCGCCGTGGTCCTCGTCGCCGTCTCGGGCGCCTGGATCGCGGCTGTCGACCTGACACCGGCCGCCGACCGGCCGTACGTCGGCTCGACGACGGACAACAGCGCGCTCAGCCTCGCGCTCGACTACAACGGCCTCGGTCGCGTAACCGGCCAGGAAGGCGGCACGTCGACGGGCGGCGGTGGCGGTCTCGGCGGCGCGTTCTCCGGCTCGCCGGGCGTGTTCCGGCTGATGAACAACGCTCTTGGAGATCAGGGCGGCTGGCTCCTGGCCCTCGCGATCGTCGGCGGGCTGTCGGCGCTCGTGTTCGCGCTGCGGCGCCGCGACCGGCGTCGGCTCGTGCTCCTGACGGTCGCCGGCGTCTGGTTCGCCGCCGCTGCGTTCGTCTTCAGCTACTCGAGCGGGATCATCCACACCTACTACCTGTCCGCACTGGCACCTGCGACCTGCGCGCTCGTCGGCGTCGGGCTCGTCTCCCTGTGGCGCGACGCGCGGCGCGGCGGCTGGTGGCTCGTCCTGCCGCTGGCGGCGATCGGCCTGACGGCCTGGCTCGAGCTTTCGCTTCTGCAGCGATCGGACTACCTGCCGTGGCTGCACCCGCTGGTGGCCGTCACCGCCGTGGTCGCCGCTCTGCTGCTGATCGCGCTCGCCGTGCCCGGTCTGGCCGAGACGAAGCGACGGCGGCTCGTCGTCTCGGTCGCCGCGCTCGCCGTCGCGGCGGCCGGGTTCCTCGTCGCGCCCGCCGCGTGGTCGGAGTCGACGCTCGAGGCGCCCGTCAACGGCACGTTCCCCGGCGCCGGCCCGGACTTCGTCACCGGGCTCGGCGGAACGTCCACGGGACGCTTCGTCTTCGGCGGTGGGCCGGGCGGTGGCGGCGCGCGTGGCGGGTTCACGCCGCCGGCGGGCGGAAGCCAATTCGGGGGTCCGCCGACGGGTGGGCGCGCCGGCGGCTTCGGCGGTCCCGGCGGCGGCTCGACCGACATCACGGCCGCGCTGAGGTATGTCGAGTCGCACGGCTCGACGTCGAGGTTCGCCCTGATCGTCTCCAGCGAGCAGGAGGCCTCGAGCTACGTGGTCAAGGGCGAGAACGTGGCCGCGATGGGCGGGTTCACGGGCCGCGAGACGGTGCTGACGAGCTCGTACCTCTCCAGCCTCGTCCGCTCCGGCCAGGCCCGGTTCTTCCTGCTCGGCGGCAGCGGCGGCTTCGGCCCGGGCGGCCAGTCGAACGCGGCCACGTCGCTGATCGAGTCGACCTGCACCGCCGTCTCGTCGAGCGCATGGAGTTCCGGCTCCTCGAGCTCGGGCAGCACCTTGTACGACTGCGCCGGCAAGGCGGACGCAATCGCGAGCGCGGGATGACGATGTCGGCCGCAGCGGCGCCGCTCGGCCAGCTCGCCCGCTACGTGACCGTCGGAGCGGCGAACACGGCGATCAGCTTCGCGTGCTTCGCACTGCTGATCGCCGTCGCCGTCCCGTCCGAGGTCGCCGCTGCGCTGGCTTTCGCGGCCGGTGCGGTGAACGGCTACATGCTCAACCGCCGCTGGACGTTCGCGGCGCGCGACTCCACGCGGGCCCGCGTTGCGTACGTCTGCGTGCAGGCCGCGGGCGCGCTCGCGTCGGGTGCGCTCCTCTGGGCGCTCGTGCACGAGGCGGGAACAGGCGGCATCGCCGCCTACGTGGCGGCCGTACCGCCGGTCACGCTCGCGACCTTCGTCGCGAACCGGCTCTGGACCTTCAGTCCTTGACCGAGAACGAGATCGCGTCGCCATCGGTGAGTCCGAGCTCGCGGCGCAGGTGCGCCTCGCAGATCAGCTCGACCTGCTCGGCCGGGTAGCCCGGCTCGCCCGGTTCGTCGGCCTGGAACGCGATCGCGCGATACCGCCCGGCCACGACGACGGGAAGGTAGTGGTAGCCCGTCTGGCCCGTGGCCTGCTGCCACCCCGGTGCGATCTCCGGCGAGGCGAGGAAGCGCCAGCTGCCGTCGCGGACGACCGGCGCGTCGAAGCGGACGTTCAGTGTGCCGGGCACCGCGTCGAAGCCGAGCAGCTCGCTCAGCCGCGCCAGCTCGGGCCCGGCCATGACGACCGAGCCGAGCCCTCGCCCGGGCGCGACGACCCCGGTGAGCGTGCGCTGCACGGCTCTGACCCTAGCCGCCGTCAGAACGCCGCCGGCTCGCGGACCGCCGGACGCGGCCGGAACGGCCGGTCCAGTCCCCACCCTGGGTGGGGAAGAAGATCCACCCGCCACCCGGCGTCGACGGTATCGCTCAACGACGCACCGAGGTGTGGCGGAAGCGTGCCGAATGTGTGACTTCTCGTCCACAGCCGGCCGCAGGGGACGGTTGTGGCGCGTGCGGGCGGCGGCGGGCGTAGACGCCGAGACCGATCGGACTAAGATCAGTCCGGTTTCGTCAACAGGGGAGGGATTGACCATGACAAGCATCAAGCCACGCCGATTTGCGGTGGCCGCAGCCGGGCTGGCACTCGCCGGCGCGCTTGCGGCCTCGGCGTGGGCGGCCCCGCCGAACTCGGGCCAGCTCGACACGTCGTTCAACGGCACCGGCTATACGACCACTGACTTCGGAGCTTCGTCGTTCGCGCAGGGCGCGGCCGTGCAGGGCGACAAGACCGTGGTCGTCGGAGGCGTCTTCGACACGCAGGGCGACTTCGCGGTCGCCCGTTACAACAAGGACGGCTCGCTCGACCAGTCGTTCGGCAGCGGCGGAAAAGTCACCACGGACTTCGGCGGTGGCGACGACCTCGCAGACGCCGTGGCGGTCCAGGGCGACAAGATCGTCGTCGCCGGCTTCACCACCTCCGATGCCGGCGCAACCGACCAGGTGGCGATCGCGCGCTACAACAAGGACGGCACGCTCGACCAGTCGTTCGGCAACGGCGGGAAGGTCGTCACCGACTTCGGCGACCACTACGACTTCGCCGACGCGGTCGCCGTCAAGGGCGACTCGATCGTCATCGCGGGCGAGACTCGTGCCGGCGGGCCTGGTGACGACAACTTCCTCGTCGCCCAGTACAAGAAGAACGGACAGCTCGACACGTCGTTCGGTGCCGGCGGCTTCACGGCCACCGACTTCAACGGCGACTTCGACGCCGCCAACGGGCTCGCGTTCCAGGGCGACAAGATCGTCCTGAGCGGCTACGTCTCGAGCCCGGCCAACGGCTTCGACTTCGGCCTCGCCCGCTACACGAAAAACGGCCAACTCGACACGTCGTTCGGCACCGGCGGCAAGGTCGAGACCGACTTCTTCGGGGGCGACGACGCGGCGCACGCCGTGGATGTGAAGGGCGACTCGATCGTCGCGATCGGCGACGTCCAGAACGGCACGCAGGTCGTCGGGCCGAGCACGAACACGCTCTACGACTTTGCTGCGGCGATGTACGACAAGAACGGCAAGCTCGATCCCAAGTTCGGGACGGGCGGCAAGGCCGTCCTCAGCGCCGGCGACATCGACTCGGGGTATGCGGGCGGCTTCGGCCCCGGCGACTCTGTCTGGGTGGCCGGCTCGACCGAGGACTACGCCGACGCGAACACCGGCTACTTCGCAGTCGGTCGCTGGACGAAGAACGGCCAGCCCGATCCGAAGTTCGGCACGAACGGGACGACTCGGACCGTGATCGGCGACAGCAGCGGCGCCTTCGGCGGCACCCTCGGCCCCGGCGACACCATCACCGCAGTCGGGTTCTCGTTCCCGGCCGACAGCTTCACCGTCGCCCGCTACACCAACAAGGGCTAGAGACCGGGTTGCGTCCGGGCCGTCGCTCGACGGCCCGGACGCGATCCTTCAGGCGGGCTCGAGATACGCGCAGCGGCGATCGTCGCCGGGCAGCGGCGACGGGCCGAGCTTCGCGACGATCCGCTCGCGACCGGCGACGACGATCCGGTCGCCGGGCTCAGGCGCGTCGCCCTCTACGACCTCCAGCGCATACCCGCCCGGGGCCGACACGAAGACGAGGTGCGTGGTCGCCACGGCCGCGACCGCCCGTTCGAGGAGGTGTACCTGCGCCGCCTTCGCTGCGGCCGCGAGCCCGATCTGCTGGATCGCGAACTGCGCGCGCTCGACCTCTGCCTCGCGCTCGGAATCCCGGAACAGGCGTCGTTCGAGCCGGTCACGGCGCGCCGGACCGTTGGTCCGGTCGGGCCAGTGCGGCCAGTCCGCTCGCGTGCGCTCCACGTCCATGGTCGGTGCGGCGCCGTCGTTCGCGCCGTCCGGCACGAGTTCGTCCCGGACGTCCGAAGCCCTGCTTCCGGCTAGGAGTCCGGAGGACGGTCGAGGAAGGCGAGAACCCGGGCCCAGGCGTCGTCGGACGCGGCCTGGAAGTCCTCCTGCTTGCGGTCGAAGAAGCTGTGCGGTGCACCGTCGTAGGTGACCAGCTCGTGCTCGACGCCCGCGATGCCGAGTGCTTCCTCGAAGGCGGCGTTGTCCTCGGCGGTGATGTTCCGGTCGTCGCCGGCCTGCAGCGCCAGAATCGGGCACTCCATCTGGCCGGCGCGCTGCGTCGGGCCGGCCGAGCCGTCCTGCGACACCCCGGGGCGTCCGTAGAAGCCGGCCGCGCCGCCGAGACCGTGCCCCGAGGCTGCGGCAAGCCACGAGTGCCGTCCGCCCATGCAGAACCCGACGGTGAAGACGCGGTCGACTCCGGCGCGCATCCGCAGCCACTCGACCGCCGCGGCGACGTCGGCCTGGATCTCGTCCGGCTGCACCGCCTGGACGTGCGGCATGTACTCGAAGTCGCCGTCGCGCTTCGACACGCCGGCCGTGCGGCCGAAGTAGTCGAACGCGATCGCCGCGTACCCGCGCTCGGCGAAGCGGAGCGCCAACTCCTCGTAGAACCGGTAGAGCCCGCGGACGTCGGGGAGGATCACAACCCCGGCGGAAGCCTGGTCGTCAGGAAGCGCCGCGAACGCGGCGAAGCGGTTGCCGTCGCGCGCCTCCAGCACGAGGTCGTCGTGCGAGAGCGCCGCGCCCGAGATGACGGGGATCGGCGGCGAGGAGTCGTCGTCGAAGCACACGGCGAACGGAGGCTAGCTCATTCGGCGCGCGCAGCCACGGGGGAGCCAGCCTGGACGAAATCGCGTCTGCGCACGAGCGCGAAGCCGGCCGCGGCGCCAACGAACGAGACGATCGCGGCGACGAGCAGGATGTCGTTCAGGCCGGAGACGAACGCCGTCCGCGCCGCATGGCCGATCATGGCCCGCGCACCCGGCGGCGCGGCGTCGACCGCCTTCTTCGCCGACCCGGTCGCGACGGCCTGAGCGAACTGCGAGACGTTCACGCCGCGGACGCCGTGGAGGCTCCCTTCGAGGCTCGACGCCACCCGGTCCTGAAGGATTGCGCCCAGCGCCGCGATCCCCGTTGCGATGCCGACCTGCCGGAACGTGTTGCTGATCCCGGACGCCATGCCGCTCATTTGCGGCTCGACGACGCCGACCGCGGTCGACGCGAGGGGCGGGTTGACGAGGCCGATGCCGACACCGGCGAGGCAGAACCCCGGCAGGAGCGCCGTCCAGGTCGACGTGTCGGACAGCCCGCGCATCAGCAGCAGCGAGATGCCCGTCAGCGCGAGTCCCCCGCCGAGGAAGAAGCGGATCGGCAGGCGCTCGGAAAGCGGCCCGGCAATCGCCGCGACGACGAACGAGATCATGCTCAGCGGCAGGAAGCGCAGTCCCGCTCCGAGCGGCGAGAGACCGAGGACGTTCTGCAGGTAGAGGGTCAGGTAGAGGAACATGGCGAACATCCCGGCGGCGATCGTGAACGCGACGACCGCTCCGCCGGTGAACGTCGGGATCCGGAGCAGGCTGAGCTCGAACATCGGGTTCGAGACGGTGCGCTCGATCAGGATGAAGACGCCGAGCAGCACCGCCGAGCCGGTGAGGAGGCCGATGATCTGCGCGCTCGACCAGCCGGCGTCGTTGCTGCGGATCAGCGCGAAGACGAGCAGGAAGAGCGCGCCGGTCCACGTCACGACGCCGAGCCAGTCGATTGCCGCCTTGAAGCGCTGGAATGCCTCCGGCACCCGCCAGAGCGTGACCGCCAGCGCGAAGATCCCCACCGGCAGGTTGATGAAGAAGATCCACCGCCAGCCGAGGTACTCGGTCAAGAGGCCGCCGACGAGCGGGCCGATCGCGACTGCGGCACCGACGGTGGCGCCCCAGATCCCGAACGCCGTTCCGCGCTCACGGCCCTGGAACTCCTGGGCGATCAGAGCGAGTGAGGTGGCGAACATCGCCGCGCCGCCGATGCCCTGCGCGCCGCGGGCAAGGGTGAGGAAGAGCGGCGTCGTCGCGAGGCCGCAGGTCAGCGAGGCGGCCGTGAAGAGCACGAGCCCGCCGGCGAAGACGAGCCGACGGCCGAGGATGTCGCCGAGCGAGCCCGCGGTCAAAAGCAGCGACGCGAGCATCAGCGCGTACGCGTCGATCACCCACTGCAGGTCGGAGAAGCTCGAGCCCAGGTCCTTCTGGATGTCGGGCAGGGCGACGTTGACGATCGTGATGTCGAGCAGGAGCATGAACGTCGCCGTGCAGGCGGCGAGAAGCGTCCACCACTTCCGGTCCATCTTCGGCCTCTTCCCCCTTCGCCCCGTCTCTACCAGCGGTCCCAGTGCACCATCGTGTCGAGCGGCTTGCGCGGCGCGGGCCGGAAGTCGGTGCCGATCGTGTACGCGGTCGGGATCAGCGCCGCCTGCATGATCTCGTCGTAGGGGAGGCCGAGGATCTCCGCCGCCTCGCGCTCGAAGAAGAGGTGGAAGCTCGTCCAGCAGGTGCCGAGGCCGCGTGAGCGGGCGGCGAGCATGAAGCTCCAGGCGGCAGGGACGATCGTCGTCCACTTGCCGGACTGCATCGGGCCGGGCATCCCGTCGCTGCGGCCCTCGACGCACGGGATCACGTGCACCGGCACCTCGTGGATGTGGTCGAGCAGGTAGAGGACGGACTCGAGCAGTCGGCGGCGGGCGGGCGGCAAATCCTCCAGCGCCTGAGGCTCGACCCGGCCGAGGTACTTGCGGCCGCCTTCGCGCCAGAGCTCGCCGAGCGCCTCGCGCTGCGCCGGGTCGGTGACGACGACGAAGTGCCAGTCCTCGCGGTAGCTCGCCGTGGGGGCCTGCTGGGCGAGGAGCAGGCACTCCTCGAGCACCTCGCGCTCGACCGGGCGGGTCAGGTCGAGACGGCGGCGAACACAGCGGGTGGTGGAAAGCAGCTCGTCGATCGTCAGGTCGAGTGTCATGGTCTACGCTCCTCGGAAGATTCTCAGAAAGGAGAGAGCATGGCAGTTGTGAAGATCATCGAGCTGGTCGGTAGCTCGACCACGAGCTCTGACGACGCGGTGAAGCAGGCGCTGGCCGAGGCGAAGAAGACGCTCCGGAACATCAAGGCGGTCGATGTGGTCTCGACCGGGCTGCGCGGCGATTCCCTCGACGAGTGGCGCGCGCACGTGCGGGTCGCCTTCCTCGTCGAGAGCGTCGACTAGGCGTGGCGGACTAGAGGGTCGCGAGCTCGGCGTCGCGCGAGACCAGGGCGGCGTAGCGGCCGCCCAGCTCGAGCAGCTCTTCGTGCGTGCCGCGCTCGACGATCCGGCCCGAATCGAGCACGACGATCTGCTCGGCGTCGCGGACCGTCGAGAGCCGGTGGGCGATCGCGATCGTCGTCCGGCCCTCTGCGAGCCGGTCGAGCGCGGCCTGCACGGCGCGTTCCGTCTGCGTGTCGAGCGCGCTCGTCGCCTCGTCGAGCACGAGCACCGGCGGATTCCGCAGGATCGTCCGCGCGATCGCGATTCGCTGCTTCTCGCCGCCCGAGAACCGGTAGCCGCGCTCGCCGACGACGGTGTCGTAGCCCTCAGGGAGCGAGACGATCAGCTCGTGGATCCGCGCGGCGCGCGCCGCCTCCTCGATCTCCCCGTCCGTCGCGTCCGGCATCGCGAAGCGCAGGTTCTCGCGCACGGTGTCGTGGAAGAGGTACGTCTCCTGTGACACGACCCCGACCGTCGCCGCGAGCGACTCGAACGTCACGTCGCGGACGTCGTGGCCGTCGATGGTGACTGCGCCACGCTCGACGTCGTAGAGCCGCGCGACGAGGTAGCCCATCGTCGTCTTCCCCGCTCCCGTCTCGCCGACGATCGCGAGCGTCGTCCCGGGCGGCACGGTCACGGACACGTCCTCGAGTGTCCACGGCGCGCCAGGGTCGTACCGGAACCACGCGTGGTCGAAGGCGACGTCGCCGCTGCACGGCCCAAGCACGACCGCGTCGGGCTTCTCGGCGATGTCGATCGGCAGGTCGAGGTACTCGAACACGCGGTCGAAGAGCGCGAGCGACGTCTGCACGTCGACGCCGACCGAGAGGAGCTGCCCGATCGGGAAGAACAGCCGCGTCTGGAGGGTCGTGAAGGCGACAAGCGTGCCGATCGAGATCGCGCCGCCGCCGTGTGCGAAGCTCCAGCCGCCGAACCAGTAGACCAGGGCGGGCATGACCGCGAACGTCGTCTGGATCAGCGCCATCACCCAGCGGCCGGCCATGCGCGACTGCACCTCGAGCTTCGCGAGTTCGGCCGACTGCGCCTCGAAGCGGTCGCTCAGCTCGGGCGACCGGCCCATCGTGCGCCCGAGCAGGATTCCGGACACCGACAGCGACTCCTCGACGAGCGTCGAGATGTCGGCGAGCGTGCGCTGCTGCGTGGTCGTGATCGCCCGCCGCTGCCGGCCGACGCGCCGCGTGAGGAAGACGAAGAACGGGAGCAGACCGAGCGAGAAGACGGCGAGCCGCCAATCCATCAGGAACATCGCCACGACCGTCGCGATCACCGTCGTCAGGTTCGAGACGATCGAGGTCGCCGTCGACGTGACCACCGTCTCGACGCCGCCGATGTCGTTCGCGATCCGCGACTGGATCTCGCCGGTGCGCGTACGCGTGAAGAACGCGAGGGAGAGCCGCTGCAAGTGCCGGTAGACGGCCGAGCGGAGGTCGTGCATCACCTGCTGGCCGATCACGTTCGACATGTACGTCTGCACGACGCCGAGCGCGCCGGTCGCGATCGAGATGCCGATCATCCCGGCGACGAGCCCGGTCAGGAGCGCCACGTCCTTCTCCGGAATCGCGGTGTCGATCACCGCGCGGAGCAGGAACGGCGACGCGATGCCGAGGAGCGACGAGACACCGATCAGCGCCAGGACGACCGAGAGGCGAAGGTGGTAGCCCGTGAACAGCCCGGAGACACGGCGCAGGTTGGCGCGGCGGACCTCGGGGTCGGCCGGACGCTCGGGCTTCTCGCCCGCGTCGAACGACCATCGGCCCGAGCCTCTGCCTCTGCCGTTTGCCCTCATCGCCATGGCGAGTATCGAAGCACGCCGGCCCGACCTCGGCGAGTCAACGTCGGAACGCGACCTGCACGACGGCGAGCATCGACATGCGGATGGTGCCGCCGGGCCGTGCATCGATGCGCCGGCGGATCCGTGCGAACAGCTCCTGGCGCTGCTCGTCCGGCAGCAGCAGGTGCGGCGAATAGGTGTTGAGCAGGGCGATGTGCTCATCGGCCGTGCTGACGTCCTCCCATTCCCGCCGCCGCTCGCTCACCGGCCCGAAGAGAGGGCTCGCCTCGATCTCGCCCGCGAGGTAGACGATCTCCTCCGGAGGCGGCGGAGCCTCGTCGCCGGCCATCCCGACTGCGCGATAGTCCTCCTGGACCTCGAAGTAGAAAGGATCCGCCCCCGGCGGCATCACGTGGTGCCGGCTCACGACCGCAAGCGCCCCACCGGGGCGAAGCAGGGCCGCCGCGACCTCGTAGCGACGCTCAGGATCGACCCACTGGAAGGCGAGAAACGCGGCGACGCCGTCGTACGGGCCGTCCTCAGGCTCCCAGTGCTCGACGTCGGCGTTGATCACGCGCACGTTCGGATACGGGGCCAGCTCGCGGCGGGCCACCTCGGCCAGCCGCGACCCGAGCTCGACGCACGTGACGTCCAGACCCCGCTCGGCCAGCGCCGCCGTCGCCTGGCCCGTGCCGCAGCCGATCTCGACGATCCGCGAGCCCCCGACGAAACCGGCGAGCTCGACCACGTCGTCGATCACGATTTCGGGATAGGGCGGGCGGCCGCGCAGGTAGTGCTCGGCATCCCGGTCGAACGTGGCTCGCTTCCGCAGGCGATCGTCGTCGGACATTGTGTTCGGCCCATCCTTCCGGTTAGGGTCCCCGCATGGCGGCGATCGAGCAGCTGCGGATGGCCTGGGACGATCTCGGCGTCGGCTCGAAGGCGCTCGCCGAGCAGGTCGCGGCCGACGGCTTCCGCCCCGACTTCATCCTCGGCATCTCGCGCGGCGGACTCCTCGTCGCAGGCGCGCTCGCCTACACGCTCGGGATCAAGAACACGTTCACGATGAGCGTCGAGTTCTACACCGGCGTCGACGAGCGGCTCGACATGCCGATGATCCTCCCGCCGGTGCCCCACCTGGTCGACCTGCACGAGTCGCGGGTGTTGATCGCCGACGACGTCGCCGACACCGGCCAGACGCTCGTACTCGTCAAGGACTTCCTCGAGGGAAAGGTCGAGGAGGTCAAGATCGCGGTGCTGTACGAGAAGCCGCGCTCGGTCGTGCAGTGCGAGTACGTCTGGGAGCGAACCGACCGCTGGATCGTCTTCCCCTGGAGCGCGGACGACCCCGTCGAGTCTGCATGGGGGAAACAGCCGGTTTCCCCCATGAGCCCCCTTCCCTGAGCGCTCGGGCCGACCGTCAAGGCCGAAGCCGGCAAAGCCGGCATCGGCGGCCAACGTGGTCGCTGTAACCCCGGCGGGTGCCCATTCCGCTTCCGATCGAGACCAATCGCCTGTTGATCGAGAGCGTCCGATCGAAGCTCGAGAGGTATGCGAACGACCACCGACGCCTGGGCTTCAGCTCGTGGCCGATGGTGCTGCGCGAGAGCTGTGAGGCGATCGGCGATGTCGGCTTCGCAATCTCGCGACGCGTTGCGATCTCGGCTACGCGCGGTAGTCGAACGTCGACGCGTACGCGCAGACGCCGCTGTACTCGAATGCGAGCGGCTCCTGCTCGACCCGCAGCACCTCGACGGTGCACTCCTCGCCGCCCCGGTCGTGGCCGGGGATGACGCACGTCACCGTCGGCTGCTCGGCGACCGGCGCGGCGACCCGCACCTCGACGTGGTCGCGAACGCGGAACCACCGGCGTCCGGGCGTGTGGTCGATCTCGATCGCAGCGGGCGCCACGCCGACGAGGTTCGACTCCTTCCAGATCCACGGCGCGTGCTCGCGGATGGAGCCGCCGCGGCGGCCGAGGAAGACGTCCTCGAGCGCCGAGCGCTGGTCGTCGTCGCCGCGCTCGTCGACGTAGAGGAAGAACGTCCACGGGGAGCCGGGTTCGTCGTCGAAGTAGCGGAGCGCGAGCACGACTCCGAGGCCGTCGAGGACGACGCCGTCGGCTCGGCCGTCCTCGACGAGCCAGGACAGGACGCCCAGGCACACGCCGTGGGTCGAGCGGCCGCCCGCCTCGCCCCCGATCCGCCGGCACGGGCAGATCGCGTCGCAATTGCACGACTCGAGATACGTGCCGCGGACATGCCACTCGCCTGCCACCAGGTGGAGGCTACGCTGAAACATGCTGCAGCGACGGCTGCTGACGCTCTGCGTAGTGACGAGCGCGTTCAGCCTGGCGATCATGGCCGCGTACCGGTTCGCGTCCGGAAGCGGCGACCTCGACTACCTGCTCTGGAACATGGCGCTCGCGTGGGTTCCGTTCGTCGCGGCGCTCGCCCTCGATGACGTGCGCTCGACGCCGCTGAGCCTGCAGCTGCCGCTACTCGCCCTCTGGCTGGCCTTCTTCCCGAACGCGCCGTACCTCGTCACCGACCTGATTCACATCGATCCGGCCGACCGGACGTTCACGTCGGTTCTGGGGGACGTCGCGCTCGTGTCGGTCGCGCCCGTGGGACTGGCGCTCGGGTTCTCGTCGCTGATGCTGGTCGAGCGCGTCGTGCGCGGCCGCTTCGGCGGCCGCACGGCGCTCGCCGTCGCCGTGCTCTCGCTCGCGGCGGCCAGCCTCGGCATCTACCTCGGCCGCGTCGTCCGGCTGAACAGCTGGGACCTGCTCACCCGCCCGCGGGTGGTCGGAAGCGTCCTGCACCAGCTCCTGCGCAACCCGCTCGCGCACCCGACTGCGGTCGCGCTGACGATCGCGCTCGCCCTGACGCTCTCCGTGCTCTACCTGCGCTTCCGGCGCGCCGCCGTCTAGTCCTCTTCGCAGTCGACGTTCGCGTAGCCGGAGCGGAATGCATGCCGCTCACCCGAGTCCGGGTCGAAGGTGTGCCGCCAGACGCAGCCGGTGTCGTTGGTGAGCAGGTGGATGGACACCGAGGGCTCGGCAGACGTCGTCCGGACGCGGTGGATGTCGTCCTGCGGCGGGATCAGTGCGTAGAAGTCGCCGCGCACGAGCTCGCGCCGCTCCAGGAGCTCGAGCCGGCCGCCCGTCTCGGCGAAGACTTCCTCGTCCTGAGTGCCGCGGTACAGGCCGACGAGGCCCCAGGCGAGGTGGTCGTGCACCGGCGTCGCCGAACCGGGCGGAACGACGAGCGAGAACAGCGACAGCGAGCCGTCGCCGGCGCGGTAGAGCAACCACTGGCCGATGCCGCCGCCCATGCCGCTCCCGGGAACCGGCGCCTGGTACTCCGCCGGCAACCAGTCGTCGTCGGCGAGCAGTTCGGCAAAGCGCGGACGGATCGCGTCGCACGCCTCTTCCGCAGACCCGGCGCCTTCGATCGCCGCGTCCACGGCGGCCACGAACTCCCGGAGAACGGGCGAGTCGAGGACGAGCTCGTCGGATTCTCACACCGCGTAGTCTGCCCCGTCGCCATAATCCCTGTCCGAAGAGAAGCGATCCCGGAGGTATCAGTGGCCGAGCAAGACGACGTGGCGGCAAGCGCCCCCATTGGGGCGGCAGACGAGAAACTCGTGATGATCATCCCCGCCGACTCGGGCTGGCGCGCCATCTACGGCGGCCAGAGCGGGAGCGAGGAGAGCGGCCTGAGTCGCGTCGTCGGCTGGGCGCTCGTCGAGGATTCCGCGGGCGACCGGAAGGTGGTCGGTCTGGTCGTCGATCCGCAGAACCGCTCCAGCATCGTCACGGCGACGGGAACGGAGTCGACGCAGGCGGGGACGTTGACCGGCTACGGCTTCAAGGAACGCTAGATTCCTCGCCGCTCCGGCGGCGATCCTCGCGGCAGCCGTGCTCGCATCCGTCTCGGGCGCGCATCTGAAGGTGCCCGAGCCAGCGTTCGCGGTCGGCGCTCCCCCACCCGCCGACGCCCGGCACGCCGAGCGCGTCGCTGCGCCGTCGCTCTGCGGCGGCCCCGAGACGTCGTCGCCGTACCCGTGGCCGACGGAGTATCCGTGGCCGATCGCACCGTTCGACGAGCAGCACGCGGTCCGCGGCTACTTCGGCGACCCGCGCACCGTCTTCTTCAGCGACACCGACCCGCAGCTCGGCGCGTTCTCGTTCCACAACGGGGTCGACATCACGGCGCCGGAAGGCACTCCCGTCTATCCGGTCGTGGACGGCACGGTGTCCGACGTGCAGGTGAACGAGGTCGTCGTGCACTCGGACGGCGGACGGCGCAGCTTCCAGTACTGGCACGTCGAGCCGCTCGTGACGGTCGGCCAGCACGTCGACGCCGAGCGCACCGTCCTCGGTCTCGTCCAGGCACCCGCGAACCACGTTCACCTGACCGAGATCACCGACGGCGTCGTCCAGAACCCGCTCCAGCCGCACCACATCACGCCGTACGCGGACTCGACCGCGCCGGCCGTGAACTGGCTCGTGGTCCGGTCGCCGGACGGAAGGGAGCTCAACCCCGACGGGCTCACCGGCACCGTCGAGCTGGACGCGAACGCGACCGACGAGCAGCCGCTGCCCTCCCCGGCGCCGTGGACGGGCCTGCCCGTGAGCCCGGCCCGTGTCGAGTTCGACGTCACGACCCCAGACGGGCGCGAGGTGCTGCCCGAGCAGGCGGCCGCCGACTTCATGGTCACGGAGCCGCCGAACAGGGACTTCTTCGACGTGTACGCGCCGGGCACGTTCCAGAACGAGCCGGCGGTGGGCACGCGCCTCTACCACGGCGCGCCGGGCGAGTATCTCTTCGCGCTCACGCCGTTCCGGCTCGACACCGCCATGCTCGAGCCGGGCCGCTACGTGGTCACGGTCACCGCCGAGGACACGTGCGGCAACACGGGCCGGCTGGGCGAGCCGATCAGCGTCCTGCCGCAGCAGCCGGCGACGGACGCGACTCGGATGCGGCTCGCCTCCTGGCCGCGAGAAGCCCACCGGGCCTGGACGGTCGTGATCGCGTCGCTGGCCGAACGGCGGGGCATCGCGGACGCGCGCGAGGTCGCGCGGACGGCGGCCGACGACGGGCTGGGCTCGGTCGGCGTGCTGTCGACTGGCCGCTTCCCTGGACTCCGCGCCGGATCGTTCCTCGTCACCGCGGGCTTCTACGGCTCGCCCGAGTACGCCCAGGACGCACTCGGCCGCGATCGAAGCCGCTACCCCCTCGCGTACGTGCGCGAGCTCGTCGCCCGCATCAGGCGCCCGCACGTCGCGCGAGCCGCGCGACGCACAGGTCAGGCTCGACGAACACGCTGAGCTCGCCGGCGTCGTGCGTGCAGAATGGCGCCGTGCTCACCGACGGCGCCATTCGGCTCGTGCCGGTCTCGTCCGACCATCTCGAAGGACTGGCCGCGCTGATCGCCGACCCGGACGTGATCCGGAACACGCGCGTGCCCGACGAGCCCGACGAGGGGTTCGAGCGCAAGTGGCTCGCCGCGTACGAGTCCGGCGCCAAGGACGGCACGCGCGACGGCTTCGCGATCGAGGACGCGGAGACCGGCGCCTTTCTCGGCATCGCCGGCCTTGTCGCGATCGAGCGCGACCAGCAGCAGGCGGAGATCGGCTACGTCGTGGCGCGCGAGGCCCGCGGCCGTGGGATCGCCACGCGGGCGCTCCGGCTCGTCACGGACTACGCGCTGGGCGAGGCCGGGCTCGACCGCGTGCAACTCCTGATCGACGTCGAGAACGAGCCATCGCTCCGGGTGGCCGAGCGGTGCGGCTACATGAGGGAAGGCGTGGCGCGGTCGCTCTACGTCAAGCCGGGCCGCCGGGCAGACATGGCCGTGTACTCCATGCTGCCCGGCGACAACCGCTGACTACCTGCCCCGCGCCTCGTCGAACCGGCGCGCGACCTCGGGCCAGTTGACGACGTTCCACCAGGCGGCGAGATAGTCCGGGCGCCGGTTCTGGTAGTTGAGGTAGTAGGCGTGCTCCCAGACGTCGATGCCGAGGAGCGGCACCTTGCTCTCCATGATCGGGCTGTCCTGGTTCGGGCTGGACATGACCGCGAGACCGGTGCCGTCCCAGACGAGCCAGCTCCAGCCGCTGCCGAAGCGCTTGACGCCGCCGTCGTTCACAGCGGCCTTCAGCTCGTCGACCGAGCCGAACGCGTCGGCGATCGCCGCCGCGAGCTCGCCCTCGGGCTCGCCGCCGCCGTCGCCGCTCATGATCGTCCAGAACAGCGAATGGTTCGCGTGCCCGCCGGCGTTGTTGCGGACGGCGGCGCGGATGTCCTCCGGGATGATCTCGATGTTCGAGAGGACGGACTCGACGGGCCGGTCGGCCCACTCGGTGCCGTCGAGCGCCTTGTTGGCGTTGTCGACGTAGGCCTGATGGTGCTTGTCATGGTGGATCTCCATCGTCCTCGCGTCGATGGTCGGCTCGAGGGCGCCGAAGTCGTACGGAAGCGCTGGTAGCTCGAACGGCATGTGAAGGCTCCTTTTCGGTGTCCGCCGGATCATAGAATCCCGGCCTTGTCCTCCCGCGTCGACGTCCCGCCCATCGTGCTCGGCTGCGGCAACTTCGGCGGCATCGGCTCGGCACCCGCGTTCTTCGGCCGAGGCGAGGCGCGGGAGCAGGCGTTCGAGCTCATGGACGCCGCCTGGGCGATGGGACTCGACTGGTTCGACACGGCCGACGCGTACGGCGGCGGGCGCAGTGAGACGTGGATCGGGGAGTGGATCGCGAAGACGGGCAACCGGCCGCGGATCACGACGAAGACGTTCAACCCGATGGACGAGGGCGAGGACTCCGGGCTCGCGCCGGTGCGGGTGCGGCGACAGCTCGAGTCGAGCTTGCGGCGGCTGGGCGTCGAGCGAATCGACCTCTACCTCGCGCACGAGCCCGACCCGGCGACGCCGGTCGGCGACACACTGGCGGCGTTCTCCGACCTCGCGGCAACCGGGAAGGTCGCCGCCTGGGGGCTGAGCAACTTCGGCGCCGCCGAGCTGCGCGAGTCGCTCGATTTCGGCCGTCCGGCGCTCCTGCAGAACTCGTTCTCGCTCCTCGAACGGGGCGACGAGGAGGACGTGATCCCGCTCTGCGCCGCGGAAGGCGTCGCGTTTCAGGTGTTCGGGCCGCTCGCGGGCGGCTGGCTGACCGGCAAGTACCGCCGCGGTGCCGCGTTACCCGAAGGCTCGCGGATGACGCTGCGGCCCGAGCCGTACCTGCGCTACGACAGCGAGGCGGTGTACGAGTCGCTCGACGGGCTCGAGGCCGCCGCGGCCGAGCGCGGCGTCAGCATGGCCGGCCTCGCGCTCGCCTGGCTGCTCGCGCACCCGGGCGTGACCTCGATCGTCGTCGGCCCGCGCACGCCCGCCCACCTCGAACCGGTGCGCGAGGCGCGCTCGTTCGAGCTCTCGCGGGACGAGTTCGAGCAAGTAGGCTCGCTGTTCTCATGACGCCGCTGCTCGTGCTCTCCGAGGAAGACGTCGTCGAACTCCTCGACATGCCTGGGTGCATCGCGGCGATGGAGGAGGCGCTGAAGGCGCTCGAACGCGGCGAGGTGACGTTCCCGCTGCGGCCGATGGTGCGGGCACCGGGCGAGAACCACCTGCTCGGGATGATGCCGGCGTACCGGGCCGGCGAGCGGCCGCTCTACTCGCTCAAGACCGTCGCGGTCATGCCGGACAACCCGGCGAAGGGCCTGGACGCGCACCAGGGGACGGTGACGCTCTTCGACGGCGTGACGGGGCAGACGCTGGCGCTGATGAACGCGTCGCCCGTGACCGCGATCCGCACGGCTGCTGTGACCGCCGTCGCGACGCGCCGACTGGCCCGCGACGACGCCAGGGTGCTCGCCGTCGTCGGCGCGGGCGTGCAGGCGCGCTCTCACCTCGAGGCACTGGCGGGATTCGACGAGGTGCGGGTCACGAGCCGGTCGCGCGACCACGCAGAGGCGCTGGCCGCGGAGTTCGGCGCGTCGGTGGCGGACGGCATCGAATCGGCGCTCGACGGCGCGGACGTCGTCGCCTTCACGACCAGCTCACCGGAGCCGATCCTTCGCCGCGAGTGGCTGAAGGAGGGCGCGCACGTCAACGCGGTCGGCATGGGCCGCGAACTGGACGACGACACGCTGCAGGCAGGAACGCTCTTCGTCGACCGGCGCGAGTCCGCCGAGGTCGAGGGGAAGATCGACCCGTCCTGGATCCATGCGGAGCTCGGCGAGCTGCTCGCCGGCTCGGCTGCCGGGCGGTCGTCGGCGCACGAGCTGACGGTGTTCCGGTCGCTCGGCATCGCCGTCGAAGACCTGTTCGCGGCGGAGTACGTCGTCCGGCGCGCCGGCGAGACCGGCCGCGGGACGACGATCGAATTTTGATCCCGCTCGACGAGATCCGCCGCGCACGTGAGACGATCGCGGGCGCCGCGATCCGCACGCCGCTCATCCGCCTGCCGGTCGAGGCGCCGTGCGAGATCTGGCTCAAGCTCGAGTGCCTGCAGCCGATCGGCTCCTTCAAGATCCGCGGCGCGACGAACGCAATCCGGCAGGCGTCGGCCGAGCAACTGGCCGACGGCGTCGTCACCGCGAGCGCCGGCAACATGGCGCAGGGGGTCGCCTGGGCGGCGCGCGAGGCAGGCGTGCCGGCGACGATCGTCGTCCCCGACCACGCACCGCAGACGAAGCTCGACGCGATCGAGCGGCTCGGCGGCCGCGTGATCAAGGTGCCGCACGAGCGCTGGTGGCAGACGATGGAGGAGCACCGCCACGAAGGCGTCGACGGGCTCTTCGTCCACCCGGTCGAGGACGAGAAAGTCATGGCCGGAAACGGCACGATCGGGCTCGAGGTGCTGGAGGACCTGCCCGATGCGGACGCGGTCGTGATCCCGTACGGCGGCGGCGGACTCACCGCCGGGATCGCGAGCGCCGTCAAGCAGCTGCGGCCCGAGACGAAGGTGTTCACGGTCGAGCCGGAGACGGGCGCGCCGTTCGCGGCGTCCTTCGCGGCGGGCTCGCCGCAGCCGGTCGAGTACACGCCGTCGTTCGTGGACGGAGCGGGCGCGCCGATCGTGCTGCCGAAGATGTGGGGCATCGACTCGGGGCTGGTCGACGGCGCGCTCGTCGCGTCGGTCGACGAGACGGCGGCGGCGGTGCGGCTGTTGGCCGAGCGCCAGCGCGTGATCGCGGAAGGCGCGGGCGCGCTCTCGACCGCGGCGGCGCTCGCCGGCCGCGCCGGCGGGGGCAAGGTCGTCTGCATCGTGTCCGGCGGCAACATCGACGCGTCGCGGCTTGTGACAATCCTCGGCGGAGAGACTCCATCGTGAACGGCTACGCGCACACAGACGGGGGCACGATCGACGAGCGGCTGCGGCTGTTCGTCCTCGACGTGTTCGGCGAGCTCGAAGGCGAGACGGGCAGCCGGCAGCAGAATCCTCTACGTGCTCGACGGCTTCGGGACCCTCGAGCTCGCGGGGGAGTCGCACGCACTCGAGCCCGGCTCCGGCGTCCTGCTCCTGCCCGGCGAGGAGTACACGCTCGTCGGCGACATGCGCTTCGTGGCCGTCGACGCGCCGGTCGACGGGGAGATCGCGCGCGAGCGGGTGATATCGCGTTTCGCCGACCGGGACGAGGAGCGCGCCGACGAGAAGCGCACGTTCCGCGTTCTGCACCAGGGCGAGCTGACGCAGTTCGTCGGCATCGTCGAGCCGTGCCGCGCGCCCGACCACAGCCACCCGTACGACGAGGTCGGCTACATCGTCGAGGGGCACGGCATCGCGCACATCGGCGGCGAGGAGGTGCCGCTCGAGTCGGGCTCGTGCTTCTACCTGCCGCCCGGCTGCATCCACTGCATCGAGAACACAGGGCCCGGCGTGATGCGGATCATGGGCGTCTTCCACCCGGCCGGGAGCCCGAAGCAGCGCAGCTACGACGCTGCGGCCGGCTAATGAAGCACGCGGAGTCGATCGGACGCTTCGCCGACGCGATTCTCGAGACGCCCGGCGACGCCGACCTCGAGCTGCGGGCGGCCGTCGAGGCGGTCGCGGCAGGCCGTTCGGCTGACCTGCCCGGCGACCTGCGGCCGTACGTGGAGAAGGTCGCGGCGCGGGCGTACACGGTCACGGACGCTGACGTCGACGCGCTGCGCGAGTCGGGCTACTCCGAGGATGCGATCTTCGAGCTGACGCTGGCGGCGGCGCTCGGCGCGGCGCAGGCTCGGCTTGCCGCAGGGCTCGACGCGATGCGCTGATGCGGCTGGCGACGATCCGCGACACGCTCACCGAGCGCGACCTCGACGTCGTGCGGACGATGCGCTATCGCTCGGAGCTGTTCGGCCGGCCGTTCTCGGCGGCGCTGCAACGAATCATGCGCGGGCCGTCCGACTGGCCGGTGGGCGAGCGCGAGCTGTTCGCGGCATTCGTCTCTGCGCAGAACCAGTGCCCGTTCTGAACGGACTCCCACGGCGCGGTCGCGTCGTACGCGCTCGGTGAGGAGCTCGTGTCGGCGATTCTCGCCGACCACCGGACAGCCCCGATCCGGCCGGCGTTGCGCGCGACGCTCGACCTGCTGCAGAAGGTGACGCTGACGCCCGGCGAGGTCACGGCCGCCGACGTCGACGCCGTCCGCGCCGAGGGCGTCTCGGACGAGACGATCGAGGACGCGCTCGCCGTCTGCATGTGCTTCAACCTGATCGACCGGGTCGCCGACTCACTCGGATTCGACCTCCCGCCCGCCGAGGCCCATGCGGCCTACGTCGGCCGCTTCCTGGAAGAGGGCTACGGCAACGAGACCTGACCCCCGCCAGCCGCGCCCGTTCGGGCGCTGTGCTAACTGCGGTGTCAGACACCGAATTTGTCAAGCGAAATGTGTGTCAAAAGTGTGACTTTTTGTCCACAGACGTTTTCCCTGCTCAGAAATCGTTTCCGCCGAAGTTTGAGGGCGAACGTGGCCTTCGAAGGACACCGTCCGGCGCAGACGCCCTCTCCATCGGTGTCTGACACCGGGGTTCGGGGAACTGCGAGAATCGGGCAGTGAGTCCGGACAACGTGGCGATCGCGAAGAGCTCGTATGAGGCCTTCGGGCGCGGGGATCTCGACGGCGCGCTCGCGATGATGGGCGACGACATCGAGTGGCACCAGGCGCAAGGATTGCCCCACGGCGGCGTCTACCGCGGGCTCGCGAACGTGCGCGCGGCGATCTTCGACCCGATCGACGACGAGTGGTGGGAGGACTTCGACGCGACGCCGAGCGAGTTCCTCGAGGGCCCCGACCACGTCGTCGTGATCGGCCGCTACACCGGCCGAGGAAAGCGCACCGGCAAGCCGCTCGACATCCCCTTCGCCCACGTGTGGCAGTTCCGGGACGGCCGCGCCGTCCGCTTCCACCAGTTCACGGACACCCGCGGCTGGGTCGAGGCGCTCGGCCTGGGCGGCCTAGTGGGAGACGCCGCCTGACGGCTCTCGATTGACGCCACGCGGAGAGCGGGCGACAATCACAACTTGAACCGGCACGCCGTCTTCGCGACTAAGGCTTTGCATGGGCACGGCGGCGAGCCCGGGACAACTACGGGAGGCACGCCGTCGTCTCAGGGAGGAACGAAGCAGCAACCAGCAAGGAGGAGGAGGGCATGAAGAAGCTACGAGCGATCCTGGGCGTGATCATCGTTCTCGGGGTCGCAGCCGCGGCGGCATCGGTTGCCGTCGCGAAACCCGGTCAGACCCATCGTGTCGCCGCCGGCCCGTCGTGCACCAACGCGACGATCGGCGTCACCGGCCCGTTCACAGGCCCCGCAGCGTCGGCCGGCATCGACCAGCGCGACTGGGCCAACCTGTTCATCCAGTACTGGAACGCCGGCAAGCCGATAGCCGGCACGCCGGCCGCCCTGCACCGAGTGAAACTGAGGGCTATCTACGCCGACACCCAGCTCAACCCGCAGGTTGCGGCCACGGTCGCCGTTCAGCTCCGCTCGAACCCGGCCACGCTTGCAGTCGTCGGCTTCTCCGGGAGTCAGGAGAACATCGCCGGTGGCCCGATCCTGCGCCGCGGCGGGCTCGCCTTCGTATCCGGCTCAGCCACGCGCGCGAGCTTGACCGACCCGTCCACGCCGGACGGCCACGTTTTGGCGACGGGCTACTTCCACCGCGTCGTGCCGAACGACAACGCGCAGTCTCAGACCGACGCAAAGTGGGTGGAGAAGTTCGTCAAGTCAGGTGAGACCGTGATGGCGGTGGACCAGGCCGAGGCGTACTCGGTCCCGCTGATCTCGGCGATCACGAGCCAGCTCGAGAAGGCTGGGATCAAGGTCGACCGCGAATCGCAGCCGGCGACCCAGACCGACTTCACGTCGTTGGCCCAGAAGGCGAAGGCCGAGAATGCAAAGTTCGTCGTTCTGGCTAGCCAGGTCGCCTCGAACGCACAGCTGTTCGCTCAGCAGCTCCAGTCGGACGGTTACACCGGGAAGTTCCTCGGCACCGACGGCACGTTCGACTCGACGAAGTTCACATTCCAGGGCGCGTATCTGACCTACTTCGGTCCCGACGTCCACTACATCAAGGCCGACGCTGGCCTCGTGGCGACGTTCAAGAGCAAGTTCGGCCAGGACACGAACTCGTTCGGAGCTCCGACGTGGGTCGCAACCCAGGTGATCGCGCAGGCGATCTCAAACGCGTGCGCTGTCGGGCACGGACACACGACCCGAGCGGCAGTGCGCAAGGCCATCGGGAAGGTCGCGCTGGGAACGTCGCTCCTGGGCCACGCAATCGCCTTCACGAAGAACGGCGACGTGAAGGGGGCATCGTTCCCCGTCTACCAGATCCAGGGAGGTAAGTACGTCACCGTTCAGCCCTAGCCGAACGGCAACTCTCTGACCATCGAACTCGCGTGCGGCCCATCGACGTGGTGGGCCGCACGCGTTTCTGAGAACCTCTGCGACCCGTGCACGCATTCGATCTCCTCGCCTATTTCCAGTCCTACCAGCTGACCTGGAGCTACCTCCTCGACCAGTTGGTCGCGGGTATCACACTCGGGAGCCTCTACGGCCTGATGGCGATCGGCTACTCGATGGTCTACGGCGTGCTCAAACTCCTCAACTTCGCCCACGGCGAGGTGTTCATGATCGGCTCCTACATCGGCTACTTCGTGCTGGTCGCGCTCGGAGGCTCGCTAAGCCCCGACGTGCCGGTTGCGCTGCTGATCTTCCTGATGATCGGCGCCGCGATGATCGGCTCGGGCGTCCTCGGAGTCGCCGTCGAGCGCTTCGCCTACCGGCCGCTGCGAAAGGCGCGCGCACCGCGGATCGCGCCGTTGATCAGCGCGCTCGGCGTCTCGTTCTGCCTGCAGCAGCTCGCGTCCATCTTCTTCAGCACCCAGTACAAGCAGTACGACCCCTTCGGTCTTGCCGGAGGCACGCTGACGACCACCTGGCACGTCGGTTCGTTCGAGATGAGCTGGATCCAGGTGTTCGTGATCCTGATGACGGCGTTCTTCATGCTCGTCCTCTGGCAGCTCGTCACCCGGACGCAGATCGGTCGGGCGATGCGGGCCGTGTCGTTCGACCTCGAGGCCGCGTCGATGATGGGCATCGACGTCGACCGGGTAGTCGTGTTCACGTTCTTCGTCGGCTCGGCGCTCGCCGGTGCGGGCGGTGTGATGAACGGCCTCTACCTCTCGAACGTCTGGCCGCAGGTCGGCTTCACCGTCGGCCTGATCGCCTTCACGGCAGCGGTCGTCGGCGGCATCGGGAGCATTCCCGGCGCGATGGTCGGCGGCCTCGCGATCGGCCTGCTGAAGGCGTTCGCGATCGGCTACTGGTCGTCCGCCTACCAGGACGTGATCGTGTTCTGCATCCTCATCTTCGTCCTGCTGATCAGGCCGTCCGGCATCCTCGGGGTGCCCGCGCCGCAGAAGGTCTGACGTGGCCGAGGACCTGACACCCGGGATGGGCGCGCCCGCGACGGATCCGCAGGTCGGCGCCGACGAATGGGTCGCGCGCTCCGGCGACCGCATCACGCGGCGCAGCGGGCTGATCGGCCGCGCCGAGCACGAGCTGTTCCGGATTCCGCCGAGGATCCGCTTCCTCGCCTTCTTCGGATTCCTCGCGCTGATCCCGGTGATGACGTCGGACGACTACCTGATCCGGATCGGGACGGTCACGCTCGTGTTCGCGCTCCTCGCGCTCGGCCTGAACGTTTCGGTCGGCTACGCCGGCCTGCTCGACCTCGGCTACATCGCGTACTACGGCATCGGCGCGTACGGGTATGCGATGCTCGCGTCCTCGAAGTTCGGTGTCCACTGGCAGGCCTGGGCGGCGATCCCGACCGTCGTCGGTGCAGCGGTCGTGATCGGCTTCCTCCTCGCGCTCCCGTCGCGCCGGCTGTCCGGCGACTACCTGGCGATCGTGACGCTGTTCTTCGGACAGATCTTCTACACGCTCGCCGTTCAGGGCTACAAGGTCTCGCTGCTCGGGCTGAACAAGGACCTCGGGCTCCACAGCGCCAACTGGGACGTGACCGGCGGCCCGAACGGGATCGCGAACGTCGACGGCTTCCGGATCGGCGGCACGATGGCGATCACCGACCACGCCTACTACTACATCACCCTCGGCGCGGTCGTCGTCGTCTTCGCGGCCCTCCACTTCGCCAACAACTCGCGCACGGGGCGCGCCTGGCGCGCTCTCAACGACGACTCGCTGGCCGCACAGGTGATGAGCATGCGTATCAACTGGCTGAAGATGCTGGCGATCGGCGTCGGCGCGGGCATCGGCGCGCTCGCGGGGACGATCAACGGCGCCTTGCTCCAGGGCGCGTTCCCGGACGACTACAACACCTACGTCCTGATCACGATCTACGCCGTACTGATCCTCGGCGGCGCCGGCAGCCTCTCCGGCGCGGTGCTGGGCTCGATCGTCGTCACCGTCGGGCTGGAGGCGCTGCGGCCCGGCACGGAGTTCGCCGACTGGACGTCGAACGGGCGCGGGCTCTTCTACGTGACGATCCTGATCGTGATCCTGACGGTGATGCGGCCCTGGCGGCGAGTGGTGGCCGTCCTCGGAGGCACCCTCGTCTTCGGGATCCTGTTACACGTGATCATCGGCGCCGCCTGGCCGCGCGGCGTGCGCGGCGGCATTCTCAACAGCGCGAGCACCTTCGACCACGGCGGCTCGATCGGCTGGGCGATCCGGCACTGGCTCGTCCTGCCCGCCGACACGTTCCAGACCGGGGGCTACACGATCTTCAACTACCTCGTCGTCCTCCTGATCGCGATGATCCTCGGCCTGACGCTGCTCAAGGGCTGGATGCGGGACGCGCTGCTGATCCCGACGATCTGGCTGGCGGCCGAGGTCTACGAGGCGCGCCTGATCGAGGAGGGCTCGGGCGCGACGCGCTTCCTGCTCCTCGGCGCGGGCCTGATCGTGATCATGGCCAAGCGCCCGCAGGGCCTGCTCGGGAAGCACCGGGTGGAGATCGTATGACCCCGCTGCTCGAGCTCCGTGGCGTGAGCATGGCCTTCGGCGGCCTCCAGGTGATCACCGACCTCGACCTGCACGTCGACGAGGGCGAGATCGTCAGCGTCATCGGCCCGAACGGTGCCGGCAAGACGACGCTGTTCAACCTGATCACCGGCATCTACCGGCCCCTGTCCGGCGACATCGTCTTCGCCGGCGAGAGCATCGTCGGGCTGGCCCCTTACAAGATCACGAACAAGGGCATCGCGCGCACCTTCCAGACGCTGCGGCTGTTCCTGAACATGACCGTGAAGGAGAACGTCATGTCCGCGGCCTACGGCCACACGCACTCGACGATCGTCGAAGCGATGCTGCGCCTGCCGCGCGCCCGCCGCGAGGAGAAGGCGATCAACGAGCTGGCCGAGGAGAAGCTCGCCTTCTTCGGACAGCGCCTGATGGGCTACCGCTGGAACCAGCCGGCGTATTCGCTCTCGTACGCGAACCGCCGCCGGCTCGAGATCGCGCGCGCCATGGCGGCGAGCCCGCGCCTGCTGCTCCTCGACGAGCCCGCCGCCGGCATGAACCCGGTCGAGACGCACGAGATCACGGAGCTGATCGGCAAGCTGCGCAAGGAGGGCGGCTACACGATCCTCGTCATCGAGCACGACATGCACGTCGTCGAGGGCATCTCCGACCGCGTCGTCGCTCTCGACCACGGCGTCAAGATCGCCGAGGGCAAGTACGAGGCGGTCGCGACCGACGAGCGCGTCGTCGAGGCGTACCTCGGCCTGCGAGCGACCGAGACGAAATGACGGACAACGGCGCACCGCTGCTCGAGCTGGACGCGGTCGACACCTACTACGGCCAAATCCACATCCTCCAGGGGCTGTCGCTCGTCGTGCGGCCCGGCGAGCTCGTCTGTCTCCTCGGGGGGAACGCGTCTGGCAAGTCGACGACGCTGAAGACGGCGCTGGGGATCGTCCAGCCGCGGAACGGCGCGGTGCGCATGGAGGGCGAGGACGTGACCGGGCGGACGACGAGCTACCGGATCGCGAAAGGCATGGCCATCGTCCCCGAGAATCGCCGCCTGTTCGGCCCGATGACCGTGATGGAGAACCTCCAGATGGGCGCGTACCTCACCGGCGGCGGCGAGAAGGAGGACTACGACCGCGTCTACGAGCTGTTCCCGCTGCTGCACGAGCGCCGTCATCAGCTCGCCGGGACGCTGTCCGGCGGCGAGCAGCAGATGGTGGCCATGGCCCGGGCGCTCATGTCCCGTCCGAAGCTGATGCTGATGGACGAGCCGTCGATGGGCCTGGCGCCGATCCTCGTCGAGCGCAGCTTCGAGATCATCCAGCAGGTGCACGACGCGGGCGTCGCGATCCTGGTCGTCGAGCAGAACGCGAACGTCTCGCTCTCGATCGCCGACCGCGGCTACGTGCTCTCGACGGGCCGCCTCGTGCTCGAGGGCAAGGCCGCAGACCTGCTCCAGGACGAGAACCTGCGCAAGGCCTACCTCGGCAGGTAGCGGTGGAAGGCTGCGTCTTCTGCGACCTCGAGAACGTCCGCGGCGCCGAGGTCTACTTCGAGAACGAGCATTGCGCCTATGCGTCGACGCGCGACCCACGCGATCCTCCCGATGTGCTCCCCGGCTCTGGGATCCTCGTCCCGATCGCGCACCGCGCCTCCCCTTTCGACCTAACCGGAGAGGAGTGGGCAGCGACAGGCCACCTGCTGCAGAAGGCGAAGGAAGCCTGGGACGAGCGGCTCGCGCCCGACGGCTACTCCCTGTGCTGGAACCCGTTTCCCCCTACCGACGAAAGCGTCTCGCGGATGCACTCGCACTTGCATGTGGTGCCGCGCTTCGACGACGAGCCACGCGCTGACCGGGGCGGCCGGTCGGCGATCAAGGTGGCCGAAAACGTCCGGCCCGCTCCGCTCCGACCAGGCAGTGGGCGCGCGCAGCTGTTCGGCAGATGAAGGAGCTCGATGCCGTCGTAGTGGCCATCGACTTGCTCGGGCCGATCGTCGAGCTCGACCGTCGCTGGCGCGGTGGCCCGGCCACGGTCGAGGAGGCGAAGGCGATCCGAGCGGAGATCCAGGCGGTGCTCGACCGGCCTCGCTGCACGTACGACGACGCAGCGCTCGAGCTGTACCGGGCGCTCACCCCTGCTGCCCGCGCCCTCGTCGGCGACGACCAGCGGCGGGCGCTGATCCCCTACGCCGTGCGCGCCCCGTTTCTCGCGCTCGAGGAGCGATCAGAGGAGCGCCTGCGCAGCGGTCTCGTCATCCACGCGCTCGCGCTGCCGGATCAGGACGACTATCGCGACGTGATGATCGCGGTCGCGCCGGCGCGCGTCGTGGCCAACGAGATCGGAGCCGACGCGTGCTCGGTGTTCGCCGACGCCGCCACGTTCGCCGGCACCGGTGTCGCCGACACGTTCCGAACGTTCGGCGAACGCGAGACGAGCTTCGGCGCCTTCGGCCGGCGCCGTGTCGAAACCGAGCACGGCACACGTTTCCACCTGTGCTGGGTAGAAAGCACGGCATGACCGAGGAGATAGAGATCCGC
Organism: uncultured Actinomycetes bacterium; assembly: GCA_963776735.1. GTDB lineage: Bacteria > Actinomycetota > Thermoleophilia > Gaiellales > Gaiellaceae > PALSA-612. Next base: position 313,103 of record CAVZNV010000015.1, read on the forward strand.
GAGTTCCGGGAATCCGACCTCGACGCGATCGTGGAGTTTTCGGTGCGCGCCTGGGAGCCGGTGTTCGCGTCGTTCCGGAGCGTGCTCGGCGACGCGATCTTCTTCCGCCTCTACCCGGACTGGGAGAAAGACCAGGCCGACGCGGTCAGAGCGGGCTGCACGAACGAGGCACACGACGTGTTCGTCGCCGTTGCGGACGGACGGCCGGTCGGTTTCTCCACCGTCGCCCTGAACGCCTTCCACGAGGGGATGGGCGTCGTCGACATGATCGCCGTCGACCCCGACTACCAGCGCCGCGGGATCGCCGCTCGGCTCATGGATCGCTCGATCGAGCACATGCGGGCGCACGGCATGGACATCACCGCCGTCGGCACGGGCGGCGATCCGGGCCACGCTCCGGCCCGGGCGCTCTACGAAGAGCGCGGATTCACCCTGCTGGCCGCCGCCCGCTATTTCAAGCTCATCGGCGAGCCCGACGTCTAGGCTTCGGCAAATGGCAATCGAGACGAGCCGCGTCGGCGCCGCGATCCGGGACGAGTTCCCGATCTTCGCGCACACGACCTATCTCAACTCGTGCTCGCAGGGCGCGCTCTCGCACCGGGTGCGCCGGGCGTACGAGGAGTACCTCGACGGCTGGGACGAGAACGGCGCCGAATGGGGACACTGGGTCGAGCGCGCCGAGGCGGCACGGGCGGCCTTCGCGCGGCTGCTGCGCGCGACGCCGCCGGAGGTCGCGGTCACCACGTCGGTGACACAGGGCGTGAGCGCGATCGTCAGCGCCCTCGACCTCAAGACACGGCCGCGCATCGTCATCTCCGAGTACGAGTTCCCGACCGTGGGCCAGATCGCGCACGCGCAGGAGCTGCGCGGCGCCGAGGTCGTCCACGTCCGGCCGGCCGCGGACGGCTCGATCCCGCCCGAGCGCTTCGCCGACGCGATCGACGAGCGCACGTCGCTCGTCTGCTGCACGACGATCTCGTACCGCACCGGCCACCGGCACGACGTTGCGGCGATCGCGGGGCTCGCGCACGACGCGGGCGCGCTCTGCCTCGCCGACTCCTACCAGGCGATCGGCGCGATCGATTTCGACGTGGGCGCGATCGGCGTCGACTTCGTCACTGGCGGGACGGTCAAGTACCTGCTCGCGTCGGCCGGGCTCGGCTTCCTCTACGTGCGCGGCGAGCTGCTGCCCGACCTGCTGCCGACGCAGACCGGCTGGTTCGCCGACGAGGACATCTTCCGGATGGACATCTCCGACTACTCACCGGCCCGCGACGCCCGCCGCTTCGACGCCGGCACGCCGCCGGTGCCGAACATCTACGGCGGCCTCGCGGGCATGTCGATCGTCGAGGAAGCCGGGACGCGCGCGATCGAGGGGCACATCGCCGGGCTGGCGGAGCGGCTGATGGACGGCCTCGACGATCTCGGCGCGACGGTCGTGACACCGCGCGACCCGGCTCGCCGCGGCCCGCTCGTCGCGGTCAAGTCGACGGACGTGCGGACACTCGTCGACACCCTGCAGGCAGCGCGAATCGTCTGCTCGGAGCGCGACTCGAACCTCCGCATCGCGCTCCACCTCTACAACGTGGACGAGGACGTGGACACGATCCTCGCGGCGCTCGCCCGGCACCGGCACCTGCTCGCCTAGCCGACATGTCGGTAGTCCCGCTCGACTCGGACCGCTGGGACTGGCGCGGGAGCGAACCTGTGCCGGCGACCCATCTCGGTCGCGCCTGCTGCCGCGTCGACTGCCCGCTTGCCACCGTCACCGACCTCGCGCCGGCGGACGGGACGCTCGAGATCGAGCTCGCCGTCGGGCCGGAGCGCAGCTTCCCCGGCGTCGTCTGGCGGCTCGCCGACGACGAGAACTACGAGTCGTTCTTCGTCCGGCCGCATCAGGTCGGGAACCCGGACGCGGTCCAGTACACGCCCGTGTTCAACGACGTCTCGGCATGGCAGCTCTACCACGGCGAGGGCTTCTGGGCTCCGATGGCGTTCCCGATCGGCGAGTGGTTCACGATCCGCGTCGTCTTCGCCGGCTCGCGCGCGGAGGTCTTCGTCGCCGACGAGCTCGCACTGCAGGTACGCGAGATGAAGCTTCCCGCCGGTCCGGGCCGCATCGGCATCGCGACCGGCGGCGCCACGATCTTCGTCGCCGACTTCACGTACGGCCCGGAGGCGCCGCTCGGACCCGAGCCTCTGCCGCTGCCGGTCCCGGAGGGAATCGTCCCGGCCTGGGACGTGTCCGACCCTTTCCCCGAGGACGAGCTCGATCTCGACGCACCGCGAACGTGGACGCGACTCACCGCCGAAGCGAGCGGTCTCGCCAACCTCGCCCGCGTGCACGGCATCCGGGAAGGTCGCAACAGGGTGCTGGCCCGCGCCGTGGTCCGCTCCGACCGCGCCCGTATCTCCCGCATGGAGCTCGGCTTCAGCGACCGCGCCGTCGTCTTCCTGAACGGCCGTCCGCTCTTCGGCGGGGACGACGGTTACCGCTCGCGCGACCACCGCTTCCTCGGCTCGATCGGCTGGTGGGACTCGCTTTACCTGCCGCTCGACCAGGGCGACAACGAGCTCGTGGTCGCTGTCTCGGAGGACTTCGGCGGCTGGGGCGTCCAGGCGCGCTTCCCGGACGCATCCGGGCTCACGTTCAGCTGAGGGGATCGCGTACCTGCTGCACCCAGTGCGGCACGGCGAGGCCGGCACGCCGAAGCTGCTGGGTGACCGCCAGTCGCCAGCGAGTGCGGAGCGCGTTCGCTCGACCGTTCGTCCCCTGCGCCTCGAGCTTCAAGCTCGAGACGAACGCGGCATGAGCGCTCTTCAGCGCCGCCGGTGGGACGATCCGTTTCAGCTTGCCCGCCGTCTGCTGAAGCGTCGTGATCAGTGCCTTCTTGTTCACGCTGGGATCCGTGTTGTTCGAGCCCTTCTTCGGATGTGCCTTGGCCTTGATCCAGGAGGCCTCCGCCGCGGCTACGGCGCTGTTCAGCGGCTTGACCTTCACGAGATAGGCGCTGAGCGCATGCCCTGCCGGCGGGGAGGCTCCCCAGGCGGCCTGCGACAGCCCACAGGCAATGACGACCACGGCTGAAAGGTGTCGAAGCTTCATGGGGAAGACCGATGGGGCGCGCAGGCGCGCGCCCCATCTCGATTCTTGCTCCAGCTTACGGAACGACGATGTCGAACGCCACGTTGTTGGAGAGCGCGTTGTCCCCGCCCGCCGTGAACGTGTACGTCCTGACCTCGAACTGCGCCGGATCGGGGCAGCTGTTCCCGAGCGGATGCTCCCGCCAGTACGCCGACAGGTTGCTGCCGCTGGACTCGCCCCACTCGACAGTTACCAGGGGGGTCGATCCGGCCTCGGTCACGCCTCCTGAAGGCGTGAGGCAGTAGATGCCGGTGCCGTTGTTGATCACCGCGCTGAAGTTCTTGGTGCGCGCCGGATCCAACGTCGGGGAGGAACCGGGAAGGACGTACGCATACGCCTTTGCGGTCCCTGCGGGGCCCGTCGGCCCGGTCGGTCCCGTCGGCCCCTTCTGGTTCCAGGTCAACGGGTTCTCGGTCGGCTTGCAGATGCCCGAATCCGAGACCCGCAAGTCGCCCTGACTCGGGGTGCCTGCCTTCGCGTAACACCCGTGGATGACGCCGTTGGCGTCGGGAATGCTCGCCTGCACGGCCGAGGCGATGCCGAAGACGGCGCCTCCGACCGCGAGCGCGAGCAGAAGCCGACTTCCCTTGCCGAGCTTCGTGAGATGACTCATGCGCTCCCTCCAATACTTCGCTGCCTCTTGGCTCTTCCGCTGGAGTATGAACTACACAGCCGACGTTCGCCATTGTCGGGCGCGTTTCCTCTGCACATCGACCGCTCCCCTCGAGTCGCGGTCTTCTAGACTCGCTTGGATGCTGCTCCGCGAGGTCGAATACGCACGCCCGGAGTCGGTGGACGAGGCTGTGCGGCTGCTTTCGTCACGCGAGGACGCGCGCGCGCTCGCCGGCGGTCAGAGCCTCGTGAACGTGATGAAAATTCGCGTCGCGGCGCCCGAGCTCGTCGTCGACCTGAACCGGATCTCCGAGCTGCGCGACATCAGCCGGAGCGGAGACGGAGCCTTGGAGCTGGGCGCCATGGTCACGTACGACGAGCTGATCCGCTCTGAGGCCGTGCGCGCGGCGCGGCCGATCCTGGCCGAGGTGGCGCTGACGATCGCAGACGTGCAGGTGCGGAACCGCGGCACGGTCGGCGGCAACCTCTGCGTCAACGACCCGACGAACCACCTGCCGCCGCTGATGGCGACGACCGGGGCGACGATGACGATCCGCGCGCTCGAATCGGAGCGCACCGTCACCGCCGGCGAGTTTTTCCAGGGCGTCTACCTGACCGCCGTGCAACCGGGCGAGATGCTGACGCGCGTGACCGTGCCTGCGCTCGCGGCCGGCGAGGGCGACGGCTGGGCGTCGGTCACGCTCGGCAAGGAGGGCACCGGCATCGTCAACGCCGCCGCCACTGTCAGAAACGGGCAAGCGCGCGTCGCGATCGGCTGCGTCTCCGCCGTGCCCGTCGTGGTCGTGGCCGAGGCGGACGAGGTCTCGGTGCGCAAGGCAGTCGCCGACGCGAACCTCGATCCGCCCTCCGACGTGCACGCCTCCGCCGACTACCGCCGCCACCTGGCGCAGGTGCTCGCCTGGCGCGCGACCGAGCGGGCACTCGGGAGTACGGCCTGATGCCCGAGCCCGTCTCGAGCCAGACGATCAGCGTCACGATCAACGGCGAGGTCTACGAGCAGGCGGTCGAGGCCCGCAAGCTCCTCGTCCACTTCATCCGCGACGTGCTCGACCTCACCGGCACTCACGTCGGCTGCGACACAGGCAACTGCGGCGCCTGCACCGTGCTGATCCACGGCAAGACGGCGAAGTCGTGCATGCTGCTCGCGATTCAGGCCGACGGCGCGACGATCACGACCGTCGAGGGCCTGGCCGGCCCGGACGGCGAGCTGACATCCCTCCAGCAGGCGTTCTCGAAGTCGCACGCGCTCCAGTGCGGCTACTGCACGCCCGGCATGCTCCTGTCGGCCACATACCTCCTCGAGCAGAACCCGCACCCCACCGAAGAGGAGATCCGCCGCGGCATCCAGGGAAACATCTGCCGCTGCACCGGGTACGTGAACATCGTGGAAGCGATCAAGAACGCCTCGGAAGGCCAGGTCTGACCTTGCAACACTGTGTTGCAAGGTCGGGGAGGCGCCGGGCGTGAGGGTTCTCTTCGTCTGCACCGGGAACACGTGCCGGAGCCCGATGGCGGAGGCGATGGCCCGCCGGCTCGACGACGGGAACGAGTACGCGAGCGCGGGCCGGCACGCGGACGAGGGCGCGCCCGCTGCACCGAACGCGGTGCTGATCGAGCCCGAGCTCGCGACGCATCGCGCGCAGCAGCTCACGCCCGAGCTCGAGGCCTGGGCGGACAGGGTCGTCGACCTGAACGAGGCGGGCATCGCCGACCCGTACGGCGGCGACGAGCAGACCTACCGTGCCACGGCCGCGCAGCTGGAGGAGCTGATCCGGTCACTATGAGCGAGACGCAGACAGTCACCGAGCAGAAGACCGACCTCCAGATCGGCTTCGCCGGCACGTCGATCCCGCGCAAGGAGGACAGGCGACTCGTCCAGGGCGAAGGCGTGTTCGCGGACGACGTCAAGCGGCACGGCATGGGCTACGTCCACTTCGTCCGCTCGCCGTACGCGCACGCGAAGATCGTCTCCGTCGACGTCTCTGCCGCCGAGGAGCTGGAGGGCGTCTACGGGACGCTGACGCCCGACGAGGTCGCGACGCTCACCGACCCGTTCTTCGAGCTGACGACGGCGCCCGGGAGCCAGATCAAGGACTTCGCGCTCGCCGTCGGGAGCGTGCGACACGTCGGTGAGCCGGTCGTCGCGGTCGTCGCCCGCACCCGCGACGTCGCGCGCGACGCGGCCGACCTGGTCGAGGTCGAGTACGAGCCGCTGCCCGTCCTCGTCGACGCACGCAAGGCGCAGGAAGCCGACGCCCCCGTCCTCCACGACGATGCCGGCACGAACGTCGTCTGGTCGGGCACGTTCGACTGGGGCGACGTCGACGGCGCGCTCAAGGCCGCCGACCGCGTGATCAAGATCTCCGAGCTTCACTTCGACCGCTTCTCGTCGACGCCGCTCGAATGCTCGGCAGCCCTGGTCGAGTACGACCGCGGCACCGAGCAGTTCACGATCCACTCGAACCACCAGATGCCCGGCGTGGCCGCGATCTGGATGGGGCCGGCACTGCGCGTGCCGCTCGACCGGCTCCGCTTCGTGTCGCAGGACATCGGCGGCGGCTTCGGCAACAAGATCACGACTCACACGTACCTCACCGCCTGCTGCCTGCTCGCGCGCAAGCTGCGCCGCCCGATCCAGTGGACGGAGTGGCGCACCGACCAGCACTCGGCGAACGCGCACGGCAACGAGCGCTGGTTCCACGAGATCGAGGTGGCCGTGATGAACGACGGCACGATGCTCGGTTTCAAGGTCAAGGCGCTCGACGACTGCGGCGCCTTCCCCCGCTACGAGCCGCTCGGCTGCATCATCTGGGCGCAGGTCACGCCCGGCCTCTACCGCTGGCGCAACATCCGCGTCGACTTCACGCAGGTGGTGACGAACAAGTCGCCGGTGGCGCCGAACCGCGGCTACTCGCGGATGCAGCAGCTCTGGCTGACCGAGCGGATCGTCGACCTCGTCGCGCACGAGCTCGGCCTCGACCCGGTCGAGGTGCGCAAGAAGAACTACGTGCGCACCGACGAGATGCCGTACACGACGCCGAACGGCTGCGTCTACGACTCCGGCGACTACGCGCGCTGCCTCGACATCGCGCTCGAGCTGGTCGACTACGAGGGGCGCAAGGCGAGCCGCGGTGAGCAGAACGGCAAGCTCGTCGGCATCGGCATCGGCTCCACGCTCGACTCGGGGACGAACAACTTCGGCCAGTCGACGCTGCTCAACCCCGAGCTGCAGTTCTCCGGCAACAACGAGGTCGCGACCGTTCGGCTCGACATCTTCGGCGAGATCGTCGTCACGCTCGGCACCGTCCCGCAGGGGCAGGGCCACGAGACGACCGCGTCGATGGTGGTCGCCGACATCCTCGGCTGCACGCCCGACGACGTCCACGTCCGCGCCGGCCACGACAGCTACTGGAACTCCCACGCCGGCTTCTCCGGCACGTACGCGAGCCAGTTCGCGGTCACCGGCCTCGAGGCCGTCAAGGGCGCGACGGAGAAGCTCGCGCTCGAGATCCGCCGGCTCGCTGCAGCCGTCCTCGGCGCGACGCCCGACGACATCGTGCTCGAGGGGAAGATGGCCGCACTCAAGGGAAACCCCGAGGCGGCGCTCCCGTTCATGGCGTGCGGCGCAATCGTGAACGCGAACAACGCCGTGCTCCCGCTCGACGCGCGCGACATCACGCTCAACTGCCGCTACGTCTACGTGCCGCCGTTCGAGATGCCCGACTTCGAGAAGAAGTACGGCAACCTCACCCTCACCTACGCCACGCAGGTCCACGCCTGTGTCGTCGAGATCGACCGCGACACCGGCGTGGTCGAGATCGTCGACTACGCCGCGGTGGACGACTGCGGGGTGCGCATCCATCCGCAGATCGTCGAGGGCCAGGTGCACGGTGCGACTGCGCACGGGCTCGGCGCCGCCCTCCACGAGACGTTCGCCTACGACGAGGACGGCCAGCTGATGACGGCCAACTTCTACGAGTACCACGTCCCGCACGCTCTCGACATGCCTCCGATCCGGACCGGCTACATTGAGAGTCCGTCACCGTTCTCCTCGCTCGGCACGAAGGGGATGGGCGAGGGCGGCGGAGCGGCCATCCATGCAGTCTGCGCAGCCATTCAGGACGCGCTTCGCAGCGCAGGAATCCCCGGGGTCGTATCCGACAGCCACAACCCGGCAGAGCGGGTGTGGCGCTTGATGACGAATCCCGAGGAGAGCCAGGCTCTCGTGGAGGTGGTGAGTACGTGAAGGTCGAAGGCGTCAAGGAGTTCGACGCGTCGCCGCAGACGGTCTGGGACGTCCTCATGGACCCGACCCGGATCTCGAAGCTGCTGCCCGGCGTCGAGAACTTCGAGGTTCAGGACGACAAGCACTGGTCGGCGAACGTGAAGGTGCCTCTCGGTATGGGCGGGCTGAAGCTGAAGTTCAAGTTCGAGCAGGCCGAGGCACGGCCGATCGAGTACGCGAAGCTGAACGCGCGCGGCTCAGGGGTCGGCGCGATCGTCGGCATGGACACCGAGTTTTACCTCGCCCCCCTGGACGGCGACCGGACGAGCATGAAGTGGATCGCCGACATCCACGTCGCCGGTCCGATCGGCAGCATGGGCCAGCGCGTCTTCCAGCCGATCGTCAACCAGCAGGTCGGCAACGTGCTCAACGCACTCGAGAGTCAGGTCGACGAAGCGAAGGTGACGGCATGAAGCGCCGGCTCGCGCTCCTCGCGGTGCTGGCGGTCGCGTCGCTCGGGTTCTTCGTTTCCGCCTCGTCGGCGCGGACCGCGGGCAAGTGCATCTTCAACAAGGAGGCGGGGCACTACGTCAAGAACCACGTCGGGTTCACCGTCTTCTGCGGCTCCGCCCGGCTGACGCTGAACGTCGGCGGGAAGATCTCGCACTACGGGAACGGAACGCTCGGTGCCTGCTACCCGACGGCCGGCAGCCTGCAGATCGGCATGGGGACGTTCACGCAGCTCGGCCATACGCCGCAGTACAACGCCTTGCTCATGTCGATGGGCGCGCCGAAGGACGGCACGTACCGCATCGCCGTGCTCAACATCCTGAAGAAGGGCGACGCGAACTGGCTGAGCGCCGCGCACATCACGGTCGTGCTCACGAAGAACCGTACGCATGCCACCTTCAGCGGCGCGTTCCCGGGCGGCAAGCACTTCAGCGGCTCGTTCACCTGCCCGGCCACCAAGTAGAACCGGCATGACCCCGGCGCCTCCGTTCAGGGTCGGGGTCATGCAGCTCACCATGGAGCCGCTCGAGGAGATCCTCGAGCACGCGCACGTCATGGACGAGGCCGGGTTCGACACGATCTGGCTCGCCGAGGCCTATCCGTGGTGGCGCAAGCACTCGATGGAGGCGCGTTCGTCGACGGCGCTCTCGCCGCTCGTCGCGCGAGAGACGGAGCGTCTCGCTGTCGGCTGGGGGATCATCTCGCCGTACACGCGGCATCCCGTGCAGATCGCGATGGAGGCACGCGTGACGCAGGAGGCAGCCGGGCCGGGGCGGTTCTACCTCGGGCTCGGCGTCTCGAAGATCTTCATGCGCCACGCGGGGATCGGCGAAGGGGCGAAGCCGGTGGCGGCGATGAAAGAGGCGGCGGAGATCATCCGCGGCGTTCTCGGCGGCGGCCCTGTCGACGTCGACGGCAAGGTGTTCTCGGCCCACGTGCCGCCGCTGGCCGACGACGCCGAGACGCCGCGGTGGGACGTGCCGCTCTACTTCGCCGGAACCGGGCCGATGATGCTGCGCGCCGCCGGGCAGGCGGCCGACGGGCTGCTGACGGCGTCGATCACGACTCCGGCGTTCGTGCGTTACGTGCGCGAGCGGGTGGCCGAGACGGGCCGCGACCCGGACTCACTCGACCTCGGCTGCACGATCGTGGCCTCGATCGACGAGGATCGCGACCGCGGGCGCGACGGCGCACGCGAGATCGCCGGCATGTACCTCGCGAACAAGGTGCAGAACATCCAGGCCGCCGCGGACACGCTGCTCGAGTGTGCCGGGCTGACGTGCGAGGAGATCGTGCCGATCGCGGAGGCCATGGAGCGCGGCGGGCGGCTGGCGGCCAAGGCGGCGGTGACGGACGAGATCCTCGACAAGTGCAAGCCGATCGCCGGCACTCCGCAGGACTGCATCGCCGCGATCGAGGAGTACCGCGCGGCCGGCTGCACGCACGTCATGCTCGAACTCTGGGGCGCCGACCGGGCCGGCCAGCTCCGCCTCTTCGGCGAGCGCGTTCTCCCGCACGTCCGCTAGAGCCGGGGCACCGGCTCGCGCGGACACCTCGAACCACCGGTGTCTGACACCGGACCTGCCGAGGCGACGCTATGTCGAATCCAAAAGCGCTCTGAGCAGGGATTTTGGCGTGGCCGAACGGACACGGCTTAACTGCGGTGTCAGACACACATCGCCATGGCTCGCGCAGCCCCCTCGCGCGCGGACAGGGCGCGGTTCGACTAGCCTCCCGTCGTGCTCGACGACCTGACGATCGACTCGTTCTCCGGGCGGGTCGGCGAGCGGTTCGGGCTCGCCGACAGCGACGGCGCGAGCCACGACCTCGAGCTCGTCGAGTGCGCGCAGCTCGGTCAGGCGGCCGTCGACCGCGTCCCGTTCTCGATCGTCTTCCTCGGCCCGCGCGAGCCGATCCTGCCGCAGCGCATCTACCCGCTGACGCACGCCGAGCTCGGCACCCGCGAGATCTTCCTCGTACCGATCTCGCAGGACGAAGACGGCACGCGCTACGAGGCCGTCTTCACCTAGCCCGGGCGCCAGCGCATCAGCACGTACACGGGACCGGCGTCCTCGGCGACCTCGAAGCCGAGCCGGCGGTAGAGCCGCTGCGCCGGGTTGAAGCGCTCGACGTGGATCGAGACGTCACGACCCTCGGCCTGGATGCCTTCGATCAGCTCGCGACCGACGCCGCGGCCGCGCTGTTCGGGCAGAAGCGCGATGTCGACGATGCGCGTCTCGCCGGGCCAGCGGTCGACGTAGAGCCGACCCGCGGGCTCGCCGTCGACGAGGATCACGTCGAAGCTGCACGTCGGGTAGTGCTGCCGGTAGTGCGCGTCCTGCGCGTCGAACTGGTGCCGGACGAACGCCGCTTTCTGCTCGTCCGTCCAGTCGGTGAGCGCCAGCTCGTCCGCGCGCGTGCTCCCGTACACGGCGAGCAAGAACTCCTCGTCAGCCGGCTCGACCGGCCGTAGCGAGACCGTCACGCGGCCACCTCCTCCAGCAACTCCCGCCACTGCTCGCCGATCGCGTCCCACCGGTAGCGCGGCTGCGTCGCGTTCTCGCACGCCGCCGCCGACATCGCGCGCAGGTGCTCCGGATCGGAGTAGAGCCGCTCCAGAGCCTCCGCGACGCCCTCCGCCGAGACGGTCCGCATCGCGAGCGGCGAGAAGCCCGGCACGCCCGTGTCCTCCGCCGGGACGACCTCCGCAGCGCCGGCCCATAGCTCCGCGCACGCGCTCGAGTCCGGCACGACCTGCGCCGCGCCGGTCGCCGCGTGCTCGAAGCTGACGAGCCCCCAGCCCTCGCCCAGCGCCGTGTTCACGCCGACGTGGCAGGAGTTGTAGAGCACGTTCAGCTCCGCGTCGGAGAGAGCCGAGGCCGTGACGTCGACGCGGTCGGCGATCCCGAGCCGCTCGACGAGCGCCGCGTGATCGTCGCCGTCGAGCGCGTGGTGCAGCCGCAGCCGCACGTCCGCCGGCTTGCCGCGCGCGAACAGCGCGAAGCCCTCGATCGTCAGGTCGATCCGCTTCCGCTCGAGCGGCCGGTTGGCGTTCAGCACGACGAAGCCGTCGCGCCCGCCGCCCGCGAGCGGCCGGAACGTCTCCGTGTCGACTCCGTGCGGGATCACGTCGACCGGCGCGCCAAAGAAGCCCTCCAGCTCCGCCTGCGCGAATCGCGTGAAGGTCACGAGCCGGTCGATGCCGGCGAGCGGCGGGAGAAAGCGCGAGTCGACGATCCGCCCGTCGAGCGGCACGTACGCGACCACCCGGGCACGGTCGCGCACGCCGGGGAGCGTGCGCATGTATGCGTGCAGCATCCAGAGGTCGTTGACGAGCAGCACGAGCCGCGCGTCGAGCTCCTCGACCACGCGAGCCGCCTGGAACGCGGCGAAGACGTCGCCGCCCTCGAGGTTCGTCGGATGCAGCGTCCAGCCGGCAACGTGACGCACTGCCCCGTGGTAGCCGAGCCCGAGCAGGTGCGGCTCCCACGCGTCCCCGAGGCGGCCGAGAACCTCCTCGAGGACACGTGTGAACCCGCTGCCGGGCAGCCAGACGCCTGCCGCTACGAGCCGCTCGCGGGCGATCCCTACGAGCCCGACTGCACCGGCGCGTAGATCGTGTTCCCGTCGACCGTGATCGGCAGGAACCCCATCGTCAGGAGCGTGAGCTCCGAATACGACACGGCCTCGAAGCCGGGTGCGTCGGACGCGTCCATCGTCGCGCCCAGGATGTAGCTGAACGCGCCGAGGTAGCCGGTGCCGATCTGGTTGTAGACCTGCTCGAGGAAGGCCAGCCCGGGGCCGCCGCCGACCTTCTGCAGCAGCGCATAGAGGTCGCCCTGGGGCATGACGTTCCCCCAGGCGGCGTTGCTGATCGCGTAGAGGAAGTACTGCGAGTTCCCGACGTACTGGTTGATGTCCGACGGCACCGTGGTTCCATCGGTCGACACGTCGTTCGCGACCACGTTGAGGTTCGTCAGGTCGACGGCGACGAGCCACATGAAGCTGTCATTCGGCTGCTGGCCGGTCGGCGAGTAGCTCTGGTCGCCGATCACGAGCTGCGACAGAGGCGGGGTGCCTTCGCCGGCATAGGTGAACACGCTGAAGGCGGTTGCGGGAACGACATTTCCGTTCGACACGGGTGTTTCTCCTCTCGACTGACTGCTGGATCAGGTGCGCGGCGGGTAGACGCCCTGCAGCGCGATGTTGTAGTACAGGGTCAGGTACGGCATCAGGTTGTTGTGCGGCTGGCCGTTGCCGTAGAGGCTGACGGCCGACGCGTCCATCTGCCCGTTCTGGGAGTTCGTGTAGACCGCCGTGTTCCCGAGGTTGAACTGCGGCCCCGGGGTGCGGTTGTCGCCCGGGTCGACCGTCTGCGCCTGGATGTTGTGCGTGTGCGACGGCATCTCGGTGGGGAGCAGCGTCACCGTGGTCTCGCCGCCGGTCTGGCCCAGGTCGTACAGGCTCAGTCCGGGTCCCTGGCCCGGGGCGAGGGGCACGGAGCCCTGGAGGTTCGGAAGGCCGAAGTTGCTCTTGCCGTCGCCGCCGTAGGTCGTTCCGAGCAGCGAGAAGAGCGCCGTGTTCTGCGAGATAGGGAGGATCTGCCCGTTGCACCATGCCCAGCCCTTGGGCGCGAAGTTGAACGGGAAGATGCGGATCTCTGCGACGAATGGGTCTGCCATGGCGTCTCCTAGGTCGGGCTCGGGTAGATGCCGAAGAGCGAGATGATGTAGTTGATCGCCAGGTACGGCTGGAGGTTGTCGTGCGGCTGGTTGCCCCCGGCGGGCGACAACGCGCCGTTGTTGAGGCTGTTGTCAGGGTCCTCCTGGATGTAGGGCAGGATGGTGCCCTGGCTGTTCGCGAGGATGCTGCCGACGGGAGTGGCCTTGTTTCCTCCCACGCTCGTCGCCATCAGGTTGTGGTTGTGCTGCGGGATCTGCTGGGTGCTGAGGGTCACCTGCTCGACGCCGCCCGGCTGGCCGATCGTGAAGCCGTTTCCCTGGTGCAGCGGCACGCGGCCGCGGAGATCGGGCACCTGGAAGTTCGTCTGTCCGTCGCCGCCGTAGGTCGTGCCGATCAGGTTGAAGAGCGTCGCGTTCTCGTCGATCGCGAGCGTCGACCCGTCGCACATCTGCCAGCCGGCGGGGGCGAAGTTGCCCGCGAACATGCGGATCTCGCCGACGTAGGGTTGAGCCATAGTCCGCGTCCTCTCTAGTTCGGGGAGGGGAAGATGCCCTGGAGGGCGATCGAGAACGAGATCGTGAGGTACGGCTGCTCGTTCTCGTGGGCCTGCGAGCCGCCGGTGTTGGTGATCGAGTTCGTGGCGAGGTTCGTGTTGGGAGGGGCCGGCGCGTAGACCTGGTTGGCCTGGGCGAAGAAGTTCCCGGTCGGCCCGAGGTTTGCGTTCGTACCGCTTGCGTTGACCATGTGGTTGTGGGTCGGGGTCTCCTGCTGGGTGATCGTGTGGGACGCCTCGCCGCCCTTCTGGCCGACGACGAAGCCGCCGCCGACGCCCACCGAGATACGCCCGCGCAGGTCCGGGAGACCGAAGTTCACGCGTCCGTCGCCGCCGAACGTGGTGCCGAGCAGCGAGAACAGCGCCTGGTTCTGGTTGATCGGGAGCAGCTGGCCGTTCGCGAGCGCCCAGCCTTTCGGCGCGAAGTTGAACGACATCAGCCGAATCTCCGCGAGAAACGGATCTGCCATACGGACTCCTTCCTTGTTGCGAGAGCTGACGGACTAGAAGCCCGGGAGAGCGCAGGCAGCGCCGCCGGGAGTGTTGAAGAAGCCGCCGCCGGTCGCTGTCGTCCCTGTTTCCGTGACCGTCGGCGGGCCAGTGGGGTTCAAACCCTGGATGTAGCTGACGACGCCCGGTGCCGTGCCGTCCGCGTTTCCGGTGTAGCCGGGCATGTCGACCTTGGAGTCGAAGCGCTGGCGCAGCCGGACGTCTCCGCCGCCGCCGCCGTTGCCCGCCCCGTTGATCGTGTTGCTCTGGAACTTGAGGCAGGTGGTGAACGCCTCGCCGTTCGGGCCGTCGGCCGTCGACGTCTCGTTGTCGAGCTGGAAGCCCTGGATCTGGTTCGGAGACGCGTTCGCGGTGCCCTGCTGGGCGACCGTGTTGTTCGTGAACGTGAAGTTGAAGACGGTCGGCTCGGCTCCGGCCGTCAGCGCGCCGTGCGGGATGACCCAGACGCCGGCTGCTCCGAGCGGGCCGTTGAACTGGTAGATCTGGTTCGAGTCGACGTCGATCGTCAGGTCGCCGCCGTCGTTCGACTCGATGTCCAGCGCGGCAGCCTGGCCGGTCGACCCGGAGTTGGCGACGCCGGAGTTGCCGATCGTGTTGTTGCGGAAGTAGCCGGACATGTTCGCGTGGCTTTCCGCGGCGTTGATGATGACGCCGCCCATGTTGGTGTTGGGGGCGGCGCTCGGCACGTCGAAGTGGTTCGAGTTGACGTCGAAGGTCGCGGTGCCGTCGGTGTTGATGTCGAAGTCCTCCGAGCCGGGGACGACGCTCGGCTGGGTGTTGTGCACCGTGTTGCCGTGGCCGGGCTGGCCGAAGACGATGTCCATGGTCGAGCTCTGCTCGCCCTGGAAGACCACTGGCACCGTGTTCGCCCCCTGGAAGGTCGTGTCCTCGACGGTCGTGTTCAGCGTGGTCGCGCTGCCGCAGGGGTCGGTCGCGCACGCGTCGACGTACGTGCTGAAGTTGGCGCTGCCGGTGTTCTGGGTGAGACCGATCGTGTCGTTCGTGATGTTCAGCCGGTTCAGCGACCCGCCGTCGTTGGCGACGGAGAGGTTGTAGTACGCGCCGTTCGCGATCGAGTCGTTCGTGACGCTCGCGCTGCCGGTCAGGTTGCAGAAGCTGACGGCGCTGTCGTACGTCAGGTTGTTGTTGCCGTACGTGCCGGCCAGCGTCGAGTGGTCGAGCGTGAACCCGGTCACGCCGTAGCCGAGGATCCCGAAGTTCCCGAACGTGCCCGGGAAGGTCATGTCGGTGAAGGACGGGCTCTTGGTCGAGTTCATGAAGATGCCGACGCCGACCGGGCCGCCGGAGGTCGCGACCGCGGCGCAGTTCGCCGAGGCCAGGTCGGAGCCGGTGATGCCGGTGATCGACCCGCCCGAGCCGGCCGTGACGCCGGAGCCGGTCACGGTCAGGCCGCCGCTCGCCCCGGTCGTGTCGAGCACGATGCCGTGACTGCCGCCGTTGGCGGTGATCGAGAGGAAGTTCAGGCCCGAGGCGCTGATCGTCGTGTGCTCCACGTTGAGCGCCGTCCCGGTCGTGGTCGAGATCGTGTTGCTCGAGCCGGTGACGTCGATCGTGCCGCCGCCGGTCGCCTCGAACCCGTGTCCGCTCGTCGTCGTCGACGCCAGCCCGCCGCCCGAGAAGTGGATCGTCGCGCCCGTGTTGCTCGTCGCAGCGACGGCGTCGTTCGCGCTCGTGCTCAGCGTCTTCGTCCCGCCGCTGAAGGTGTACGTGCCGCCGGTGTTGCTGGCGAGCTTGATGCCGGCCGCCGAGCTCGTCGCCGACAGGTTCCCGGACAGGCCCACCGAGCCGCCGGTGTTCGACTCGATGTCCACGAGCTGGCCGGAGCTCGTCTTCGAGATCGCGCCGGAGTCGCTGACGGTCGCGTTGCTGGCGTTGACGTTGAACGCCGTGCCGGTCGTCGGGTTCGTGACCGGGCTCGAGTTCAGGTTCATCGTCCCGGACGAGCCGTTCGTGATGCTGACGGCTGCGCTGCCGCCGTTCAGCGTCGAGCCGTTGACGAGCGTGTACGTGCCGTCGGCGTTGTTGAACACGAGGCCGGTTCCGCCGGTCGCGCTCAGCGAGCCGGTCTGGAAGGTCAGCGTGCCGGTGTGGCCACTGTCGACGTTCAACAGCGCCCCGGTACCGCTCTGGCTCAGGCTGCCGCTGTCGGTGACGCTTACGCTGCCGCCGGAGACCGAGAACGCCGCGTGGGTCGCGCTGGCGGCAATCGTTCCGGCGTTGAACGGCAGCGTGCCGGTCACGCTGTCCAGGGTGACGCCTGTGCCGTTCGCGCCCGTCGACGCCGAGACGCTGTCGAGGCTCGAGCCGGCGCCGATCGCGCCATTACCCAGGAACATCGCGCCGCCAGTGCTGGTGTTGTCGATCGTCGTGTTCGAGATCGTGAGCGTGCCGAAGCTCGGGCCGCTGAGGGTATTGCCAGATGAGCCGCCGAGGGTGACACCTTTGACGTGGTTGCCGCTGGCGAGGACAAGCGCGTCCCCGCCCGAGAAGCTGGTCGAGATCGTCGGGTTCGTGTTCGCGCCGGGCAGCGAGACGCTGTCGGGCGCGAGCGTGAACGGCAGGTTGCTCGCAAGCGCGACGCCCTGGCCGATCAGGTACTCGCTGTTCTTCAGCGTGACGCCGTTGGCGTCGCTGCGTGTGTACGTCCCGCTGTAGAAGAAGAGCACGCCGCCGGTGTTGCGGCTCGACGGGACGTCCGAGAGCGCCGTGTACGGGTGGTCGAGCGAGCCGGTCTTCGGCGAGACGGCCGAGGAGCCGTTCACGAAGATGATCTGGTTCGTGACGTTCAGCGTCACCGTCGCGGTGTCGGAGCCGGTCGTGTTCGTCAGCGTGTACTTGAAGGTGTCGGTGCCGCCGGCGGGCGGGACGGCCGGCGGGTCGTAGTGGAAGCTGCCGTCCGAGTTCAGGGTGACGAACCCGCCCTGCGCGGTCGCCGTCGCCGTGCCGAGCGTCGAGTCCTCGAGCCCGGTCGAGGCGCCGTAGCTCGAGATCGAGCCATTCCAGAGCGTGTCGTTGTTCAGGACGCCGATGCCGGAGCCGATGTTGATCGGCACGCCGCCTGTGGCCGAGTAGTCGGTCGACGGCCCGTCGTTCACGGCGTCAGGCGGCGGCAGCACGGTGTGGAACGAGAACGTGTAGTCCGAGACCATGTTCGTGTTCGACGCGTCCTTGATCCCGGAGGCGTGGACCGTGACCGTGCAGGTCGTGTCCGCCGGCAGGTTCGACGTCGGCGTCAGCGTGTACGAGTTCGACGGCGAGGAGCTGGTGTTGAACGCGATCGGCGTGCCGACCGGGCACTCGAGCGAGAAGGCGCTCGTGGCCGTGACCGACTTGCTGAAGTTGACCGTGACCGTCGAGGCCAGCGGTACCATCGTCGCGCTGTTCGTCGGGCTCGTGGTCGTCACCGTCGGCGGCGTGTCGACCGTGAACGAGAACACGTAGTCGGCGGCCATCGTCGTCGACGACGCGTCCGTGATCTGCGTGTGATCAACCGTGACCGTGCAGATCGTCGAGGCCGGGAGCGGCGTGTCCGGCGTCAGCCTGTAGCTCGAGGGGGTCAAGATCGTCTGCGTGAATGACACGGGCGTGCCGGTCGGGCACTCGAGCCTGTAGGCGGTGAGGGTGGCGGTCACGGACTTCGAGAAGTTGACCGTGATCGTGGAGTCCGCGTTCACGTCGACCGCGCCGTTGGTCGGGCTCGTCGTGGTCACCGTCGGCGGCGTGTCGGTCGTGAACGAGAACGAGTAGTCGGACGCCATCGGCGAGCCGGCGTCGACGTCCGAGACGTTGGCCGCGACGACGGTGACGGTGCAGATCGTCCCGGCGGGCAGGTTCGAGGTCGGCGTCAGCGTGTAGGTCGACGCGGGCGAGGAGCTGAGGTTGAACGCCTCGGGTGTGCCGGTCGGGCACTCCAGCTTGAACGAGCTGCCGGTCGCGTTGACCGGCTCGCTGAAGTTGACCGTGACTGCCGAGCTCGTGTTCACGTCGACGGCGCCGTCCGTCGGGACGGTGCCGGTCACGGTCGGCGGCACGTCGGTGCCGAACGAGAACACGTAGTTCGAGTCCATCGGCGTCCCGTTCGAGGCGTCCGTGACCTGCGCGGCGACGACGGTGACGGTGCAGGTCACGCCGCCCGGCAGCGGGCTGTTCGGCGTCAGCGTGTAGGTCGACGCCGGCGAGCTCGACAGCGAGTAGCTGATCGGCGTGGCAAGCGGGCACTCGACGTCGAACGAGCTCGTCGTCGCGTTCACCGAGCGGTCGAAGTCGACGGTGATGGTCGCGTTCGTGGCGACGCCGGTCGCGTTGTTCAGCGGAACGGTCGACGTCACGCTCGGCGCCGTCGCCGTGTGGAACGAGAACACGTAGTCCGAGTCCATGTTCAGCCCGAAGTCGGTGCTCGTGACCTGGTTTGCGACGACGGTCACCGTGCACTGTGTGTTCGACGGCAGGTTGCTCGACGGCGTCAGCGTGAACGACGAGGCCGGCGATGCCGAGAGGCCGTAGCTCTCGGGCGTCCCGGTCGGGCACTCGATCTTGAACGAGCTCGTCGTCGCGTTGACCTGCTTCGAGAAGTTCACGGTGATCGTCGCGTTCAGCTGCACGCCCGTGTCGTTGTCGGCCGGCGTCGTCGCCGTCACGGCCGGCGGCGAGGCGACGTCGAACGAGAACGAGTAGTCGGCTGCCATCGGCGAGCCGGAGTCGACGTCGTGCACCTTCGTGTGATCGACGTTGACCGCGCACGTCGTGCCGACCGGCAAGCTGCTGGTCGGCGTCAGCGTGTACGTGCTGGCCGGCGAGGAGCTCGTGTTGAACGAGATCGGCGTCCCGGTCGGGCACTCGAGCGAGAACGCGCCGGCGGTGACCATGACCGGCTCGCTGAAGTTGATCGTCACCGTCGAGCTCGGGCCGACCGTGCCGGCGTTCGGCGGCACAGTGCTCGTTACGGTCGCGACCACGTCGACGGTGAACGAGAACGAGTAGTCGGACGGCATCGGCGAGCCCTCGTCGACATCCGAGACGTGGTTCGCGTGCACGGTCACCGAGCAGATCGTCCCGCTCGGCAGGTTCGCGTTCGGCGTGAGCGTGAACGTCGACGCCGGCGACGAGCTGAGCGAGTAGGCGATCGGCGTGCCGGTCGGGCACTCGAGGCTGAAGGAGCTGGTCGACGCGTTGACCGGCTCGGAGAAGTTGACCGTGACCGTCGAGGTCGTCGCCACGTTCGTCGCGCCGTTCGTCGGGCTCGTCGTCGTGACGGTCGGCGGCACGTCCGTACCGAACGAGAAGACGTAGTCCGCGTCCATCGGCGTGCCGTTCGAGGCGTCGGTGACGTTGGCGGCGACCACGGTGACGGTGCAGGTGACACCGCCCGGCAGCGGGCTGTTCGGCGTCAGCGTGAAGCTCGTCGACGGCGAGCTCGAGAGCGAGTAGCTGATCGGCGTCCCGGTCGGGCACTCGACCTTGAACGAGCTGGTGGTCGCGTTCGCGCTGCGGTTGAAGTTGACGGTAATCGTCGTGTTCGTCGGGACGTTCGTGGCGTTATTCGCCGGGTTGGTCGACGTGACCGCCGGCGCGGGCGCCGTCGCGAAGCTGAAGACGTAGTCGGCCGGCATGTTGATGCCGTAGTCGACGCTCGTGACCTGGTTGGCGACGACGGTGACCGTGCAGGTCGTCCCCGACGGGAGGTGCGCGGTCGGCGTCAGCGTGAAGACCGAGGCCGGCGAGGACGAGAGGCTGTAGGCCTTCGGCGTCCCGGTCGGGCACTCGAGCTTGAACGAGCTCGTGGACGCGTTCACCGGCTTGTTGAAGTTGACGGTGATTTGCGTCGACGGCGAGACGTCCGTGGCGCCGTCAGTCGGGCTCGTCGTCGTCACAGCCGGCGGCGAGCCGGTCGAGAACGAGAACATGTAGTTCGCCGCCATCGGCGAGCCGGAGTCGACGTCGTGCACCTGGTTGGCGACGACGGTGACCGTGCACGTCACGCCGAACGGCAGCGCCGACGTCGGGTGGAGCACGTACGAGCTGGCCGGCGACGCCGGCGTGACGGTGAACGCCTCGGGCGTGCCGGTCGGGCACTCGAGCGTGAACGACGAGCCGTTCGTGTTCACCGACTCGCTGAAGTTGATCGTGACGGTCGTGCTCGGCGAGGCGGTCGAGCTGTTCGTCGGCACCGTGCTCGTGACGGTCGCGACCACGTCGACCGAGAACGAGAAGACGTAGTCGGCCTGCAACGGCGTGTTCGCGTCCGTGTCGTGCACCTGCGCCGCCACGACCGTGACCGTGCACGTCGAGCCGCTCGGCAGGTTCGCATTCGGCGTCAGCGTGAAGCTCGACGCCGGCGATGAGCTGAGGCTGTAGGCGATCGGCGTGCCGGTCGGGCACTCGAGCTTGAACGAGCTCGTCGTCGCCGCGACCTGCTCGGAGAAGTTGACCGTCACGGTCGCCGTCGTGGCCACGCCGGTCGCGCCGTTCGTCGGGCTGGTGCCGGTGACGGTCGGCGGCGAGTCGATCGTGAACGAGAAGACGTAGTTCGCCAGCATCGGCGTCCCGCTCGACGCGTCGGTCACCTGCGAGGCAACCACGGTCACCGTGCAGACCGTGCTCACCGGCATCGGGCTCGTCGGCGTCAGCGTCACGCTCGTCGCCGGCGTCGCCGACTGGCTGAACGTCTTCGGCGTGCCGGTCGGGCACTCGAGCTTGAACGCCGTGCCGGTCGCGTTCACCGACTGGCTGAAGTTGACGGTGATCGTCGCCTGTGTCGCCACGCCGGTCGCGCCGTTCGCAGGCGTCGTCGACGTCACCATCGGCGCCGCCACCGTCTTGAACGAGAACGAGTAGTCGTTGACCATGTGCAGGTCGCCGTCCGCGTCGACGATGTTGGCCGCGACGACGGTGACCTTGCAGGTCGTGTTCACCGGCAGCGCGCTCGACGGGGTGAGCGTGAACGTCGTCGCCGGCGAGGCGCTCAGCGTGAAGCTCTTCGTCGAGCCGGCCGGGCACTGGAGCATGAACGAGCTCGTCGTCGCCTGGACCGACTGGTCGAACGTGACCGAGATCGTCGAGCTCAAGGGGACGTTCTGCGTGCCGTCAGGCGGCGACGTGGCGGTCACGGAGGGTGGCACGTCGGGTCCGATCGCCATCTGGTTCTCGCCCGACGTACAGGGCAGGCCCGGGTTCACCCCTCGCAGCTTTCCGGTCGCCTTGTTCGCGCAGTAGAAGGTCGGCGGGCCGCCCGGCACCTTCGTCTTCACCGACTGGGCCGGGCACGGGCCGGACTGGCTGCCGAGCGTGACCGTGCTCGAAGAGACGCACAGGTACTGCGGGCCGGGATAGACCGCGACTTTCTTCTCCTGCTGGGTGCACGACGACAGGCTCTTGACGTAGCGCATCTGCCCGCTCGGGAGCGGGGAGCACATGTACTCGATCTGCGTCGGCTCGGACGCGGCGCGGCTCGACGTCCCGAAGACGCCAACCAGGACCGCGCCACAGCCCACGAGTACCAGGGCCGCGGCGAGGAGTCTTGCCCGATTGAAAGACATCCCCCTGATGGCTGGCCGAGTCTATCCCTCTGGATCTGCGATGTCCATATCCACATTGACACGAGGAAATTGGACTCCTGCACTTCCTTGCCGCTATTCTCGAGGCCAGGCGACGACGGAGAGGAGTAGCGGGATCCGCCGGAGCCGAGAGAGCCGCCGATGCTGTGAAGGTGGTCTCCGGCCCCCGTGAAGACACTCCCGAGCCGGTTCGGCAACGAGGCTGCGCTCGACGCAGCGAAGAGCGGTGGCACCGCGGGGAACGCCTCCTCGCCCGCTCCGTCCCAGGCGGAGACGTGATGCGATGAGGAGGCTGACATGGAACGGACGCTCACGGGCGAGCTCTGCTTGCGCATCGGCGAGCGCGTGCACCTCGCCGGCTGGCTCCACCGCCAGCGCCGGCTGGCGCGGCTGACATTTGTCGTGCTCCGCGACCGCGCGGGGCTGGCGCAGATCGTCGTCGAGGAGCCGGCTGCGATCGAGATGGTCGCGGCGCTGCTTCCGGAGACCGTGCTCGAGGTGGAGGCGACCGTCGCGGCGAGCGACCAGGCGCCGGGGGGCGTCGAGCTGCGCGACCCGACGTTCACGGTGCTGGCCGAGCCGGCCGAGGCGCCGCCGATCGAGCTCCGCCGGCCCGAGCTGAAGGAGTCCTTGCCGACGCAGCTCGACTACGCGCCGGTGGCCCTGCGCCACCCGCGGCGGCGAGAGGCGTTCCAGATCGCGGCCGCGTCGGTGCGCGGATTTCGCTCCGCGCTCGACGCGCTCGGCTTCGTCGAGATCCAGACGCCGAAGCTCGTAGCCTCGGCGACCGAGGGTGGCTCGAACGTGTTCCGCGTCGACTACTTCGGCCGCGACGCCTATCTCGCGCAGAGCCCGCAGTTCTTCAAGCAGACGATGGTCGGCGTGTTCGAGCGCGTGTACGAGGTCGGGCCGGTCTTTCGCGCCGAGCCGCACGAGACGTCACGGCACCTCGCCGAGTACGTCTCCCTCGACGCCGAGCTCGGCTTCATTCGCGACCACTTCGACGTGATGGGCGTGCTACGGGAAGCGATCGCCGGGATGTGCGACGCGGTGCGCGCGGCCGAGTTCGACGCACCGGAGGTGCCGGCCGAGATCCCGTGGGTGCACTTCGCGGACACCGGCGTCGACGACGTCGACCTGTCGCCCGCCGACGAGCGGCGGCTCTGCGAGGAACGCGGGGTCGAGTTCCTGTTCGTCACCGGCTATCCGATGGCGAAGCGGCCGTTCTACACGCACCCCGAGCCCGGCCGGCCCGAGTTTTCGAACTCGTTCGACCTCCTGTTCCGCGGGCTCGAGATCGTGACCGGCGGCCAGCGGCTGCATCGCTACGAGGACTACGTGGCCGCGCTCGACGGCGATGTCGCGCCGTACGACGGCTACCTCCAGGCGTTCAGGTACGGCATGCCACCGCACGGCGGCTTCGCGCTCGGCCTCGAACGCTGGGTCGCCCGGCTCACGGGCGCGCAGAACATCCGCGAGACGACGCTGTTCCCGCGCGACCGCGGGCGGCTCGCACCCTGACCGTCTCCGACAGGTCCTGGTGACTGTCCCATGGGACAGTCACCAGGACACGGCTCGGAGGGACAGCCGGCTAGATCGTGACGATGCCGTCCGGGAACGGGCTCAGCTTCTCGGCGCCGTTCTTCGTGACGAGGAAGTTGTCCTCGAGGCGGAGGCCGCCGCCCTCGGGCCAGTAGATCCCCGGCTCGATCGCGAGCACCATGCCCTTGCGCATGACCCCGCCGCCGGCCTGGTGAGCGTACGGCGGCTCGTGCGCGCGGGCGCCGACGCCGTGGCAGATCGGGTGCGACGGCTGGCCCGGGTAGCCCGCCGCGGCGATGCGCTCGCGGACGAGCCGGTCGAGCCCCGCCAGCTCGGCGCCGTCGCGCAGGTAGGCGACCGCTTCGTCGTAGATCGCTTGCAGCGTCGCCAGCAGCTCGGCGTAGCGCGGCTCGAGCTCGCCGGGACAGAGGTTCTTCGTATGGTCGGCCCAGTAGCCGTCGCAACACACCCAGATCTCGAACAGCGTCGGCTCACCCTCGACCACAGGTCGAGACCCCGTCGCAGTGAACGTCCTGATCCCCGGCCCCGACCAGACGAGCGAGAAGCCGCGCGCCAGCTCGACCTTGCCGCGATACCCCGTGCCGACGGCGTGGACATAGCCCTCCCAGATAGCGCCGGCCTCGCTCTCCTTCATCCCCGGCCGCAACCGGCCCTGCACGTGCTCCATCGCCTCGGCCGCGAGCTCGTTGGCAAGCCGCAGCCGCTCGATCTCCTGCGCCGTCTTGATCGCGCGCGCCTCGACGAGCACCGGCGTCGCGTCCTCGGCCTCGCCGAACGCGTGGAAGAAGTCGTGCGTGTACGTCGTCGGCTCGCCGACCATCCGGTCGGACGCCTGCGTGCCGAGCGACAGCTCGAGCCCGATCCGCTCGTAGCCGCCCTCGCGCACGAGTGCCTGCGCCGCCTCCACGGCACGCGCCGTCGGCGGCCGCGGATCGCCCGGGTCGTACCCGTTGAAGGCCCAGACCTTGCCGGCCCACGACCGCTCGGCCTCCTCGACCTGCGGCTCGAGCACGACGAGCGCGGGCTCGCCCTCGCGCGGAAAGACGGCGATGTCGTAGCCCTTCATGCACCAGTAGTCCGTGAGGTAGAGGACGTTGTCAGGCGCGCGGACGACGAGCACGTCGAGCTCCCGCTCGGCCATGAGCGCGCGAACGCGTGCGAGCTTGACGTCGTCGCGAGGCCAGGTCACTCGCCTGACTCCCCTTGAATCGCCGAGTAGATCGCATTCGCCGAGTAGACGCGGCCCCACCCCCGCCCCGTGATCTCCACCAGCACCCCCTCCTTCTCGAGCACGCGGATTACGGATCGGGCAGTCGGATCCGTCACGCCGAGATTCTCGCGAACACGCCGAGCCGTCACGAACGGGTTCACGAACAGCGAATCGACGACGGCGAGCACGTTCGCCGAAGCTCTTGCTGCCTGAAGCCGCTCCCGGTAGTCGGCCTGCAGACCGAGCAGTCGGCCCGCGAGTTCGGCTGCCTGGCCGGCCTGGACGCACACGCCCTCGAGCACGTAACACAGCCACGCGTCCCAGTCTCCATGGGTGCTGACGCGGAGCAGGCCCTCGTAGTACGAGCCCCGGGAGCGCTCGAAATAGGCAGAGAGATAGAGGAGCGGGAGCGGCAGTAGCTCCCGCTCGGCGAGGAAGAGGCTCATGAGCAATCGCCCGACGCGACCGTTGCCGTCTCCGAACGGATGGATCGCCTCGAACTGATAGTGGGCGACTGCCATCTGGATCAAAGGCCGGAGCGAGCGGTCGTGAAGGAAACGTTCGAAGTCGTCCAGTGAACGATCCAGTTCGTCCGGGGGCGGCCCGACGTACGTCGCATCGCGCTCCGTCGTACCTCCGACGAAGTTCTGATACGTGCGGAAATGACCGGGTTGCTGTGCGCGGCCACGGACGCCGCGTAGAAGTCGTTCGTGAAGCTCGCGGATCAACCGCAGGCTCAACGGGAGCGTCTCGAGCCGTGCAAGTCCGTATTCGTGTGCAGCGACGTAGTTCTGCACCTCCTGGACATCGGCGGCCGAGACCAGGCTGAGTTGCTCGGCTTCGGCTGCGTACACGTCTCCCAGGGTGGTCCTGGTTCCCTCGATACGTGAGCTGAGAACCGCCTCTTGGCGGAGGTAGGGAGCGATCAGCAGATGCGGGTTCGGTAACCGGCTCCCGATTCCGTTCAAGACGCCGAGTCGACCGGAAGCCTCGTCGAGGAGGCCGATTGCGTCGTTCGTGAGGTTCAGGCGCCGCGGAGCCGGATTCGGGACAAAGGCGGGATTGCCTGCAGGAGTGCGCACAACCCGGCCGTTCGCGGTTTCGGTGAACTGATCCGGGTCCATCGAGCTTTGAAAGCTATCAGCCAAATGCTTTCAAAGTCACCTCGGGTTCGGAAACGGCCTTTCAATGGCCAGCACGGGCGGCCTGGATCGCGCGCCAGACATTCTCGCCGTTTGCCGGCATGTCCACGTGGCGGACGCCGAGGCCGGCGAGGGCGTCGACGACCGCGTTGTGCACCGCCGGGGTCGCGCCGATCGTGCCCGACTCGCCGATGCCCTTCGCGCCGAGCTCGTTCATCGGCGTCGGCGTCTCCATCGGCACGAGCTCGAACGACGGCAGCTCGGCCGCGCTCGGGAACGGGTACGTGAGCAGGTTGCCGCTGAGCGGGTTGCCGTCCTCGTCGTAGAGGAACTCCTCGAAAAGCGCCTGGCCGATGCCGCTGCCGATCCCGCCGTGCCGCTGGCCCTCGGCGAGCGCCGGGCTGATGATCCGACCGGCATCGTCCACGGCGACGAGGCGCTCGAGCTCGACGCCGCCGGTCTCGGTGTCGACGCGGACGACGGCGACGTGCGCGCCGAACGGGAACGTGCCGGCGTCGGGCTTGAAGTCGTGCTCCGCGGCGAGCTCGCCGAGGCGGTCGTCCTCGGTGAGTCGCGCGGCGAGCTCGGCCCATGTCAGCCCGGGCTCGGGTGCGCCGGCGACGTGGAAACGGCCCGCGTCGAGATCGAGCACGACGTCGTCCGGGTTCGCCTCCAGCTCCTCGGCCACGAGCTGTTTCGCCTTCTCGACCACTTCCGTGGATGCTCCGGCGGCCGCCGTGCCGCCGATCTGCAGCGACTTCGAGCCGTACGTGCCGCCGCCGCGGGCGACGACGTCCGTGTCGCCGGCGACGACCGTCACTGCGTCGAGGTCGAGCCCGAGCCGGTCGGCGACGATCTGCGCGTACGACGTCTCGTGCCCCTGGCCGTGCGCGAACGAGCCCGTGAGCAGGACCGCGCCACCCTCGGGAGTGATCGAGACCGCGCCGAACTCGGGCTCAGCGCCGCCGTTCGTCACCTCGACGTACACGGCGATGCCGATGCCGAGCTGCCGCCGGTCGCCGCTCTCGCGGAGTCGCGTCTGCTCAGCGCGGAGCTCGTCGTAGCCGACGGCCTCGAGCGCGCGCTCGAGCGCCGGCGCGTAGTCGCCCGAGTCGTACGTCGTGCCGGCCGCGGTCGTGAACGGGAACGCGTCGGCGGAGATGAAGTTGCGGCGGCGGACGTCGGCCGGGTCGAGCCCCGCCTCCGCCGCGAACGTGTCGACCGCGCGCTCGATCACCTGCGCCGCCTCCGGCCGGCCGGCGCCGCGGAACGCGGTCGTGAACGAGGTGTTCGTGACGACCGACCTGGACGAGTACGCGAGCCGCGGAATCGCGTAGACCCCCGACTGCATCCACTGCGTGAGCATCGGCAGGAACGCGCCGACGCTCGGGTAGGCGCCCGCGTCGTGAAGGACGCCGAGCCGGTACGCCTCGATCTTTCCATCGCGGCTGCCGCCGATCGTGAAGTCCATCGCCTGCGCGCGCGCGTGGCCGATCGCGAGCATGCTCTCGCTGCGCGACTCCGTCCAGCGGACGGCCTCCCCCGTGTGGCGAGCCAGCCAGGAAACGAGGATGTCCTCGGTCGAGAGCGTCTTCGCGCCGAAGCCGCCGCCGACGTCGCGCGCGATCACGCGCACCTGAGACGTCTCGAGCCCGAGTGCGCTCGCGATCCCGTCCCGGTCCGAGTGCGGCGTCTGTGTCGAGAGCCAGACGTTGAGGCGCCCGTCGTCGGCAACCACCGCAGCGGAGGAGCGGGGCTCGAGCGGGGCCGGTGCCATCCGCTGGCTGACGACGCGGCCCTTCACGACGACCTCGCAGCCCGCGAACACGTCCTCGTCCGCGTTCTGCTCGACACGGCCGC
This sequence comes from uncultured Actinomycetes bacterium, assembly GCA_963776735.1. Classification (GTDB taxonomy): domain Bacteria; phylum Actinomycetota; class Thermoleophilia; order Gaiellales; family Gaiellaceae; genus PALSA-612. Next base: position 340,711 of record CAVZNV010000015.1, read on the forward strand.
AGACGTTCGTCCCGATCTCGGGATAGAGGAGCACCTCGTCGCGCGCGGCGTCCTCCGGGTCGACGACGACGGGCAGCGGGTCGTAGTCGACGAGGACGAACTCGGACGCGTCGAGCGCGGCCACGGCGCTGTCCGCGAGCACGATCGCCACGATCTCCCCCGCGAAGCGGACAACGTCGCGCGCGACCGGCGGCCTCGCCATGCGCGTCTCGATCCCCGGGAAGTGCGGCGCGAGCGGCTCGAGGTCGATGTCGTCGGCGGTGAGCACGCGCGCGCCTTCGCCGACGCCGGCCTCAACCATGCTCGTGTCGATCTCGACGATGCGCGCGTGCGGGAGCGGCGACCGGACGAAGACGGCGTGCAGTGCTCTCTCGAGCTCGAGGTTGGCGACGTACCGCGCCTCGCCCGTGAGGAAGCGTGGGTCCTCCTTGCGCAGCACGCGCTGGCCGACAAAACCCGTCATGCGCTGACTTCTACCAGCCGACTCGTGGCGGGGGCGGCGTGCCGTGACCCTCCTGCCAGGAGATCACCGGGTTGCGGAGCACGCCGATCTTCTCGATCTCCGCCTCTATCACGTCGCCCGGCCTGAGGTAGAGCGACGCAGCGTCCGGCGAGAACCCGGCCACTCCGGACACGGTGCCGGTGGACACGACGTCGCCGGCGGAGTACCCGAGCGGCGAGTAGTGCGAGAGGATCTCCGGGATCGTCACGGACATACGGCCGGTGTGCGAGACCTGTCGCGGCTCGCCGTTCACGCGCAGCTCCATCGACAGGTCGTGTGGGTCGCCGATCTCGTCGGGCGTGACGATCCACGGCCCGAGCGGACAGAATGTGTCGATCGCCTTGCAGAACGAGAACACGCCCGACCGCATCTCGCGCCGCTGGATGTCACGGGCGGTGATGTCGTTGAAGATCACGTAGCCCGCGATGTAGTCGGCGGCGTCTTCCGGCCCGAACCACTTGCCGTCCTTGCCGATCACGACGGCGAGCTCGAGCTCGTAGTCGAGCTCCTCGGTCAGGTGCTCGGGGTAGATGACAGGGTCGTCCTGGCCGATCAGCGCGTCGACGTTCTGGAAGAAGACGATCCACGGCGCGATCTCGTGCGCCCAGCCGACCTGCTTCGACTCCTCCTCGTGCTCGCGGAAGTTGCCGGCCGTGTGGAAGAACTTCTTCGGGACGATCGGCGGGCGCAGCCGCTGACCCTCGAGCGGAACGGACTCGCCGGTCTCGTCCGCCCCGCCGCGCTCGAAGTACGTGCGCAGGTCGAGGACGTCGAGGACGCGGATCTCGTCGCCGTCGATGCGCCCGGGCCGCGAGTCGTCGCCGAAGGTCACGAGTCGAGCCACGCGAGCACCTCCTCGGCGTTCTTGTCGGACGGGAAGACGGGGTAGAAGACCTTGCGGATCCGCCCGGCCTCGAACACGAGCGTGACTCGCTTGTAGAGCGTGAGGCCGTCGTACTCGAACGTAGGCAGCCCGATCGCAGCGCCGAGGCAGCGCTCCGGATCGGCGATCACCGGGTAGAGGATGTGCAGGCGCTCGGCGAGCTCCGTTTGCTCGGCGAGCGTTTGCGCGGACAGGCCGGCGACCTGCGCGCCCTTCAGTGCGAGCTCGGCGACGTGGTCGCGGAAGCCGCACGACTGCGGCGTGCACCCGCGCGCGCCCGGGATCGCGTCCCAGTCGGCGGAGATCGCGCGGTCGGGGTGGCCGGTGCGCGGATAGATGTAGAGCACGGCACGCGTCGCGCCGAGGTCGGCGAGGTTCACCGGCCCGGCCGAGGAGTCGAGCACGAGCTCGGGGACAGCGAGCCCCGTGAGATGGTCGCAGGCCCCGTCGTCGACGGGCGCCGGGAGATCGGGCGGGAGGGAGTAGAGGTGGCTCATGCCTCGGCCTTCCGCTTGACGGCCTTCAGGATCGAGATGCGGATCAGGCCGCTGAACGGCCTGATCACCAGCCAGTAGCGGCCGAACTTGCGCCGAGCGACGGGGTCGGCAACGTGGACGCGGGTCTCGGTCGAGAGCCCCGGGCCGTCGATGCGGAAGTCCACCACCGCCCGACAATCGTCTCCCTCGCCGCCCCGGAGTCGCCAGAAGTCGCCTGCCAGCCCGAGCACGATTCCCTCGCCGGGCTCGTCCTCGAGCACCTTCCCCCGCCGTTGCAACCCGGCGAGGAACGGCTCGTCCGCCCGCGGGTGCAGGCCGCGCAAGCGCGAGAGCGCAAGCGTGACCGGAGAGTCGGCGAGCGTGACCGTCCGCAGGGCCTCGTCGATCCGCTCCGGCGGCGCGGCAATCGCGATCGTGTGCCGTTCCGAGTACTCGTAGTCCGGCAGGAAGTCGTCGAGCGCCTGCATCATGCCGCCCCGCAGAATCTCGGCCGCGGCGAGCGCGTACACCTGCGCCGTCTTCACAAGGCCGTCGATGTCCAGGTTCTCGCCCTTCTCCGTGTCGAGCAGGCCGGTCGACGTGCCGTAGTTGACCGTCGCCACGCCGTAGCGCGTCAGCGCGGACGCGTCGGAGAACCAGCGCGTCACGTCGCGCTCGGGCGCCGCGCCGAAGACAGCCTCGTGCGCCGAGTCGATCGCACCGACGAGCGGGTGGCTCTCGTCGATCTCGGCGCCGGGCGCCGTGACGTACACCTCGCCCTCGACGCCGTAGTCGGGGAAGCGCTCGGCGAGGCCGCGCACCATGTCGAGCACCTGGCGGCGCGCGACAGCCATCTCCTTCGTCGGCGGCACGCGGACGTCGAGGAAGAGGTCGGTGCGGTGCGGCGTCCGCGAGACACGCCAGCCGAAGCCGCCCTGCAGCGCACCAACGTTCACGATCGCCGGCATGCCGCGGTACGCGTTCTCGGGGTCGCCTTCCCAGGTCGGGATCCACTCGAGCACGGCGTCGAGCACCTCGCGCATGCGCAGGATCGAGTTGCGGTCGCGCTTGCCCTCGGTGAAGGCGGAGTGGATGAAGTGGCCGTGCGTCGAGATGCGCAGCCAGAGCGAGCCGAAGTGGCCGAGCACGACCTTGCCCTCGGTGGGCTCGCCGAGGACGCACATGTCCGCGACGCCGCCGTGCGAGACGAGGTAGCGCGAGCCGGCTGCGTAGCCGCGGTACTGCGCGCCCTGCGCGTCGCCCTGCTGGGTCTTCTCGATCTCGCCGCAGACGGCCGCAATCAGCACGTCGCCCGCGAGCCGCACGCCCGCGTCCTGGAGCGCGCGCACCGCCTCGATGTAGCAGGCGAGCGCGCCCTTCATGTTCGAGACGCCGAGCCCGTAGAGCCGGCCGTCCTCGACAAACGGCGCCGGCTGGAAGCCCGGCACGTGGCGCAGCCACGGCTCCCGACCGCTGTACGACGTGTCCATGTGCCCGTTGAACATGAGCGTCGGGCCTCCGCCCGCCCCCGGCCAGGTACCGAGGACGTTGGCGCGGCCCTCCTCGACCTGCTGCCACTGGACGGCCATGCCCATCTCGGTCAGCGTCTCCGCCATCAGCTCGGCCATCGCCTGCTCGTTGCCCGTGAAGCTCGGCACCGAGATCGCGGCCTCGGCGAAGCCGACGAGGCGGTCCGCGTCGACGGCCGAGACGATTCTCTTGACGGTCTCCGGGAGCGGCACGCGAGGGACTATCGCACGCAGGCGGGCCGCGGCACGGGAAGCTTCGGTGCGGTAGCGAGTACGCGCCAGGCCTGCGCGATCACGCTCCGCATGCCGGCCGCGCGCGCCCTCGCGGGAATCGCCACGGTGTAGGAGGCGACGCGCACGATGAAGCTCCGGCCGTCAACGAAATACGTGTGCCGGCTGGTGTACGCGCCGGGCGGGCCGTCGAGCGTCGGAAGCAGCCAGCCGAACCGCTCTCGCACCGGCTTCAGCACGCGCATCCTCGACCGGTCGAAGAGCGGCCTCCCCACACTTGTCCGCGCCAGCGGATTGCCAGCCCTGAGGCGGCGCCAGCACGCGCTCGTTCCGATCCGGATGTACGTCGCTCCCGGCCCGGGGGTCAGCCAGCGCTCGCTGTTCCTCGGGCCTTCGGAGAGGACGATCCAGTCGGCGACGATTCGGCCGTTTCGGAGGACCTCGACCGTGCGCAGCGGGCCGACCTGCAGCACCACCGCGCGAACCGGGCGGTAGGCGCGGATCACACGCTGGAGTAGCGCGACGCCCGCCGGGTCGTCCGAGCGCGGCGCATTCGGGATCGTCTTCATGTACAGGGTGCCGCTCGCAGCCGTGGAGCTCGTCGGCCGATGGGCCGAAGATCCGCCGCAGGCGGCGAAGACCAGCGGCGCTGCCATCAGGACGATCGTTGTCCCGAGCCTCATCAAAAGCCCATTCTGACCGGCGCGAGGGCGGTTGTAGAGTTGGCCGGTGCGCGAGGGCATCTGGACCGGCGACGTGAACGAGCGCGCGCTCGGCGAGGCGGCTCAGGGACGCGTGCGGTTCTACGACACCACGTTGCGTGACGGCGAGCAGACCGTCGGCGTCGTGCTCGCGCCCGAGCAGAAGCTCGTGATCGCGCAGGCGCTCGACGAGCTCGGCATCGAGCGGATCGAGGCAGGCTTCCCGCGCGTGTCCGAGGACGACTGGCGTGCCGTCGAGCTGATCCGCGACGCCGGACTGCGCGCCGAGGTGTGGGGCTTCTCGCGCGCAGTGCAGGCCGACGTGGACGCGATCGTCGAGCTGGGGCTGCGCGCGACGGTGATCGAGTCGCCGCTCTCCGATTTGAAGCTCGACGCGCTCGGCGTTTCGCGCGAGAAGATGCTCGGTCGGATCTCCGCCGCGGTGTCGTACGCGGCCGAGCGCGGCATCCTCGTCGCGTTCTTCGGCGTCGACGGGAGCCGCGCCGACCTCGGCTTCCTCGAGCAGGCGTACCGCGCGGCGATCGAGGCGGGCGCGCGGGAAGCGGTCGTGGTCGACACGCTCGGGATCGCCTCGCCCGAGGCGGCGGCGTTCCTCGTCACGCGCATGCGCGAATGGCTCGGGCCGGACGTCCCGATCCACTTCCACGGGCACAACGACTTCGGGCTGGCGACGGCGGCCGCGATCGCGGCCGCGCGGGCCGGCGCGGAGTGGATCCAGGGGACGATCAACGGCATGGGCGAGCGCGCCGGGAACGCATCGCTCGGCGAGGTCGCCATGGCCCTGCGCGCGCTGTACGGCGTCGAGAGCGCGCTCGACCTGGGGAAGCTGCGAGAGGTGTCGGCGCTCGTCCGCTCGCTCGGCGGCTACGAGCTCGAGCCGTGGAAGTCGGTCGTCGGCGAGAACCTGTTCGTCCGCGAGAGCGGCGCGGTGGCTGCGCAGTTCCACGACCCTGCGTCGATCGAGCCCTTCTCGTCGGAACTGGTCGGCGCCGAACGACGGATCGTGCTGGGGAAGAAGAGCGGCCTCGACTCGATCCGCATCAAAGCGGCGGAGCTGGGGCTGGACGTGCCGGAGGAGAAGCGCGCAGCGGTGCTCGAAGCGGTCAAGCGCCTGGGAACGGACAAGCGAGGGCTGGTAACGGACGACGAGTTCCGAGCGATCGTCGCCGACCTCGGCTGAGTCTGCTGGCCGCCGCCCACGAGCGGCAGACTCACGAGGCCGAATGGGAGCGTTGAGGAATGTCGTTTAGGCTTGCGTGGCTCTCCGGTGCGTTCCGTCAATCTTTTGGAGGGAGTCAGGTGAGGTCGATCTTGCGTTGGATTTCCGTCGCGCTTTGCGTTATCGGCGCGTGCGTGGCAGTTACAGGGAGCGCGACAGGCGCCAGTCGTACGACCGCAACTCTCGTCTTGAGGGGTGTGGACAGTCAAAACATTCGACCGTTTACGCTCGCTCACGATTCCGACGTGCTGTGGTCATGCCCAGGTTGCTCGCAGAGCAATTTCATCTTCGAGACGAACGAGACCCCCGGCGTTGTCAACGCCCTTAATCACACGCACGGCCTCAGCTTCTTGTCCCGCGGGCGCTACACCGGAGTCAGCATCGTCGGCTCAGGATCGTGGACGATCACCTTACGAACCGCGGCCAAGCGACCCGTCGTACACAGTTATGTCCTCAGCGGAGTCGACAGCACAAATGTCAAGCCGTTCACGCTCACACATGACTCGAATGTGATCTGGTCATGTCCGGATTGCTCTCAGAGCAATTTCATCTTCGAGACGAATGAATCACCCGGCGTCGTCAACGCTCTCAACCATACGCACGGATCAAGTTTCCTTCCAAAGGGGCACTACACAGGCGTGAGCGTTACCGCGACTGGCTCGTGGACAATCAAACTCCGTTAGTTGCGTTCAACGTGACCGTGCGAGTCGCGGGACGTATTTGACACATGATCAACGGCGCGAGACGATCGGGGTGTGACGCTGTCCACAGGCCCGGCGCTTGCGCGGAAGCGGCATCCGACCATGGCCGAGGCTGCGCTCGCCGAGTTGCAGGACTCGATCCTGTCCGGCGAGCTTGCGCCCGGGACGCCGCTGCGGCTCGAGGAGCTCGCCGACCGGCTTGGGATGAGCATCTCGCCGGTGCGCGAGGCGGTGCGGCGGCTCGAGAGCCTCGGGCTCGCCGTTCACGTCCCGCACCGCGGCGCGCGCGTCAGCGAGCTCGCGCTCGACGACCTGCGCGACGCCTACGAGGTTCGGCTCCTGCTCGAGCCCAGTGCAGTCCGTCGCGCCGCGGAGCGCTTCACGGAAGACGACGGCGCAGCGGCCCGGGCGCACCTCGCTGCCTACGCGCAGGCGCGTGACCGCACCGAGCACGCCGCCTTCCACTTCGTGCTCTACCGCGCGTCGCACTCCGAGTGGCTGCTGCGGTTGATCCGGCCGGCCTGGGAGAACTGCGAGCGGTACCGCGCGATCTCGCTCCAGCGACGGAGCTACGCCGAGATCGACCGGCAGCACGAGCGCATCCTCGACGCGTGCGTCCGCCACGAGCCGGACCGCGCGGCCGACGAGCTGGCGCACCACCTCGCGCTGACCGCGAACCTCGTCGCACGGCAGATGGGCTGGCCCGACCTGTTCGACGAATGAGCGACTACGGCGATATCTCGGTCGACCTCTCGAAGATCCTGCGGCGCGGGGAGATCGAGTCCGACACGGCGTTCGCGGCCACGCCCGAGCCGCCGCCGACGGCCGACGCCGAGGCGTTCAAGGCGGCGATGCGCGTGCTCGCGGCCGGCGTCGTGATGGTGACGGCGCGCCGGGGCGAGGAGCTCTACGGTCTGACGATCAGCGCGTGTTGCTCGATCTCGGCCAGCCCGCCGCGCGTGTTGATCTCCCTCGCCGAGTCGGCGAGCTGCCTGCCCGCCGTGCTCGAGACGCGCCGCTTCGGCCTCTCAATTCTCCGCACCGTGCAGAAGCCGCTGGCCGAGCTCGGCGCTGTCCCGGGCGGGCCGAAGGAGGTCGCCGCCTTCTCCGAGAGTCGCGACGGATCGGTGACGATGATCGCCGGCGCGCTCGCCCACCTCGACTGCGCCGTCCACCGCACCTTCCGCGTCTCCGACCACACGCTCGTGATCGGCGACGTCGAGCACGCGGTCAGCGTCCCGCCGGACGAGCTCGAGGAGCCCGGGCCGCTCCTCTACTTCAACCGCACCTTCCACTCGCTCGGCGAGGCGGTGGAATGAGCGACAGATGGGATGCGATCTTCGTCGGCAGCGGGATCAACTCGCTGGCCGGTGCAGCGCTGCTGGCGAAAAGCGGCAAACGCGTGCTCGTGCTGGAGCGCGAGGACCGGCTCGGCGGCGCGATCTGGACGGCGGAGCTCACGGAGCCCGGCTTCGTCCACGAGGTGCTCGCGTCCTGGCACCCGCTCTTCGTCGGCTCGGCCGCATACGCGGAGCTCGCCGACGACCTGGGCCGGCTCGGGCTGGAGTACCTGAACACCGCGCTGCCGACCGGCTGGGCCGGTCCCGACGGGTCGAGCGCGTTTCTCTCCACGTCGCACGAGCGGAACGTCGAGGAGCTGGAGCGGCGCGCGCCGGGCGACGGCGAGGCGTGGAGCAAGGTGGTCGGCACCTTCATGCCGAACGCCGACCTCTCCTTCGGCCTCCTGACGACCGAGCTCTGGTCACGCGCCGGTTCCGGACTCGGGCTCAAGGCGTACCGCCGGCTCGGCCGGCGCGGGCTGGTCGAGTTCACGGGCAACGTGCTCGTGACCGCGCGCGACTGGCTCACCGACACGTTCACGTCGCCGTCGACGCACGGGCTACTCGCGCCGTGGGTGCTGCATACGGGGCTCGGGCCGGACGCGGCGGTGTCCGGGTTCATGACGCAGGTGATCGCGGTCGCGGTCGAGCTGGGCGGGATGCCGGTGCCGAAGGGCGGCGGCGTCAAGCTGATCGAGGCGCTGGCAGCCATCGTCCGTGCCGGCGGCGGCGAGCTCGAAACGGGACAGGACGTCGAGCGAATCCTGGTGGAGAACGGCCGAGTCACCGGTGTGCGCACGCAGTCGGGTCCGATGGCCGCCGACCGGGTGATCGCGAACGTGACGCCGACACAGCTCTACGGCCGGCTGCTCGCCGACACGGAGCTGCGTGACGAGGGCAAGAGCTTCCGCTACGGCCGGGGCGAGATGCAGATTCACTTCGCGCTCGACGAGGCGCCGCGCTGGGCCGGCGACGAGCGCCTCGGCCGCACGGCGATCGTCCACCTGACACCCGGGCTCGACGGCGTCTCGCGCGCGGTCAACGAGGCCGAGCGCGGCCTGCTCCCGGCCGAAGCGACCGTCGTCGTCGGCCAGCCGCTCGCCGTCGACCCGTCGCGCGCGCCCGAAGGCAAGTCGATCCTCTGGATCCAGCTCCAGGAGCTGCCGAGCCGGCCGAAGGGCGACGCGGCCGGCGAGCTCGACGTCGGCGACGGCACCTGGACCGAGGAGCTGCGCGAGCGCTATGCCGACCGGATTCAGGCCCGGATCGCCCGCCACATCACGAATCTCGACTCCGCGACGCTGAAGCGCGTCGTCCTCTCCCCCGCCGACATCGAGCGCGCGAACGTCAACCTCGTCGGAGGCGACATCTACTCCGGCTCGTGCGCGCTCGACCAGAACCTGATCTGGCGGCCGCGGCCCTCGCTGCCCGGCCACCGCACTCGCGTCAACGGCCTCTACCACATCGGCGCGAGCACGCATCCCGGCCCCGGGCTCGGCGCCGGCTCGGGCACGATCGTGGCCGACGACCTGCTGCGCGAGAACCCGGCACGCCGCGCCTTCGCAGGCCTGAGCAGCCGCCTCGGGAAGTGAGACGATCCGCTTTGACACATGATCAAAATCCGTTCAGAGTCGCGGGAAGGAAGGAGGCCTAGATGAGGTTCTCGCTCTACTCGGAGATCCAGTACTGGGGCGGGAAGTCCCAGAAGCGCGCGTATGACGAGGTCATCGAGCAGGTCGTGCACGCCGACCGGCTCGGCTACGACGCGTACGGCATCATCGAGCACTTCTTCTTCCCGAAGTTCTCGATCTCGGCCAACCCGTTCGCGGTCTGGGGCGAGTGCGCCGCCAAGACGAAGAACATCAAGTTTCGGACGCTCGGGCACGTGCTGCCCTACCACAACCCGACGATCCTGGCCTCGCAGATCGCGGCCGCCGGGATCCTCTTCGACGGGCGCTACGAGTTCGGCGCGCTCCGCGGCCACGGCTGGATTCCCGGCAAGGCAGGCGTCCCCATCCGTGAGACCCGGGATCGCTACGAGGAGTCGCTCGACATCCTCTTCCAGGCGCTCGGCGACGAGCGGTTCTCGTACGACGGCAGGTACTACCACGTCGACGAGGCGCAGATCTGGCCACGGCCGGAGACGAAGTTCCGCGTCTTCCTCGGCGGCACGAGCGACCGCACGTACGAGCTGGCGGCGAAGCACGGCTGGGCCGTCGTCGTCCCGCCGCTGCTGCCGTACGTCGCGCTCAAGGACCAGCTCGACCTCTACAGGTCGAAGTGCGCCGAGCACGGCACGGAACCCGACATCGTCTGGATCCACGCCTGCTACATCGACGAGGACCGCGACAACGCCCGTCGCGAGGCGGAGCGCGGGATGCGGCAGTTCCTCGAAGGAAACGCGTCGCCGCTCGGCGACCCTTACGTCAACTTCCCGTCGAAGGAGGACATGGAGGCGTCGGGCTACGGCTTCTACATCTCCGGGATCATGGAGAAGCTCGCGCAGACGCCCTTCGACGAGATGATCGACGGCGACATCGTGTGGGTCGGGACGCCGGAGGACGTGATCGAGCGGATCGAGGCCGTGCGCGACGTCTGCGATGGGCTGACGGAGATCTCGATCACGGTCAACCCGGGCGGCTTCGCGCACTGGCAGGCGATCAAGGCGCAGGAGCTGTTCGCCGACCTGGTCATGCCGCACTTCAAGACAGGCGATCGCGCCGAGGCGGCCGTTGCGTAAGTTCGGCGTCTGCGAGCTCTCGACGCTCCCCGCGAGCTTCGAGGCCGACCTGGCCGGCTACGCCGCGGCCGGGGCCGACGGCATCTCGATCTTCGAGGGCAAGCTCGTCGCGGGCCGCGAGTCCGAGCAGCTGGCCGCGTTCCGCGCCAGCGGGCTCGAGTCGAGCGCGGCGATCACCGCCGTTCCGTCGATCCTGCCGCTGCCGAAGTTCCCCGGGCCGGAGCGGCCGGAGGAGCGCATCGAGGCGATCGTCGCGGGGATGCAGCGGTTGGCGCCGTTCGAGCCGACCGCGTTCGTCTCCCCGAGCGGCCCGCCCGGCGAGCTCGGCGAGGCCGAGGCGCGGGCAGTCGTCTGCGAAGGCCTGCGCGTGCTGGCCGACGAGTCGGCTCGGCTCGGGATCCCGGTCGGGCTCGAGCCGATGTCGAGCTACGAGCGCGAGGACTGGACACTCGTCACCTCGCTCGGCGAGGCGGCGGCACTCGTCGACGAGGCGGGCGCGGACGTCGGGCTCATCTTCGATACGTGGCACCTGTGGGACACGCCCGACCTGGACGAGGAGATCGCGCTCTACGGCGACCGGTTCGTGGCCGTGCAGGTGAACGACTGGCGCGAGCCGACGCGGAGCTGGTGCGACCGAGTGCTCCCGGGCGACGGCGTCATCGACCTCGGCCCGATCCTCGACGCGGTCGAGCGGACGGGCTGGGCAGGCTGCTACGACCTCGAGGTGTTCTCGGACGACGGCATGTTCGGCCACGCGTTCGAGGACTCGCTGTGGAAGCTCCCGCCGGAGGAGCTGGCGCGGCGCGGGCGGGCTCGGTTCACGGAGTTGGAACTGTCAAGCATGGAAGGGAGGGCGGTATGAGGAGGAAGCGGCTGGCTCTCGGCGTCATGGTGGCCCTGGTGGCAGTGGTCGCCGCAGTCGTCGGAGCAACGTCCGCGTCGGGTGCCAAGGGGACGATCATCATCGGCTACGCGGCCGACCTGAGCGGCCAGATGGCGCCGTTCGACAACCCGGCGCTGACGGCGGCACGTCTCGAGGCGAAGAAGATCAACGGGCAGGGCGGCGTCCTCGGCAAGAAGCTCGAGATCGTCAGCTGCGACACGCAGAACTCAAAGCCGGACGTCTCCAAGTCGTGCGTCGACAACCTCGTCTCGAAGGGCGCGGTCATCGGCATGGTGACGTGCGACATCGACTTCGCGACCGCGGCGATCCAGGAGTTCCTGGCGAAGAAGATGCTGACGATCGCACCTTGCATCGGCACGGACCAGATGGGGCCGAAGCGCTTCGGCGCGGCCGGCAAACTCGCGTTCAGCTACGGCAACGTGGCTCAGGACGAAGGGGCGGCGATGGCCGAGTACGCCTACAACGTGAAGCACTGGAAGACGGCGATCACGGTCACGAACAACCTGCTCGTCTACTTCAAGAACATCATCCAGGCGTTCACGTCGCGGTACACGCAGCTCGGCGGCAAGATCGTCGACTCGGAGAGCTACACGACCGGACAGAACCAGGTGCAGGGCGTCGTCAGCCGCGTGAACGCGCACAAGGCGGCGATGATCGCGGTGTGCGACGGCTTCCCGCCGGACTGGCCCGCATTCGTGGCGGGCATCCGCAGCCTGAACAACAACACGCCGATCATGAACTCGTGGGCCGGCGACGGCACGTTCTGGTACCCGAAGACCCCGAAGGTCTCCAATTACTGGTACGTGACCTACGCCTCCGCATTCGGTGATGACCCGAGCGCGGCGGTCAAGAGGCTGATCGGCCAGATGACGGCGATCCACCAACCGCCGGCGACAGGCGGCTTCGTCACCGGTGCGGCGGCCGTCGACGGGGTCGTGGCGGCGGTCAAGCAGGCGAAGGGCTCGACCAACGGCGCAGTGCTGGCCGCCCTGATGCAGAAGTTCCACAACCTGCCCACGATCTCGGGCAAGGTGAGCTTCTCGGCGAAGCTGCACAGCGTGTTCGGTCGCGCCTACCGCGTGATGGAGGTGCAGAACTCGACGCCGAAGTTCGTCCAGCTCTACACGGCGAAGAAGCTGGGCTCGATCTCCGGCTGAGGTTGGCGAGCGACGTCTCGTCCGAGACGAATCGGTGGCCCGGGGGCAGTCTCCGGGCCACCGGCGTCTCGCGTTCCTTCGAGGGCGTGCACGCCTTGCGGAGCGTCGACCTCGAGGTGAACCGCAACGAGGTCGTCGGGCTGATCGGCCCGAACGGCGCCGGCAAGACCACGCTCGTCAACGTGATGACGGGGTTCGACTTCCCGACGTCGGGCTCGGTCGCGCTCGGCGACGACCTGATCACCACCTGGAGCCCGAGCAAGCGCGGCCGGGCAGGGCTCGCCCGGACGTTCCAGCACAGCCGTTCGTTCGGTTCGCTGTCCGTGTGCGAGAACGTCGAGGTCGCCGCGCTCGGCTCGGGCGCGGGGGCCCGCGAGGCTCGGCGGCGCGCGGCGCGGCTGCTCGAGCTGCTCGGGCTGGCCTCGTACGCCTCGCGGCCCGCTGCGACGCTCGCGCACGGCGACGAACGAAAGCTTGGCGTCGCACGGGCGCTCGCGATGGAGCCGAGGTTCGTGCTCATGGACGAGCCGGCGGCGGGCCTGCCCGAGCCGGAGGTGCCCGACTTCGCCGCCGTCGTCCGCTCCGTGCGCGACGACTACCGGTGCGGCGTGCTCCTGATCGACCACAACATGGCGTTGATCATGGAGGTCTGCGACCGAATCCACGTGCTAGACCAGGGGCGCACCCTCGCCGAGGGCACACCTCGCGAGATCCGCGACAACATCGACGTCACCGCCGCCTATCTCGGCGAGAGCGCGGTGCACGAGACGTGAGTGCGGCGCCTCCTGCGCTCGAGCTCGACGCGCTCTGCGTCAACTACGGCTCGGTCCCGGCCGTTCGCGACCTCTCGCTCACGGTCGGCAGGGGCGAGATCGTCGGCCTGATCGGCCCGAACGGTGCGGGGAAGTCGACGACGCTGCACGCGATCGTCGGCCTCGTCCGCGTGCGGTCCGGCGACATCCGGCTCGTCGGCACGTCGATCGTCGGCCGCAAGCCGGAGGCGATCGCGCGCGGCGGGGTCTCGCTCGTCCCCGAGGGCCGCCGGATCTTCGCCGAGCTGACGGTGGACGAGAACCTGCGCCTCGGCCTCGTCGGCCGCGACGGCCGCGAGGGCGAGGCGGCCGACCTCGAGTGGCTGCGGGAGCTGTTCCCGGTGATCGTCGACGCGCGGCGGCGGCAGGCGGGGACGCTGTCGGGCGGCCAGCAGCAGCAACTCGCGATCGCGCGCGCGCTCGTCGCCGCGCCGGACGTCCTGCTCCTCGACGAGCCGTCGCTCGGACTCGCGCCGGCGATCGTCGACGTCGTGTTCGACGTGCTCCGGAAGATTCGCGACCGCGGCGTCACCGTGCTGCTCGTCGAGCAGCGCGCGCAGCGCACCGTCGCGCTCGCCGACCGGACCTACGTGGTGACGAACGGCGAGCTGCGCATGACCCTGTCCCCGGCAGACGCCCGCGACACCGACCGGATCGTGGCGGCGTACCTGTCGTGATCCACATCCAGAACATCATCGACGCGGTCGGTCTCGGGGCGGTCTATGCCCTGATCGCGGTCGGGATCGGGCTCGTCTTCGGCGTGCTGCGACTGATCAACTTCGCGTACGGCCAGCTGATCATGCTCGCCGCCTACACGCTCGCGTTCACCGACTCGTGGCCGGACGCGGCCAGCGTGCTGCTGGCGGTGCTCGTCGCCGTCGCGGCTTCACTGGTGATCGAGCGGGTCGCCTACCGGCCCCTGCGCTCGGCCGACCCCTCGACGATGCTCGTCGCCACCTTCGCGGTCGCCTACCTGCTCGAGAACGCCGCGCTCGTCCAGTACTCGTACCGCCAGCAGGGGATCATCGCCGACCCGGTCGGCACGCTGGCGCAGCTCAACCGGGCGGTGACGATCGGCTCGCTGCACATCCGCTGGATCTCGTTCGTCGCCATCGGCGCCGGCATCGTCTCGCTCGGCCTGCTGGCGCTGCTTCTGAACCGGACGTCGATCGGGCTGCAGATGCGCGCGGCGTCGATGGACTTCAGCACCGCCCGGCTGCTCGGCGTCAAGGCGAACACGGTGATCGTCGCGGCGGTCGCGGTCTCGGGCGTCCTCGCCGCCGTGGCGGCCGTCGTGCTCAGCGTCGGCAACGCGTCGGTCACGTACACGACCGGCCTGTACGAGACCCTGTTCGTGCTCGTCGGCGTGGTCGCGGGCGGCATCGACCGGCTGCTCTCGGCCACGCTCGGCGGCTTCGCGATCGGCTTCGCGATCTCGATCGTCGGCGCCGAGCTGCCCTCGTCGGGCGAGACGCCGTTCACGTCGAACGTCTACATGCCGTCGGTCATCTACCTGGCCGTGATCGTCGCGCTGCTATTGCGGCCGGCGGGACTGTTCGCGCGCGGCGGGCGGGGAGCGGAGCGGGTGTGAGCCGGCTGCGCGGATGGGAGCAGCTGCTCGGGCCGGTCGCGGCGGTCGCATTGCTGGCGCTCGTCTCGGGGCTCGTCGTCGGCTCGGCGAACCAGGTGCAGTACCTGACGGCGATCGTCTACGTGGCGATCGTCGCCGCGCTCTACGTGTTCGTCGGCAACTCGGGCGTGATCTCGTTCGGGCAGGTGAGCTTCGTCGCCGTCGGCGCGTTCTCGGCGGGCGTGATGACAATCCCGATCGGGACGAAGCCGGGCGTGATGTCGACGCTGTTCCCGCTCTTGCGCGACCACTCGATCTCGAGCGCGTGGTCGCTCGCGCTCGCCGCCGGGCTGGGCGCTGTGTACGCGTTCCTCGTCGGCATCCCGCTGATGCGGCTCTCGGGAATCGCGGCGGGCATCGCCACACTCGCCGTGCTCGGGATCACCTACAACCTGCTCTACAACTGGAACAGCATCGGACCGGGCGCGACGGTCGAGTCGCTCATTCCGGAGACGACCGACTACTGGCAGGCGACGATCGGTGCGGTGGCGGTGATCTGCGTCGCGTTCGCGTACCAGCGGTCGCGCTTCGGGCGGCAGCTGCGCGCAGCGCGAGAGGACCCGGCGGCGGCTCGCGCGGCCGGGATCGACATCCACCGGCAGCGGCTGCTCGCGTTCACGTTGTCGGGCGCCCTGTCCGGCTTCGCCGGCGGGCTCTACGTGCACCTGCTCGGGAGCATCGGGGCGAACCAGGTGTACCTCGACCTGACGTTCCTGACGCTGGCGATGCTCGTCGTCGGCGGTATCTCGAGCTTGTTCGGCGCCGTGATCGGGGCGATCACGATCAGCCTCTTCAACATCCTGCTCGTCAACGCCCAGCTCGGCATCCACGTCTTCGGCTGGTCGATCACCGCTCCGAGCGGGACGAGCCTGGTCGGGATCGCGATCGTGATGCTCGTGATCCTGCTCCTACGCCCGGCCGGCATCACCGGCGGCAAGGAGTTCTCGCTGCCGGCCTCGTGGCCCCGGCCACGGCTCCGAGACTCGTCGGGCAACGGCTAGTCCCGGACGCCCGGCGGGTCGGGCGCCTGCCCCCGGTGTCAGACACCGACGGAGGCGGCGTCCGCGCGGGACGATGGCCTCAACGGCCGAAAGGGATGGAGCGGGGCCAGTTCCGAAACGGCTTTGAGCAGGGAAAACACTTGTGGACAAAAAGTCACACTTTCGTCACACATTTCGCTTGACAAATTCGGTGTCTGACACCGCCGTTTGGCCGTGTCCGACCGAGCCGCGTCAGGGCTGATCGCGAACCAGCTCGAGCGTGGCGCAGTGAAGCCCGGCGATCGACCTCGTCGTAGAAGTCGGTCTCGTGGAGAGAGTAGTTGCGGAGCGGCTTGCCAGGCTCGGACCACGGCGTCTCGGCGAGCAACGCCTGCTCGTCGTGCTCGGCGGCCGGCCGCAGCGACGAGTACGAGAGGTCGATCCTCTCGCCGTCGGCGGTGACGAGCCGGAAGGGAACGGACTCGCGCAGCACGGGAGGATCCCACGGTTGCGTACCGTTCGGGTGTGAGCCCTGCCTATCTCGTCGTCTCGACGTTTCTGGCCAGCGGGGTCGAGGCCGTCGAGGCCCTGACGATCGTGCTCGCCGTCGGGACGACGCGCGAGTGGCGCTCGACGCTCTTCGGGGTCGGCGCGGCCGGCCTCATCCTGGCCGCGCTGGTCGGGGCGCTCGGGCCGGCGCTGCACTCGATCCCGATCGAGTCGCTGCGGATCGTCGTCGGGACGCTGCTCCTCCTCTTCGGCCTGCAGTGGCTGCGCAAGGCGATCCTGCGCGCGAGCGGGCTGAAGGCGACGAAGGACGAGGCCACCGCGTACGCCCGCGAGGTCGAAGCAGCGCATCAGGCTGGCCGCGACGAGCGGCACGGCGTCGACTGGTACTCGTTCACGCTCTCGTTCAAGGGCGTCCTGCTGGAAGGGCTCGAGGTCGTCTTCATCGTGCTGACCTTCGGCGCCGCGCAGCACCGCATCCCGCTCGCCGCCGCGGCAGCCGCCGCCGCTGTGCTCGTGGTCGCCGCCGTCGGCGCAGCTCTCAAGGCGCCGCTCGCGCGCGTGCCCGAAAACGCGCTCAAGTTCGTCGTCGGGATCATGCTCACGTCGTTCGGCATCTTCTGGGCCGGCGAGGGCATCGGGATCGACTGGCCCGGCGGCGACGCGGCCCTGCTCGGGATCATCGGCTTCATGGTGCTCGCGTCGGCCGCGATCGTCGCGGTGGCGCGTCGCGCGGAGCCGGCCGAGGCGAGAGCGTGAGCTACCTGCGGCGCTTCGGGCGCTTCTGGTGGGAGTTCGTCGTCGGCGACGACGTCTGGCTCGCGGCCGGAGCCGGAGCGGCACTCGGCGCGACCGCCTTGCTCGTCCACGTCGCGGGCCTCAATCCCTGGTGGCTCCTTCCCCTGGTGGTCGTCCTGCTGCTGGCAGCCGCGGTGCTCCGCGAAGCCGGCTAACCGCCGAGAGCCAGGGTTGCGTCGATCACGCCGAGGTAGGCCGGGAACGAGAACTCGGGGATCTTCGCGAGCGCGGCGTCCGGGAAATGACCCTGGTAGAGCGGGAACCAGACGTCCGGCGGGGACGGGTTCAGCGCCACGGTCGTCAACCCCGCCTCGCGGTACTCCTCGATCCGCGCCTGGACATGCTCGGGCGAGCCGGCGATCGTCATCGCGTCCGCCATCTCGTCGGTCACGAGCGCGAGCGCCCCGTCGATGTCGGCCGCGTCGACCCGCTCCTGGATCGGCGCCACGTCGAAGCCGGCCGCCGCGAAGCTGGTCGCGTACTCGGGCGACGAGCTGCCGGCGGTCGCGAACATCATCACCTGACCCTTGATCTGCTGGAGCCCTTCTTCGCCGGGCGTGACGATCGTCGGGAAGCCGCACGCCACGTCGAAGCCGTCCAGACTCCGCCCGCCTCGCTCGGCGCCTGCCCGCAGGTTCGGCATCACCTTGTCGCGCAGGTACTCGGCCGAGTAGCAGTAGCCGATGAGCCCGTCCGCGAGCTCCCCAGCGAGCCGGGTCATTTGCGGCCCGATCGCCGCCATGTAGATGCGCGCCGGCCGCTCCTGCGGCTGCATCTGCAGCTGGAAGTTGCGGACGGAGAAGACCTCGCCTTCGAACGTCACGGCCTCCCCGGAGAGGATGCGGCGCAGGATCGTCACGTACTCGCGCATCGCGCGCACGGGCCGCTCGTACGTCTGCCCGTGCCAGCCCTCGACGTAGCCGCGCGCCTGCAAACCGACGCCGAGCAGCAGCCGGCCGTTCGAGAGCTCGTTCAGCGTCGCCGCCTGGAGCGCCATCGTCACCGCCGACCGGCTCCAGATGCCGACGACGCCGGTGCCGAGCTCGAGCCGCGACGTCTGCGTCGCGACGGCGGTGGCCGGGCCGAACGCGTCGCCGAACGTGATCTCCGGGAACCAGGCCGCGCGAAAGCCTCGCTCCTCGGCGCGCTTGCCGTAGTCGAGCTGCATCGTCGGCGGCAGAGCCTCGATGAAGATGTCGAGTGCGGCCCCGCTCACCGCGCGAGCCTACATCCATCGGCGATGATTCCGCCGTGGCAGATGCGAAGCCGCCGAGCCCCGGGTTTGTCGTGCTCCGCGAGACGGAGCCGGGCCGCTACGAGCTGGTCGGTGAGGCTCGACGGCGTCCAGGGCTGACGGCGAAGGCAGCGCGCAGGCAGGCGATCGTCGAGGCTGCGGGTCGCGAGCCCGAGCCAGGCGACGTCTACGCCGCAATCCTGCGCAGCGAATGGCGCATCTCGTTCCAGGTGTGACGATCTCGGGTGTTGGAACTCCGCCCGCCGGGTAAGACATATGTCGACGGAAGGAGGAAACCAATGAGGAAGATGAAAACGCTCGCAGTCGGTGTCGCTGTGCTGGCCGCGCTGATCATGACTTCGGCAGCTGTCGCGTCCGGCACGTTCTCGGCCGCGATCTACGGCAACGTGCCGTACGACTGCCATGGCGCAACCGCCAGCGGTGAGACGCACGGCACGTTCACGGTCACCGAGCACACCGGATCGCCGTGGGTAAACGCCTCGATCACGATCAGGGGCACCCTGTACCCGAACCGCACCTACAACGTCAGCGTCGTCCAGGGCACGGGGTCGTACTGCACCACGACCGATTCGGACATCGTCCAGTTCACGACCGACTCGAGCGGTCGGGCGCCGATCGTGCAGTTCACGTTCTACCAGCACAACGGCTCGACGTTCGGCTGGGTCAAGATCCAGCACAGCTCGACCTCGGACGTCTACCGGTCGCAGTCCGTGCCGCTGAACAAGTAGCTCGCATTCTGCGGGGTGGCGGCTGCTCGTCGCCGCCCCGAGATGTCTGCCTGCGGTCACTGGTCAGCAGCGAATCGGAGTACTAGAGTCAGCGCGGCAACCTCGAGGGGAGGACTTCATGAGGAAGACTCGCACGCTTGCGGCCGGTGTCGCTCTCCTGGCCGCGCTGATCGTGACCGCGACCGCTACGGCGTCCGGCACGTTCTCCGCCACGATCTACGGCAACGCCGGCTACGACTGCCACGGTTCGGTCGGCGGGGGCGAGACGCACGGCACGTTCACGGTCACCGAGCACACGGGATCGTCGTGGGTCAATGCCACGATCAAGATCACCGGCAACCTGTACCCGAACCGAACGTACTTCGTCAGCGTCGTCCAGGGTGCCGGCTCGTTCTGCGTCACGACCGATTCGGACATCGTCGAGTTCACGACCGACGCGAACGGCAGGACGTCGCCGATCTCCTTCTCGTTCTTCCAGCACTACGGCTCGACGTTCGCCTGGGTCCAGATCCAGCACAACTCCTCGGACGTCTACAGGTCGCAGACCGTCGCGCTGAACAAGTAGCTCGAACGGCTCGGAGCCGGGCCTACAGGCTCAGCTCCGACCCGTCGTAGATCCTGAGCGGCACGTCCGAGAACGGCACGCCGCCGTCCGCGGTCACGAGCCACGTGTCCTGCATGTACAGGCATGCGCGCTCGTCGGCCGTGATCGCGTGCGGGTGCATCGAGACGACCATGTTCTCGCGCAGCACCGTCTCGTTGCCCTCGCCGATGCGCGGGTGCTCGATCATCGTCATGCCGATCGAGTGGCCGGTGACGTGCCCGAGCGTGAACCCGCGGTCGAGGAAGCCTTTCGACACGGCGACGTGGACGTCGTGGGCGGTGGCACCGGCCTTCATCGTCGCGCGGGCGGCGTCGGCATACTCGTGGTACGCGTCCATCGCGGCCAGCGTCTCGGCGGACGGCGTGCCCGCGCAGATCGGCCGCGAGAACTCGACCCAGTGCCCGCCCGGTCCAGCGATCTCGAGGCCGTAGAGGAGCAGGTCGTCACGCTCGAGCCGCCGC